>NZ_JBPCHJ010000001.1:0-1735000 GCF_054923805.1 Pseudoalteromonas sp. GB43
CTTTATTAGCAGACCCAGAGTTTTTCAATAAATACGTTAATAATAAGTCTGAGCAAATCAATATTTGTATTGGTTGTAATCAGGGCTGTTTAGACCATGTGTTTAAAAATAAACGTGCCACCTGTTTGGTTAACCCACAAGCGGCTTTTGAGTTAGATTACAGCCTTGAAAAAGCTCCATCTTCTCGATTAGTTCTGGTTGTGGGTGCTGGCCCTGCTGGCCTTGCTGCAAGTTGTTACTTAGCAGCGAAAGGTCACAAAGTGACTTTAATTGAACGTAAAGAACAAATGGGTGGCCAATTTAATTTAGCCATGCAAGTGCCGGGTAAAGAAGACTTTAACCATACCCTTAACTACTTTACTAATGAATTAAAGCGTTTAAATGTCGATTTACAACTCGGTACTGAATTTACTGACAATATGCTCAATCAATACGATGATGTTGTTTTTGCAACAGGCGTACGTCCGCGCGAAGCCAAAATAGAATGCGGTGATGGCAAACGTGTATTCGCTTATGATGAAGTAATTCGTGGTGAAGTAGAACTCGGTGAGAAAATTGCGATTCTAGGTGCCGGTGGTATCGGTTTTGATATGGTTGCCTTTTTAAGTGAACACAAAGGCCAAACAATTGAGCAATTCAAAACTCAATGGGGTATTGAGTGCGAAGCTGCGCCTGAAAAAGACAATCGTCAACTTTACATGCTTAAGCGAAGTGCAGGGCGTTTTGGTAGTGAACTGGGTAAAACAACGGGTTGGATCCACCGTCAAGTTGCCAAACAGCATGGTGTTAAACAAATCGCTGAGTGCCAATATCTAAGCTTTGATGAGCAAGGTTTGAAGATAACGGTAAAAGGTGAAGAGCAAATCCTCGATGTTGATACCGTGATTGCTTGTATTGGTCAGGTGTCAAATACTGAAACGTTCGACAATCAAACCGAAAACGCGAAAGTACACGTTATTGGTGGCGCAAAACTAGCTGCTGCTATCGATGCTAAACGTGCTATTTTTGAAGCGTTACAAGTCGCTCGTAAAATTTAATTGAAAGAAAACTAGAAAACGTGCGGTCTGTGTGATTAATCTATTTAGTCACGAGACCGCTATGTTGAACACACACCTAATACCCCTTTACCAATACACCTTAAAGAAACTGCACTTTTTAGATGGACTACCGAATCTATTAATTCGCTTGATTTTAGCCCCAGTGATGATCATTGCAGGCTTTAATAAGCTTGCTTTAAGCGGTGATGTTACTCATTTTTATCAATACTTTTTAGCATCTGAAGATATTGTTGCATGGTTTGGAAATAGTGACTGGGGTTTAGGTTTACCCATGCCCTCTGTATTGGCCTTTTTAGCTGCATGGACTGAGTTTTTAGGGGGATCTTTATATTATTGGGTTTATTTACTCGTTTAACCGCAATTCCTTTGATGATCACCATGCTGGTTGCAGCGACAACAGTGCATGCCAGTAATGGCTGGTTTGCTGTAACACCTACCGATGCCAGCACCAGCCCAGCGAGAGTACTCAATTGGCTTGAAATACCTGGTAGTGAAGCTAGCCTAGTTAATTCTGATGAAGCCAGCGAAAGATTAACCAAAATGCGTGAGTTGCTAGAAACGCATGGTTATACAGAGTACCTCTATGCGAAAGGAAAACCTGTGATCTTAAATAATGGTATTGAGTTTTCTGCCATATATTTTGTTATGTTATTGAGTTTATTTTTTACAGGGGGTGGTCGTTACGTTAGTTTAGATTATTGGTTAACTAGAAAAGTATCGAATAGCTTTCTTGCTCATAAAGATAAATGATAAGCTTGGGTTTTCTGCCCCGATTATTAAGGGGCGTCGTACTTAAGCATTTACGGAATATTCATGGACGCTTTAACGCTATTACAAACTCGACAATCAGATCCTCGCCTTATCGCACCTGGACCTACTGCAGAACAACTTGAAATTATTAAGCGAGCGGCCATTAAAGTGCCTGATCATGGCTGTATTGCTCCTTGGCGATTTATTGTCGTTGAAGGCGATGCACGTAATAAATTAGGCAATATCTATCATCAGGCCACTGTTGCTGAAAACCAAGATGATAGAACCATTGAGCGCGCTAAAGAACTACCGCTGCGATCTCCGATGATGATCATTGCCATTGCAGATGTAACTGAAAACCCAAAAGTGCCACGTATTGAACAAGTACAAAGTGCAGGCTGCGCTGTACTTGCAATGCAACAAGCGGCATTCGCCCAAGGTTTAGGGGGGATTTGGCGCACAGGTTATTTTGCACAGAGCCCAGCTGTTAAAGCGGCACTCGGTTGTAAAGAACAAGATGAGATTGTTGGTTACCTCTATTTAGGTACGCCAGAAATAGACATTAAAAAACCTATCAGACACAAGCCAGAGACGTTTTTTGAGAATTTATAAATAGTAGGAACTTTTTTGCAGTTAAGCAGTCAGACACTATTAAGCTTACTTATGTTAGTTTTTTTAGATTTAGCTTAGCTGTAAGAAGCGCACGGATGCAAAAAACGAAATAATTCTTCTTCAGTGTGTTTTTTAATCGGTTATTTTTTGTTAACGTATGGAAAGTCTTAAAAAAATAACGATAAAGAAGACGAGAACAATGGGAAACTTATTTTTACGTGAAAAAGAAAATTGGTTCGCTTGGTCAATTTGGGGCTTAGTTGGCGCTGTTGTCACATTTTTTGTTGCCATGTCTACAAAACAACCTCATTACCTTGGCTTGTCTGCTGTAGTGGTATTACTTCTATTGACATGGTGGATGCAAAGCACTAAACGTTTCGATTTCGGCCGCGCTTTTAAAATTTGTTGCTACGTTTTAACGATCACCTGCTTACCCGCCTTCGCATTAGTTATTGTACCGAGTTATAACCTCAATAAAATTGACGTAATAGTGCAGGGCTCAGGTTTTGCAATTGTTAGTTTAATTGTTTGTTTAGTTTGCTCTTTAATCGCAAAGCGTCCGAAGCAGTACTATTAAAATTACTTTTTTAAAGTTTTTTACATTTAAGGCTTTACAACGAACGCAGTAAACACTATTATGCGCGCCGTACGGAGAGATGGCAGAGTGGTCGAATGCACCGGTCTTGAAAACCGGCAGGGGTTTGTAGCCCCTCTAGGGTTCAAATCCCTATCTCTCCACCATTATTTAGAAAAACCGCCTTTAGGGCGGTTTTTTGCTATCTGGAGATAAGTAATGTCGGCAAGCGAGTCTTCTTCTACACTAATGCGCATTGTTAAACATGTTCTGCTTTGGTGTATCTTTTCTTATTTTTATCACAGCGGGATCAATGTACTTGTAGCTATGACCATGATGCGCAGCCTGATTACGGGCTAATATCTTCAATCGCTTATGGTATTGGGTTTAATGTGTTAGTAGGGCACCTTATTGGCAAATACGACAAGCATTGGCCTGTTATTGCAGCATGTGTGATTTCTACTGTGGGTCTTATTGCTGTGCCTTTAATTATGTTAGGCAAAGATGGTTTAATGAGCGGCTTTTTTATTGCTTCGATGATCGCTACATTACCTGTTGCGACATTTGTAATTGATAAAATAAAGCAGCGAATTAGTGCAAACACTGAGCAAACGCAGTAAAACTAGGCGATATTCGTTGTTTTTTTATGTTAGTATGAGCACGTCTTTTAACTAAATAAACGTGAATTAAAACATGTCAGATAATTTTACAACAGACGCTGAAAAAGCAAGTTACGGTATTGGTTTACAAATGGGTGAGCAATTAAAAGCGAATCCATTCGAAGGTTTAAACTTAAATTCTGTATTTGAAGGTATGAAAGACGCATACACTGGTAATGATTTCCAAGTTGAAATCCCAGAAATTCAAGCAGCTTTTGAGAAAATCAACGCTGAGATCCAAGCTCGTCGTGAAGAAGAAGCTAAAGTTCTTGCAGCTGAAGGTATTGCATTCTTAGAAGAAAATGCAAAACGTCCTGAAGTAACAGTAACTGAATCAGGTCTTCAATACGAAGTACTTACTGCAGGCGACGGTGAAAAACCAACTGCAGATTCAACAATCCGTGCACACTACCACGGTACACTAATCAACGGTACAGTATTTGACAGCTCATACGAGCGTGGTCAACCAGCTGAATTCCCAGTTGGCGGTGTAATCAAAGGTTGGACTGAAGCAGTGCAAATGATGGGTACTGGTTCTAAGTGGCGTTTATACGTACCACACGAACTTGCTTACGGTGAGCGCGGTGCTGGTGCAGCAATCGCTCCTTTCTCAACGTTAATCTTTGACGTTGAGCTATTAGAAATCATCTAATCGATTTCAAATAGATATAAAAAAACCTGCTTTAAGCAGGTTTTTTTATATCTGAATCAAATAGCTAATTAGCTATTTGATTCAGCGTATTCTTTACACGCAGCAGTGTCTTCACATTCACCATATAGGTAAAGAGAGTGGTTCGTCAGTTTAATACCATTCTCTGTTGCGATTTCTTCTTGACGACGTTCAATAGTGTCGTCTTCAAACTCAACTACCTTACCACATTTTAGGCACACTAAGTGGTCATGGTGAGTGCTACCTGATAATTCAAATACTGACTTGCCGCCTTCGAAGTGGTGGCGAGATACAATACCTGCATCATCAAATTGGTTAAGAACACGGTAGACAGTTGCAAGACCAATCTCTTCGCCTTTGTCTAAAAGAATTTTATAGACATCTTCAGCGCTGATGTGTTGGTTGTCTGGAGATTGTAGAATCTCTAAAATTTTAATACGTGGCAAGGTTACTTTTAACCCTGCTTTTTTTAATTCCAAGTTGTGATCAGTCATTCAATCTGTCTCAATTTTATTTAGTTATACTAGGCATCATCAAGATGCACACGACACATTAGCAACTATTAGAATAACGTGCCTAGTTACTAAGTGCAAAGAACAATTCGTCTATTTGCCGATTTTTCAAACAAAAATGAACTGGTTGTGCATCTTTACATCAGCTAGTAAATGCGAGTAGTACTTGTTATTAATCAGCAAGTTCCGCTAAACACATTTCGTCATAAACCTGAGCACACCAGTCTTTAACACGCTTTTCAGTAAGCTCTGGTTGACGGTCTTCATCAATACCAAGGCCAACAAAGTTGCTGTCATCTACGAGTGCTTTTGAAGCTTCAAAGTCGTAGCCTTCAGTTGACCAATGACCACTACGATTGCGCCACGCTCAGTAACGATATCGTTGATCATGCCCATTGCATCTAAGAAGTACTCTGCATAGTCTTCTTGGTCACCGCAGCCGAAAATAGCAACAAGTTTACCTTCGAAGTCAACTTCTTCTAATTCAGGGAAAAAATCATCCCAGTCACATTGAGCTTCACCGTAGTACCAAGTTGGAATACCGAATAACAATAAATCGAATTCAGCAATCTCTTCTTTAGAACTTTTTGCAATGTCGTGAACAGCAACAAGCTTTTTACCTAATTCTTTTTGAATCATTTTAGCTACGTGTTCAGTATTGCCTGTGTCACTTCCGAAAAAAATACCTACGCTTGACATGGATTTAAAACCTTCTATCTATCAATAGCCAATCTTTCTTGTAAAATTGTTTCAATCAACGCGCTACGGCTAATATTCTGCGCATCTGCCATATCGCTTAATGCTTGATATAACTGTGATGAAACCTTAAATTCTACACGCTTTAAACCACGTGCTTTATCTCGTTTTATTTGATTACGTTTATTTACTTTTAATTGCATATCGCGAGGTAGGGGATTTGTTTTCGGCCTACCTGGACGCTTTTCGTATTCAAATAAATCGGGTGTTGTTCTATCTGTTTCTGACTTTGCCATGTCTAGCCCACACCTGCGCCTTGCCAGAAGGCTTGAATAAGTCCTTTCGCTATAAACCCAGAACAGCCTAAAAATAGCACTAACCAAACGATGTATCGGCCAAATCGTGGTACATCACCTTTTTTAAGGACGTCTTGAATTGCCATTCCAATAAAAAAGAAAATACCGGCTAAGCCAAAATACAACCCTAAGGTATCAAATTCGTTAATTAACTGACTGACCATCAACGTATAAACCTTTAAATTAAACGGCGCGTACTATACCACACAAATTTGTAATAATTTAGTGCGCACGATCAAAAACAGCGAATTTAATCAGCCCTATTAATGAGCTAAAAAATCGCTGATTGCTTTATTAACAGCAAGTGGTTTTTGGGCATGTAGCCAGTGACCAGCACCATGAATAATTTTTGCTTTTGCATTAGGGAACAACGCCATAATAGCAGGGCGGTGCTCTGCTAAAATGTAGTCAGAATCATTACCTTTAATGAACAAAGTATCACATAAACAAGAATCATTTTCACTAACTTGCGCTAAAATATTTTCATATTGCTGGTATAAAACAGCTAAATTAAAGCGCCATTGATAGTGACCTTCATCATTTTTAGCAAAGCTTTTTAATAAAAATTGACGTACGCCCATTTCCTCAATGTGCTTGGCAAGTATTTCATCAGCCGATTTTCTATCTGTGATATTAGACTGTGCAACTTCGTTTAGGCCTGCAAAAATGGCACTGTGGCGAGGGTTATTAGCAACAGGAGAAATATCTAACACGACAAGCTTATCGATAAGTGAAGGGTGATTAAGTGCTAATTGCATGGCCACTTTGCCACCCATTGAATGACCTATGATGTGCGCTTTACTAATAGTTAGATGTTCAAGTAACTCACTGACATCTTTAGCCATAGCATGATAATTCATGGTATCGCTATGGAATGATTTACCGTGGTTACGTAAATCGATATTCGTTACACGATAATTTTCAGCTAATGCTTTTGCGATTACATTGAGGTTTTCAAGTGAGCCAAACAAACCGTGGATCAATACAACGTCTGAACCTTGACCCATTTGTTGGTAGTTTAATAGCATTTTCAACTCCTATTTTTAATGGCAGTATTTTGCCTAGTGAAATTACAAAATGCAAAACATAGAGAATTGCTGCGAGCTTAGGTATAATCATTGAGAACTTTTAAAATGTGACCCGTAAAGACAGGAATAACATGAAAAAAATCGACATAGACGACGAGTTATATCAATACATTGCAAGCAACACGCAAAGTATTGGTGAAAGTGCATCAACCATTTTGCGTCGTTTATTAAACCTCTCTGATGGCACCAATGCCCCAGTTGAAACAACTACTAAAACTGAACAAGAAACCCCAGTTGTTGAAGTACAAGAACAAGCAGAACAAGAATCAAGCCCTGAACCTAGCAACGAAAATGTTGAAGAGGCTGCAGAAACTGTCACAGCATCGACACAAGTGAAAGGTAATGTGTTTAATGTATTAAACAAAGAAGAGCTGGCAATGCAAAAAGGTGTTGTTGGTCGATTCTTATTTATACTTGCTGCTTTATATAGAACGCATAAAAAAGATTTTGCTAACGTGCTTGAAATTAAAGGCCGTGATCGAGTTTATTTTGCCACAAGCAAAGAAGCACTGCTGGAAAGCGGTAGCAGCATGAATCCAAAAAATATCACTGATACTGAGTATTGGGTGATGACAAATTCAAATACAACCAGAAAAAAAATGATGCTTCACGAAGTAGCACTGTGCTTAGGCTACAGCGCAGATGAAGCAGAAAAAATTCGTGATTACTTATAATCCATAAGGAAATAATATGGCGATTCATCCAGATGCAGGTAAACCTGCACCGCAATCAAGCTTAGTGAATGTACCAAAACTGATCTCGGCTTATTACTTAAATGAACCTGACCTAGAACAAAACCCAGAACATTGTGTTGCTTTTGGTACGTCTGGCCATCGTGGTTGTTCTTTCGATGTAAAATTTAATGAATCGCATATTTTAGCGATCACTCAAGCAATTTGTGATTACCGTAAAGAAAACAATATTTTTGGCCCACTTTTCTTAGGTAAAGATACACATGCATTGAGTGAAGCGGCTTTTAACTCTGCTATTGAAGTACTTGTTGCAAACGAAGTGCAAGTCATTGCACAAGAAAATGACGATTACACGCCAACGCCGGTAATTAGTCATGCTGTTGTTTGCCATAACAAAGAAAACCCAAATGAACTTGCTGATGGTATTGTGGTAACGCCTTCACATAATCCGCCAGAAGACGGTGGTTTTAAATATAACCCGCCAAATGGTGGCCCTGCAGATACTGATGTTACTAAGTGGATTGAAGACAGAGCAAATCAATTACTTTTAGAAGACTTAGTTGAAGTAGAGTTATTTCCATATGCTAAAGCATCACGTTCTGGTTTTATTAAGTACCAAGACTTAATTACTCCTTATGTTGATGACTTAGTTAATATCGTTAATCTAAAAGCAATTAGCGATGCGAAAATCAAAATTGGTGTGGATCCACTTGGTGGTTCTGGTATCAACTTTTGGCCAGTCATTGCAGAAAAATATAATTTAGACTTAGCGGTCGTAAATGAGTCTGTTGACCCAACATTTTCGTTTATGCCTTTAGATAAAGACGGCAAAATCCGTATGGATTGTTCATCACCTTATGCAATGACAAACCTTATTGCATTAAAAGATGACTATGATATCGGTATTGGTAACGACCCTGATTATGACCGCCATGGTATCGTTACACCTGACGGCTTAATGAATCCAAATCACTTTTTAGCAGTTGCAATTGACTACTTATTAAATAACCGTGAATGGTCAAAAGAGGTCGCAATTGGTAAAACGCTCGTATCTAGCGGCATGATTGATAAAGTCGTTGCACGTAATAACCGCGAAGTAAAAGAAGTACCGGTAGGCTTTAAATGGTTTGTTGAAGTTCTAAGCAAAGGTACCCTTGCTTTCGGTGGTGAAGAAAGTGCTGGGGCGTCATTCTTACGCTTTGATGGTACAGTTTGGAACACTGATAAAGATGGTTTCATCTTAGGTCTACTTGCTGCAGAGATTTTAGCTGTAACAGGTAAAACACCATCACAGCTTTATAAAGAACTTGAGCAAGAGTTCGGTGCGCCTATTTATAAACGTATTGATGCGCCAGCTAATGCAGAACAAAAATCACGTTTAAAAGCGTTATCAGCGGATGATGTAACTGCAAGTACCTTAGCGGGTGATGCCATTACGCAAAAACTAACCCATGCTCCTGGTAATAACGCTGCTATCGGCGGTTTAAAAGTTGTTACTGAAAACGGTTGGTTTGCTGCACGCCCATCTGGCACTGAAGACATCTATAAAATTTACCTTGAATCATTCAAAGGTGAAGAACATTTAGCATTATTAGAAAAAGAAGCGAAAAAGCTGGTTGATTCAGTAATTAGCTAATTCCTCTTTTACCTATTAAAACGGCTGAGTTTCTCAGCCGTTTTTGTATTCTACTCTCACGCATTTTTAGGATAGAACAATGAGCTATTCAACGCCTTCATATCTCGAACAATTAAAAAGTACTGGCGACTTTTTAACCCTGACCCGTAACAATGAATTTTCACTCGAACCTTGTGCATTTACCCTTGAAAACGGTACTGATGTCACTGTTCACGACACGGGTATCATTGAGTTTCAACCTGCGAAGCAGATAAACAAAGATATTGTACTTTCAAGTGCGGTACATGGTAACGAAACTGCGCCAATTGAAATCTGCGATCATTTAATCAAGTCAATCATTACAGAACAACTTACCTTGCAGCAGCGTGTACTGTTTATTTATGGTAATCCTAAATCTATTAATATCGGTAAGCGTTTTGTAGATGAAAACTTAAACCGTTTGTTTAATGGTCATCATACTGTAGAAGGCATTGCTTCAAACCCTGAGCGAGTTCGTGCAAAGCTACTTGAAGACGTTGTTACTGATTTCTTTGCTAGAGGCAACCAGGACAGTGAGCGTTTTCATTATGATCTTCACACAGCAATTCGTGGCTCTAAAAATGAAAAGTTCGCAGTGTATCCTTTCTTACATGGTAAACCGTGGAAAAAATCACAACTGCAATTTTTACTTAGCTGTGGCGTAAACACGGTACTAATGATGAAATCAGCGGCAACTACCTTCAGTTACTACTCGTCGTTTGTACATGGAGCTGACTCATTTACGGTAGAACTTGGCCAAGTAAAACCATTTGGCGAAAACGACATGTCGCGATTTGAGAAAACCAAACAAACCTTAATTGCATTAATTAGTCAAAAATCTGTTGAATATAAAGAATTCAATGCAGAAGATTTCGAGTTGTTTTCTGTATATAGAACAATAAACCGTACTTGCGAAGACTTTAGTTTTCCATTTGCTGATGATGTGGAAAATTTCACCGGTTTCGCAAAGGGCGAATTAATGGCAACTGATGGTCAGACCAGATATGAAGCGGAAGTAGACGGTGAAGCTATTATCTTCCCAAACGCTGATGTAGCCTTAGGTCAGCGTGCTTTGCTTACCGTTATTCCAATGCAAGTTGATAGCAACTTTATTTAAAATCTCTGCATTAACACCCATCTAAATTTAGTTAACTATATGACTATAAAGAATTTATCTTGTTGTATAGTTAACTTTCCATGCGTTTTTAGCCATTTGTCATCTATTCGTCTATGATTAGTTGAATAACAACTTACGTTAACGTAAAGTGACGGCAGTTTAATTTAATTAGATTGAATATTGCGCAAACTTTATCCTTACAGCTCATGCTGATAAAAATATAATTAAGGGCAGTAGCGTAGGTTTCTGACAACGAAAGAAGGTAGGTTATGAGTAATCCAAATAACGTATCGCTAAACATTAATCATGAACTGTCATTTATTGATGGTCACGCATTAACGATCCCTACATTAAGTATTCTTAATGAGGAAGGCGACATCTACGAAGGTGCAACCGCACCTGATATCGACAAAGCAACGGCAATCCGTCTATATGAAACAATGCGTTTTATTAGAGCACTTGATGAGCGTATGCAAGCAGCACAGCGTCAAGGCCGTGTTAGCTTTTATATGCAATGTCTAGGCGAAGAAGCGGCTGTAACAGCATCAGCTGCAGCGCTTGATCAAAACGATATGATCATGGCCCAATACCGTGAGCAAGCAGCTTTACGTTATCGTGGTTTTAGCCTTGACCAATTCATGAATCAAATGTTCTCAAATGAAAAAGATTTGGGTAAAGGTCGCCAAATGCCAATTCACTATGGCTCACGCGAACTTAACTACATGACTATTTCATCACCGCTTGGTACACAAATTCCGCAAGCAACAGGTTATGCATATGGTCAAAAAGTTCGTCATATTGATGCCCAAACCGGTGAGTTAAACAGCACTATTGATAACATCACTATTTGTTACTTTGGTGAAGGCGCTGCGTCTGAAGGTGATTTCCATGCTGGTTTAAATATGGCCGCAGTTCATGAAGCACCGGTAATTTTCTTTGCTCGTAACAATGGTTATGCGATTTCTACACCTGCTGATGAGCAATTTAAAGGTGATGGTATTGCATCACGTGGTGTTGGCTATGGCATTACAACAATTCGTGTTGATGGTGCTGATGCACTTGCTGTTTATGCAGCAACGAAAAAAGCCCGTGAAATTGCAACGACTAAAGGTGAACCTGTTTTAATTGAATCGATTGCCTATCGTCTTGGCGCTCACTCAACCAGTGACGATCCAAGCGGTTACCGTACAAAAGATGAAGAAGCAAAACATAAAGGCTGTCCAATCGAGCGTTTCCGTAAGTGGTTATTAAAACAAGGTTGGTTAGACGAAGCGCAAGACGCAAAAGACAAAGAAACAATTCGTGAAGAAATTTTAGCGGCTCTTAAACGCGCTGAAAAAGTAGCAAAACCATCATTAGAAGACCTTATTTCTGATGTGTATGATAAGCCAATCCCATCACTGCAAAAACAATATGAAGAACTAAAAGAGCACATTTTGCAGCATCCTGATGCTTATCCAACAACTGCAGGGAGATTAAAGTAATGGCTAAAATGAACATGCTTCATGCAATTAACTCTGCCCTTGATATCACCATGGCAGAGCATCCAAATGCATGTATTTTTGGTGAAGACGTTGGTTATTTTGGTGGTGTATTCCGTGCTACATCTGGCTTACAAGAAAAATATGGTAAGCATCGTGTGTTCAATACTCCGTTAACTGAGCAAGGTATTTTAGGTTTTGCTAATGGTTTAGCGGCGTTCGGTGCCCCTGCATTAGCTGAAATTCAATTTGCTGATTATATTTTCCCTGCATTTGACCAAATCGTGAATGAATCAGCTAAATTCCGTTACCGTAGTGGTAATGAATTTAATGTTGGCAATCTAACAATCCGTACACCATACGGTGGTGGTATTGCAGGTGGTTTATATCACTCACAATCACCAGAAGCTTATTTTGCTCACACACCTGGTTTAAAGTTAGTTGTGCCACGTAACCCATACCAAGCAAAAGGTTTGCTTCGTGCATCAATTAAAGATGATAACCCTGTTATTTTCTTTGAGCCGAAACGTTTGTACCGTGCATCAACAGGTGAAGTGCCAGAAGAAGATTACAGCATCGAGCTCGGTAAAGCTGAAATCGTTCAAGAAGGCACTGATGTCACTGTACTTGCTTGGGGTGCTCAGATGGAAATCATCGAAGACGCCGCTAAAAAAGCTGCAGAGCAAGGTATTAGCTGTGAAGTGATCGACTTACGTACCATTTTACCATGGGATGTTGAGACCATTGCTAAATCAGTGACTAAAACAGGTCGTTTAGTGGTAAGCCACGAGGCACCAATCACGAATGGTTTTGGTGCAGAAATCGTTGCAACAATTCAACAAGAGTGTTTCTTACACCTTGAATCGCCAATTGCTCGCGTGTGTGGTTTAGATACGCCATACCCATTAGCACTTGAAAAAGAATATGTGCCGGATGCACTTAAAGTGCTTGCTGCGATCAAGCAATCAGTAGAGTTTTAGGAGTCAGTATGTCTAAAGATTTTATCTTGCCAGATATCGGCGAAGGCATCGTAGAGTGTGAAATTGTTGAATGGTTAGTTGCAGAAGGCGATTCTGTAAAAGAAGACCAGCCTATTTGTGATGTTATGACCGACAAGGCGCTTGTGCAAATTCCTGCTGTTCATGATGGTGTGATCAGTAAGCTCTATTATGCAAAAGGGGATATTGCGAAAGTACATGCACCATTATTTGCAATGGATGTTGATGGCGAAGCACCAACACAAAGTGAAGAAGTTCAAGCTCCTGTAGCAGCTGAAGCATCATCTGAGGCGGCTGAGCACTTAGAAGATTTCATTTTACCCGATATAGGTGAAGGGATCGTTGAGTGTGAAATCGTTGAGTGGTTAGTGAGTGAAGGCGATGAAATTGTAGAAGACCAAGCTGTGTGTGATGTAATGACAGACAAAGCATTGGTGCAAATTCCGGCTAAATACACAGGTAAAGTTGAAAAGCTTTATTATCAAAAGGGTGATATTGCAGCGGTTCACAGCCCATTATTCCAAATGAGCATTGCCGGCCAAAGTGCAGAGCCAGATGTAAGTTCTGCGGTAGTTAAAGCACAAACAAATGCAGCAACTAAACCAGCACAGAAACCTGCGGCTTCAGCAAGTGAAACTAAACAACTTAATAAGAAAGCGGTTGCTTCACCTGCTGTGCGTCGTAAAGCCCGCGAACTTGATGTTGATTTAACGCAAGTACCAGGCTCTGGTAAAAACGGCCGTATTTATAAACAAGATATCGAAGATTTCTTGAATGAAACACCAAGCCAAGCAGCATCACAACAAGCTTCGCCAAAAGCGGCAGAGCCTGTATCAACGGTGGTGTCTTCTGGTGGCAGTCGCGTAGAGCCTATTAAAGGCATTAAAGCGGCAATGGCTAAGCAAATGGTTGCTTCAGTTTCGACAATTCCTCACTTTACTTTCTGTGATGAAATTGACCTCACTAAACTAATTGCAATGCGCAGTGAGCTCAAAGAGCAGTATAAGCAGCAGGGTGTTAAGCTCACTATGATGCCGTTCTTTATCAAAGCACTGTCGTTAGCGATTAAGCAATTCCCAGTACTAAACTCGCAAGTAAATGATGATTGCAGCGAGCTAACTTACTTTGATGATCATAACATCGGTATGGCGGTTGATTCTAAGATTGGTTTGCTTGTACCAAACATTAAATCATGCCAGTCAAAGAGTATCGTAGATGTTGCAAACGAAGTGACCCGCTTAACTGAAGCAGCACGTGATGGTCGTGTTTCACCGGATGATTTGAAAGGCGGCACTATTAGCATTTCTAACATCGGTGCGATTGGCGGCACAATTGCAACCCCGATCATCAATAAACCTGAGGTAGCGATTGTTGCTTTAGGTAAACTGCAGCATTTACCTCGCTTTGATGCACAAGGTAATGTGATTTCAGCAGCAATTATGCAAGTAAGCTGGTCTGGTGACCACCGAGTGATTGATGGCGGAACAATTGCCCGCTTCAATAACTTATGGAAGTCTTACTTAGAAGACCCTGCAAAAATGATGATGGCGATGAGCTAAATCAGTAAGCATTAAAAAACCAGCCTCGGCTGGTTTTTTTAATTGTAAATTTTGTATTTGCTATTTACCGTAAAAATACAACCCATAACCGAGTATCAGCGCTGGAATTGTTGAATACACCGTCGCGATTAAGGCCGCTTTTGGCGCTAATGCGATAGCTGGGAATAGGGCATCGCCGTCATTTGAAATTGCATTGGCTGCCATCGCACTAAATGGAATAATACCTTGAATATAGAGTGTCATCACGACGATTTGTGGCCCGCAGCCGGGTAATAAGCCAATAGCCACAGCCACCAGCGGTGCAAGATAAGCATACTCAGAAAACCACGCTGTTAAATCAACACCAACTAGGTTAACGAGAATTTCAAACAGCATAAAACTGGCAACAACCCGTCGTAACAAAGTGCGTGTCCATTAACACTTTCGTGAGTTTTGAAGGTGGTGTGCAAGGTGCTTCTTCACTGGTTACTTGCTTATAACTGCTGCCTTTAGAAGACAGTGCCCACACAACCACGGTGAATAGTGCCATGATTGAGCCAAATACAGTAATGCCCTCATTAATACCACTGCCAAATACACTTAAGTCGGTATTGGTGGCGATAACAAAAGCAACAATCAAGCTCGGTACTAAAGCAAATTTCCATACTGGTCGGCTAAACTTTAACGCTTTTGGTTGGCATTGTGGCTGCTCGTTGTATTCGCTAGCCTCATCAGGCTGAAATTTATCTGGGCTATGAAATGTATTAACTAATTGACCACTAATAACGCCTACAGCAACACCTATTAACATCATTAATAAGCCATCAAGCGGACGGGTTGCTAACAGTAAAAAGGCGGCATCACCCATGGTTGCGGTTAAGACAGCAACAACAGAGCCAAAGCTAGCCTGCT
Source organism: Pseudoalteromonas sp. GB43 (assembly GCF_054923805.1). Lineage (NCBI taxonomy): Bacteria > Pseudomonadati > Pseudomonadota > Gammaproteobacteria > Alteromonadales > Pseudoalteromonadaceae > Pseudoalteromonas > Pseudoalteromonas sp. GB43. The sequence goes on from NZ_JBPCHJ010000001.1 coordinate 15,368, forward strand.
TTTTAGTAAATTGGGTTACCACAATAATGGCACCCCCACAGCCAGGTAAAGCACCTAAAATTGAGGCAAAACTCACCTCTAGAATGCCTGATTTAGCGCGTAGATAGCTCAGCTGTAACTGAGGAAGTTTATCAATAAGGTAGTAATAGATTAATAAGGTGGCTGCAACAAATACAGATACTTGAAAAAAAGCATCACTTAGCGCTTGTAGGGTGAATTCTCGGCTTGCAGGTACCGCCAAAGAAATTAGTAATAAAAGGGGTAAAAATAAGCGTTTATTGTCCGTAATGTAACACCTCGCTTTGTTAGGAATAAACCTCGTTTGTGTTAGTGAGAGCATACAGTGCAACCTTAAAATTAATCAGGTTACACTGTAGTACGATTTTAAATGAAAATCAATCTCACTTGCATCTATTTGCGTTGGAACTCAGAAGTGGCATTCCAGGTCGGCCATTCTTTTCGTTCTGAGATATCAAAACCTACTTGATAGAATAACTGAAGGTCCTGAACGGCACCTGATAAATCCCATTCATCACGGTAACGGTCGCAAGGCTGATGATAACAACCACGAAGCACTAGGCTCATACGCTTACGGTAATTTGCCGTTTCTTCATCAAGGGCTTCACTACCACCACCGGCATACATTGCTGGTACACCCATGTTTGCAAATGCAAAGTGATCAGAGCGGTAGTAACCACCTGAAGACGGTTTAGGGTCGCCAGATACTGTACGGCCTTGCGCTTTTGCAGCTGTTTCTAGTAGGCTATCCATTTCAGATTTGCCAATACCAACAACACTGATGTCTTTTACTTTACCTAATAGGTTTAAGCTATCCATATTGATGTTTGCAACCGTTTGTGATGCTGGGATCATTGGATTTGCAGCATAATATTTCGAGCCAAGTAAACCTTGTTCTTCAGCAGTAACGGCTAAGAAAGTCATTGAACGGCTAGGGTGCTCAGGTAGGGTCGCGAATGCTTCAGCAACTTCGATTAAGCCAGCAGTACCCGTTGCATTATCGTGGGCGCCATTATAAATTTGGTCGCCTTTGCGGGTTTTATCAGTACCAAGGTGATCCCAGTGAGCTGAATAAATGATGTGCTCATCAGGCTTTTCGCTACCCGGTAACGTCGCGATAAAGTTATACGAAATTGATTTTTTAATTGTGTTATTTACTTCAACACTTGCAGTTAGGTCGCCCATATCAACATGGTAAGCGCCTTTTGCCGCATTCGCTTTCATGGTATCGAAATCTAAGCCTGCTTTTGTGAAAAGCTCTTTAGCAACATCAGTTGTTACCCAGCCTTCGACAGCAACACGGTCCATGTTGTTATTTTCTTTTTGGAAACCAAATTGCTCACCGCTCCAAGAGTTTTCAACAACTGACCATGGGTAAGAAGCCGGTGCTGTTTCGTGGATGATAATCGCACCTGCTGCACCTTGACGGCTTGCTTCTTCATATTTGTATGTCCAACGACCGTAATAGGTCATGGCATCGCCCGTGAATAAATCAGGGTTTTTCGTCGCAAAACCAGGATCGTTTACCAGCATAACAACGGTTTTGCCTTTAACATCTAGGCCTTCGTAGTCGTTCCAGTTGTACTCTGGTGCATTAACACCGTAACCAACGAATACTAATTCAGAATCTTTAATGCTTTGCTTAGCACTAATACGGCTACTACCCATTACCATATCTTTTTTGTATTGGTAATCTTTGCCGCCAATGGTAAGTACCATGTCTGAATCAGCTTCTAATGAAACAAGCGGTACTTCTTGTAAGAAGCTATCACCGTTACCCGGCTCAAAACCCAATGCTTTAAATTGGTCGGTTAAATAGGCAAGCGTTAGCTCTTCACCTTTCGATGAGGGTGCACGGCCACCGAACTCATCAGAGGCAAGCACTTTAATGTGCTCTGCTAGTTGCTCTGAGTTAATGCTTTGATAGGCTTTTTCGACATCACTTGATGTGATACTTGTTGAAGCACAGCCCGCAAGAATAGCACTTGCAAGGACTGTCATTGGAAAATAGCGTTTCATAATAGCTCTTTTTTTGTTTTATGGTGGCGTTAGTATATGAGGTTCTATTAATGAGAACCAGTTTTTACGGTAAACTACCCACAATACATCAATAAGTTAAAAAATAAGCAATGAAACGATTTACTGCTCCCGAGCAATGGTCAACGAAATACCTTACAACGGGTGCCTTTAGTGACCTAGCCACGCTATTTAATATTGATAAACTCTCAGATTGGCCATCTTGCCAGTGGTTTAATCAATATCTAAATGCGAAAACTACACAGGGCAAAGCCATAACCTTTGTTGAAGATGAAAAGTTTGCCGATGAAACCCGTTATTATGAGCAAATCATATTTGAAACAGGGCAAGTACCAACAAGACAACAAAATTGGCATGACCTTTTTGGTGGCTTTATTTGGTGTTTATTCCCAAAAACCAAAGCGCTGATTAATCATCAGCACATTGAAGAGATTAAACTACATGGTCTAAAAGAGCGTAGTAAACACCGAAACGCACTGACCTTATTTGATGAATGCGGTGTGGTGCTGGCAATTACTGAACAAAGCTGGCAGCAGCAATTACGCGACCACCAATGGCAGCAAGTCTTTGTAGAGCAGCGTGAACAGTGGGGTAAAAGCATTAGACCATTTATGTTTGGCCATGCTAACTACGAAATGCTCACACAGCCTTATATTGGTTTAACGGGGAAAGCATTATTTGTAATTGTTCCTGATGACATATTTTGTAAAGATTTAACCGAGCAATATGCGTATCTAGATCAACGTCTTTATGAGATGATTAAGCATGATGATTGTTTGCGTGATAATAAAAATTTATCACCCTTACCCTTGTTAGGCGTACCGGGATGGTGGACTGACAATGAAAATCCAGAATTTTACAGTAACACTGATTACTTTAGACCGAAACGAAGGAAACGCACATGATTGAAGTGGCAGGGCTTAAAAAGAAGTTTAAGCTAACAAAAGAATCATAAAAAAAATAAAACGGATAACGTAGACCCCCGTGAAGATAAAGAGTTTTTTCATTCTGTAAGAGACGTCAGCTTTCAATGTAACAAAGGTGAAGTACTCGGTTTACTCGGCCCAAATGGTGCCGGTAAAACAACCACCCTTAGAATGATTTCAACAGCCTTAAAACCAGATGAAGGCAGCATTACCATCTCTGGTCACGATATCGTTAAAAAGCCATTAGTTGGCCGCAAATCAATTGGATTTCTGTCAGGTAGTACTGGCTTATATGGGCGTTTAACAGTTAAAGAAAACGTTGAATACTTTGCCCGTTTACATGGCATGAGTAAAAAAGCGGTCGCCGCTCGTTGTGATGAGCTATTCACCTTACTTGATATGCACAGCTTTATTGATAAACGCGCCGAAAACCTTTCAACAGGTATGAAGCAAAAAGCCAATATTGCCCGTGCTGTTGTTCATCATCCTGATGTGGTTATTCTTGATGAGCCGACAACTGGTTTAGATATTATGACTACGCAAACCGTCATTAACTTTATTCGCGGCCTTAAAGAGCAGGGCACGCCAGTTATTTTCTCAACGCACCATTTAGATGAAGTTGCCTTACTTTGTGACCGTGTTGCGGTGATAAACCAAGGAATTAGTTGCTTTGATGGCACCTTAGATGGGTTTAAACAAGCAGGTCAAAGTGAAGAATTAAACCAAGCGTTTATGAATATTTTAACGGAGAGCCGTAATGTTTGAAGTATTTAAAAAGGAGTTAAAAGAGCTGTTACGTGACCGTAAAACATTGATATTTGTTGTTGCATTACCGGTTGCTATCTTTCCATTATTATTTGCTGTTATGGCATTTATTAGTTCACAAGCGGCGTTAGAGGCAGAACAAGAGGTGCATACTTACGCCATTATCAATGGTAACTATGCGCAAGAGTTTACAGATAAGGTGTTTTACCATAAAAGCTTTGCTTTATATAAAGGTGATGAAACCTTTAATACAGTAGAAGATCTTACTAAAGCGGTTAAAGCGGGCACCATTGACATGGGTATCTATTTACCTTCGGACGCTAAGCAAACGTTAGATGATGCAAAGCAAAGTGAATGGCAAGTTGTGTATAACGATGCAAAAGCAATCAACTTCCTATTTGATCGTGTTAAAGAACTGGCAAAAGAATATGGCGATAAACTGCGCACGACAAAGCTATTAAGTTTTGGTGTTTCAGAGCAGCAGCAAGCCGCTATTATCGAGCCTATTAAAGTGGTGAAGGTCGACACTGCAGATAAACGTGAAAATCTGGGTGAGAAAATTGGTGGGTTTATTCCTTATCTACTTATTCCTCTGGTATTGATGGGCGCAACGTATCCGGCGATTGATTTAGGTGCTGGTGAAAAAGAGCGCGGTACGCTCGAAACCCTTCTACTTACACCAATCACCCGTACACAGCTGGTGTTAGGTAAGTTTGTAACCTTACTTGCTTCTTCTATTGCAACAACCACCATTACCGTACTCAGTATGGGGGTGTGGATATCAGTGGCCATTGCATTTGTAGATTTAGCCGTTGTTAAAAACGCATTTAGCTCTTTAACTGTATTAGATTTAGGGCTGATTTTTGTGCTGTTATTACCTATAGCTGCAATATTCTCATCATTAGCGTTAGCCATTTCTATCTATGCGCGAACCTTTAAAGAAGCACAAAACTACATGGCACCACTTAGCATGGGTGTAATTTTTCCAATTATGGTTGCCTTAATGCCTAATGTTGAGCTTACGAGCAAAACAGCATTTATTCCTGTGACAAATGTAGCTCTGGCAATCAAAGAAATCATTAAAGGTACAGTTGATTACACACTCGTGGGTTTAATTTTCTTAGCGACAGTCATTGTGGCAGGTGTATTACTTGCGTTTTGTGTTAAATGGTTCAATAAAGAAGATGTACTATTTAGATAGTAAATTACAATAAATTTAAGCCCCGAGTAGGGGCTTTTTACGTTTAGGTCTAGGCTGCATCTTGGTTTTTATCATAAGCAGTCTTTGGTGTAAGTTTGCTAATGTCTGCCGAGTGAATCACTTTTTTAGTTTCACTCCAGTGCAATAACTCTATACGCCCAGAGCTGTTCTCTACTAATGCAGTGCAGTTTTCAATCCAGTCGCCATCATTGCAATATAAAATTCCATCAACCACTTTAACAGCTGGGTGATGAATGTGCCCGCAAATGATGCCATCGACGGCTTGTTTTTTTGCTTCGTGGATGGCCGCTTTTTCAAATGCATCAATAGCTTCACGTGCTTTATGCACGCGTGCTTTGATCCAGGAGGCCAATGACCAATAATTACCGCCAAATAAACGCCGAATGCGATTAGTCCAGCGATTTAAAAATAGTAATAAATCGTATCCTGCATCGCCCGCAATACTGATTAATTTGTTGTAGCGCGTTGCTGAGTCAAAATCGTCACCATGTAACAGTAAAAACCGTTTTTTGGCTTTTGTGGTATGGATATATTGCTTGTGTACTTCGATACCGAATAATGAATCATTGGCATAATGGCGAAAGGTTTCGTCGTGGTTACCCGGTATATAGATAACTCGAGTGCCATCTTTTGCTTTTTGTTGAATAAGCGCAAGCACATCATAATGACTAGGATGCCAAAAAAACTGTCGTTTCATTGACCATAAATCAACAATATCACCGACCAAATACAGAACATCGCATTCAATGGCATTTAAAAAATCTAGTAAATACTGCGCTTGGCAGTCTTTATAACCTAAGTGAACGTCGGAAATCCAAACGGCAGGATAGTGGGTTTTACTACTGCAAGTGGTGTTATTCATGGCATTTACTCATGGTGTAATAAAGTAAATGCTAGGCAGAATCAATGACAGTTAAAAGACGCTTTAGCGAAACATCTATGACAATTAATAAAACAAAAAAACCGCCGAAGCGGTTTTTTAAATTTTGTTGAGAAGACTTAATTAGCCTTTAACAAGTGCGGCAATTTCAGAAGCGGCACTATCTAAATCAAGCATTAGCTTTTCGCCAGTACGACGGTTTTTAAGCTCAACCTTGTTTTCATCAAGGTTACGCTCACCAATTACTAATGTGAAAGGCACACCTAGTAATTCCATATCGTTAAACATAACACCTGGGCGCTCTTTACGGTCATCAAACAACACATCTAAACCGGCATCTTTCAAGCCTTTGTAAAGGTTATCAGCAATATCAGGAATACGATGAGACTTGTGCATGTTCATTGGCACAATCGCTAAATCAAATGGTGCGATAGGTTGCGTCATTTAATACCGTATTGGTCATTGTTTTGCTCAATAGCGGCAGCTACGATACGTGATACACCAATACCGTAACAACCCATTGTCATTACTTGGTTTTTACCTGTTTCACTTAATACGCCAGCTTTCATTGCTTCTGAGTATTTAGTACCAAGTTGGAAAATATGACCTACTTCAATGCCACGTTTGATTTGCAGTGAACCTTGACCACATGGGCTTGGGTCGCCTTCAACGATATTACGGATATCAGCCACTTCGTAGTTTTCTACATCGCGATCCCAGTTGATACCGCTGAAATGTTCACCATCTTTATTAGCACCTGCTACAAAGTCAGCCAAAACGTTAGCTGTGCGATCAACAATAATTGGCATTGATAGACCAACAGGGCCTAATGAACCTGGTTTTGCGCCAATAGCAGCAACGATGTCTTCTTCTTTCGCCATTTCTAGCGGTGAGTCTACAAGTGGATGCTTCTCAGCTTTTAACTCGTTTAATTCATGGTCGCCACGTAATACAAGAGCAACTAAACCACGTTGTTCGTTTTCATCTGGTGCGCCATACACGATTAATGTTTTCACGCCGCGATGAGGTTTAACACCATAGTGCTCTTTAAGCTCAGCAATTGATTTTGCATCAGGCGTTGGGAACGCTTTTAACTCTTTACTTGCTGCTGGGCGCTCTTCAGTCGGTGCCAGTGCTTCTGCTTTTTCGATATTTGCAGCGTAATCACTTGCATCACTAAATGCGATTGCATCTTCGCCTGATTCGGCAAGTACATGAAACTCGTGTGAAACGCTACCACCGATAGAGCCGGTATCCGCGATAACAGGGCGGTAATCAAGACCAAGGCGCTCGAAGATGTTGCAGTATGCTTTGTGCATTACTTGGTATGTTTTCTCTAAACACTCATCACTTAAGTGAAAAGAGTACGCATCTTTCATGGTAAATTCACGGGCACGCATTACACCAAAACGAGGGCGAACTTCGTCACGAACTTTTGTTTGTACTTGGTAAAGAGTAAGCGGTAATTGCTTATAAGAGCTCACTTCTTTACGTACAAAATCTGTGATCACTTCTTCGTGTGTTGGGCCAAGTGCAAATGGGCGGTTGTGACGGTCATTAATACGCAGTAATTCAGGGCCGAATTGCTCCCAACGACCAGACTCTTCCCAAAGATCAGCTGGTTGGATAATAGGCATTAACATTTCGATAGCGCCTGCTTTATCCATTTCTTCACGTACGATGTTTTCTACTTTTTTAAGTACGCGTAGACCAGAGGGCAACCATGTATACAAACCCGACGCAACGCGGCGGATCATGCCTGCTCGTAGCATTAATTGATGAGAAACAATTTCTGCATCAGACGGAGTTTCTTTAAGTGTTGCGAGTATATATTGACTGGTACGCATCTCTATTCCAAGTAGTGTTAAAATTATTATCGTTTACTCAAGACGTTTGAGTAATAACAAGGCGCTAAGTTTACCAGTGGAAGCACTGACACTAAAGCGCTATATGCTAAAAACTAGCATTTTTCAATGCTGGTCACTGTATTATGATTGTCCTGAACATGCCACCTAATATTAAAATCATATAAGGTCATGCCGTAGCTTTGTTCTGAGTCACGTTGCTTTTTATAAGCTGGGCGAGGATCTTGCTTTAATACATTGCTTATAAACGCTTTTAATTCAGGTTGCTCAGTTTGCTTTGCAATAAACGCAAGTGCTTCTTCACTAAACTCAACGCTCATATCGGTTTCTGGTCGGGTATCGGCAAAGCCTGCGGTGGCATCGGTCATTGCGTCTGAGTAGGGCAAATATGGCTTAATGTCTAAAATAGGTGTGCCGTCGAGTAAATCGATTCCTGAAAGCAATAAGCTTAACTGACCATTTTTATACTCGATACCCTCTAATTTTACGGCACTCATGCCAATTGCATTTGGGCGAAAGGTTGCACGTGTTGCAAATACACCTTTACGTTCATTACCGCCTAGGCGAGGGGGTCTCACCATTGCTGAGTAACCTTTATCTGCGGTTTCATGAAATCTAAATAACAGCCAAATATGGCTAAATTCATCGAGGCCGCGTACAAACTCTTCACGATTAAAATCGCTGCTGAATACCAGCTTTGCTTTAGCTTCAGGAACCAAACGAGGTTGGCGAGGTATGGCAAACTTTTGTTTATAAGGAGATTGAATATGGCCGACGGCAGTTAATTGGTATTCGCTCATTGTGCATTGTCGTTAAGAAAATCTGCCGACATTTTACATGCATTACATGCAAACACAAAAAAGGCAGTCGAGACTGCCTTTTAATATTTAGACTACGCAGTCTAAATTAAAACATGTATTGGAATGATACAGACGCAACGTCCATATCTGGGTCAATATCATCTTCTAATTTATAGCGCTCATACTCTAAACGTACTTGCATGTTTGTTGTGAAAGCATACTCTACACCTGCACCATAAAATACATCACCGCCATCAGAGTCAGCACTGATGCTGCCAAGCTCGCCTAGGTCTTGCTCAATTTCAGCATCCCACTCTAGCCAACCACCTTTGGCATAAACAGAAAAGCTATCTGTAATTGGGGCTGCTAAGCGTGCTGCTAGTGAAACACCGTCAATTTCAGCTTTAGAATCGATATCGCTTACTTCATCAAAATTTTGATAAGCAAGTTCAAGGCTTAAGTACTTGTTAAACTGAGTACCAATATAGCCTTTTAGCATTTGTGAATCGTCATCGAAGTCAGTGTCATTTTCACTGTCTTCAAACTCAAAAGAATATTGGTCGTAGCCGATACCGGTATAAATACGCGGAGAATCCATTTCGGTAATATCTGCATGTGCAGCATTATTAAAACCTAGTAGTGCTAAAGAAAGTGCAGAAAGTGAAATTGCTTTAATCATTTAATAGCTCCTTTATAAAATAAATAAACGAATGTTTCGCGTCATTCACAAGGAGTATTGCAATGGCAATGCCAAGCTGAAAATAAAGCCTAAAGTATTGTTTTTAGGCTTCATTAAGTGGTTTTTTAAACAGTTTGTTGAAACTGTAATCAGGCATTCAGTTTGGCAGTCGTAACAATTTCAGGGTGCTCTGTAGAAGTTACTAGGTGCAGTTTTTAAATCGATTTAGTTTTATGCTTTTTGTAATAGGGTTTCTGTTTCTATCGCGATCTCTTTCATTTTAATCGCATAGTTTTCAATTTTCTTTTCTTCGTCTGTCACAGCTGTATATGAAGGTACTTCAATTGGGTAGCCTGCTTCATCCATTGCAATAAAACTTATAACACAATGATTGGTTTCAACTAGATTTTGTGTTTTAGGGTCGCCACAGCGTACTTGAATAAAGATTTGCATGCTGGTTTTACCCGTGTGGGCGATACTGGCTTTCACTTCGACTATTTGGCCAACCAGAATAGGGCGCTGAAACTTTACACCCGCAACTGAGACAGTTACGCAGTAATGACCGCTCCAACCTGCAGCACAGGCGTAACCAGCTTGGTCAATCCACTTCATTACCACACCACCATGAACCTTACCGCCAAAATTGACATCAGTAGGTTCAGCTAAAAAACGAAAGGTTACACTTGAAGACGGCATACTTTACTCACTTTTATAAAACACGACACTTTCAGCATAGCCTAAAAAAGGGGCCGAAGCCCCTGCAATTTAGGATAAATTTTAATTAAATGAGTAACGTGCGTTACATATTAGGGTAGTTTGGCCCGCCTGCTCCTTCAGGTGTTACCCAAGTAATGTTTTGACTTGGATCTTTTATGTCGCAGGTTTTACAGTGCACACAATTTTGTGAGTTGATCACAAACTCTTTTTCACCTTCAACCTCTTGTACTTCGTAAACACCCGCAGGGCAGTAGCGTTGTGCTGGTTCATCGAATTTAGGTAAATTCACTGTAATAGGAATCGAGTTATCTTTTAACTTTAAATGGCATGGCTGCGATTCTTCATGATTGGTATTTGATAAAAACACCGATGAAAGTTTATCGAAGCTAAGTTTGCCGTCTGCTTTCGGGTAATCGATTTTTTCGGCCTGATCAGCTGCAACTAATGTGGCATGATCTGGCATGTTATCTTCAAAGTTAAACGGTAAGCTGCCACCAAATAGGTTTTGATCGATTGTGTTATAAGCACCGCCTAAGAACTTACCCAGTTTGTGCATAACAGGGCCAAAGTTACGTGATTGATAAAGCTCTTTGTACGCCCAGCTTTGTTCAAAAGCTGATTTATATTCTACTAAATCGTCATTTTCTTTACCGTCGCTAAGGGCTGCAACGATTACATCAGCGGCAACCATGCCCGATTTCATGGCTGTGTGGTTACCTTTAATCTTGGCAAAGTTCAATGTGCCGGCATCACAACCCACAAGTAAACCACCCGGGAAGTGCATTTTCGGTAATGAACGCAGGCCACCTTTGGCGATTGCTCTTGCACCATAGGCTATACGTTCTCCGCCTTCTAAAACATCTTTAAAGACAGGGTGATGTTTCATGCGTTGGAATTCATCAAACGGGCTTAAATGTGGGTTTGAATAATTAAGATCGACAATTAAGCCAACCACAACCTGATTGTTGTCGCTGTGATACATAAATGCACCACCACTGGTATCACCAGTTAGCGGCCAGCCTGTGCCATGTACTACTGTGCCTTCTTTGTGTTTTTTCGGGTCGATTTGCCAAATTTCTTTGAATCCTAAACCGTAATGCTGTGGTGATGCATCTTTATCAAGGGCAAAGTGTTTGATTAGCTCTTTACCTAAATGACCGCGGCAACCTTCAGCAAATACTGTATATTTAGCTCTAAGCTCCATACCCGGCATGTAACCATCTTTTTCGTTGCCGTCTTTATCAAGGCCCATATCGCCAGTGATAATGCCTTTCACAGTTTCGTCTTCAATAATCAAAGAATGCGCACTAAAGCCAGGGAATATTTCTACCCCTAAGTTTTCCGCTTGCTCTGCTAAAAAGCGACATACATTACCCATAGAGACAATATAATTGCCTTCGTTATGGAATGTTTTAGGGCTAGCAAAGTGGGGGATGCTGGTGGCTTTTTCACTGTTATTGAACCAGTAAATATCATCTTGCGTTACTTTAGTGGTAACTGGAGCGCCTAATGACTGCCAATCAGGTAATAATTCATCCAGTGCTTTGGTTTCAAAAACCGCACCCGATAAAATGTGTGCGCCCACCTCAGAGCCTTTTTCTACCACACAGATCATTAATTCTTGTTGTTTTTCTTGTGCTTGTTGAGCCAATCTAATCGCAGTTGATAAACCTGCTGGGCCTGCGCCTACGATGACTACATCAAATTCCATGGTTTCGCGTTCGACCATATAAACCTCTTCTCGGTGACGGACCTGCTGTAAAGAACCTTATTTCATACTTGCAAATGAAACGTTACAGGCTGTGAATACTTTAAGGTTATTTTAGGTTGACGTTTACGTCAACAGGAAGTAGTCTGAATTCATAAAATAAATAAGTTGACGTTTAGGTCAACTTTGAGAACACACAATTGATGGAGTCACGATGAAAGTCCTCGTTCCAATTAAAAGAGTAATTGACTACAACGTCAAAGCACGCGTTAAAGCCGATAAAACGGATGTTGATCTAGCTAATGTAAAAATGGCGATGAACCCGTTTTGTGAAATTGCAATTGAAGAAGCTATTCGTTTAAAAGAAGCAGGGACGGCCACTGAGGTTGTTGCTGTGACTATTGGTAATAAATCATCTCAAGAGCAGTTACGTACGGCCTTAGCACTCGGTGCTGATAAAGCCATTCATATTGAAACAGAAGAAAAGCTTGAATCTTTACATGTAGCTAAATTACTGAGCAAAATTGTAGAGCAAGAATCACCTGAGCTGGTTATTTTAGGTAAGCAATCGATTGACTCTGACAACAATCAAACCGGTCAAATGCTTGCAGCTTTAACGGGTCGTGGCCAAGGCACCTTTGCATCTAAAGTCGATGTTCAAGCGGGTACCGTTAATGTAACGCGTGAAGTAGACGGTGGCTTACAAACAGTTGCTCTTAAACTACCTGCTATCGTAACCACAGACTTACGTTTAAATGAGCCACGCTACGCTTCATTGCCAAACATTATGAAGGCAAAACGCAAGCCTCTTGATGTAATTGCTGCTGACAGCCTAGGTGTAGACCTTGCGCCTCGCGTGCAGCTGGTAGAAGTCAATGAGCCAGAAAAGCGCAGTGGCGGCATCATCGTAGAAGATGTAGCAACATTGGTAGAAAAGTTAAAAACAGAAGCGAAGGTGATCTAAATGAAAACATTAGTGATAGCCGAACACGATAAAGGTGTTCTAAAGCCTGAAACCAATAAAACGATTACTGCTGCTGTTAAACTAGGCTTTGATGTAGATTTACTACTTGCAGGCGAAAACTTAGCTGCAATGAGCGAGCAAGCAGCGTCAATTGCAGGTGTTAGCAATGTACTGATTGCCGATGATGCAGCTTATGCAAATCAACTTGCAGAAAACCTAGCTGATCTAGTTTTATCTTTAGCAGATAACTATTCACACATTGTCGCAAGCGCAACAACAACGGGTAAAAACTTTATGCCACGTGTTGCTGCACTTTTAGATGTTGCGCAAATCTCTGAAATCATCGACGTTATTGATGCAGATACCTTTAAGCGACCTATTTATGCAGGTAATGCAATTGCGACAGTTAAATCATTAGATAGCAAAAAGGTTATTACTGTTCGTGCAAGTAGCTTTGATATTGCACAAGAGCAAGCGCCAGTAGCTGTAACGAGTGTTACTGGTAAAGGTTCTGTTGGTCTGAGTGAGTTTGTATCAGAAGAACAAACTGAATCAGAACGCCCTGAACTTACTGCAGCACCTGTAGTTATTTCAGGTGGTCGTGGTATGCAAAATGGTGAAAACTTTGCGTTATTAAATGGTATTGCCGACAAACTAGGTGCAGCGATTGGTGCTTCACGTGCTGCTGTTGATGCGGGCTTTGTACCAAACGATATGCAAGTCGGTCAAACAGGTAAAATTGTTGCCCCAGATTTATATATTGCTGTGGGTATTAGTGGTGCGATTCAACACTTAGCGGGTATGAAAGACTCAAAAGTGATTGTTGCCATCAATAAAGACCCTGATGCGCCAATTTTCCAAGTCGCAGACTATGGTTTAGTTGCTGATTTATTTGATGTGTTACCAGAGCTTGAAAGCGCTCTGTAATTCATAACGATTCTGGTTGTTAAAAGCTGTTCACCTTTTAGGTGCGCAGCTTTTTTTATATTTACGAAGCTATTTTACTGGAAGGTAGCCAATATCGAGCATTTTTTGTTGTATCTTTTTTGACTTTATAAATACAGCTAATTTGTCACCTATTTTCTTTGAACGCGGTGATTGTGTATTAACTATCAATACCAATGGGCGAACAAAAGCGTATTCTCCACTTTGAATTGTTTCGATAGACGGGCTAACGCCATCAATTGCTAATAAACTCACTTTATTTATTCTTCTATCGTTTTCAAGCTTTGTTATTGCTCCATATGAATCATAAGCAATAGCATTTTGTATTCGTTGCACAATTCCCAGCGCTTGATTAAATTGATCGTATAATTCAACTTTTTGTTCAGAAAATAGGCCTCTATTTCCAGCATTTTTTAGGCGAATAAAATTACTGTCTGGTTCTTTGATGTAATCAAGCTGTAAATACTCTAAAAACACATCAAAACTGCCGTGCGTTGTGCCTTTGCTGAAAAGCAAAATCTCATCATTTTTACTACTAAGTTTCGGAGTATGCGGAGAAACATCTGACCACTTAGTGAGCTTACCCTGATATATAGCACTGAGTGTACTAGTTGATAACTCATCGATATTGAGGTTTTTATTTACAAAAAAAGTGATCGCATCTTGTGCTAAAACAATTTGCCGTAAAAAAGGACCATCTTTGCTGTTCATCTTTGGTGAGGTATCGGGAGCTTGTGCCAATATCGATGACATTATCTGCAATTGCGATAATTCCTTTATCGCTACCCATAGGTCTTATTTGTATGCTATTACCAAATTCTTGACTTAATTCGCTCTTAAGATCTATTAATAATGCAGAAACAGAAGTGGAACCAGCAATAAAAATAGGCTTTGCGTTTAAGTCTTCTTCTAGTGCCGTGACTTTGCATGCGATTAATGATGAGGTTACTAGTAAAATGGTCTGAATAGCGCGAAAGTGCATAATAAAATGAGCTCTTAATTATTAGACTACTTTCAATATAGGCTATTTATATATGTTTGCTAAATCTCTACCAGATTTTTTATATATTATAGTGTGTTAGCATTAAAAAAGCCGCTCGAAAGCGGCTTTTAAATTTATAGCGTTGCTTATTAGTAAGTCGCGCTGCCTTTTGTACGAGGGAAGGCGATAACGTCACGTACGTTACCCATACCGGTTACATATGCAACTAAACGCTCAAAACCTAGACCAAAACCTGAGTGCGGTACAGTGCCGTATTTACGTAGGTCGCGGTACCAGCTGTAATCTTCTTTGTTTAAGCCCATTTCTTCTAGACGCTTATCTAATACATCTAGACGCTCTTCACGTTGAGAACCACCGATGATTTCACCAATACCTGGTGCAACTACGTCCATTGCAGCGACTGTTTTACCGTCTTCGTTTTGACGCATGTAGAAGGCTTTAATATCACGCGGGTAGTTTTTAATAACTACTGGCGCATTAAAGTGCTCTTCAGCAAGGTAACGTTCGTGCTCAGATTGTAAATCTACACCCCATTCAACAGGGTATTCGAATTTCTTGCCACACGCTTTTAAGATTTCGATAGCATCTGTGTAATCAACTTGTGCGAAATCTTTAGTTACGAACTCTTCTAAGCGTGAGATAGCTGTTTTCTCAACACGTTGTTCAAAGAATTCCATATCGTCACGACGCTCAGTTAATACTGCATTGAAAACATATTTCAGCATGTCTTCAGCAAGTTTTGCGATATCTTCTAAATCTGCGAATGCAACTTCAGGTTCAACCATCCAAAACTCTGCTAAGTGACGAGATGTGTTTGAGTTCTCAGCACGGAAAGTAGGGCCAAAGGTATAGATTTTTGACATTGCTGAGGCATATGTCTCACCATTTAATTGACCAGATACTGTTAAGAATGCTTCTTTACCGAAGAAATCTTCACTGTAATCAATGTCGCCTTTATCAGTACGTGGTAAGTTTTGCATATCTAAAGTAGACACACGGAACATTTCACCGGCGCCTTCACAGTCACTAGCAGTGATGATCGGTGTGCTGATCCAATAGTAGCCTTGCTCGTGATAAAAACGGTGAATCGCTTGTGCTAAACAGTTACGTACACGTGTCACTGCACCCATGATGTTAGTACGAGGGCGAAGGTGTGCGTGCTCACGTAAATATTCAATGCTATGACGCTTCGCAGACATAGGGTAGGTGTCTGGATTCTCAACCCAACCTAATACTTCTACAGAGTTAGCTTGGATTTCGAAAGACTGACCTTGACCTGCAGATGGCACAAGAACGCCGGTTACAGATACAGAACAACCTGCAGTTAAACGTGTTACTTCATCATAATTATTGAGTGAATTAGGTACCACCGCTTGAATAGGATCAAAACACGAACCGTCATGAACGGCTAAAAATGAAATTCCTGCTTTTGAATCGCGGCGTGTACGGATCCAGCCTTTTACTGTTACTTGGCTGTCTACCGCAACCTTGCCTTTTAATAGCTCTGAAATCGCTAAATGGCTCATCTTCACTCCAATGATATAAGTTGCCTAATATAATAATGCTGTGCATTGCACTTGAATCGACTATCTTACCCTCGTAAATCAAATAAAAAAACTATTGAGGCGTACTCTTTAGTAGTTTTTCTTCAATTGAGTAAAATAGCAGCAATATTTTGCGTAAAATTTGCGTTTATTTAAATTCTCGCTGCGCTAATTGGTTATTTTGTGGCATTATTAACAATTACTGTCCTTTAGTCTTTAATTAAATTGTATAACAGGTGCTATGAAACAAGTTTTTATTCTTCGCGGCTTACCAGGCTCAGGTAAATCATATTACGCACAAAGCCTTGCTGATGAGTTGGTAGCTGGTAATGAAAGTGATTATGTCGTGTGCGCAACAGATGATTATTTTTACAATAGCGAAGGTGAGTATCAATTTGATAAGTACAAGTTACCTGAGTATCACAATCTAAACCTTGCACGCTTTATTAATGCCTTAGCAGAAGAAATTCCGTTAGTAATTGTTGATAACACTAATATTAAAAAATGGGAATTTATCGCCTACGCACAAGCGGCTACTGCACTGGGTTATCAAGTAAAAGAAGTGATCGTTGGTGAAATTAAAGATAAATCATTACAGCATCTTTACGCTAAGCGCTGTGAACATAAAGTACCGCTTCGCATGATAAGTAAAATGGCTTATATGTTTGAATGGTAAAGTTTAAAGAAAAGGAAGCATCAGCTTCCTTTTTAGCAATACGCCTGCTGTTCTATGGCTGCATAAATAGCATTGCATAACTTAGTTAAGCTTTGTTCGTCGCTTATGTAAGGCGGCATCAAATAAATTAACTTACCAAACGGGCGTATCCACACACCTTGCTCGATAAAAAAGCGTTGAATCTTTGCTACATCTACACTTCTATTAAGCTCTACAACACCAATTGCCCCCAATGTTCGCACATCAGTGACTGCATCGAGCTGCTTACACTTTGCAAGTTGCGCTGTCAGTACATCATTTATGTGTTCAATTTGCTCTTGCCAAGGTTGCTCGAGCAGTAAATCAATACTCGCACAGGCTGTAGCACAGGCAAGCGGGTTACCCATAAAAGTTGGTCATGCATTAATACGCCGGCTTCACCTTCACTAATGCCAACAGCGACGTTGCTGGTGGTTAATGTTGCTGATAGGGTCATCATGCCGCCCGTTAATGCTTTGCCAATACATAAAATATCAGGCTCTATGTTGGCGTGCTCAACAGCAAACAAGGTGCCGGTGCGGCCAAAGCCTGTGGCGATTTCATCACAAATAAGTAAAACATCATACTTATCACACAGAATGCGTAGGTGCTTTAAGTAATCAGGGTGGTAAAAATTCATGCCCCCAGCATTTTGAACTATGGGTTCAATGATAAATGCCGCAACATCGTGGTGGTGAGCTGCAAAGTAGCTTTCAAGCGTATCAGCTTCAGCAGGGCTAAACTCGCCATTAAATTTAGCACTCGGCGCAGGTACAAAAACATGTTCAGGTAAAAATCCTGAGTACATACTGTGCATTGAATTAACCGGATCGCAAACGCTCATCGCTGCAAAGGTATCGCCATGGTAGCCCTTAAGCGGCGTCATTAACTTTTGTTTACTGGTGTAACCTTGGCTAAGCCAGTACTGCAAGGCCATTTTTATGGCAACTTCAACACTCACAGAACCACTGTCGGCTAAGAACACCTTATCGAGTGATTCAGGCGTGATACTGACTAGCTTTTTACACAGCTCAACAGCGGGCTCATGAGTTAGGCCACCAAACATGACATGACTCATTTTGCTAACTTGCTGGGTGATTGCTTCATTTAAAACAGGATGGCAGTAACCATGGATGGCACTCCACCAAGAGGCCATACCATCTATTAGGCTTTCGCCTGTTTCTAAGAAAATACGATTTGCATTGGCATGACTGACTGGGTAAACGGGAAGGGGCCGAGTCATAGAAGTATAAGGGTGCCAAATATGCTCACGATCAAAATCTAAATCTATTGGTTGTTTATTAATCATATGTAAACTTTATATCACTTCGATTCGTTGACAATGTTACGTCAAGTCGTAGACTAAGCCAATCTAACCGTCCCAATAATTTAAAAAAAGAGACTATTATGGAGCACGCAGTTGTCCGTCACGATTGGACTCACCAAGAAGTAAAAGCATTATTTGAAATGCCGTTCAATGATTTGTTATTTAAAGCGGCTAGCGTACATCGTGAAAACTTCAATCCAAATGAAGTACAAATTTCTACTTTATTATCGATTAAAACTGGTGCTTGCCCAGAAGATTGCAAATATTGCCCTCAGTCAGGTCATTATAAAACTGATCTAGAGCGTGAACGTTTAATGGAAGTCGAAAAAGTGGTCGAGCAAGCGCGTGTTGCCAAAGAAAAAGGCGCAACTCGTTTTTGTATGGGCGCTGCGTGGTCTGATCCGAAAGAACGTGACATGCCATACATCGAAAAAATGGTCAAAGAAGTGAAAGAGCTTGGGCTTGAGACCTGTATGACCCTTGGCATGTTAGATAATGACAAAGCTCATGCATTAAAAAACGCGGGTCTTGATTACTACAACCATAACCTAGATACATCACCTGAGTATTACCAACAGATCATTACAACACGTACTTACCAAGACCGTTTAAATACCATTGATAATGTGCGCGATGCCGGCATGAAAGTGTGCTCTGGCGGTATTGTGGGTATGGGCGAGCAGGCTGCTGACCGTTTTGGTTTATTAATGCAATTAGCAAATTTACCGCAGCAGCCAGAAAGTGTACCAATTAATATGTTGGTTAAAGTGAAAGGTACGCCACTTGAAGATGTCGAAGACTTAGATCATTTTGAGTTTATTCGTACTATCGCAGTTGCACGTATTATGATGCCGAAAAGCTATGTTCGTTTATCAGCGGGTCGTACGGCGATGAACGAACAGATGCAATCTATGTGTTTCTTTGCTGGTGCTAATTCAATTTTCTACGGTGATAAACTACTGACTACAGAAAACCCTGAAGCAGACGCTGACATGATGCTGATTAAAAAATTAGGCATGAATCCAGAAACACGTGAAGATTACTCAGATGAAGCAGTAGAAGCATCGCTTTCATCAAAGGTTGCCGATAAAGCAACATCTGAATTATTTTACGAAGCGTAGCAATTAAATGGCTTTTGATTTTATTGCCGAGCATCTTGTTGAGCGAGAAGCTGATGCATTACTGAGAAAGCGTCAACTTGTTGAGCAATCAAGCGGGCGCTTTATACAGGTTGCAGGCAAACAGTATTTAAATTTTGCCAGTAATGACTACCTTGGCTTTGCGGATGATTTTATTGAAATACAAGCGCAGCAACTAGGTAGCCACAGTTCAGCGCTAGTAAATGGTTATAATCAAGCGCAGCAAACGCTTGAGCAGCGTTTATGCGAGTTATTAGGCTATGAAAGCGCCATGTTATTTAATAGCGGATTTAGTGCTAATAGCAGCGTATTAAAAGCATTGTTTCAAGATAAAACCGTGGCGCAATCATCGGCAATATTTCAAGATAAGCTCAATCATGCCAGCTTAATTGATGGCGGACTTCATTCTGCCGCTGCCATGGTGCGCTTTAATCATAACGACCTTAAGCATTTAGAATCTCGGTTACAAAAGTCAAAAGCCAAGCATAAGCTCATAGTGAGCGAAGGGGTATTTTCGATGGATGGCGATCAAGCCCCCATTGAAGCACTCTGTAAACTCGCTAAACAATACAACGCGTGGCTGATGATTGACGATGCCCATGGCTTTGGCGTATTGGGCGAGCAAGGTTTAGGAAGTTGTGAGGCAATCAAGCCTGATTTACTGATCATCACCTTTGGCAAGGCACTAGCAAGTAGTGGTGCTTGCCTGCTTGCATCAAAACAAATAATTGATTACATGCTGCAGTTTAATCGCGAATACATTTATTCAACGGCAATGTCACCACTGATGGCAAGTTGTACTCTAGAGCGACTCGAAAAGTTATTAAAGGCGGATAAGAGACGCGCTCAGCTTTCAGATAATATTGCCTACTTTAGAGCGCTTGCCAAAGAGCATAACTTGGCATTAATGGAATCAACAACGGCAATTCAGCCTTTGGTATTGGGCGATGCAGAACACACGCTTGCCGTTGCTAATAAGCTTAAAGGTAAAGGCGTGTGGTTAACCGCTATTAGACCGCCCACGGTGCCTTTTAATACGGCACGACTTAGGGTAACCCTAAGTAGCGCACATAAAGCTGACGATATAAAACAGCTGGTTGATTCGCTAGTGGAGTGTTTATGAGTGTTCAACTTCAAGCGCCTTTAAGCTTTCAACGCAGTAATAAGCTAACAACGCAAACTAAGTTCTCTAAAGCGGCTGCAAATTACGCGAGCCATGCTAATGTACAAAAACAAGCGGCTGCGCATTTATTCAAAATGATGGCAAGTAAACATCAGCAGGGTACTTGCCTTGATTTAGGGGCTGGACATTAGTTAACACAGCAATGCTTAAAACACATTTTGATACTGTATTGGCAATGGATTTAAGTCATTCCATGCTAAGCACAGAGCAAAACCCGCGTTGTTTAAAAGTGTGTGCTGATATGGATAACCTACCATTACAGCAAAACGCCCTTGATTGTGTGTTTAGTAATTTTGCAATGCAATGGTCTGCTGACTTAGAGGCACTATTTAAAAATCTTTTTTCTGCATTAAAAGCGGGCGGTAAGGTTTATTTAAGCTGCGTGGTAGATGGATCGCTCAAAGAGATCAAACAGGCTTTTGCTTGTTTAGACGAGCAAAACCATATTAATCAGTTTCATAGTGCTAGACACATTATTGAGTATGCAAAATTGGCGGGGTTTAAACTGAATTTTGCAGCCGATAGATGTTACATAGATGCCTATAACTCTCCCTTAGAAGCACTGCGCTCGATAAAAGCGATTGGTGCTACATCATTGCAAACTAGGCAAAAGCGCCAAGGGTTATTAACAAGGCAGGCACTTAATAGTGTTTGTAGGGCATACCCTCTGGTTGATGGGCATGCTAGAGTGAGCTATCAAGTTGTCCTTTTAGAACTAGAAAAATAGAATTAACTCAAAAATGAAAGAATTTTTTATCACGGGTACAGACACCGATGCCGGAAAAACCCATGTCACCAGTTTATTATTAAATTTACTAGCGCAACATAAACAGCGTGCGGTTGGTTTTAAACCTATTGCAGCAGGTGCCGAAGAAGCATTTGGTCAGCTAGTCAATGATGATGCATTAACCTTAATGGAAAGCTCATCAATTGGGGTTAAATATAACATAGTTAACCCCTTTACCTATGAGCCACCCATTGCACCGCATATTGCAGCTGCCCAAGTAGGTGACAGACTGACCTTTGACAAGCTCGATGCTGCTTATGCGAATGTAAAAGCACTCAATACCGATTATATTCTTACAGAAGGTGCAGGCGGTTGGTGTTTACCTATCAACGAAACCGATTTACTCTGCGATTGGGTTAAATCACAAAACCTTGATGTTGTTCTAGTAGTAGGCATGAAGCTTGGTTGCCTTAATCACGCACTATTGACAGCTGCTCACTTTAAAGCGCTCGGTGTAAATTGTGTGGGTTGGATTGCAAATCATGTAGACCCAAACATGCGTGAACAAGAGGCCAATTTAGAAACACTAAAATCAGCATTGCCTTTCCCGCTTTTAGCGATTAGTCCGTATACAGACGGCACCCCTAAATTAAAAATTTACAAAACCTTACTTGAAATTTTATCTATTAACCCATAATAATTGAGTTGTTACTTTTGACATACTCTGTCACAATTGGTTGCAATTAGTTCCTTGCAACCAATTGCATAAGCCCTAAACTGAGTTGGTAGAACACCCAGATAATTTTATTAACTAACGATTTTTAACCATGTCGTTAGTTAATACAATTGGTATGTTTATTCTGAGGTTTTTATGAAGCGTGTATTTTTGTTTCTACTGACTAACTTAGCGGTAATGCTAGTGTTAGGTATTGTGTTGTCTATTGTGATGAGCGTACTGGGTATTAGCCATCGCAGTCTAGGCGGCATTTTAGTTATTTCGACCGTATTTGGTTTTGGTGGCTCGTTTATTTCGTTATTTATGTCGAAATGGATGGCAAAAAAATCAACCGGTGCACATGTTATTGAACAACCTCGTTCTGAAACAGAACAATGGTTAGTTTCGACGGTAGCAGCGCAAGCTAAAAAAGCAGGTATCGCGATGCCAGAAGTGGCTATTTACGATAGCCCTGAAATGAACGCATTTGCGACCGTCCAAGCAAGAACAACTCGCTGGTGGCTGTGAGCACAGGTTTATTACATAACATGAATCAAGATCAAGCTGAGGCGGTATTGGCTCATGAGGTGTCACACATTGCAAATGGTGACATGGTAACGCTGACACTTATCCAAGGTGTAGTGAATACCTTTGTTATCTTTATGGCGAAAGTATTGGCAGGTATTGTTGATAACTTCCTTAATAGTGATGAAGAAGAGGGTGGTAGTAGCTGGACTTACTTCTTGTTCGATATGATTTTCCAAATGTTATTTGGTGTTCTAGCAAGTGTGATTGTTGCTTACTATAGCCGTAAACGCGAATTCTCTGCGGATGCCGGTGCAGCAAAACTAGTAGGTGCAGACAAAATGCGTAGCGCCCTTGAGCGTTTAAAACAAAACCACCCATCACAACTAGAAGGTTCAATGATGGCGTTTGGTATTGCAAGCGGTAAAGGTGTTGCTGAGTTATTCTCATCACACCCACCACTTGATGAGCGTATTAACGCATTACGTTAATTTAAAGACGAAAAAGCCAGCTTGATGCTGGCTTTTTTTATTATTGGTTTTTCTCTCGCTCGAGTTGTTGTGGCAATAATACCTCAACAATTTCACGGTCCGGTAAGGTATACCTTACGCCATCAAACATCACAGAAGTATGTTCATCAATACTTGTGATCCCTGTTAAGGTCCAGCCTTCACCGCGCTCTTTACAGTAAACTGTAGTGGTAGGTTGAATTACTTTAAATTCTTCACTCATCGAACTTAATCTAATTGCTTGAAATTGCGTTTATAGTAAGACAATAATGCCAGCCCATAAAGCAAAAAGAAGAAATTAACGTGTCTAGCCACGATGACTTAGCCTTTGACTTACGCCCCATTCGTCATAAAGATTGCCAAGCAATTTGGGATATTTTAAAAGATCCGCAAGTACAATCGTTTAATGATTACGGCGCTGATATAACGAAAGGTGACGTGTACGACTTTATTCAAGGCGACATAGAACGTTTTTATAATCAACAAGGCATTCGTTTAGTTATTGTTTTACGAAGTAGTGGGCAGGTTATTGGCAGCGTAGGCATATTTAACATAATTGACGGGCAGGGCATGTTGGGGTTTGAGTTGTCGTCACAATACTTTGGCAAAGGAATAATGCAAAAGGTACTAGATATGCTATTTGAAAAACTGACGACCTTTGTACCTGCTCCGTTAAACAGTGTGTTAGCTTTAGTTAACCCTAATAATAGCGCAAGTATTAAACTTTTAACTAAATGTGGCTTTCAACAACATGACACTCACTGGGTAAAATACGTTAGCTAATTACTATAATAGTACAATCTTGTTCTGCTAGGGTTGCTACTATAAAATAGCGCCTCATTTTTAAAAAGGAGCGCTTGCAGCTATGGCAAAAGCAAAGCCAATTACCAGTATTGAAAGTTACGGCATTTACAGTCATTGGGATGCAAAAGAGAAAGACCTGCCTCAAATCACCGAGTTTACAACAGACGTTCCTGCACAGTTAGATATTGAATTTGGCTTTATAGTTAACATTAAAAAGGCCAAAGGACAAAAAATTAAATTTTGCGTTTACCACCCAGATATTCCGGATGAAGATGGCGAGATCATGCCACCGTTTGAGGGCGAACAGTACGTTAAAACAAACGATTGGCAGTTTTATTTAGGTGATACGATATGGGCACCTGTTGACAATAAAGTAGGTATTTGGCGCATGACTATTGAGTTAAATGGCCATATAATTGCTGATAAATCCTTTAACTTATTAAAGGAAGCCGAAGGCACTGCCACTGAATTTTGGAAGCATCGCGGTTATTAATCTTTAAACCTGAGAGGGACTATGTATCAAGGAAGTTGTTTATGCGGCGAAGTAAAAGTAACTATTGCTGGTGGTATAGACTCAATTATTCATTGTCATTGCTCCTTATGTCGAAAAAACTCAGGCACAGCCTACGCAACCAATGGCTTTATTCAACGAGATGGTTTTAACCTCACAGAAGGAAAGCAGCATCTAAGCGCGTTTGAATTTAAACCCGGTAGAATTCGTTATTTTTGTAGCTGTTGTGGCTCGCCTATCTATAGCGAGAATAAAGATGACCCAAGCCGCTTACGTATTCGCTTAGGTTTATTAGATAGCGATATAAACGAGCGCCCAATCAGTCATAACTTTGTAAGCTCTAAAGCAAATTGGGATACATTTGACGAAAAAATTCCATGTTATGATGGTTTTGAACCAAGTAGGGGGAAGTAACAGCCATGATAGCGAATACACCAAAACCCCCTTATTACGCCGTGATTTTTACGAATACCTTATCGGATGATACCGCCGGTTATGAAGAAGTGGCAAATAGAATGGTTGAACTTGCAGAGCAACAACCTGGGTATTTAGGTATAGAGTCTGTTCGTGATAGTTTGGGAATTACAGTGTCGTATTGGCAAAGCTTAGATGCAATAAAAGCCTGGAAACAAAACGTTGAGCACTTAAACGCCCAACAGCTCGGTAGAGACAAATGGTACAGCGCCTTTACAACGCGTATTGCTAATACCATTCCGCTTAAATATCTGATCTAATATAGGCTATATAAAATCACCGGCTAATAACATTGAATTCAAACATATCTGAACAGCTTTTAGCGCTTTCTCGAAAAGAACCAAACGCACGAAAACGCATGCGATTGCTCGCAGTGTCTTTATTTTATGAGGGTAATAGCCGAACCGATATTGCAAAACGTCTAAACACTGCAAGAAGTAGTGTGAATAAATGGGTTTCTAGTTACCTAGAGTATGGGCTTGATGGTTTAGACAATAAGCCTATTCAAGGACGTCCATCAAGGCTGCAACAGCGGCAACTTGAACAACTGTCTGAATTTATAAAGCGCACGAACACAGAACTACGTGGTGGCCGCCTTACCGGTGAAGACATTGTGCATTACATTCACACTGAATTTGGTGTTCATTACCACTTAAATCATGTCTATAAAATTCTAAAGCAACTTGGCTTTAGTTGGATCACAAGCCGCTCTAAACACCCAAAACAATCATTACAGAGCCAAGAGGCTTTTAAAAAACTTCCAGCTGGAAACGATCCTTCACACACCAGGACACCTTCCTCTTGATCGGATCGACGTATGGTTTCAGGACGAAGCACGATTTGGCCAGCAAAATCCGACTACGCGCATTTGGGCTGAAACAGGCACTCGGCCACGGATTGTAAAACAACAGCAATTTGACTATGGATACTTATTTGGCGCGGTATGTCCAGCCACAAGCCATACAGAAGCGTTAGTTAGCCCATTCGTAAATAAAGAAGCAATGACGCAGCATATGCGCCAGATATCACACGCGACACCTGTTGGAAGACACGCTGTCGTGATAATAGATGGCGCAGGCTGGCACACATACGATACAGCTGCAGAATTTAAAAACCTAACCCTGATAAAGCTCCCACCTTATTCACCAGAGCTAAATCCAATAGAGCAAGTATGGAGCTGGATACGACAGCATTGTTTATCCAATAGAGTGTTTTCGGGCTATGACGAAATTGTCGATGAAGTTTCAAAGGCATGGAATCACTTTATTTCAATCCCGGATCGAGTGAAGAAAATGTGCAATCGGGAATGGATTAAATTGATTTAATCCTTATGCGGAATGGTATAAGGTAGAACGTGATTATTCATTGTAATAGCCATCAACTATAAAAAGAACACATCATACTGTTTTGAGGTTTATTTCAATTTCGGCAAATATCTTTGAATTTTAGATTTTTAAATCAACAGATATGGTGTGTAAGAGGGGGTATTAATATTCACGTGCAACAAATGAGAATAATCCCATTATTTGCTTATTCAAAAATGCAAAATCTCTTTTCCTTTCTATAATTTAAATATCAATAGCTTGCAGACTTTCTTGTCATCTTTTGTGGTGCCTTATTAGCTACTTAAATATTTATCGATAATACAGGACTCGATGTGGAATCTTCTTTGTTTATCAAATACGGTGGTTTTTCTCGAATTTATAAAGTCATAGAAAAGTTTTATGACAATATTTTGAAGTCAGAAACCCTTAATGCTCATTTTAAACATACCAACATGGAAAGGTTAATTCATCATCAAACAAGTTTTATCTCATCTTTAATGGGTGGACCTGATTACATCAGTGATGAACAGCTAGCACAAGCCCATAAAAATTTAGGTATTAATCTTAAAGATTGGCAAGAAATGATAAATATCTTGTCGCTTACATTTTCTGAACAAGGAATATCAGAAGACGACGCGAAGCAAGTCATAGCTAAGCTTGAAACAAAACGAGACTTTATCGTATGTCATTAGGGTCAGAACAAAACGACAAAAATTATTCTGTTTTAAATTATTTGCAGTTACCTGTCGTTGTTTTTTCGGCTAATGAACACAAGGAAGTATTTCAAAACAACTCATTTCAACTTGTTGCACAGCATTACCTAAATGCATCTAATAACCCAGTCAATAGACACTTAGCGCAATTAATTAGCTCAAAATTATTAAAAAACGATACAGATAAGCTTGAAGTGGAAATTAATGATGCTTCATATCGTCATATTTTTAGATTTACTGCCAATGTAGTGGGTGAGCACGTCATTGTTGAAGGTGAGGATATAACCGAACTTAAGAGAAACCAGTTTTTGTTTAACCGAACAAACACTCTCTTAGAAGACTACAGTAAGCAAATGTTTGAACTTGCTCATACTGACCAATTAACAAATGTGCCAAATAGGCGAGCCTTATTTGCAAAATTCAGTCAGTTACAATCAAATCATAAAGAATTTAGTTGTACTGTTTCAATTATCGATCTTGATCACTTTAAGCATTTTAATGATTCATTTGGCCATGATTTTGGCGACCAAGTATTAGTCACCTTTGCAAAGCATGTAAAACATAGCATTGATGATACGTGTTACTTTGCAAGACTTGGCGGTGAAGAGTTTTGCCTTATCCAAATAAACAATAAAGACACGGTTTGTTTTGCCAATACAGAAACACTACTTCAAACAACTAAGACCATAAAGCTAATGACACCTGATAACTCAAATATAGGTATGTCGTTTAGCGCAGGTGTTGCTGTGTATGGTAAAGACGGCATTTCACTTGATGAACTTTTGAATAATGCTGATAAAGCACTTTATATTGCCAAAGAGAATGGCCGTTCGCGTGTAGTAAAGTTTGAAGGTGCTTAAAACGCTAAATTGATTACTGATACTTAATACATTTTAGATTCGCTAAAAGTTTAACTGCTGACTTTATTTCTAACTCCTATTTATCACAACATATGTAACGTATAGGCTAAGTTCTAAAGTAAAGTATGATCCAACACTTGGTTTTATCTGAAATTAGAACCCTCTATTGTAAATCTTTCATTTGCCTAGCAATTAGCTAATTACTCTGGTAGGAAGAAATATTCAAAAAGTGAACTGTCATGTTTAAATAAACACGCTATAAGTTAGCTATAAGCATATTTTTGGACATAGTATTATGTGTATCAACCTAGATTCATTTGAAGTTTTTAATCTTGTGTTGGGTAGCCGTTCAAGTTTACCTGCTGAAAATCATGAAAAAGGAAGTGTTAGTTATCATATTCAAGGTTCAATTATCAAATGTATATCTGTACGTTTAAGTGAATTTTACTCTAGAGGTGAAATTTATACTGGCGATTTGTTAGTTAATTAAGAAGTTGTTGCTATGAACCGACAATTTAAACCTGAAAATATTACGCATAAGTTCTCTAACCAAACTGAATATTGGGACGATGGGGTTGAAGTGAATTATCAATTTAAAGTTGAAAACTTTAATATTGAATTTAGCTGGCATCGGCTTGCTGATAAATTAGTGCCAAACTATATCTGTATTGAAAGTGATTAGTGTACGATATGCTAACAAGCTAATTAATGTAGACAAATATTGGTTATCAGCTTTTTTACTATGTATCCTTTGCAAGAAACTAGAAATATATTTGATAATTAAATGCTGTTGAAAAGTAGTTAAAGTAGATGTCAGTTAGGCTGTTACATGCCTTAGAATAGATTTTCGCTTCTTAAGCTTTACAGGAGTTACTATGAGTCTGGAAAAAGGAATCCATATTAGAGAACTTCATAATTTTTTTAATCATATCTTCGAATATGATGTTTCAGTTTATGAAGCGTATTCAGATTTTGATAGTGACCTGAAACATTTTTCCTCTTTAAATGAAATAAAAGATTACGTCACTTATAGACTTCAGAAAACTGAAGACCATCACAAAGATATAAATTTATCATTACATTATAGAGATTCTTGCGGCCAAGTATTTATTGAAAAGCACGACCTCAACGCAGATAATTGTAATGGTGCTAAATACCGATATACCAGCGATGGGTGGGGCATTATTAACTTTAACGTATTTATTGAAGGCGACTATTTTTGTTTGTTTTGCTTAAACTGTCGTTGTGAAAAAGAAGCTAAGGAGTGGGAAGATACATTACCTGAATTTGGCAATCCTAGTTCTTGGGATTGGAAAAAAGTAAATTATCATATTAAGAGACTTACCAAATCTTATAAAAATATTCATAAAAAGCTAGCAGTAAAACTCTAAATAGACCGTGCTCTAGGGCGTATTTTAGTATGCATTGTGTTCATTCTTCACTTTGTTTAGTCTATTATTTATAGCTTGTTATTTGAGCATTAAGTTTCAATTTTATGAATAAATAGAAATTCCTTCGTATTGCTTTAATAACCTGTGTAGCAGTCTCATGTCTATTTACAGCGCTTGAGCCGAAAGCTAACCCGGCTATCAATTTGAGTGCTTTAGGTGTTATTTTTGTATTTACCATTTTGGCTCTTTTATTTGTTGTTGGCATGCAAGTTGTTAATCCACTATCAGCAAAGGTATGGCACAAGCCAGATTGGAAACGCAATCCATTCAGCTTGTAAGACCCAATACAGCTCTTTCAATCTTGCTGCGTATATAATGCTTGTTCAAGGCGCTGTTGTTTTATTTCGAAAATATTCCATTTTATTTAGAAAGCCTACTCCCGCTCGTTATAGGCGCTGGGGTACTAATTGGAATCAAGCTTGCTATGCATCTTTTTTAAGGTGAAATATGCTGAAAACATCTAATAGCAGAGTATAGATCGCTCACTATGATGCTGCTATTTCAGTCCTACCTATGCATTTTTTCTCATGTTAAGTGCTTGATAGTCGTACTTTCTTTCGTCTAGCAAATATTTAATAGCTCTGATAGAAATATCTTGTTTAGAAAAGCGAGCTTTTTTCCTTTAGTACACTGTGTAATTAGCTTGTCTTACATTTCTTAAATACAAGCATAATCAACAAATTTGTGAAGAGGTGCTAAATGTCGGTTGATTTAGAATTAAATAAGAGAAATGCTATTGAGTTTTACAAAACCGCTTATCTAGGAAATCCATCTCTAGCGGTTGAAAAGTATGTAGGCGAAATATACATACAACATAATCCTTTAGTTGGTGATGGAACAGCCTCATTCATTACCTATTTTGAAAAAATGCATAATGAATATCCAGATAAGAAAATTGATTTTGTTCGTGCTATAGCAGAAGGTAATCTTGTTGCGCTTCATACTCACCAAATATGACCTGGTAATGATCAATATGTCACCATGGATTTCTTTCGGTTTGATGAAAATGGCAAGATTGTCGAGCACTGGGATTCAATACAACAGATCCCACAAGAGACTTTGAATGGTAACTCAATGTATTGAATATGTACGTAAGTGATTTATCGCGAGTTTAAAGCCCACAATAGTGGGCTTAGTGTTTATGGTAACTACAAAGTATAATTAAATCCAATAGCTATACCGTCATCTTCGGTTTGAGACATCTGTGCTTCTTGCTCTGCGTCATTACTTGAAAAGTCACTAAAATCCTTACGAGCTTCGATATATAAAATGGTATCCTCAGCCATAAAGTAGTGCACACCTAAAACTGCAAATTGGCGTTTAAACACATCTTCAGGGTCGGCATTAAAATTAGGCTGAATAACATAGTCACTACCTGCATCAAATACGTTATAGGCAACAAAAGTACGAATGTCACTATCAAAGCGATAACTTAGAATTGACTCTAAACCAACGGCATCTTTGATTAAGCGTCCTAAGTTGTCGGTGTCGTGGTTTTCGTTTTTATTTATATTTGCTGATGCATACCAGCCTGGTTTATAAAAATCACCATAAGTAACACCAACACCATAGATAAGATCTGTAACGAGTTGATCGCGACCGTTTGCATAAACAATATCAAATTCACCTCGGTTAACCCCTGCAGTAAATTTTAAATTATTTGTTGCATTGTAGGTGATAGCCGCACCATAGGTTGAATTAAACTCTACTCTTTGAGCTGCGGCATTACCTTGATTAAATAACAGTTCACATGAACTTCGTGATATGTCTGCAATGTCGCAGGTATAAAAGTCATCTGATTTTAGTTGCGCTTGTAGGGCAAGATGAAATTTTCCCCACGTATTACGATACTGTAGTACTTTATCACCGCGACCAGTACCATTTACTGCACCGTCATCTTTATTGTAGGTATAAACACCCGCGGCGTTACCATCCCACACTAAACTGTAGTTGGTGTTATAAACAACGTCATACCATGCACCCCATTGTTTGCCTAATGTAATTTGACCATAGTCTTCATGTTTAAGGCCAACATAGCCAAGTCGGTTATATAAAAACTCATCTTGAATCGATTCAAAGCGATTATTATAAATAATGTCACTACTACCAACAGGGTTTACACCCCATTCTAATAATGCCAAGGCTTGCCAGCCATTTTTTAATTGACGCTTAAAATCTAAATTGATTCGTGATGCACCATTAACTACCTCTGTTTCACCTTGTGTATTAATAACCCTTGCATCTATAAAGCCACCTATAGTGACACTATTGGTTTGATCGTTGTAGATCTCGATGGCATTCGCTGTAGGCATGCTTATCATGCCCGCAACAAAAAAGGCAGCGTGTGTTCTTTTCATAATGTACCTTGATTAAATATTGTCCCTAATAGGTATAATTTAGTTAAGAGTCGGAGATTATCAAAGCTAAAATTGGGTCAAAAGTGAAAAATTATCATGCAACAAACCTTGTTTGAGGAAAAATTATTCACTTTAGGTTCACAATATCGAATTATCAATGAGTTAGTGAGCTTAAAATATAGACACTTTCTGACTCAGCGTTCTCAGCATCAATTTTGTATTCGGAGTTTCAGCGCCCAATCCATACAATAAGGTCATAAAATAGCAGTCGAGTAATATAGCAGCTTTAACTTTATTAAATTGGGGTTGATCGGCAAATACTAATGATTGAATTAGTTCCATGTGTTGTTGTTGAAAGGTTTTGCAGAACAAGCGTTGGCTAAAAAGCACTTTATAAAAGCGGTGATGTAAACAGTAAAATTGATAAAAGTATTGAGCATAATGATTGATTTTAAGACGAGGAGGGCGGTGAATGTCGGTTTCTTTGGCAAGTTCTAATACGTCATGAAACCTTAGATCAAGACATGCTTCTAAAATCGCAATTTTACTATCAAAATGTTTAAACAAAGTACCGATTGCAATACCACAAGTAGAAGATATTTGCCGTGTAGAGGTTTCATTGAATCCATGTTTAGAAAAAAGTTGCCAAGCAACATTTAAAATATGCTGATGTGTCTTATCGTAATTACCCATAGCTAATATCTTAATTTTTAAAGTTAAATTTAAAAGTGAGCGCGTTCACTAATAAAAGTGAGCGTGTTCACTAAATGTATACCTAACAATTTCAGTTGTAAATTGAGGAATTGATTTAACTAATCTTTCATGGCGTGCCAAGCGGCTTTAGTTTAAAATTGCCCGCAGTTTCGTTTTACTTTTTACCCGCTGGAGGGTACCGCTATCATTAGTACAGCTAATATCACCATGCAATTTGGTGCTAAACCTTTATTCGAAAATATTTCAGCAAAATTTGGCGATGGTAACCGTTACGGTTTAATCGGTGCGAATGGCTGTGGTAAATCAACCTTCATGAAAATCCTAAGTGGTGAACTAGAGCCATCTTCAGGCAATGTCAGCACAGATCCAAACGAGCGTATTGCTAAACTAAACCAAGACCAGTTTGCTTACGAAGAGTTTTCTGTAATCGACACAGTAATCATGGGTCATAAAGAGCTGTGGGAAGTAAAAAAAGAGCGTGACCGTATTTACAGCTTACCTGAGATGAGCGAAGAAGACGGTATGCGTGTAGCAGACCTAGAAACTGAGTTTGCCGAAATGGATGGTTACTCAGCAGAAGCTAAAGCAGGTGAGTTATTAATTGGTGTAGGTATTGGCACAGAGCAACACTACGGCCCTATGTCAGAAATTGCACCGGGCTTTAAACTGCGTGTGTTACTTGCGCAAGTGCTGTTTTCTGATCCAGATATCATGCTACTCGATGAGCCTACCAATAACTTGGACATTTACACCATCAAGTGGTTAGAAGACGTACTAAATCAACGCGACTGTACCATGATCATCATTTCGCATGACCGTCACTTCTTAAACTCAGTTTGTACACACATGGCTGACATCGATTACGGTGAGCTTCGTATTTACCCAGGTAATTACGATGAGTACATGTTTGCTGCAACGCAAGCTCGTGAGCGTCTACTAAGCGAAAATGCCAAGAAGAAAAGCCAAATTGCCGAACTTCAACAGTTCGTATCGCGCTTCTCTGCGAACGCTTCAAAAGCAAAACAAGCCACATCACGTGCTAAACAAATTGACAAAATTCAGCTTGAAGAAGTTAAAGCATCTTCGCGTCAAAGCCCGTTTATTCGTTTTGAGCAAGAAAAGCAATTATTCCGTAATGCCTTAGAGCTAACAAATTTAACACAAGGCTTTGAAGAAACATTATTCAGTAGCCTTGAAGGCCTAGTTGAAGTAGGCGAGCGCATTGCAATTATCGGTGAGAACGGTGTTGGTAAAACCACACTATTAAATACCCTTGCTGGTCGTTTAGCACCGAAGCAAGGTGAATTTAAATGGTCTGATAACGCTAATATCGGTTACTACGCGCAAGACCATGCTGACGAGTTCGAACAAGATATGAACTTATTCCAGTGGATGGAACAATGGCAACAAGAAGGTGACGACGAGCAAGTTGTTCGTAGTTTCTTAGGTCGTATGCTGTTTTCACAAAACGATATCAAAAAGTCAGTAAAAGTGATTTCAGGCGGTGAGCAAGGCCGTATGCTGTTTGGCAAAATTATGATGCATAAACCAAACATCTTATTAATGGATGAGCCAACCAACCACATGGATATGGAATCTATCGAAGCGCTTAACTTAGCACTTGAAGCATACGAAGGGACATTATTGTTCGTATCTCACGATAGACAATTTGTATCATCACTAGCTAACCGTATTTGGGAAATCAAAGACGGCAAAGTTATCGACTTTAAAGGTACATACACTGAGTACCTAGCAAGCAAAGAAGCTTAATTAGCTGATGAGTGATTAAAAGCCATGCATGTCATGGCTTTTTTGTGCTTCTAGAGTCGCATCTTGATGTGAGTTAAGGGATATACCCAAACCACATCAAGATACAGAATTCAGCGTTTCACAGGTGCTTAATATCAAGGCGTTACTTTGTAGAAATGGCAGTCCCTTTTAAGAAGTAACAACGATGAGAGTGAGTGCCTGTGAAGCGCCCAACGGGTTGGTTTAAAAGCGATTTATACTGCGTTATCGATTTTAACAATAGAACCACTATTATTTGCAATCAATGCCTTGCCTAAATCGCTTTTAATTCCAACTGAAACTCGCATCTTGATGTGAGTTAGGTATATAATACCCGCCACAAAATAAGGACAAAAGTCCGCTTTTTAGAAAACTATTTAACTGAGGTGTATTTATGACTGTTGGCATTATTATGGGTTCCAAATCAGACTGGCCAACGATGGAACATGCGGCGTTAATGCTAGAAAAATTCGGCATTGAATACGAAACTAAAGTTGTTTCTGCTCACCGTACCCCTCAATTACTTGCTGACTATGCAAGCTCGGCTGCAGATCGCGGCATTAAAATTATTATTGCTGGTGCCGGTGGTGCTGCGCACTTACCAGGTATGGCTGCGGCGTTTACATCACTGCCAGTTTTAGGTGTGCCAGTTAAGTCTAAAACACTTAATGGTGTAGATTCGTTATTATCTATCTGCCAAATGCCTAAAGGTGTTGCGGTAGGTACTCTTGCTATTGGTGAAGCAGGCGCTGCAAATGCTGGCCTTTTAGCGGCACAAATTTTAGGTTGCCAACAGCCTGAAATCTTCGCAAAAGTTGAAGCTTTCCGTAAAGAACAAACAGACACTATCTTAGCTAATCCTAATCCTGCAGAGTAATATGAATATTCTAATTTTAGGTGCAGGTCAGTTAGCTCGCATGATGAGCTTAGCGGGTGCACCGCTTG
Source organism: Pseudoalteromonas sp. GB43 (assembly GCF_054923805.1). Lineage (NCBI taxonomy): Bacteria > Pseudomonadati > Pseudomonadota > Gammaproteobacteria > Alteromonadales > Pseudoalteromonadaceae > Pseudoalteromonas > Pseudoalteromonas sp. GB43. The sequence goes on from NZ_JBPCHJ010000001.1 coordinate 50,202, forward strand.
ATTTAAATGTTGTTGCCTACGATGTGGGTAGTGAAAAAATCATTCATCCATTAACTGGTGAAGTTCATAACAGCACATTACAACAAGCTATTGATAACGCAGACGCGATTACAGCAGAGTTTGAACACATTCCTGATGATGTACTTACATTATGTTGTCAAAGCAATAAGTTTTATCCGGGTAAAGCGGCAATTAAAACAGGTGGCGATCGCGCACTTGAAAAAGCATTACTTGATAAAACAGATGTTGAATGCGCGCCTTACCAGCTAATTACAGAAAAAGAGCACCTTGTTGCTGCCGTAGAGCGTTTAGGCAAGCCGCTTGTGATCAAAACTTGCCAAGCGGGTTACGATGGTAAAAAGTAATGGCGCTTAAAGTCTGATGATCAAATTGACCAAATCTGGTCAGAAATGGCAGATTTCATTGCATCAGGCACTGAAAGTGCGCCGCATTCTATTATCGCTGAAAAGATGATCCCATTTGACCGTGAAGTATCTATCATTGGTGCACGCGACAAAGCGGGTAACACCGTTATTTATCCATTGACTGAAAACCAACACACCAATGGTGTACTTACGCTTTCAGTTGCCGGTAAAGAAAAAGCAGCAATTCAAGAACAAGCAGAGCTTGCTTTTAACAAGCTTGCGCAAGAGCTTGACTATGTGGGTGTATTAGCAATTGAGTTTTTTGACGTACAAGGTACGTTATTAGTTAACGAAATTGCGCCACGCGTTCATAACTCTGGTCACTGGACACAGCAGGGTACACATTGCTCACAGTTCGAAAACCACATGCGCGCTGTTGCAGGTTTACCATTAGGTAGTACAGCGTGTCTTCGTCCTACTGCTATGATCAACGTACTTGGTCAGCCTTCAATCCCACACTCAGTACTGGCAACGCAAGACGTTACAAGTCACTGGTATGGTAAAACGGCTAAACCAGGTCGTAAGATGGGTCATATCAATGTATCGGCTGATAACCTTCACCAATTAGGTGAACGTTTAGCGGCACTGGCTGAAATTCTACCAGAGCAAGACTACCCAGGAGTAGCTGATACCAGCACTCAACTTATTTTAAACTAATCAGTTTAAATTCTTAAAAGCCGAGTTTATCTCGGCTTTTTAATTACCCGCAAACTTCGCTAATTTTGTACCTCTTGTCTCAAAGCACTTGCGTCAGGGTCATCTTGCTATAGACTAATATTTTTATATTAATATTAGTTCGTTATGTTACACCCTCGATTAAGAACAGTCGTATTTGCGTTCTTTATGGCGCTGTTTATGTCTGGATTTATGTCTTTAGTGATCAGCATTTTTAACGTTGGTTTAATCGATAACATTACAACCATTTGGCTTAAAGCATGGGCTTTTGCATTTTGCGTGGCATTTCCTACTGTTATATTTGTTGCACCTGTGGTGCATAAGCTAACCAATAAACTTATCAGAGCACCGTTGTGATAGCCGAACGCCCAAAGCAGTTTCTATTTATTGCACTATTTTTAGTATCAGCATTACCATTTGTTGGCTCTGCTACGGCACTTGTCGTCGGTGCTTTATTTGCCATGATCTTAGGCAACCCATTTGCAGTGCAGTCACAAAAAATAAGTAAATGGATGCTAAAGTTGGCGGTGATTGGCTTAGGCTTTGCTGTTGATTTTAATCAAGTAATAGAAGTAGGTCGCAGCTCTATTGTGCTTACTATTGTTAGTATTACCGCTATTATTGGCCTTGGTGAAATTTTATCTCAGTTATTTAAGTTAAATAAAAACACCGGTGTGCTTATTTCTTTTGGTACAGCCATTTGTGGTGGTAGCGCCATTGCAGCAATGGCGCCGGTTATAAAGGCCAAAGATCACGAAGTAGCTATATCACTCGCTGTGGTGTTTTTATTAAACGCCCTTGGCTTAGTGTTATTCCCAATGATTGGTCATTACTTTAATTTGACTGAGCAACAATTCGGTGTATGGGCTGCACTTGCTATTCACGACACCAGTAGTGTAGTGGGGGCTTCTGCTGCTTATGGCGCATCAGCACTTGCTATTGCCACAACCATTAAACTAACTAGAGCGATGTGGATAATCCCTTATACAAGCATTGCGGGTGTGTTTTGGAAATCGGATGAAAAAGCCAGTATCCCATTGTTTATATTTGGCTTTTTAGCGGCGGCACTGATTAATTCAAGCTTTCCTGAGTACCAAACACTGTGGCATGCACTCAATGTGGGTGCTAAACAAGTGTTAGTAATGACCTTATTTTTGATTGGTAGTGGTTTATCTATTTCAGTCTTAAAACAAGCAGGCATTAAACCTTTTATCATGGCGATGATCTTATGGATCATTGTCAGCAGTATTATTTTACTACTTATAGTAGACGGATTTATTTCATGAAAAACGCTATATTAACTTCTTCAATAGCAATGGCTGTAGGCCTTTTTGCTAACAATGTATCGGCTGCTGATTTACGTGTTGCTACCTTTAATGTGAGTATGGATGCCACTAACTATGCTAAAAAAGGCGAAGCAATAGATAAAGATGCTCTTAGTAAAGCATTAGCCAGCAACCACCAGCAAATTCGTAACATTGCCGAAATTATTCAGCGCGTAAGACCTGATGTAATTTTACTCAATGAGTTTGATTATATTGATGCCGACAAAGGCATTAACGTATTTCGTAAAAACTACCTGCAAGTATCGCAAAATAAGCAAGTTGCCATCGATTACCCGTATTACTTTATTGCACCTGTTAACACTGGTTTACCTACTGAGTTCGACCTAGATAACGATGGTGTAAAGGGGCATTACAAAGGCGACGCACACGGCTTTGGCTTCTTTGAGGGGCATTATGCAATGGCAGTATTGTCGCGCTACCCAATCGATTTAGATAAAGCGCGTACATTACAAACATTCAAATACAAAGATATGCCAAATGCACAAATGCCTACCGACCCTAAAACAGGTAAAGATTGGTATTCTGCTGAGGAATGGCAAGCAATTCACCTAAGTTCTAAATCATTTTGGGATTTACCAATAGATGTAAAAGGCAAAACGTTTCATTTGCTTGCATCGCACCCAACGCCGCCTGTTTTTGATGGTGACGAAGACCGTAACGGTAAGCGTAACCACGATGAAGTACGCCTAGTTGCAGATTACATCAACAATGCTAACTACATTTACGATGATAAAGGTCAAAAAGGTGGCTTAAAAGCGAAAAGCCGTTTTGTTATTGTTGGTGACTTAAATGCTGCGCCAGAAGGGGGTAAGGCACGCCCGAATACCACAGACCAAATTTTAAAAAATCCATTAGTGAATACCTCTTTTACGCCAACAAGCAAAGGTGCAAAAGAATCGTATAAAGAAGATTACGCTAAAAACTATACCGCTTATTGGCAGGCTCGTGCTGATTACGTTTTACCTTCAAATTATGGTATTGAAATAAACGGTGGTGGCGTTTTTTGGCCACAGAAAAACTCTGAACTGTTCCGTTTAATTAAAGATCGTAACGCATCATCTGATCACCGTATGGTATGGCTTGATATCAGCTTAAAATAAGCTGTTATTAAACGGAAAAGTTTGACTGTTTATCCTATAAAAATTGCTATTTCATCAGTGCTTCTGCTTAAATAGGGCGAATTATAATAACCCGTAAGAAGCACTATGAAATTCAAAACCACTGCTAATAAAACGTTAGTGGCTCTCGCAGTCGCATCTAGCTTCATGCTAGCAGGTTGTCAATCAACCGCCTCAACGCCTTCTGAAGAACAAGTTACCAATGTAGCACCAGTAGTTGCTACTCCTGCTGATACAGGTTCAGCTGAAATCACGTTAGAGCAAGCAATGGCTCACCCTGATTGGTTAGGCCGTCAACCTGAGCGTGCTTTCTGGAATGGTGATTCTAACAGCATCGTTTATGCACAAAAGCAACAAGGCAATGAGTTACGCGATTTATACGTTCAAGCGGTAAATAGCCAATCTGCATCACAATTAGCGTTAAATAAACTACACACTGTAGGCGCTAAAAATGCCGTTTATTCTGCAGATAAGAAGCAACAGGCTTATGCATTTGAAGGTAATATCTTCGTTAAAAACCTAAGCACTGGGCAAATTACACAAATCACTCACGATAGCGCACAGCAATCAAAACCACAGTTTTTAACTGATGGTAGCCTTGCATATCGCCAAGGTAATGCATTTTATAAAGTTGATTTAGCAACGGGTCGTCAAGTTGAATTAGTTAACTTACACCTAGACGATGCACCTAAAGGTGTACAAGAGCCAGACACTTACATCGCAAAAGAGCAGCACAAACTAATTGATTACATTGCGCTGACTCACAAAAACAAAAAAGATCGTGAAGAGCGTAAAGCACAAATCAACGAGCAAAACGACAGCATTGCTAATGCACAATTTTATTTAGGTAAAGGTAAGCGTTTAGCAGATGTACAGCTTTCACCAAATGGCCAAGCACTTGTTGCAGTAACCACAGAAAGCCGTTCATGGCGCGATGAAGGCGATATCATGCCTAATTACATTGCCGATGATGCACGCGTAAAAGCAGAAAAAGTACGCCGTCGTGTTGCTGATGAAAAACCAATCAGCTCAGATGTTGTTTACATCGACCTTAAATCAGGCGAGCAAACAACCCTTGCATTCGATACCTTACCTGGTTTTGATGAAGACGTTCTTGCAGCAGTTAAGAAAGAAAACTACGCTCGTGATGGCAAAACTTACAAGTCTGAAAAAGCACCACGTGCCATCAACTTAATGATGGATTGGGGTTGGGACCAAAGTGCAATCCAATGGAACACAGATGGTTCACAAGTGGCTCTTATGCTTGAAGCATGGGATAACAAAGACCGTTGGTTAGCCACTGTTGATACACAAAACAATAAACTTGTTTCGCAGCACCGTCTGCATGACGATGCATGGGTTAACTATGCATACAACGATTTTGGTTGGTTGAACAACTCAGACACACTTTACTATTTATCTGAAGAGTCTGGTTACAGCCACATTTACAAAAAGCCTTTAAACGGTAAAGCAACGCAGCTAACTAAAGGCCAATTTGTTGTTTCTAACTTAACGTTAACAGCTGATAACTCAGCGATTTACTACAAAGCGAACGTTGAGCACCCAGGTCTTTACGAAATCTATCGTGTAAACCCTGCAAACGGTGAATCTGAGCAAGTAACCAACCTTGATGGTATGACTGATTACCAGTTAAGCCCAGATGAAAGCAAACTATTGCTAACTCACTCAAAAATTATGTCGCCGCCTGAGCTTTATGTTGCTGATGCAAAAGCAAATACCAAAGCAACTCAGTTAACGCATACAGTATCTGATGAGTTCTTAGCGAAAAAGCTAATCGCTCCTAAGATTGTTGCTGTGCCTTCAAGCCACACTGATCAGCCAATTTACGCAAAAGTATATTACCCAGCTGATTATAAAGAAGGCGAAACAGGTAAAAACCGTAAAGCGGTTATCTTTAACCACGGTGCTGGTTACCTACAAAACTCACACATGGGTTGGTCTGGTTACTTCCGCGAGTTTATGTTCCACTCACTACTGGCTTCAGAAGGCTTCGTGGTAATGGACATGGACTACCGTGCATCAAAAGGTTACGGCCGTGATTGGCGTACAGCCATTTATCGTCAAATGGGTACACCTGAAATCCAAGATTTAGCAGACGGCGTAAGCTGGATGGCAGATAACGCAAACGTTGATACCCAAGCTGTAGGCACCTATGGTGGCTCTTACGGTGGTTTCATGACGTTTATGGCGCTATTCACACAACCTGACTTATTCAAAGCAGGTGCTGCACTTCGTCCGGTAACTGATTGGGCTCACTACAATGGCCCTTATACGTCGAACATCTTAAATCACCCAGATGTTGACCCGATTGCCTATGAAAAGAGCTCACCAATTTACTTTGCTGAAAACGCCTTAAGAGTCGTTTATTAATTAACGCGCCTATGGTTGATGACAACGTATTCTTCCAAGATTCAGTTCGCTTAGTACAGCGCTTAATTGAGCTAGAAAAAGAAAACTTTGAAACAGCTATCTTCCCAGTTGAGCCGCATGGTTTTGTACAACCATCAAGCTGGTTAGATGAATATCGCCGTATTCATAAGCTATTTAAAGAAACGCTTTAACTTTTATAACAATTTAGAACTAACCAATCAGCAGTCTTGATATTCAGGGCTGCTTTTTTTTGTTTTAGATACCAATTGATATTTACCATTAGATATAAATACTTAACTTGTTTTTGCCATAAAAAATATCTTAATGTTTATCGCTAATAAAATCCCGAAATCCACCACTCACTAAATTAGGCTGCTTTGTGTCGTTCATCGAATATCGCTTATGATTGTTCACAAGATATTCATTATCGTTGTCTTGCATTGAGCCCCGTTCTAAGTGAGCAATTCAATTACTTGTAACCCTTAGTATTACTGTTCATAGACCTAGCAATATTATGAAACCAGCTAGTTATGTTAATTTAATAGCAAAATGAGTTACAGCGACCGTATGACAACATAAAATTGCACGCGCCCTTTGAATGGAATAAGTTTAGTGATATGCCAATAAAACTTTACCTTTAGTAAATCCATATTGGCTTATGTAAAAATTAGCTTTGTTCAAGTAATACGCCTACAAGTGCTCTTGATAACACTTAGCCTTTTGGTAAAGGTAGTTTAGGTTGCGCAACAACGGAAGCTGAGAACCATGACTCAAAAAAATGTGATGAAATTAGAAAAGATGATAGTTGTGTCGAAAGTTGCATTAACGCTTAGTTTAAATCGATATGTCCAAATGGTACCGATTGTCACGACTACAGTTATAGTTTAGCGGATAAATGTTTAAGATTATGTCAGGTGAAATAGTATGAATCTAAAAAAGATCCAGATATTTAAACTAGTATGGATAACCTGTTTTACTTTAGTCATTCTTTCTGTTTTAGAATCTGTTCAATATGTAAGCCAAACTCACGAGTTAGGAGTGTTCATACTAGTTTTACTTGGACTTTTAAGTTTTCATTAGGTCCGTTTTTTTTGTATCTAGTTACAGCTTTACCAACTATAGATTATCAAAGCAGTTTTGGTTTAGAAGTGTTTGTTATTAGTATCTGTTGCTTTATCGGTGGATATTTTCAGTGGTTTATAATTTTACCGAAAATTATTAATAAATATTGGAATTAGCTATTAATTTAAAGCCTCTCTAACCGAGGCTTTTGATTAGAATTATACAAATGGAAATAGGATGAAGCTAGTCTATAGCTATCTAAGTTCAACTTGATAAATCTAAACTAATTTAGGGATTACGCTCCTGAATTAGGACGCTATATTCAGTCTGCCCCAATTTGTTTAGAGAAAATGTGTATGCGACCATTAAATGGACTAGGAAAGTTTAGAACTAATGGTGCATCTAATATGAATTTAGGTGTTTTCCACGAACAAATTTTGTATAAGGATGGTACAAATAGTGGCTTTTCTGGTAATGGATTGTTCGCTGATGGCTTTTCTTATGCAGATCCTGATACGAGTGGATATTCATGCAACGATAAAGAATACTATGATGCATTAATGAAGAAAGCAGAGGAACGAGCAAAAATCTCATTTGATATGAAAAACTATAATGTGATAACTAACAACTTTCAGGACTATGTTGATGAGGTTATTAACCAGTATTATAACGTATTAGCAGACCAAAATAGGCATGAACGATGAGATGCAAGTGGGTTTTATTAATATTGATTTTTGTTCTAGTTCTTATGCCACCATTAAATATTTATGCTAAGTGGCATTTAAAAACATTCTCAGGTGGATTTATTTATACGCTTTTAAATTTGACTTATGTTCCCGATGATTATTACCAGCAAGTAGGAGGAATTTGGGTTGATACAGACAAAAGTAGAAGTGACAACATACACTTAGAACATCGATATAGAGGGAAATACGGAGTATATGTTGTTGGTGAAACTGTTCAAAATAAAAACCACAATGTCTCAGCAATAATGAATTGTGCAAACAAAATTATAGAGTTAGAATCTGGCTCGAGTAAAGTCACTGATTTAAATAGGAAAACCGCAACCTCTCTCTTAATTGGTATGTACGATGTAGAAAGTGACTTTCCTCACGAAATAATCTGCTCTATATCAATTGACGAAAAAACAAAAGGACAGTTTTTTATATTCGTTAGGAAATTTAGACATTATTTGCAAAGCCTAAATTTTTGAATCCAAAGCCTCGTTAGCCGGGGCTTTGTAATATCTGATATAGGAGATAAATCATAAGCAATTTTTTATGAAACAGATTAAATGGCAAGGAATAATAACCAGATAATTAAATCGCGAGTAAGGTTACCCGCACTTTTTTATTATTTTAATGAAGACAGGCAAAGCCAACATTGTGCCGCCAATTGCGCCGATAAAGTGGGCATCAATGGCAACATTAGACGCGATTAGCTGACTCACCGACTCACTCGGACGGCAATTTGCTCCCAAATCACTTTGGCCCAAGTACCAGCAAACAAAAACCAGCCTGAAAACATGCCTGCTTGTACATCTTTTACTGCTCCACAAATAATCACACCGTGCAGTAGGGCACTTAATCCGGTGTAAATATGGATATCTGGGCAAAATAGCCACACACCTAAGCCACACCATAATGCAAGAATGGCAATATTAAACGCATAGCGAGCAGGGCTTGTATGCTCAGCGTGCAGAGCCCAAATTAATAAAATTCCGGCACAATTTAGGCCTAAATGTGGCCAATTAGCATGCACAAATTGGCTAGTGAAAATGCGCCAAAATTCACCATTTGCAACTAACTCACGGTTAAATTCAAGATATTCATTTAAGTTGAAAAGTGCAAACAAGGAACTAAGTAGTACTAAACACAGTGGCGGCAGAATATATTCTAGTTTCAGGGGCAGGTTTATCATGTTATTTTTGGTGTATCTGAGATTGTCGCCTATTGTGCACGTTTAATTTTAAGATGCCAAATACACTACGGGATTAAGTTTATTTATGTTATTCAAAACCAAAGCGCTGTTAGCTCTGTCCACCTCATTAATTTATTCAACGACTATTTTCGCAGCCCATGCAAAAGTTGAAACTCGCGAACCTGAAGCTGCAACGGGCTTTGCTCATAAGCAGGTTGTTGAAGGCGATAAGTACATGGTCGCAGCAGCAAACCCTTATGCAGTAAAAGCCGGGCAAAAAATGCTTGAGCTAGGCGGTTCAGCGGTTGACGCTGCCATTGCAACGCAATTAGTACTGACACTGGTAGAGCCGCAATCGTCGGGTATCGGTGGTGGTACATTTATGATGTACTTCGACAACAAAACCAAAAGCCTAACTAGCTTTGATGGCCGTGAAACAGCTCCAAGCAATGCTAATGAAACACTATTTTTAGATAAGCACGGTAAAGCCGTAAAGTGGATTGAAGCCGTTGTAGGTGGTCGTTCTGTTGGTGTACCGGGTATTTTAGATGCCTTTGCCACTGCCCATAAGCGTTACGGTAAGTTAGAGTGGCAAACCTTGTTTGGTCCTGCCATTGAATTGGCTGAAAAAGGCTTTATTGTGTCGCCGCGTTTACATCAATTATTGGCTAAAGAATTAAACCCAGGGGTTACCAAGCTACCTGTTATTCGTGACTACTTCTTTCCTGATGGTAAACCGCTTGCTGTAGGTGCCGTGAAAAAGAATCCTGAACTTGCCGCGCTTTATAAAGATATAGCGAAACAGGGCATTGATGCATTTTACAAAGGTGAAAACGCTAAAGAGCTTGTGCATGCAGTGCAAAACTCAGCAGTCGCACCGGGTACATTAACGGTTGAAGACTTAGCCAATTACAAAAGCAAAGAGCGTGCACCTGTGTGTGTTGATTATCGCCAGTACGAAGTGTGCTCAATGGCACCACCTAGTAGCGGTGGTGTAGCTGTGTTACAGATTTTAGCCTTACTTGAACATAAAGACATGGCTAAACTTAAACCAAACTCTGTACAGGCGCTGCATTACTTTACCCAAGCATCGCGTTTGGCGTTTGCTGATCGTAATGTGTATATGGGTGACCCTGATTTTATGGTAATCCCGACACAAGGATTACTCGATAAAAACTATATTGCTGGTCGCGCAAAACTTATTTTTGAAAAAGATACTCACGCAGAAGCAGGCACACCGCCAAACTCAGTTGCATACGCGCAAGATGATGCATACGAGCTGCCATCAACGACCCATGTTTCGATTGTCGATAGCCAAGGTAACGCTGTGTCGATGACAAGTTCTATCGAAATGGCGTTTGGTTCAACAGTTATGGTGAACGGGTATATTTTAAACAATCAACTAACTGACTTTGCTTTATCGCCAACTAAAGATGGTAAGCCATTGGCTAATCGTGTTGAAGCAGGTAAACGTCCGCGTAGTTCTATGTCGCCAGTCATGGTGTTTAACAAAGACGGCAGCTTACGTTTAGTGGTTGGTTCGCCGGGTGGTAGCCGTATTATTGATTATGTAGCTCAAGTGGTTGTAGGTGTGCTTGATTGGAACCTAGATGCGCAAACAGCCATTAACTTACCGCGCATTACTAATCGTAATAATTACACAAGCCTCGAAAAGGGCACTGAGCTTGCCAACGCTGAAGCTGATTTTGTTAACCGCGGACACACAGTTCGTATCCTAGATTTAAACTCTGGTTTACATGCTGTTGAAGTTAAAAACGGTAAACTTTATGGCGCAGCCGATCCGCGCCGCGAAGGCATCGCTTTAAGTGATAAAAGCCACTAAAAACAAGCTCAGCAGCCTTAAAGCTGCTGAGTTTTCATGTATACTATCTGCTATGCTATTTAGAGCATAAAATTCATTTTCTTCAATGGTCTGACAAGGTGAATTGTCATTGCAATTTCGCCTTCAAGAGTAATAATGTCAGGTCATAATTATGACGCATCAAAGCTTGGAAATATGACTACAAATACCGATCCAAATTATCTTTATATTCCTTATTCAGGCCCAGGTCTGATTGAAACGCCACTATTAAATAAAGGCAGTGCTTTTTCACAAAAAGAAAGGGAAAATTTCAACTTAGCCGGATTACTGCCACCGCGTTATGAAACGATCGAAGAACAAGTTGAGCGTTGTTACCAGCAGTATTCAAGCTTTAGCGATAATTTAAATAAGCACATTTACTTACGTGCTATTCAAGATAACAACGAAACACTTTACTACCGTTTAGTGCGTGATCATCTTGAAGAAATGATGCCTATTATCTACACGCCAACGGTAGGTGATGCTTGTGAAAAGTTCTCAGACATTTACCGCAGTGCCCGTGGTCTATTTATTTCTTATGAAGATCGTTTCCAAATTGATGATATTTTACGTAATGCCACTAAAGGCAAAGTAAAAGTTATCGTTGTGACTGACGGCGAGCGTATTCTTGGTCTAGGTGACCAAGGTATTGGTGGTATGGGTATTCCAATTGGTAAATTATCACTTTATACAGCGTGTGGTGGTATTAGCCCTGCATATACGTTACCAGTAATGCTTGATGTTGGTACGAATAACGAAAAACTACTTAACGACCCTATGTACATGGGTGCTCGCCATAAACGTATTTCGCAAGAAGAATATGACGAATTTTTAGATCTATTCATTAAAGCAGTTAAACGTCGTTGGCCAAGTGTTTTACTTCAGTTTGAAGACTTTGCACAACCAAATGCAATGCCATTATTAAAACGCTACCGTGATGAAATCTGTAGCTTTAACGATGACATTCAAGGTACTGCTGCGGTTACTGTAGGTTCTTTACTCGCTGCATGTCGTGTTAAAGGCGCGAAACTTTCTGAGCAAAAAGTTGTGTTCGTTGGTGCAGGCTCTGCAGGCTGTGGTATTGCTGAGCAAATCATTAGTACTATGGTTGCTGAAGGCATTAGCGATGAGCAAGCGCGTTCGCAAATTTTCATGGTTGACCGCTTTGGTCTACTTACTGAAGGTATGGAAGGTTTACGTGATTTCCAACAAGCACTTTGCCAATCTAAAGATGGCTTAAGTGAGTGGACTTACAGCGGTGAGTACGCATCACTATTAGATGTAATGCACTGTGCGCAACCAGACATTCTAATTGGTGTATCTGGCCAACCTGGTTTATTCACTGAACAGGTTATTCGTGCAATGCACGCATCTTGCCCACAACCGATTATCTTCCCGCTAAGTAATCCGTCTAAGCAAGTTGAAGCACTTCCTTCTGATGTTATTGAATGGACAAACGGCCAAGCGATTGTTGCTTCTGGTAGTCCATTTGATCCGGTTGAGTATAACGGCCAAACATTCCCAATCCCACAATGTAACAACAGTTATATTTTCCCGGGTATTGGTTTAGGCGTAATTGCTGCTAAAGCTACACGTATTACAGATGCAATGCTGATTGTATCAAGTGAAACACTGGCTGAGTCTTCACCACGTGCAAACACTGGTAAAGGCAGCTTATTACCTGCACTGACTGAAATCCAAGCGTTAAGTAAACGTATTGCATTTGCGGTTGCGAAAAAAGCGATGGAAGAAGGTGTGGCACTTGAGCTGAGCGATGAAGCGCTATGGGCAGCAATCGAGAAAAACTACTGGCTTCCAGAATATCGCAACTACAAGCGCCGTAGTATCTAAACTAGAACGCTTTTAGTGAATGAAAAAACAGGCTTTTTATGCCTGTTTTTTTATATCTGTAAAATGGCTTGTTCATATTCAATTAACCCTTTAAGGTGATAATGAACGGAGTTTTAAATTAAGGAACAGTATTATGCGTAAGTTAGTTTTTACCGCTATGGCGGCAGCACTTAGTTTTAATGTGTTAGCACAAGCAACACCTGATGCGCCACATATTTATATACAAGGTAATGCAACGGTTAAAGCGATCCCTGATAACGTTAAACTGACAGTAGGTATTGTTGAAGTAGATAAAGATTTAATTGCCGCGAAAAACAAAGCCGATGCAACCATGGCGAAAGCGATTAAGCTCGCTAAAAACCAAGGCGTAGAAGAAAAGGGCATTTATGCGTCTAATATCTCGATTAATCGCCAAACAGAATATAATCGTGAAACGGGTAAGCAAGAGTTTGTAGGTTATAGAGTAACGCGTAGCCTGTCTGTAACTTTAACTGATATAAAAAAATACCCAATTATGCTTCAGCAACTAGTGAATTCCGGCATTAATGAAATTAATCAAACGCAATTTGTATCAAGCAAGTACGAAGAGCTACAAAAGCAAGCGCAAAAGCTAGCCATTAAAGATGCCCGTGCTGCGGCGAAAGAATTTGCCAATGACTATGGGGTAGAGCTTAAAGGTCTTTATACAGCTTCAAGTAGCCCACTTGATACAGGTAGCCAACCTTATATGCGTGCCAGCAAAATGGTTATGGCAGAAGCTGCACCAGATAACTATGTACCTGATGCATACAATGGTGGTGAGCTTACGATTACCGCAAGCAGCTATGCGGTTTATTTAATCGAAAACTAAGTTAACTTATTGATTGCTGGCAAACCTTGCCAGCAATTTTTCACCTTGTTGCTCTGAAATACGAGCAATCGCTTTTAGCATATTAGTGATTTGCTCACGGTCGTACTCATTACTAATATGCTTATCTATATCTTCAATAATTGCCCCTAAATAAACAAATAGGCTATCAGTTGCTTTATTGTTATCAGATGCTCTAAACAATATGTTTTTAAATGCCTCAAGCACGTTAACCATTACATAAGCGTCATTTTTTGCGTAGTTACGAATTGGTGTGAAGTTATCATGCAGCAGCTCATCGAATGAGGTTTCGTGAATAAACAGGTGCGGTTGATTGTTCTCGCAACGTTTAAGCGAGTAATTCACATCGTAAATGTCTAAGCGCAATATCAGTAATATGCTCAACATATCTATGGCTTTTACCGCAGTACCGGGATCGTTAATACCCGGGCTCATAGCTTTAACAGCGATTTCTGAAATTTGTGTCATACCGTAGCGGTAATGGTCACTAATATATTCTTCGATATAAAAGATAAAACAGTCTAGTAATTGTTCTACCAGTTCAGGTTTGTCAGATAAGTCAGTATCACACTTTAAAAACGGGTATCCCTTTACTGTAAAGAAGCCTTGTTTAACCGAAATATAAATTTTAATACCGTGCTGTTGGCATAACGCACACAACTTATCGCTATGTGCCCCTTTAAAGTAACCTTCTGTTTTACTTTTAACACTATGCCAGTCATCAAACTCAGGAAAATGCTCAACAGGATTTTTTTGTTGCATGTCAATTATGCATTTAAGCTCGCCTTTGGTATTTTTAAATAAGTCGTTTAGTACATTATCGACTTGAATTGCTTTTGAAATTGAGTGAATAAAAAACACAAAAAAACCAAGCGAAATTAAACCAAACACCAATGAAAAGAAGATACCAAGTGATGGAATACCCATATCTCCATCACCAATGGTGCGTATGTTTATCAGCATTAATATGGTGTAGATAATACTACCAAGATAAAACCCCAGTACTAATTGGTGCGACTTACGGGTAATAAAATCACGGCAACACACGCGGCGAAAGACTGGCACTTGCACTATTAAGCACCACCATAACCATAGAAAAACTAAAAACCGTTAATGAGATAATGCTGCCGGCAAGTGTGCTGAGGATGGTACGGGCATTCTCCTCGCTATCGACCAATAACACACCAATCAGCTTTTTAAATTCCATTGATAATGACGAGTACTCGACCGCAGTAGTAATTAATCCAAAAACTAAAAACATCACAGAGAGCATTGATGGGTAAAATCCGATACTACTGATCATTTCGCGGTAGTTATCGGCGATTTTTCTTGGCGTAAACATGCACTTCCTTAAGAACTGTTAGACATTAAATATCATAGTGAGCTAACCTAACTACTTACTTAACAGCCTAGCAATAAATTATGCTAAGCGTCTAACTTTAAATAAAAATTGGAAAAACTGTGATTGTTTCAACGTTTGCTGCCATCTTGGCCATTTTATACATTCAACTTAGCTTTCGCGTGATCAAATTACGTAGAGCAAAACGCATTTCACTTGGTGACGGGGGAGATAAAAGCCTACAAGCAGCTATACGAACTCATGCTAATTTTATTGAATATGTGCCTTTTTCGTTGATCCTGCTATTTTTATTAGAGTACCAAGGCCTCCCAAGCCATTATTGCTATATTTTAGGTGCAATGCTGGTTGCTGGTCGTTTTTGTCATAGTTACGCACTTGCTGATAATCTGATGAAATTACGTGTATTAGGTATGATGCTTACTTTCATTACTATTTTGATTAGCGCTGTGATGTTATTAGTTACACAGGTTTTCTGATATGCTAAAAATTGTTTTTCCATGTTTGTTGTTCTTATTTTCAACTTGTTTATTTGCCAATGTAAAAACAATTAATGCCAAGAAAAATCGCGTAACACCACCAACCACTTTACATGTTGTTTATCCTAAAACAATGGATAGCTTAGACGAAGAAGTACTTTATCCTTTAATACTTCTTCGTACAGCTTTAAAAAGAAGTGGTTATAAGTTTACCTTATCACCCGCACCTGAATTATTAAGCCAAAATCGTGTTTTAAAAGAAATTGAAACGACTGGATCTATCAATGTTACTTGGAGCATGACAAACCAAGAGCGTGAAGACACTTTGCTCCCTCTACGAGTTCCTATATTTAAAGGCTTATTTGGTTGGCGATTAATGTTTACTACAGAAGATAAGTTACCGAGGTTGAAGAAGCTAAAATCTCTTGATGATTTAAAATCGATTAACTTAGTTCAGGGTGCAGATTGGTCAGATACACGAATTCTAATAAGTAACGGTTTAACAGTGGCAACGGCAATGGACTTTGAATCATTGTTTGTAATGTTAGATAGAGGAAGGGGGGATTTATTTCCTCGTTCAGTATTAGAGATCCAAGATGAACTTGCGTAT
This sequence comes from Pseudoalteromonas sp. GB43, assembly GCF_054923805.1. Classification (NCBI taxonomy): domain Bacteria; kingdom Pseudomonadati; phylum Pseudomonadota; class Gammaproteobacteria; order Alteromonadales; family Pseudoalteromonadaceae; genus Pseudoalteromonas; species Pseudoalteromonas sp. GB43. The sequence goes on from NZ_JBPCHJ010000001.1 coordinate 66,165, forward strand.
TTTAAAGAAGAAATGCCGTTGGTCGTTCTGCCGCATCTAATGCTCAAATACAAAAGCCCAATCTATTTCTTTTTTAATAAACATAATACTAATATTGCTAAAGCCGTTTCTCAGGGGATTAAGGTTATGCAGCAAAGCGGTGAATTTGACGAGTTATTTTTTAAGTACAACGGAAACTTTATAAAAAACGCCCACCTACACGACAAAATTGTTATAGAATTGCATAATTATGATTTACCAAGGTTAACCCCAGTCAACGACAAATCGCTGTGGTTAGCATTTGATCAGGTGCCATGAGCTCTAAAATTTTTATAATCGGTTTACCACGAACCGGCACAACTAGTATCTGTAACAGCTTTTTACAACTCGGTTATAAAACCGCCCACACAGCCTATACCCAACAAGCAATTACAAGTGCAGATGTTATTGCTGATACTCCAGTTTTTAGTGAATACGCCTTGCTTGATGAGCACTTTGCAAATAGCCGTTTTATCAACCTCGAGCGCGATTTAACTAAATGGTTGCCATCTATAAGGCAGTTATTAGCACGCATGCACACTAATTTAATGCGCCCAGATGGTGGTTTTAATAGCCATTTAAAGCGCTGTTATTTTGATGTGTTTGGTCAGTATAGCTTGGCAGAGTTAGAATCTGATGAATACTTAACAGCGTGTTATCAGCGTCACCAACAGCAAGTGGCAGACTACTTTAAAGGGCGTACAAACCAGTTATTAACGCTTAATGTAGCAGACTCAAACAGCCCGCAATTACTTCAGCAGTTTTTAAACACTCAGCAGCCAATTAGCTTTAAACAGCTGAATATGGGTGGCAAAGTCACAGCGTGGAATGACATAAAACACCCAGATAAAGTGTCATCTACCCGAAGTGGTAAAATTGATAAATCTCTTGGTTATAATCACACATAAAATACGTTAAAATCGCCGTAATTATAAGTTTAGTTGTTCCTCATCATGTTTGAATTGAAATACCACACGCCATTTGAATGGACAGAAGGTGTCTTAGCTGACTTCGATACCTTTTTACAAGATCATGCTGCAGCAGAGAAAAAAGCATCAGGCATGGCTATGTCTATGCTTTCTCATTACCCAGACCGTCGCAAGCTTGTTAGAGCCATGACAGACTTAGCACTGGAAGAAATGATCCACTTTAAGCAAGTTTTAAAGCTATTAATGGAACGTGATGTATCACTTGGCAATGACCAAAAAGAATCCTTACATCAAACAAATTCGTGCGGTATTTAGAAATGGTCGTGATGAATTCTTAATGGACCGTTTATTAGTAGCAGGCGTTATTGAAGCACGCGGACACGAGCGCTTTTCGCTTGTTGCAGAGGCTTTACCTGCAGGCAAAGAAAAAGAGTTTTATGTCGCGATTGCAAAATCAGAAGAAAAACATAAAAACTTATTCGTTGAACTTGCTTACGAGTATTTCGATAAGCAAGAGGTTGATACACGCCTTGAAGAAATCCTTATTGCAGAAGCCGAAATCTGTAAAAATATTCCATTTACAGCAGCGCTTCATTAACTTGATGCTTGTGTATTAGACCTTTTAGCCTAATACACAAATTTATGTTCAAACCCCAAAGCAGTAAATTAGGGACTAAAAACAATAATTAAGTATCCTGCAAATAGTTACGCTAATTCTAATTGATTAAATAAACAGCATACATTCATCTTTCTCTCCTATAGTTAAATTAGTACCTAACTGAGAGGAATAGAGCATGAAATGGATGATGACTCTTACGACGTTGTCGTTAATAGGGATTGTATTCACCGGTAATTCTATTTATACCGAAGTGAAGCTCTTTCGTTCAAACGATAAGCCAACCGAAATAACTGCTAGTATGTATCGCTCGCTTATTTGGCATAGTGATATTTATAAAGACGATGAATTTCTACATACCGCACAAAGCTACTTTAGCGATGGCAAAATTGATACGCGTGAATACAGTAAACTAACTAGCCTGGCAAGCAAAACTGCTGGCCCAATCATCTACATTCAAGAAACAGATGAGCAGTTGTGGCATGCAAGACTAACCTACAAAAAATACCTTGAAGAGAAAACGGTCGAACGACTGGCAAGTTTACATTGATGAAAACTGCTTGATCAGCGTGCTAAGCTCAACAATGGTGGGCTTACCGCTGAGGTAATTAGTATCAAGGTGGTAACTATTGCCAAGCCAATAGGGCTTTTTGGTTGTGTTATGACCATGCACTGAAAAGTCGATACTTGGATTTATTAAAGGTTTTTTCGCTTTGGTTAAGCTCCTATCCCAAAGCAAAGTGCCAATCGCTTGTTGTATATCTTGAGTAGGATTTTGCCAATCCCAATCCGCATGTGTTGTATGTGATAAACCAACTTTAATTTTGCCGTATTCAACATAGTAAGAAAGCGGGCAGTTAAGTAGCTGCTTACAGACAAATGCGAGCTCTTCATCAGTTGCATCTAAATGCCAACAACGCCATTCTCAACCCATAAACGGTAGTAACTTTTATCCTTTGCAAGTAAAGACTCAAGCAACATATGCTCGTGGTTACCAAGGCACATATGTACACCAAGCTCTTTAAAACGAGAAAGTAACGCAATGCTGTGCTCCCCCCGATCAATCACATCACCCAGTGAAAACAAAATATCTTTGCTTGGATTAAAATTAACAGAGCAAAGCGCCTGTTCAAATTTAGTTAAATCTGCATCTAAATCGCCAATAACAAATACACGTTTACTTTCATTAATTTGCATCTTAACTTGAATGGGGTTTTGCGAGGCAAGAGGGCTTTTAACTAAATTCAAAATACATTCCTTTAAGCAGCTAATAATTTAAGACTATCATAACTCGTTGCTATTTGAGCACAGGGTGGTTATTATCTAGCCTCACTTTTTAGGAGTTACCGCCAACATGAACAACTAAACCTGTTATCCAATTTCATTTTTATCTTTTTGGACCAACAGGGTTAGTAGGCGTTGCTCACTATCACTTTTATAATATTACTTTTCGTGTGATCAAGCGCTTATGCCCCTGTAGTACAGGAGGCACTATGCCACAACTTCAAGCTTTTAATTTATGTTACCAACATGGCAATGGCGATGTTGTATTTAACGACCTTTCATTTTCACTCACTGCTAAAGTCACCGCATTAGTCGGCAGGAACGGCTGCGGTAAATCTATTTTAGCATCACTACTTGCTAAGCAAAAAGAGCCTAGCTTTGGTACGGTTGTTTGTAATTCAACCCTTGGCTTTTACCGACAAATGAACGATGTAAATCAGGCTGATAACCAAACTATTGCAGAGGCTATTGGGCTAGAGCCTGTGTTTAATGCCCTTGATGCTATAAACCAAGGGCATGTTACAGAGCAAAACTTAATGTTAGTTGAGGGTAATTGGGACTTACCAGAGCGCTTTAATGCAGAACTTGTAAGGCTTGGCGTAAACAACAAAACCCCTTACTCACTAAGCAAATATTTAAGTGGTGTTCAGCTTAGTCAATTAAAACTTTGGACACTATTTACCTGCATAAAGCCCGACATTTTAATACTGGATGAGCCATCAAACCACCTAGATGCAAAAGGCAAAAGCTGGCTTATAAAGCAAATACAAAGCTTTAAAGGGCAATTATTACTAATAAGTCACGACCAAGAATTATTAGAACAAGCCCATGAAGTTTGGGAGCTAACAACCCTTGGTTTTAACACAATATGGTATCCGTTTTTCTGAGTACCAAATACAAAAGCAGCAGCAAGTTGCTGCCCTTGAAAATAAATTAAACCACATTGTTAAACAGCAAAGTAAGCTTAAGGCAGCTGAACAACTACAGAAGCAAAAAGCACAAAAACGAGCATGTCAGGGCGCAGCCTTAAGAAAGTCAGGCAGTCAGCCTAAAGTGTTGATGGATGCTAAAAAAGACAAAGCCAGCGCTAATTTATCATCTAAAAGTAAAAACGCCGTTAAGCGAGAAGGTGAACTCATTCGTAATAAGCAACAACTTTCTAGCAAGCTTGAACAAACTAAAGCGCAGCAATTTTATTTAGTGCAATCAGATACAGCCAAGCACCATAAAGTACTTAGCCTGGAGAACGTTGTATTAGCATACGGAACACAAAAGCCGCTTAATTTTCAGGTGTTCAATGATGATAAAATTCATTTAGCGGGTGCTAATGGCACTGGTAAATCAACCTTACTTAAAACTCTGACATACGACATACCAGTAAAAGCAGGGCAGTTACATTGCAATCAAGCACTCTATTATTTAGACCAACATTTTGCATTAATAAACAACGAGCTAACCCTGCTTGATAACATTTTGTTTTACTGTAAAAGCCTAGATGTGAGCACCGTGCGTACTCTACTTGCTAGTATCGGCTTTAGAAAAGACGCTGTTTTTAAACATGCCGCACTTTTAAGTGGCGGTGAAAAAATGAAGCTCGCCATGTGTATCGTCAGTAATATTGAAAGTACTGCATTCTTGTTACTCGATGAGCCCGATAATCATCTCGACCTTGAATCAAAACAGCTCTTGGCTCAGTCATTACAGGGCTTTAAAGGCGGGTTTATACTCGTAAGCCATGATAAATACTTTGTAGAAAGTGTCGGCTGTAATAGGCAAATTGGTTTATAAAATAGTCATTTATAAATAAGCGTGCTAGGGTGGTTGTAGGTACTTTATACCAATCCGCAATAATACTTAATCATTTTGAGGGATTAAACCTGTCGCTAACTGCGTTAAAAATTTCTGATTTAGAACAACTAAATAACGAAATTTTTGCCTTGCTATCAACGAGGTTTTATTGCCTCAAAATTGACTACTTAATTAAGCGAATTGGTATTACAAGGAATGACTATGAATTTTACAGCCGCTTACCGCATTTTTACTGCTTTATTTATGCTGATAGTAACCATCGGTTTAGGCATGAAACTGAATGATTTTACCTCGGTGATCTACGTATTCGTGCCTTTATTACTAATGCTAGGCATCTCATTTATGCCATTTTTTAAACAGCGAAAACTGCGTTTAATACTGTTTTCGGCTCCAATCGTTATTCTTTACGGCTTTATTCTTTACGGCTTTGGTTTTTACCCTTGGCTTACAAATTACCAAGAAGTCGCCGTTTCATCATCTACTTCAACCCTCGATTTTATCATCATCCCAGTTTGGGCCACCTTATACGGCGCGGGTTTTGTTGTATTGCATGAAATAGCGCTGGGTGTTGCTAGGGCGTTTAATTGGGGGAGGTGAAATCGTAGGCTGGCTTAAAGATAGCGGGGCGGCTTTAGGTTTGAATCTATTCCATTAAATTAACTAATTATAACTACTAATGATTTGAAACTTAGTTCAAACATTTAAAGTAATATGCTCTTTTCTCTCATCAAAGTACTTGTCTGTAAATTTACTAAATTTTTTATTTAACTCGTTTGTAAGTTGAATGCTGTTAGTAGCACCATGAAAATTTACCAACATTAAGATTAAATCGTGACAATTTTGAATATGTATAAAGATTTCACGTTCTTGTGAGATTTTTGTCGAAACAATCAAACCAGGGATTTCTAATTTACAAAAGAACTCTTCTTTTAAAAAAAATAGTTTAAGACCTTCGGTTGGTTCACCGTATTCATTCGTTTCGGTGAAGACTCCATTTAAACCAACGTTCTTTTCATGCTTTATGAAGTTATAAAAATTACTAACGTAACTCTTAAAAGCTTCGTCAATTATTGAAATATCAACTTCGTTCACATTCTTGTTTATTGAAGGATGAGGAAACATCTTTTTGTACAAAACTTCAGGTTTAATGGTAATTTCACTTGATGCAAATCGAGCATTTATTGCTTCACAATGCTCGATGAAATATTTGTAGTGGTTATAAAAATTATTTGCCATATTATTTTGTTCAACTAACCGGTTGCTCTTGGCTTTTTGCTTCGATGAGTGAAATCTATTGATCATAACAGCCAAGGTAACTGGTATTATTACTCCTTACTATATTTAAAAATATACAAACAACCAAGGTGCGGTAGTGAAATTAAAATGCTTAGATTGCCACGTTTAGAAATGACCATTTCATAAAAAGCTATAAATTCGTGAAAACCCAAATTAAGCAAAAAAGGGGTTAAAAAACCTTAGAATCTAACGACCAATGAACCTGATTATAAAGATAAACGCCTTATTTAACATAATATAAATTATAGGAAGTAAAGTGTCTCTACATAGCTATACCTTTTCTCTGTGCATGTTAAGTCCAATACTAGACGGTATCGGACATTAAGGTGTTGTTTTATCATATTATTCATTTTATTAGTGCTTGTTTCTTGAGCTTAGTTATCTCATGACTTATATTAAAACTATCAACTTGAGATGTAACGATAAGATGTAAACGATATGGAATTTGTGAAGCCGTTAGAACCTATTCTGATAATCGATGATATGCAAGATATCCGCGACTATCTAAATCAAATTTTAACTGGTCTTGGTTTTGACGATATTTTAGAAAGTCGAGATTTTGAATCAGCTAAAACGGTTATTGAAGAAAAGTCACCTAATGTCATCTTTCTTGATATTGAACTACCTGACACTGACGGTACGGAAATTCTTGAATACTTAAATGACCGCCATCCTCATACTCATGTTGTTATGTGCTCTGGGCATAATAGTCTTGAGAATGTGCAAAACACCTGGGAATTAGGTGCTAAAGGTTTTATCGCCAAACCATTCAACGCAAAAAAAGTCGACTCTGTTATGAAACGTCTAGAATTGATGGAAACCATAACAAATTAAGTAGTTTATGAATTCGACAATCCAACTCATTATCGATGACCTATCAACGGTTATTTTTGGTAAGCAACAACAAATCAAGCTCGCCCTTACGTGTTTATTTAGTGAAGGTCACCTGTTAATTGAAGATTTACCAGGCATGGGAAAAACCACGTTATCTCATGCACTTGCCGCAGTTCTTGGTTTGTCGTATCAACGTATTCAATTTACTAGCGATTTATTGCCTTCTGATATTCTTGGTACAAACATCTTTGATGCTAAAGAACATAGTTTTTCATTTCATCAAGGTCCTGTATTCAGCCAAGTTGTTTTAGGTGATGAAATTAACCGTGCCGGTCCTAAAACACAAAGTGCACTGTTAGAAGCAATGGAAGAAAAACAAGTGACGGTCGATTCGGTTAAACACGCCCTACCATCACCATTTTTTGTAATTGCTACGCAAAATCCTGTACATCAATCTGGTACTTATCCGTTACCTGAGTCGCAATTAGACCGCTTTTTTATGCGTATTAGTCTAGGTTTTCCTGATAAACACGCTGAGAAAAACCTCATTTTAGGCTTAAACAATCGTAATTATGATGACTTACCTGTGCGCATTAACCCTGAGCAACTTGCTGTTATTCAAAAAGAAATAAACACTGTAACGATAAGCAACGCGGTGGTTGATTATATTCTTGAGCTCGTTGCGTTTACTCGCCAAGATAACCATTTTGTAAACCCATTATCACCAAGAGCGAGCATTGCGCTTGCCCGAGCTGCAAAGTCATGGGCGTATATTGAAGGTCGTGATTTTGTAATGCCTGAAGATGTACAAGCGGTTTTCCCTAGTGTGACTGATCACAGGCTTGGCTTAAATGCTGGTGACAGCGGCTATGCACTTAAACATGTGCCCGTAAGCTTATAAAACATGTTTAAGCGCCCTGCTTTTATTAATCAATTTCGTCAGTCAGTTTTTAATAAGTTATTAAAAAACAAGCATAAAACTAACGAAATTGAGCTTCAGCATAAAACAATTTATGTATTACCCTCAAAACTTGGTGGGCAGTTTTTACTAATTGCCTTACTGAACTTTGTGATGGGCATTAACTATCAAAACAACTTGATTTTAGCCATGGCCTATTTAATGGTGGTTGTTTTAGTATTTGCGATACTCACCGGCTATAAAAATGTGCGAAGTTTGTCGGTTAAATACCAGTCAATAAACGAAAGTTATGCGCCAAAAAACCCTTTTGCGCGTTTTCAAATTCACGCACGATCACACTGTGAGCTTATAAAACTGGTTAATGACAACCTTGAATCTGAAACTGTATCACTGCAAAACAAAGAGAAAAAGACCGTTGAAATAGTGCTTAAATGTAGTGAACGTGGTGCTTATGGCTTTGATAGAATTAAAATCATTAGCCACTTTCCATTTGGTTTAGTGTCTGTGTGGAGTTACATTGAACCAACCGAAACCGTGTATGTTTACCCACAGCCTATCGCCACTGAAAAGCTTGATACTCAGCTCCATGACAATGACGAACACGACGGCGATAACGCACAAGTTAAAGCTGGTAATGATGACTTTTACCAGCTTACCCCTTTTGTGCAAGGTACAGCGCTTAATAAGGTATCGTGGAAACACTACGCTAAAACTCAGCAGCTATTAACGAAAGAATTTACCAGTGACGCATCACAGGAATTAGCACTAAATTTCAATATGTTGAGTGGCAATAATGAGCATAGATTAAGCCAGTTATGTTTTTTGGTGAACCAATTAACTGACCAACACATGGCGTTTTCGTTAACCTTACCCAATAAATACATTGCAAAAGGCCAAGGGGTCAATCATCAAACAACCTGCCTACAAGCTTTAGCGGAGTTTTAATTATGAATACGCCGCTTATAAATACTGTTTTATCAGTGCTGTTTATTGTTACCAGTGGCTTTTTGTTTACTGAAGTAGCGACTCCATTCTTAGCCATATTGGCGAACATTAGCTTTTTAAACCTGTTTTTAGGTAAGTTTTATAAAAAACTAAATGGATTGGTGGCAAATATTTTGGCTGCGGTTTGCTTAGTAGCCTTATTTGTTCTGGTTGGAGTGGGCGATACCGTAAAGTTATTTGTCTCGATGATGCTACTTGCTAGTAGCTTTAAATTGCTACAAGCGAAAACCGTTAAACAGTATCAAACTGTGTGTTTACTGGTGTTTTTTAACCTTTCAACGGTGTATTTGTTTCATCAAGGGTTATTTGAAACCTTGGTAGTCAGTGTACTTTATATTGTTAACTTCGCGGTACTTGGCTATTTAACTAGCCCGCAAAGCTTTAAGGCCGCTAACAAAAAAAGTTTTAAAACCATACTACTAGCCTTACCCATAGCGGCATTTTTGATTTTATTTTTACCTAAAATTCCAGCGTTTTGGCAGCTACCGGGGCCAAAGCTTGCTAAAACGGGTTTATCAGAGCAAGTTAACCCCTTTTCGATTGCGAAATTAGCGGAATCTGATGACTTAGTTTTTCGGGTAGAACAACAGCCAGAGCAAGCCTTACAAGCCCCCTATTACTGGCGCAGTCTTATTCATGATGAGTTTAATGGTAGTGAATGGTTAATATCGGACATTTTGAAATCGCAACAATATAACCCAATTCGCCGTACAATTACTCAAAGTAATGGTGTTAATTATCAGGTTATTGCAGAGCCTTCATCTTCTAATTGGCTTTTTGCAGTTGGCTTTGCGCAAAGTGCTAATTCTGATGTGCACTCAACCTACAATGGTTTGTTAAAACGCAAAGGTAACTTAAACAAAAACATTAAATACGCGGTAACGAGTAGCAAAGCCTCGCTGAGCCTAAATGAATTTGAAAAACGCTTATACACCCGCTTACCGAAAACAACCAATCCACAAACAACAGCTTTGGCAAATGAACTAGCTGCTGAGCATAAAAATGCGCAAGCTTACTTTAACTCGCTACTTGATTACTTTAATCAGCAGCAGTTTGCTTACACATTAACACCTACACCCATGTATGGTGATAATACGCTAGACCAGTTTGTGTTTGATACCAAGCGAGGCTTTTGTGGTCACTATGCCAGCACCGCTGCATTTATGTTTCGGGTGGCTGGTTACCCTGCCCGTGTTGTGTCGGGTTATTTAGGCGGAGAACAAACTAAAGCCGCTACGCTTAACATTTACCAATATGATGCCCATGCTTGGGTCGAAGTGTTCTTTGATGAAAAGTGGCATATATTTGATGCTACCTCTGTTGTTGCCCCGGAACGTTTAAACGGTTCGTTATCACAACTGGGGGATTTAAACGAAAGCTTTAATGACAATCTTAACTTTGGTTTAAAACGTTGGAGTCATTTTAAAGCAATAAACTGGCTTAGAATTCACCTTGAAGAACTCGACTATAAATGGACTAACTGGGTGCTTACGTTTGACCAAGAATCACAACAAAGTTTATTTGATTCTCTGTTTGGCAATAAGTCAGCATGGCTAACACCTTTAATTGTGTTAGGTACATTATTACTGAGCTTTACTGGCTATTTCTTATATAACAAACGCCCTATTCGAAGTAGAGAGCCGCTGGTTGATGACATCACTAAGCTATACCTGTGGGCAAAAAAGCAAGGCATTGAGCCAGTTGATACCAACACGCCACTGCAAAATATTGCTTTAATTAAACAGCAAAAGCCTAGAACAGAGGCATATTTAAGTGAGTTTGAGCAAATAATCATCGAAGTACGTTATCAACAGCAATCATATAACCAAAATCGCAAAAACCGCGTACGAGTTCTGTTAAACTCTCTCAAAACAGCCAAATAGAGAACAATATGAATGCAGTAATTGTCGGCGTTATGTTGATGCTGATCCTGACACTTTGTCGAATTAATGTCATTGTGGCGATGACGGTAAGCGCAATTGTTGCGGGTTTGACCGCGACTTTGGTTTATCACAAACCGTTAATGCATTTAATGATGGCTTATCGGGCGGCGCTGAAATAGCACTGAGCTATGCGATGTTAGGTGCATTTGCGGTGGCTATTTCTAAGTCGGGTTTAACCCGTATTTTAGCGTCTAAGTTACTAAAGCAAGTAAACGACAATAGCCATAAAGGCGAAACGACGCTTAGTTATCTTATATTAAGTATTATTTTACTGTGTGCGATCTCGTCGCAAAATTTGATACCCGTACATATTGCTTTTATCCCAATTCTAATTCCGCCTCTGCTTGTTGTATTCAACAAGTTACGCCTTGATAGACGTGCTATTGCGTGTATCTTAACCTTCGGCTTAGCCACCTCTTACATGGTGCTACCTTATGGTTTTGGTGGCATTTATTTATACTCGATACTACACAAAAACCTCACTGAAAATGGCTTAGAGATTGTTAATACTCAAGTGCCGATGGCAATGATCATTCCAGCCATTGGGATGTTATTAGGTTTATTGGTTGCGGTGTTTATATCTTATCGAAAACGCCGTAGTTACGAGTCTCACAGCCTAACAGAGCAACAGCAAGAGGTTGTCATTGAACAGCCTAAAAAGGTTTTAGCAGTGGGAATTACCGCCGTACTTTGTTCATTAGTGGCACAAAATATTAGTGGCTCTATGATCCTAGGTGGTCTTGTTGGGGTAGCTATATTTACCTTATTCGGTGTTGTAAAACTTGAACAAAACGGCGATGTATTTAGTAAAGGCATTGCTATGATGGCGATGATTGGCTTTATTATGATTTCGGCGCAAGGTTTTGCTTCAGTGATGAAAGCAACCGGTGATGTAGCTTCATTAGTTAGCTCTGCCGCAGGGTTGATTGAGGGTAACAAACCCCTTGCCGCTGCGTTAATTTTACTCGTTGGCTTATTAATCACCATGGGCATTGGTAGCTCGTTTTCGACGGTGCCAATTATAGCCACCCTGTTTGTACCACTTTGTATGGAACTAAACTTTTCTGTTATGGCTACTGCGGCACTGGTTGGTACTGCTGGTGCGCTAGGTGATGCGGGCTCCCCTGCCTCTGATTCAACACTTGGCCCAACATCTGGCTTAAATGCAGATGGTCAACACGACCATATTTGGGACTCTGTCGTGCCTACTTTTATCCATTTTAATATTCCACTACTGATTGCTGGCTGGGTTGCGGCAATGGTGTTGTAAAATTAGTATTGTTTATTTTAAAGCCCCAATTTGGGGCTTTTTTATTGGCTGAATAAAATACGTAAAGCACGATTTAAATCATGAAATCTGATTGGTTTAGTAAGCACTTTGTCCATTCCTGCTTCTAAACAAGCGCTCTTATCTTGTTTAGAAGCATTTGCAGTTAACGCCACAATAGGTATGGTGAGGTTTAGTTTCTCGCGCATGTACTTAGTTGCACTTATTCCATCCATAACCGGCATCATCATATCCATAAGAACCAAATCAAAAGTACTTGCTTGCACTTTTTCAATTGCCTGCTGGCCGTTATCTGCAAGTGTTACATGATGGTTAAGTTTTTCTAGGAATGTCTTAATTAACACCTGATTCGTTTTATTATCTTCTGTTACTAAAATAGAAATCGGCTCAAGTGACTGTTCTTGTTCCTGTGTGTGAGTGGTCTCTTTTACCAAGGTAAAGGGTATCACTATCGTAAATTTAGTGCCTACGTTAGGCTCACTAACAACAGTGATAGTTCCTTTCATAAGATCGACCAGACTTTTTGTAATACTCAGCCCAAGACCTATCCCTTCAGCTTGCCTGTTTACACCATCATCATGTTGTTTGAAAGCGTCATAGATTGTCTCAAGTTGAGACTGAGACATACCTTGCCCTGTATCCGATATCTCAAAAATAAGTTCTTTTTCGGTACTATCAACTTTAAAATTAACAGTACCAACTTTAGTAAATTTAATCGCATTATCTAAAATATTAAATAGGATCTGTCCAACGCGAGCACTATCTATATCGATAGTTTTAGGTAATCCCGTTTTTATTTCAGATGAAAAAATAACGCCCGTGCTTTGGCTTGTTTCTAAGAATTGAGAAGCGATATTTTTAACCAATGTATAAATGTCTGTCGCTTTGACATCAAGTTGCAGTGAGCCACTTTCGATTTTTGAAAAATCTAAAACATCGCTTATCAGATCTAGAAGAAGGTCTGCACTAGTATTAGCGTAATTTAACCACCTACTCTGTTTTTCATTTAACTCAGAGTCAGCGAGTAGTTCTAACATGCCAACAATGGCGTTCATTGGGGTTCTTATTTCATGCGACATAACAGTTAAAAATTGCGATTTTGCAAGACTGGCTTCTTCAGCCTTGTTCTTCGCTAGATTAAGTGCATACTCTCTATCTTTATTTACTGTTATATCTTTTGCAATACCCATATAGCCTTTGAAATGGCCATTTGCATCATATTGCGGTTTACCACTAAAAGACACCCAAGCTTGAGGTGATGAATTTATCTCAAATTCAAAATCTATAAATTCATTTTGTTCTGACAATAAGTGTTTAAATTGAGACCACTTTTTTAACTGCGTTTGTTCATGTTCAGTTATTACATCGTCAAATGTTTTATTCAGGAAATGCCTTTTGTATAGATTGTTTGCTACGTTTGAGGTTAATACGTTTGTAAACAGATTATTTTCTGTGGTTTTCCAAAACCATTCACTGGCAAAGTCATTAAATAGATTTGAAAGCTCAGCTAAACGGCTTAATAGTGAAGTCGAATGAAATTTTTGCCTGTTAAGCCTCGTTTGATGTTCTAATTGATGTGCAACTTGTTGAAGTAAAATTTGTAATGGCATTGATTCAAGTTCGTTAAAACAAGCTCCTGGTTCAATAGATAAAAATACCAGGCATTGAGCTTTACCAAATCCTGTTTGTACTTGAAAGACTAAAGCACTCTCTACATTGCTTGGGGTTCTAAACATGCTGCTATTGTTAATCTCAACCCATAACATTGAGTCATCAATCAAAGCATCAATAAACAATGTTTCTTCAAAATCGAAATACTTCATAGTACGCATTTCGACTGATGCTTTATTGTTTTCAATATTAATTAAACAAAGCTCATTAAAACTAAAATAAGGATTCAGTAAAACTTGAAGTTCTTTTTTAACAGTTTGATTTTCTGTTATTCCATTAAACTGTCTTAGCACAATTGGTAATTGCTCTAAGTTAATACCCGCCATGGCTTTTCCTATCAAAAATTGCATCGCATAATGCAAATATAGAAAAAAGAATTAGATTCATCCATATATTTTTTAAAAAATTATCGATATTTCATCATATTAGCTAAATCTTAAAAATGGTATGCCTTATGCTTTTAATTGGTATGAACTAATTAGGGTGAATCAAATGAAAATTGTATGTATTGGTGGTGTCACGGCTTATCTCATATGCTTAGTGCAATTAGACCACATTGCGCAGAACTCACTGCAATTGTCGCAACAACTGATAATGGTGGTAGTACAGGAAAACTAAGAAATAGTCAGGGGGGCGTTGCTTTAGGTGATATAAGACGTTGTTGCCTACAACTTGCCGATGATGACTCATTAGTACATAAAGTATTTCACCATCGCTTTGAAGGCGGTGAGTTAGATGGTCATAGTTTAGGTAATTTAACACTGCTAGGGTTATCACAACAAACTAACTCTGCGACTCAGGCAATTGCTTGGTTCAATGCGATGTTGGGCAATTCTGAAACCATTTTGCCAATGTCTGATGAGCCAACCGATTTATTAGCTGTTTTACCAAACGGTGAAAAAATTATTGGTGAATGCCAGATAGACTCGCTAACTCAGTTACCTGACTATGTCACTCTATCTCAAAATGTAAATGCGGCTCCAGGTGCTGTTGAAGCAATACATAATGCTGACTTAATTTTAATTGGTCCTGGTAGCCTAATAACCAGTGTCATGCCAGCTATGCTTGTAGAAGATATCGCTCAAGCAATTAACATGACTTCAGCGTGTCGAGTGTTTATAGAAAATATTGCAAAAGAAACAAGTGTAATTAAATCATTAGATTTAAAACCCGTTGATTGGCTTGAAAGTATGCTGGGATATTCATTTTGTGATTTAAGTATTTCACACGACGCACTTAGCGAAATTGTTTCACATTTTGATGATGTGATTAAAACACCAAATCAGCAACATGATATTGAACAACTTAGTACTGTTTTTGGTGAGATACTTAAAATGCCATTAATTTTGGAGGCTGATAAATCAAGCCGAACTGATCAAGCTATTTCCATGCTTTAGTGTTAGTGAAAATTGATCTTGCAGTGTCTCGATTAAATCATGCAATTCATGATCGAATTGTTCAGCTTTGGCTTTGTGCTCAATTTGTTCAGCAATAGAACCTACAGAAAGCGCGCCATAGCTTCGGCTACTGCTTTTCAGACTATGAGCATTTAAAGAAATAGTTGCTTGTTTTGTTGTATCAGCAATATCGTTAACAATTTGTGTGGATTCAGTTAGGTACACTTGTAGTAGCTGTTTTGCTAGGTCTTCACCAACATCCTGTTGCAATTGTGCAAATGTAGCAGTATCTATCATGTTTTTTCCTTGGAGTAGATATGAAGTACAGTGTTATTTTATTTGTAGATTCAAGCATCATTGGCGGCATCGAAAGCCATATCATTGCCCTATGCAATTTGCTTGAACAATATAATATTAAAAGCTCAGTTTTGTTTTATCAAGAATCATAATAACATCGCATTTTACAATCGTTTAGATAATGCAAATATTGACTACCAATTTGCGGGCGGAAGTTTTTTTGATTTTTACAGAATTATCAAAGGGTTACCATCCAGTTCGTTACTTCATACTCATGGTTATAAAGCAAGTATATTAGGCAAGCTCGCTTGCTTAATGCAAAGTCGCCGTTGTATATCTACTTATCATGCCGGTGAGCAAGGTCAGGGACTCGTTTATTTATATAACAGGCTTGATAAGCTTTTAAGCTACTTTTCATTTAATTTTGCCGTTTCAGATATTCTTTCAAAACAGATTTACAAAGCAGAACTACTGGAAAACTTTATCAGTTTGAATAATAAATCTAAGCACTCAATAAACATTGAGAGAGAGCCAATTAACGTTGGCTTTGTTGGCCGCTTATCTTACGAGAAAGCCCCTGATATATTTATTGAGACTGCTAAACAGTTTTCATCTGAATATCTTAATTTTCATATGTTTGGTGATGGACCAATGGCAAGTGAATTAGATTTAACAGCAATAACTTATCATGGACAATGTGAGCCAGAACAAATATGGCCACATTTAGATGTATTGGTTGTTTGTTCAAGGGCCGAAGGTTTACCTATGGTTGTCCTTGAAGCAATGTCTAATGGTATACTAGTGATTTCTGCACCTGTTGGCCAACTTGTGAAAACCATTGAACATTTAAAAAATGGCTTACTAATGACTGATTCAAGCACTGATGCATTAGTAAACCAATTAAATTACTTACGATCACTCAGTGCTGAACAAAAGCGCAACATGCTCAAGAATGCTAAGCAATTAGTTGAGCAACGTTTTTCAGGTAAACAGCAATTTGAACAATTAAATAAGGTTTATACCGCTAGCTTACCTGCATTTCCTCCCAACTCTTGATTTTTCTGTAAAGTGTTGAAGGACTCACATCTAACAAGGCCGCTGCTTTTGGAATATTGTTATCACAAGCATCGATAGACTGTTCTATATAGCGTTTTTCAACTAACCAAAGGGGTTCTATATCTGACTGAGAAAACTCTGCTGGTTTTTCATCAATTGAAATTATTTCTGAAGATATAGGCGTATTATCCTCAAATTGTGTTTTAACCCTATGACTTGGTTCAGAAGCTGCCGTTTCGACTGACTGGTTTTGGCTATGAGGTAAAGCAGGGATCATATTTGTTTCTATATAATCCTCATTGTGAAGTACGAGAATATTTCTAATTGTATTTTCTAGCTGTCGAACATTACCCGGCCAACTGTATTTTAAAAACATGTTTTTAACAGCATCAGACATGCCCCTGTAACTACGCCCTTCCTCTTTACTAATTTTTTTGAATAAGGCATCAGCTATCTCAATAACGTCTCTGCCACGTTGATTAAGAGGTGGTAAAGTGACAGGAATAACATGTAAACGATAATATAGATCCTCGCGGAAACGCCCTTCTTTAACCTCAAGCAAAGGATCACGATTTGTTGCACAAACAAAACGTACATCAACTTTAACCTCTTTTTCACTCCCTACTTGCTGATAACAACCAGTTTGAATAAAGCGCAAGAGTTTACTCTGAAGATTAATATCCATTTCGCAGAGCTCATCTAAAAATAAAGTTCCTCCATCAGCTTGGCCGGCAGCCCCTTCACGGTTTGCAATGGCCCCTGTAAATGCGCCTTTTAAATGTCCAAAAATCTCACTTTCAATTAAATCTTTAGGAATTGCGGCACAATTCAAAGCAACAAAGGGTTTATTTGCACGCGGAGATGCTAGGTGCACTGCACGGGCACATAATTCTTTTCCTGTACCACTTTCACCAGTAATAAAAACAGTTGCTTTGCTTGCTGAGGCAGATTTAATAATTTGGTAAACAGATTGCATTTCAGCAGAGCTGCCAATCAAATCAAAGTACTGTCCATTCTCATAGGTACTTTTGTATGTTTTTACGGTTTGCTTTAAGTCTTTTAGTTTTAATCCGTTATTTACAGTGATCCGAAAACGATCCGCTTCAATGGGTTTTTCTAAAAAGTCACTCGCACCTAATTTAATTGCTTTAATGGCCATTTCTTTTGTTGCATGGCCTGTTAAGACAATTACCTGCGGAGAGTTCTCAGCATTTAATGATGATAAAATATCAAGGCCATTCATATCCGGCAGCATGACATCTAATATGATCAGGTCTGGTTGAAATTCTTCTAAAGCAGCTATCGCCTGCTCGCCGGTGTAAGCGATGCGCGTATTTACACCCGTGGGTATTAAGTATGACTGGTACATTAAAGCCAGTGACTCAGTATCTTCAACAATGAGAATTTTAGGTGGCATTGGTATGTCCTTATTTTAATAGCTGTTGAGATAAAGTGATTATGATACAAAACCTTACTAATAGCTTAGTGTGAAATCGCTCAGTTTGTAAACTCAAACTTTAGTGTTTGTTGATCACAATGAGTGATGCATCATCAACTTCTTCAGATAACTTCACTTGACTGGCTTGCCATAAACCATATGCAAAATCTTCATTGTAGAGTTTGTTTGCGTTTAATTTCGATACTATTTGATCCACTTCATCTAAGTGCTGGTTATCTAACCAGCCATCTGTAAAGATTAATATGTGCTCAACCTCAGCTAGTTCATATTGGTAATGCTTAAATTGATGTTGATCATTAAGGCCAAGCAAAGGATCTGTGCCAACTAGCTGCTCTAAACGACCTTGTTTATTAATAACACAAGGCGCAGGATGACCCGCATTGAACCAATGTAAACGGTTATCTTCGATATAAATTATCAACAAGGTTACTAAGCTTGATTTACATAAGCGCTGCTCAGAAAGGGCTCTATTCAACATAGGTAGTACGGTCTCTAAAGGGATCTCTGTTGCTAAACAACCACTTAAAAAACCTTTAATAGCAAAGCTCTCTTTTAAAGCGACTAGACCATGTCCCATCATATCGCCAATTACCACGGCGTTGCTATGCTGGTGGGGATACAAACAAAAATCTCCCCCCATTTGGCTTATAATTGAGCCAAAATTATAAGCGTTATACGTTTCTAACTCACGTTTGGTTGGTGCTCTGTCCTCATTAACAAAGTACTTTAAAGCAGAGAACCGATGAACAATTCTTTCAATACTTTGCAGTAATCTAGTTTTGGTAACAGGTTTAACTAGATAATCATCAACGCCGAGCATATTAATTCTTTTTATCAACTCTTCACTGTCATCCCCCGTGAGCATAACAACTGATAAATTAATTTTTAGATTTGACTGGTTTAGTCGTTTTAATAGCGGCTCACTCGTACCATTTTTAAGCTTGTGGTCTAACAGTAAAATCGTCGCACCTGAGGTAAGGATCTCTTGCCAACCTGATTCAATGTCTTCGCAACAAATTACTTGAAAATGTTCAGATAAATAGGCTTTAAGCAGAGCCAATTGTGACTTATCATCATCAATGTATATCAATGTTGGCCGCTTATCGATATTGTTTAAACAGAAAGAAAATGTATTAAATTGATGATGAGTATTATAGCTAGCATTAGGAAAATAATGCTTGATAAGCGCAACCCCCATCCCCCCTTCAACAAGCTCACCACTGTCTATTTCCCAATTTGATGAGTGATTATTAAAAATATCATAACTTTTAAATGAATCTTTAAATTCAATTCGTAACTGCTGGTTTGATACTTTAAATATACTAAATAACAAAGGCTTATCATTTTTCTTTGTGTGGCGTAGTAAATTAGTTAAATACTCGGTTGCTACAAACGTTTGCAGCATCAATGTCTTGGTGCTTGACACTAATTGCAGTAAGGATATGTTTTAAAACATGCCGTATCTCACTCACTATCGGCCAATCTAGCGTATAACTCTTTTGATAAAGGCAGTCCATTTGTCTCTCAATATGCAGTAAACAACCAACGTTGTTTAATTATTTTATTTATTAGGTAATTAGAAAGTTTAGGCCATTTATGTTGGCGCGTTTTAAGTGACTCAATCAAACGTGTACCCAGTGGAGCAAAGTTATGCTGTGCGACTACAATTTTAATCTCAGTCAATCCTGCTTGCTCTAGATTTGTAATGCCATGGCACAGTGCTTCTTCATCATTTAAACCTAATGAAACAGTCAAAAATGTCATGTCAGTACATAAGCTTAGCGCATGTAATGGTACATTGCCTCGATTACACTTAAGTGCTGGGCTCATATCAATAAACACATAGTCATATTCTTGTTTTATTCGTTCAATTGCATCGTTTAGGATTGATTTGTTTTTAACTGATTCCAGCTCATTTAGATGCTGCATAGTTAAAATATCAACGTGATCTGTGCTAATAATATTCAATTGACAACTTATATCACTAAAGCACCATGGCCCAACGTCAGTACTTTGGTTCTGATCAAGTTTAAAAGGCGAAATTGGGTTCAAATCAATGATCAAAACTTTTTTTGATTGATTGCATAGTCTTGTTGCAACGCTAGTACATAAGGAAGTTGAACCCTCACTTCCTGTTAAAGATATAAAACAAATACAGCGAGCTTTAAGGTTATCAATTTCATTACAAACTGCTTCAAGCTCTTGGTATTGAGAAGGTATCATTTTCATAGGCCCACCACTAAAGCGATTACTGTTATGAAGTCGAGAAAGTTAGATTTAAATTGGCTAATTAAATCCTGACCTTTATCTGGCACATAAAGCGTATCGCCGGCACGTAACACAGGGATATACGCTGAATTCGGATTCTTAACAAACTCTTCTAAATCAAATACACGAGACTGCTCTTTACAGCATGAATGATTAACCACCACAATTTTGTCTATGAGTGCAGAGCTTGATGGACCGCCTGCTTCTGCTAGTACGTCAAGTACCGTCATAGTGTCATCAAAGCTGTAACGACCAGGCTTTTCAACAGCCCCCATAATACGCACTACTTGCTCTTTAGGGGTACGTAACCAATCTTTATCTTTTTCAGGAATGTAGATGGTATCGCCTGGTAAAACGTGTGGAAAGAGTGTTTCATCGCCTGTTTCAAAATAAAGTGCGAGGTTTAACTTACTAACCTTTGCAGTGTTTCCATTACGATGGGTAATACGAATATTACGTAAATCTGCATTATCTGTAGGACCATCAGCCGCGGCTAAAATATCAATAAAATGCATATTGGTATTAAATGCATAGCGACCAGGAGAACCAACTTGCCCCATTATATAAATAGATTTACTTGATTCTTGGCGGATCCATTGCGATTTATTATCAGCAGGATCAACTGGCAGTTCCTCAACAATGATAGTGTCGCCAGCAATCAAGTTGGGTAATTCATAGTTTCCTGCATCATTAATTGTATACTGCTCTAAATCGAAACGTTTAGTGACTTCACCGTTACGAACGATCTTTATATCATTGATATTTGCGCCTTTAGTTGGCCCGCCTGCATGCGCAAGTAAATCTGTGAAATCCATTTCGGGACTCCATTCATAACGGCCCGGTGATTGGATTGCGCCGATAATTTTAATTGCGCGTTTTGGTGGCACTTTCAACCAACTTTTTTCATTTTGGTCAGTCTTTTCTGGAACAAAAATCACATCTCCTGGGTTTAAGTTAGGCACTTTTACAGTCACAATTCCTTCACTGTAGCCTTGCAGATCGAATAAAATACTTTCGCCCGATGGCGTTAAAATCTTAATCTGGCGAGTTTCTGCAAAGCGAGTCGGCCCGCCGGCATTCGCAAGAATATCTAAAAAGCTGGTACTATCGCCGGCCTCATAAGCACCCGGCTTTTGTACTTCACCCATGATGTAGACGGTACGTGATGTAGTGTTTACATCATCAACCATGATAGGCACGTAAATCGTAGAACCAGCTTTTAATGCAGGCATTGTATCGTTGTTAGGTTTATCCAAATACGCTTTTAGGTCAAAAACAACAGGTGTTTTGTCTACGATAACGCGAATTTTGGTTACATCTGCGTAGCGAGTTACGCCTTCAGCTCGCATCAATGCATCTAATACACTCATATTTTCTTTGAATGAAAAACTACCTGGATTGTGGACTTCACCAAGTAAGGTGATTGCACTGTTATCGCTGGCATCACCGGATGCACTTAATGTTTGCGCATCAAAATCGATTTGTACATTGCCTAATAGTGGTGATACAGGTACGAATACTGTGTCGGCACTTTGTAATTGGGGTAATAAGTCAATGTTGCCTGAATCTAAATAGGCTTTGTAATTGAATTCTATTACATCGTTACCGCGACGAATTTGTAGTCTGTCTAGCTGTGCCCCTGGTTTCAAGCCACCTGCACGTGCAATGACCATTTGGATATTACCATCACGGGGAATACTGACTTGAGATGGGTCGTTCACATAACCCATAACATTAATAAAAATATCTCTAGAACGAATTTCGACATAAAAATCGTCCATCGCAACATAGACTTCGCTTAATGCAGCACGTAGTTGCTGTTCAATTTCAGCAAGTTCAGCGCCAGTTACTTTAATCTTACCAAGCTCAGGTAAAGTGATGGTGCCATCTTTGGCAACTTCAAATGGTTCATCAAACTCTACTTCACCCGGTAAGTATAAATATATTTTGTTTCCGACTTGAACTTGCTCTGCAACAGCGAGTGTTGAGAACATAAGTAAGCATATTAAAATTAATTGTTTCATATTATTGCCCCTTAGGACCATTTAAAACTTTGGTCCAACTGGATAATGCATGTACTTTTTTGTTCGTATCTTTGTCAGTAATATCAATAACTATCGCTTCTACACGTCTATCTGAGTGGCGTTTAGCATTTGAGTCGGGCTCATTGCTATAAGGTGATAAACTACCTTGTGTGAGCGTTGTAATCGTAGCTGGATTAACCCCGTAAATTCCTAACCAATGTTTAACCGTCTCTGCACGTTTCAATGCTAATTCATAGTTATTGGTTTGTTGCCCGCTAATATCTGTATGCCCTACTAGTAATAAATTGATTTTATCTACTTGTTTTATTAAGTCAGCCGCTTGTGATAATCGAGAGATGTATTTAGGTGTTACTTGAAAGTCATTAAAAGAGAATTGATTGTCACTATTTAGCAGCTCAGTGATCTGCTCTTTCAATGATGCAGTCATCACCTGCTCATTTTCCGTTGGGTCAGCACATTGCGTCATCGCATTAACTGTTTCAAAGTGTTTTGATAACTGGTTTAGGCCGTGGTAATGGATCGAAAGAATCATGCTCTGCGTCTTCCCACATTTGGGCTGCGATTAAACGACGTATACGATTTTCATAAATTTGAGCTTTAAGCAATTGAGCGGGCATACATTGTTTGATGCCTTGAGCTTTCAACAAATCTAATTTCAAAACGTGATGTTCAAACTCACTCAAAACCACTGTTTCTTGTGTATCGTAAATAAGCTCATTTTGTTCATCGGTTAATGGGTAATTTTGGTATTTTTCGGCCCAGCCTCCTTGTCCTTCATCAGGCCAAGAAGCACATCCGCCAATTATAATCAGTAAAACTGTTATTAGTATGTGCTTCATAACTCACCTCACGCGATGTCAGCTTGCTCAATGAATGGGATGGTTTTATCTACTCTTAGTAAACTCATTAATTTATGTGGTTGACCTGAAACGTTCAGTAAAGAAAGCTTTTGGCCTTTTTTCTCAATTCGTTTATATAAAAATACCATGGCACCAATACCTGAGGAGTCGATGAAGGTGGTGTCACTAAAATCCAGAACCACATTTAATTGTTCACTCGTGGCTACCGTTTCGAACTAATCTTTGAAGCTATCGACTGCTAAGCCAGAGAAATCATTTGGTAAAGTGATGAATGTGGTATTTGCATCAGATTTAGTTGTATTAGTCATGATTTTCTACCTTTAAGATGGTTTGGTTAATCTTACTGTTACAACTTAAATGCCAGAATATAAGATCTTGATAATTTTAAGTTTTTATTTACTTTGTGCATAATGCAATTAATTTATAGTAATTAATTTGCATTATGCAACTGATTTTGACCATAAAACTATTGGCCTTTTCCTGTAAAAACAACCATTAGCGTTTTGACAATTATTGAGCATTCTAATTTTAGCCATGCTAATGGCGTAGACATACTAAGTGAATAGGCATAATCCCAACCAATTTTACTGCGAGCATCTTCTATTGATTCGTCGTAGCCATTCATTACTTGGGCAAGACCCGAAATACCAGGTTTTACGCCATAAGTTCGTTGACAAAAATAAGGGATATTTTTTTCTAACTTTGCATAGAAAACTGGACGCTCTGGTCTTGGACCAATTAATGACATATCCCCTTTAAGAACGTTTATTAATTGCGGTAACTCATCAATACGCGTTTTTCTCATAAATCTGCCAATAGGAGTAATTCGTGGATCATCCTTACTCGCCCATACGGCACCTGATTTTAATTCAGCATCAACAACCATAGAGCGAAACTTATATACATTAAATAATTTGACAAAGTCATCTGAGCTTTCACCGACACGAAGTTGGCTAAAAATAATCGGGCCTTTAGAAGTCAATTTAATTGCGATAGCGGCAAATAAACAAATGGACCAAACGAGAGCGATTGCAACTAACGCACCGATAACATCACAGCCACGCTTTATAACCTTCACAACCGACTTACCAGATATCTCATAAGAAGAACGATTCACATTGTTATCCCTCACACGTCGCCAAGGGGCATTAAAGTACCCTAGCTCGTAGCGTATAATTCCATATAAAGACAGAAAATAACTGTTTAAAATATAGTTTACTTTATCCAAAATGGGTACGCGTATTTTAATATTAAAAACACTCTTTAACAGCTCAACACCGTGTAAGCTTAAAATGCCTATGGCTAAAAACACTGCCCATGTGGTTTTCATGAATGCAGCTTCGAATAAAATACACAAGTAGATACACGCTAAGATAATCGGCATCACGCCGCGCAGTACTTTATGCGAAAAAAAGTTTAAACTCGTCCAACCAAGTTGAGGCTTTAGAAGCTGTTTTAGGGACTTAATTTGTTGCCAGTTCCCTGCTCCAAGGCGGATACGACGTTTGTAGTCTTCTTGTTGTAAATCGCATTCACGCTCATAAATAACAACGTCTTCATCTAATACTGCCTTACCACCTTGTGCAAGCGCATTCATAGATAAAATAAAGTCATCATTAATAGTGTTATCATCAAGCTCTATTGCCGATGTTGAACGCATCGCAAACATGGCACCAGGCACACCAATTACTGCACCTAGCTCGGACTCAGATAGTTTTACTTGATTTTGATACTTCCAATATGCTTTTTGTGCATCTGGAGCCCTATCATCAAGTGTGTACACTCCCGTAGAAATTGCAACTTTTGGATTACTAAATTTATCGGCGACCTTATTTAAAGCATCAATGCTCAATAGCGCACTCACGTCAGTGAACAATAAAATATCATTTTGAAATTTTGCTAACCCCATTAATGTATTTAATCCATGCACTTTACCTTTGTTCTCTTCCCTGACATGGAAAAAACATTGCACACCATGGCTCAATAAAACACGTTGAGCCTCATAAGCTCTGTTTACCGTCGCATCTGTGCAACCATCAAAATAGACATGTATGCTGTAATGATCATTGTCATATAACAATGAGGCTAAGTTATGTAACTTTTCTGCTATGTGGTCTTGTTCGTTATACGCGCACATTAAAATACCAATATTTGGCTGATAGGTTTTAGGGTCAGCCTTGCTATTTTTGTGTTTAGATTTGTGACTTTTTGCAGCCCAATTAACCATGATTGGATATCCAACATGGTGGTAAATTGCAACGAATACTAATACTAAAAATACGATACTGAAAATTGTCATCATAGCCTCCCATCACGCTAACGCTGTGTATAAATTGTCATATTGACTGCTCATGGTCCGTGCATCAGCAACAGCAATAGCATGATGACGAATAGGATTTCCGTTTGGTAATTGCAAAGTACGTAATATTGCAGGGGCAATTAGCTTGTAGTTATTTGCTGCAATCAACTCCCCCTCTTTATCAGTTACAACTTCGTGAATACCACCTACATCAGATGCGACAATAGGTACTCCACATGCCATCGCTTCAATGATAGACAGGGGCAGACCTTCTCGTTTCGAGTAGAGACACATAACATCGATGCTAGAGTAAAAAACTCTCATGTCGTGTATGTTTCCTAAGAAATGTACTCGCGATTTTAAATCATAGCTTTCAACAGCTTTGTGGAGTAAATCTCTCTGGTCACCATCGCCTGCAAATACAAGGTGATAATTCTCAGGCAAATAAATGAGAGCATGTATTAAGTCTTTATGCCCTTTACCTTCAATTAGTCGGGCTGCACACCCGATCAACTGAACATTTTCTGGTAAGTTTAACTGCTGGCGTGCACATGATTTATCTATTGCTTTAAATTGCTCGCAATCAATACCATTTAAAATTGTCTGTTGAGGTATGATTGACGTTTTTGATTGAAACTCATTGGCTACGATGTTTGCATCTGCTACCCAATGAATATGTGTTAATAAGTTAAGAGCTCTGGTGAAGAAACGTTGCTTAATATTGTTTAAATACCAAGCATCATGAATAGTCGAAACATGGCGAATACGCTTAGTTGTTAATGAACACACAATACCAGCGTACAGTAATGGACCTATATGATGACTATGAATAATATCTATTTGCTGCTCTTTTATAAGCGCCTTTAATTTTTTTATAACCGAACCTTTAAAGCCAGGTGCTTTATTTAAACAAAAAACACTGCTTTTATAATTGCTAAGTTCCGGATCATTGTTTGATTGCTGACTCCTTATCACCTTCTAACGAGACGATGATGGTTGTTTGGCTATATTGACTATTCTTTAATAGCGTAATTGCCATTTTTTCTAGACCGCCAACTTCTAAATGCTGTACTAAGTGCATTACCTTCATAAAGGTTCTCCTTCAATATGCTTGTTAGATGCACTGCTGTTTATAATTGGCAGGACAGTTACTACGTGTGCATTACTAAGCTTTTCAATAGTTTGAATATCTTTTAGATGGCTGTCGCAAAGTGAAGCAACAAATACACTTGCTCCACCTGTAAACATTCCAAGCACAACTCCAATCACGATTGTCATGACTAAAGAGGTATTGATTGGTTGCGTTGGGCTATAGGCGCGTTCAATTGTTTTTACTTTGTCTGGGCCTTCATATTTAACAAGTTTTCCTGTTACTTTTGCCATTTCGTATCGGCTTAACATATCTTTGTACAACGATTGTTTAACTTCGTAATCTCGTTCTAATTTTCTTAGCTGTTTTTCTACATCGCTGGTAATTAATAATCTCTCGCTTACCTCTTTTACCTGTTCTTCTAGCATTGCAAATTCTTGTTCCTGTTGAAGCAGGCTATTTTTAGCCTCTTCCAAGGCAAGCAGCTGAGAAACCAATACACTGGATTCTTTATTTTCACCCGAAGGTAAGGTATTAACCATTTGCCAAAGTTGATCTAAATTCGAGGTATCTAAATCTTCGCTTGATTCAAGTAATGACTGCTGACGCGCTTTTAAGTTTTTTAAAGTACGTGTTTTTTCAATAACTTTACTGTGCTTATCTGTATAACGAGTGCGCAGTAGACTTAATTCAGATTCTGTACGAATAATTTTTTCTTCTAACTTCCCTAGGATTGGATTAGCTTGCCCTACTTTATTTTTTAGTGCATTGAGCTTTGCTTTAGCACCAGAAAGAGCAATTAATTTCTGCTGTTTTTCCGATAATAATTTATCGAATGTTTCGCGGTTGCTATGTAAAACCGTTGGTAATGTATTGCTATTTTGGCTTTTAAATTTAGCAAGAGATTCTTCAGATACTTCTAACTCTTGGCGTAACCCTTCAAGTTGTTGAAAGAAAAATTGTTCTGACGTATCTAAAGAGGCTTTAGTTGGCGCAAGTAAGCGTTCAATAAATTTCTCTACCACTTTTTCAAGTACAGGTTTCATTTGACTTTGGTCGTGCCATATAAAGTTTATACGCACTAATTCATCGCCGATTAATGACAAAGAGAGAGCTTTAGAGAGCTTTTGATGAATTTCTTCAACTTGTTTTGGCGTTGCATCTTCTGCGATTAAATTAGTTTCCTTAGCGACAGCAATAAGTACTTTTCTGCTTATAACTAAAGTTCTAAGTGCTGCCATACGATCTGATAACTGAAATGAAAAAGACAGATCATCTAGGTACGGATTTAAAAGTGCAGATTCTTCAATCAAAATGGTTGCGTGGTTGGTATATTGTTTTTGAGCAGTCAGCCCCATGAAAATAACAACAAGAGGCACAATGCAAAACGGAATAATAAAAAGCTTAATACGCGTGTAAAGCGCATAAAGCCCTAAATATATTAATCGTTTGATTTGCTCTTTAACTAACATGGAGTTACCTATTGCTTTGCAATTTGCAAAAAAATGCAGTTATATTTGCATTTTGAAAAAAATAAATTGCGATAATTTCAATTAGTTATTCTGTTGCAGATCTTGTTCCAAAAATAAAAAAAGCTGCGTTAATGCAGCTTTTAATAGATGAAGTTAACCAAGCCCTAGCTCATCACTTATTTGTAGCGCCTTAACTTGCCAACTGTGATTTTTTGCGTAATCAGCTTGAGTTTGTCGCCAATTAAGCTTTTGCTCATCGCTTATGCTAATGGCATAGTCCACACGCTCAATGAAGGCATTCATAGAGTCTGCGATCAGCACAGCCTCTTGATAGGGTCTCACTGCAGCAAAATTAGTTGAAACAATGGGGGTTCCTGTCGCTAGATACTCCTTAAGTTTAAGCGGATCGCATGCTCTAATTTGCGCGTTATCAACAAATGGGAGAATCGAGACATGCCAATGTTGAGAAAAAGTAGCAAGTTTATGGTGCTCTACTGCGGGTACATGGGACACATTGTTAAGGGATAATAATGAATCAAAATTTTCAATAATGTTACCAATTAACATTATTTGGTATTGATGTTGTTCAAGTGCCAGTTTTTGCAAAAGCTCTATGTCGAGCCACGCATTTAAAGAACCATAAAAGCCAATAACTGGTTTATTTATATTACTAAGTTCAACTGCCTTCTGCTTTTTATTATTAAATAAATCAAAGTCAACACCATGAGATAACAGCTTAACTTTATGCTTTGGCATTTTGCTAGAAAGAAATTCACTTACTACATAAATGAGGTCGGCTTTAAGAATAAGCTCTCTCTCTAGTGGTTCAACCATTAAATGATCAACACCCGCTAAAGCCGAAAAGTCATCGCCACAATAATAAACAATCTTGTCTATGGGACGTAAATTAATAAGGTATATGGCAGTAGGAACACTAACCCAATAGATAATTGGTTCATTATCAACAAAAGGCTTTTTATTAAAAATCCATTTATTAAATGCTTTTACAAGCTTATTGTCATGCCAAGGTAAAATCGGCAAAGTATGATCTTTAAGTTTGCTGTGCTTGTCTGCAGATTCTTCAGTATGCCTCTTTTTCAACACTAACGATTTTAGTTTGTAAAAAACTCTTTTTACATCCAGCAACTTTATTGTTGGCTTTCGCATACCGATTGAATTTATCCATACAATATCATGGCTTTTCGCTAATTCTTTAAAGATATGTTGAGTACTGCTTGGATGGCTTTGCCAATCTTCACCAAAAACGATAAATTTCATGACTCTGACTCCAGCTTCTTAACAACTTTCGCAGGGTTTCCTGCCACAATCGTATTTGCAGGTACATCTTTTGTAACAACACTACTTGCTGCAACTATTGCGCCCTTTCCTACTGTTACGCCAGCAAGGATTGTCGCCCCCGTTCCAACCCAAGCCCCTTGCTCTATAATAATGTCTCCGACTTGCGAATCATCATCAGGCTCACCTAAAGCGCGCCTTTGCGAGTTTAAAGGGTGGCCTGGAAAACCAGCTAAAAAAACCCGTCCAGCAAGCCTAACATCATCTTGCAGAACAATTTTACCAGCCACAGAGAATGAGTTTTGCCAACCAATATCGACATTATTACCAATGATAAGTTGCGATTTGTTTAACCCATGACTACGACCACAAAAAGTGCTAATACCACTAATACGAGAATTATCTTGGCACGTTATATCTAGCTGCCCTAAAATTTGTGGCATACCAGAATAAAGATATAAATTGCGTTTTGAACCTTTAATTTGGCTTTTAAAAATTGGCGTAAAATAGAAGATACGTAATAGTTCACTGAAAATTGTTTTAACAAGTAAATGCAGTTTGTATAGGCATGTATGGAAACCTGGTATTACAAACATTTGCGGATTGCGAATGAGTTTTGCAATTTGAAAAAGTGACTTTGCAAAAGGACTGTCACTTGATTTTAACCACTGTTTTAAATTCTCAGTCATAATGCCTTTCCTTTTGTTTATCTATAACAAGCTTTTCAAGAGCAATAGTTAACGCCAAGATGATGTATATAGGCCAAGTAAAAGCTTGAGTTAAAAAGGTTCCTGACACCATAAAGCCTATCAGCCCGCCTTTAAGTGCTTTCGCATTCACTGCTATTTTTTCATCGTTAAGCTGTTTATTTATCAAGAAAACACGGTTTAAACTTCGGTAAATACATGTGATCAGGGCAATGAATATGAACATCCCAACAATGCCTGTTTCGCCAAGTACTTGAAACCATGTACTGTGTACTGCATGATTCTTGCCATCCCAATGTGGACTATAGAAAAAATAATTCGCGACAAAATTATTTACACCTACCCCAGTCAATGGATTAGACAGCGCCATGTTAATTGCCGCATGCCAAGCATAG
Source organism: Pseudoalteromonas sp. GB43 (assembly GCF_054923805.1). Lineage (NCBI taxonomy): Bacteria > Pseudomonadati > Pseudomonadota > Gammaproteobacteria > Alteromonadales > Pseudoalteromonadaceae > Pseudoalteromonas > Pseudoalteromonas sp. GB43. Next base: position 96,418 of record NZ_JBPCHJ010000001.1, read on the forward strand.
ATACGTCCATTGCAGACTCATCGACACCATCTTCATGAGCACCACCACTTTGTCTATCTGATATCCCTGCAAAAACAATCATCGCGAGCATTCCGACAGCACCTATACAACCAACAATGATTGGATTTTTAATTTTTTGATAGATAAAAAAGCTTAATACTGCTGCAATCCCCAGTAATCCCCCACGACTTTGAGTAGCAATAACGCCACTAATCGCAACTATTAGACAGATGAGTGCTATAAAACGTCTTATTTTATGGGCGCTACTATCAAAAACTTCAGCTGCAAGAAAAGACACTGGGAACATCATGACAAGTGATAAATCATTCGGGTCACCGAGTTGTGAGCGAAGTTCTCGCGAAATAGTCACACGAGTTCCTTCAACAAGACCGATCCCATTCATTTTATTACTTAAGGCTACAAGCGCGATGGCTGAGCCTGAAATCATAATACCAATGCGGATAACATTAAAATGTTGTAGAGAAGTCATCCACCATGAAATTGCAAACACCATTATGAGCACTTTAATCAACACACCTGACCAATACTCAAGCGCTAAACCACGGTTAGCCGCACTGAATACGCAAATAGTTAACCAAATAAACCAAGCAAAAAATATAAGGTGATTTGTATGCCAATGAGGCTTTAATTTCTGCGAAATAAATAGATGCCATGCAATCCCTAAAAGAGATGCTAATGCCAAGAGCTTAGGAATTTTTAATGGCATCAAAACAGGAAATGCTTCGTGTAGCCTAAAATAACTAAAAAGAATAAATAAGATAATAAATGCAACACTGACTTTCACTGCTGTAAACGCTGCAAAAGGAAGTAGTAATAAAGCAAAAACGGCGATAGGACCTAGTAGCGAGTAAGTCGAAATAACCAGTACGGTGACAACAATACCATTTATTACAAGTTGATTTTGCTTATAGTAATTGAGCATATTTACGATCCTCTACCGTTTTTTTGATAACTCGTAAAATGATGCTCTTGTACTGATTAATAAATACAAAAATGTACGTTAACAGGACACCTAATTGTAGAATTAAATTGCCAGGCATAAACGAAATACCCGCTATGATCAATAAAGCAAGCCAACTAGGAGCAAGTGAAGATAGTTTAAAAGTTAGTGGAACAAACTGTTGGCTAGTTAAGTAAAAACATAACAGTTTAAAGCTCTGCATAATAATTAAAGATAAAATCGCTCCTTCTACAGCAAACATTGGCACCAGAAGATATAAAAGGCTCAGACCGACTAATGCAGTTAAAAGATTAATAATGGGTACCGAGATCCCATTCTTATGCGTATAACAACCAATATTCAAAATATCGCTATGGTGCCTAATAGCAACCACAACAATTAACAATACTAACCAGTGCTCGTTGCCGTGGTAATTATCAGGTAACACTAAATTTAAAGTGATTGGAGCAAGAACAGACATCACTACGCAAAGCGCTAAACCAACATTCAAACAGAGAATGGCTTTACTTTCGTATTCAGATTTATTGTTTTTAACTAGGCTAAAACGTTTAGCAAACCACCAAAGGCGTATAGGCTCAAACGTAAACGAAGTTAATACTGCAAACTGCGCCGCCACGTAGTAATTCGCTAACAATGTCTCATCAAAGTTTGCAACAATAAACCAATTTTCAGCGCCGTTTCCGGCATAAATAAATAAACTAGAGATAACAATAGAAATGATAAAAACAGTCTGTTTACCTTGTATTCGCCAAGAAAACTCTGAATAACTTACATTAATAACCTTTAAAATATCAAAATAGCTAATACATACAATAAGTAAACTACTCACTACCCCCGACACCATAACTCCAGTGATACTGAAACCTAAAAATAGTAAGGTAATCGTTAATGTTGTTTGGACTAAAGCATGAGAAATGCATAAATAACAATATGTTCTCGCTTTATTAGTCAAGCGGTAATAAATGTACGGAATACCAATTAGCGCCGATAGTACAAGGTTAACAATTAATAGCCTTAAATCTAGAGGATCAACTTTGGCCGGTAACTGATGTGCTATTTGCTCAGAAAAAATCAAAGAACAACCTGCAAAGAGTAAACTAAATATAAAGGTTGTTATTACCGCGTCACGAAACAGAGCAAGTTTTTCAGTATGAGTATTGTACTGTTGTTTAAGTAAAAGCTCTGGTAAGCCTATTGATAAAATAAGCGAACACAGCGCAGAAACAGTTACTAGAAAATTTAACTGACCAAACTCTACTTGACTTAGGAATCGTGTGCTAATTGGTAGCAATAAAAAGCCTAGTCCTTTTACTGATAATACTGCGACGGCAAAATAACCTATTTGTTTTAGATTACTCATAACTGTTCCTTACAAAGCTTCAACCCACTTTGATAGTTGTTTAGCCTGGTTAAATGCATTGTAGTGCTGATTAACATGTTGTTTTGCATTTTGGCCGAGTAAATAGCGTTTATGAGGTGACAACTGATGAAATTTATAAAGCATCTTGCTAATACCAGAGATACTGCTAGGCATACATTTCATGCCAACATTAGGCGTAACAATTTCATTCGCACCCATTAAAGTGGTTGTTAAAACGGGTAAACCACATGCCATTGCCTCTTTTAAAACCAGTGGCCCTGTATCTCGGTCACCATTTTTAGCGACACAAAATGGGGCAATCAAAGCTGAATAATTCACTAGGTTTTCACTTACCCAAGCATGAGGTTTTTCACCTAGAAACCTGACTGACTTTCTTACGCCAAGCTCTTCAGCCATATACATTAGGTCGTTGATCATTGGACCGTCGCCAACGATATCTAAAGTAATACCAAATTCTTTAGGCATATGTTTAAGAGCTGGTAATAAGAATTGAAGCCCTTTCTTTTCGACTAGCCTACCTATAAAAATTAACCTTACAGATTCACTTAATGATGAAGGTGTTTGGTTAAATTTTGTAGTATCGATACCGCAGTGAAGTAATTTCACGTTACTTTTTTCGCATTTTTTAAACTGCATAGCCATTTCTTCACACACAGCGACAGAGAAATCACATAAAGCTAATTTCGAGTTTAAATCGGCACTATTTACATAAACATCATGGCCATGCCCTATCGAAGAGACAGTGATATTTGCCATTTTCGCAGCAACAATGCCATATGCTAAAGGGCCATGCATAAAATGGCAGTGCAAATGATCTATTTTTGCAACTTTAAGGTACTGAGCAATTTTGTAGCCATAGCCAATAAGAGATTGTGTAGATATCGAGCGAAACTGGATTGCAGTATTTATTGCTTTACTGAGTTTCACAACATTAAACATTGCGGGAAGTATTTTTTTAAAGTCAGGCTTTTCAATCTCTTTGACTTCTATTGCACTTGATAAATTAATCAACACAGAGGTTTTTTCAAAAGTGAATACCGTCACTTTATGTCCAGCATCTAGAAGTGCATTAATTTCTGTGACAACAAATGTTTCTGATGCAACTGGGAAACTCGGAACTAAGATAGCGATGTGTTTCATAAAATGCTCCTACTAAAATATATGTAGAAACAAGGGCAATAACCATACCTGCTTTTTATGGGGTACTTTTCTCAATTTGAGACGTCAAATCTATAAATAATTGCAAAATGCAACGCACAAAAAGAAAAATCATAGAATTATAGCCAATATCGAGCTAATAAAAGTGGCTTCTAAATTGCGTACTACAAGAATAATATGTTTAAGTTTTTGGAGTAATCTTATGTCTACTCAAGTTAGTGTAATCATCCCTAATTACAATTGTCTCAAGTATTTAGAGACATGCATAAACAGTATTTACCAACAAAATGATGTTAATTTTGAAATTATTATTGTTGATGATGGGTCTACTGACGGAAGCATAGACTACTTACAACAACTCGCTAAAACAAATAAAGAAGTACGTTTATTTACGCAAAATAGGAAAGGTGTCGTGGCAGCAAGAAACTTGGCCATCACACAAGCAAATTCAGAGTATGTTGCATTTTTAGATGCAGACGATTACTGGTCAAAAGATAAACTAGCTAAACAGTTAGCCTTTCATACCGAGCATCCAGAGTGCGTACTAAGTTTTACAGACTACATGCACTTTAATGAAAAAAATGAAGACATAATCAGCTGTTTTGACTACTGGACCTGAATTCGACAGCAATAGAACGAACACAGAATTTCATTTGCTGAAAAACCCAATAAGTCAAATGATAACAACTAACATTGTTGGCACTTCATCTGTAATGGTTAAACGTGCCGCTTTGATTGACGTAGGCGGATTTGATCACAAATTAACAAGCGCAACAGATCTGGATTGTTGGTTAAAAATAGCTAAGCAAGGTGATGTAGCTTACAGCTCTTTGTGCGCAATGCACTACTTGATGCGAGCAAACTCAATAACTGCTAATAGAGAAAATCGATTAGCCGCAATGGTTGAAATTATACGCAGGAATCAATACGGGGTTACAAAAGGAGAATTAAAGAAAATAAAAGCACGTTTAAGTGAGTGTTATGGTGAGTTTTATAGAGAATTAGGTAATTACTCGAAAGCACTATCCTATTCAAATAAGGCATTTTGGCTATTTCCTCATAAGCGAAATTTTAAACATGTTCTTTATGATCTAAAACACTTATTGGGTGCAAGCTAATGAAAGAAACTGTATTAATAATTGATGATGATGAGGCAATTTTGCGCTCATTAAAACGGCTGCTAATTAGTAACTATTCTGTAGTTTGTTACAGTGATCCCTATGCAGCTATTGAATATGCGAAACAAAATGCGCTTGACCTGGTAATTTGTGATCTATTAATGCCTTCTTTGAGTGGTTTAGCTGTACTTGAGAAAATTAAGGCAGTAAAACCCTACAGTTCGCGTATGTTATTAACTGGCTATGCAGAGATGGAAGCATCTAAGCATGCAGTCAAAGATAAAGTCGCAACAATGATTACGGCAAAGCCTTGGGATAATTTTGAATTAAGTATGTTAGTAGAGATATTGATAGAAAATAGTAAATTAAGACAACTTCACTGTTTAGATAGTTTAACTTCATAGGTAAGCGACCTGTGGTCGCTACCTTTAACGAAACTAGTATTAATATTAGTTAGCCTAATTTTCTCACTTGCAATACAATGGTCAATAGGAAGACCTAAAACTGGTAAGCCATTAAATTGAATTTTAGAAGGCCAAGTTACATAAAATCCACTACGATCAAAGCAATTATTATCAGCTTCAATAAAATAGCGCGACCATGGAACCGTGTTAAAATCCCCTGCAATTAACCAATTCCCTCCTAAAGTTTTAATTTCGTTTTGCACTTTACTTAAAACAGAGTTGCGTTGCGTCCATAGAGTTCTATCTCTTGGTGATGGAGGATGAAAAACAAGGCTATTTAACATAATGTTATTATGCAAAAAACTAAGTTTTACATAGCCTAGTTTTGGATTATCAAAACGTTTAATTTGTTTTTGGATAATCGGAAGTTTTGAGATAACGATTATACCAAAAGGCGCGCCTTCAACTTCAGCATAACCAAACAAATGATATTCTGTGTTGAGATTATCAAGAACATGACGCTGTGTATCATTAAATTCTAATAACACCAGGATATCATTTTTCTCTTCTATCATTTGGTTATAGATAATCTGTTGTAAGTTAGGGTTACTATATTGTAGGTTTATTTGTGTAACCTTAATATCACCGACCTCCCTCTGATTAGATGAGTAAGGTTTAAAGTGCACTAAAGTCAAAATTGTACTTAAAACTAGTAAGCTTGATGCCATCTTTTTACTGTTAAAATAGCATAACCCTACAGGTAAAAAGCTAACTAAAATTAACTGACCTCTTAGCGCTGCGATTAAATCTAGCATATAAGAATCTAATTGATTAAAAGCTAAAAATAAAAGAACGCCATAAAGAACCAGAATTAGTAAACGCATAGCCACCCTCCTCTGATTACTTATAGTCCTATTTCTTAATTTTTGCTGAGATAATATTTACATAAAATTTAGTATGATGTGTTCTTTTGTGTGTAAAAATAAATACCCGCAGGTATTTATTTTTTAAGTTTAATACCAATTCGCTTAATTAAGTTTTATTGCGAATTGGTATAGCCGTGCTTTATTCGAAACCGTTGATCATTTTATCGCAAACAACCGGTGTTGGCGTTTGTGATTATCATCAACAGCTACAAACGTGAAACTACCAGAAATAGCTAAATGCTTATCGTCTTTGTGCATTGTTTCTAAAAAGATTTCAACGTCTACTTTAAGGCTGGTGTTTCCGACATGCACCACTTTAGAAATTAGCTCTGCAAATGTACCAGCTGGAATGGCTTCTTTAAAATCTACACGGTCTGACGAAATAGTTACAAGTGGCTTACGACAAAAACGTGTAGCAGCGATAAACGCGACCTCATCCATCCAAGCCAACGCATCACCGCCAAATAAAGTATTGTGGTGATTGGTGCGGCCAGGAAAAACAGTTTTTGTTACCGACGTTGTTGAGTCAGTAATACGCTTTGCAATAATAGCGTCACGATCGATTGGTTGTGTCATAGTCTCTACTTTTTATTAGCTAATGTGTCTTGCATCATTAGCGCAGGGTCAAGGCGTTCATTTTTCCAATTAAAACGCCAGTCTAAATGAGGGCCAGTTACGCGACCGGTTGCACCGATCTCGGCAATTTTATCGCCACGCTTAATTTCATCCCCTACTTTTACATCTAATTTGCTTAAATGAATATAAGTAGAGGTAACACCATGGCCGTGGTCAAGGATCAAGGTTCCACCAGAGTAATATAAGTCAGCATCAGCAAAAACAACTGTGCCGCTTACTGGTGCATACACTGGACTACCCGTTTTATTGGCAATGTCTAAACCAAAGTGCGGGCGGCGAGGCTCACCATTAAAGTAACGCTGGCTACCATAAACACCTGAAATACGGCCCGTTGCAGGCTTATAAACAGGATCTAAAAAGTACCGTAGGTCAGAATTGACCTGCCTCGCTTTGCGTACGGCAACAGCTTCACGGCTAATACGCTCAGACACTTCTTTAGGTGGCGAGACATATTTTTTTGCAACACCGGTGATTTTGTCAATTTTGTAATCACGCTTAGTGATCACAATTGCTTGTTCGTGGCTTACACCCGCACTATCAACCCAAGAAAGGCTATGATTTGTCTTAGCATCACGACCAAAGCCGAACACAAACTCACCATTTGTTGAAAGCTTAAGAGACTCACCATTGAAGCTAACACTTTTAGCGCCTTCAATTTGGCCTGTTACTAAACCGCCTTGAGTTAAATGTCCTTTTAATTCAACAGCACTTGCAGTAAAAGAAAACAATCCTGCAAATGCAGCTATTAATAATCCTTTACGCATAACTGATTGACCCCTTACCAACCCCTTCGTAAGCTGTAATTTTAACTTCTGAATCAGGGTATTGGTTTTTAACTTGTGAACTTAAATAGTCTGCAATGCACTCAACCGTAGTATCGCAAGGTAAAATGTCGCAGCGTGATTTGTCTATCGCCATTTCAAAATAACCTTGCTGTGATGTATATGCAAAGCACACATCGTTTTCTTGTGCAGTTACATGCTTGAGGTCTGATTTATTGATTTCATCTTCAGCTGTTGCTAGATAAATGTCTTCCCATTTATCTGCCCACTCTTTTTGTAAGCGAGGCATAGCCATACCATCAAGGCTAATACCAATTTGTGAGCGATGGCCATGAATAATCCGCTGACAATTACCATCGTGCTTTTTAAGACCATGGCTGTAATGATAGTAAAAACTTTGGCTATGCTCTGGGTATAAAGTAATTTCAATCTTTTCAATGTTGCTAGGTAGCTCAGGCATAATTGTTTTAATTAAAAACTCGGTTACCGACTTTTCATCAATAACATCAGCATCGATTAAACAATATGCTTGGTTAGGAGCACTCATAGCTAAGTGATAATTATCACCGAAATGACAATCTAGCACGCTGTGCTCAGCATGCTGTGTTAGTGAACCGTTTAGTGTGGCAGGCACAGCAAGTTTATGGTCGATACAGTTATCAATAATGCCCTTGATTTGCTTTTTAACTAAGCCAAAATCAAGCACCATCGACTCATCATTTAATTGACCGTGCAGAGTTAAATCCACAATCCAGCTCTCGCCAACTGCGCCGCGTTTATTACACAAGTAAGAAAAATCAATCACTGTCAGTGAGTTTACAAAAAGGATCATAAATTTCCTTTAGACTGGTTAAAGAATCACAGCAATTATAATGATTTTTACTTCACAATGCGCGGTTTTATCTCCCTTTATCAGCTACAGTTTAATTAAATGGTCATAAAACAAGCGAAAAATAGTAAATAATTAACTGCTCCGAGTTGTTTAGCGTACAAGTGTACGCTAAAGTACGGGGCAATTTCTAAGCGATGAATGAGAGTTATGGAACCTAAAAACAGCTATACAAAAGAAGAATTGGTCCTTTGCGGTCAAGGTGAAATGTTCGGTGAAGGCAACTGTCGTTTACCAAGTGACAACATGTTAATGATGGACCGCATTATCTCTATCACTGCTGATGGTGGTGAGCACGGTAAAGGCCAAATCGTTGCAGAACTAGATATCAACCCTGATCTTTGGTTCTTCGACTGTCACTTTAAAGGTGACCCAGTAATGCCTGGTTGTCTTGGTCTTGACGCTATGTGGCAATTAGTTGGTTTCTTCCTAGGTTGGTCTGGTGGTCCAGGTCTTGGTCGTGCACTTGGTGTAGGTGAAGTTAAATTCACAGGTCAAATCTTACCGACAGCTAAAAAAGTAACTTATCGTTTAGACATGAAGCGTGTAATTAAACGTAAATTATTCATGGGGATGGCTGATGGTACTGTAGAAGTAGATGGCCGCGTAATCTATGAAACAAAAGATTTTAAAGTAGGTCTTTTCCAAGATACATCTGCATTCTAATATGAATGTGTAGATACAAAAAAGCCCCAAAGTGGGGCTTTTTTGCGTAAATAAGGTGCCTATTTTAAGTTTTAAACATATTTCGGTTTTCAATGGCTTCTCGCCAGCCGCCTAACCATTCTGATTTAGGGTCTATTTGTTGATAAGGGCATTGTTCTTTGGAACGGTTTGCCAAGCCTGCTTTATAACCTTGAGAATGAGCTCTTTCTAAACGATCTCTTTTCTGTCTCTTCATAGGTAATATCCTCACCTTTTATATTTATAGATATGTAGCGAAATTGACATCTACATTTAATGAATAGTTAATAAAACTGTTAAATTCAAATAGCAAAAAGCAATTAAATAAATTGACAATAACTAACGTGCTGATGCTCAAATGAATTAACATTTTAAATGACTAGGTGGTCGTACCTCTTTAACTAAAACCATCTATTAATACACTTAAATTCAGCTAAAAACGATACAGCTCTTTTAGCTTCAATATTTGTGACCTAGCCTATTTCTACAAAGTTCCCAATTAAATTGTAATCATGACAAATTTGTGATGATTACAATTTAGTCTATTTATTACTTGCATATTAAAAACCGATCGGTCTAATATGGTGCTCATGGAAACAAATAACTCTGTGCCGAGCCGTCGTGGCAGGCCACCAAAAATAGCGCGTTCAAATGCAGATACGCGTGCCCTACTAATTAATACAGGGTTAGCCGTATTAACTGAAAAAGGCTTTAGCGCAACCGGCATTGATTTAATCTTAAAATCAGCACAAGTACCTAAGGGATCTTTTTATCATTACTTTAAAAGTAAAAATGATTTCGGCTTGGCACTCATAGATGCTTACGACAGCTATTTTCAGGCAAAGTTAAAACGCCACCTAGCAAACGATGCAACAACCCCTCTTGAAAGGATTGTACTGTTTGCTAATGACGCTAAACAAGGCATGGCAAAGTTTGAGTTTAATCGCGGCTGCTTAATTGGTAATTTAAACCAAGAGCTCAGCTACCTTAATGAAGCAATGATTGCACGTATTAAGCAGGCTTACACCAGCTGGCAAGCTCTAATTGAACACTGCTTGATAGACGCAAAGCAGCAAAAACAAATACCTCAATCATCAGATTGTAAAATGCTTGCTGAGTTCTTCTGGATTGGCTGGGAAGGCGCAGTGATGCGCTCTAAACTTGATAAATCAAGTGAACCGCTTACCCTTTATACAGCACAATTTTTACGCTTAATTTTATAAAGCCGTTTTAATACGGTTTTATTTTAACCATTAAAAGACGATCGGTCTAAAAGGAGTCAACATGACAACATCAGTAAAATCGGTAGTTATCAACAAAGATGATCAAGGCTATCGTGCCGAATACACAGACTTTCCTGTAGAGAGCATCCACCAGCACGATGTAAATATTGATGTTGACTACAGCACTTTGAATTACAAAGATGCTTTAGCGATTACGGGTAAAGGCCCTGTGGTAAGAACATTTCCAATGATCCCAGGTATTGACCTTGCAGGCACAGTGACTGAGTCTAAAAGTGATGAATTTAAAGTAGGTGATAAAGTCTTGTTAAATGGCTTTAGTGTTGGTGAGAAATACCTCGGTGGTTTAAGTGCAAAAGCATCTATGAGTGCAGATTGGCTTATCCCCCTTCCCGCTAATTTAACACCAAAACAAGCAATGCAAATTGGTACTGCGGGGTATACCGCAATGCTTAGTATTATCGCTTTAGAAAAACAAGGGATCACGCCTCAAAGCGGTGAAATTCTGGTCACTGGAGCCAATGGCGGCGTGGGCAGTTTTGCTATCTATTTACTTAATAAGCTTGGCTTTGATGTTGTTGCCACAACAAACGCATGAACGAAGCAGATCATCTTGAAAAATTAGGCGCAAAACGTGTTTTATCTCGCGATGAATTCTCTGCACCTGGTAAACCACTGGCAAAAGAGCAATTCGCTGGTGCAATTGATTCTGTGGGTAGCCACACCCTTGCAAATGTGTGTGCATCGATTAAATACGGTGGTGTTGTAACAGCCTGTGGTTTAGCACAAGGTATGGACTTTCCGGCAACGGTAGCGCCGTTTATCCTTCGTGGCATTAGCCTAATGGGTATTGATAGTGTAATGCGCCCTAAAGCTGACCGAATTGAAGCATGGCAACGTTTAAGTGAGTTAGTTGAGGCGCAGTACCTAGATACTATTTCACAAGAAGTCCCGCTTTCTGACGCCGTTGCAAATGCAGAAGCCCTATTAAAAGGTGAAATACGTGGCCGTGTAGTAGTTAATTGTAAGTAATAGATTTAAAGGCTCTAAACACCTTAGAGCCTTTTTAAAAAAAAGAATTTAAACACCAAACGCCGCAAGCTTTTCGTTTAGTTCTTCCTTTGAAATTAATTGCATATCGTACTGTTTTTTAACTTTACGAATATTATCAAAATTATCCAATTTAAGCTGAGCTCTAGCTAATTTATCCTGCATCTCTTTTTCTGTTAATACATCCAGTTTCACAGCTTTCTCTAGCTTTTCTTTTTCTTCATCAAACTCACGTTGAAAAATTGCTTTTTCTTGTAGAATTATCTGATTCTTTTAATTTTTTCTCAATTTCTACTGCTTCTTTCTCAAGCTCTATTTTTTTCTCTAAAAGAGGCTCTATTCTGTCGAGTGTATCTTTTAGAACAGCTTCAACATTTTCACCCTTATTATCGACTAAATTAGATACATACTTTTTACCAATGTCTTGGTAAGCAATATTTAGTTGCCCGTTAATTGAAGTAATTTCAGAATTAATCGCTGAAAGCTTTGATTTTTCTTTCGACGCAGTAGAGATATCACTGGTTAGTTTAGAGGTTGATTCACTAATATTTGTTCCAATTGTATTAGCTTGTGTTTTGATCTTATCAAAAAGTCCCATTTATAGATTCCTTAATCAATTTAATAAATTAGCCTCATGCCAATTCAAGCGCATAGATTACCCATATAAGGTAAACATGTAAACTTTTAAAATGGTTCGTATATCAAATTGATAAGCGGTATCTAAATTAGATCTTTCAAATTATAATTAACTAATTACGTAAACAATAAACAAGAGCATGATATGAGTAATAAAGAAATTTTCAGCAATAACCCGCTACAAGGTGTTGGTATTGAGCAAGTCGTAACAGAGCTTGTCGAACAATATGGCTGGGAATTACTCCACGCCTATATGCGGTTGAACTGCTTTAAGAATAATCCAGATGTTAAATCTGCGGTTAAGTTTTTACGTAAAACCCAATGGGCTCAAGAAAAAGTCGAGAACTTTTATTTGTATCGTCTTAAAAACTTACCACGCCCAGACAATGTCAACTACGAATTACCGCCACGCGATCGCGTGATCCCTGCTGATCAAAAACCAGGTGAACCGTGTGAGTTAAGTTTTACCGACGCCAAACGCATCCACGCTAAAAAAGAAGCTAAACAACTTGCTCGAGCTCGTAAACAACGTTCAAGTGCGAGTAATCCTTGGGGTAATTAAGCTTTAAGTTTTGAGCTATAAGCTTTTAGCTGTAAGTTGAAATGAGCCGCCTGTTAGGGCGGTTTTTTATTTGAGTTAGCAAGTTAAGATTTAAGGGCTATTTAAAGACGTCAATATTATTTTTATTAATTTAAGGGTAACGTGGTTATGTTAGACTGAATTAATCATCATTAATGTCATTAAAAAAGGATGTGTATGTCTAACTACAACGAATCACCTGAACAAATCGCAAATGCAACGCAAGGTTATGTAATGCAACAGACAATGTTGCGCATTAAAGATCCAAAGCCTTCTTTAGATTTCTATCAAAATGTTTTAGGTATGAAGTTACTTGGTAAATATGACTTCCCTAAAATGGAGTTTACGCTGTACTTTTTAGGTTATGAGCAAGACATGCCAACAGGCAGCGATAAAGAAAAAGCACAGTGGGTATTTCGCCGCCCTGCTCTTGTCGAGCTTACACATAATTGGGGCACTGAAAACGACGACAGTTTTGCTGGATACCATAGTGGAAATGATGAACCAAAAGGCTTTGGTCATATCGGTATTAGCGTGCCAGATGTGTACGCAGCATGCGAGCGTTTTGCAAAATATGATGTTGAGTTTGTCAAAAAACCAGACGATGGCTCAATGAAAGGCTTAGCCTTTATTAAAGACCCAGATGGTTATTGGATAGAAATACTTTCTGCTGAAGGGATCACTGAGATCATTGAAGAGCATAAGTAAGGCTGCCCCTTTAATAACCTGCTATTTAGCAGGTTATTGAATTTTTCATTTTAAGGTTTTACTTATTAACTCAGAGTTCTCTTTAAAATGAAGATTCCATTAATTATCATTTGGTCATTGTTTAGCTTTAAATACACCTGTTAAAAGCCAAATAACATCATCTTCTCAGTTACAAACTTGTATAAATAATACCTACAATAGCCACAAAAAAAAGAACTAGCAGCCAATAATGTTGAACTTGATGGTTCTTACTCTTTTTATCTGAGGTGTTTACTTTAGATGTAGCATTTTCCTTCGGTGTAGAGTGAACAAATCTAATTTCAACGTTTTCATCAGGTAACATCATCCCAACTACTTGGTTAGCAGTAACATAATCCCCAGCTTTAACCTTAAATTCACTAATTTCACCTGCTTCAGACGCTTGAATTTCTAATATTGTTTTATCTGTTTCTATATCAAAGAGGGGGGAATTAACTAAAACAATATCGCCAACATCTACATGAACATTTGCTACCTTAACATCGCCAATATCATTTGGTAATTCAGGTATTTTTATTGGGATTGACATAGTCGCGCTCCTTATTACAACCTAACAACAACCGTTTTACCAATGAAGTCATGTATTGCACGACGCTTTTCATTAAACAGCATGGTTATAAATTCTGACAATGCCCATACTGTAGCTAAAGAACTCAAACCCATAATTAAATAAGTTAAAAACTCATGTATGCTACCTAGTTGTTGTAACGATATTGAAATAGATAAAAGTAGTAGTATCCAAGATGAGTTAATAGCAATATTTACAGATTCTCGGCGAACCGATTGTTTAAGATTAATATCTGTTTCAGTGTCATGATCGAGGACTTTAACATCCATCACCATCTTACCAAGAGTTTGGCCATAAAACCCATGCATAAAAACAACGTAGCCAATATACTGAACGCCATTAACGGCTTGTAAAACCATGTTTTGGTTAGAGTATTCAACGCCAAAGAGTAAGCATTCAATATAAAGTAATGCTGTAAATATTAAACCATCAATAATCGCGGCCCAAAAACGAGGCCAAAAAGTAGCATACCTTTTATTCGTTTCTAGCTCTTCAAACTCTGCTTTTATTTCTGGGTCTTTTAATTTATTTGCAATCTCTAATTCTAACTCTTGTGCTCTTTGTGGGAAGCTTTCTTTATCAATATACTTTTGAGCATCTAATAGCTCATCCAATGAATAATTTTTATAATTTGGGGTGTAGTCCATGTTTGTTATTCTCCTTACTGCTTTAATTTAGTCAGCTTTTAGCATTCAGCTCTTTTTGGATCTCTTGGATAAAACTCATCGGGCTGTTTAGTGCACAAATCAAATTCACGGGTATTTTTGTAAGGTAGCTTCATAAAGCCTGCCACACCAACATCGGTAATATTGACTGCATATTGCATAAGCTTACTTAATAAACGTTTAAATTCAGGTTCTTTACTGGCATCCAGCAGACGATAGTAATGATGTATTTTCATCCTATCAGGTAAGGCTTCGAAAATGATACAGCCCGTGTGGTGTATTTGGTTTAGCTCAAATACGCACTTTATGACCTTTTTCGGGAGCTGTAATTGCTCATCAGGGTCTTTACCATCTTCAAAGTAAGAGTGCGGTCTGGTTACGTCTGAGGCTTGCACATCCATTACTTCGTAATCAAGCTCAGGTAAATGTTCAAACTTAAAAGCACCGGTGCCATCACGCTCTAGCTGAATGGTCTTACGCGCATCAAACAAACAACATTTAAAGAGACCTTTTTGTTCAATCCCTTGTGCTAACATTACCGTGTTGTTAATCGCATCGGTAAACGCTGTGCCGAGCGTTTCATCATGCAAAATAAGGGAAGATTCAACAAACAGTGAGTTTTCTTTCCAATGAAAACTTAGGCCCCCTACTACTGGGTATTTTGCTAATCGGCTTATTGAGGCCAAAAATGCTTTTTCGGTGTCGCCGGTATCAAATAAAAACTCTTTGTAGTATCTGTCGAGCTGGGCATCGTTTACATCAAGTAATTGCTGATTATGATCGGCTTGTCTTAAAAATTGCTTACGTGAGCTATAAACAACCGTGTCTGGGTGCTCATCAAACTCACTAAACCAATAAGGAATATAAGGGCGAATGACCTTACGGGGCAGCTCAGGGAGGTAAGCTTTAGCCATTGTCGGCATGTTTCGCATAAAATAATCACCAGCGCCATCGCGAGTGGCCTTATTTTTTGAAAGCATACCGTCAATAACCCGGGCAAGCTCCATAGGTAAATTCAGGCTTGTAGCCGGAATCACCGCAGCTCCGAACCGGCAAGATTGTGCATATGTCAGTGCATAAAGAGTTGAGGCAACACCTTGTTCATCAAAACGTGGCGATGACTGCCCGCCTGACATTTGCTCATCACCAATAAAATACACATCACCCATACGTGCATTAGTGGTGCTGATATCAGCAGACATAAGATCCATAAAATTGCTGGCAACCGGATTACCTTCAGCGTCTATTTGTGCATAAACAGAGCTGCCCCAATCTACCAACGACAACTTATTGGTTTGTTCGTCATAAACAATGTTAGAGGGTTTAATATCGCCATGCACAATTGGCTGTGGGCTTAAGCCATTTTTATGCTCGCGTAAATCTACCAGCACATTACGTAGCCTAAGAGCAAGCGCCATGACTTTTGCTGCACTAAAACGCCCCTGCTTGATGGAAATTTTTTCTAAGTCTTCACCTAGAGCCCGCTCCATCATTAAAATGCCTTGCTTTTTAATGCGCTCAAAGGCATAAAATTTTGGCACAAGCGGATTATTAACTTGCGAGAGCATGTACGCTTCGTCTTCTAGACGGTCACGTACACTTTGCGCTAGGGTTATCCGAGAAAACTTAAATACCCAAGGTAAGTCTTCATCATCGACACCGGCAAAAACAAATCCAAACGCACCAGAACCAATTAATTCAACGTCACTGTAACCAAGCAAAGTAAGCTGTTTAATACAAATATTAAGCCATTGACGGTGCTTTTTAGCATCATGGTGAGACAGCAAATAAACAGACTGTTCTTCATTGATATAAAAATTGCGGATTTGTTTGGGATTCACTACATCTCTCAAAGTTAAGCGGCTTTTAACCGCTTAATTATTGAATGCTAGGCAGTTAATTACAAGGCTTTTGCTCTTCGATGATCCAGCCTTGATCTTTCATAAGCAGCTCTGATATTGCAAAGGTTAAGCAGCCAAAAATGACTAACTCTAATAAGGTAAGAATATCAGCGGCAAAACACCAGCCTAAAATCCCTGCAAATAAAAATGGGATTGCTTTTAAATACCAAGCAATTTGTCGGGTTTTACCATATGTGAGTTGATAACTGTGAACTAGCTCCCCCTCACACTCTAATGTGATGGTAGAAGAAAACTTCCTGAATAAAGTCACTGAAACTGTTAATTGGCAGGTTTTACCATCAATATTAAATTTATGAACAGATTTTGTTTTAAAGTTACGTGATTCTGCTATTAATTCACCGTCTACTTTCAGAACTTCTTTACCTGAGTAAGCAGAACCCCAGTATTCAATTAAATGTTCACCCAGTTTGAAGTTGGCTTTAATTCCCTTGCTCATTGATACTGTAATGCCATCAGTGTTCATAAAAAACCTCCTTATCATTATGAATTTAAAATACTTTAAAAATAAAAAAACGGCAAGCTAGGCTTACCGTTTTGGTACTTTCAATGGGTAAAGGGTTACCATTTCAAACTAAAGGCGGATACCGCCATCAATTTCAATAACACGACCTGTAAAGAAGTCATTCTCTACAATGTATTGTGCTGTTTGAGCAATTTCATCTGCTTCACCAAAACGACCCACTGGCGTTACCGTCATCATGCGTTGTTTTGCTTCTGGTTTCATTGCATCTGTCATTGCTGTGCGAATAACACCTGGTGCGATTGCACCAACACGGATACCAAAGCGACCTAATTCTTTCGCCCAACCCGTTGTCATCGCAACCACACCGGCTTTAGACGCAGCATAGTTTGTTTGGCCAATATTACCTGCACGAGCAACACTCGACATATTAACGATAACGCCGCCTTTGCCAGACTCAATCATGTGACTCGCAGCTTCACGTCCTGCTAAGAATACACCAGTTAGGTTCACATCAATCACAGATTGAAATTGACCCAGCGACATTTTATCTACCACTTTGCCTTCTTTTGCTTTGATAAACATACCATCGCGTAAGATACCTGCGTTATTAATTAACACGCCGATATGGCCAAAGTCTTTGTTAATCGTGTTAAACGTTGCTACTACAGCGTCTTCATCTGTAACATTAGCAGCATACGCCATGACTTTTGTGCCATGCTTGGCAAGCGTTGATACTGCAGTATCTAGTACATCTTGTTGCATATCGATAAGGGCGATGTTCGCGCCAAGGGATGCAAATTTCTCGGCCATAGCAAAGCCTAAACCTTGCGCACCACCGGTAATTACGATGTTGTTGTTTTTAATTTCCACAACAATCTCCTACTTCGAGAATAATTTAAAAATAGCACTAAAATCATCACTACCCGCACCTTGATGCTGAAGCATAGTGTATAGATTCTTCGCCATTGACCCCATTGGGGTAGATGAATTACTTTGCTGAGCCGCTTCCATAGCAAGACCTAAGTCTTTCGCCATTAAATCAACCATAAAGCCCGGTTTATAATCATTACTTGCTGGTGCTGTTTCCATTACACCAGGGCATGGGTTATAAAGCTCAAGTGTCCAGTTACGGCCAGAGCTTGCAGTCATGATGTCACTTAACACTTTTGGGTCGAGCCCGTTGTTAATTCCCATTTGTAGTGCTTCGCTAGTACCAGCCATTAAAATGCTCAGCAGCATGTTGTTACAGATTTTTGCTACTTGGTCGCACCAATATCACCAGCATGAAAGATGTTTTTACCCATATCCACTAAAGCCAGTTTGGCTTTTTCAAAGTGGCTTTGCTCACCACCGACGATAAAAGTTAAAGTACCCGCTGTTGCACCTGCAACACCACCTGATACCGGTGCATCAACAAAATCAATGCCTTTTTGAGCAAGTTCACTACCCACTTGACGCGCTGATTCTGCATCAATGGTTGAGCAGTCAATCACTAAAGTTTTGCTATCAAGTAAGTTGATAAGACCTGTTTCGCCTAAGTAAAGCGATTTAACGTGTTTGCTTGCTGGTAGCATACTGATAAAAATATCAGCGCCAATAGCACACTCAGCTGCATCGGTAGCAGCAATTGCACCTTTATCGGCAAGCTCACTGACCGCCGCTTTATTTAAGTCAAATACACGAACTGTATGACCTGCATTGACAAGGTTTGCCGCCATTGGGCCACCCATGTTGCCTAAACCAATAAATCCTATTGTTAATTTAGCCATTTGCTTACCCCTTGGACTTAAGATGACGTTAATGAGTTAAGTGGGTGAGATTGCTCATCCCAGCGTGCTGTAAAGAAGCTATCTACAACTGTTTCGTCGATATCGCTAATCGATTTAAACTGCCAGTTAGGTGCACCGTCTTTGTCGATTAGTAGCGCACGAACGCCTTCTTGGAACTCGCCTACTTCGCCACAGCGAACCGACATACCCAGCTCCATTTTGAAGCAATCTGCTAACGTCATCTCTTTTGAATTAGCTAATTGACGTTCAACAAGCGCACAACTAAGCGGACAACCATGCGCTAATGACTTTTGCGCACGGGTAAGCCATTTATCTTCGGTTTCTAAAGCTTGAATGTAGTCAATTTTGCCCTGCAATGAATCAAACTCAGCCAGCTTTTGTATAACCGCTAAGTTATCTTTTACATTGCCTTTAGGAACACGGCCTGAAATATTATCAATAGAGATTAAAATGTTAGTTAGCTTTTCGTGGTTTAATGAGGCTGTTTTGCCCCACTTTTCAGCGGTGATAGCTGTTAAAATAGCGTCGTATTTATCTGCTGTTGCATAGTGATCAGCAAAATTAACAAACAAGGCATCTTCAGCATTGATAGACGCAGCAGTTAACCCTAAGAATAGACCCACTTGCTCAGGCATTTTATGTAAGAAGTAACTGCCGCCCACATCAGGGTATAAACCAATAGTTAGCTCAGGCATTGCGATACGTGATGTTTCTGTTACCACTCGGTGACTTGCCCCAGCCATTAAGCCAAGACCGCCACCCATAACAATGCCATTACCCCAAAGTAATATTGGCTTTTCATAGCAGTGAATTAGGTAGTCTAATTTATACTCAAGGGTGAAAAAGTCTTCAATGTAGTTAGCAGGCTCTGCTGTACTCATTGCTTTATGCAGGCTTACTACATCGCCACCGGCACAAAATGCTTTTTCGCCAGCCCCTTTTAGAATGACCATGGCAACTGCATCATCGTCAGCCCATTTTCTAAGCTGAGGCTCAAGCAATTGGATCATGTCGTAATTTAAGGCATTTAACGACTTAGGCGCATTGAGTGTCGCAATTGCAATGAGGCCGCTCTCGGCCTCTGCAGTTTCAAACACCACAGGCGCATCTTGATGATTTAGTAGTGTTACGTTAGTCATTAGCCATTTACCCAATTTGCTTTACGCTTTTCTAAGAACGCATTCACGCCTTCTTTTTGGTCTTGCGTATCAAACAATTGTACAAATAACTCACGCTCTAATGGCAATGCATGGGCCATAGGTTGTGTGCGACCTTTTTGAATAAGTTCTTTACATGCAGTCACAGCAACTGGGCTTTGCTCAGCTACTTGATTAGCAAGTTTCATTGCCGCAGCTAAACTTTCGCCAGCACCAAACACTTCTTCAACAAGGCCAATTTCACGTGCTTTATCTGCTTTTAGGCGCTCGCCACATAAGATCATGCGTTTTGCCCAACCTTCACCGACAAGCCATGCAAGGTTTTGCGTACCGCCAGCACAAGGCAGTAAGCCAACTTTCGCTTCAGGAAGTGCCATTTGAGCTTGCTCTTCAGCAATACGAATATCACACGCAAGAGCCACTTCAAGACCACCGCCCATGGCATAACCATTAATTGCCGCGATTGATACACCACGGAAATTGGTTAATGCTTCAAATGCATCACCAAACACTTTTGACATAGTGGCAGCAACGCCTTTGTCACCGCTGGCAAACACGTTTAAGTCAGCACCTGCGCTAAAGAACTTTTCACCTTGGCCTGTAATCACTAATGCATAGACATTTTTGTTAGCATTTAGCTCAGTTACAGTGTCTTTAAGCGCGGTTAATGTATCTTGTGTCCAGGTATTCGCTGGCGGGTTATTCATAGTTAAAACCGCTACGTTACCTTCAATATTTAAATCAATCGATGGATTAGACATTGGTTGCTCCTTATAGAATGTCGCCAGCTGACTCAGCTAAGATACGGCGTGCGATAATCACACGCATGATTTCGTTTGTGCCTTCAAGAATTTGATGCACACGGACGTCTCTAAAATGACGCTCTAATGGGTATTCTTTGATGTAACCGTAACCGCCGTGAATTTGTAGTGCGTCGTCACAGACTTTAAAACCAACATCTGTAGCAAAACGTTTTGCCATCGCGCAGTAAGTGGTTTTTTCGCTGTCACCGGTATCTAGTTTAAATGCGGCTAAGCGCACCATTTGACGAGCGGCAACAAGCTCGGTGTTCATATCAGCAATCTTAAATTGCAGTGCTTGGAAAGCAGCTAAAGGCTTGCCAAATTGCTCACGTTCTTTTAAGTATTCGCGCGCAGTATTAAGAGCTGCTTGTGCTGTACCTAATGAACAGGTAGCAATATTAATTCGGCCACCATCTAAGCCTTGCATTGCAAACTTAAAGCCTTCGCCTTCTTGGCCTAGTAAGTTAGCCGCAGGAATTCTGACACCTTCAAAGCTAATTAAACGTGTTGGCTGTGCATTCCAGCCCATTTTTTCTTCAGCTTTACCGTATTCAATACCTGCAGCATCTGCAGGCACAACAAATGCCGAAATACCGGCTGCGCCTTCACCACCTGTGCGAGCCATAACTACAAGTAAATCAGTTTCACCAGCACCCGAAATAAACATTTTAGAGCCTGAGATCACATACTCATCGCCCCCTTTAACTGCTTTGGTTTTTAGTGATGCTGCATCAGAGCCAGAGCCAGGCTCTGTTAAACAATAAGAAGCAAGTAACTCACCCATCACTAATTGTTCGCAGTACTGGGCTTTAACGTCCTCAGTACCAAAGCTTGCAATCATCCAGGTTGCCATATTATGAATGGTCAACATAGCGGTGGTTGCGGTACAACCCATGGCAAGCTGTTCGAAAATAATGCTTGAATCTAGGCGAGATAAACCTAAGCCACCCGCTTCTTCAGGGGTATATAAACCACAAAAGCCTAGCTCACCGGCTGCTTTAATGGTGTCTTTCGGGAAAATGTGTTCTTGGTCCCACTTAGCTGCATGTGGAGCAAGTTCTGACTCTGCAAACTGACGGGCTGTTTCAGCAAACGCTTGCTGATCTTCGGTTAAATTAAAGTCCATAGTAGACCTCTATTTTGTTGTCTTATTCTTGTGTGAAAAACGATTGTTGTCGTTTAAATGTGTGTTCTTTGAGCGAGCGTGTGCTCGCTCAGCAGTAAATTAATTACGGCTTATTTAAGGTTAATACTCATGTTAGGACCTGAGGCGATATCATCCTCGAACCAACGTGAAGTAATTGTTTTCGTTTCTGTGTAAAAACGAATACCTTGCTTACCGTAGGTGTGTTGGTCGCCGTAGAATGAGCCTTTCCAACCTGTGAAAGAGAAAAACGGGAGTGGCACAGGAATTGGCACATTGATACCAACTTGACCTACTTCGATTTCATGTTGGAATTTACGTGCAGCAGCGCCACTTGATGTAAATAACGAAGTACCGTTACCGTAAGGCGAGTTATTGATAAGCTCAATCGCCTCTTCAAGAGTATCTACGAACATACAAGCCAATACAGGACCAAAGATCTCTTCTTTGTATAAATCCATCTCGGTGGTTACATCAGTAAATAGCGTTGGACCAACCCAGTTACCTTGCTCGTAACCTTCAACAGTAAAGTCAGAGCCATCAATTAAGCACGTTGCACCTTGTTCTTTACCACTTGCGATAAGTGATAAAATACGGTCTTTAGCAGCTTTTGATGTTTGTGGTCGTAAGCCGCGTAGGCATCATCCCATACACCTGGGCGTACGTTTTCAAAGCCTGCTTTAATTTCGTCAACCCAGTCTTTTGCTTGACCAACAAACACAGCAACCGAAATACCCATACAGCGCTGACCCGCAGCACCTACAGACGCACCGACTAGGTTGTTTACAACATGCGATTTACTGGCATCTGGCATAATAACCATGTGGTTTTTTGCACCTACACAAGCTTGTACGCGTTTAAGGTTTGCTGTGCCTTTTGAATAGATGTATTCACCTACACCACACGAACCAACAAATGAAATAGCACGTACTGCTGGGTCTTCTAATAAACGGTCAACTTGTGGTTTTGTACCGTGAACAACTTGTAACACCCCTTTTGGCGCGCCCGCTTCAACAAATAGTTCAGCTAAACGCATCGGTGTTAGTGGATCTTGCTCTGATGGTTTCAGAATAAAGGTGTTACCACACACAATAGCTAGTGGGAACATCCATAAAGGGATCATCGCAGGGAAATTAAATGGCGTAATACCCGCACATACACCTAGTGGTTGCATGTAAGAGTAAGTATCGATTTTACGCGCTACGTTTTCCATTGTTTCGCCCATCATCAGAGATGGTGCATTGGCTGCTTGCTCAACCACTTCAATACCACGCCAAACATCGCCTTTGGCATCTTCAAATGTTTTACCCAGCTCATGACAAATAATCGTCGCAAGTTCGTCATGGTTTTCTTTTAGTAGTGCTGCGTATTTCATCATAATGCGCGCACGCTCAGAAATTGGCACTTCTTTCCATGTTTTAAATGTTTCTTTTGCAGAGGCAATGGCTGCATCCATTTCAGCATCCGTTGCACACGGAACTTGGGCTAACACTTCTTGGTTTGCAGGATTGATAACATCAATCAGCTGCGATGAACTTGATTGGGTAAATTCGCCGTTGATAAATAAAGGTACTTGGTGCATGAGGCACTCCTCCCCAGTGGGTATAAAGAGGCCGCAACATGATAGTTTTTAAAATACGTTGCGGCTGTGAGAGATTAAAATTCTAAAGCGATTAAATAGCTTCAACAGCCATAGCAACAGCTTCACCACCACCGATACACAGTGAGGCAACACCTTTGCTAAGACCACGATTTTTTAATGCATGAATTAAGGTAACTAAGATACGCGCGCCGCTTGCACCAATAGGGTGACCAAGTGCACAGGCACCGCCGTTTACGTTTACTTTGCTTTCATCAAGTTTTAACTCGTTAATTGCAAGCATAGTCACCATGGCAAACGCTTCGTTGATTTCCCATAAATCAACATCATTAACAGACCAACCGGCTTTTTCTAAAAGCGATTGCATTGCGCCAACCGGTGCTAAAGTAAATTCACTTGGTGCTTGAGAATGTGTGCTGTGAGCAACAATACGACACAGTGGTGTTAAACCTTGTGCTTTAGCATCTGATTCACGCATTAACACAAGCGCTGCTGCACCATCAGAAATTGATGACGAGTTTGCAGCTGTAATCGTACCGTCTTTTTTGAATGCAGGACGTAAACCCGGGATTTTATCAGGACGTGCATTGCCTGGTTGCTCATCAATCGCAACGGTCACATCACCTTTGCGTGTAGAAATAGTGTGCGCGGCAATCTCGTTTGCAAATGCGCCGGTTTCAATCGCACTATTCGCTTTAGTTAGTGAGCTAAGCGCAAAGTTATCCATTTGTTCACGACCAATTGAATACTGATCAGCAGTGTCTTGTGCAAAACAACCCATTGCTTTGTTGTCGTAAGCATCTTCAAGGTCATCACACATCATGTGATCTTTTACTTCGCCATGACCCATACGCATACCTGAACGTGCATTTGGTAACATATAAGGGGCATTACTCATGCTTTCCATGCCACCAGCAACCGCTGAGTTGATAGAGCCTGATTTAATTAAGTCATGGGCAAACATTGCAGCTTTTAAGCCAGAACCACATACTTTGTTGATTGTTGTAGCGCCAGTACCTTGATTAAGACCCGCTTTTAACATTGCTTGGCGTGCAGGTGCTTGACCAAGACCAGCTGGTAATACGCAGCCCATGATCACTTCGTCAATCTTATCGGCAGATAAACCGGCTTGCTCTAAGCTACTTTTAATAGCTGTAGCACCTAAATCAGTTGCGTGTGCACCACTTAGTGCGCCCATAAAACCACCCATAGGGGTGCGTTTTGCGGCAACAATAACAACGGCTTCAGTAGTCATAATTGGCTCCATGTAAGTGGTTATCATCATGTGTTCAAATCATGTGTAACCAAACAGTTAATTTGTTATAGTTTAATTTCGATTTAATTCAGCATACATAATATTTACGTTTACGCCAACGTAAATCTAAAATCAACATTTTTGCGGCTGTTAAAACTGTAAACTTATCTGTATTTTGTTGTATGAAAAATCGAACATTTGCTTACAAGGCTAGATAAATAAAGCTTTTCAACAAATCCAACCAGTTATCTTTATAAGTCTAAAGTATAACTACCAAATCACCCTTTACCTTTACGTAAACTTCACTTATATTGGTGTTATTCGAATGAGGTAAATAAATCATGAAACAAGACAATCAAACAAACTTTGAAAGCGCAGCAGTTGAACCTGCTAGCAATGAGCAAACGTTTAGTATCAGCGAACTAGCAAAAGAATTTGATATTACCACCCGCTCTATCCGCTTTTATGAAGACCAAGGCCTGATCTCACCTGATCGCAATGGTCAAACCCGTATTTATTCAAAACGCGACAAAGTAAGACTAAAACTTATTCTACGCGGTAAACGCTTAGGTTTTACCTTGGCCGAAACGGGCCGTTTGTTTGAACTGTACGACGCAGATAAATCAAGCGCTAAGCAGCTAGTGACTATGCTTGACCTTATCGCAGAAAAAAAAGCAGACCTAAGCCAACAGATGGACGACATTAAAGTTGTACTGATGGAATTGGTTACAGCAGAACGCCGCTGTCGTGAAACCCTTAATAATTTAGACGAATAACCTGACAACAATCTCGTCAACAGACTCTCACAGGAACACACATTATGAGCACTATTTCACTATACAAAGAAATGAACTTCGGACTTGGCGAAACAGCAGACATGATCCGCGATCATGTTAATAGCTTTGCGAGCCAAGAAATTGCCCCACTTGCAGAACAAACAGACGTAGACAATGCCTTCCCTAATCAACTTTGGCCACAGCTTGGCGAAATGGGTTTATTAGGTATGACAGTACCTGAAGAATTTGGCGGTGCGGACTTTGGTTACCTTGAGCATGTTATTGCAATGGAAGAAATTAGCCGTGCAAGCGCATCGATTGGTTTAAGTTATGGTGCTCATTCAAACCTATGTGTTAACCAAATTAACCGTAATGGGTCACAGGCTCAAAAAGAAAAATACCTGCCTAAGCTTATCAGCGGTGAGCACATTGGTGCCCTTGCGATGAGTGAGCCAAATGCGGGTTCTGATGTTGTATCAATGAAATTAAAAGCTGAGAAAAAAGGCGATGTGTTTGTACTTAACGGTAACAAGATGTGGATCACCAATGGTCCAGATGCCGATACCTTTGTTATCTATGCAAAAACAGATTTAAATGCCGGCCCTAAAGGGATCACAGCGTTCATCGTTGAACGTAACACACCAGGATTTTCTACTGCGCAGAAGCTAGACAAACTTGGTATGCGTGGCTCTAACACCTGTGAATTAGTTTTCGAGAACTGCGAAGTACCAGCAGAAAACATTCTAGGTAACTTAAACGAAGGTGTAAAAGTACTTATGAGTGGCCTTGATTATGAGCGTGTTGTTTTAGCTGCTGGCCCGCTTGGCATTATGCAAGCATGTATGGACATTGTGGTTCCTTATATTCATGAGCGTAAACAATTTGATAGCCCAATAGGTCAATTCCAACTTATTCAAGGCAAAATTGCTGACATGTACACGCAAATGAATGCAGCTCGTTCATACGTTTACACGGTAGCTCGTGCATGTGACCGCGGCGAAACAACGCGTAAAGATGCCGCTGGCGCGATTTTATATGCCGCAGAGCTGGCAACTAAGATGGCCCTTGATGCTATCCAAATCTTAGGTGGTAATGGTTATATCAACGAATACGCGACAGGTCGTTTATTACGTGATGCAAAACTATATGAAATTGGCGCAGGTACCTCTGAAATCCGCCGCATGCTAATTGGCCGCGAATTATTCACTGAAAGCCGATAGGACCTTGTTATGACGATTTTAAAATCGAGTGTAAATCCACACGATCCGCAATTTATGCAAAATCACGACAACATGGCCGCTCTCGTAAGTGATTTACGTGAAAAAGTAGCTGATATCCGTTTAGGCGGTGGCCCTGCCCTAATTGAGCGCCACCAAGGCCGTGGTAAGTTGTTTGTTCGTGACCGTATTGAAACGCTACTTGATGAAGGCTCGCCATTTTTAGAGATTTCACAATTTGCTGCCTTTGGCGTGTATGAACAAGCTATTCCATGTGCCGGTGTTGTGGCTGGGATTGGTCGTGTGAAAGGCGTTGAATGTATGATCATCGCCAATGATGCAACTGTAAAAGGCGGTACATACTTTCCACTAACAGTGAAAAAACATCTACGTGCCCAAGATATCGCAGAGCGTTGTCATTTACCGTGTATTTATTTAGTTGATTCAGGCGGTGCAAACCTGCCTGAACAAGATGATGTATTCCCAGATAAATTACACTTTGGCCGTATTTTCTATAATCAGGCACGTATGTCTGGAAAAGGCATTCCACAAATTGCGGTCGTAATGGGTTTATGTACCGCAGGTGGTGCTTATGTACCAGCGATGGCTGATGAAAGTATTATCGTAAAAGAGCAAGGCACTATTTTCTTAGCAGTTCGCCACTAGTTAAAGCAGCTACGGGTGAAGAAGTAAGTGCTGAAGAGCTCGGTGGTGCTGATGTTCACTGTAAAACATCAGGTGTTGCGGATCACTATGCTGAAAACGATGCCCATGCACTTTCGATTGCACGCCAATGTATTGAACGAATTAACTATCAGCGCCCTACTGCACCGTTACTTGATGATGTTAAACCGCCGCGTTACGACATTAACGAAATTTACGGCATTGTGGGTACCGACCTTAAAAAGCCATTTGATGTACGCGAAGTGATTGCCCGTGTTGTTGATGATTCATCATTTGATGAATTTAAACGCTACTTTGGCGAAACCTTAGTAACCGGCTTTGCTAAAATCTTTGGTCACCCAGTCGGTATTGTTGCCAACAACGGCATTTTATTTAGTGAATCGGCGCAAAAAGGCGCGCACTTTATTCAGTTATGTGCACAACGCAAAATTCCTTTGGTGTTTTTACAAAACATTACTGGCTTTATGGTTGGTAAAAAATACGAAGCCGAAGGTATCGCCAAACATGGGGCGAAAATGGTTACCGCTGTGTCATGTGCTGATGTACCAAAATTCACCGTATTAATTGGTGGCTCGTATGGTGCAGGTAACTACGGTATGTGTGGCCGTGCATTCGAACCTACCATGATGTGGATGTGGCCAAACGCCCGTATCTCTGTAATGGGTGGTGAACAAGCAGCTGGCGTTCTAGCACAAGTTAAACAAGACGGTTTAGCCCGTAAAGGCGAAAGCATGACTGATGAGCAAGTCAGTGAGTTTAAAAAGCCAATTATCGAGCAATACGAAAAACAAGGTCATCCATATTACGCCAGTGCCCGCCTTTGGGATGATGGCATTATCGATCCTGCTGATACTCGCAATGTATTAGGGCTTGCCTTAAGTGCAGCTAAAAATGCACCAGAGCGCGATTCGCAGTTCGGCGTATTTAGAATGTAATGGAGGCCTTATGTCAGTAACACTCGAAATAACAAAATCAAATGTGGCTGTACTGGTACTAAGTCGCCCAGAAAAACACAATGCATTTAACGAAGAAGTCATCAGTGAGCTGATCCGTTTAATTGAACACGCAAATAGCTGTGATGTGCGCGCACTGGTTTTAAAAACCGACGGTAAGCACTTCTCTGCTGGCGCTGATTTAAACTGGATGAAGTCGATGGCTGGCAATGACTTTGCAGAAAACTTAGCGGACTCTATGCAGCTAGCAAAGCTTATGAAAGTCCTTGCTACAAGCCCACATCCAACAATTTGTGCCGTACAAGGTGCTGCATTTGGCGGTGCGTTAGGCTTGATTGCGTGTTGTGATATCGCGATTTGCCAAGACGATGCGCAATTTTGCTTAAGTGAAGTAAAGCTTGGTCTTATTCCTGCAGTTATCAGCCCTTATGTCATTAAAGCTATTGGTGAACGCGCTGCACGTCGTTACTTTTTAACGGCTGAGATTTTTGACGCACATACAGCCAAGCAACTGGGTTTAATTCACCAGATCACTGGCGATTTACAAACAGCACTCGACAAACACTTACAAAACCTTATCAACAATGGTCCTGTTGCTGTTAAAGCAGCAAAACAGCTAATCAATGATGTCGCTGGCAACGTAATAGATGATGCACTGATTGAGTTAACCGCAGAACGCATTGCACGCATACGTGTATCTGAAGAAGGCCAAGAAGGCCTGACTGCATTTTTTGAAAAACGTGCCCCTAACTGGCAGAAATAGGAACCATTATGACAACAAAATCATTGAAAAAAATTCTCGTTGCCAACCGTGGTGAAATTGCCTGCCGAGTTATGCGTACAGCAAAGCAAATGGGCTTAACTACGGTTGCAGTGTACTCAGATGCTGATAAACATGCTCAGCACGTAAAGCTTGCTGATGAGGCGTATCACATTGGCCCTGCGCCAAGTAAAGATTCGTACTTAGTAGCAGACAAAATCATCGATGTAGCTAAACAAGCAGGTGTTGATTGTATTCACCCGGGTTATGGTTTTTTATCTGAGAACTGTGACTTTGCACTCGCGTGTGAGAAAAATGATATCGCCTTTATTGGCCCGCCAGCATCAAGTATTGAAGCCATGGGTTCAAAAACCCGCGCTAAAGAAATTATGCACCAAGCAAATGTACCATTAGTGCCAGGCTACTATGGTGACAATCAAGATACAGATTTCCTACAAGCTGAAGCTGAAAAAATTGGTTATCCGGTACTGATTAAAGCGGCCTTTGGTGGCGGTGGTAAAGGGATGCGAGTTGTTGAACACGCAAAAGACTTTATCGGTGCACTTGAAGGCGCAAAACGTGAAGCAAAAGCCGGCTTTGGTAACGATTTAGTACTGTTAGAGCGCTATGTCACCAAACCGCGCCATGTTGAAGTACAAGTTTTTGCCGATAGCCATGGTAACTGTGTGTACTTAGGTGACCGTGACTGCTCTTTACAGCGTCGTCACCAAAAAGTAATTGAAGAAGCCCCTGCTCCGGGTTTATCTGATGCACTTCGTAAAGAAATGGGTGAAGCTGCGGTACGTTGTGCCCAAGCGATTAACTATCGCGGTGCAGGTACGGTTGAGTTTTTATTATGCGGTGATGAATTCTTCTTCATGGAAATGAACACCCGTTTACAAGTAGAGCACCCAGTAACAGAAATGGTAACCGGTGTTGATTTGGTGAATTGGCAAATCAATATTGCGTCAGGTGAAGCATTACCACTTAGCCAAGCAGATATACAGCTACAAGGTCACAGCTTTGAAGCGCGTATTTATGCAGAAGATCCAAGTAATGACTTTATTCCGTGTTCTGGTCACATTGACGCCCTATTCACACCGAACGAATCTGAATTTGTACGTATAGATACAGGGATTGCAGCGGGTGATGAAATTAGCCCGTTCTACGATCCTATGATTGCTAAATTAATTGTGCATGACGATAACCGTGAGGCAGCGCTTGGGCGTTTATCAAAAGCACTAGAGCAATTCCACCTAGCAGGTTTTAGCTGTAACGTTAATTTCTTACATAATCTTGCTAACCACCCTACTTTTCAAGCAGGTGCACCCGATACGCACTTTATTGAAGACCAAGGTGAGCGCCTTGTTGCTAAAAACGAGCAACAGTCTGTTATTGCGACCGTTGTGGCAGCCTATGCGTATGCACATCAACTAAAAGGTGAAAGCAGCAGCCCATGGCAACAATTAACAGGCTTTATGCTAAACAGTGATGCTAAAACAACAATTCCGTTTGTAGATTTAAACGTTCATGCGGTTAAAACATCAGATGGCTTTAAAATTAGCTTAGATGGGGTTGACTATACAACCTCGGGCAAGGTTGAAAATGGCCTTGCAAACTTAGTTGTTAATGGCGAAAAAGTTGTGGCTCATACTAATCAAACAGACTCTCACATTACAGTGATGTACAAAGCACAGCAAATGGTGCTAGAACTGATTGATAAACACTATATTAGTGAACACGAAAGTGATGCGTTGCCACTTGCTGCACCACTCAATGGTACTGTTGTTAAACATTTAGTTGAAGTGGGTAGTACTGTTGCTAAAGGTGACGCTGTTGTCATCATCGAAGCGATGAAAATGGAATACACGCTTAATGCCCCACATGATGGTGTATTAACCAGCTATTGCTTTGCTGAAGGTGAACTGGTGAGTCACGGTGATATGCTCGCGATTGTTGAAGAGCCGGAGGCGTAATGGCACAGTTTCCTGATTTTGTTCGCATTGTAGAAGTTGGCGCCAGAGACGGTTTGCAAAATGAAGCCGCCGTTAATACCCAAGATAAAGTCGCTCTTATCAACGCCCTTGCAGATGCTGGGCTTAAAGATATTGAAGCAGGCGCCTTTGTGTCACCTAAGTGGGTGCCACAAATGGCTGACTCTAGCGATGTAATAAGCGCGTTAAATTTGCCTAATGTTAACTTAAGTGCCCTCACCCCGAATTTACGGGGTGCAGAGGCGGCAAAACAAGTCGGCATACAAGAATTTGCAATCTTTACAGCAGCAAGTGAAGCGTTTTGTCAAAAGAACATTAACTGCTCTATTGATGAAAGTATTGACCGCTTTAAGGATGTTATGGATTTTGCCAAAGCGAATAACATTCGTGTTAGAGGTTATGTTAGCTGCGTCATGGGTTGTCCATATCAAGGTGATGTCGACTACAATGATGTATTAAAGGTATCAGAGAGATTATTAGAGCTTGGTTGTTACGAAATTAGCCTTGGCGACACCATTGGTGTAGGTACGGCGAAAAAAGTCGATGAGTTATTAGATTTACTCTTGCAACATATTGATAAATCAAAACTCGCTGTACATTTTCACGACACATACGGACAAGCGCTCACAAATATTTACACCGCCCTAAGCCGCGGTATAGCAACGGTTGATAGTGCTGTTGCAGGCCTTGGTGGCTGCCCTTATGCCAAAGGTGCGTCAGGAAATGTTGCCACTGAAGATGTAGTTTACTTACTGCAAGGACTTGGCATAGAGCATGGAATTGATTTAGAAAGACTGGCGAAAGCTGGTTGGGCTATTTGCAGTGCATTAAATAAACAACCTGTCAGCAAGGTATCACTTGCTCTAAAGAACACTCAGAATAATTAAGGAGTAGGCTCATGGCCGGTTTCGATAAAGTGGTTTCAAGTTATGAAGCTGCAATGGAAGGTTTAAAAGATGGCGATACTATTATCGCTGGTGGCTTTGGCTTGTGTGGTATTCCTGAGGGACTTATCAGTGAAATTAAGCGTAAACAGACTAAAAATCTAACCGTTGTTTCAAACAACTGCGGTGTTGATGATTTCGGCTTAGGTATTTTACTTCACGATAAGCAAATTAAAAAAATCATCGCTTCTTATGTGGGTGAAAATGCGCTTTTCGAAAAACAACTACTCGATGGCGAAATTGATGTTGTTTTAACACCACAAGGTACACTCGCTGAGAAGATGCGCGCCGGTGGTGCTGGTATTCCTGCTTTTTATACTGCTACAGGTTACGGCACTCCGGTTGCCGAAGGCAAAGAAGTTAAAGAATTTGATGGTCGCCCGTATATCTTAGAAGAGTCAATTACAGGTGAGTTTGCCATTGTTAAAGCATGGAAAGCCGACCGCTACGGTAATCTTGTATTTCGCCACACAGCTATGAACTTCAATCCGATGACCGCGACAGCAGGTAAAATTACCGTTGCTGAAGTTGAAGAGATTGTTGAGCCAGGTGAACTTGAGCCAAGCCAAATTCATACCCCAGGTATTTATGTTAATCGCGTGATCAAAGGCGACTTTGAAAAACGCATTGAACGTGTAACAACTCGCGATTAAGGAGCAATAAAATGGCATTATCACGTGAACAAGTTGCAATGCGTGTTGCACAAGAACTACAAGATGGCTATTACGTAAACCTAGGTATTGGTATCCCTACTCTGGTTGCTAACTATGTACCTGACGGTATCGAAGTTATGTTGCAGTCTGAAAATGGCTTATTAGGCATGGGTGCGTACCCAACCAAAGACCAAGTTGATGCAGATATGATCAACGCGGGTAAAGAAACCGTGACAGCAGCCACAGGTGCAGCAATATTTAATAGTGCAGATAGTTTTGCCATGATACGGGGTGGTCATGTAGACTTAACAGTATTAGGTGCATTTGAAGTTGACCAGAACGGTAACATCGCATCGTGGATGATCCCAAAAAAGCTAATTAAAGGCATGGGTGGCGCGATGGACCTCGTTGCTGGCGCGAAGAATATTATTGTTACGATGACTCATGCAAGCAAGCATGGCGACTCTAAGTTATTAGAAAGTTGCACTTTACCGCTAACTGGGGTTAACTGTGTAAAGAAAATCGTAACTGATTTAGCCGTACTAGAAGTTAAAGACGGCGCATTTCATCTAATCGAACGCGCTCCAGGCGTGTCGGTAGATGAAATTATTAGCAAAACGGCAGGCAAATTGCTTGTTGAAGGTGATGTTCCAGAGATGGTTTTTTAAACCACTCACATCCCATGTACCGACCTCATTCCCAGTGCCAATGGCGCTGAGTTACCCAAAATCCCTCGCAAGAGGGATTTTTTTTATCTAAAGTCAGCCTTTCGCCGCACCATTTTGTCACATAAATAGTATAAAATGCCCTGCTTTAGTGAATTGGCAGTATCTAATACTGAGACTATGACGAAATAGCTAAAACTGCTAAGATCACTTTTTTACTAAACATTTGCCTAAACATAGATTAAACGAGCGATTAAAGGCTGTTTTTTATACAATATGGCAAGAGTTAGCTATATTCATTCTTTACTCTCTATTTTTTTACATTTTGGGATAATAATTGCTTAGCAGTTAATTAACTAACAAGCGCTATTGAGACTTACTGAAATTAACTATGCAAACACCTATTCGTGGCCTACGCTCATTTTGTTTTGCTGCTCGCACCCTTAGCTTTAAAGATGCAGCAAACCAGCTTTACCTTACACCGTCTGCCGTAAGCCATCAGATCAAACAATTAGAAGAACAATTGGGTATTGAACTATTTGAACGTCAAACCCGTTCAATTCGCCTAACAGCGGCTGGTAAGAATTTTTATGACTCTGTATCACCGCTTATTAAAGCGCTAGAAAAAACCATTAATGAGTTTAGTCAGTTACAAGAAAACGTAACGATCAGTATTACACTACCTGAGTTTTTCGCCAGTGAGCTTTTAATGCCAAAACTGAGCGAATGGACCAGTGAGCACCCAAATACAAACTTACAGCTTAATACCTTAAAAACGCGTAAAGAGCTGACTAAGCAAAGCGATTTGTCGATTGTATTGTCTTCATCTAAACCGCACGAAGGCGTTGTACATGAGCTATTTTCGCTATCGTATACACCAGCTTGCAATAAAGAAAACTGGCAAGCATGGCAAGAAAACCCGTTTCAGGCTTTAAATGAAGTTCCTCTTATACTTCATAAAGCACGTCCTTGGGCTTGGCACCAATGGGCAGAGCATGCTGGTATTGATGACTTTGCACCAAAACAAATTATTCAGGTTGATAGTATGTTTGGTGTGGCACGTGCGGCACAACAGGGTATGGGTATTGCCCTAATCCCCTTGCCTATCAGTCAGACTTGGTTTGATGAACAATGGTTATTTAATTTCACCGATATGCCATTAAAAACGAAAGATAAATATTACTTAGTGCAACACGATCCTAGTGAAACTAATGCACAATTAGAGCTATTTATAAAATGGATGCTTGATACTTTCAAACATCTAAAATAATAGATTTAAGACCCTCAATTTTGTTGAGGGTCTTTTATTGCTAATTTAACTTTTCGACTTGGTTACTAAAATACTCACTTTGTTTTCACCAATTTCGAAAGACGCTTGTTTACCATATTCCACAACAAAAGAAGGTGTAAAATAGCTGCCAGCGAGTGTGATAGATGTTTCTATAGCCGCCGTATTCTCTTTTTGTGGTATCACTGTAACTTCATAGCTAAACCCCTCACCTATAGAGATGGTCGCAGGTTGTTTTTCTTCCACCAGCATTACTGGCGATGCTAGTAGCTCATTCGCTTTATAAACAGATGTTTCAACTTGAAAGCTATCAGCTGCGAAACAACTTGTTGATGCTAAAAATACTCCAGCTACTAAACCTAACTGTTTTTTCATATTTATTTCCTTATCTCATTTATAGGGTTTGTCCGTAATTAATATCAGTTAGTACGTTTATTTGATACACGGAAACTTCAGAATGTTAATTATCTCTATCAAAGCTCTCGATAATACACATCAATGGTATGTGATATAGCTTCATAGCTGTTATTTTCGTGTTTAAAACACGCTTTTCTTAGTTCCTTCTCTTCGTAGTTTTTACCAGCCACGACGACTTGATCGAGAGTTTGTGAATTTGCACAGAATTGATTTGATGAAATTGTTTCTACTTTGACTGATTCAGCTTTTGAACGCGGTAATGAACTAGGCTTTGGATTTTGCTTCATGCCTTCAAGTAACTGTGCTTTAGTAACAGGCACAGTATCTGACCCTAGCCCAGGAATATGCAATGTTTGTTTAATCGTATAGTTTTTACTTAATAATGGCGCAAACAAAGATACATCGTTGCTCAAATAAGCTTGCTCAAAATTTAGATAAACAGCCACTTTATCTTCAGCTGCATTGGCAATAACAGGTCCCAAAAGTAACAACGCAAATATCAGTTTCATGGTTATACGCTTATTCTGAATAAATTAAGTCATCAACTACACATACCATCATAAAGTACCGATTTTATTTTTAATTAACAACAATTTGTTTGTTTTGCGTACTCAACTCCTTTATTGTTCTTTATCGTAAACATTACCTATTTAAACCCTGTGTCTACTTTATCAGGGTCAGATCACAGATCTGACAGCTGATAGCTGATAGCTGATAGCTGATAGCTGATAGCTGATAGCTATAAGACTAACTCATTACATTAGACAAAATGTCTATAGGTTAAATTTCTTCATCTATTAGGTCATTTTTTATCGTTTGTTGAATTTGTAGTGTTCAATTAAAGTTCATTTGTCGGCGATTGATACCGACTCAAATAGAGGAAATGATTATGTTTAGTACACTTATGAAACGCGTTGCAGTTAGCTCATTATTAACTTGTTCAGCTATGGCAGTGGCTGATCAAAGTGACTACAAATTAATGGTTATTGACCAATCTACACAAGCAACAGTAGATACAAACCGCCAATACGAACTAGCATTTAACCAATGTGCGTTAAGTGTTCAAGCAAAGAATTTTACAGAAGCTGAAACACTTTGCTCTAAAGCAATCAGCTTGCTTAGCAAGAGCAAGGTACCTGCTTATAAACGTCGTGAATTAACCTCATTTGCATTAAGCAATCGCGGTGTAGCTCGAATCATGTCTGAAAACGACACTGCTGCATTGTCTGACTTTTACGAAGCAGTACAAATTTCAGGTAACGAGCTAGTAGAGCACAACTTAACACGTGCGAAAAAGAACTTAGCGTTATAAGTTCTCACAGAATTGTGTTGTCTCAAAACCCAGCTTAGGCTGGGTTTTGTCGTTTAGCTGTTTCGTTTTTTAGTCTTCCGCTTTTATCAATAAATCAAGTTCTTTTAGCAATAGGCTCTCTACTGTCTTTTTATCCATTTTAGCCAATTGCTCTAAGCTGTAATTCTTGCCAATTTCTTTAGCTAAAATATAACCTAGGTAATAACCTCTTCGGTATGGCAGCTTTGTCTCGTCCTTTGCGAAGTTGAAAAATGAAGAATATATTTCAGTTTTTTTTGAGTAAAACTTTTTCTTAAGGTCAACGAAAGAATCGAGCTGCCTTGAGCGAATCTTTTTCACCAAATTGCTAGGTATGTTTAGCATTAATTCATCATCACTGGCTGACGGAGTTAATTTATGTGAAACGTAAGTAGCTAATCCCTCAGTCCAAATAGAGCACCATAGCTCATCCTTACATTGAAATAACTTTTCATGATAAACGTGAAATAACTCGTGATGAAAGAATGGCGTATCGTTTTTCCAGGTATGATATTTGGCCATAAGGTCTACACCAAACATTAAGTAAGTCTTACCATTTAACACTCGCGTTGCCCCATTGAACCTTCCTAATGAGTGAAGTATGTAAATGGGGGTTTCAGGTTTGAAATCAGGGAAAGTAGCAATAAATGATTCCATACTGCTGTTTAATTCTTTAGATAAACGTCTATTTTTTGAAAAATATACTTCTTCTATTCCACTGAAACCCTCAATAGCTTTAACAAAGCTTTTATCACTATAAAAAGGCGCAAATTGAGAGGTGAAATGTTGAGAAAACTGCTCTGCTCTATTTTCTGCAGTCAACGTCTTGCTTGACTGATATAAAGTATAAAAATCATCAGCGAGATTAATGACTTCAAAATCAGCTGACTGCTTATTAGCAAGCGCATTAAATGAAAGCACACCAAATATGAAGATAGAGAGTAGAAGAAATTTAGAGAATATTTGCATAACTATAGTCAGAATTATTTGTTAGGTTAAAATCTATTGTGTACGTACCCATAACTCGAGGAAATATAACCGTTAATAATCTCGACTTGAGTAGGCAGACCATACATAGGCTCTGAAACAGCCTGAATTGGAAAGTTTAGTTTTGGTAATTCAATTGTATTGGGGGTTGAGATGCCGAACCAAAAGCTAACGGGTTCATCATCAACAAACATACATGGTTGCGTATACTCAATTCCAGCTAAGCCAATATTAATGTAACCCAAGAATTTATTGCCAATAGCATCAGTAAACAGGGACTTTACAAGTAGCTGATTATTAGGGTTTAATGTATCAGCTTCAGATGCTGGTGTTACAATCGTTTCATCAACAGAATCATCCTTACAATACTTAAAAAGCCAAACAGCATGTTCATTAAGATCTTGAACAGTAATTTCCCAACAAAACTTATCCATGTCTATCCTTGAGTTGTTTCGCCAACTTAATTAGCTTTAACGTTAGGTTAAAATTAGTGCAAAGTGAACAGAGTTCAAATTTTGTAATCTTGTCGCTCTTTAGAAAAGAGCTTTTTATTTAACTTCAATCCAAGTCGGTTTATCTCTGGGTATTAAACCAAATTTTTTAGCTATGAAAACAATATCATCGGCTTTGCCTGATATTTCACCTTCAAACCAACAATCCCACTCAAAATTAAGTACACGATTTTCTTTTACTAGCTTAACCTTACCGTAATCAATCCAGGCATCAAAATCACCGTATTCATAAGTTTTGACCCAGCCATTTTTCTGACAAAACAATAAAATATTAATAAAATCATCAGTTTTTATATCCTGTATGATTTTTAAGCCTAATACTTTAAATTTGGAATCTATAGCTTTCCTAACAAGGGATATGATTAGCTTCATGAACCACCAAGAGTTTTTAACACACGTTTTGAGCATTTATAACCATTAGTCAGAGCAATGCTTAAAAGATTATTTTTAACAAAGTTACTTACCGATTGCTACTGTTCTAACTGGACAGCCGCGTCCCTTAAACCTAAATAAATCTGAAGCCCACAATCAGCAGGCCAAAATAACTTTCCTACAAAAAATAACGATATCAAATTTATCAGCACTCAACTCAGCTAATTTGTAACTTTCAATACAGGAATAAAACAACTTCACCTCCTCTACATCACAGTAAAATTTCGAATCCTGAGTAATTACTCTATAGATTAAATTTCTTCATCTATCAGTTTTAATTTAATCGTTTGTTTAGCTTATGGGAATATTTTAAAGTTCACTCGTTGGTAAGAAACACCAACTTATTCAGAGGAAAACTATCATGTTAAAAACACTTGTAACCACTATTGCACTTAGCTCTTTATTAACTTGCTCAGCGATGGCAGTAGCCAAACAAGCTGATTATAAACTGATGGTTATTGAGCAAGCTCAAACGAACGATAATGCAACTAGCCAATACGAAACTGCCTTCAACCGCTGTGCATTAAGCGTTAAAGAAAAGAATTTTTCAGAAGCGGAAAGCCTGTGTACACAAGCAATTTCTCTTCTAAGTACAAGTAAGGTACCAGGTTACAAACGCCGCGAATTAACTTCGTTTGCACTTAGTAACCGTGGTGTTGCCCGCATCATGTCTGAAAAAGATACTGCTGCACTTTCTGACTTTTATGAAGCGGTGCAAATTTCAAAAAATGAACTTGTTAATCACAACTTAAGTCGCGCAAAACAAAACCTAGCGCTGTAACAGTTCCCCCAACCAAATTGTTGTCGAAAGCCCGGTTCTTGTGTGTTCTGACCGGGCTTTTTTTATTTAATGTTTGGCAAATAAATCTGACATCCCCTTCATTGTGATGCGATCAAATTGAATTTCTACAGGTAATCCTTCTATATGGTATTCTGCTGGAATATCTACTTGCAAAATAAGTTTTAAAGCGGCTTTTTCGCCTTCGAATGGACCTGAAAGCTGCGGGGGTATCTTACTTGTAAGCTCTGTATATTCATTAATTACAGCATCAAATTTTTTACCATTTGGAAGTTTTACAGTCGCTTTTTGACCTATTTTTGAATACTCCAAAAATTTTGGTGCAAGATAAGCATGAACTCTTAGTTCTCTGCCGGTATCAACTGAAAATAATGGTGAGTTTTGATTTACAAACTGACCATCTTGCACAAAGATATCGTTAATATTTCCCGAAAACGGAGTTTTAACAACAAGGTTTTGTTGCAGTGCAGACAACTTTGCAAATTCAATTGAAAGATCTTGATAGCGTTGCCCCTTTAATCCATACAAGCGTTCCATTTCTTGCCGCTCTTTTTCACGCAAGATATCAACCTTTGTCTGTTCGTAACTTAATTGAGCACTGTTAAAAGCAGCTATTGCGCTTGCTAAATCAGAAACGGGGACTATTCCGCGGCTTTTATAATCTTTATACGTATTAAGCAATTCTTGCTGCCTTTCAACGCCTTCTTTTGCGACTCGCTTTCTTTGTTCTAGCTGCGTCATAATTGTTTTGCTAAATGGTATCTGTTGTTGAGTTAGATTTAATATTTGTCGGTCAACTTCTTGATACTGCCCTGTCAATTCAGGGTTATATAATGTGAGCAATATTTCATCTTTCATCACAGAATCACCAAGGTTAACGTCAACAAATTCAATAGTTCCTTTACTTGGAGCTTTAATCAGAAGCGGTTCAGTCGTAATGATACCAACAGCTTCAACCTTAAGTTGTGGCACTAAATAAATCCATGCGACAATACAAATAGGGCTCAATGCAATCAGAATTAAAAAATACCAGCGTAATTTATGTGATGTTCTTTTTGCTCCAGCATATGGAACTTTAATTCCTTTTTCTTCGTTCGGATTGTTGACCTTTGCAGTGCTATTAAAATGCAATTTCATATTATTCCCTTAATCTAAAATTTTTGACCACGTTTAAGCACCCACCAAGGTGCCATACTAGACTCTTCATGCGACCGCCGGAATACTTCATTAACCAGCGCAAAGCAACATACTAGGCGCATTATAAATGCATAGATGGGATAGAGAGGTAGCCAGAGGAATAGTGTAAAATCTTGCTTAAGTTTTTCTGAAACACTAACTAAAACTAACAAATAAAAATAGCCGATAGTTAGAAGGTATAAGGCATAAATGACGAATATTAATGCTAGTGAGAATTGCCAAGGATAAATAATAGCAACCCCAACAAAATACACAAAAATGACAAATGGCAACATAACGTTTTGCAAGTAACCATAAAAAAGTGTAAACAAAAAATTCTTCCAGCCTAAAAGCTGAGGTGAAAAAGCTGGCCAATGTTTACGCAAATATAAAAACAGCAAGTCCCCGTCCCAACGTAATCTTTGCAAGACAAGCTCTTTAAATGATTGAGGTGCGTCTGTATGTGCAATCGACGCAGTCGCGTAAGGTATTTTTAAATTAGGGTAGCGTTTAAAATACTGTTTGATACGAACTGTTAGATTTAAGTCTTCTGCAGTATGAGTATCCCAACCTCCTATTTGTTTTAAGAAATCACGTCTAAATGCACCAAATGCACCTGAAATGTTGTTAATTAAATTACATTGAGCTAAGCCAGTTTTACCACCCTGCATCGATATTAAGTATTCGATTGCTTGCATTCTAGTCCATAAAGTTTTATTCACATTACGAACTCTTAAAGCACCTCCCACAGCAGGTACATTAGGGTCTTCAAATAACCTGACTAAATTTGCCATCATATCATTGTCAAATGAAGTATCCGCATCAACATTGACGATAATTTCACCTTTAGCATAGGATAAGCCTGCGTTTAAAGTTGAAACTCGCCCTCCCCGCTGCCATTTTGGCAATAAAACAATCTCACGATTTTTGCGTTTAAATAACTGCTTACATTCTTTAGCTACATGGTAAGTGTGGTTATTTTGAACAGCACCATCTATTACAGCAATAATTTCAATTTTACCTGGGTAAGTTTGTTCAACGAGTGAGTGAATGGTTTCTTTAACTGCATCCCCTTCTGCATAACAAGTAATAACACAGCTAACTTTTGGTAAATAAAATAATTTAGTATTGTTTATACGTGTCTTTTCTCTAGTCCATTTAATTATGCCAAACGTGATTATTAAAAATAGCGGCAACTCATAGATAAGGTATAAAGGAATAAATTTCACTAGAACTAATATATTACTTTGTACATAAAAAATAATTTGTTCAGTAATATGTATTAAAGTGCTGAGCGTACTCATAAAACACTCTCCTGCTGAGCTGCAAATTGTTGCTCAAGCCAAACACCTATTTCATCTGGCATTTCTTTTGATGGAAGTGGAATGCCTTTAATCGAAAGTGAGAA
This sequence comes from Pseudoalteromonas sp. GB43, assembly GCF_054923805.1. Lineage (NCBI taxonomy): Bacteria > Pseudomonadati > Pseudomonadota > Gammaproteobacteria > Alteromonadales > Pseudoalteromonadaceae > Pseudoalteromonas > Pseudoalteromonas sp. GB43. Next base: position 137,994 of record NZ_JBPCHJ010000001.1, read on the forward strand.
GTCGCTATTTTTATTGAGTAAAGAAATCCCTTTTAATTTTTGATAAACAAAGGATAAATGTTCAATTGTTGTATTAGGTAACATTAAAAGTAATGTATGCTCTCCTGCTAAACAGCAAATATCCGTGGTCCTGATACTCTCGTTAATTCTGCTCTCAAATTCGTCTATTAATTGAATAGCACGTGCTTCACCATTTTCTGCAATAAATTGCGCGAGGTTTTTTAACTCTATCTTAACTATTGAGTGTGTTTGCTGGTGCCTTACGGCAAGTTGGTTTTGCCACTTAACCACCCATTCGAAATGTGAATAGTTAATAGAGTCAGTGCTGGTTAAATTAAAATTGTCAAAACGCTCACCAAGTCTAATTAAACTTTTACCTTCCATTGATATGTTGTAACTATGAATGTTCTGTACTATTAACTCATCAACTTGATTACTGGTCTGACAGTGGAAGCATTTAGCAATAACGTCAGCATCTACAAAGCTAGTATGGCATTGGTTACATTTCTGGTTTTCTATTGGGCGATCATAGTCAACGCCAATGTGTCTCAATTTTGTATGGCAATTAGGGCAGCTTAGCCCGATACCCTCTTTAAATTTAGATTCGCCATTTACATGACCACAGTTAAAACAGTGCAAACTAGATACACTGGCAATATCAATACTTTGACAACTTGGGCATGAATCAACATAATTTAAGTGCCCTGATTGGCAGTGTCTACAGTAGCGAACACGGTCGATTAACTTATCTGTCTGTAAGAGTTTTCTTCTATGGATACTCGACAACCATGACATCGCATCTTTAGTGTTAACCCCGAAACACTCTAAAAGCGGATAATAATAAACACTATTAATGCTTAAATCATGAACAGGTAACAAGCTATTATCTTTATAAATCCACATAAAAGACAAAAGCTTAGTTAAAGCTGAGTCGACTAAATTAAGACTTAGATTTAAACTAGTTGCGCGCGTTATTACGGAGTTATAAAAATCATCACTTTGTTTATTAAAAAGACCATTTGCAAGAGCTTCTGATAAATAACAAGGCGTATTTACCAAAATACAGCTTTGCCATAACAGTTCGTGCTTACGGATTTTCTTGAGCGCTTCGCCTTGGTTTACAATGTCGTCAGCAAAAACAATAAGTGGAAAATGAGATTGAGCTTCAAAAGCGGAAAAAAAGTGCTCTACGTCGTTAAATACTGTGAATTCGTGTCCGTAAACTAAAAAATCAATATCCTTAAGCTCACCAATCCAAATTTTTTGTAACGAAATATCATTTAATTGCTGTTTATTCATTTACCCTCCATGAAATGAACTATTGTATTCATACCGCATTCTAAACTGTTTTTATATAAGGTACGATCAGACTTTTCATATAACTGGTAATTTATGGTTTAAATTAACTAGTCAATAGCTTATAAAAATAAGAAGGTATGATTGAAATCTATATTTAAAATAATATTTTATTGTTATTAATCGCGAATTCAAGTCCGAAGTGCACCACTCGCTAAATTAGGCTGCTTTGCGTAATTCATCGAATATTACCGCTGGTTGCCTAAACCCTAGACATTTTCTCGGTTTCGCATTGAGCGCCTTTTCTATGTGCGCAATTTGCTTATCTGTCACCGTTCGTAAATCAGTGCCTTTGCGAATATATTGACGCAACAAGCCATTAAAGTTCTCATTTAACCCTCTTTCCCATGATGAGTAGGGGTTAGCAAAGTAGATGTCGGTTTTTAGCTTGTCTGAAACATGCTCATGTTCACAAAACTCACTCCCGTTGTCTGCGGTTATCGTATGAACATGGCGTCGATAGCGCCACAGCATACCTATCATTGCTCTGCTCACTTGCGCTGCACTTTTTGCTGGCACTTTGCGTATCAGGTAAAACTTACTTGTACGCTCGACTAAACTAACGATTGCTCCCGTACCATGCTTGCCAAGTACTGTATCCGCTTCCCAATCACCAAATCGTGTCTTAGTGTCAACAATCGCAGGTCTATGTTCAATGCCAACACGATTTGGGATGATGACACGTTTGCTTCGGCTGCCTTTACGATAACGTCTGTGCCCTTGTCGCAGATGTTTGTATAGCTTGCCACCACTCAATTTATCTTTTTGAATATAGCCATAAATCCATTCATGACTCACAGGATGCCCGATAATTTTGCTTACACCCGCAACCTGCTCAGGGCTCCATTTTTGCTCCAATCCAAACTCAACGAACGCAATTGTAAGTGCTGGCATGGAATACTTGGCAGCTAGATGTTTTCGTTTACATGCCTTTGAATGTGCAACCTCAGGCAAGTAATGACTTCGAGTACTATTGCGCCTAACTTCACGACTTATAGTGCTGTGGCTCACTTTTAGCCTTTTCCCTATCTCTCGATAGCTAAAACCCTCGCGTAAGTAGGCCTCAATCTGGTATCTTTGCCCTTCGATCAACTGCTTGTAACTCATGGTATCTACTCTTGTTTTTTGGCGATTACAGAGTACCACCAACAGGCAGTTGATTCTCTTCTCACCGTTTAACCATGAGTGGTGCACTTATTATCTGAATTCGGGATTGAAATATAAACTTTATGTTAATAAAGAATTGTATGAGGTAGCTTTTAATATAAAAGCCAGCTCTGAAAGCTGGCTATAAATAAGTTCTAACTTATTAAGTTTCATCTCTTGGCACAAACTCAAGCACTGTTGCATTAATGCAGTACCTGTCTTTACCTCTTGTCCCTTCACCAGGGAACAAATGCCCTAAATGAATACCAGAAGCTTTTTGATTTAAGCTCAATACGCTGCATGCCATAACTGTTGTCTTCATGCATAGTTACACTGTCTTTAACTGGATGTGTAAATGAAAGCCAGCCAGTGCCTGAGTTAAATCTATCTCGGGTATCAAAAAGCGGCGCTCCACTTAGCTTATCAATAAAAATACCGTCGGGTGTATTTTTAAAGATATCGTACTGCTTACAAAATGGGCTGTCAGTTCTGGCATGAAATGCAACTCTAAAGGCTTCATTGTCACCTAGTTTAAATGCGCCTAAGGCTTTGTAAAACTCACCTTTACTGACATAGCCTTGGCGACCATAAACCTCTTCGCCATTTTCTATAAATAATAACGTGGGTGTTGCCCAAGTCGGCGTTTTAATCGTTAAACCATCAAGTTGATCAGCATGTCGGAAAGTCATAGGAATTGTCCCCATGTACTCATTAGCGACCTCTTTTTTAAACTTTTCACAGTATGGGCAATAACCTTTAGCATCTATCACTACAATTTGCTTACCTGCCAATAAGGCTGTGTTATCAACCTGCTGTTTTTCTACTGGTGTGAATACAACGCCCGTTGAATGATCAGGGCAATAGCCATTGGGGTTTTTCTTTAAATAATCTTGGTGATAATCCTCTGCAGCATAAAATGCGTCAAGCGGTTTTATCACAGTCACAATCTTGCCGTAGCCTGCTGCGGTTAATTTACTTTGGTATTCATCTTTAAGTGTATTAGCAACCTCGAGTTGCTCATTATTACTTACCAAAATTGTTGAGCGGTATTGAGTGCCAATATCATTACCTTGGCGATTTAGCTGGGTTGGATCATGATTTTCAAAATAATGCATTAACAGTGATTGTGTTGTTAACTCGTTGCTGTTGTATGTCACTTTAACAACTTCTGCATAATTGTTTTTATCAAAGCGTCGCGAGCTACGTGTTATGTTCTTGTAGGTCGCTTTAAAACCATGCCCATCGGCATAGCCAGATACCGCATCCAACACGCCATCAAGTGCTTCGTAACGTTTTTCTGCTCCCCAAAAACAACCTGAACCTAGCACAATGGTTTCAATATGCCCTGTTGCGTTATCTGGCATTGTTTCAGCTTTAATTGGGCTGGTGGTAAAAATGGCACTGCAAGTGAATAGTGTCAGTAACATCGACTTAATTGTCATACTAATTTCCTCTTAAAAGCCTGTATTTAAGACAGACCGCGTATAGGTATTAATAATTTCAACTTAAACGCATGCAAACAGCGATTCACCGCTAACAATTTAACTCTTAACCTTATTTACGGTAAAACACAGCTTTTTAACATTGGGATATTAAAAAATGAAAATTGCACACAGCTTATCTGCTATTGCATTAGGATTAACACTTGCTACGCAAGTGAATGCCGCAGAGTTCACTTTTGCAAAATCAATTAAACCGAACGACAACACACTAGTTTTATTTTTAGATACAGATAGCCAAGTTGCTAATTTTAATTATTTAAAGCCAGAAACCCAAACTCACCTAAATAAAGTCATTGAATTTAGCGACTTTAAAGCAGGTTATGGCAAAACGTTAGAAGTTATCGCACCAAACGGTAGCGACCATCAACGCATCTTACTTGTTGGCTTAGGAGAGCAGCCAAAACTAGATGCAGCAAAAATGGCAAAACTAGGTGGTAACGTTCACGCTAAATTGCAGTCGGCTAAACAAGCAAATGTTAGCCTTGATTTTTCAGAGCTTAAAGACAGCGCAATCAATGCTAAATATGCAGCAGAATTTGCACATGGCGCAAATTTACGTGACCACCGTTTTGAGCAATACAAAAAAGAACAAGACAGCCACGTTGTTAACTACACATTAGATGTTGAAAATTTAGACCAAGCGGTCAAAACCCATAAATTACTACAAAGCATTGAACAAGGTGTATTTTTAGCACGTGACTTAACGTCTGAAGTTGCAACAGAAATGACACCGGTTGATTTTGCTAAAGCGGCAAAAGAGCTTAAAAAGTTAGGTGTTAAAATTACAGTTTTAGAACCTAAGCAAATTAAAAAGCTAGGCATGGGTGCACTTGAAGCAGTTGGTCGTGGTAGCGAAGAAGGTGCACGTTTAGTGGTTGCTCATTATCAAGGTAATAAAAACCCCCCTATCGCGTTAGTGGGTAAAGGTATTACCTTTGATTCAGGTGGCTACAGCCTTAAAACAGGCGCGTCAATTGCCCGCATGAAATCAGACATGGCAGGGGCAGCTGCAGTACTGGGTACTGTTAAAGCAATGGCACTTGCTAAAGCCGACACAAACGTTGTTGCTGTAATGGGCATGGCTGCCAATATGGTATCGCAATTTGCTGTTGCGCCTGGCGATGTTATAAGAACAGCCGAAGGTTTAAGTGTTGAAATTGTTAATACAGATGCTGAAGGTCGCTTAGTACTGAGTGATGCAATGTGGTATGCCCGTGACAAATACAAACCAAGTATTATGGTTGATGTTGCGACCCTAACCGGGTCTAAAATTCGTGCTGTAGGTAATGAATACGCGGCGGTTTTCTCTGATGATGATACTCTTGTTGAGCAACTAACTATTGCGGGTAAGCAAGTAAATGAAAACCTATGGCGTTTACCTCTAGGTTATGAAGATGCATTAAAGTCAGACATTGCTGATTCTAAAAACATCGGTTCACATGACCAGGTGCTACTACAGCAGCGAGTTTCTTACAAAACTTTGCCGGTGACACACGTTGGGTTCACATTGATATTGCAGGTAACGCGCTAAACTCTAAAGCAAAAGATGAACTAGCTGAAGGCGGTACAGGCTATGGCGTACGTTTACTGTCTAATTGGTTACTAAATAACGCACAGTAATTAGACATTGCACTTTATCAAGTGGTTATAAACAATTATAGCCACTTGATTGTCTTGAGTTTTTCTAATTAACACTAAAGACACATTTACATCATCAACAAACAGCCTATATGCTAATAAGCATTAAGGGATAATAATAAGATTGATACGCAATGACGACGACCAAAAGTACACCTAAAATTATGGCGCTCACTACGCATAGCATCTTTTTTGATGCCTATGAAACAGCAAGCGACATACTCACTACGCAAAAGAAAATATGGGCATTAGCACAATATTGCCAAAGCAGTGATGACTTTGTTGATGTAGTCCCTGCCAATAATAATTTAACACTTTACCTGAAAGAGCCCGCTCAACTTGCTGGTTGGCTGCCACGATTACTTGAACAATGGCACGAACTTAAAGCTACTGACTTTAACTCACGTCATCATAAACTTGCGACTCGTTATGGTGGTGAATATGGGCCTGATATAGCACATGTTGCTAAACATCATAATCTGTCTGTTGATGATGTTGCTCAAATGCACAGCAGTGCCAAATACCACGTGCTTTTTTTAGGCTTTAAACCCGGTTTTGCTTATTTAGATGGTTTAAATCCACAACTTTTCACACCTCGACATGCTGAACCAAGGCTCTCTGTTCCAAAAGGATCTGTTGCTATTGGCGGCAATCAAACCGGTATTTACCCTGAAAGCTCCCCTGGAGGCTGGCAAATTATTGGTCATACAGATTTTCGTCTATTTGATATCAATGCATCCTCGCCTTGTGCTATCGAACCCGGTGATACTTTAGAGTTTGTTATTCAGGAGGTGTTAAAATGATCACTATCATCAAACCTGGTATGCAAATGTCTATACAAGATCAAGGTCGCACAGGATCTCGCCATTTAGGCATTGGACAATCAGGGTGCATTGACCCTTATGCTCAAGTTATTACAAACCGTTTAGTCGGCAACGACGACAACAACCCCGTTATTGAAATCACTTTGGGTCTTGCCGAAATTAAGTTCGATAACGATTACTACATTGCACTGCACGGCACAGATATGAAAGCCACAGTGAATGGCAATGCTGTTGAACCAGGCTGGAGCTTTTACATAAAAAAAGGCGATGTATTAAAGTTTAATGCGGCGCGTCATGGTTTTAGAAGTTACCTTGCGATTGGCGGCGAGTGGCATTTACCTGAGCCAATTTTAGATTCTTACTCAACAGATATATTAGCGGGTTTTGGTGGCTTAACCGGTCAAGCACTACAGGCTGGCGATAGTTTTGATATAACGCCAAGGTACAATACCAAAATTGGCTTAGGTGCCATGCTACCACCTAAAAGTACACAAATTCGTATTCATGCTGCACCACATGCAGCACTGTTACCAAAAGAAACCATCGTTAACTTTATAAATCATTCATGGCATGTATCACCAAATAGCAACCGCATGGGCACACGGCTATTAAGTGATGAGTGTGATATTAGCCATGATGTTTCGCTACCATCAATGGCTGTCGCTCCTGGCTGTATTCAGCTTCCGCCAAATGGTGAACCCATAGTGCTATTAAACGATGCGCAAACAACGGGTGGTTACCCATTGCTCGGTACCGTGATCGAAGCGGACCTTCGTCACTTTGCACAATTAAAACCCGGTGATTTCCTTCACTTTAAGTTTGTTACACTTAAAGAAGCCCATGCAGCACAAGAAAAACTCACTGCGCACTTAAATCAACTTGCGATAGCACTAAACTATATTAATAAATAGCGTTAATTTATTGGTGTTTAAAAAGCGAGCAAAGAAAGTCTTTGCTCGCATTGCTTTAAAGCTTGTCTATACATTTAAAAAGGTAAAAACCCTATACATTCCTTTGCACCAAAGCAGTGCAGATTATTTACTAACAAAAGCCTTTATTCCAGACTCACTATCATCCAATTTGCACAAATCAAGCATTTAAACCGCTCACCCTTTAACCACTTACCCCATACTGGTGCAAAGAGGTTAGCGCAGGTGCATATTTTATTCTCAATTAATTAAAAAACCTGTGTGACTTAGGTAATTATTTCTGTTAAAACAAACATTCGCAGTTATATAAATTCTGTTAACTGCGCACATATTTGGAATGAGGAGTCACTATGTGTTCAATTTTTGGGGTATTAGATATTAAATCTAATCCCGCTCAATTGCGTAGCCAAGCAATTGAGATGTCAAAACTATTAAGGCACCGCGGGCCAGATTGGTCTGGCGTGTATTCATCAGATAAAGCTATTTTAGTGCACGAACGTCTAGCGATTGTTGGCGTATCGAGTGGTGCACAGCCTTTGTACAACCCTGAGCGTACAAATATTCTTGCTGTTAACGGTGAAATTTATAACCACAAAGAGCTCGCTGCCAGCTTAGAAACTGATTTCACTTTTCAAACTCAGTCAGACTGTGAAGTTATTTTGGCTTTATATAAGCAAAAAGGCCCTGAGTTTTTAGACGATTTAAATGGTATTTTCGCGTTTTGTTTATACGACGAAGAGCAAGATGCCTACTTAATTGGTCGTGACCATATCGGGATTATTCCGCTTTATACAGGTCATGATGAACATGGTAACTTTTATGTTGCCTCAGAATTAAAAGCATTATCGCCAATTTGTAAACATATTGAAGAATTCCCTCCGGGTCATTTCTTGTGGAGTAAAGATGGTCAACTTCGTAAGTATTACAGCCGCGATTGGCAAAGCTATGACGCAGTAAAAGACAACGAAGCTAAATCAAGCGATGTTAAAGAAGGCTTAGAGGCTGCTGTTAAACGTCAATTAATGTGTGACGTACCTTACGGTGTTCTATTATCAGGCGGTTTAGATTCATCGGTAATTTCAGCTATCACACAACGTTTTGCTGCAAAACGTATCGAAGATAATGATGAGTCTGATGCATGGTGACCAAAACTGCATTCATTCTCTGTGGGTCTTGAGGGTTCACCCGATTTAGCAGCTGCACAAAAAGTAGCTGATATGATTGGTACGGTTCACCACCCTATTCACTTTACTATTCAAGAAGGTATTGATGCCCTACGTGAAGTGATTTATCACATCGAGACCTACGATGTAACAACTATTCGCGCCTCAACGCCTATGTATTTAATGGCACGTCAGATCAAAGCCATGGGTATTAAAATGGTGTTGTCGGGCGAAGGTGCTGATGAGCTATTTGGTGGTTACCTTTATTTCCACAAAGCACCAAATGCGCAAGAGTTCCATGAAGAGCTTAACCGTAAAGTCTCTAAACTACATATGTTCGATTGCTTGCGTGCGAATAAATCAATGGCAGCATGGGGCGTTGAAGCGCGAGTGCCATTCTTAGATAAAGAATTTGTAGACGTAGCAATGCGTATCAACCCAGAAGCGAAAATGTGTATAGACGGTAAAATCGAAAAACACATTATTCGTGAAGCGTTCGACGGCTACCTGCCAGACGACGTGCTTTGGCGCCAAAAAGAGCAGTTCTCTGATGGTGTAGGCTATAACTGGATTGATACGTTAAAAGAGTATGTGAACGAACAAGTTAGCGATCAAGACCTTGCTAATGCAAAATACAAATACCCGATCAATACGCCTGATTCTAAAGAAGCGTATTTCTATCGTAGTATTTTTGAAGAGCACTTCCCTGGTGATGCAGCCGCAAAATGTGTTCCGCATGGCAAATCTGTTGCTTGTTCTACTCCTGAAGCACTCGCTTGGGATGCATCTTTCCAAAACAATGCTGACCCTTCAGGTCGTGCTGCTGGCGTTCATAACGACGCTTACAAAAAGTAGTAACTTTGTGCTGCAAGCCCTGTGTTTGCAGCACTTTCCTCTCAATTGAAATAATTTGCTTTGAAATAATACTGTCATCAAATTATTCCTTTCGCTGCCTAATTTGTTCACAATTCCAACAAAAAACCTAAAAAACAGCATTTATTCGGCTGTTTAGGGACAAAACCATTTACATTTTTTTTCGAGCTCCTACACTAAAGACTAAACTTTGGTACAAATTTAATTAGTCTACAAACTATTTTTGGGTTTGATACGTAAAAATAGTAATAGCCAAGCTTGTGCCAACCGGCCGTTTAGCTCTCTGCTAAATATAATCACAACAAGAGGTATTCATGAGCGAACATCATGACAAGTACAGTATCGACAATACCGACTACACTGTCGGACAGGACAATGTACAAAAATGGGGTTTTGATGTGCACAACCCTGTATTTGGCATTAGTGCTGGATTAATTGCACTATTCTTAGTGGCAACACTTATTTCAGATGCTGAAACAGCAAAAACAACTCTGAATGGAATTAAAAACGACATTATTAATAACTTTGATGGCTTTTTTATGTGGTCAGCAAACTTATTCGTATTGTTTTGCTTAGCGTTAATTGTTTCACCATACGGTAATATCCGCCTTGGTGGTAAAGAAGCACGTCCAACTCATTCACGTATTTCTTGGCTTGCAATGTTATTTGCTGCAGGTATGGGTATAGGCTTAATGTTTTGGGGCGTCGCAGAACCTGTCGCCTACTTTACAGGTTGGTACGAAACACCACTTGGTGTTGAAGCAAACACGCCGGAAGCCGCTAAACTGGCAATGGGTGCAACTATGTTCCACTGGGGTTTACACCCTTGGGCAATTTACGCAGTTGTTTCGCTTTCACTCGCATTCTTTTGTTATAACAAAGGTTTACCGTTATCTATTCGTTCAATTTTTTACCCAATTTTAGGTGACAAAGCGTGGGGCTGGCCTGGCCACCTTATTGATATTCTAGCTGTACTTGCCACTCTATTTGGCCTTGCAACATCTCTTGGTTTAGGCGCACAACAAGCCGCTGCTGGTATTAATCACGTATTTGGTACTGATAGCGGAATTGGCTTAGAAATAGGCGTTATTATTGGTGTGACGTTACTAGCTGTTATTTCTGTTGTTCGCGGTATCGACGGCGGTGTAAAACTGCTTAGTAACGTAAACATGCTTATCGCTTTTGTATTACTCGTATTTGTTGCACTTGTTGGGTTTTCTGCAGCATTTGGCAACCTTCCTAATACAGTAATGGGTTATGTTGAAAACATTATTCCACTGAGTAATCCTCATGGTCGTGAAGATGAAACATGGATGCATGGCTGGACTGTATTCTACTGGGCTTGGTGGATTTCATGGTCACCGTTCGTAGGTATGTTCATTGCACGCGTATCTGAAGGCCGCACAATTCGTGAGTTCTTAATTGCTGTATTACTAGTTCCTACTGTTGTGACTATCTTCTGGATGTCAATTTATGGTGGTATCGCTATTGAACAAGTGATTGATAAAGTGGGTGTACTAGGTGAAAAAGGCTTAACTGATGTACCACTAGCTATGTTCCAAATGTTTGAAGCCCTGCCAATGTCGCAAGTGCTTTCATTCATTGCAATTGTGCTAGTACTCGTGTTCTTTATTACGTCATCTGACTCAGGTTCATTAGTAATCGACTCAATCACCGCTGGTGGTAAAGTTGACGCGCCAGTGCCACAACGTATTTTCTGGGCTACAATCGAGGGTGCGATTGCAGCTGCACTTGTTTGGATTGGTGGCACACAAGCAATCGAGGTCTTACAAGCCGGCGCCGTATCTACGGGCTTGCCGTTTACCTTTGTATTGCTATTAATGTGTGTGAGTTTACTCCTAGGTTTACGAACAGAACCAAGACACTAAATACGCTTTGAAATAATAAAAAACGCCGCATTTTTTGCGGCGTTTTTTTATTGATAAGCTTTGCTCAAATAATTTAAATACCCGACATAACGTCGGTGCTAAGAGCGCTATATTAGTAATTCGCTGAGTGGCGTATCTGGGCGGTAGTGGTAAGCTATTTGCGCTTGTAGCAGCTCTGCGGTGGCTGTGGCATCATTAAGTGCATTGTGGTTTTGATACGCTGGTAACGAATAACGAATGCGAGAGTCAGCTAAGCGCACAGAATCCAGCTTAGAATTAAATAGTCGACCTAGTAACCCCTGCTTTGCTTTAAGTGCGCGCGTTTCCAGATCTAGCGTGTCTATAACGGCAAATTCAAGCCCTTCACCTAAACGGGCTTGCAACGCTTGATATAAAAAGTGCCGTTCAATGGGAGCAAAATGCACCACAATCACTTTGCCTTTTAATGCTGCTAACAAAGGCGCCATAATCGTTGAAAAGTCAGGTGCATCGCTCACTTCTGAGTGAGTTATACCATGAATAACAATCGACTCTTCAGCAAGCTTACGCCTTGGTTGAACAATCCAATGTTGGCTATCTTTACAAAAAATACGCTTACTATTGAATGGGATTAAACCAACACTGACGATATCGTCATTTTGATAATTTAGACCGGTTGTTTCAAAATCAAGTGCTACTAAGGGAATATCACTAATTGGGGTGTTTAAATCACAAATAGCTGATTCATAAAACGCTTTGATCAGTGGCTGTTTGCTCTGTGCTAATAACTCTTGATACCGAGTCGGCCAATCAAGTTTTGCGCCTTGTTTTGCCATTACTTCATCCCTGAGTTAGCAGAGTATCTGAATTTTAGGAAATTCTGTGCTTTATCTAAAATGGCAAACGCCTCTTTAAGATTGCGCTGCTCAAAAGGAGAAAGTAAATGAGGCTCAAGATCGTTATCTGGCGCTTCATCAAGCTTTTCTATTTGCCACGCTTGGTGTCTTATTCTGATCATGGCAATGTATTCAAGGGCGTCTCGTAAATCTTGTGCTTTGCCTTCAGGGAGTAGTTTAGCTTCGATAATATCTTCTAAACGCTCGAATGAATTTTGTTTACGACTGCCTATCGCTAATGCATGCACGCGTATTACGTCAGATAAAGGCGCAGTACCGCGGCGTTTTAAGTTCATAGAGCGCTTGTGTTGGCCATTATGCTCTAACACAAAGTCTTTAAAGAAACCTAAAGGCGGCGTTCTGTTACGCGCATTCGCAGCAAGGTTTGCCAAGAAACGTTTATTCTTGCGCCCTTCTGTTGCGATAAAGCGTTTGAGCTCCTCGGCCCATTTGTTTTTACCGTAAACACCATCTAAATCAAAAAAGATCGAGCTATGTAATAAAGCCTGCGGTTTAGGTTCGGCCATCCAACCTGCAAATTGTTCTTTCCACTGCTCGCGTGTTAAACGCCACTTTTTAAATGACGCCATGATTTCGCCTTCACAATATTTGTAGCCACACTCAGCTAAACCATCACAAACAAAATCAGCCAAATTCTGAAAATACTCGTCATGTAATTCCTCGTTAAAACTATTATCAAGGATAATGGCGTTATCTTGGTCGGTCACAATTAATTGCTCATCACGCGCCATTGAACCTAAAGCGATGAAGCAATAAGGAACCGGCGGTGGGCCAAACTTTTCTTCAGCTAAATCAAGTAAACGCTGTTTGAAGGTACGCCCTATTACAGCCATTGCGGTACCAATCATGTGAGAGTTAGCATCTTCGTTAACCATACGAACAAATACATTAGGTAATTGCCTTGCATAGTGAGCTAAATCTTCAACCGACTGCTGAGCTAATATGCCGCGCACTAACAATAAGCTACTTTGCGACTCGTAGCGTAAAATATCCGATAACGAAATAACGCCAATCGGCTTTTTCTTAACAACCACAGGCAAGTGGTGAATGTTATCTCTGAGCATGGCCAGTACAGCTTCAAACACATAGGCATTACTATCGAGTAGTATTAAGTCTTTTTGCATTATTTGAGCAGCTGGCGCTTCGTAACTTAACCCTTCAGCAATTACACTGGTGCGTAAGTCACGGTCGGTAATTATGCCAACAACTTGGTCGTCGTCATCATCAGGATCATCACTGATTGGTTTATCGGCATCAGTAACAAGCACAGACGATACCGACTCTTGCGTCATTAATTGCGCAACCATTTGCACTGAGGCATCTTTCGCCACAGTGACAACATCACGATGAAGAAGCGACTTAACCTTGGCGGTTGTTAAATCGTTGCTGTCTGCCTGTTCAACAATTGCTTGGTGAAGGCGCACATTACCATCGGCTTCAAAAAAGTCAGCAAATGTTTCGTATTCGTCGCAGTATTGATTAAACAACTCAACATTAATGCAATAAACTAAGGTGTCTTCGAGTGCCTTTGCCGGAAAGCGCACTTTGCGGTTCATCAGAAGGCCCATTTGCCCAAAAATGCCGCCGATAGTTAAACGGTTGTATAAATCACCATCACGACGATATATCTCTACAGCACCTGTTCGAATAACAAATAAATCAGCGATATCCTCGCCATAATTTAGTATTTCAGTGCCTGCACGAAAATAAGCGATTTCTACTTGTGATGCGAGTTTATTTACCGCCTCTTCAGGAAGATCATCAAAGGGAGCGTGATCAGAAAGAAATTGGGCGATATCGACGTGTTCGGCTTGCATACGCGTACCTAGTTTTAAACATTTGATTTAATTGTGAGGGTAATTGGCTATTTTTTCAAAGAAAAAATAGCCAATTAAGTTGGATTAAGCCTTTTCTAACTCTTCTGCCAGAAGTTTCGACTCATCACCTCTTGGTTTAGTAAAGCGAGCTAAACCAAGGTAAATAACAGGCGTTAAATAGAGGGTAAATAACACCGCCAGTGCTAAACCGCCAAATACTACCCAACCAATCGCGTTACGAGCTTCAGCCCCTGCGCCGGTAGATAAAATAAGAGGTAATGCACCCAATAAAGTTGAAACCAGTGTCATCGCTATTGGGCGAAGGCGCACTAGTGCGGCCTCTTCTACCGCCACTCTAACCGAGCGGCCTTGGTCACGTAATTGGTCGGCAAACTCCACCAGCAAGATGGCATTTTTAGCAATTAGACCAATCAGCATCACTAAACCAATTTGCGAGTAAATGTTTAATGATGTACCTGTTAGATACAGCGCTAAAATTGCAGATGTAATACCAAACGGTACAGTGATCATAACAACGATTGCACTATTCACACTTTCAAATTGCGCTGCCAATACCAGAAGAACAATTAAAAAGGCCAGAACATAGGTCACTAATACTTCATTGGCGGTTTCTTCAAAGGTTAATGCCTCACCTTTAAACGCCAAGCTGATACCCGCAGGCAAAGATTGCTCTGAAATATCACGGATTTTTGTTACCAGCTCAGCAATAGTTACGCCCTCTGGCATTTCCATACTCAGTTCAATAGCACGGCGTTGTGCATGGCGCTCAAGCTCAGCGGCAACACCTTCTTCAGTAATCGTTGCCACACTACTCAATGGCACTAATTGACCATTACGGCCACCAACATACAAGTTAGCTAAATCGCTCGGGTTTGTGATGGTTTGGTTTTGTGCTTGCAACATAATCGGGATTGATTGGTCACCAATGTTTAAATCGGCAATATCATCACCATTGATTGCAGCACGTAACGTTACTGATATATCACTGAGCGATACGCCTAGCTCTTCAGCACGACGTCTATCAATATTAACCCGTAATTGTGGCTGTGACGGCTGATATGAAATACGTACAGGGGCCACTTCTGGCACTGCTTTTTCAATTTCAGCAGAGAAATCTTGCGCGGCTTTAAATATCTCGAGGTAGTCTTGGCCCAATAAGGCAAGCTCAATACCACCGCCTTGACCACGCAAGTTTAAGCTATTTGAACCACCAGGGTAACCAGCCGCACCAGGAATATTCCCTAAAGGTTCACGTATTTTATTGATAATTTCTTGCTGACTAAAATGGCGTTCGTCCCAATGTTTTAGCGGCACAGTAATAAATACAATATTTGGATCCCATTGCCCAACCACAGTGTAAATAGACTCAATATCACCACTTTCAACATACGGCAGTAAGATATCTTCCATTTGCACCGCTTGCCTGTCCATAAAGTTCAAGCCAACACCATCAGGACCACGAGCAAAAATACGAATTTTACCGCGATCTTCTGTTGGTAATAGCTCGTTATCTAAATTGAAATACAGTGCACCAGAGCCTGCAGCGACCAACAAACACGCAAAAAAGGTAAGCCATGCATGCTCAAGTACACCGTGTATTGTGCGCTTATAAACAGCGGCTAACACATGGCCAACTTTTGCAAATGGATGAAAACCGCCCTGCTTTAATTTCAGTTTTGATGTCAGCGCAGGGACCAAAGACAGCGCTACGAAGCTTGAGATGATCACAGCGCCAGCTAATACACCACCAAACTCTCTAAATAGGCGTCCTGCTGTTGAAGGTAAAAAAGCAATAGGCACAAACACCGCAGCCAATACGGCGGTTGTTGCCACAACAGCAAAGAATACTTCACGGGTACCAACCACTGCAGCTGCACGGCGACCAAGACCTAAGCCCCGCTGACGTTGTATGTTCTCACTTACCACAATGGCATCATCTACAATTAGGCCAGTAGCTAACACGAGTGCAAGCAAGGTAAGAATATTAATCGAGAAACCAAGCGCCCAAATAAGTGCTAAAGAGCCAATTAATGCAACAGGTATCGCAAATGCAGGAACCAGCGTTGCGCGCCATGAGCCAATAAACACCCACAGTGTGATCACCACAAGTAGCACGGTTAGTAAAAGTGAGTTAATAACTTCATCAACTGAGCTTCTGATAAACTGCGCATCGTCAGAGGTTAAAGTAAATTCCATTTCAGGAAAACGCACTCGCATGCGTTCGATTAAAGTTAGCACTTCATCCGAAATTTCAATGGTATTAGATTGCGCCTGACGAATAATTTCCATGCCAATCACAGGTGTGCCATTCAGCCTTACGAATGAACGCGGATCAGCTGGTCCAAAGTAAACAGCCGCAACATCGCCAATACGGGTATCGTCACGAACGATGATATCGGATACTTGTTCAGCAGAGATTGACGTTGCATCAGCACGAACGATCACCTGTTGATCGCTTGATTTTAAACTACCCGCCGGCACATCAAAGGGAGCCTGGCGAAGTACGTTGGCAATATCTGGTACCGTAAGGTTAAAGCTACTTAGCTTAAGTGGGTCGATGCGCACTCTAAGAACCCGTTCACGGTCGCCATTTAAACGAACATCGGCAACCCCTGGAATGGTTAAAAACTGCGGGGCTAAGTCAACATCAACACGCTCTGTCAACGCCTCAAGGGATAAGCTATCACTTGATACCGTTAACGATACAACCGCTTCGGCATCATTATCGGCTTTAATAATTGATACCCGTTCAACTTCTTCGGGTAATTCTCGCTGCACACGGGCTACCGATTCGCGTGTTTCGTTTGCAGCATCATCTAGATTAACACCGGGGCGAAACTCAACCACGATACGAGCATTGTTTTCTTCACTTTGCGCACGAATCGACTTTACACCACTTACCCTCGCAACCGCCCCTTCGAGCTTACTAGTTACTTCGGTATCTACAGTCTCCGGTGAACCACCCGGAAAAGACGCTGATACAGTAATACGTGGTCTATCAACATCAGGAAGCTCACGTACTTCAACCCCTGCTATTGCAGCGATACCTGCAATAATAATGAGTAAGTTAAGTACCACAATTAAAACAGGGCGACGTATCGCCATTGATGGCAAGTCTTCCATCATAGGTTGCTGTTTCATCATTACTCCTTGGCTAGCTGCACTTCATTGATGAAATTAAGCTCTTGATTAGGTCTTAGGCGCTGAACACCTTCTGTCACCAATAAGTCACCTTCGTTTAAGCCACCAGAGACTAGTAAACGCCCTGCTAAGCGCTGTTCAATTTTTACATCAACGCGAGTTGCTTTTTTATCGACACTCTTCCATACGTAAGGTCGCTGCCCCCCACATCATGGCTGCTTCGGGTACGACCGTAAGCTCTTCACCTAGAATATTTATGTGTACACGAAAGCTCATACCGGGCATAAATTGCTGGGCATTATTATCAAGTTTGGCTTTTGTTCTAAGAGTGCGGGTTTGCGCATTGATACGCGAATCAAGCTCTGCCACCTTAGCCGTGTAAGCTTTATCGCCTAACCAAGGCACCACTTCGACCGAAGATTTTTGTTTAAGCACTGAGATAGCGGCCTCTGGGGCATTAAAATTGATATAAAGCTCTGAAATGTCATCGATAGTGGCAATGGCTGTTTGGGTTGTGATCCTATCGCCTACTTCGACGTCAGTTAAACCCATAACACCACTAAAAGGAGCTCGTACTTCACGGTCTTCACGCTCTGTTTTGGCTTGCATTAACTGGACTTTTGCAAGCTCATAAAGCGTTTTCGCATCATCTAAATCACTTTGCGGCACAGCACCACGGGCGTGGCTTTCTTCAAGCCTTTTCATGGTGCGCTCAGCATCTTTTAAAGTAATTTCGGCTTCGATCAACGCTGCTTTTTGTCTACGTGAATCAAGCTCTAATAATAAGTCACCTTTGGCAACGTTATCGCCTGGTTTAAAGTAAACAGCAGTGACTCTGTCCCCAACGGCTGGGTAAAGAGTGACTGAGTGAATTGCTTCAGCATTACCCACTGCTTTTATCTGTTGTTTAGACTTTTCAACAGATACTGATTCTACAACTACATTAGCCGCCTCAGCGACGGAAACACAACTAATACAGGCAATTAAAGTCCATGTATGTAATTTGCCAATTGTCAAAATTTCACCTAAATAAGAATCGTTTTAATTGTTACGAAGTGTAACAGCTTTGTGATCAATAAAAAGCTGACTTCGTTTAATAAACAATTAGCCAAGGTGAAATAAACCCATACATCGCCTTTGTTTTCCAATTAGAAACAACAATGTGATGAATCGACCTCTTTTAAGTGTGCTTCGCTTGCTATGGTTACCTCTACACAATCAGATTGATTAGTTATTTGTTCCTTTTGAATAGACATAAAAAAACCCCAGACAATGCTGGGGTTTCTATCAATTCATAAAGCTAACAATTACTGTTGACGCTGTGCTTCTTTTTGCGCTTTTTTAGCTTCTTTACGCTTACGTAGAACTTCTTGCGCTTCGTTACCGATGTGCCCTTCGCCACGCGCTTGTGCTAACTCGATTTGCTTTTGACGCTCAGCAAAACGTGCGCGTTGCTCTTCTGTGAGGCTGTCGTGACAGTGGTGACACGAAACACCTTCCATGTACTCAGGCTTTTGCTTTTCTTCTTCAGTGATAGGCATACGACATGCGTGACATTGGTCGTAAGAGCCTTTTTGTAAATCGTGATTTACCGCTACACGGTTATCAAAAACAAAACACTCGCCTTCCCACATGGTTTCTTCTTTTGGTACTTCTTCTAAGTACTTAAGAATACCGCCTTCAAGGTGGAATACTTCGTCAAAGCCTTGCTCTTTCATGTACGCAGTTGATTTTTCACAGCGGATACCACCGGTACAGAACATAGCAACTTTCTTGTGCTTTTCTGGGTCTAGGTTTTCTTTCGCCCATGCTGGGAATTCACGGAATGTTTTAGTGTTTGGGTCAACCGCATTTTGGAAAGTACCGATCTCAATTTCGTAATCGTTACGCGTATCGATAAGAATCACTTCAGGATCTGAAATTAATGCATTCCAATCAGCTGGTTTTACATATGTACCCACTACTTCACGTGGGTCGATACCTTCAACACCCATAGTTACGATTTCTTTTTTCAGTTTTACCTTAGTACGGTAGAACGGGCATTCGTCATCGTATGACTCTTTAGTCACAATGTTGTCTAGGTTTGGTTGTGCATCTAACCATGCAAGTAGGTTATCGATACCTTCACGTTTAGCAGAAACAGTACCGTTGATACCTTCAGCCGCAAGTAACAAAGTACCGCGTACTTCATTGTCTTCCATTACTTTTAGTAGTGGTTGGCGAATCGCTTCAAAATCAGGAAGGGCTACAAATTTGTAAAGTGCGCAAACAACAAAGTGCTCGCTAGTTACATTGTCTTTATGAACAGCAGTCATGGTTTTACCTTTTGCTTTAAATGCCCATGTGGGGCGTTAACCGAATCGCAAATCCGGCGCATTGAGGGCGCATATTTTACGCGAATTAGCGATAATTGCAAAAACTGATGCGAAATAGCTGTGTTTTTACTGTCTCCAAGTGAGGCAAGTACGTTATAATGAACAGGATTTACAAATTTTGCTCATCGGAGATTACGCATTGCACTTTACTGAACTTGGGATTGATACACGCCTCGAAAAACAACTTGCGCATCAAGGCATCACCCAGCCCACTGACATTCAAGCTCACGCGGTACCAACAGCTATCGCAGGCCATGATATTTTTGCACAGTCAAAAACAGGATCGGGCAAAACGCTGGCGTTTTTATTACCTGCTGTACAGCGCGTAATGAAACAAAAAGCACTCAGTAAACGCGACCCTCGCGTTTTGATCGTTGCGCCTACCCGCGAATTAGCAACCCAAGTATACAGCCAATTAAGGCTATTAATTGCCGGCACAAACATTAGTGCAGTAAAAATACTGGGTGGTGAAAACTTTAATGACCAAATTAAAGCACTGCGTAAAGACCCGCACTTTGTAGTGGGCACACCGGGGCGTTTAGCTGACCATTTGAGCCAACGCTCATTACAGCTTTCAGGCTTAGAACTGTTAATTTTTGATGAAGCTGACCGTATTTTAGATTTAGGCTTTACCGATCAAGTTAAAATAATTAACGAGCTTGCTGATCACCGTTTACGCCAAACGTTATTGTTTTCAGCAACTCTTGACCATGCACAAGTTGATGCCCTGTCACGTAACCTTTTACGTTCACCAAAACAAATATTGTTAAGTGCATCTAACGAGCAACATAGTGACATTACCCAACAGCTTTATTTAGCTGATCACCTAGATCACAAAGAAGCCCTACTTGAGCACTTTGTAAAACAAGACAATGTTGGCCAATGCATTATTTTCACCGCAACACGTGCCGACACTCAGCGTTTAAGTCAGCTATTAAATGATAAAGGCTTTAAAGCGCAAGCGCTTGCAGGTGACTTAACACAGGCTAAGCGTCTTGAAATTATGGACGCCTTCAGCCGTGAAAACTTTAAAATCTTAATTACCACCGATGTTGCATCACGTGGTCTTGATTTATTAAGCGTGACCCACGTAATTAACTTTGACCTCCCAAAGCATGCTGAAGAGTATGTACACCGTATTGGTCGTACTGGTCGCGCAGGCTTTAAAGGTACAGCTATTTCATTAGTTGGCCCAAAGATTGGCCTAGCTACAAAGCAATTAAAGCATTTTTAAATGATGAATTAAGCTTTTTCACAGTTGACGGCCTTGTTGGTAAATTTAAAGGTCTGCGTGAGAAAAAACCAAACACAGTTTGGAAAAAAGCAGAGAAAAAAGTGGCTGCTAAACCTGCAAAACCAAAACGCAAAGCAACCCCTAAAAAGCCTAAAGCCCCTATTCAAGCACCAATTGATGTAGATGGTTTTGCTCCAATGCGCCGTAAGAAAAAGCCAGAACAGGAATAACAATGAGTATTTTAGGAACCACACAAACCCTTTTCGTTAACGAAATGTCTAACGAAGGTGCTTATTTAGATGGCCGTGATTTGGGCGAAGTATTCTTACCAAGCAAAGAAATTGATTACGAACTAGAAGCTGGCGACAGCGTGCAAGTATTCATTTATCTAGATCACGCAGGTCACCCAACTGGCACTACAAAAAAACCTTTAGCTGAAGTGGGCGAATATGCCCTACTACGTGTTAAAGCAATCAATAGCACCGGTGCGTTTATGGATTGGGGCCTCGAAAAAGACGTACTTGCGCCATACAACGAACAAAAGCCAAAAATGAAAGACGGCTTTTCGTATCTTGTACGTTTATACCTAGATAACGCTAGCCAACGTATTTGTGCATCGAGCAACTTCAATAAGTTTTTATCGAAAGATGAACCAACTTACGCTGTAATGGAAGAAGTTGATCTAATCGTTGCCGGTAAAACAGACCTAGGCTACAAAGTACTTGTAAACGAAGCCCACATTGGTGTGGTTTATTACAACACGGTATTTAAAAAGCTATTTGTTGGCCAGCGTTTAAAAGGCTTTATTCAAAAAGTACGTGAAGACGGCAAAATCGACGTACTCCTTGAAAAGCCAGGCATGGGCAAAGTAAACGACTTAGGCGAAAAAATATTAGCTAAATTAAAAGCCGAAGGCGGCGTACTTCACTTAGGTGATAAGTCAGACCCTGAAGCAATTAAAAAGACTTTCTCGACCAGTAAAGCAAACTACAAAAAAGCCATTGGTGGTTTGTTTAAGCAAGGTTTAATCGAGATTGAAGCAACGTCGATTAGATTAAAATAAGTTGCGAGTTGCGAGTTGCGAGTTGCGAGTTGCGAGTTGCGAGTTGCGAGTTGCGAGTCAATAAGATATTGAAGCATCCAAAAAGAGTAAAGTGAACGCTTTACTCTTTTTTTCTTATTGGTTTTGTTAGCTTAAGCATTTTGATGCCATACATCTCAAACGCTATTTTGAGTATTTTCATTTAGAAGTGAAAGTCGTCACTATTCCATAACCATTCTTTCCAGATTAACTCATTTCTGCCCCAAGACGTGTTTGGCGAATTTCTCAAAAAAGCGGGCTTCGAACGTCCGCAATTGCTTTTCTATTTTGTCAAAATATATTGCTTGCATAATCAGAAAAACGACCCAATCGCTTGTTTTTATCCTGAGGTAAAAGCGAGAACTCCTAAATTTTAATAACACTGGTAATTAGTTAACAAGTTTGTTAGAAATAATCTAATAAGAAAAACGAGCTACGCTGTGGTAGAAAAACGCGCGATTAGCTCGCTATAAACATGTTAGCTTTGCAGAGATAAATACAAGGGAATCCTATGGGTTTTAGTACTAATGCCTACAATATATGGAGAGTTGAATCTCAAGCGATATTTGATTTCAGTGTTCTCGTAAGTTACTCAGTTCCATCTCTTAAAATGCAAATTTCACTGCTAGAGAAAGGAAAGATAAAATCTCTACCTAAATTTGATTATTATAGAAGTACGAAAGAAGGGTACTACTCAAGTGAAAATTTAAGGGAAGGTTTAAAAAGAAGAGCTTCAACTTACAAGCAACAAACCTCGTCATATATGCTTCTTTCGCTTTTTAGTCACTTTGAAGCTTTTGTGGTGGATGTAATCCGAGAGTTATTTGAATTCCATGGTGGAGTTGATAAATTCATTGAAAATTATGATAAAAGCGTAAAGAAAAGCTTTGAAGTTGGCAATCAAAACAGTAATTCCAAAAGAAAGCTAACTGGAAACAGAAAACCTCAAAGAAAGACTCAGTACCAAGAAATTTCAAGAAATCTTTCTAGTTCAGGGTATATGTTCCCCAATGAGTTGCTTTCTGGTTATGGGATTAAGATGTTGAATAAGAAGCTTGGCGACCTAAAGTCAAAAGAAATACCCGAGTTACTAATGGATTGTTTTCATATTGATTTCTCTGAGGATGAAGTACGTGAGTTTCATAATTTGCGAGACTTAAGAAATAGCATCGCACACGGCAGGCCACCCTCTCTGAATATTAAATCTGTCACAGAGAAGAACCAGGTTTTGATTGGTATGGCAAAAAAAATTGATTCCCACCTGTCTGCAAATTTTTTTATTTTTAATGAATTCAGGTAGAAAGCTAACAAATCAAATCACTCGGACGCAAAAAGACTGCGCCGGTGTTTGAGGCGTTATACTTCAATAAACTAAGCTGCTAACATAATGATTGATAAGCACTAATCATAGGTGTACTATCTCATAGTCGAAACACGTAAGTGTCTCTCGTGGGTGGCCTCCTGAGACTGATGATGACAGGCTTGGTATTTTTAACAATCAACCCGAGTAGCTTTTGGGTTACTTTTTTATTGGCAGAAATTATCAGTTTATTATCGACGTTGACTATGGAGGATATGCATATGGTTATTAAGGTTCTTAGAGAAGTTAAGTCATTTGTATTAGCACACAGCCAAGATTTCATCGAAGTTTTGGAGTGCCACCTTCCTTACAGGTTTAACCTGCTGATGAGCTAGTGAAATCCTAGCGAAAAGGAAGAGATTTGTAACCCCAATGCAATTGCTGTGTTGGGGTTTTCTGTATCTGAAATATAACAAAGCATTTAAGACGGATTCCCAACGCTCGGCATTTTTGGTTTGCTTCAGTTTCAGTGTTTACGGCACAATGCTTTTAGTTCAGCGGTCTGCGTTGCTCACCACTTAATGCGGCGTTACTGATTAAATACTCTAACGTGTTTTTGTCCATAAACGAGTTTGATTAACTAATTCTCAAATGCAGATAACCTAGGAAAATTGTCACAAACAAAAAGAGCATTGTATCTAGCGCGATATAAATCACGCTTACAATGCTCTTTAGAGACTATTTTAAATAACGAGGTTATTTTAGTGAGTCGTTAATTTCTTTTAGTGTTGCAACTGGGTCTGCCGATTGAGTGATTGGGCGACCTACAACTAAATAGTCGCTGCCATCTTCAACGGCTTGTTTGGGTGTCATGATGCGCTTTTGATCGCCTGCATCGCTGCCTGCTGGGCGAATACCAGGGGTAACCAGTTTAAAGTCTGCGCCGAGTTCTGCTTTTAGCTTTTTCGCTTCTTGTGCTGAGCACACTACCCCATCAAGGCCTGATTCTTTAGCAAGCTTTGCTAGGTAAATTACTTGCTCTTCTGGTGTTTTATCTACACCTAAACGAGTAAGCTCTGCGGCATCCATACTAGTAAGTACAGTTACTGCAATCAATAATGGTGCGTCATCACCAAACTGCTCTAAAGCTTGCTTTGCTTTAGTCATCATTTCAACGCCACCAGAGGCGTGTACGTTAACCATCCATACACCCATTTTTGCAGCTGCTGTTACAGCTTTAGCCACTGTGTTTGGAATATCGTGAAATTTTAGGTCTAAGAATACATCAAAACCTAAGTCGATTAGTTCCTTAACAAAGCTAGGACCGAAATACGTGAACATTTCTTTGCCTACTTTAAGGCGACACGTATCAGGCGATAATTGCTTTACAAACGCAAGAGCTGTTTGTTGATCATCATAATCAAGGGCAATTAATACTTTTTTTGAATCTTCGACAGACATAACTTTCCTAAAAACTAATGGACTAATATGAATTAAAAACCGTCTATGCCACGGCTTGGAACAATTGTTTCCCAGTGCTTACAAGATGGACATACCCAATAAATGGTATGACTGGTAAAGCCACAGTGTTGGCACTGAAAATCGGGTTTAGTTGCAATATAAGATGTTACTAGCTTATCGATTTGATCGAGTACATCTTTAATATCGTTGTTTTGTTTAGCAAGTAGCTGTAATAAAAAGCTAAAGCCACGAATAGTCGGATGACGCTTTAAACTATCCGTTAAAAATTTGATTGCTTGCTCTATATGACCTTGCTCAAGTAAAGCTTGGCAGTGTTTTATTTTTATTAATACGCCACCTTTATCGAGCAGTTCATTGAGTAATTCGTAAAACTGACGCGTTAAATTAAGCTTTTGATAGCTAAGCGCTAATTCTTCTATAAATACCGGCGCAAAAAACGTGAATTGGCTAATAAGCTCGCGCCAATAGTAAATTGCTTTTACATAATCTTCTTTGGTGAAAGCACTGTGACCAAGCTCATACAGTGGGCGAATGGCTTTGTGGTTTAAGCTAATAGCTTTACGCATAATTTGCGTATCGTTATCTTGTAAGGCTGCTTCACAGTAAAAATTGGCAATGGCTTTTACATGCTGAGGTTTAGTGAACAACTCACTGTGGATCCGTACATGTTAATGCCCTTTTCCCATTCACGTGTTTGTGAATAAAGATTAATAATTGGCTCTAACGCTTCTTTATAGCCAGCCTTAACAAGCCAAACTAAATGCTCTTCTGCACCATCTAACAAGCCTGCCATAATGTAATCTTCAGCAAGTTCTAAGCGGCTGGTTGCAGCTTGTTGCTCATCAAGACTTGGGTGTTTTAATAGCAGCTCATGAATTTTAATAGCGCGGTCAAGTTCGCCACGGCGGCGGAACATAGTTGCTAGCGTTGAATAGTGTTCAACAGAATCAG
Organism: Pseudoalteromonas sp. GB43; assembly: GCF_054923805.1. Taxonomy (NCBI): domain Bacteria; kingdom Pseudomonadati; phylum Pseudomonadota; class Gammaproteobacteria; order Alteromonadales; family Pseudoalteromonadaceae; genus Pseudoalteromonas; species Pseudoalteromonas sp. GB43. The sequence continues at coordinate 163,612 of NZ_JBPCHJ010000001.1, forward strand.
CAGCAACTTCGAGTAGATTAATAAGGTGTTCTAAGCCTTGGTCTTCTTCTCTGTCTAAGAGAAATTTAAGGCCTTTAGAATATTCAGAGGTAATTTGGCGATTAAGCTGATGAGCTTGGTTTTTAGCGCTGTTTTTACCCATTATCCAACCGTAACCGGCTGCAACGGGTAAAAGTAAAAACAGAAGCTCAATCATGATTAGGTGTCTTTATTAGCAACAAGCTTTTTATTGTTTTTTTCAGGCGCTAATTTCTTTTTTAAACGATAATTTTGCCACTTTAACTGAGAAAACAGAGTAAAGCTTATAAAACAACCAATTGCGACACCTAAAATAAAGCAGATACTTATTACAACAGCTAGGGGCAATGTATTACTCGCGATTAAATAATTGATTTGCACCAATTGTGGATTCTGTGAACCAAGTACAAACGCAATAAATAAACACAGCGCAATCAATACGATTTTTAATACCCTAAACAAGTAACTACTCCTGTATAAAACTAGGCAATACTCGCATTTACGCGGTCACGTAATTCTTTACCTGGTTTAAAATGTGGTACGTGCTTACCGTCTAACTCAACTGTTTCGCCAGTCTTTGGATTACGACCTGTGCGAGGAGAACGATAATGCAATGAGAAACTTCCAAAGCCACGGATCTCGATGCGATCTGAGCTAGATAATGAGCCGGCCATTTGTTCAAGAATTTCTTTAACGGCATTTTCAACATCTTTCACAGGGATGTGTGCGTGTTGCTCGGCAAGTTGTTCTATCAATTCTGACTTAGTCATAGCGTTTCCTTAAAGAGTGGTAAAGGAAGGGCAAAACTGCCCTTCCAATTTTAAAAGACTAGATATTAGTCTTTTTGAGCATTTTTGAATGCTGCAGCCATAGCGTTTTCGAACGCTGGCTCTTCTTTCTTAAGCTTCTCTAGTACTTCTTTCTCTTCTGCTTCGAAAAGGGCTTTAACAGATAAGCTTAAAGTGCGGTTCTTACGATCAACACCAACGTATTTCGCTTCGATTTCGTCGCCTGCAGAAACTACAGTAGTAGCATCTTCAACACGCTCTTGAGCGATATCAGCTACACGGATGTAACCTTCAACGCCTTCGATTAGCTCAACAGTTGCGCCTTTCGCATCAACTTCAGTCACTTTACCTTTAACAATAGCACCTTTTTTGTTTGCGTCCAGGTAGTTATTGAATGGGTCAGCTTCGATTTGTTTAACGCCTAGAGAGATACGCTCACGCTCTGGGTCAACTTGTAATACGATAGCAGTGATTTCGTCGCCTTTCTTGAATTCACGTACAGCTTCTTCGCCTGGCGTGTTCCAAGAAATGTCTGAAAGGTGAACAAGACCGTCAATACCGCCTTCAAGACCGATGAAGATACCGAAGTCAGTGATTGATTTGATCTTACCAGTAACTTGGTCGCCTTTGTTTTGTAGACGAGCAAATTCTTGCCATGGGTTAGCAATACATTGCTTAAGACCAAGAGAAATACGACGACGCTCTTCGTCGATTTCAAGAACCATAACTTCAACAGTGTCACCTAGTGAAACAACTTTTGAAGGGTGGATGTTCTTGTTAGTCCAATCCATTTCAGAAACGTGTACTAGACCTTCTACGCCTTCTTCGATTTCAACGAAACAACCGTAGTCAGTAAGGTTAGTTACACGACCAGAAAGCTTAGAACCTTCTGGGTAACGACCAGCGATAGCTGCCCATGGATCTTCGCCAAGCTGTTTAAAACGCTAGAGATACACGAGTCTTTTCTTTGTCGAATTTAAGAACTTTAACTGCGATTTCGTCGCCAACATTAACGATTTCTGAAGGGTGCTTAACACGCTTCCACGCCATGTCTGTGATGTGTAGTAGACCGTCAACACCACCAAGGTCAACGAACGCACCGTAGTCAGTAAGGTTCTTAACGATACCTTTAACTTCTTGACCTTCAACAAGGTTAGCAAGAAGCTCTTCACGCTCTTGTGAGTTCTCTGATTCGATAACTGCACGGCGAGAAACAACAACGTTGTTACGTTTTTGGTCAAGCTTGATTACTTTGAACTCAAGCTCTTTACCTTCAAGGTGAGTTGTGTCACGTACTGGACGAACATCAACAAGTGAACCAGGTAGGAAGGCACGGATTGAATCAACTTCAACAGTGAAACCGCCTTTAACTTTACCGTTGATAACACCAGTAACAGTCTCTTGCTCTTCACATGCTTTTTCTAAGCGGATCCACGCTTCGTGACGCTTCGCTTTCTCACGAGAAAGGATAGTTTCACCGAAACCGTCTTCGATTGCGTCTAAAGCAACATCTACTTCGTCGCCAACAGCAACTTCTAGTTCACCAGCAGCATTTTTGAATTGCTCAGCAGGGATTGCACTTTCAGATTTAAGACCAGCATCAACAAGTACGATGTTGTTCTCGATTGAGATAACAGTACCTTTAACGATAGAGCCTTGCTCTGCTTCAAAACCCTTAAGGCTTTCTTCAAATAACTGCGCAAAATTTTCTGACATTATACGTCTCTAAATAATTAAATAACCAATTAGCAACCATGCTGCATGGGGTTGTTAAAATAGCACTGGCTTCCTGCCGGCACCTTAATAAATTACTTTTAAGCTTTTGGAAGCTTTCCTGCAAGTACGGCTTCGTCGAGTAAAGTTACAACTTTATCAAACACTTGCATTGCATTAAGCTCGCTAGTATCGAGCTCAATGGCGTCTTCTGCAGGAACAAGCGGCGCAACTTCACGCGTCATATCACGGTGATCGCGAGCTTTTATGTCCTCAAGTAGACCACTTAGTGTAACATCAAGACCGCGTTCGTTCAACTCAGCAAAGCGACGACGAGCGCGCTCTTCAGCTGATGCGGTTAAATAAATCTTCAATGGTGCATCTGGGAACACAACTGTGCCCATGTCACGACCATCGGCAATTAAGCCGCTCTCAGTACGAAACGCACGTTGACGACGTAATAATGCTTCTCTCACCCGTGGTAATGCAGCAATTTTTGATGCCGCAGCACCCACTTCTTCGTTACGAATTGTGGTTGTGACGTCTTCGCCTTCCAAGACAATTTTAGAAGTATGCGTTTGGCTATCGACCAAAAACTGTACATCTAAGTTTGCAGCTAGCGGAACTAGCGCATCTTCATTATCTAGTTCAATTTGATGATGAAGCGCTGCAAGTGACAGCACACGGTAAATCGCTCCACTGTCTAATACATCCCAACCTAATTTCTCGGCTAACAAGCGACAAACAGTTCCTTTACCTGAACCACTTGGTCATCGATGGTGATTACGGGCATTGATAACGCCTGCATTTATAACCTCCTGCAATGCACACCAAAATAAAACCGCGATATTATACGCCAGTTCTTGAAATAGATCCGCATTTAGAATGTAACTTTTTATATTTTCTTCTGTTTTATTGACTTGAGACAGACTCTAGTACTTTGAAAAACGTTGGAAAAGTTTTGTATGTACACTTAGGATCGTTAATGGTTATCGGCTTTCCGCCAACAGCAACCATTGCAAAACACATGGCAATACGATGATCGTTATAGGTATCAATCGCTACATCGTTAAAAGTGTCTGGTGGTGTAATTTCGATGAAATCTTCACCTTCAACCACTTCTGCGCCAACTTTACGAAGCTCTGTCGCCATGGCATATAAGCGATCTGTTTCTTTGACACGCCAGTTATAGATATTACGAATTGCTGTTTTACCTTTTGCAAAAAGCGCAACAGTGGCGAGTGTCATTGCCGCATCAGGGATTGCATTGGCATCAATATCAACCGCGTTTAGCTCACCTTTACGAACCACCAGCTTTTCATCGTACCAATCGATTTTGGCGCCTACTTGTTCCATCACTTTGGCAAAACCAATATCACCTTGAACAGATGCCGCACCTACCCCGTTAATTTCAATTTCGCCACCTGCTATTGCAGCCGCCGCAACAAAATAAGAGGCACTTGATGCATCACCTTCAACCATAATGCGCTCAAGTGCTTGATACTGCTGACATCCATTAACGTAAAATGTTTCGTAATTGTCATGGCTTACAGTAACGCCAAAGCGCTTCATTACATCTAGGGTAATGTCAATGTAAGGCTTTGATACCAGAGTGCCTTTAATGGTGATTTCTGTATCGCCATTAAATAATGGTGCTGCCATTAGTAACGCTGTTAAGAACTGGCTAGAAATGCTGCCATCAATTTCAACTTTACCACCGTTGATTTTGCCGCCTTTAATGGCCAGTGGTGGATAATCTTTATGCTTAAGGTATTCAACATCACCACCCAGTGCTTGCAGTGCATCTACCAAATGGCCGATTGGGCGCTCTTCCATACGAGGCTCACCCACCAGCTGGTACTCGCCTTCTACAGCAGCTAAAACCGCTGTCAGTGGACGATAAGCAGTACCGGCATTACCTAAAAATAAAGGCTCACTCGGAGTTTTAAATTTACCTGCAACACCCTCTACGGTGGCCACTGTTTTATCTTCATTAAGCGATACATTTACACCTAAAAGATTTAATGCGCCTAACATGTGGCGAATGTCATCACTATCTAATAGGTTTTCAACAACCGTTGTGCCCTCTGCTAAAGCAGCTAGTAACAAAATACGGTTTGATAAGCTTTTTGAGCCTGGCAGTGTCACACTACCATTTACCTTTGTAATCGGTTCAAGACGAATCTGTTCCATAATTAGCTGTTCTCCTTGGCGAATTTTTCCATAAAATTAACCAAGGCTTGAACACCTTCAAGTGGCATCGCATTATAAATGCTTGCGCGCATACCACCGACAATACGGTGACCTTCAAGGGCTAATAAGCCTGCTTCTTTTGATTCACTAATGAATTTATCATTCAGTGATTCGTCGTTTAGCCAAAACGGTACGTTCATACGCGAACGGCAATGTTTAGCAACTTTGTTGCTGTAAAAATCTGAGCTATCAATGTAGTTGTAAAGAAGTTCTGCTTTTGCGATGTTTTGTTCTTCCATCGCTTTAACGCCGCCGTTTGCTTCAAGCCATTCAAATACTTCAGCTGCTAAGTACCACGCAAATGTCGGTGGCGTGTTATACATGCTGCCTTGTTTTGCTTCTAAGGCGTAATCAAGAATACCTGGCTTGGCAAGACCTTCACGCTCAAGAAGTGTTTTGCGAATAATAACAATCGATAAACCAGACGGGCCGATATTCTTTTGTGCGCCAGCGTAAATAAGATCAAACTGATTTACGTCAAACTCGCGCGATAAAATAGTCGAAGACATATCAGCGACAATGGGGGCTGATGGGTGTGATGGTACGTCAAAAATTTCTATGCCATCGACGGTTTCATTCGGACAATAGTGAATGTATGACGCATCAGCTGGTAATTCCCAGCTGCTTGCTGGTTTTATAGAGAACTGGCCATTTTGCTGCTCATCATCACGTACATTGATGCTTTCAACTGCAGTGAATTTTGCCGCTTCTGAAGTAGCCCCTTTAGACCACACACCGTTTTCACAGTACACAGCTGGCTTATCATCAAGGTGAAGGTTCAGTGGTACAGCACTGAATTGACCACGGCCACCGCCGTGCATAAATAACACTTCAAACTCATCGCTAATATTCATTAAACGACGCAGGCTTGCTTCACATTTAGTGGTAAGCGCTAAAAAGTCGCTGCTGCGATGGCTAATTTCCATCACAGAGACACCTAAACCTTGCCAATCTATAAATTCTTTTTGTGCTTTTTGCATAACTGCCGGCGGTAGCATTGCCGGTCCTGCACAAAAATTATACTTAGTCATTACTTTGCCTCATTCCAGTAATTATAGTGCGGATAAAAAAAGCGGCCGAAGCCGCTTTTTAAATCAATGTTATTCTGAAGGTGGGTTATCACCCGTTTCTTCAGTATTGGTATCGACTACTTCAACGGCCTCGCCTTCGATGGCTTCTAGCTCATCAACTTCGATTTCTTCGATACGTTGTAAACCAACTACTTGCTCTTCGTCAATAGTTCGTATCAAAATAACGCCTTGAGTATTACGACCAACCGTAGAAACCTCGTTTACACGGGTACGTACTAAGGTACCGCGATTCGAGATAATCATGATTTCGTCGTTATCGTCAACTTGTACTGCACCAACCACAGCGCCATTACGCTCGCTTACTTTGATTGATACAACACCTTGTGTTGCACGGCTCTTCGATGGGTAGTCTTCAAGTGCTGTACGCTTACCGTAACCGTTTTCTGTCACAGTTAGGATTGCACCATCTGACTTAGGTACGATTAACGACACAACGCGTTGGTCGTCAGCCATCTTAATACCACGAACACCTGTTGCTGTACGACCCATTGGACGTACACCTTTGAAGCGGATTTCTGGGTTACCATTTTCGTCTAGAACTGGGTTACCGTTTTCATCAACAACTGCTGACTCTTCTGCTTCTTTAAAGCGAACAACTTTACCAGCATCAGTGAATAGCATGATTTCATTCGTGCCATCAGTGATATCAACACCAATTAGGCTATCGCCTTCATTTAGGTTAACTGCGATGATACCGCTCGCACGTTGACGGCTGTATGCTGTAAGTGGTGTTTTCTTAACTGTACCAAATGCAGTTGCCATGAAGATGTATTTATCTTCTTCGTACTCACGTACTGGTAAGATAGCAGTAATACGCTCATCTGCTTCAAGTGGTAATAAGTTAACTATTGGCTTACCACGCGCAGCACGGCTTGCTAATGGTAACTGATATACTTTCAACCAGTATAAGCGACCCGCTGTTGAGAAGCACAGGATTGTATCGTGCGTGTTAGCAACTAATAGACGTTCGATGAAGTCTTCATCTTTCATCTTCGTTGCTGACTTACCTTTACCACCACGACGCTGTGCTTCGTAATCTGATAGTGGTTGATACTTAACGTAACCTTCGTGAGAAAGCGTTACAACAACGTCTTCTTCATTGATTAGGTCTTCAAGGCTAATATCGTGAGCAGCTGCACTGATTTCAGTACGACGTTCGTCACCATATTGCTCTTTAATTTCTACTAGCTCATCGCGGATAACTTCCATTAAACGCTCTGGGCTTGAAAGAATGTGTAAAAGCTCAGCAATTAGATCAAGAAGTGTTTGATACTCGTCTAAGATCTTCTCGTGCTCAAGACCCGTTAATTTGTGTAAACGTAAGTCTAGAATTGCTTGTGCTTGTTGCTCAGATAAATAGTACTGACCGTCACGGATACCTAAATCAGCCGCTAACCAATCAGGACGCGCTACGTTATCTTCACCTGCTTTTTCAAGCATTGCTTTAACAGTGCCTAATTCCCAAGAACGTGCTGTTAGTGCCGCTTTTGCTTCTGCTGGTGTTGGTGACTTACGAATAAGCTCGATAATTGGGTCGATATTCGCAAGTGCAATCGCTAAGCCTTCAAGCGTGTGAGCACGGTCACGGGCTTTACGTAAATCAAATACAGTACGACGTGTAACAACTTCACGACGGTGTACGATAAACGCTTCAAGCATTTCTTTTAAGTTGAAACACTTAGGTTGGTTGTTATCCAGTGCAACCATGTTCATACCAAACACAGTTTGTAACTGAGTTTGTGCATATAGGTTGTTTAAGATTACTTCACCAACATCACCACGTTTGATTTCGATAACGATACGCATACCGTCTTTATCTGATTCGTCACGTAGTGCGCTAATACCTTCAATCTTCTTATCTTTAACAAGCTCTGCGATCTTTTCGATAAGGCGTGCTTTGTTAACTTGATAAGGGATTTCGTGAACGATGATTGTTTCACGACCGGTTTTTTCGTCAACTTCGATTTCAGCGCGAGCACGGATATATACTTTACCACGACCGGTTAAGTACGCTTGCTCAATGCCTTTTTTACCATTGATAATCGCCGCAGTCGGAAAATCTGGACCTGGGATATATTCAATAAGGTCAGCAATTGACATATCAGGGTTTTGAATAAGCGCTAAACAACCATTGATAACTTCTGTTAAGTTATGAGGTGGAATGTTCGTCGCCATACCAACCGCGATACCCGAAGAACCATTTACTAATAAGTTAGGTACTTTTGTAGGTAATACGTCAGGAATTTGCTCAGTACCGTCGTAGTTCGGTACGTAATCAACCGTTTCTTTTTCTAAATCAGCTAATAATTCATGTGACATTTTCGCCATACGGACTTCCGTATAACGCATTGCTGCCGCAGAGTCACCGTCAACAGAACCAAAGTTACCTTGGCCGTCAACAAGCATGTAGCGTAATGAGAAAGGCTGCGCCATACGAACGATGGTGTCATATACCGCGCTGTCGCCATGTGGGTGGTACTTACCGATTACATCACCAACAACACGTGCTGATTTCTTGTAAGGTTTATTCCAATCATTATTGAGTTCGTTCATTGCAAATAGAACGCGGCGGTGAACTGGCTTTAAGCCGTCACGTACGTCTGGCAATGCACGTCCTACGATTACACTCATCGCGTAATCAAGGTAGGAGTTTTTTAATTCATCTTCAATATTGACTGGCAGAATTTCATTGGCGAGATCAGTCATTTGATTTCACATTCCTTCAGTATTGACTCATTAAGAGGCAAACCGCCGTCTTAAGAGCTTTAGTTATTATTTCCAGACCATGCTATCACAATTTATTTAGATTTACAGGCGCTAAATCTTTGCGATTTATTAATTTCCCCCTATATAATGGCCTCAGATTAACGAGGAAGTTTTTTATGACCGAGCATCAAAATGTAGATAATGCAGAAATTGCAAAGTTTGAAGCCATCGCAGAACGTTGGTGGGACCGCGACGGAGAGTTCAAACCCCTTCATGAAATAAATCCTCTTCGCTTGGATTTTGTCGCTGATAAAGTAGGCGGCTTATTTGATAAGGAAACCTTAGATGTTGGCTGTGGTGGCGGCATCTTAAGTGAAAGTATGGCGCGTATGGGCGCGAAAGTAACCGGCATCGATATGGGCCAAGAGCCACTCACCGTTGCTAAGTTACATAGTTTAGAAACAGGCGTGCCTGTTGATTATATAAAAGTACCTGCAGAGCAATTCGCTGCTGAGCACCCTGCTCGCTTTGATGTAGTGACTTGTATGGAAATGCTTGAGCATGTTCCAGACCCTGCTTCTATTATTCGTGCTGTAGCAGAACTTGCTAAACCGGGCGCTGATGTGTTCTTTTCAACATTAAATAAAACACCAAAAGCCTACTTGTTTGCTATTGTCGGTGCTGAAAAGCTTTTAAAAATGGTGCCTGAAGGTACGCATGACCATAAAAAGTTTATCAAACCTGCGCAGCTTATTGCATGGGCAGAAGAAGCAGGATTAAAAGTACGCGCCAGTACCGGCCTTCACTATAACCCGTTTTCTAAGCAGTACAGCTTAAATGATGATGTAAGTGTTAATTACATCCTTCACTTTGAGAAACTAGCCTAATGAGTGGTGTGCAAGCACCCTCTATCGATTTTGATGCGTTTATCTTTGATTTAGATGGCACACTACTCGATACCGCGGATGACTTAGGTGGTGCATTAAACCGCGTGTTAGCAGACGCCAATGTGGCGCCTGTTGCTGAGCATGTTTATCGCCCTGCTGCGTCTAACGGTGCAAATGCATTATTAGAAGTAGGGTTTGGGGATAATTGGCCCGAACTTGAACAACTAGCCTTGCGCCAACAGCTTCTTGACTATTACGCCGAAGATATTGCTGTGCACAGTAAATGCTTCAACGGCATCGAACAGCTTTTAATTGCACTTGAGCAAAACAATATTAAGTGGGGCATTATGACTAATAAGCCCGGCTTTTTAACTGAGCCCTTAGTGCAGGCTATTCCCTCCTTGCGTGATGCAAAGGCAGTTGTGAGTGGCGATACATTAGCTGTGTCAAAACCATCACCGGATCCACTATTACACACCGCTGAGATCTTAGATGTTGATCCGAGACGTTGTTTGTATATCGGTGATGCTGAACGTGATATTCAAGCTGCAAAAGCGGCCAATATGTACAGCGCAACAGCGTTATGGGGTTATATACCCAGTATAGACGCTGCACTTGGCTGGCAAGCGGATTTCAATTGGCAAACGCCGATTGATGGTTTAAACCATATATAGTGTTATTTGATAATTGAAACACCATATATTGTGATTTGATTTACTTTTGAGCATTCATTGATGATAAAAAAATCAGTCAAAATTTATTTTTCAAAACGTTAAATTTTCTGGATCTTTTGTTGATTTCTACAAATTTCGTCGTCTATGAATGTTCAAAGGTTAATGGTTACTAACACAATGCGCTTATCCAATAGTTATCCACAAATTGGGGCAATTCTATCCCTTGCAAAACAACTCAGACCACACTATCTTGTGATCTGCAATTTAAACAACACCAGATATTGTGGCTAAATGTTATTCAATTAGTTTATCTTGGTGTTGAATAATAATAATTACATTAAAGAATACCTTTGTCTTACAACTAAAATTTCCCAAGGAATACAGGCAAAACTATGAACCAACAGCTATCTGTAAGCAAACGTGACGGCCGTAAAGAGTCACTTGATCTAGATAAGATCCATCGCGTGATCGCTTGGTCGCAGAAGGTCTAGAGAATGTGTCTGTCTCACAAGTTGAATTAAAATCACACATTCAATTTTATGACGGCATTCGTACCGATGACATTCATGAAACAATCATCAAAGCTGCAGCTGATCAGATCTCTAAAGATACGCCTGATTACCAATACCTCGCTGCTCGCTTAGCTGTATTCCATTTACGTAAAAAAGCATATGGTCAATTTGAGCCGCCGCGCTTATACGATCACATCACCAAATTAGTTGAAGACAAGCGTTATGATCAACACCTACTTGTTGATTATACCGAGCAAGAAATTGATGACTTAGATGCTTACATCGATCACAACCGTGACTTAAACTTCAGCTACGCTGCTGTAAAGCAACTTGAAGGTAAGTATTTAGTTCAAAACCGTGTTACTGGTGAAATCTACGAAAGTGCACAGTTTTTATATATCTTAGTGGCTGCAAGCTTATTCTCTGATTATCCAAAAGAGACACGCCTTGATTACATCAAGCGTTTTTATGATGCAGTATCTACATTCAAAATTTCATTACCGACACCTATCATGGCAGGTGTACGTACCCCTACACGTCAGTTCAGCTCATGTGTACTTATTGAATGTGGTGATAGCCTAGATTCTATTAATGCAACATCGTCTGCGATTGTTAAATATGTTTCGCAACGTGCAGGTATTGGTATTAATGCCGGTCGCATCCGTGCCCTTGGTAGCCCTATTCGTAACGGCGAAGCGTACCATACAGGTTGTATTCCGTTTTATAAGCACTTCCAAACAGCAGTCAAGAGCTGTTCACAAGGTGGTGTTCGTGGCGGCGCAGCAACGCTGTTCTACCCACTTTGGCACTTAGAAGTTGAAAACCTACTTGTTCTTAAGAACAACCGTGGTGTTGATGATAACCGTGTACGTCACCTTGACTACGGTGTGCAGTTCAACAAATTAATGTATAGCCGTTTAATCAAAGACGATTACATCACATTATTTAGCCCATCAGATGTACCGGGTCTATACGATGCGTTCTTTGAAGATCAAGCAAAGTTTGATGAGCTATACATCAAATACGAGCAAGACGAGTCAATTCGTAAAAAACGTATTAAGGCGATTGAGTTATTCTCAATGTTTGCACAAGAGCGTGCCAGCACAGGTCGTATCTACTTACAAAACGTTGACCACTGTAATACGCACAGCCCATTCATCTCGACTGTGGCACCAATTCGTCAATCTAACTTATGTTTAGAAATTGCATTACCAACTAAGCCACTTAGCAATGTAATGGATGAAGAAGGTGAAATTGCACTTTGTACGCTGTCGGCGTTTAACTTAGGTGCAATTGAGTCACTTGACGAATTAGAAGAGCTTGCTGAACTTGCAGTACGTGCCCTTGATAACTTACTTGATTTCCAAGACTACCCTGTTCCTGCGGCGAAAAACGCGACTATGGGTCGTCGCACGCTAGGTATTGGTGTTATTAACTACGCGTACTACTTAGCAAAAAATGGTAAGCGCTACTCAGATGGCAGTGCAAATGCCCTAACTCACAAGACATTTGAAGCAATTCAATATTATCTAATGAAAGCATCAAATGAGTTAGCGAAAGAACGTGGTGCGTGTCCTAAATTTAACGAGACAACGTATTCTCAAGGCATTATGCCAACAGATACTTACAAACGTGACCTAGATCAGTTCTGTGATGAGCCTCTTCACTTAGATTGGGATTCATTACGCGAGAGCATTAAAGAGCACGGTATGCGTAACTCAACGCTATCTGCCCTTATGCCTTCAGAGACATCATCGCAAATCTCTAACGCGACAAATGGTATCGAGCCACCACGTGGTCATATCAGCGTTAAAGCAAGTAAAGATGGTATCTTAAAGCAAGTAGTGCCAGATTATGAGAATCTGAAAGATAACTACGAGCTACTGTGGGATATTCCTTCAAACGATGGTTACCTACAACTGGTTGGTATTATGCAAAAATTCGTTGACCAAACGATCTCTGCAAACACTAACTATGATCCATCTAAGTACGAAGGCGGTAAAGTACCTATGAAGGTGCTATTAAAAGACCTACTGACTGCGTATAAACTTGGTGTTAAAACCCTGTACTATCACAACACACGTGATGGTGCATCAGACTCTCAAGATGAGTTAACACCAGAGGTAGAAGATGACGGTTGTGCAGGCGGCGCTTGTAAAATCTAATTAAATTAATAACATAACAAAAGCGGGCTCATTAGCCCGCTTTGTCCTGACTGTTTTTTGAGAAATCACTATGTCATATACAACTTTTAGCCGAAATCATAATAACCAATTACAAGAACCGATGTTTTTCGGTTTAAACGGTAAACGTGTCACGTTACGACCAACAAAAGTACCCTATCTTCGAAAAGCTAATCGAAAAGCAACTTTCGTTCTTTTGGCGTCCTGAAGAAGTTGATGTAAGTAAAGACCGTCTTGACTTCCAAGCGTTACCAGAACACGAAAAGCACATATTTTTAAGTAACTTAAAATATCAAACGCTTCTTGATAGTGTACAAGGCCGTTCACCTAACGTTGCGTTATTACCTATTGTGTCTATTCCTGAGTTAGAAACTTGGATTGAAACATGGGCGTTCAGTGAAACCATTCACAGCCGTTCATACACACACATTATTCGTAACGTTACACAATCTCCTGAACTTATCTTTGACGATATCGTAAGCAACGAGAAAATCAGTGAGCGTGCTGATGCGGTAACTAAGTATTACGATGATTTAATAAACATGATTTCTGTTTACAACCTATATGGTGAAGGTAAACATGTGATCAATGGTGAAGAAGTTAAAGTCAGCTTATTTGACCTTAAAAAGCAACTTTACCTAGCAATGATGTCGGTTAACATCTTAGAAGCGATTCGTTTCTATGTAAGCTTTGCTTGTTCATTTGCTTTCGCTGAGCGTGAATTGATGGAAGGTAATGCAAAAATCATCAAGCTAATCGCCCGTGATGAAGCGCTACACTTATCTGGCACACAGCACATCTTGAACATTATGCAAGAAGGTAAAGACGACCCAGAAATGGCAATCGTTGCAGCACAATGTCGTGAAGAAGCAATTCAGATGTTTGTTGAAGCAGCAGAACAAGAAAAAGGTTGGGCAGAATACCTGTTCAAGGATGGTTCTATGATTGGTCTTAACAAAGATATCTTATGCCAATACGTTGAATACATAACTAATGCACGTATGACTGCGGTAAACTTCACCAGCACAGTTCGAAAGTAAGAGTAACCCGATTCCGTGGATCAACTCTTGGTTAGTATCTGACAACGTTCAAGTTGCGCCACAAGAAGCTGAAATCAGCTCTTACCTTGTTGGTCAAATTGACTCTCAAGTTGATGCATCTGACTTTGGTGATTTCGACCTGTAATGAGCTCAAACACCACTGCAGAGGTTATCCTTGCAGGAACAGACAGCCAGAATCTTGAATTTGATTCTGGCTGTTCATCTCTCCTTGAATGCCTAGAACAACACAAAATAGATGTCCCCTACCAATGCCGTGAAGGTTATTGTGGCGCATGCCGTGCAAAATTAGTCGAAGGTGATGTGAGCTACAATCAAGAGCCGCTTGCTTTTGTTAGAACTGGTGAAGTATTGCTGTGTTGTAGTAAACCCAATGGCAAGGTAAAAATTGAGCTTTAATGCCAAATAAGCTTACTCGTTTGGTAGAAATTTTCTTTATCTGACACACTCACCATTTGCTGATCAATCGTAACATCCCACTGCAGATTTTTAGTTAGATGACTCGCTAATTCCTCAATAAAGCTGTTATCAAACGCAATTAAATGACCATTATTAATAAGTTCCAACTGGTGTTCATTTTCTTTAAGCCAGTCGTTGTTTAAGGTTGTCACGACCCACAGTTCATCAACCCGCTTCGCGATTTTATTAAGCTGCACAATATCCGGTTGGTCAACAGCAAGCCATGTTTGATAGTGGTCATCAAGCGCTTTTATTGACACATCCGGTTCAGCATGACTGAACCTTGCATTCAATATGGCTGTTTCGTTGTGTGAAAATAAGCAATAACTTAAAAGCTTGAGTACAAAGTGTTGATAGCTTTCACGACGGTCACAAGCAGTGGTAAACACCTCTTTGTGATTACGATGCTCTCTTAAATCAGCAATAGTAAAATTTGCTTTGAATACCCTATTTTTATCAGACATAAGATTCAGCCATCTCAGTGTAACAGTCTAAGTATAGTGTATGGTGATAAAATCGCGACTTAGGGTTAAGGTATAGGTAAAGTTATAGTATAACGTTATTGCGATTAATATTTTCAGCGTTATAATATAACGCAACACTCAACAACAAACTTAGAAGTAGTAATGATGAAACAAGTTTCAATTCTTTCTAGTGCTGTTGCCGCTGCGCTGTTTTCTCAATCAACAATGGCTGCTGTGATCACAGGTCAAGTATTAGATAAAAACCAACAACCTATCAGCAATGCTGAAATACATGTACACGGCAAATCACAAAGCGTTGTGACTGACAAACAAGGTCAGTTTAAAATTGATGTAGACAATAAAGGTCAGCTTCACATCAGTAAAAACAATTTCATCGATAAGCGTATTGCTATTAATGGCGAAGACCAAAATGTTGTGGTTACGCTTACACCAACCTCAGTTGAAACGGTTGTTGTTTATGCATCAGCGCTTCATAAAAATAGTCTTGAAATGATTTCGCCTGTGAATGTTTTAGCCGGTGATGAGTTAAAAGACAAAGCAAAACCGACATTAGGCGAAACACTAAAAGGTTTACCGGGCGTTAATGCTAGCTACTTTGGCCCAGTTTCATCAAGCCCAATTATTCGTGGTTTAGATGGTCCGCGTGTGAAGATCACCCAAAATGGCCTTGATAGCAGTGATGCATCTCGTATAAATTCCCTGACCACGCAACATCAAATGACAGCCTAGCAGCAGAGCAAATCGAAGTACTTCGCGGCCCTGCTACTCTACTTTATGGCTCTGGCGCTATCGGTGGTGTGGTGAACGTTGTTGATAACCGTATTCCTACCGATAACATCTAGTCTTTAACCGGTGCTGCTCAATATACACACGATACAGTATCTAATACCAACACCTATGCTGCAAAACTTGAAACCGGTAACGATGGTTTCAACTTCCATTTTGACGGTACTAAGCGCAAAGGTCACGATTACGACACACCGAACTTTGAGCTTCCTGAGGAACATGAAGAGCACGAGGAGCATGAAGGTGAAGAGCATGAAGAACACGAAACAGCTAACAGCGTAGAAAACACCTTTATCGATAGCCAAACAGTTAACTTTGGTACTAGTTACGTGGGCGATCATCTAACGCTAGGTGTGTCATACGGCCGCATCGAAACAGATTATGGTATTCCTGCTCATGAGCATCATCATCATGAAGAAGAGGAAGATCATGACGAACATGAAGGTGAAGAAGAGCACGAAGAATCAGTATTTGCACAGCTAGAGCAAGATCGCTGGCAAGGCTACATGAGCTATGCACTTCATGATAACTGGATTGAAAATATCTCACTACGCGTTGGCTACACAGACTACAAACACGCTGAAATCGAAGATGGTGCAGTGGGCACCGTGTTTACAAACAAAACAACCGAAGCACGTGCAACCGTTGAGCACAAGTTAGGCCTTTGGCACGGTATGGCTGGTTATCACTACACTGAGTCTGACTATGATGCAGATGGTGAAGAAGCCTTTACGCCAGCAAGTGTCACTAAAACAAACGCGTTATTCGTTCTTGAAGAGCGCCAGTTTGGTGATGTGACCATTGAGCTAGGTGCACGCCTTGAAGATTATCAAATCGATTCTGCTGTAAGCATGGCTGAGCATCATCATGATCACGATCATGAAGAGGAAGAAGAGCACCATGACGAAGAAGAAGCTGAAATAATTAACTACAGTGAAGATTTCACAAATCTAAGCTTATCTGCAGGTGCAATTTGGCAATATCAAGAAGGCCAAAGTGTTGCTCTGAGTGTATCACGTTCAGAACGTGCGCCGCTGAGTGCTGAATTACTATCAAACGGTATTCATATCGCAACAGGCACTTACGAGCTAGGTCTTGGTTATCATATTGAAGATGGCGAAATTCATTTTGAGCCAGAAGATATCAAGCAAGAAACTGCAACTAACTTTGATTTAAGTTTCCGTCGTTTTATTGGTGACTTTGGTTACACAGTTAACTTCTTCTATAACGACATTGAAAACTACTACTACCAGCAAAATACCGGTTTAGTTTTCGATGAAGAGCATGGCTTAGAATCAGCAGCTGATGCAGATGAAGATGCAATGGCGGTTTACCAATTCACAAGTAAAGATGCGAAATTATACGGTATTGAATTTGACGTACATTATCAAGTGACGCCAAGTGCGTTAGTTAAAGTGTTTGGTGATTCAACAACGGCTAAGCTAAAAGATGATGAAGGTTACTTACCTCGTATTCCGGCTAATAAACTGGGTTCTGAATTACAGTACACAGTGTCTAATTGGAAGTTTAGCCTAACCGGTACTCATTATTTTGAGCAGTCTGACATTACTGCTTACGAGACAAAAACTGACGGCTATACCCTATTTGATGCATCAGCTAACTACCAACTTGACTTAGGTCCTGTTGATACACAGCTTTACATCAATGTTGACAACTTAACCGATGAACTTGGTTTCGTACACAGCTCATTCATTAAAGAAAAAGCACCACTACCTGGTCGTAACTTCAGCTTGGGTATTCGCGGTTATTTCTAATCGCTATTAATAGTTATAAAAAAACCCTTTCACTTTTAAAGTGAAAGGGTTTTTTATTAAGCATAGAAACTTAACAAAATTAGCTATTAGCCCTTTTGTTCAATCTTCGCCCATGAATCACGAAGACCCACAGTTTGATTGAATACTAAGGTTTCTGCTTTGCTATCACGACAGAAGTAACCTGTACGCTCAAACTGGAAGCCCTGCTCTGCTTGTGCATTTGCAAGTGACGGCTCAACTTTCGCATTTTCAAGAACCACAAGTGATTCAGGATTTAGTGTTGCGTTAAAGTCTTCTGCTGCCGCTGGGTTTGGCACGTTAAATAAACGGTCGTATAAACGAACTTCAGCTGTGATAGATTCACTCGCTGATACCCAGTGAATTACACCTTTAACTTTACGGGCCATCACTTGGGTTTTTACCCAGAGTTTCAGGATCGTAAGAGCAGAAGATAGTTGTAATTTCGCCGTTTTCGTCTTTTTCAACGCGCTCAGCTTTAATTACATACGCACCACGTAAACGTACTTCTTTATCAAGAACTAAACGCTTAAACTTGTTGTTTGCTTCTTCACGGAAGTCTTCACGCTCGATATAAAGTTCACGAGTGAAAGGTACGTCACGGCGACCCATCTCTTCTTTATTCGGGTGATTAGCAACAGACAAGGTTTCTACTTTATCTGCGTCATAGTTTTCGATAACAATCTTCACCGGTTCAAGAACAGCCATTGCACGAGGTGCATGTTCATTTAGGTCTTCACGGATACAGGCTTCTAGCATGCCCATTTCAACCATGTTCTCTTGTTTAGTGATACCGATACGAGAACAGAACTCACGTACTGATGCAGGTGTATAACCACGACGACGTAAACCAGCAATCGTTGGCATACGTGGGTCGTCCCAGCCTTCAACATGACCATTTACCACTAAGTCGTTTAATTTACGCTTAGACATAATGGTGTACTCAAGATTTAATCGTGAGAACTCGATTTGTTGCGGATGACACTCAAGGCTGATGTTATCTAATACCCAATCGTATAAACGACGGTTATCTTGGAACTCAAGCGTACATAGAGAATGTGTAATGCCTTCTAGCGCATCTGAAATACAGTGCGTGAAGTCGTACATTGGGTAAATGCACCACTTGTCACCTGTTTGGTGGTGATGAGCAAAACGTACACGGTATAAAATCGGATCACGCAGTACCATGAATGAGCTTGCCATATCGATTTTAGCACGCAGTACACATTCGCCTTCTTTGAATTCGCCATTACGCATTTTTTCGAATAACGCCAGGTTTTCTTCAACTGGCGTATCACGGTATGGGCTGTTTTTACCTGGCTCTTTTAAAGTACCACGGTATTCACGGGCTTGATCTGGCGATAAGAAACACACATATGCTAGGCCTTTTTCGATAAGCTCAACAGCATAGCCATATAACGCATCGAAATAGTTAGATGAATATTTAATTTCACCATCCCACTGGAAACCTAACCACTGCACATCTTCTTTAATCGAGTTTACGTAGTTGATGTCTTCTTTTTCTGGATTCGTATCATCAAAACGTAAGTTACAAAGACCTTGATAATCTTGGGCGATACCAAAATTCAAACAAATAGACTTTGCATGACCAATGTGTAAAAAACCGTTTGGTTCTGGTGGAAAACGCGTGTGTGTAGTCGCATGCTTACCGCTTGCTAGATCTTCGTCGATACGCGTTCTAATAAAGTTACTTGGGCGATTCTCAATTTCCGCCATAGGAGCATAATCCTCTGAATATTGCATGGTGACAAAACTAATGCATTATTACAAAAACAAACCCTAACATACAGTGGTTGCATCATGTTTATTGAAGATATTACGTCGATTGTTGAATACATAGTTCACAGACTGGACAAAATCGGTAAAAAATTGTTCTAACGCAATAAAATGATCATTGACTAGCGATATAGTGCCGTCAGTTTCACTACCAATAAGGAAAAAAGATGGCTTCGCTCAATCAACATCGAGTCTATATTCCAAGCTCAGCACGTGCAAACCAGTATGTGTTAGTTGAATTTAAACCTACTGATGAGTTTTTTGCCCAGTTCACCAATGTGAGCTGTGCTTATAAGCGTCTTGCAAGGGAGTTATTTGCACTATGTGATGAGTATGAATTACATAATGTACACCTAATCGCCAACGATAAATTACCCGTGGTTCGTTACCATGATGAGGCATATAGCTTAGAAACCGCTAAGCAGATTTTGTTTTTCTATAACCCACAATACCATGAAGCACATAATGTATTTGCTGATGGTGAGCAAAAATGCAAAAAAATTCGCTTATTATTTTTAGCGACCGGTGAAGATATTCGCGCTCATGCGGCTAGTTTTCATCATAATGTGCAAAGAGTGATCAACTCATTACAAGAAAAGCTACTAAGCGGCCAACCACCTCTTAAAATTCGTGACCACCAACATCTAACTTATGATTTATTTGCTAAAGCAAAAGGTCACAAAGAAAGCTATGGCTATAAATTACGTAGCTTATACCCACGTTACCAGTCTCGCCAATGTCATGTGCCAAATGAACACAGTGAGATGACATACGCTGGGTTTTCGATTCCAGTAACTCGCGCCATTAAAACGCAATTTCAGCATATGTTGAATGAAGAGAATTATACGCAGTTTTATCAATACATCTTTGATGCATTCAAACGAGCATGTGATAAACGCGGATTAACACTCGGCGCTTTCATCGCTAACGGTACCCGCCCTATTGTTCGTAATAGCAATATTGATAACGCACAAAGTAACAGCGAACTGCAAAAGCTGACCTTTGATTGCAGCTCTGAGCAGGTGCAATTACAACAGTACTGGGATGCTGATCAACTTGTAGATTCGCTACATTTTGTGATTGCCGCAGCCGATAAAGACAAGCATGACATTGGTTATGGTAAGTTTATGAATCAAGTGCAAAGTGCGATAAATGAAGTTACTGACGAGCTGGCATTTAATCCAACTCGCCAAGATTTACGTGTGCGTTTTTATCAGCACATTAACTATCAATATTAAGAGTATACCCAAGCCCCTCAATATGCTGAAACTCGCACCTTGAGGTGGTTTGGGTATATAAGAGGTGACACATGCGTCACCTCTTATTACCTAGCTTAGTTAAATCTAGACGCAATACTTTAGAGCGGCGTTCATGGTTATAAAGCGCTTTTTTCTTCGCAGGTAGCTCCTCAACTGTCACTATTTCAAAACTTTGCTCTAAAAACCAGTGAATGCTGCGTGTAGTGAGAGCAAATAAATGCGAATAACCTGCACGTTTAGCCTTATTAATAATAAACCTCAGTAGATAACTGCCGCGGTCGGCATCTCGGTACTGAGGGTGGACAGCCAAACTTGCAAACTCCCCTACTTGTTCATCAGCAAACGGATACAAAGCCGCACAGGCTATGATAAGTCCATCACGCTCAATAACCGTAAATTGTTCAATTTCGATTTCTAGCTGTTCACGAGAACGACGAACCAAATAGCCTTGCTGTTCAAGGGGTCTAATAAGGTTAATGATACCGGTAATATCAGCAATACTGGCACTTCGTAATTGCTCAGAGCTTTGTGGTGCGATTTGTGTACCAATACCATCTAAAGAGAACAACTCTTGTAATAATGCGCCATCCTCTTTATAGCTAACAAGGTGGCAACGATGCACGCCACCTCGACAAGCATCAATTGCAGCTTGTAAAAATACAGTAGCACTTAAACATGAATCTGGTTGCTTGCGATAGCTTGCTAATAGCTGCTCAGCTTCATTTGGCATTAGCTCTGCAATTGCTTCACCATTTTCATCCAAAATACCGGCTTCTTGACAAAAACCAAGCATTTTATCGGCGCGTAGTTTGAGAGCTACTTGCGTAGCAATTTCTTCAGCAGTTAAATTAAAGCTTTCACCTGTAACAGACGCCGCTATTATCAAGCAGCACAATTCCGTTGTTATCTAACTGGTGGCGAATACCCGCAACATCGATACGTCTCACTCTACCTGAATGATGATAGTCAACACCTTCATCAACACCTAAAGGCTGAGCAATAACAAAATTACCACTCACCACATTTAAAAATGAGCCAGACATAGGTGTACTACTTAAAGACGTAGATAAACGCGCGGTTATATCAAACTGCATTGCACCCGCAACTTTTTTAATTACATCAAATGTTGCGTTATCAGTTACACGTATCTCATTATGAAACTGACTAGTTATGCCAACTTGTTCAAGCGCTGCGTTAAACTGTGGGCGAGCACCAAACACTAAAACAATCTTAATACCAAGACTAGTTAATAACGCGACATCGTTGATGATGCTGCGACAACCAGACTGATCGATCGCCTCTCCGCCAAGCATAACAACGAATGTTTTACCGCGGTGAGCATTAACGTATGGAGTTGACTGGCGAAATCCATCTACCAATTCTGTGGTACGCACGTAATATTTACCTTATTAAAGTCGAATGTTTTAATAAAAACAGATATACAAGCCACAAGTGTAGAGAATTTATATTCACAAATAAAGCATTATTATTCTTAATTTGCAGGTGGAATTTTCGTGCATGTTATAAGATAGTGGCAGATACAAAAAAGGCCCGCATAAGCGAGCCTTTTTTAAGAGATTAGAACTGATTACCAGCCTGTTTTCTCTTTAAGTGCATTACCGATATCAGCTAATGAACGTACAGTTTTTACGCCAGCAGCTTCTAATGCAGCAAACTTCTCATCAGCAGTACCTTTACCGCCTGCGATGATTGCACCAGCGTGACCCATACGCTTACCTGCAGGTGCAGTAACACCAGCAATGTAAGAAACAACAGGTTTAGTCACGTTGTGCTTGATGTATTCTGCAGCTTCTTCTTCTGCAGTACCACCGATTTCACCGATCATAACGATAGCTTCAGTTTGCTCGTCTTTTTCGAACATTTCTAAAACGTCGATGAAGTTAGTGCCAGGGATTGGGTCACCACCGATACCAACACATGTTGATTGGTCGAAACCAGCGTCAGTAGTTTGCTTAACCGCTTCATAAGTAAGAGTACCAGAACGTGATACGATACCTACTTTACCAGGCTTGTGGATGTGACCAGGCATGATACCGATCTTAGTTTCACCCGGAGTGATAACACCTGGGCAGTTAGGACCGATCATACGAACACCAGTTTCATCAAGCTTAACTTTAACGTCAACCATGTCTAGTGTTGGGATACCTTCAGTGATACAAACGATTAGCTCGATGCCAGCATCGATAGCTTCTAAGATTGCATCTTTACAGAAAGGTGCTGGTACGTAGATAACTGATGCAGTTGCGCCAGTTGCTTCAACAGCGTCACGTACTGTGTTGAATACTGGAAGACCAAGGTGCGTTTGACCGCCTTTACCTGGGCTTACACCACCAACCATTTGCGTACCGTACTCAAGCGCTTGCTCAGAGTGGAAAGTACCTTGGCCACCTGTGAAACCTTGACAGATAACTTTTGTATCTTTATTGATTAATACAGACATTATTTGCCCTCCGCAGCAGCAACAACTTTTTCAGCTGCGTCTGTTAGTGATTCAGCAGCGATGATGTTAAGGTCAGAACTAGCTAGTACTTCACGACCAAGTTCAGCGTTAGTACCTTCTAAACGTACTACTACAGGAACATTTACACCTACTTCTTTAACTGCACCGATGATACCTTCTGCGATCATGTCACAACGAACGATACCACCAAAGATGTTAACTAAAACAGCTTTAACGTTGTCGTCAGATAAGATGATCTTGAATGCTTCAGATACACGCTCTTTAGTTGCGCCGCCACCAACATCTAGGAAGTTAGCTGGCTTGCCACCGTGTAGGTTTACGATGTCCATAGTACCCATCGCTAGGCGTTTGCACCGTTAACCATACAACCAACGTTACCGTCTAGTGCAACGTAGTTAAGCTCGAAGCTTGCAGCGTGAGCTTCACGCGCGTCTTCTTGTGAAGGATCGTGCATTTCACGGATTTTAGGTTGACGGTAAAGCGCGTTACCATCTACACCGATTTTACCGTCTAGACAGTGAAGGTTACCTTCGTCTGTGATTACTAGCGGGTTGATTTCTAATAATGCGAAATCGAAATCGTTGAACATGTTTGCAAGACCCATGAAGATCTTAACGAACTGTTTCATTTGAGTAGGGTTTAAACCTAGTTTGAAACCTAATTCACGAGCTTGGTAAGCTTGAGGACCAACTAGTGGATCGATCTCAGCTTTGTGAATTAATTCTGGAGTTTCTTCTGCAACTTGCTCGATTTCAACACCACCTTCAGTAGATGCCATGAAAACAACTTTACGAGAAGCACGATCTACTACAGCGCCAAGGTATAATTCGTTAGCGATGTCAGTGCAGCTTTCAACAAGGATTTTAGCTACTGGCTGACCATTTTCGTCTGTTTGGTAAGTAACTAAGTTTTTACCTAACCAGTTCGCAGCGAACTCTTTAACTTCGTCGATTGTTTTAACTAGCTTAACACCGCCAGCTTTACCACGGTCACCTGCGTGAACCTGTGTTTTAACAACCCACATATCACCGCCGATTTTCTCAGCAGCTGCTGCAGCTTCTTCAGGTGTATCGCAAGCGAAACCTTGAGAAACTGGTAAACCATATTCGGCAAAAAGTTGTTTTGCCTGATACTCATGCAAATTCATGATGCTTTATCCAATTTTTTATACTAAAAGAGCTGAATATTTATGCAAAATAAACAGCTATCCCAAATTGCGCACTTAGTATAAATCCCAAGGCTCCACATGAAAACCCCAGTTAGACCAAAGGCGCAAAAAAAAAGCTGTGAACGAGGTTCACAGCTTAGTTTTCATACAACCAGATTAAACATCTAGTAGTAAACGAGTCGGATCTTCAAGTAACTCTTTAATTGTTACTAAGAAACCTACTGATTCTTTACCATCGATTTGGCGGTGATCATAAGATAACGCTAAGTACATCATTGGTAAGATTTCAACTTTACCATTTACAGCCATAGGACGCTCTTGGATTTTGTGCATACCTAAGATTGAAGACTGTGGTAAGTTGATGATTGGTGTAGATAGTAATGAACCGAATACACCACCGTTAGTGATAGTGAAGTTACCACCTGTCATATCATCAATTGATAATTTACCGTCACGACCTTTAAGCGCTAGCTCACGGATACCTTTTTCGATTTCAGCAACTGATAGCTTGTCACAGTCTTTAAGTACTGGTGTAACAAGACCACGTGGTGTAGAAACCGCGATGCTGATGTCGAAGTAGTTGTGATAAACAATATCATCACCGTCGATAGACGCATTTACTTCAGGGAAACGCTTAAGTGCTTCAGTTACTGCTTTCACGTAGAAAGACATGAAACCTAAACGGATACCGTGACGCTTTTCGAATACTTCTTGGTACTGCTTACGAAGATCCATAATTGGCTTCATGTTAACTTCGTTGAAAGTCGTTAACATTGCAGTTGAGTTTTTCGCTTCAAGAAGACGATTAGCGATTGTTTTACGTAAACGAGTCATAGGAACACGTTTTTGCGTACGGTCACCCATAGGTGCTGCTGGCGCTGCTGCTTCTGCTTTAGGCGCTGCTGCCGGTGCTTTTAAGAATGTATCAACATCTTCTTTAGTTACACGGCCATTTTTGCCAGTACCTTTGATTTTTGATGCATCAAGACCTTTCTCAGCGATTAAACGACGAACTGACGGTGTTAATACGTCAGAGCTGTCATTTGATTCGCTTGCTGGTGCTGCTTCAGCTTTAGGAGCTGCTGCTGCCGGTGCTGCACCCGCTTTAACTGTACCAATTACTTGCTCACCAAGTACTGTTTCGCCTTCAGCGTGAATGTGCTCACCCATGATACCGTCTTCTTGAGCAACAACTTCAAGAACAACTTTATCAGTTTCGATGTCAACAAGGTTTTGGTCGCGTGTTACCGCTTCACCTGGTTGAACGTGCCAAGTAGCAATTGTCGCGTCTGCGACTGATTCTGGAAGTACAGGTACTTTAATGTCCACTTCTTTACCTTCTGATGCTGGTGCTGATTGCGCCGCTGGCGCGTCTTCTGATTTAGCTGGTGCAGAGTCGTCACTTGCTGGTGCAGCATCTGCATCACCAAGTAATGCAATTACTTGTTCGCCAAGTACCGTTGCACCTTCTTCTTGTGAAATTTCAGTGATTACACCGTCATTTGGTGCAACAACTTCTAAAACAACTTTATCTGTTTCGATATCTACTAAGTTTTGGTCGCGGCTCACTTTGTCGCCAACACTTACGTGCCATGTTGCAACAGTAGCATCAGCAACCGACTCAGGAAGTACAGGAACTTTAATTTCTGTGCTCATTGCTTATCCTTTCTTTTCAATAGTAAGCGCATCTGCAACGAGCGCTTGTTGTTCTTTATTATGCACTGACATGTAACCACACGCTGGTGATGCTGATGCTTTACGACCTGCGTAAGTTAATTTAGCACCGGCTGGGATTGCATCAACAAAGTGGTGTTGAGAACAATACCATGCACCTTGGTTTTGTGGCTCTTCTTGACACCAAACAAAATCTTTAACGTGTTGGTAACGCTGCATGATTGTATCCATCTCAGCGTGTGGGAATGGATATAATTGTTCTACACGAACAATAGCAATGTTATTTAATTCTTGCTTACGACGCTCTTGTAGTAGCTCGTAATAAACTTTACCGCTACAGAATACAACGCGTTCTACTTTATCTGCTGCAATATCATCAATTTCATCGATCATATTATGGAACACACCTTCAGATAACTCTTCAAGTGAAGATGTTGCCAACGGGTGACGAAGTAGCGACTTAGGCGTCATAACAATCAATGGACGACGAAGTGGACGTACTGATTGACGACGAAGCATTGCATAAACTTGCGCTGGAGTTGAAGGAACACATACTTGCATATTGTGATCAGCACACAACTGTAAGAAACGCTCTAAACGTGCCGAGCTATGCTCAGGACCTTGACCTTCGTAGCCGTGTGGAAGTAAACATGTAAGACCACATAAACGGCCCCACTTCTGCTCACCTGAACTTAAGAATTGGTCAAATACAACTTGTGCACCATTCGCGAAGTCACCAAACTGTGCTTCCCACATTACAAGCGACGTAGGTTCAGCTGTTGCGTAACCATATTCAAATGCAAGTACCGCTTCTTCAGAAAGAACTGAGTCATACACTTCAAATGCACCTTGCTTTTCGCTGATATTTTGCAGCGGCAAGTATGTTGATGCATCTTTTTGGTTATGAACAACAGCATGACGGTGGAAGAATGTACCACGGCCTGAATCTTGACCTGTTAAACGGATATCTGTACCCGCATCAACAAGCGTTGCATAAGCAAGTGTTTCAGCCATACCCCAATCAAGTGGTTTTTCACCTGTTGCCATTAGCTTACGGTCGTCGTAGATTTTCTTAACGCGCGACTGTGCTTTGTGGCTTTCTGGGAAGCTTGCTACTTTTTCGCCAAGCTCTTTTAACTTTTCAACCGATACTGTTGCATCGTACTCAACATCCCAATCGTGACCAACAAACTTAGCCCAATCAGAAGAGTGCGATGTCTCTAGTTGAATTTCTTCAACAACACAGTTGCCTTTGTCTAAACCGTTACGGTAATCATCAGCAAGTGCTTTTACTTCATTTTCTGAGAACGAACCTTCAGCAACTAATTGGTCTGCGTAAATTAGACGAGGTACTGGATGCTTTTTGATTTTTTGGTACATAAGTGGTTGAGTAGCGTTCGGCTCATCCGCTTCGTTATGACCATGACGGCGATAACATACTAAATCAATCACTACATCACGTTTAAACTGGTTTCTGAAATCAAGTGCGATTTGAGTAACAAATGCAACCGCTTCAGGATCGTCAGAGTTAACGTGGAAAATTGGTGCCTGAACCATTTTCGCAATATCAGTACAGTATGGTGTAGAACGTACATCAGACTGTTTAGACGTTGTGAAACCAACTTGGTTATTTACAACGATACGGATACTACCACCACAACTAAATGCATTAGTTTGCGATAAGTTAAATGTTTCTTGTACAACACCTTGACCTGCGATTGCAGAGTCACCGTGAATAGTAATTGGTAATGCTTTAATACCTGACTTATCACCTAGACGGTCTAAACGAGCACGTACCGAACCCATAACCACTGGGTTAACGATTTCTAAGTGAGACGGGTTAAATGCAAGTGCCATGTGCACGTTGCCACCCTTAGTTGCAAAGTCAGATGAATAACCCATGTGATATTTAACATCACCTGAGCCTAATGTGTCTTTGTGTTTACCAGCGAACTCATCGAATAATTCTGATGGGTTTTTACCTAAAACGTTCACTAGTACGTTCAAGCGACCGCGGTGAGCCATACCAATAACAGCTTCTTTTTGTCCGCTTTCACCTGCACGATGAATTAGTTCTTTAAGCATTGGTACTAACGCATCACCACCTTCAAGTGAGAAACGTTTTGCACCAGGGAACTTAGCCCCTAAGTATTTTTCAAGACCATCTGCAGCTGTTAATCCTTTAAGGATACGTAGCTTTTCTTCTTTAGAGAACGTTGGACGTGATTGCACTGATTCTAAACGTTGTTGTAACCAACGCTTTTCTTCAGTTGAAGTGATGTGCATATACTCAGCACCAACCGACCCACAATAAGTCGTTTTGAGTGCTTGATATAGCTCACCTAATGGCATGGTTTCGCGACCGACAGCAAACGAACCCACATTGAATTCACGGTCAAAATCAGCTTCAGATAAATCGTGGTACTCTAATTCTAGATCACGAACACGTTCGCGTTGCCAAATACCTAATGGATCTAGGTTGGCATTTTGGTGACCACGGAAACGGAAAGCATTAATAAGTTGTAGCACCTTGACCTGTTTAGGATCACCAGAGCCACCCTCTGCTACCACTACTTCTCTATGCTTGTTTTTAGCAAGCTGTGCAAATTGTGAACGAACTTCTGAATGTTTAACGTCAACATCCACACCATCAACTTTTGGTAATTGTTCGAACACTTCTCGCCATTCTTCTGGCACAGAAGTCGCATCATCTAAGTACGCTTCATAAAGCTCTTCTACGTAAGCAACGTTACCGCCGTTTAAGTGAGAAGATTCTAGCCATGCCTTCATCACACCTTCGTGCATTTATAAGCCCTTTTCTTTAGCGCAGAAATTAATTGTTGTAAAAACAAGGTGGTTAATCACTTAACCACCTTACATATTCAAGCTTTAAACAGCGCGGTTTAAAAGCATTGATTTGATTTGTCCAATTGCTTTGGTCGGGTTAAGACCTTTTGGACACACGCTAACACAGTTCATGATACTGTGACAACGGAACACGCTGAACGCATCGTCAAGGTCAGCAAGACGCTCTTCAGTCGCTGTATCGCGGCTATCAGCCAAGAAACGATACGCATGAAGAATACCGCAGGACCGATGAACTTGTCTGGATTCCACCAGAACGAAGGACACGATGTTGAACAACATGCACATAAGATACACTCATATAAGCCATCTAACTTATCACGTTCTTCGATTGACTGAAGACGCTCACCCGCCGCAGGCGTGTCGTTGATTAGGTAAGGCTTAACTTTTTCGTATTGAGTGTAGAACTGACTCATGTCAATAACAAGGTCACGTACCACAGGTAAACCTGGTAAAGGACGAATTACAATTTTACCTTTGCCACCTTTAAGTAGCGTTGATAAAGGAGTAATACACGCTAAACCGTTTTTACCATTCATGTTGATACCGTCTGAACCACACACACCTTCACGGCATGAACGACGGAATGATAATGTTGGATCTTGCTCTTTTAATTGCATAAGCGCATCCAATACCATCATATCTTGGCCTTCTTGCGTTTCTAGCGAGAAGTCCTGCATACGTGGTGCATTATCAACATCTGGATTGTAACGATAAACCGAAAATTGTACTTGTGCCATCGTCTCGCTCCTAGTATGTACGTGCTTTAGGTGGGAAAGCTTCACGCAGTTTCGGCGCGTAGTTTACATCACGTTTGCTCATTTCTTCGCTCTTAGGATCGTAGATTGAGTGACATAACCAGTTTTCGTCATCACGATCTGGGAAGTCAAAACGAGAGTGTGCACCACGGCTTTCTGTACGGAAGTTTGCAGCTACTGCTGTTGAGTATGCTGTTTCCATCAAGTTATCAAGCTCTAGACATTCGATACGCGCAGTGTTGAACTCAGTTGACTTGTCGTCAAGACGAGCGTACTGAAGACGTTCACGAATTTCTTTAAGCTCTTTAAGACCTGTTGCCATTGCATCACCTTCACGGAATACCGAGAAGTTAAGTTGCATACACATTTGTAGGTCTTTCTTGATTTGTACTGGGTCTTCACCTTGGCCAGCTTTAGAGCTTTCCCAACGGTTAAAGCGTGCAAGTGATGCTTCAAGGTCTGAATCAGACGCATCTTTACCTGCTTCAACACCGTTAAGGTACTTACCTAAGAAGTTACCAGCTGCGCGGCCGAATACAACTAAGTCAAGTAGTGAGTTACCACCTAGGCGGTTAGCACCGTGTACAGATACACATGCAATCTCACCAACAGCGAATAAACCTTCAACTACTTTCTCTTGGCCGTTTGCATCAATTTGTAATGCTTGACCATTTACGTTAGTTGGAACACCACCCATCATGTAGTGACATGTTGGGATAACTGGAATTGGCTCTTTTGCCGGATCAACGTGTGCGAATGTTTTCGCAAGGTCACATACGCCTGGAAGACGTAAGTTAAGTGTTTCTTCACCTAAGTGGTCAAGCTTAAGCTTGATGTGTGGACCGTAAGGACCATCGCAACCACGACCTTCACGGATCTCAGTCATCATTGAACGAGCAACAACGTCACGAGACGCTAAGTCTTTTGCATTTGGAGCGTAACGTTCCATGAAGCGTTCGCCGTCTTTATTTAGAAGGTAACCACCTTCACCACGACAACCTTCAGTTACAAGTACACCGGCACCGGCGATACCTGTTGGGTGGAACTGCCACATTTCCATATCTTGCATTGCAACGCCAGCGCGTGTAGCCATACCAACACCGTCACCAGTGTTGATGTGTGCATTCGTTGTCGATGCATAGATACGGCCTGCACCACCTGTTGCTAAAACAACAGCTTTTGATTTGAAGTAAACAACTTCACCAGACTCGATGTCGATTGCTGTACAACCAACAACGTGACCGTCGCTGTTTTTAACTAAATCTAGTGCGTACCACTCAGAGAATACGTTAGTTTTGTTTTTAACGTTCTGTTGGTATAAACAGTGTAATAGCGCGTGACCTGTACGGTCAGCTGCTGCTGCAGTACGTGCAGCCTGTTCACCACCAAAGTTTTTCGACTGGCCGCCGAAAGGACGTTGATAAACACGGCCATTTTCAAAACG
Organism: Pseudoalteromonas sp. GB43; assembly: GCF_054923805.1. NCBI lineage: Bacteria > Pseudomonadati > Pseudomonadota > Gammaproteobacteria > Alteromonadales > Pseudoalteromonadaceae > Pseudoalteromonas > Pseudoalteromonas sp. GB43. The sequence continues at coordinate 194,465 of NZ_JBPCHJ010000001.1, forward strand.
AGAAAATGGTAAGCCCATGTTTTCTAATTCAGTAATAGCTTCTGGGCCTGTTTTACACATATATTCGATAGCGTCTTGGTCACCGATAAAATCGGAACCTTTAACAGTATCGTACATGTGCCATTCCCAGTTATCTTCATGTGAGTTACCCAGCGCAACCGTAATACCACCCTGTGCAGACACAGTGTGAGAACGTGTAGGGAAAACTTTTGAGATAAGTGCACAGGTTTTGCCTGATTCAGTGATAGCTAGTGCTGCGCGCATACCCGCACCACCGGCACCAATCACTACAGCGTCAAATTCACGAACAGAATAATTCACTTAAACACCCCATAAAACGATTAGACCAATTGCTACGTAAGCAACAGCCATAAGGTTTAATACAAAGCCTAAAACAGCACGTAATTTAGCGCATTTAACATAGTCAGTAAGAACTTGCCAAAGGCCGATACGGGTGTGAACCATGATGCAAACTAGGGTAATTAAGGTAAACCCTTTCATTGCTAGGTTAGAGAATAGGCCTTGCCAGGCTTCGAAAGTGACTTCTGGCGTACATAAAAAATAGCCGATAATAAAAATCGCGTAAGCGCTGATTATTAATGCTGTTGCACGTAGTGATACGAAATCTTGTACACCATCACGTTTAAGAGTTGCTTGATTTAAAACCATATCCACACTCCTGCTAGAATTGCAGCTACAACACCTAAAGCTAATGCAACTTTAGCGCTGAAGTTACCTGATTCAAGTTCTTCCCAGTGACCCATGTCCATAATGATATGACGGATACCACCAATTAAGTGATACGCCAATACAGAAATGGTGCCCCATGCTATGAATTTGGCAATGAATCCGCTGAACAGACCCTTGACGAATTCAAAACCTTCTGCAGAAGAAAGAGACTCTGACCAAGCCCAAATGACAAACGTTAAAGCAAAAAATAATGCAACACCGGTGACGCGGTGTAAAATTGATGCTTTAGCCGTTGCCGGCATAGATATAGTTGTTAGATCTAGATTTACAGGTCTTTGCTTTTTCACAGTTACTTGCCCATCTTGCCCTTATCGGGCTCATCTACTTGTTTTTCTAAAACCCATCAAAATGAATTTCGATGGAACTATCTAAGTAAACCGTGTTGATACACAAAAAGTTCACACTTATGCAAAACTCAAATGTAAAAATAAAGTTTACCTACAGACAATACGGTATAAAACCTTGGATAGTATATATAGCCAAAGGTCTTTTTACAATTCTTGTTTAGTAAGAGACGTTTGCGAATTAGCCAATAGTATAATATTTAATCCTGACAGAATATTTATTATCCATTTGTGCATAATGTTTATAAAAATTGACTTTATACCCCTCTTTCACGTTAAAATGAAAAGAATGTGCTTAAACAGATTCAGAACATAACAATCAGAGTTGTTATCTTAATAGGAGATAAATAGATGGCGGATAAGAAAGCCACGGTCCATATTGATGGTCTTGATCCAATCGAACTTCCAATTTACCAAGGCACTGCTGGCCAAGACGTAATCGACGTACGTACGTTAGGTTCACACGGTCACTTCACTTACGACCCAGGTTTCATGTCGACCGGTTCTTGTGAATCTTCAATCACTTACATCGATGGCGGCAAAGGTGTTCTATTGCACCGTGGTTACCCAATCGAGCAATTAGCTGATGAATCAAACTACATCGAGCTTTGCTACTTACTATTAAACGGCGAATTACCGACTAAAGAACAATACGAAGCGTTTGCTCAAGAAATCACGCACAACACAATGCTTGATACTAAAATCGCAAACTTCTTCCAAGGTTTCCGCTTTGACGCTCACCCAATGGCAATGCTGTGTGGTGTTGTAGGTGCTCTTTCTTCTTTCTACCACGAAGATTTAGACATCACTGACGCAACACAACGTAAAACAAGCGCAATCAAGCTAGTTGCTAAACTACCAACTATCGCTGCGATGGCTTACAAATACAATGTAGGTCAACCGTTTGTTTACCCACGTAACGACTTAAGCTTCGCTGAAAACTTCTTACACATGATGTTCTCAGTACCAGCTGAAGAATACAAAGTAAGCCCTGTTCTTGCTAAAGCAATGGACAAAATCTTCATGCTTCACGCTGACCATGAGCAAAACGCATCAACGTCAACTGTTCGTCTAGCTGGTTCTTCAGGTGCTAACCCTTACGCGTGTATCGCGGCTGGTATCGCATCTCTATGGGGCCCTGCGCACGGTGGTGCTAACGAAGCATGTCTTAACATGTTAGAAGAAATCGGCTCTGTTGACCGTATCGACGAGTACGTTGCTAAAGCGAAAGATAAGTCTGATCCTTTCCGTCTTATGGGCTTTGGTCACCGCGTATACAAAAACTTCGACCCACGTGCGACAGTAATGCGTCAAACATGTCACGAAGTACTTGCTGAGCTAAACATTCAAGATCCACTTCTTGATATCGCTATGAAGCTTGAGCAAATTGCACTTGAAGACCCATACTTCGTTGAGAAGAAACTTTACCCTAACGTAGATTTCTACTCAGGTATCATCTTAAAAGCAATCGGTATTCCAACAAGCATGTTCACTGTAATCTTTGCAATGTCACGTACTGTTGGTTGGATCTCTCACTGGGATGAGATGCTTTCTCAACCTGGTCACAAGATCAGCCGTCCTCGTCAGTTATACACTGGTGAAACTTCACGCGATTACGTACCAACAGACAAGCGTTAATACGAATTTGCGTTTAAAAAAGGCCGCTATGCGGCCTTTTTTGTTGCCCTGCACTTGTCTATTTGTGCAAAGTAATTAAAATCGTCGCATTCTTGTAGCTTAAGGCCTTTCATGTTCGATATCACAAAAATACGTGCTGACTTTCCAATACTGAATGAAACAGTCAATGAGCAGCCTTTGGTGTATTTAGACTCAGCGGCTACCTCGCAAAAGCCACAGGCAGTTATTAATGCCCTTAGCCGATTTTATAGCCATGAGAACGCCAATGTGCACCGCGATCGCCATACCCTCAGTGAAAACGCGACACGCAACTATGAACAAACCCGAACGCTACTTGCAGATTATTTTTCTGTAAAAAGTAATGAGATAGTGTGGACCAAAGGCGCAACCGAATCGATTAATTTAATCGCAAATGGTCTGGCTTCGAGGCTTAATCCTGGCGATAAAATTGCCCTATCTGCTATTGAACACCACGCCAACATAGTCCCTTGGCAACAGCTAGCTCAGCGTACCGGTGCAGAAGTCATTATTTTGCCGATAGAAAATGATTTAACTATTAATAGCGTGCACTGTAGTGAATTTATCAAGCAACAAAAGCCTAAAATAGTCGCTATTACCCATGCATCAAATACCCTTGGGAATATCACTGATTTAGCGCCAATCATTAGCGCATGTAAAGCCATTAATGCTATTTCGGTTATTGATGGTGCGCAGGCAGCGATGCATTTACGCCCTAATTTACAAGAGATTTCCTGTGATTTTTACGTGTTTTCTGCCCATAAAATGCTCGGGCCGACAGGTTTAGGAGGCCTATATGGCCGATTTGAGCTGTTAAATTCGCTCGATGTATATCAAACCGGTGGCGAAATGATCGAAACAGTGAACCTAACACACAGCACTTTTCGTGATGCGCCGGGTAAATTTGAAGCAGGAACACCCAATATTGCAGGTGTCATTGCCTTTAGTGAGGCAATAAATTATTTAACATCGTTAGATTTTCAGCAAATGCGTCAACATGAGCATACAGTTTTTGACTATGCGATAAAACAATTATCAGCTATCGATGGTATTAATATCTATTCAAACCAAATACATAACATTGGTAACATTAGTTTTAATTATCGCGATGAACATCCGTTTGATTTAGCCACCCTACTGGATGGATTTGGTGTTGCGGTACGTAGTGGCCATCATTGTACGCAACCTATTATGAGCCATTTAGGCATCCCAGGTACTGTAAGAGCAAGTTTTGCGTTATATAACACTAAAGCTGATGTCGATGCCTTTGTCAGTGCTGTTAAAAGTAGTATTGAGTTATTAGATTAATTTTGGATAAGTTATGAATTCAGCGTTTGAAGCCGTTAGTAAAAACATTGAAACAGCTGCTGGGTGGCAGCAAAAATATCGCCAAATAATGCTCTTAGGTAAGCAATTACCTGTTATGCCTGAAGTACTCAAAGTAGATGATGCTCTAGTTAAAGGCTGTGAAAGTAAAGTTTGGCTATATATCGACTTTGATCACACAGAAAACAGCCTGGTTTTAGCGGGCGATTCAGATACTCGCATCGTTAAAGGACTATTGGCTTTAATTTTAGCCTTATACAATGGTCTAACACCGGAGCAAGCAGCGCAAATTAATGCCTATGATGAATTTGAACGACTCGGTCTAATTAGCCATTTGAGCCCTTCTCGTGGGAATGGTATTAAAGCCATGGTTGATAAAATTCAAACCATGGCTGAACAAAAACAATAAGTTTTATAAACTACGCTGTTTTTTATCTAGGTATTTTCTAATCGCTTTGGCTGCAACAAAAAAGCCAAAGCTGCCTGTTACCATGGTTGCAGAGCCAAAACCATTATTACAGTCCATATTCATTGAACCATCTGCACCTTGTTTTGCTTGGCAAACCTCACCTTCGGAGGTTGGATATACAAGCTGCTCTGTAGAATAAACACAATCGACGTTAAATTTTCGCTTTGGATTGCTACTAAAGTTGTACTGTTTTCGCAAAATATAACGTACTTTTGCAAGCAATGGATCATGAGTTGTCTTTGCAACGTCACCAAAACTGATTTGACTAGGGTCGGTTTGCCCGCCTGCTCCTCCGGTGGTAATAACCGGTAGTTTTATGCGTTTACAGTGAGCAATAAGCGCTGCTTTTTCTTTTACAGCATCAATACAATCAATTACATAGTCAAAGCCTTTAATATGCTCACGAATGTTATCTAGCGTAATGAAATCGTCAATAACATTAATTTTGATATATGGGTTTATCAACTCACAACGTGTTTTCATCGCTTCTACTTTTGCTTCGCCTACGGTGCCAGTTAAAGCATGAATTTGACGATTAACATTGGTTGCACAAATATCATCTAAATCAATGAGGGTTAGTTGCCCTACACCCGTTCGAGCCAATGCTTCAGCAGCCCAACTACCTACGCCACCAATACCAATGACACAAAAATGTGCTTGTTGTAACCAATCAAATTGTTGATGACCATATAAACGTTTAATGCCACCAAAACGGATGTCTTGTGTTGTTTCTTTCATTTACCAATCCAACGTCCAAGGAGCTGTCCACTCTTTGAATTCGTCTGAGTTAAAAACTTCATTAAGATGAGCACCTAAAGTGTAATCGCATCGATATTCTTTAAGCTGCCCTTTATAGCTAAATTGTAGTGCATAGGCATGCAAGTTTGTGCGCTCGTCTTCACTACCCGCATAGGTACTATCACCTAGAATTGGCGCACCTAAGCTTTTCATTGCGACTCTAAGCTGATGTGTTTTACCAGAGAATGGCTTTAACAAGTATGCACGAAGCCCTGGTCGAATACTTTTTGAATAAAAGCGTGTGATAGCAGGATTCGCTTGGCTCTTTAACAGCTTAAATGCACCACGACGACTTTTTTGCATATCCCCTTTTATCCAACCTTGCTTTTTCTTAGGCTTAGCATCACTCACTGCGAGATAAAACTTATTTATTTTATGATCAGAAAATAGTGAAGTAAATTCGGCTGCAGCTTCTTTGTTACGGGCTAATATAATTAAACCTGATGTCACTTTATCTAGCCGATGAACCGGATAGAGCTTCTCATTAACAAGCTCTTCAGCAAGTACGACAAAACCAGCACGTTGTTCACTATGAAAGCTCACTCCTGCTGGTTTATAAAAAACAAAGAAGTCATCTTCAATGGCATGAAGATGAACATTGTTTACATCATGCATTTTTTAGTTGCCAAGCACTGCAATAACGCGCGCTAAATCTTCAGGAGTATCTACGCCTGCTTGCGGTGCACACAGAGCTTTTGCGATTTTAATTTTGTGACCATGATAAAGTACACGAAGCTGCTCTAATGACTCTAAAAGCTCTAATCGAGATTCTGGTAATTCGATGTAGTCTTTAATGAAGCCAGCACGATAAGCATAAATACCAATATGGCGCGCAAAATCAGCAAGATTTAGCTTATCTCGGTCATCATTCATCATCGCATCACGATGATAAGGGATTGGCGAGCGCGAAAAATACAGTGCGTTGTTGTCTGCATCGTTAATGACTTTCACGCAATTGGGATTAAATAAATCGTCAATCTCATCAATGCTGGTGCTCAAAGTCGCCATTGGCGCATCAGAATCAGCAAGTAGCATGGCAACTTGAGATACATTTTCGCTTGCCAATAAAGGCTCATCACCTTGCACGTTGACAACAATAGTGTCACTTTCAAGTTTTAACTGTTCAACAACCTCAGCTAAACGTTCTGTGCCTGATTGGTGATCTTCTCGTGTCATCAATACATTATCAGTAAACTTCTTTACTGCATCAAACACTGTTTGATGATCAGTCGCTACATAAACTTGTGATGCACCTGACGCAACTGCTTTTTCATACACATGTTGGATCATTGGTTTACCACAAATATCAGCAAGTGGTTTACCTGGTAAACGCGTCGATGCGTAGCGAGCTGGGATAACGACTACGAATTCCACTTATCAACCTCTTCTTGGCTTAATTCACGGGCTTCATTTTCTAAAAGCACCGGGATATCGTCTTTGATTGGGTACGCTAGTTTCGCAGCGGTACTGATAAGCTCTTGATTTTCTTTATCAAGACGTAATTTACCTTTACACACTGGGCAAGCGATAATTTCAAGTAATTTTGTATCAAAGGCCATTGAGGATCCCTTTTTGTTTTAATAATAAATTAAGTTTTTCGATAACTGCTGCTGTTGGCTTTGCATCAACAGGTAAATAATACCAATTTGGTTTAGCAAAACTAAAGCATTTAACGGCATCTTTTTCTGTCATAAATACAGCGTCATCTGCAAAATCGCTAAAGTCATTTGCTTGGTAGGCATAATGATCACGAAAATGATGAGTAGATAGTAAGTTAATGCCTTGCTGCTCAAGACTTATTTCAAAGCGTCTGGGGTTACCAATAGCACTTACCGCATGGCCATTATCTTGAACTGAATTGGCAAGTTCTGAATTACTTACGGTCCGAAATGGGCTTGATGCTAAATCATAGCGGCTTTGTGCGTTGCCACCATTTTCTATGACTAAATCAACCGATTTTAAGCGCGCTTTGGTTTCACGAAGTGGACCTGCAGGCATTAATAAACCGTTACCAAATTGGCGTTCACTATCAACAATACAGCACTCGATATCACGCGCCATTTTATAATGCTGCATGCCATCATCAGAAATAATGACATCGATATCATGTTGCTCTAACTTTTTTATACTAGCTTGTCGGTCAGGGCCAACCATTACAACACAACCTAGGCGGCGTTTAATAAGTACAGGTTCGTCACCCGCTTGCGTTGTCGTCGTTTGTTCAGTCACTAACAAAGGATACGAATCAGACTGACCACCGTAGCCACGGCTGATCACAGCCACTTTTAAACCTTGCTGCTGTAAGTACTCAGCAAGCCAAATAACAAAGGGCGTTTTGCCGTTTCCACCCACACTAATGTTACCAACAACAATGACAGGAAGATGCGCTTTAAAAGCTTTTAGTATATTAAGCTTATAAAACAAAGCACGAAGCGTTGAGATTAGCCAAAAAAGCACACTCAAAGGCAAGAGTAAAATGCTTAATAAACCTGGCTTTTTATACCAGCTTTTTTCAATAACACTCACTACTGCTCACCAAACTGCATCTTACATAAGGCACTATAGGTACCGTCTTTTTCTAGTAGTTCGCTATGCGTGCCCTTTTCGATAACTTGACCATGGTCGATGACATAAATGCAATCACTGTTTTCTATTGTTGATAAACGGTGTGCTATCACAATCGATGTTTTTTCTTTCATTAAGCTATCAAGTGCTTGCTGAATCAGTTTTTCAGATTCAGTGTCAAGTGCAGATGTCGCCTCATCAAGAATCAAAATAGGGGCATCTTTTAATATTGCACGTGCAATGGCTATTCGCTGACGCTGGTCGCCTGACAACATAACGCCGTTTTCACCCACCATGGTATCTAAACCTTCTGGTAAGTCTTTAACAAACTCCCAAACATGGGCTTGCTTGGCAACCGCCATTAACTCCTCGCTTGTTAATTCGCGGTCAAGGCCATAGCAAATATTATTCGTGATGGTGTCGTTAAATAAAACCACTTGCTGTGAAACCAGTGCAAATTGCTTACGTAAGTCTGTCAGTTTGTAATCAGCGATGTTGACGCCATCAAGCAAAATTTCACTGTCACCTTCAAGCTCATAATAACGCGGCAATAAATTTGAGATGGTCGATTTACCTGAGCCAGAACGGCCAACCAATGCGATGCTTTCGCCGGCATTAATCGAAAGTGATAAATTCTTTAATACAGGTTCATCTTTCGTTGGGTATTTAAAGGTCACATTGTTCACTTCAATTTTCCCAGTTACTTTAGCAACGCTGTAGGTGCCTGTGTCTTTTTCTACCTCTTCATCAAGTACCAAAAAGATACTTTGCGCTGCAGAGATACCACGTTGTAAATCGCTATTAACGTTTGAAAGTTGCTTAAGTGGACGCAGTAACATCATCATTGATGAAATTAGTAATACGAAGTCACCTGAACTGATGGTATCAATCATTGACGGCATAGACACAACCCACAAAATCACCGCCATCGCGCTTGCTGCCAAAATTTGGATAACAGAAACGCTTAACGCTTTAGTTGCATCCATTTTAATGCGCTGCTGACGATTATGATTATTAATAGCCGAGAATTGCGATATCTCTTGCTGTTGACCACCAAAGCCATGTATCACCTTGTGACCAGATAGCATTTGCTCTGAGCTGCGAGTTACTTGGCCCATAGCAGATTGGATTTTTTTCGAAATCATACGAAAACGTTTCGATACAAAGGCAACAATCACAGCCACCAGCGGAATAATAACTAAAAATATTAGTGATAGCTTCCAGCTGGTATAAAACATATTAAAAAGTAAGAAAACAACAAATTCCCTTCTCTAACAACAATTAACAGGGCTTTAGTAATGGCTTGTTGAACCTGCTCAGTATCAAAGGTGATTTTAGAGATTAAATCGCCATTTGAATTTTTATCATGAAAAGACACCGGCAGATGTAAAATATGTTCGAATAATTGTTGGCGCAACGTTCTTACAACTTGAGAGCCAACATAACTTAAACAGTACGACGACATATAGTTAAACATGCCACGACCTAATACCAATGCAATCACAACAAATGGTGCATAAGTTAAAACATCAGTGTTACGATCATTTAAACCTTCATCAATGAAGGGCTTCATTAAATTGATAAACAATGCATCCATGGCTGAATAGCCAATCATGCCTACAATGGCGAAAAACGCGATTAACTTATAATCACCCACATAACTGATTAATCTCTTATAGATTTGGGATGTAGTTTGATCCATAACACTCTCTTATTCATAGACTTCGACTATTGTAGCCTTTAGGGGGTAAAAACAAAACGTCAATCTTGTTCGAACCAATAACTTTCCTGCTCTCGCGCAAATTCTAAGCGATATTTATCTTCGTAAAATTTTATGCGTATATGGCCATATTCTGCCGTCGATAACTGCTGTATATGGTGTTGGTTATAACGATTTACAACCTCAGGATGAGGAAAGCGCCATTGCCCTTGGTAAGCAGATGAATGGATAACTACTTCAGGATTTACTTCATCTATAAATTCATAACTTGACGAGGTATTACTGCCATGATGGGGGCTTATTAAAATAGTCGCTCGTAAATCCACCTCCTCTTCAACAAGTTTAGCTTCTGCCGCTGCTGATATATCTCCAGTTAGTAAAAGTGAATAATTAAAACCCATTACTTTTAATAAGCAAGACTGGTCATTGCGACTCGCTTTTTCTACCTTTGCTGTAAAACTTCTGATATTAAGCTCAGCAAGTTTGATGGTGGTTGTTTTGCACTTATTTAACAGTCCCTGAGGATGAAAAGTAGCTAAAGTGTGTTGATAGCCAGCCTCTTTCCAACTGGCTAAACCGCCAGAATGATCGTTATCTAAGTGGCTTATTATGGTGTCAATCACAGATAGCTGCTGTTTATTGATGTTGTTAAGTAATACGCGGTGTACATAATCATAACGGCCAAAATACTGTGGGCCTAAATCATAAATTATCGCTTTATTTTTGCTGCTTACCATCACCATTAAGCCATGCCCGACATCAAACACATCCAACTGAAACTTAGCTTCTGGCTGTAATTCACTATCAACGGCATATATACAAACAGGAATTAAACACACATATTTATTAGGGCTAAAGTACAACAGCAGAAATGTTATGTAACTGATGATCAATAATGAGAAATTAAACTCATTGAACGACAACCAACGCCAGTCATTAGGGATAGAAAGCAATAGTTGATAACTAAAATACAGGGCACTGTCGATAAGTGATAACAGACCTGAAATATCCAGTAGGCTAGAAATCAGACTATAAAAAATCAACAAAGGCAATAACAGCACACCAACCAAGGGCACAGCAATAAGGTTAATCAATAAACCTATCACGCTAGTACCTGAGAAGTAATATAAGGATAGCGGTAGTAAACCAACAAATAAAGCGCATTGAACTTGCAGTAGCTGTACAAATCGCTTTAAAAAACTAAGTGACAAATTAATTGTTTTTTTAGTCAGTAGAAAGATGATCGTAACGGCCAAAAAACTGAAATAGAGCCCAGGATTCAACAGCGTAAATGGGTCTATAAACAACACCACACTCAAGGCGTACAAAATTGAACGCCAACGCACTGGGTTTTTTCCTAAGTTATAGATTACAAGGTAGCAGCCTAACATTAGCAGCGCCCGGCTTGCAGAAACTATAAAATCACTTAAATAAACATAAACGAGCGAGCAACTGAACCCTATTACAACAAATAGCTTATTTAATTGAATTGATTGGCTTACACGAAAGTGACTCACTCTTAACAGCCACTTACTACTATAAAAACCGACTGCGAAGATAAGTCCGATATGAAGACCCGAAATAGCAAGTAGATGAGACAATCCTAATTCACGCAAGTGCTTTCTATCTTCATAATCTATTTTACTTTTGTCACCGGTTAAAAGCGCATAATAAAGCCATTGTAATCGTGTGTTTGCCGTAATTTTATCAATATAAGTGCGATAACTCACACGCAGGGAGTCATATTGATGATGATTTAAATAGCTTATCTCTCCTACGCTTCGGCCTTTATAAAATACTCGCTCAAGTAATGCTTGTCGTTCTCTATTAAAACTGTAGAAATTTTTTACTGACCGATAAGGTTTAAGTTTGAGTACTGCGCTTAATTCATCTCCACTAGTAATAGGTTTGTCTGAAGTAATGCTGAGCATTGCATTAGGAGCAGGTCGGATGCTTGTAGGGCAAGATTCAATATGTTTCAGACTTGCTTTAATGTAGTAAGGGCTTTGTTCACTGTATGTTTCAACTACCTCAAATCGAACTAATCGGCTTTGTTGATAATCGATTTCGCAGTCAGAGATTGAGTAAAAGATGAAGTAATGAAAAATCATTACCAAAATAGCGCAAATAAACCCTGACAATAGAGTTAAAAAAGGCTTAAAATAGGCTCCTGCTAGCAATACAGCAAAACTCATTATATAAAACGCCGCAGTGCCAAATGTATATAGGGTGAAAAAACAGCCTATGACAAAGCCGCTGCATAACCAAATAGATGTAAATGGTTGCTTTAAATGGCTAAGAAAACGATCCAACGCTTTTTACCAGATCATAACAAGGTAAAAGAACACAAGTATTTAAGAATTTTTGGTCGTTTATTGCATGATGCCAATTTATGGCACTTAAATAGACGCTCAGCACGTGGTGCATTTGCGGTTGGTTTATTTTTTGCGTTCATCCCTGTTCCTTTTCAAATGGTTCTTGCAGCCGCCCTGGCTATTCCATTTCGAGTAAATTTACCGATTTCTGTTGCAACCGTGTGGATCACGAACCCACTAACCATGCCTCCTATTTTCTATTGTTCATATATTGTAGGCACGATTGCCCTTTCTCAGCCACAACAGCACTTCCAATTTGAACCAAGCTGGCAATGGTTTATAGATAGCCTTACAACAATTGATTTCAGCCTTTTTAGTTGGCTCACTTATATGTGCTACTGCTGCTGCTATCATCGGTTATTTTGCTACCGACATGCTTTGGAAACGCTCAGTCCGAAAAGCATGGATACATCGCCATAAAAAATAACTGATTTCAGTATAGACAAAAAACCCAGCTTAAAGCTGGGTTTTTTAATATAGATTAGTAAGTCTCGATTATGAAACGATTACTTTTTAAAGAAGCGACGTGCAGCTGCAAATGGTAATAGCAATAAAGCATACCATGGGAAGCTCGCTGATTGACGCTCGTATTGTTCAATCTCTTCTGCAGGACATTCCTCAACACTGCCATCAATTGGTGTTAACTTAACAGCAACAGCAATACTTTCATATTCGATATTGCCATCAACATCGACGACAACATTACCGAATGAATCTGTCTTTTCAACAGTTTTAGTCGCAACACCAAAGATTTCATTATTGTTGTTAATTGATTTCGCTTCAGCGACCGTGTATTTAAAATGAGTCTCACCATCTTCTTCATAACAAGGTAACAAGTCATTGAGATTAACTATAGAATCATCACCCACCGTATAAATAAAGCCTTCTCTACGACGAGTAGTGGTGTTATAGATATCTGTTTCACCTTCACCAACAATAATACCGTTATCATTAATATCGTTTGCAACTGAGCTAGAGCTAGAGAAATAATCGGATGGGAAAACTACACTATCGCTTTTTTTATCATAATAAAAAAACTTAGTGCGTGTTGCTGTGTCAATTCTTTTAGCAGCATAACCAACAATAATATTATTATTATTTACAGCTAAAGCTTGTCCCGAAGTCCAATCATCGTCTTGGTCTATAAACTGTTTTACTTCACCATTTTCAAAGATAACTGGCATTGTAATTCTAGTATCGGTGTCTTTGTAACGAACATCTGATGTACCCACAATTAAACCTGAGTCGTTCAGAGTTATTGCGTTGCTACGAAAAGCGAAATCTTCATCATCTTCTGGTGTTAAACCTAAACCATACAATTCTGTATTAGTGATGTTTAAAGAGCTATCTAACGTCCACTTAACAGCACGCTTGTTAAAAATACCCGCCGTATAGCTTCGATTGTATGTTTCGACACAGTCTGAGACTGGTTCATCTTCACCATCACAGTTATCAGTAATATCATCGAGAGGGTCAACTGCGATATCAATTGAAACACTACCTACAACCTCATAGCCGTTAGTTGTTTTGATAATATCATTTGCTGTACTAATACCGCCGTACTCGTCGAACTCTGGTGCAAGTTCAACTTTTACACCGTCTTCTGTAATTACAATAGCACGACTAATAAAATCTCTTAAGAAATGTGTTTCCTCTTCATCTTCATCAGTTTGTGTAAACGATGTTTTTTCATATGGGGCACTCCCCCAACCAACCATAACACCATCATCACTAACTGCATTTAGGATGTTCGTAGTTGAACGCGTTAAGCCATCATAATCTAGTGATTGCTCATCGAATAATACCTGTTCCGAAACACCCTCGGAGCCGTATATCGTCGCAGCTACACTTGATAGTTTCTGATACTCTGAATTAGTTAAACGGTTAGATTGCGTGTCTGTAATAAAATCAATCATAAACTGATGGGCATCAGCATTGGTATTCACTGCATCATTATTTTCAATATCATCTAATGTAAAAGTAATCTCTTTGTCTATTGATTCAAAATATGATTCACGAGCATCATAGGCATTTTTGATAGCAGAGTCTGTAAAATCAATATATGAGATATCAATTGGTAACCTATAAAGAGAATTGGCTATACCTATAATATGACCATTCTCACTGACATCTGTTACGTAATTATGTTTTGCTCCGTCTAGCCCACCTAATTCTTCTAATTTATAGGTTGCGCTCATCGCTGAGGTACTTAGGGTGGCTAAAATACTGGCAGCGAGTAATTTGTATTTCATTTTAATCCTTACTACTGATTCTTTAAATCTTCGAGTTCTTCCCAGCGCTCAAAAGCGACTTCAAGCTCAGACTCTAACTCGGCTAAATGGTTCAATGCTTCTGTTGTAATTGCAGCATCTTGCTTAAAAAAGTCAGGGTCATTAACCACAACTTGCTGAGCGTCTAACGCTTTTTCAAGTTGTTCCACTTTACTGGGTAATTCTTCTAATTCAAGTTTTAATTTGTAAGAGAGTTTATTACTTTTCTTTGGTGTTTTATCTTGGCTAACAACGGCCGGCTTTTCTTGCTTAATTTGTTGCTGTTGTTGTTTTTCTTGCTCAGCTAAATGAGCGGCATAGGCTTCATAGTCGCTATAGCCTCCGACAATGTCAGTGATCTTGCCGTTACCTTCAAATGCCCATACAGAATTACAGGTATTATCAATAAATTCACGGTCATGGCTTACAATCAGCACAGTGCCCTGATATTGGTTGATGATCTCTTCTAAGAGCTCTAAGGTTTCAATATCAAGATCATTGGTTGGCTCATCGAGAACAATAATGTTAGATGGCTTTAAAAATAACTTTGCTAATAATAAGCGGTTTTTCTCACCACCTGAAAGTGCTTTTACTGGCGTACGCGCTCTTGCTGGTGGAAATAAAAAGTCTTGCAAGTAACCAAGTACATGACGTGAGCGCCCGCCCATCATCACTTCTTGCTTACCTTCAGCTACGTTATCTTGCACTGTGGCTTCTTCATCAAGCTTTTGACGATACTGGTCAAAATAAGCAAACTCTAAATTAACACCTTGCTTAACACTGCCGCTATCTGGTGTTAAGTCACCAAATAAAATTTTAAGCAGTGTTGTTTTGCCAATACCATTGGGTCCGACAAGGCCAACACGATCGCCACGCATAACAAGGGTCGAGAAATCTTTCGCGATCACTTTATCTTTAAATGCATGACCGATGTTTTTCGCTTCGAATACTAATTTACCTGAACGCTCCGCTGTTTCAATATTGAAATCGGTTTTACCAACCTGATCAACACGCTGCTTACGCTCTTTACGTAACTCTTTTAAAGCGCGCACACGGCCTTCATTACGCGTTCTACGTGCTTTAATACCTTGGCGGATCCACGCTTCTTCTTCTGCTAAGCGTTTATCAAATAGTGCGTTTTGTGTTTCTTCTACTTTTAAATCATGCGCTTTTTGCTCAAGGTACGTCGCGTAATCGCCAGGGTACGAAACCAGCTTACCACGGTCTAAATCAAGAATACGGGTTGCAACTGCTCGAATGAATGCACGGTCGTGAGAAATAAAAACGATACCGCCTTTAAACTCTTTTAAAAACTGCTCAAGCCAAATAACACTACTCATATCTAAGTGGTTGGTAGGCTCATCAAGTAGCAGTAAATCGGGTTCACTAACCAAGGCTCGTGCAAGGGCAACTTTACGTAGCCAACCACCCGATAATGATTCAAGCTTGGCTTCTGGATCTAGCTCTAAGCGAGATAAAACGAGCTGAATACGGGTATCAAAACGCCAGCCATCAACAGTTTCTAATTGATTAGATAAACGCTCTAATTTGTTAAGCAATTTATCGTTATAATCTGTTTGCATTTGATTACTAACTTGGTGATATTCTATCAGTAAGTTAGCGATGTCAGGCATACCCTGCGCTACATAATCAAATACTGAGCCTGCCGCCCCTTTTGGTGGATCTTGCTCTAAACGAGAAATGCGAATACCGCCTAATTGGTTGATTTCGCCATCATCCAATGTCACTTGGCCATCAAGCACTTTTAGTAGTGTTGATTTGCCAGCACCGTTTCGACCAACGATACAAACACGCTCTCCTGACTCAATAACGGCATCGGCATCATCTAGTAGCGGATGCGTACCATAAGCGAGTTGAGCTTTGGCTATTCTGATTAAATCCATCGTGATTACTACTCTTATTCTTTATTATCAGCAATAAATTGCGCTAATTGCTCAGCATCAAAAGGCCAAAATAATTTCTCGCCTTGATGAGATTCCACAACCGGAATACTGGTTTGGTAAAGTTCAATCAGCTGTTCACTGTCCATAATGTCTTTTGCTACAAACGAAGCGTTTGCAGCAATTAATAATTCATCGGCCATTTCACACAGATGACAGCCATCAGTGTGGTACAGGGTAAAATTAGCCATGAGTAATAAGCCAGCTATTATGAATTTGCTTATTACGTTTAAAATCTGGTGATAAAGTCTTGTCAGAAATGTTTTCTGCTTTTAAACCCAGACCCATTAGCCCTACTTCATCCATGTTAAAGCCACGCTTATTGTTTGAGAATATAAGCGTACCGTTCGGGCTTAAAATCTTCTTAACCCAGGTAAGAAGTTTGATGTGGTCGCGCTGAACATCAAACGCATCTTTCATACGTTTTGAGTTTGAGAACGTCGGTGGATCTAAGAAAATTAAATCATATTGGCCTTGTGCATACTCAAGCCACTTCAAGCAATCTGCTTGCTCAAAACGATAGCGTGTATTACTGATATCATTCAGGGCAAAGTTTTCTTGCGCCCACTTTAAGTAGGTTTTTGACATATCAACGGTGGTAATGGCTTTAGCACCACCCACAGCAGCATGCACAGATGCACTGCCCGTATAAGCAAACAAGTTTAAGAAACGTTTACCTTGTGCGTTTTGTTGGATATAACGACGAGCTAAACGGTGATCTAAGAACAAACCAGTGTCTAGATAATCAAATAGATTTACTTTGAATTTAGCGCCAAACTCTTCAACGACTTGCGTACGATTTTGTTTTGCTACCTTGGTATATTGTTCTTCACCTTTTTGTTTTTTACGAACTTTAACTGCGATATTTTCTGGTGCGATATTTAACTGCTCTGCAGTCAGGCTGATCACATCTTGCAAACGTTTTTGAGCCGTATTATCGTCGATTTCTTTCGGTGCAGCATATTCAAAAATAACCGCTGAATCATCGTATACATCAACAGCTACGTTATATTCTGGAATATCCGCATCATAAACACGGTAGCAGCTCACTTCATTTTGCTTTAACCAGTTCTTTAAATTTTGCTTATTTTTCTTTAAACGGTTTGCAAAGGCGGTTGAACCTTCAAAGTTAAGAGCTGGCTTATCTTCTTTGCTAAGTTCTACTTGTTTATCGTCTAGTTGGTAAAGATTTAATACAACATCTAACGGGCCATTTTTAAACTTATAGCGTTTTAACTTAACTAACTTTAATAACTTAAATAAGCTTTCGTCAGTGCCAAGTAAAGCAAGTTTCCAATGATTAAAGTGCTTTTTGAAGCCAACACCTAAGCTACGGTGTAAGTTAACCAGCTCAGCCATTGAGCCTAAACGTTCACCATAAGGTAAGTTTGAAATCACCACACCAGGTAGTTTCGCAACGGAGGTTAACTTAGTGGCATCGCTTTGTTTAAACTTAATCACATTAGCAAGGTCTGCACGCTCTGCGTTTTCTTGCGCTTTTGCAATCACACTTCCGTCAATATCATGGCCAATAAGCCAAAGTTTAGGATTTGTAATTTGTGCAGTTAGTTCTGCTTTTAATTCTTTGTACTTTTGAATACGGAAACTAGGCAGGCGCTCAAAGGCAAAACCTTCACGGAATAAGCCCGGTGCTTCATTGCGAGCCATGCTTGCGGCTTCAATTAAAATGGTACCCGAACCACAACATGGATCGAATAAAGGTTGTTGCACGTTTTCAAGCCAACCACTTCTTTTTACAAGAGCAGCAGCTAAATGCTCCTTAATCGGCGCTTTACCTTGATCTTGACGATAACCACGCTCAGATAAACGCGGGCCAGAATAATCGATATAAAGCGCAACACCTTGACGGTTCAATCTTGCTACAACTCGAACGTTGGCATTGTATTTATCAACATCTGGACGTTGTTCGAACAAATCAGCGAAGTAATCAACAATCGCATCTTTTACAACTAGACCTGAAAATTGCGTATTTTTTAAGTCGTTATTTGTACCACTAAAATCAACAGCAAAGGTTTGTTTAGGGCCAAACCACTCCTGCCAAGGCTGCAAGCGTGCGAATTGATAAAGGCTGTCTTTGTCTTTTACGCCTTCTTTTTCTTCTATCAGCATCATGATACGAGTCGCAAAACGGCTCGATAAACAAATCTTTTGTGCTAACAAGCTATCTGCTTCAAAACGTACAGAGCCCACGGTTTGTTTTGAGACTTCGGCACCGAGTGCTGTAAGCTCATCAACAAGTAAATTTTCTATTCCGATAGAAGTAAGTGCGATAAATTGCAAAGTAAAAACCCTTAAATGCTAATTGCGCAGGATTATAGCATAGCTTGGCGAACAAAAACGCCAACATTTGCAGGGATATTAGCTGGATTTTTACTTAGCCCACTAGGTTACAAATCTCGCGCCGCGATTAAATCGCCCCTAGAGTGAACAAATTTTAATTCACAAAGGTCAACACGCCCTAGGCTGATTTGAACTGTTTTTGTTGAATATAAACAGGATGGATACGGTTATTTAAAACCTTAATAGCTTCAAACTGTTCAAGAGAAAGGTTTTCGTCTAATTGAAAGTGTTGGCTTAGGTTAATACACACTGAGGCTTCGCTCGAGTGGTCAACAATTAAAAACTCACCTTCTTGTGCCTGCGAGCACAATTTAACCACTGCTTCAACACTTGGCTGGCTGCCATGATACTCATGAAAGAACCAACTTTTTGCAAGTACAGGCTTTAAATGAAATTTGACCGCAGTGGCATTTAGCGCGATTTGGCAAAGCTGTGCAGGGTTCCACAGTGAGAATGTTTCGAGGTATTGATAAACTTGCTGATAAAATGCAGCATCTTCAAGGCTAAAGTTTGGCTCTTGTAAAACAGCATCAGTAAGTTGGCGAAGTTTGTAAGGCGTGCACAGTTGCATATCTTGGTCAAGGTCAACCAAAAGACGATTATTTTTCGCACAAGCAAGCCATTTCCATTGCTTAGATGCTTGTAACATGTCTCCTCCCTAACGAATAAATACTGTGCGCTTAATCATAAATTATAACTAAAGCAGACCATTAATAAAATGATTTCTTAGAACATTTTATTAATGATCAATTGCTTAGATAACTGATCCTTATAAGCTATTTAGGATCGTTTTTACCAATTCTGGGCCTTTATAAATGAATCCAGTGTAAACTTGTACAAGGTCTGCACCAGCTGCAAATTTCTCTTTTGCAGAATCCGCATCATCAATACCACCCACACCAATGATAGGTAGTTTACCTTCGGTTAAACGCTTAAGCTCACTAACCACGTGGGTTGAACGCTGACGAACTGGTTGGCCAGATAAACCGCCCGCTTCGTTTGCGTATTGTTGACCTTGTACCATCGCGCGCTCAAGCGTGGTATTTGTAGCAATAACACCATCGATCTTATTGTTGATCAATGACTCACTAACTTGGCCAATTTGAACTTCATCAAGATCAGGGGCGATCTTAACTAGCATAGGCACTTGTTTGTTATGTTTAGCAGCTAGATCAAGTTGTTCATTCTTTAAGCTTTGCAATAAGTCATCAAGCGCTTCACCATATTGTAAGTCTCGAAGACCTGGGGTATTCGGTGAAGAAATATTTACTGTGATATACGATGCATGCTCAAATACTTTACGCATACAGTGAATGTAATCATCTTTACCCTGCTCGTTTGGTGTATCTTTATTTTTACCAATATTAATACCTAGAATACCGTCATATTTCGCCGCTTTAACATTGTTAACTAGGTTATCAACGCCCTTATTGTTAAAGCCCATGCGGTTAATAATCGCATTTGATTCAGGCAAACGGAAAATTCGCGGTTTATCGTTACCCGCTTGCGGACGTGGTGTAACAGTACCTACTTCTACAAAACCAAAACCCATTTGCGAAAAAGCATCAATACACTCAGCATTTTTATCTAAGCCTGCCGCTAAACCGACTGGGTTTTTAAACTCTAAACCTAGAAAATTAACGGGTTTATTAGGGACAGATTGAGACCACGCAGCACTCAATGGCGTATGAGCAAATCGGCGTAAATTATTAAGTGCAAATTCATGAGCCCACTCCGCATCACGGGTAAACATAAAACGGCGAGCTAGATCATAAAACATGGTTTGTTCCTTAGGTAAAAATAAACAAGGTAGCCGTTTATAAACGGACCATTGCAAATTAAGGGCAAAAAAATACCCCAGCGAGCTGGGGTATGTATTTTAACGACTTTTCACTTATTTGGAAGTGTCACAGTTGTGGCTTAACAACATTAGTTCACGAAGTGCCACTGAGAATTTCGCAAAATCATGGCTTTGCGATGTTTTGAACTCAGATAGCATCTGCTTCCAACGTTGTAATAGTAGATCTTGGTTATCCATCCACTCATCAATTTGTGCATCAATGTCTTTGCTGTCTGCAGCAAAGCTATTAAGTACCACAGCTGATAATGTGCGTTGTTGCCAATCCAACTCTTCACGGTATGAAGCACGAGCAAGTGCTTGCCAGTGGTTTGCAACTGGTTGGTTGGTGATTTGGTCAAGGAACCAATGTAAGCCCATGCGCGCACCAAGCTTAAAGTAGGTATTAGAAACCATATCAATGCTACGCTCTGAATTATCTGCGATTTCAGCTAAGTCCATTACAGAGAATAGGCTTGATAGTGACACAATACGTGTTGCAAGTGCTTTTGGTACATTGCTGTCAATTAGCTTCTCAGCCGCTTTAACTAGGCGATCGCTTTCTTTTTCAACCATGTAGCTGTTTAAGTTTTCACTTAAATCAGCAAATGTTGGTGCAAAGAATTCAATTGCTTGCTCAATCGTTTGAGCTTTATTGCGATGACGTAAGAACCAACGTGTTGCACGACGAACCGTACGACGTAATTGATATAGCATTTCTGTTTGTACAGCTGCTGGGATCTTATTATCAAGTGCAACAATTGATGACCATGTTTCTGGCATCTGGAACACTTCTTTTGCAATTGAGTAGCAAAGTGCGATTTCAGCTTCGTTAGCACCTGTTTCTTCGTGCATACGAATCATGAAGTTAAGACCCATATCGTTAACGATGTTATTTGCAAGTTTCGTTGCGATAATCTCTTTACGAAGTGGGTGGTTATCCATTGCATCGTTGAACTTCTCACGAAGTGGCACTGGGAACGACTTAACTAATAACTGACGGTAGTAAGGGTTTTCAGTGATTTCATCAACCACTAGAGACTCTTTTAATACCATCTTCGCGTAAGAAACAAGTACAGAAAGCTCTGGACGAGTTAAATCTTTACCCGCTGCTGCGCGCTCTGCAAGTTCTTCATCCGTTGGGATGAACTCGATTGCACGGTTAAGCTTGCCATCTTTTTCAAGGGCATGGATGAAACGTACTTTTTCTTTAAGCGTTGATGTACCTTTTGATTGAGTAATCGATAAGGTATGCGTTTGACGATAACAGTCTTTTAATACTAACTCAGACACTTCATCAGTCATTGAATAAAGTAACTCATCACGCTGTTTACGTGTTAAGTCACCTTCAGCAACTAGGTCATTAAGTAAGATTTTGATGTTTACTTCGTTATCTGAACACGCAACACCACCTACGTTATCGATGAAGTCAGTGTTAACACGACCGCCTTTAGCAGCAAATTCGATACGACCTAATTGAGTCGCACCTAAGTTACCGCCCTCACCTAAGATCTTCGCACCAAGCTCAGAACCGTTAATACGTAGTGCATCATTCGCGCGGTCACCCACATCAGCATCAGTCTCTTTAGAGTTCTTGATGTAAGTACCGATACCACCATTCCAAAGTAAATCAAACTCCATCATTAGAGCTGCTTTGATTAACTCGTTAGGTGTCATGCTCGCTTTCTTAGTGCCAAGCATTTTCTTCATTTCTGGGCTTAAGCTAATTGATTTAGCCGCACGAGAGAAAATGCCACCACCTTGTGAAATAAGGTCTTTGTTGTAATCTTCCCAAGAAGAACGCGGTAGATTAAATAAACGCTCACGCTCTGGGTAAGATGTCGCTGCATCTGGGTTTGGATCAACAAAGATATGCATGTGGTTAAACGCTACTTGTAAGCGAATGTGCTTAGAAAGCAACATACCATTACCAAATACGTCACCCGCCATATCGCCGATTGCTACAACAGTGAAATCAGTTGTTTGACAGTCAATATCCATTTCACGGAAATGACGTTTAACAGATTCCCACGCACCTTTAGCAGTGATACCCATTTTCTTGTGGTCGTAACCTACTGAGCCACCTGATGCGAATGCATCACCTAGCCAGAAGTTATATTCATTTGCGATGCCGTTTGCGATATCAGAGAAAGTCGCAGTACCCTTATCGGCAGCAACAACTAAGTACGGGTCATCTTCATCATGACGAACAACATCAACTGGTGGCACAATCTCACCACGTTCAATGTTATCTGTGATATCTAATAAACCACGGATGAAAATCTTGTAGCACTCTTGGCGTTTCTTTGAAGAATGCTTCACGGTCTGTCGGTAGCTGTTTACATACGAAGCCACCTTTCGAACCAACTGGCACGATAACCGTATTTTTAACTTGTTGCGCTTTAACAAGACCCAGTACTTCAGTACGGAAGTCTTCACGACGGTCAGACCAACGTAAACCACCACGAGCAACTTTACCACCACGTAAATGCACACCTTCAACACGCGGCGAGTATACAAAGATCTCAAACGCAGGCAGTGGTAATGGCATTTCAGGGATCATAGAAGGCTGAACCTTGAACGATACGTATGACTTAAATTGGCCATCCGCTTCTTTTTGGAAGAAGTTCGTTCTAAGAGTTGCATTGATCATATCAACGTATAAACGAATGATACGGTCATCATCTAGGTTTGCTACGTTTTCAAGCTCAAGATTAACTTGTGCAACTAGCTTCTCAAGTGTCTTTTCACTACCTGGGTTCTTAACTGAGAACTTTTTAGTGAATAAGTTAACGATTTGCGATGCAATGTGTGGGTAATTTGCAAATGTGCTTTCGATGTAAGTTTGCGAGAAAGTTACACCAATTTGACGCATGTATTTAGCGTAGGCACGAAGAATAGACGCTTCACGACCTGTTAAGCCACCCATTAATACTAAACGGTTGAAGCCATCATTTTCTAAACGGTTATTCCACACGTTCGTTAACGCTGCACGGAAACGCGCTGACACTTTATCAAAATCAGCAATGCCCTTGTTGTCAATTAGCATGGTGAAATCCATGATCCAATTAACTTTACCGTCAGTCGTTTTCACTGAGTAAGGTGTTTCACCAACTACGCGTAAACCAAAGTTTTCTAACATTGGCATAACGTCAGACAGGTGGATTGGCTCATCTTTATGGAATAAGCTTAAACGAACAACATTAGTGTTTGCTTCTTCTTGTGGACGGTAGAACAACATTTCTAGTTTGTTCTCGTCTTTCAGAAGTTCTAGCTTTTCAATATCAACAACCGCTGCACTTGGTAAAACCTGATCTTTATACGCACTTGCAAACGCTTGTGCATATTTACGGTTTAATTCTTTACCGCGTGCTTCACCTGCGCTTTCCAGTAGTGCAGATTGGAGTCTATCTTCCCAAGTACGGGCTGCTTCAATTAGGTTGTTTTCGATGTCTTTCACGTTATATTCAATATTATTGTCAGTCACACGCACCGTGTAATGTGTACGGGCTAATGTTGACTCAGAGAAGAAAGTAGTAAATTCGACTTTATCGTCAGAATTAAATGCATTGGCTAAGATACGTTGCGTTTCACGACGTAGTGCTGTGTTATAGCGTTCACGCGGTACATAAACCATGCAAGAGAAGAAACGGCCATATGCGTCTTTACGCACAAAAATACGGCACATATCACGCTCTTGTACTTGTAATACGCCCATGGCAACTTCAAGTAGTTCAGCTTCACGTGCTTGCACAAGTTCATCACGTGGATACGTTTCTAAAATATTTAATACCGCTTTGTATGCATGGGTGCCTTTTGCAAAGTCACACATTTCCATAATGCGGTTAATCTTACTTTTCAGTACAGGTACATCAGCGGCGCTGTTGTTGTAAAAGCTTGATGAGAATAAACCAAGGAAACGGTCTTCACCAATTACATTGCCCTCATCATCAAAACGCTTAATACCTACATAATCGATATACGCTGGACGATGTACACGTGACACTGAATTTGTTTTCGTTAAAATTAATAAGTTGCTGCTACGCGCTTCTTGGCGCGCTACTTCAGGTAACTCAGAAAGTAAACGGCTATGCTCTTCGTCTGTGTTTTTCATAAGACCAAGGCTGGTACCTTTTTTACCTTTTAACTGGTAATCACCCTGCACTGGCGAAAGTTCATACTCACGGTAACCCATTAGCGTAAAGTTATCTTTAGCTAACCAATCTAAAAACTCTACCGTTTCTGCAACTTCGCTTTCGTTATTGTTATGGTGGCGTTTTGGTAAGTCTTTCGTTACCGCAATAAGCTTTTCACGAATTGGCTGCCAATCTTCTACAGCGATAGATACGTCAACTAACACAGACTCAAGTTCTTTTTTGAAAGACTCAATTACTTTTGCATCTGTTTGACGATCAATCTCGATAAAGAACACAGTTTTTGTCGACGTTGATTCTTGCTCTGCTTTTAAGCTTGAAATACCGGTGATTTTAGCATTTTTATCACGTTGGATTTTCAGCGGAGAGTGAAGTAATAAGTGAGAAGCGATGTTTGCGCGGGTCATGGCCATACGCACAGAATCAACGAGGAAAGGCATGTCTTTCGCGATGATTTCAACAATGGTGTGCGATGACTGCCAGCCATCTTTTGCCACTTCAGGATTGAAAACACGGACAACCGCGTCATCAGAATTATTTTTTTCTAGCGAGTTCCATAGGCTTAGTGCAGCGCCATATAAGTCACTATCGTTGCGATGAGCCAAATCCTCTTTAGACATATTGCTGTACAAGGCTTTGGCGAATTTCTCAACGAGTAACACATTATCAGCGTGAACTTTTTTCTGGATCAGCTTACAGACATTATCTAAGATAACCGAGGCTTGCCCTTCATTTCGTGTCATTGTATGTTCCTTAATCTATACTACTTATCGATTAGTAGAATATTTGTACAGCCATTTATTAGCGTGGAGTCAGGTAAATTCTAACTCTTTTACAGCTAATAAACAGCCTTTTCGATGAAATCATTTTAAGCTTTTCAGCTATTTGGTCATCTATTCACAAAATATAGATATAAATGGCCATTACTGGCCATATCGGAGCACAATTATTCACATTATTTTTTCTGGTCAGTCCAGAGTAAGCTACCAATTGCAGGTAAAAGTAGTACTGCACCCAACATGTTAACCAAAAACATGAAGGTTAAAAGAATACCCATATCCACTTGGAACTTCAGATCAGAGAAAATCCATGTGCTAACACCAATGGCTAAGGTAATACCTGTGAACAGCACTGCACTACCTCGCTCTGCTAATGCATTACGATAAGCGACTTCCAGTGCCACACCTTGTTTTAGCTGCCCCATCATTGATGAAAGTATGTAAATCCCGTAATCGACACCAATACCAACACCTAAAGCGATAACTGGTAATGTCGACACTGTTAAACCTATTTCAAGTTGCACCATCAACGCTTGCGCTAAGGTTGATACGATGTACAGAGGTAATACAACCGCGACCGTTGCCTTCACACTTCTAAAGCTAATTAAGCATAGCAGGATTACGGCGCCGTAAACGTAAAGCATCATAGGTAGCTGTGCAGCTGATACCGATTCGTTCGTTGCGGCCATAACACCGACAGGGCCTGACGCTAGCTTAAACTTTAATTCATCGGTTTCTTCTGCCTTAGCAAACTCTTTAACTTTCGCTACCACATGGTCAATCGTTTCTGCTTTGTGGTCATTTAAGAAAATAATCACTGGCATTACAGAGCAGTTTCCATCAAGTAAACCTGAGCTTGTTTCAACCCGTGAAGTAGCTTGCACCAAACTTGCCGTATTGCGCGGCAGGCTTTGCCATTTTAAGTTACCTTCGTTGAAGCCGGCGTTCACAGATTGCGCAACTGAGCTTAAGCTCACAGCCGATTGTACCCCGGCAACGTTTTCCATCTGCCATTGGAAACGACTAATACGCTCCATAACATCATGCTCCGTACACGCAGCAGGATACGCTTCTACAATCACTTTTAGGATATCTGAAGAAATAGTGTATTTATCAGAAATCAAAAAGGTGTCTTGGTTATAGCGGGCATCTTGGTGCAAAGATGGCGCACCAGCATGTAAGTCACCAATACGCATTTTGTCAGCTTGCCAGTAACCCACTGCAAATAACACAGCCGTAAAGACGATAATAAAACCTGCCGTTTTACGATCTGTGGCTTTTACTAATAGCTCACGTAACTTGTCTAGTAGATTTGGTTTGTCTGTGTGAGTACCTGCTTGAATATGCACAGAGCCTTCAAAGCGCATGTACGATGCCCAAACAGGTAATAAAATTAAATTAGTGAAAATAATTACCGCTACACCCAAACTTGCTGTGATAGCAAGTTCACGAATAATACCAATATCAATGGTGAGTAAGGTTAAAAAACCAATTGTGTCTGATAGCAGCGCGATACCACCCGGGATCAGAAGTGCTCTAAAGCTTGCCTGACAGCAAACCCGAGTTGAACTACCAGTAGACACTTTTTTGCCGATGTCATTGATCATTTGCACGCCATGGCTTACACCAATCGCAAACACTAAAAACGGCACTAAAATTGACATAGGATCTAAACCGAAGCCTAAGCTTGAAAGCAAGCCTAACTGCCAAACAACGGCAATGATTGAACAGGCAATCGGTAAAATTGTCAGTTTTAAAGAGTGGCAGAACAGCCAAACCATCACAAATGTGAAAGCAATGGCAATAGCAAAGAATAGCAGTACGCCCTTAGCGCCCTCTGCGACATCCCCTGCCATTTTGGCAAAACCGATAATATGAATACTAACCTTGTCAGTACTGAGCGGTTCACGAACTTGCGTTTCTAGCTTTTCTGCAAATGCTAAAGTGTCGAGTTTTTCTTGCGTTTGTGGATTAGTCTCAAGTAGCTGAGCGGTTACCATTGCACACGAATAGTCACTGGCAATCATACGGCCAACGACTTTTGCTTTTTCGATGTTTTCTTTTACAACCGCAAGACCACGTTTATCAGCAGTGAAGTTTGCCGGAATAATTGGACCGCCAGCAAAACCATCTTCAACTACTTCAACAAAACGCGCACTCGGTGCGAAGATTGAATTAACTAACGGGCGATTTACACCTGGAATAAAGTAAAGCTGATCATGAACTGCTTTAAGTTGGGTGAAAAATTCCTCATTAAAAATATCACCATCTGCATCACAGACTGAAATTAAAATGCTGTTAGCGCCACCGAACTGTTTTTCATGTTTGGTGTAAACTTTCATGTAGTCATGATTAAGCGGAATATTTTTATTAAACGACGCGTCTAATTGAATTTGTGTTGCTTTGAATAATAAGAAACAAGTGATCAAAGCAAAGGAAATAATTGCGAATAAGCGATGACGAAACACCGCTCTTTCTAAAATATCTAAAAAACCACGCATTACGGATTCAACTCCTTCACTTTAATGCCATTTTCTGAAGCCATAATTAGTTTGTCTTGAAACACAACACCATCAAGTAACGATTTACCATCGGCCATTTGTTGTTCTGATAATTGGCCATCCTCAATTTGGAATATCACCCCGCTATTGGCAAATAATAACCACTGGTTGTTGTATTTAATCGCGCTATTTACGGTTGCATAATTGTCGTGTGGTATTTGTTGCCACTGTTCGCTGCCTGCTTGGCGAGTGAAAATGTTGCCTCGAAGGCCTGCAACTAGGTCTTCCCCACCTTGATCCGCAGTTGACGCAAACGTAAAGAAAGAGCCCATATATATCTCCTCAAGACGCTGCCAGGTTTGACCATTGTCGACACTTTGTGCCATTAAACCCATTTCACCGGCTAGAAATAGACTCTCATCGGTTTTAACGATGCGATTAAAGTGCGGCAGTATTGAAGCAGTTTCAATTTCATAGCCTTCTGGGTCACTGTCTTTTAAATCATTGAGGTATTCACGGTCTTCTTCAAATAACAGGCTATCTAAAAAACGTTTCTGCCAAGTTTGGCCACCATCGTTAGTTTCATAAAACATTCCATATGCACCGACTGCATACCCTTGTTTGTCTGTAGTAAATAAAATGTCTAAACATGGCTTATCCATGTTTGGTAATGATTGCTGTAATTGCCACGTTTTACCTGCATCTACGGTATTGATGATGGTAGCATCATGGCCGCATGCCCAACCTAAATCGCTATTATAAAAATCAACGGCTGTTAGCAGCACTTGAGTAGGCACACTGGCTTGTTGCCAGGTTTGAGCGTCTGTACTTGTGATAACCACACCGTGTTTGCCAACTGCAATGAGATTTGGGTTTAGCTAGTTCAATGTCGGTGAGAAGAGTTTTGTTTGCGTTAACAGCGCTAATGGCTTGTTGTGGCATAGGCATGTCTTGAGCAAAACATGAAGCACTATAAGCAAGACAGGCATAAAGCAAATACTTCATAAAGATAAATCGCCTTCGAAAAAATAAAAAGAGAAGTCAAAAAAGTCACTGGGAAACCTAATGCGTGTACTGATGACTTACGCGAATTGCAAAAGGCACCTGGAGTCAGGTGCCTTAAATGGATTAACGACCTTCGCGGCGTAATGCGCTTGAAGTAAACTCGTTATCGTTGAATGATTGTGAGAAATCATACATTTTTTCTTGGTTGTCTAAACCAATTGCTAAATAACGACGAGAGTTAAGGTCATGATAAACTTCTAACGTACTCCAATGAGTTGGTACTTCATAGTAGTTAAGACCATGCGCCATCGCTACACGATACATTTGATCACGGTTATCATAGATATCCGCTACATGTACTTGCCAGCTATCCTCGTCAATATAAAAGACACGTTTCTTATAAATATGACGCGTGCCCTCTTTTAGGTTCGCTTCAACCACCCAAACACGGTGTTTTTCATAACGAACATGCTCAGGGTTGATATGACCTGCTTGTAGAATATCATCGTAGCTTAGTTTGTCGCTGTGAAGCTTGTAGCTGTTATAAGGAATATAAAGCTCTTGCTTACCTTTTAATGTCCAGTTGTAACGATTCGGAGAACCATTGAACATATCAAAGTCATCAGTCGTACGTAAGCTATCAGCTGCTGTTCCCGGTGCATCGTAGGCAACATTTGGCGCACGACGAACACGACGCTGGCCTGAATTGTATGTCCATGCTTGGCGTGGTGTTAAAATTTGGTCCATCGTTTCATGTACTAATAACGCAGTACCGGCAAGACGAGCAGGCTCAGTTACCTTTTGCTTAAACTTAAACAAGATATTAGATTCTTGAAGCTTCTCAGGTGTTGCTTCAGGTGATGAGTACTCAACTAAAAGTTGCTCATCAAAACCTACATAGTTATATGAACCAGAGGCTGTCGGTGCAGCTTGACCACCAGAACGTTCAATTGATAGGCCACGGAATCGCAACAAGTGGTTCCAAATAGCTTCTAAACCATCTTTAGGAATTGGGAAAGGAACACCCACAGCGGTATTTTTAATACCGTTACCACCTTCAACTAATTCAGCTGTCGTCGCATATTTTTTAGTTGCATCATATACAAACTGTGGATATGACGCACTACGACGGGTTGGGTAAATGTTCATTTTGAATGTATCAGGATAGGTATTGAATAATTCAATTTGACCTGGGCTCAAGTAGTCTTTGTACTGGGCAACGTTCGATTTATCAATCGTGAATAAAATTTTATCATCAGCATATGGATCTGGATGGTGCATGCCCGGTTTGTAACCTGCTGGCGGTGTTGTGATACCACCATCCCAAGCTGGAATAGAACCGTCTTTATTCGCTGCTTTTTCAGCGCCAATTGGCGTTAAATCACTGCCTAAACGTGCCGCTTCATCAGCGGTAATTTTTGCAAGTACACTTGAGCTTGCGAAAACGCCGCAAAACGCTGCAGCAATGAGGGTAGGTTTTCTAATAATCATAATTTACCCTTAGATTGAATATTTAATATTAAATGAAACATAATCGCGGTCAGAGAAAGTATTCGTTGCGCCACCACCCCAGAATGAGTTGTAGCTAAAGTCGAATGACCACGCATTTTGATAATTGAAGTTCATAGTAACACCGAGTGATTTACGGTCTTCAATAAATAAATACATCGGATCTGGTGTAATACCATTCACATCGTGTGAGAAAACAAAACGAGGTGAGAAGTTTACGCCACTAAAAATATTGTAGTAATCACCCTTAGCGATAAGGCGATAGCCCCATGCAGACGCTGTTGGGAATGGGTTTGTTTCAGGACCATTAGAAAGACCTAAGTGTAATGTTGAATAATCATCACTTAATGGGCCTTGCATAATGCCGCTTCGACCAGTACCGGAAACGTTTAAACGGAGCTCGTCATAATCCGGCATATCGTTAATTCTAACGCCACCAACTTCACCAACTACCGCCCAGCTATCAGCACCTAATGATGGACCAAATAAGTGTGTTGCAGTAAATTGTAATTGAGCAGTGTTACGAAGAATAAATCCTTGTGCTACTTCACCAGGACCTACAACGCTAATTGCATCACCCGGGCTCATTTGCGAAATACCTGCAAAATCAGGGCGAATACCTGCAACAGCCAATTGCTCTGGCATACCCGCGTAAAGTAACTCTACGTCATCAATTTGCAGAGGCTCATCTTGACGGAAAGCAAATTCACCAGAAAAAGCCGTTTCACCAATTGATGTATTGAAGCTCAAGCCATATAGCTTAATGTCTTCTGGGTATTCTAGCTGGCGTTTGGTAAATGCTTGTAAACTAGTTACATTATCTTCAGTGATATCTGTTGTTAATAACATACCGATATCAGCAGCGATTGCCGCATCAGTGAAGTTTGATACCTGGCCTGAAATCACAGGACGACGGCTATGGTAGTTAATGTGGTATAACGCTACTTCAGTATCGTTTAACTCAGGTAAAAACATACCCAAGCGTAAACCGTATTGACCACCATCATCAGGTTCATTTTTACCTGCACCGCCCTTACCTTTCAACGCAACTTTGGTTGGGTAAGCGAGATACATTTGCGACATCATCGCTATGCCTTGTGCTGATGTAGGGTCAAAACCTTGCGAGCGAACAATATCATCTAAATTATTTAAGCTTTCTGTTAAGAATGCTAAATCGATATCTGGGTTAGACGTGAAGCCTAATTGAATATTCTGCTGATAGCCATTCTCTGACGCGAAATCGTTCGTCGAGAAGTAAGTACCAGCCGCTGGAAGGCGTGTTTCATGCCATTCATATTGGTAGAAACCTTCTAGCGTTAAGTTATCTGTGATGCCTAGTGATGCCCAAAGCATACCAACAGGTATGAAAGCTTCTTTTAACTCTGCACCTGGCGCTTTTAAACGATCGATATCAACAGGGTTAACGTTAATACCATGAGAAATCAAAGTACTCTCACCCCAGTTCACAACTTGTTGGCCTAAACGAATAGACAGCGGGTTACGGCCTTCATTTAAATCAAAATTTGCCCAAACATAAGCGTCAAGTAAACGTAAATCAGCACATACTTGTTCTTTAGTGTCGTCATCATCACAAGGGTCAACTTTTTTACCCGACGTTGGATTGGTATAAGCAAAGTCACCATCCATTAAGGCAAAATCATAAAAATACATAAAGCGAGTGAAGAAACCAAAGTTATCTTTACTGATAGAAAGCTCATGAGTGCCTTTTAATAACTTTGAGAATGAATCTCCACTATCAAAGTTTAAGTTTCCGGCATCACCATTATTTGAGTAAGCACCTGGTTGGTTCCAAACATCAGCTGAAGAATAAATAGGGTTTAGAGCTGAGTGATAACCCGTCCAATCAAATGATGGATTATTACTTTTACCTATGTGTTGAAAGTCTCGGTCTTCAACACGAATGCTTTGACCATAAGAAAAGTTAGAGTCAAAACGTATGTCAAAGTCACCTAACTCGAAATTAGCCGCGTGCAAAGATGTGCTTGAGAGACCTAGTGTTGCTGCTGCAAGCCCCAAAGCTATTTTGTTTTTAACAAAAAGCGATCGTTTTATCATTGTGTTCATCCCCCTGTAACGGGTTGTTTTGTGATCAAATTGTTGTTTTTAGTATCTTTCTAACGATAGAAGCGAAACAGTAAAATTACAATATAGAACGCGTCTAATCGGTTAATATTTATTTAAAAATGTGACGTTTACGTATTGGTAAGACGTCATACCAGATAATTTATACACGTAAATTAACAATAGAACAAATCGAATTAACAAAAATATAATAAATTTAGCGAATTGGGGATAGATAAAATTAGTGTTTTTTATGAAAAATCATCAAAAATAAGCAGCCGTAGCTGCTTTTTTAACTAATTTTCTCGAGTTTTAAAAACTGATTTTCAGACGTTAATGTCAGCCTAAAGCGCCCTCTTATTCCTAGCGAAGAAATAAAAGGACGCAAATGGTGAGCATCAAAGCGAACTGTCTTGCCACCATCCTCTGTGACTTGCACTGATTTATATTTACCATGGTAATAATCAAGACATTCCGAGTAACTCAGATACAAGGCAAAATAATATTCTGTCATTAACTTTCGAGTGCTTTCTCTACTTTTTCAAACAGATCATCACTAAGGCCATCTAAATCAGCTAAACGTTGCAATTGTGCTTTCATTGCCGCTGAACGATTTTCATCATAGCGTTTCCATGACATAAAAGGTGTCAGCATGCGCGATGCATTTTGCGGGTTAATATCATTTAGTTTCACTAATAAGTCACCTAATAGCTGGTACCCTTCACCATCAGCTCGGTGGAACTGAGTGATATTAAAGTGACTAAAGCTACCAACCAAAGCACGCACACGGTTTGGGTTACCAAAGTCAAAACTTGGATGATCATAAAGCGCTTTGATATCGCTGATACTCGTTGCTGAATCTTTCATCGCTTGAAGTGCAAACCATTTATCCATAACGAGAACATCATGACGCCATTTAGCATCAAACTCTGTTAAAAGCGTATCACATAGTGAGTGATTTGCTTTTACAACAGCACTTAATGCAGCAAGGGCATTGGTCATATTGTTACTGTGGGCAGACTGTTTGATGAGGCTATTAACATCGCTGTGATTTGTTTTCGCTAAATAGTATAAACAAAGTTGCTTAAGAGCACGAACTGCAACGGCTGTAGCGGATGTTGAACCATCATCTTCAAGCACATTATAACAATTAACCAATGATTCTGTTAGGAAGTTGGCAATTTGCGATTCAAATGCATTTTGTACAGCAATAATGTCATCAACAGGGATGACGGCATATTCTGCTGCAAGAGTATCGTAGCTAGGCAGTTTTAACAGCTCCGCAATCAATGCAAGGTCACCTTCACGATTATCAACTAGTAGCTTTAATGCCGACAAGATATCATCAGATAAGCAAGCTTCACCACTGGCAATCGCTGCTTTCATTTCATTAGTAAATAAACGCTGCTGAGCATCCCAACGTGAAAAGTCACTGCGAGCAAAACGCATAATATGTAACAGATCAGCGGCAGATGTATTTTGATTAACAATACATGGCGCAGAGAAATCTTCGAGTAGCACTGCTACTGGGCGCTGTTTAATACCTTCGAAAACAAACTGCTGCGTTTTTTCAGTGACATTCAATACAGAATCTTGCGGCTGATTATCAATCACAAGAGGTAATGACTGCCCTTCACTATCTAAAAGTTCAATAGCAAAAGGAATATGCAGTAAGGCATTGTTAGGCTGATTATCAGGTGCAAACTGCTCAATGCTTAATGTGAAAGTTTGGTTTTGTTCATCATGCGCTTGCTCTACATTGAGCTTAGGTGTACCCGCTTGACTATACCAGCGCTTAAATTGCGTTAAATCAATGCCAGACGCATCACTCATGGCAGCGACAAAATCATCACAAGTAACTGCTTGTCCGTCATGGCGATCGAAATACAATGCCATACCTTGTTGGAACTTTTCTTCTCCAAGTAAGGTGTGCATCATGCGAATAACTTCAGCCCCTTTGTCATACACAGTCACTGTATAAAAGTTATTCATTTCAATGACTTTTTCTGGGCGAATTGGGTGCGCCATCGGCCCTGCATCTTCACTAAACTGGTGAGTACGCATGACTTTAACGGCATCAATACGATTAAGCGCACGTGAACCTAAGTCGCTACTAAACTCTTGGTCACGGAAAACCGTTAAGCCTTCTTTTAACGACAGTTGGAACCAGTCACGGCAAGTCACACGGTTGCCGGTCCAGTTATGGAAGTACTCGTGCCCTACAATAGATTCAATCGTATGGTAATCTTTGTCTGTGGCTGTTTCTTGATTTGCAAGAACACATTTAGAGTTAAAGATATTCAGGCCTTTATTTTCCATTGCGCCCATGTTGAAGAAATCAACGGCAACAATCATGTAAATATCTAAATCGTATTCAAGGTTAAAGCGCTCTTCATCCCATTGCATTGATTTCTTTAAAGAAGTCATGGCATGAGGCGTTTTTGATAAATTACCTTTATCAACAAACAAGGCTAATTCAACTTTTCGTCCAGACTGCGTCGTGTAATGGTCACGTAATACGTCAAAATCACCGGCGACTAATGCAAATAAGTAGCTAGGCTTTTTAAATGGGTCTTGCCATTTTACAAAATGACGACCGTCATCTAAGTTACCTGATTCAATTTGGTTACCATTAGACAGTAAGTGAGTGTACTTTTTGTCGGCAATAATGGTTACATCAAAGCTAGCAAGCACGTCTGGGCGGTCAAGGTAATAAGTAATCTTTCTAAAACCTTCTGCCTCACATTGCGTACAGTAAGCACCACCCGACAAGTACAAACCTTCTAACGAGGTATTCGTTTGCGGGTCAATATGGTTTTCAATTTTCAGAATAAAGCGTTCAGGTAAGTTATGAATGATCAGCTTTTCATCTTCAAGCGTGTAATCATCATACGCTTTGTCATCAACCATCAATGAAATTAGCGTTAAATCAACACCATCAAGCAAAAGATCAGCATTGCTTTCATCGGTACGATTGATTGTCATTGTTGACTGCACTGATGTTTTTAAAGGGGCTAATTCGAAGCGTAAATCGATGTGTTGAATTGAGAATTGTGGGGCTTGGTAATCTTTTAAATATTGAGCTTGAGGTTTACTCGTAGCAGACATTACTGACTCCAAATGGCCCTGCTTAGCAGGGCCTAAATAGTTTATTCGGCGTTAGCTTCTTGTTTAAGATGTTTTGGGGTAATACGTAAAATTTTAATACCAAAATAGGCATAAACAACCGCTAAGAATGGATTAATTAAATTAAAGAACGCGTACATTGCATAGTCAAATGGATTGATTAGTAAAACACTTTGCATGTAAGCACCACAGGTATTCCAAGGAATAAGTGGGCTAGTAATTGTGCCACCATCTTCTAATGTGCGAGATAAATTTACAGGCTTTAAACCGCGTTTTTCATATTCGTCTTTAAACATACGTCCAGGAACAACAATCGCGATATATTGGTCAGCTGCAACCGCATTGGTACCAATACAGGTTGCAATCGTTGCAGTGATAAGAGAACCCGTGCTTTTAGCAATTTTTAAGATGCTCTTAACGAACATATCAAGTAAGCCAGTTTTTTCCATGATAGCGCCAAACATCAAGGCCGTCATAATCAGCCAAGTGGTTGTTAACATGCCAGCCATACCACCACCGCTCAATAATGAATCCATTTTTTCATCGCCAGTGTCGATGCTGAAACCATCAAAGAACGTTGTCCAAACTAATTTGAAGTAACCAATTGCTTGGCCTTGTGATGCATCAATTTGGCTATTGATTAAATCAGATTGAAATAACATAGCCCAAATCGCGCCTAGCACCGCACCAATCGAAATAGCTGGGAAAGCTGGCATCTTACGAATTGCTAAAAACAACAACACCACCAGTGGCACTAGCATTTCAAAACCAATATTAAAGTTTTGCTCTAATAAATTAACTATTTCATCAATACGACCGCTTCTGTTGAACCACCGGCATTAAAGCCCATAAAGATAAAAATAATTAACGCAATAATGAAGCTTGGCACTGTAGTCCAAAGCATGTGATGAATATGCTCAAATAAATCAGCCCCAGCCACTGCTGGCGCTAAGTTTGTTGTTTCAGAAAGCGGGCTTAATTTATCACCAAAGTAGGCACCAGAAATGACCGCGCCTGCTGTAACAACTTGTTCAAGACCAAGACCAGTTGCAACACCTAATAACGCCACACCGATAGTCGCAGCTGTGGTCCAAGAGCTACCAATACTCATAGCCACAATGCCACAAATCAAACAGCTAGCGGCATAGAACCAGCTAGGATTGATAATTTGTAAGCCATAGTAAATTAGAGTGGGTACAGTTCCTGATAACAGCCAAGTACCGATTAAGGCACCCACCATTAACAGTATAATGATTGCTCCAAGGGATAAGGTGATCCCCTCAATCATGGCTTGTTCTAGTTTCTTCCAGGTGTAACCATTTTTTAAGCCAATTAATGCCGCGGTAAACGTAGCGAATAATAGAGCGATTTGGTTAGGACCAGATGATGAGTTATCACCGAATAAATAAACAGCAGCGCCTAGTAGGCACACGAGCACAGTAATTGGGATTAAGGCATCTAAAAAACTGGCCTGTTTTATTGGCTTCTCTTCAATTGAATTCAAAAGATAGTCTCCTACACGTCTTATGTGGCGTGTTTAATTATTATTGTAAGCTTTGACGCAAAACTTCAGTGGCCTTATGCAGCCAGATTTTGTGATTATACCAATCTAACCTGTTTTAGGTAGCAAAAAAGGCGCTTAAGCGCCTTTTTATTAATCAATATTGCTAATTAATTGCTAATTATTTCTTAGCGATACGACCATATTTTATATAATCTTGGGTGATTAATGCCGCTTCTTCTAAGAAAGGGTCTAGCTCGTCAAGGCTATCAGGTAAATCGTCAAGCTTCTCAACTGGCTTTTCACCAAGGCGAACAAGTCGTTCATTAGCACGTTCTAACGCGCGTTCTTCACCTTCGTCTTTCTCTTTTAGACGCGTCGCTTCAACCAATGAGATAGTCTTACGGTCTTTCTCTTCTTGATAGCGTTTAATGTCAGCAAATACATAGCCAAACTCAGGCTCGTCTGCAATACGGGCATCATGAAGCTTATTAACGTAAGCAATCGCTGGTTTGAGGTTATCAACAGAGTTGTACTTAGCACGTATGATGCTATCCCAAGGTAGCGCGTTGTCTTGTTGACTCTCACCCCACTCTGATGGCTCAATTGCCGATGGGAATGACACATCTGGGATCACGCCTTTGTGCTGTGTGCTTCCGCCGTTAATTCGGTAGAATTTTGCAATGGTATACTGCACGCTACCTAATGGGTGGTCGTATAGGTCATAAGCACGGCCAAGTGGTTTATGCTGCTGTACAGTTCCCTTACCAAAGGTTTGCTCACCAATCACAATTGCACGGCCATAATCTTGCATTGCTGCTGCAAAAATCTCTGAGGCAGATGCACTGTAGCGATCAACTAACACTGTCAGTGGGCCATCGTAAAAAGTGACGCCATCACGGTCTTTTTGCTCTTCAATACGATTATTTAGCGTATGAATTTGTACAACTGGACCTTGATCGATAAATAAGCCAGAAAGTTGCGTCGCTTCGTAAAGTGACCCACCGCCGTTTTGACGTAAATCGATAATGATACCGTCAACTTTGGCTTCTTTTAACTTCGCAATTTCAACTTTTACGTCTTGCGATAAATTGTTATAGAAACCAGGGATTTCAATCACAGCAATTTTGCTGGTTAAGTCTGAATATTTTGCTTCAAATACTTCAGATTTTGCAGCACGGTCTTCTAAGCGAATTTTATCACGCGTGATTTCAACCACTTTTGGTGTACCGTGAGCATCAGCCCCTTTTAAGTATTGCAGGCGAACTTTTGTCCCTTTCGGGCCTTTGATTAAATCAACGACGTCATCTAAACGCCAGCCAATCACATCAACAAACTCTTCACCTTCTTGCGCAACACCAATAATACGGTCATCTGCTTTTATTTGTTCAGACTTATCAGCCGGTCCGCCTGGGACTAAGCTACGGATTACCGTGTAATCTTCGTCATAGCTAAGCACCGCACCAATACCTTCTAATTCAAGATCCATGTCCATCTTGAATTGCTCAGCGCGACGAGGTGATAAATAAGAGGTATGCGCTTCAATGCTTCGTGCAAATGAGTTCATCACGATTTGAAAAGCATCTTCACTGTTCGTTTGTACTAAACGCTTTTGCGCGTTGTGGTAGCGTTTGGTCAAGACTTCTTTAATGCCTTGCCAATCTTTACCTGTCATTTTTAATCGTAAAGCATCGTATTTAACGCGCTGACGCCAAAGTTCATCAAGCTCAGCTTGGCTTGTTGCCCACTCAGCGTCTTCACGGTCAAACAGGTACTCATCTTCTTTATCGAACTTCATTTCGTTTTCAAGTAACGATAAAGAATAGTCATAGCGTTCAAAACGACGTTTTAAACTTAAATTAAAAATATCAAAAGCAAATCCCAATTTACCTGTCGACAATGCATTATCAAACTGGTCTTTATATTGCTCAAACGAGGCAATATCAGAGGCTAAAAACACATTTTTATTGTAGTCGAGAGATTCAATGTAACGATCAAAAACCTTCTCAGATAATTCATCGTTAAATTTAATTGGTTTGTAGTGTGCACGAGTAAATAAGTTTGTCACCCGTTTGCTTGCCGTACTATGTTGGCTTTCTTGCTTGAGTACTGGCAGGTCTTTTTCAGTCAAATTGTCTGAAGATGCCAATAATGAACCTGAAAACAGGGCAGCGACTAACGGAATGAGCGTAAACTTTTTACTCATACACAACTCCTTTATTTTTTACAGCTATTAAATGATATACAGGCTGTCTGCTTTGGTCTTAACTTGCATCCCTGTTACTAACTCAACGTGAACTTCATCTTTATTCACTTCAGTAATAACCGCGTTTACAAGTGCTTGGCCAAGTTTAACTTTAACTTTGCTATTAACCTTGACCTCTGAGGCAGGTAAAGGTTCAACTTTTCCTGAACGTTTTGCAGGAGCAGCTTTAGCAGGCTTATTATTTACTTTAGCGCCTTTTTCGCCAGATTTAGCGTGGTGGCCACTATTCTTTTTGTAAGATTTTGTGTCACCGTCTTTACGTGGACGTTGTGGCTTCTTACGCTTTGCCATTTTAGCGCGGCTTTCTTCTAACGCTTTTTGTGCGTGCTCAATGTGCTCTTGTTCTACTTTTTCATCTTGATTACCATCAAGATCGATACGGAACTCAGACTTAGTCACAGCTTCTAAATAGCGCCAGTTTGAGGTGTACTTTCTTAGTGCTTGACGAACCTGAGTTTTACTTACTTTATTAGAACCTTCAATACGCTCAGCGATATCTTTAAAGATACCTACTTTAAGCGGCTGAATACCGTCTTTTTGTTTAAAACATTGTGGAAATTCTTGGTATAAGAAATCCAATACTTCATTAATATCTTTTAGCTTGTTTGTGGTTTCCATGTTAGAACCTTTTATTACATCTTTTCATCAAGTGATGAATCGACATAGTGTGTTACCCAGTCGGTCAACTCTTCGAAGTCCGCTTCAATAAGCGCTAAATCACCTCGAAGGTGTTCCCAAATACCATTTATAATTTCATCAATTGATTCACAGTCAAGGTCATCTGGTAGACGCTCCCATGCCATGTGAATCAAGTCGTTGAGCCTTTCGGCAACAACTTCTTCTTCCCCTTCCCAATCACCAACATCTTGGATTGCAAAGAGGTAATCTTGCACATTTAGCAGATCTTTCATTTTAGATTTGCCTCAAAGCATTTTACCAATGCTTCTAAACCAGCTTGATCATCAGCATCGAATCGCGCAATGCTTGGGCTGTCGATATCAAGTACAGCAAATACTTTACCGTCTTTGAAAATCGGCACAACTACTTCTGAGTTAGATGCAGCATCACAGGCAATATGACCAGCAAATGCATGCACGTCTTCAATGAGTTGTGTTTGTTGTGTTTGCGCGGCAGTTCCACATACCCCTTTACCTACTGGAATACGGATACATGCAGGATTACCTTGAAACGGCCCTAGCACTAATTCTTCAGGTGAATCCATTAAATAAAAGCCCGCCCAATTGATATCCTCTAAAGAGGTAAATAACAGCGCACTAATATTTGCCATGTTGGCAATAACATTTGATTCACCAGAGATTAGCGACTCAGTTTGTTTAACTAATGACTGGTAAAAATCTTGCTTTTGCATACCAAACTACTTCTTATTAAACATACAGTAGCTAAAGGTACTCTTTGTAGACGACAAATGAAACCTTTTAAGGGCAAAAAAAAACATTTTGCCCTCAATTTCAGTCAGCTTGATTAAATATTCTGCTATTGATGAGAAGATTGTGTTGTAAGGCCCTGTCTTAAACCAAATAAAAACAGTCCAGCTGCCAGAGCAGACATCATAGCATTGACTACAAAAGCCATACCTGTTGTAGCGCTCAGTAAGTAGCTAAAAATAGCGCCACCTAGTAAGCCAAGTGTCAGAACACCTGAATAATTAACCTTTGCATATTTAAACATAAGTAAATAACCAGGCACTACAAATGCTGCCATAGTTAAGCCTACTATGTGTGCATTGGCAATTGCGCTAACAAGTAAATTAAAGAAAATGCTAAAACCATTTCCTTCAAGTGTGAATGCATAATAAAGGCCTAAGATACAACCGATGATCACAGGCGATAATAAAGAAAGTCCTACACTCTTTGCTAAACGATGTTTCATAAATTCCCTAATGTCACAAAGATAATACGAGAAGTGTTAAGCATGGACTAACTAGTTAAAATGCGAAATATCGACAATAGTCGTAATTTGCAGAACAAATGAGAAGCTTAAGAAACAAAAAAGCCGCTGAATAAATTCAGCGGCTTCAATGATGGTGGAGAGATAGGGATTTGAACCCTAGAGGGGCTACAAACCCCTGCCGGTTTTCAAGACCGGTGCATTCGACCACTCTGCCATCTCTCCGAATGCGAG
This sequence comes from Pseudoalteromonas sp. GB43, assembly GCF_054923805.1. NCBI lineage: Bacteria > Pseudomonadati > Pseudomonadota > Gammaproteobacteria > Alteromonadales > Pseudoalteromonadaceae > Pseudoalteromonas > Pseudoalteromonas sp. GB43. The sequence goes on from NZ_JBPCHJ010000001.1 coordinate 235,962, forward strand.
AACCTACCCGCTTACGCCAGTAGTAAAAATAATGGTGGAGAGATAGGGATTTGAACCCTAGAGGGGCTACAAACCCCTGCCGGTTTTCAAGACCGGTGCATTCGACCACTCTGCCATCTCTCCGACGGCGTGCATAATAGATAAGGCAGCCGTGTTTGTGAAGCTTTTTTTCAAAAAAACTGTTTAAGTGATTAAAAAACAATTAATTTGCTCAGCATTAGTACAATAATGTTTAGATTGTGCGCAACATTGAACTTTTCAATTATTTATCTTGTCTATTGATCCACAATAGTTTGCCCAAATATATAACTCTTGATAGGCTTAGTTCAGTTTAATAATTGGAACTAACGAACGTATAAGTTCATTTAAAGGAGCTCTAACAATGGCGTTTAATCAATCGTACAATACTGCAAGACCAGTAATGTCGACTATTGAAACCAATAAAGTTTTAAAAAATACCTATTTCTTACTGGCAATGACACTGGCATTTAGCGCAGTGACGGCAGGTATTTCAATGGCAATGAATCTACCTTATTTTATGGGGATAGTATTTAGTTTGATTGCATTCGGTGTACTTTTTGTTGTTAACAAAAAGGCTGACAGTGCATCAGGTGTTGCTTGGGTATTTGTTTTCACAGGTTTGATGGGCGCAGGACTCGGTCCAATGCTTAACTACTATGCTGCAATGCCAAATGGCCCTATGCTCATTATGCAAGCGTTAGGCTCTACTGCGTTAATCTTCTTTGGTTTGTCTGCTTATGCACTTACCACGAAAAAAGACTTCTCATTTATGGGTGGCTTTTTAACTGTGGGTTTAATCGTAGTGATTATTGCAAGCCTAGTTAACTTATTCATCGGCAGCTCAATCACCTTTATGGTTATTAATGCTGCAGTTGTACTTATTATGTCTGGTTTAATCTTATTTGACACTAGCCGTATTATTAATGGCGGTGAGACCAACTACATCCGCGCAACTGTTGCTTTATACCTTAACGTATATAATTTATTTACGTCTCTTCTTCACCTACTTGGTGCAAGTGATGACTAATTAAATAGTTCTGCTAAAATAGCCCCTTTCTAGGGGCTTTTTTATTGGATGCGTTTTGGCACAATTTGTACTTTCTCTTCATACCGCGCCGACCGATCACGACACAACTCAACGGCTAATTAAATTTGCACAGGCCTGTCTTGACTCTGGTCACTCAATTGCAGCTATCTTTCTTTATCAAGCAGGTGTATACCACGCAAGTAACCATTTAGAACTTGCCAGTGACGAGCTGCCAATTAATCGTTTGTGGCAGTCGTTGAGTCAGCAAGAGGTCCCCCTACTGCTATGTGTCACTGCTGCTGAAAAACGAGGCTTAGATATCGATAACGCAAGCGTGTTTACCGTCGCTGGGCTTGCAGAATTTGCGATGCTTGTCAGTGAAGCGGATAAATGGGTGCAATTTAAATGAAAAACATTTTAGTGATCAGCCAGCATGTCCATTTGATGATCAACATATTCGTGAATCACTCGACACCACACTAATTTTTGCTGCTATTGAACAAAACATTAGTTGGCTACTCAGTGGTGAAGCTGTTTTAGCTTTGAAGAAAAACCAGCAGCCAGAGCAACTTGGCATTAAAAACTATTTTAAAACCATTAAAACGCTTGAATTATACGATGTTGAAAATATATATGTATGTGAAAAGTCGTTGATGGATTTTAACCTCACACAAGAAAGCTTAATTATTGATGTTAAAGTAGCTAACTTTGAGCAACAGCGTGAATTAATTAGCCAGCAACATCAGGTGGTGACACTATGAGTACCTTGCATATTTTTTCAAAACCTTTATCGCACTACTGCAATAATATGTTGGCCAATTTAATTTCTTCAGAAGATATAGTGCTACTTGTTAGTGATGCTTGTTATAACAACATGCAGTTTAAACAGTTCTCTTCAGCAATTCATTTACTTGAAGAAGATGCTGCAGCTCGTGATATTTCATTCAATCAAGGCGATATCGCAATAAACTACTCGCAGTTTGTAGAAATGACTTTAAACGCAAAAAACACGATTACTTGGTAAACCATGCTTGAATTTAATAACAAACAGATTGAAACAGACAAACAAGGCTATTTACTTGATTCAAATGATTGGTGTGAAGAGCTTGCACCCATTATTGCTGAGCAAGAGAACATTACCTTAAGTGAGCAGCACTGGGAAGTTGTGCATTTTGTGCGTGATTTTTACGTAGAGTACAACACCAGCCCTGCAATACGCATGCTGGTCAAAGCAATGGCCCAAAAGCTAGGTGAAGAAAAAGGTAATAGCATGTATTTGTATAAGCTATTCCCTAAAGGTCCAGCAAAGCAAGCGACTAAAATTGCAGGTTTACCTAAACCGGCTAGGTGTATTTAATGGTTAATAAAGCCAATAGCAAATCACGTCGCAGCAGAGGTCGAACTTATTCAAGGCCGACTCAAAAACGCCAAGTTAAAAAAGCAATTAGCCCTGAGCAGCGCAAAGTGGTGCTATTTAACAAACCATTTGATGTGCTTTGCCAATTTACCGATGACCAAAACCGCAAAACGCTTGCCGACTTTGTTACGATTAAAGACGTGTATGCAGCAGGACGCTTAGATAGAGATAGCGAAGGACTGTTGCTACTTACCAACTGCGGTAAATTACAACACACACTCACTGAACCCAATAAAAAAACAGCTAAAACTTATTGGGTGCAAGTAGAAGGTGATGTGACTGATGAGGCTATCTTTGCACTTAACAAAGGTGTAGAGCTTAAAGATGGCATGACCAAGCCTGCCAAAGTTAGACGTATTGACGAGCCGGCAATTTGGCCACGTACCCCGCCCGTTCGCGAGCGTAAAAACATACCAACCAGTTGGTTAGAAATATCTATCACTGAGGGGCGTAATCGCCAAGTTCGCCGTATGACAGCGCATGTTGGCTTCCCTACTTTGCGATTAATTCGTTACAGCATTGGTAACTATACCCTTGATGGATTAGAGAATGGCCAGTTTAAAGTAGTGAACAACCCTGATGCATAAACCCAATGTCACAGTGGCCGCCATCGTCACATGCCAAGACAAATTTTTACTTGTTAAAGAGCGCGATAAACACACAGGTGATATTTGCTATAACCAACCTGCCGGCCATTTAGAAGCCAATGAAACCTTAGCAGAAGCAGCTCACCGAGAACTTATTGAAGAAACAGGCATTAGCCTTCATGCCAATCACCTTGTAGGCATTTATAATTTGCATGCCGCAAATGGTGTTCACTACATGCGTTTTAGCTTTGCTTTTAATAGCCCAGAGCTATTTGAACCATCTCCCCAAGATGATGACATTCTCAGCGCAGATTGGTTTAGCCTTGAGCAAATTAAAAGCCTGCCGCTTAGAAGCCCTCTGGTTTTAAAATGCATTGAAGATCATTTAGCTGGTAAAGCCTACCCACTTAGTTTGATTTACCAATAACCGCTGTGATTTTGGCTGGTTTGGGCGTCTAAAAGCATGCTATAATATCGGCCTTTCCATAGCAGTTAAAAAATGACAGCGAATATTATGAGCGAAAATAGTCACATTAAAGTCATCGTGGGTATGTCCGGCGGTGTTGATTCTTCTGTATCAGCGTATTTATTAAAGCAACAAGGCTATCAAGTTGAAGGCCTGTTCATGAAAAACTGGGAAGAAGACGATAATGATGAATATTGCGCTGCAGCTGAAGACCTACAAGACGCACAAGCTGTGTGCGATAAGCTAGGTATTGAGCTTCACACTGTAAATTTTGCAGCCGAATACTGGGACAACGTGTTTGAATACTTTTTAGCAGAGTATAAAGCAGGTCGTACACCAAACCCAGACATCATGTGTAATAAAGAAATCAAATTCAAAGCATTTTTAGAATTTGCAGCACAAGCACTGGGTGCTGATTACATCGCGACTGGCCACTATGTTCGCCGTGAAAAGCGCGGTGATAAATTTGTAATGTGTCGTGGCCTTGATGACAACAAAGATCAAAGCTATTTCTTATACACTCTAAGCCATGAGCATATTGCGCAAACACTTTTCCCTGTTGGCGATATTGCTAAGCCTGAAGTACGCCGCATCGCTGAAGAGCAAGACTTAATCACTCACGATAAAAAAGACAGTACCGGTATCTGTTTTATTGGTGAGCGTAAATTTAAAGACTTCTTACAAAAATTCTTACCAGCACAGCCAGGTAAAATTGAAGATACCGATGGCAATGAAGTGGGTGAGCACGAAGGCTTGATGTACCACACACTTGGTCAACGTAAAGGTCTATTAATTGGTGGCATGAAAGAAGGTTCGGGTGAACCTTGGTATGTAGTTGATAAAGACGTTGATCGTAACGTATTAGTGGTTGGTCAAGGTAAAGACCACCCTCGCCTGTACAGCAATGGTTTAAATGCAAACCAGCTTCACTGGGTTGACCGCGAAGGCCCTAAAGGGACCACACGCTGTACTGTTAAAACTCGTTATCGCCAAGAAGATATCAGCTGTACTTTACTTGTTGGTGAAGATGGTATGGCACGCGTATTATTTGATGAGCCACAAAAAGCAGTGACACCGGGCCAATCAGCCGTATTCTACGCTGACGAAGTATGTTTAGGTGGTGGTATTATTGATTCGGTGATCAAATAATGACAGAGCACCAAGTCATGGCTTTAGCTGCCATGTGTCAAGTTGCTAAACAAGTACAAAAAGTTGCGCAATATGGCCAAGGCAGTGATCACGAATTAGAAAAATTACTAAACTGTATTGTCGAAACATCACCAAATAGCCCTGAAGACGTGTATCAGGGTAAATATAATTTACGTGAAGGCTATCGCATTTTGATTGCACAGCTTTCTGCCGGCGCAGACAAAGACGTCGAAATCGTAAAATATGTGGGTGGTTTAATGCAATTAGAACGTGCATTAAGTTCAAAACAAAACAGCTTAAATGAATTAGGTCGTCGCATTGATGATGTTAAACGTCGCCTCGACCACTTTGCTATCACAGATGATACTGTAGTAGCAGCGCTTGCTGATATTTACTCATCGGTGCTAAGCCCCCTTGGGCATCGTATTCAAGTGTATGGCAAGCCAGAGTTATTAAAACAGCAGCTCACGCAAAACAAAATTCGTGCCCTCTTATTGATCGGAATTCGTAGTGCCGTGTTATGGCGACAAATGGGCGGTAAACGCCGTCACTTTTTCTTTGCAAAAAGAAAAATCCTCGCTATTGCTAAACAATCAATTTAATTATCGTTCAAACTAGACAATTTAGGAGTCATTATGGAGCTTTCAGCGTTAACCGCTATCTCTCCGGTAGATGGTCGCTATGGCAGCAAGACCACGGAACTACGCAGTATTTTCAGCGAATTTGGTTTAATCAAATACCGTGTAACTGTTGAAGTTCGTTGGTTACAAGCTTTATCTGCAGCTAGCGCAATCAAAGAAGTACCGGCATTTAGCGACGAGGCTAATGCTTTACTTAATGCCATTGTTGATAACTTTAGCGAAGCTGATGCAGCACGCGTTAAAGAGATCGAGCGCACAACTAACCATGACGTAAAAGCAGTTGAATACCTACTTAAAGAAAAAGTAGCTGATAACGCAGAGCTTAACGCAGTTAACGAATTCATTCACTTTGCATGTACTTCAGAAGACATCAATAACCTGTCTCACGGTTTAATGCTTACCGAAGCGCGTGACAAAGTATTACTTCCATACTGTGACCAACTTCTAAATGCATTAAAAGAAAAAGCAGTTGAGTACAAGTCAGTTGCAATGATGACACGTACCCACGGTCAACCAGCTACTCCTTCTACAATGGGTAAAGAGTTTGCAAACGTCTACATGCGCTTAAAGCGTCAACGTGACCAAATTGCTAACGTAGAAATGTTAGGTAAAATCAACGGTGCTGTAGGTAACTACAACGCTCACCTAAGTGCATACCCAGATTACGATTGGCACAGCCACGCTGAGCAGTTCGTAACGAGCCTAGGTTTAACATTCAACCCGTTCACAACACAAATCGAGCCACACGATTACATTGCTGAGTTATTCGATGCAGTTGCACGTTTCAACACTGTATTACTTGATTTTGACCGTGACGTTTGGGGCTACATTGCACTTAACCACTTCAAACAAAAAACAATCGCAGGTGAGATTGGTTCATCAACTATGCCTCACAAAGTAAACCCGATTGATTTTGAAAACTCTGAAGGTAACTTAGGTATTGCTAACGCTATCTTTACTCACCTTGCGCAAAAACTACCTGTTTCTCGCTGGCAACGTGACTTAACTGACTCAACAGTGTTACGTAACCTAGGTGTTGGTATGGGCTACACACTTATCGCTTACCAAGCGACATTAAAAGGTGTTAGCAAGCTTGAAGTAAACGAAGAGCGTTTATTAGCAGAACTAGACCAAAACTGGGAATTACTAGCAGAGCCAATCCAAACGGTTATGCGTAAATATGGTATCGAAAAGCCATATGAAAAACTTAAAGACCTTACTCGTGGTAAGCGCGTAAACCAAGAAATCATGGCTGATTTCATCGATGGTCTTGAGTTACCTGAAGAAGCAAAAGTAGAAATGAAAAAATTAACTCCGGCTAATTACATTGGTCGTGCTGTTGAGTTCATCGACAACTTAGCTTAAATTCAAATTAAGACTTAAAAAAGCGAAAGGCCTTCCTTTCGCTTTTTTTATATCAATTCGCTTAGGTCATGTTATGTATCAATTAACCATCAATTCATTAACCCAAGAGCAATTTTTAGCTGAGTATTGGCAGAAAAAACCATTACTTATAAAGCAAGGCTTCAAGGATTTTGCAGATCCGATCGAGCCCGAAGAATTGGCCGGTCTTGCCATGGAAGAAAGCATTGAATCACGTATTGTGACCAATCACTCAGATGATTGGCAAGCATACCATGGTCCTTTTGAAGGCTTTAGCTTGCTAACTGAAAAGCACTCAACATTACTGGTGCAAGCAGTTGACCATTGGCATAGCGATGCAGCGCAACTATTGGAGCCATTTCGCTTTATTCCCAACTGGCGTATCGATGACTTGATGATCAGCTACTCTACCCCGGGTGGTGGCGTGATCGCATTTAGATCAATACGACGTGTTTATTATTCAAGGTGAAGGTAAACGCCACTGGCGAGTTGGTTTACCTGATGCGAACTTAAAGCAATTTGCACAAAATAAGAGCCTGTTACAAGTTGAGCAATTTCCTGCCGTGATCGACTGTGTGTTAGAGCCGGGAGATATTCTCTATATTCCACCAGGTTGCCCACATGAAGGTTACGCAGTTGAAAATGCACTTAATTACTCTGTGGGTTTTAGAGCGCCAAACCAACGCGATTTATTATCACAATTTGCCGATCACCTTATCGATACTGAGCTTGGTAATCAACGATACGGTGATGCAGAGCTTAAGTTGCGCTCATCTAAAGGTGAGCTTAACCAAACTGAAGCAGAAAAAGTAAAGCAACTTATGATTGCTGCAATTAATGATGACGCAGTATTCAAGACTTGGCTTGGTAACAGTATGAGTCAGCCAAAGCATGACATGGATTTAGCGCCTTTAGAAGAGCCATATACTTTAGATGAAGTAAATGACTTACTCAATGATGAAGACGTTGTTTTTGAGCGTTTAGGTGGTACCCGCGCTATCTATCAAGTAATTGACGATAAAATACTTTTAAGTATTAATGGTGTTAATTACATGCATGATTTAACTGACCTTGAATTAATAACAAAGCTCACCGATCAGACATGGGTGACCGCTGCTGACATAAATAGTTCAAAAAATAATCACATTTTCTTGAAAACCTTTACTACACTTTTAAATGAGGGTATTTGGTTTTGTTAGGAGTGTGTGTTTATGGGCTATAAAATAGATGAAGTTGAATGGAGTATCGACAAGGAACTCTTACAACAAATCCGAGAGCGGGTATTTGTATATGAACTACATATCCCAAGACACATTGAGTTTGACCATCTAGATAAAATAGCACATCACGTGCTCGTTACAGATGAAGGTAAACGCCCAGTTGCTACTGGGCGTTTATGTAATGATGGCCTTATCGGCCGTATTGCAGTTTTACCAGAACACCGTAATCGTTCGGTTTATAAATCATTATTGAATTACTTAGTTAATTTGGCTGAAAAGCAAGGCTGTGATTGTGTCAGCATTAATTGCATATTGAATGAAGTAGATAGATTCAAACAAAATGGTTTTTCGGCTGATGGTTTAGTGTTTATGGAAGCTGGTATTCCAAGGCAACGAATGCTCTGCCCGATTAAGCAATTTGATACGCGGTCATTCACTTTGGTGCATTAAGGTACATGTAAAACAAAAAAGCTGAATAACATTATTCAGCTTTTTCTTAGAAGGTATGCAGAGTTAGTTATGCTGGCTCATTTTGCCACATTTCTTCTTTTTCAAATAACTCATATAAGCCATGGGCACGGTTGATTAACAGATTAGCAAAATCAGCTTTGGTTTTATCTACCGCACCTGATTGCATTAGCTGATCAGCCTTCATTTGCCACTGCATTGAGAAATAACGTAATACTTCACGTGCATTGTTTGCTGCACTTGCTTCAGCGTGATCGGTTGGTAAACGACCTGTGATCACCCAATAGCTCTTACCGTTTTGTGCTTTAAATTTCCAAATAGCTACTAATGGCGCAATAAAACGGCTTTCTTTTTCTACAACAGTTTGCGGAATAACGCCTTTTTCAGCTAAATGCTTTTGTGCATTTTCGAAACATTCTCTTTGCCAAATAACACTTTGTTTTTGCGCTTCAGCTTGTTCTTCTGGTGTTAATGGTCTTGCTTGTTTTTGTTCCATGGTGGTTACTCTTTTACAACATTTCTGACACTTTAAGGTTTAAAATGGCGCTGTGCAAGTATTTACAGGCAATCAAAGAGCATTTAAATTTACTTGCGTACTATTCAATCAACCTAGAAAGAAGAGTTAGGCTCAGTTAAAAATTGCAGTTCTTCAGGAGTTGATTCGCGACCTAAAATCCTATTGCGATGTGGGTAGCGACCAAACCTATCAATAATCACTTTGTGCTTTAGTTCAAATTCAGAATTACTCATGCCTTTAAACAATTGCTCAGCCTGCTGGTGAATGATTTTAGATTCACTGTGCATAAACGGCATATAAATAAACGCAGCTTGATGGCTAGGTAATTTTTTATCAAATCCAAGTTCAATTGCTCTTTGCGCTAAGCTTAGTGCTTGTGGATCTTGGCTAAAAGCCTGCGCCGTATTACGGTAAATATTGCGTGAAAACTGATCTAACACGATAATTTCAGCTAAAGAGCCAAGGGCGTCAACTCGCCAATTAGCATGCTCGCCAGCGATAACCTGTAAAAGGCATTGTGAAAACTTAACCGTAATCAAGGCATCAACTTCATCAGATTGCTGATACCAAGCTTCTGGTCCTAATTCATTAAACCAAAAATCGATAATCCTTTGCTTATCCATAAACTTTCCTTAATTTCCAAGAACTTTTGCAGGATCGACACGGGTTGCTTGCCACGCAGGATATAAGGTTGCCAAAATAGCGAGAACAAATGTAACAATCACCGTTATAACAATATCTTGCCAAACTAGTTTACTGGGTAAAAACTCAATAAAATAAACCCCTTGTAACGGGTTATCGCCAAATAAGTTACTTGCCCAAGTGAACAGTTCACTGATGTTTAACGCTAGCATCACACCGATAACTGTGCCTAAGATCACACCAATTAAAGCTTGTGTAAAACCTTGCATTACGAAGGTTGCTAAAATGGTGCTATCTTGTGCGCCCATGGTTTTTAAAATTGCGATATTTGCCTGTTTTTCACGTACTTCCATCACTAATGACGAAACAATATTAAAACTCGCTACGGCAATTATTAAAAACACCACGATATACACAATAGTGCGAACCATTTGAATATCTTGATATAAGCTACCCTGGGTTCTAAACCAACTCGAGACATAGACATAATCAGGAATAACTTGCCCCACACGCATCGCCGTTTGATGGGCTGCGAACACATCAGCTACTTGTAATCGTAAGCCGGTTACTTGGTTTTGCTCAAAACTCAACACACTTTGCGCTTTATCAAGGCGAATGAAAGCCGCCGTTTCATCAATTGGATCGCCCATTTTTATAATACCCGCCAAATTCAAACTCACGCGTTTAGGTGCAAGCAAGCTTGTACTTTGCTGGTTTATCTGTGGAATTAATAAGGTAACTGGGTCGCCAATTTTAAGACCTAATCGGTTGACTATTTGTTGTCCTAATAGCACATCTTCTTGTTGTAATTGACTAACTAAGCGCCCTTCTGTGAATTGGTTTAACGCTGACACTTGGTTTTCAAATTCAGGACTAACACCACGCACTTCAACTGCTTTTAACTCACTTTTATATTGCGCCATGCCGTTGACACTTATAAACGGCGCAGCACCTGTTACACCGGCTTGAGAGCGTAGTAGAGCAACTTTTGACTGCCAATTATTGATTGGTCTGTTAGGGGCAACATATTCAACCTGAGGTACAACCGATAAAAGCCGATGTACTAGCTGCTGCTCAAAACCATTAATAACTGATAAAGCAACAATTAGCACAGCGACACCTAAAAGTATGCCGATTGTCGATGCTTTAGCGATAAAACTAACAAAACCGTTTTGTCCGTCTTTTTGGCCACTATGGGCACGAAAGCGTTTTGAAATAAAGGCACTAAGCAACATGCTGAGACTCTTTTATTGCGAGCTTACCATCATCTAAATAGGCAATTTTGCCTAGTTTATCTGCAAGTTCTAAATCATGGGTTACCACAACAAAACTGGTTTTTAAGCTAGTATTTAATTCTTTAATTAAATCGTAAATCTTAATTGCGTTTTGTTTATCTAGGTTACCGGTTGGTTCATCGGCAAGCACCAAAGCAGGCTCAGTTACTAATGCACGTGCTATTGCAACCCGCTGCCTCTCACCACCTGATAACGCCGAAGGTTTATGTTCACTACGATGAGATAACCCTACTTTATCTAGCATGTTATGGGCTTTTTCGGTTGCCGCTTTTGCGCTTAAGCCTTTAATTAATAATGGCATTGCAACATTTTCAATGGCAGTAAATTCCATTAATAGATGATGGAATTGATATATGAAACCTAAATTTTCATTTCTGAAACTGGCTTGTTGTTTACGGTTTAATTTGGAAACTTGCTGACCTTTAATTTCAACCTTGCCTGAGCTTTCGTTATCTAAGGTACCTAATATATGCAATAAGGTACTTTTTCCTGATCCAGAGCTCCCTACAACAGCTAACATTTCGCCTTGATTAAGTGCTAAATCAACCCCTTTTAATACCGCAACCTCGTTATCGCCATCTTGATAGACTTTATTTAGCTGCTGACAATTGATAACTAAATCACTCATAACGTAATACCTCTGCTGGATTCACTTTTGCAGCTTTTCTGGCAGGATACAAGGTAGCTAAAAAGCTCATCGCAATACTCCCTGCGGCAATTAAACTCAAACTCATCACATCAAATTTAACGGGTAAACTCACGCCCGCTAGTAAATTGATGCCTAACATATTCAATAATTCATTAATGTAGCTACTCAATAGCACACCAAGTAACGCACCAATACTGGTACCGATAAGACCGTTATATAAGCCTTGGATCATAAACACGTGCTGCACTTGTAACGGAGTTAAGCCCAGTGTTTGTAAAATAGCGACTTCACTTTGCTTCTCACTGACCATCATGGTTAATGCTGAAATGATATTAAACACTGCAACGAGCACGATTAAGCCAAGTAACATCGACATAATGCGCTTTTCCATTGCCACAGCTGCAAATAGTGTGCCTTGGCTAGCTCGCCAATCAGTCACTGTGTAATCGTTTAAAATAGCTAACTGAGATTGCAATACTTGCTCAACAGCAAATGGTTCATGCAGCGACACACTCAAATTGGGTGCTGCTGATTTTGCTAGTTTTAAAACTCTGCCTAACGAATAGCCACTGGTAAATGCCAATGACATATCAATTTCTGACTGTGTTTCATACAGTGCAGCAACAGTAAACAAGCGCTGACTAGGTACTCGACCAAGGGGAGTATACGAACTGGCATTAGGCATGATCACCCGTACTTTATCCCCAAGCGAAATACCCAATTTTCTGCTCAAATAGCGGCTAATCGCAATATGGTAGTTGCTGTCCATTACTTGTGACCAATTGCCGGCAACAATTTTATCTTTTACGTTATAGATGGAGCTTCCTTCATCATAAAGGCCTTGTAACAATACGCCGTGCAAATCTTGGTTAGTTTGTAAAATGGCTTCGCCATGGCGGTATAGGTTAACTTGTTTAACATCTTGAGAATTTGCTAGTTGCTGCTTTAACTGCAACATAGTTTCTTTCGAATTATCTTCGGCTGATACTTCAATATGGGGAATTAAACCAAGCATGTTGGTTTTAAGGTTATTTTCAAAGCCATTCATTACTGAACTAACTGTAAACAAGGCCATTAAACCAATAGCAATGCCCGCAATAGAGAAAAATGAAATAAATGAGATAAAGGCATTGCCCTTTGAGGAGCGACTATATCTCAGCCCTATAAAAAGGCTAACAGGTTGAAACATAATAAATTATGGGTATTCCAAGGGCTAAATATGCGCTCATGTTAGCATAGATTTAGCTAGCATGGGATGCGCGAAATTGTAAAAAATAATTATAAATCTGATACTTGAACAGTAGCAACCAAATGGTCAAGTAATGCTTTTACATTGGTTGCGATAAACTGCCTTGGTGGATACACCCCCCATACCCCTTCAGGTTCAGGAGCAACATTCGAAAGAACAGCAGTCAACCTGCCATCGGCTAAGTGTTCATTGACATAGTAATCTGGTAATTGCACGATGCCTAACCCTTTGATAGCAGCGTCAACCAATGCCCAACCACTGTTACAGGCCAAACGCCCTGCCACTTTGATGTGCTTGTCTTGGCCCTGCTCTTTTACCCGCCAGTAACTGTTATTACCAATCAGGCAATTGTGCTGATGTAATTCACTGACACTGTGTGGTTGGCCGAATTTATTGATATATTCAGGGCTACAACAAATAACAAGCCTGCGCTGACTGATGCGCCGTGCTTTTAATGATGAATCTTTTAAATGACCAAGGCGAATAGCGAGATCATACCCATCTTCTAGTAGATTGACTTGCTCATTGCTTAAATGGCTGATCACTTCAATATCTGGGTGCTTTTGCATAAACGAATGTACCGCAGGCATGATGAAACTTTCACCATACATCACAGGAGCTGTTAGTTTTATACTACCTTTTGGTGTCAGTTGCTGCTCTGCAAGCAGTGCCGTGGCATCATCCATGGCATGCTGTAATTGTTTAGTTTGATGCGCAAACACCTGCCCTTCTTGCGTTAGCACCACTTTACGGGTTGTTCGGGTTAACAATTGTGTGTTTAATCGCTCTTCTAATTGACTGACATAGCGGCTTACATGGTCACTGACATACCCAGTAGTTTACTTGCTTTTGTAAAACTGCCTGTTTCTGCTACCGCTAAAAACTCATCAATTCCGTGCCAACGATTCATTATTACCATACTGTAAAAGTGTTTTAATAAAACGAAGATTATCATTCATTGAGAAACAAATAAAATAGACTAAGTTTAATACTTACTTCCAACAACTATAAGGGAACGTTATGACTGATTTTATCAAATCAAAAGCGGCTATCGCTTGGGGTCCAAATCAACCACTATCAATTGAAGAAGTGGATGTAATGATGCCTAAAAAAGGCGAAGTGCTTGTAAAGATTGTTGCTACAGGTGTTTGTCATACCGATGCATTTACTTTATCTGGTGAAGACCCTGAAGGTATTTTCCCAGCAATCCTTGGCCATGAAGGTGGCGGTATTGTTGAAGCCGTAGGTGAAGGTGTAACACATGTTGAAGTAGGCGATCATGTTATTCCTCTTTACACTGCTGAATGTGGCGAGTGTAAAATGTGTAAATCGGGCAAAACAAATTTATGCTCTGCGGTACGTGAAACGCAAGGTAAAGGTTTAATGCCTGATGGCACAACCCGTTTCTATAAAGATGGTCAACCAATTTATCACTACATGGGTTGCTCTACCTTCTCTGAGTACACTGTATTACCAGAGATTTCACTTGCTAAAGTAAGCAAAGAAGCGCCTCTTGAAGAAATTTGTTTACTTGGTTGTGGTGTAACAACCGGCATGGGTGCTGTTACTAAAACAGCAAAAGTTCAAAAAGGCGATACAGTGGCTATTTTTGGCTTAGGTGGTATCGGTTTATCGGCGATTATCGGTGCGAAAATGGCAGGCGCTGGCCGTATCATTGGTGTTGATATCAACACCAGTAAGTTTGATCTTGCTACTAAACTAGGTGCAACTGATTTAATCAATCCAAATGACTTCGACAAACCAATCCAAGAAGTTATCGTTGAAATGACTGACGGCGGTGTTGATTTCTCATTTGAATGTATCGGTAACGTTAATGTAATGCGCTCTGCTCTTGAATGTTGTCACAAAGGTTGGGGTGAATCGGTAATCATTGGTGTTGCAGGTGCAAACCAAGATATCTCTACTCGTCCTTTCCAGCTAGTAACAGGTCGTGTATGGCGCGGTAGTGCATTTGGTGGCGTTAAAGGTCGCTCTGAATTACCAGAGATTGTTGAGCGCTATATGAACGGTGAGTTTGCGTTAAACGATTTCATCACACACACCATGAAACTTGAAGATATCAATGAAGCTTTCGACTTAATGCACGAAGGTAAGAGCATCCGCTCAGTTATTCATTATTAATCTTTAATTTAGCGCTAGGTTGATACCTAGCGCCTTTGTTTCAAGGATTTGGTTATGCTAGAAAACATAAGCTCAACAAAAGTCAGCGGTGGCTGGCATAAACAATATACCCACCACGCTAGCAGCACACATTGTGCTATGCGCTTTGCGATTTTTTTACCACCTGGTGCCAGCGAAACCAATAAAGTACCCGTCATGTATTGGTTGTCAGGTTTAACCTGTACTGATGAAAACTTTATGCAAAAAGCCGGGGCATTTAAGAAAGCGGCTGAACTGGGTATTGCGATTGTCGCTCCGGATACTAGCCCGCGCGGTGAAAATGTTCCTGACGATGAAAACTACGATTTTGGTCAAGGTGCTGGCTTTTATGTCAATGCGACTCAAGCACCTTACAATGTGCACTACAATATGTACGACTATGTGGTTTCTGAGTTACCTGCACTTATCGAGGCACACTTCCCTGTGACGACTAAAAAAGCCATTGCCGGTCACTCTATGGGTGGTCACGGCGCATTGATGATTGCACTTAAAAACCCTAAACAATACGTCAGCGCCAGTGCTTTTAGCCCGATTGTGAACCCGATTAATTGCCCTTGGGGTGAAAAAGCATTTAGTAATTACCTTGGTAGTGATAAAGCAAGTTGGCTTGAATACGACAGCTGTGAATTAATGAAAAAAGCCGTCGCTGAAGATTATTTACCCATGCGTATTGATCAAGGTGAGGCCGATAATTTCTTAGCTGAGCAACTCAAAACCGAGCACTTATTTGCTGTCGTAAACGAGAAAGATTACCCAGCCGAAATTAACATGCACGCGGGTTATGATCATAGTTACTTCTTTATCAGCAGCTTTATTGATGAACACCTAATGTTTCATCAAAAATATCTGTGATTAATATCTCATTTTAAGTGTGAGGGCTTAGCTTCCTCACACTCTTTAATACTGCGTGTGATTTGCCTACAAACTAACTGTGGTTGTTGTTCTTCTGGTTTGAGTAAACCAATAACAGCGCTATCAATTTCAAAGCCTAATTTTGCGAATGAGAAACCCTTTGGATCTTTTACAAAATTTTTAGTTTGATTAGAATTCGTAGTTCCAATATTAGCTGATTGTGAGTTTTGTGCAGAGCCGTCAAGAAAGACTCCTGCTGCCGTACACCCCGTTAATTTGTAGCTAAGTAAGCAAATAACAAGTTTTGAAAAGTTAATCTTCATTAAAACTATCCATTAATGTAGGTCTTTTTTTCGGCTCAGCTTTAACCTCAACACATTCTTTTACTGCGCGACTAATTTGACGGCATTTAAGCTCAACATCTTTGTCTTTGCTACCACTCTCCAAGCCTTCAATAATCGCTTTGTCGATTTCATAACCTAGCATCGTCATGGTCATACCATAGTTCACTCGGTCATTATCTTTTTTATCTGCATAGGCACTGGCAGGCTGTGCTTGGCTAGCACGCCCACCAATACCATCAGCAACTAAACGCCAATTACAGTACAGCCACTGAGCAAACTAACAGAAAGTAATAGATACAGAGATTTAAGCATTGGTCCTCCAATACACTTAAGCTTATTTTTAAGCATAATAACAAACGCGTAGTTTAACTGTAAAAAACTGTTGATTAATCACAAATATCGCGAATAAACTCTTTTAAAAACCCAACCAACTGCAATAGAAATATTAATAAGAAAGGTAAAGCGCCTAAAATTGCAACGCTACGATTTAACGGCTCATCTTGTAACATTAATAATGCAAAGCTGCATAGGAATAATGCTAAACACCATGCATAGAGGGTTACGCGGTTATTTTGCTCAGAGCTAACCAGTTCTCTTATGACTAATATTGCAGAGTCAGCGGATGTGGCAACAAATATCAACAGTAATAATAAGCTGGCCCAAATAAACAAGGTTCCTTGCCAGTCTAGTTGATTAAAAAATACAAATAAGCCTTGGCTGTAATCTTGTTTTATTGCGACTAAAATACCTGCTTGGTTAAGTCTATCCCATTCAATTGCTGCCCCCGAAAAGGTCGCAAACCAAATTATAGTGACTAAAGTTGGAATACACACAACCGCCAAAATAAATTGCCAAACCTTGCGCCCCTGACTAATTTTGACTAGGAACACACCAACAAATGGCCCCCACGCTAACCACCAAAAGTAATAATTATATGTCCAATGAGTGGCCCAGTCAGGCGTTTTTAACTGGCTATCAAATTGCCAAGTGCCGGTTGCAAGCAACTGTAAATAGTAGCCAGTTCCATCAAATGCAATCTTTATAATAGGCTCAATTGGCACCACTATTAGCAACCAAACAAGCAGACTAAATGCTAAAAGTACGTTAAATAGACTCAGTGACTGTACACCGCGACGTAATCCAAATTTAACCGACAGCGAATAAATAACGGCTAACAAACAAACGATTAATGAACCTACTAATAAAGTTGAAGTAACCCCCAACTCAATTTCTACGCCTTTACTTATCAATAAAGTTGAATTAGCTATGGTGCCGACGACCCCAAAAAAAATAGCGATTACCGCAAATAACTTAACAATAAACGACACAGTAAATTTTGCAGACTTATCAAAGCGATTACCAAGCGCCGTTAAAACAGGGGCACAAATATCTCCTGATTTACCACTGTATTGCGTTAATCCCCCAAGCACGAGCGCAAATACTGCATAAAGTGCCCAAGCATGGGCGCCCCAATTAACCAAGGTTAAAGCGAGGCTACTAGCTAGTCTATCTGGGTATAAGCTTTGTTTAAGTGGAGGGTCGAGAGAATGTAATGCAGGCTCTGCTACGCCCCAAAAAACCAAACCAGATCCCATTCCAGCTGCAAACAACATGGCAAACCAACCAAAGTTTGAATACTCAACAACAGCGTGTTCGCCACCTACTTTACGGCTACCGAGTGGGCTAATGGCTAAAATAATGATGGCAAACAATAAAAAATTCACCAATAAGAAAAAGCTACTACCAGTCCATTTTAAAATCATTTGTATAAACGGCTGAACTTGCTCAGTGATAACATCAGGCAAAATCACAGCAATCAGTGCACCAAACATACACAGTGCAAGTGCGGTTTTTTCAAGAGAGGAGATGGAATGTTTCAATGTGAAGCCTATTTTGTCAGCGTGTTTAGGATACTGTTAGCATGACTGAAATTCAAACAGCCAAAAGGCTGAAAAAATGACATAGCACTGCGTAAAAATCGCAAATTATAGCAAGGCATGCTTTTAAAAACCCGGCTACATGTCCCTAGTTTCATCATTTTATGTAATTTGTTGATCGGGTATTGAAATTGCAAAGCTATCATAATCTTTATAGCAAGGAACAAAGCATGGACTTTAATATTGATTGGTATGAAATTCTCGATAATTTAATTCACCTAGGCATTGCCTACTTACTTGCCCTTCCTATGGCATTTGATCGAGAAAAAACCAGTAATGGTGCAGGTCTTAGAACATTTCCATTAGTCGCTGTTGCATCTTGTGGTTATGCATTAGTGGGTATGTCTGTTTTAACAAGTTCAGAGGCAGAATCAAAAGTACTCGAAGGGATCATCACGGGTATTGGTTTTATTGGCGGTGGTGCAATTTTGAAGAACAAGAATTCAACGTATGGAACAGCCACAGCAGCCAGTATTTGGAACATGGGACTCATCGGCATTGCTGTGGCATTTAGTCGTTACGAAATCGCCTTTTTAATGGCGTTGATTAATTTCATAACGCTAAGGTATGTTAAGCGCTTAAAGTAAACAATTAACTAGCGTCATATTTTGAGTTAACGATGGCATAGCCAGTTTGTTTCACTTTAATCTCAGCAGGATTTGCAGATTTAACTAATAAACCGCATCGTCTGCTTTGCTCATCAATAACGTAGTTAACTGATTCACTCGCTTCAAGGTCAATGACTTGATCAGCACAGCGGATCTGTAATTTAGAAACATCGCTCGCGCCTTCAATTTTGATTGAACCGCGAGATAAAGATAAATATGACAGCTTATCTTTTGAAACATTAATTTGTGAATTAATCTGCGGTGTGCGCGCCAATAGGTCATCAATTTGCTTGATGGTGGCAAGTTTGTTTTCTTCTGAAAACTGTTTACCCTCGATATTATCTAACGCATAAATAGCATTGTAAGCAAGATTAAAATCGCCCTTAAAGCTGTACCATTGTAGCGCACTTTTAGCGACTAAATATTGTATATCCGTTGGCAACTTAGCTCGCAGTAAATAGGCTACAGACAACTGCTCATCAAAGCCAAACCATTGTTGTTGATGATAATAATATTGGCTTTTCAACCAAGCAAACAATGCCTGCTCAGAGGTGTTTTTAGTATGGTCTTTGTATAACTCAGCCAATGCTTGCTCAGCTTTATTAAACTCTTTTGCTTGTAGCATTTTATTGATTTCATCGTATTCATTAATGAAACCACGGCTCGCTTTATCATTTGAGTAACCATTAAAATACTTACCTACTTCAAATGAAAATAGGTAACCCCCTTCTACGGTTTTACCTTCTTTTGTAGCGGGTGCAAACTCTAAGTTGGTTAAGTATTTCTCTGCGTTTTCTTCGCTGCCGCGAGTATCAGATGCCATGATCACTTCAATATCTTTTGCCTTACCATGTGTATCAACCACATAAGACATTAATGCCCAACCTTCAAGGCGAGAGCCGTTATAACTACCTGGGTAACGTTTGTTTGAATTTTTAACAATGTAAGCTGATGTGGCGGCCTGTAAATCAACACCTAAGTCGTTGACATCTCGTGCTAAAGCCTGTGTTGGTAATGCGATAAGTGAACAAAGTGCTGCGAGTTTAGTGAATTTAATCATGATAATGGCTCCAATTCCCTTTGATAGGAACATTTATAGCACTAAAAAAGGCGCTTTAAAAGCGCCTTGCTGTCAAGAATGTGCTTAAACATGCCTTGATCTTAAAACATATCCTGGTAAGGGTTTGGTTTTGATAATAAAACTTTTTTATCAAAACCAGGGATTGTCATTGAATCTTCACTAATCTCAATGTCACTTTCATCAATTAAGCCATCACCAAAACGATAAATTAGCTCATATTGACCTAAATCTGCCTGTTGCTGATAGTCAGTTTGTGCTTGGAATACCTGAGTATGACGGTCTTGATATTGCGCCATAACCTCATCACCATGACGCTTTGCAAGCATCTTTAATGTAATTGCCGGTGATAACACAGTCGCTGTAGCATTGTTACCGCCAAACCCTTTTGAATTTATAAAGGCAATATCCATGGCATCACATTGATAATGTTCAGTGCGAATATCTAAATGCTCGCTATAAACATCATCTGCCACTTTATCAATTGTGGTTATACCCGGCATAATATTGTGACTAAACACACCTAATGCCATAGCTAATTGGTCACCACTGGCAGGAGCTATAGTATGGCCAACATACGCTTTAGGTGCAGCAACCTTCCAATTATCAATTGCAAAAGTCTCTGCCACTTTATGATAGATCAGTGATTCTGTTACGCGGTTTTGTGGTGTACTTGAGCCGTGAGCTAAAATGAAACTACGCTTTTGTACTGCTTCTTGGCCAACAATACTGCTCGCTAGTGCAACAGATTTGGCCATCGTAATGTAGTTACCAGGTCCGGTGCTGTTATTGATTTTTTAATGCCATCGGCATTTACAAACACATCTGCAACACTGCCTAACACATCTGCACCTAACTCTAATGCCAATGCATCATCCATTAAAATAGCAACTTGTGCACCTTCACCAATTGTAAAACCACAGTTTTCACCAAATGGACGACTGGTACGACGGTGATCAACCACATCTGTATTATCAAGACGCTTAAGGCCCTCTTCATTAGCAAGTGCGCTCATATTGCCAAAACCTTCAACGATTTCAGGTGTAATAGCACACTCAACAGACGCCACAATAGCTACACGCGTACGTCCTGCTTGAATATCGTTTACTGCTGCACGTAGGTTATATAAAAACGTTGCACAAGCACCTGATGTAGTAAAGGTTGTTCCCACATTGCCTGTTACATAAGCATTGATAAAGTCAGTCGACATGGTGTTTAAGCCAAGTGCAAGCTGTTTTGTACTCACACGGTCGCCCTGCTGACGCGCACGAATAAGTCCACCAAATCCTTCATCATCAACTTGACCAGCCACAGAAGCTGAGTAAGTGCCAATTTGATCAGGCTCAACGCTATTCATTACCTGCTGCCACGCCAGACCTGTCGAACGAATCGCATCAGTTGCGGCAAAGATAGTCGCTTGCAAGCCTCTTGGTTGATAACGGCTGTTATACATAGCCGAAGGTTCAAAACCTGTTGGTAATTGACCGGCCGCTTTAATTGGATTATCGCGCGTACTGTCATGTTTAATAGCAAGATCAGCACTAATTGTAACTTTCACTTTTTTATCAGTTAATTCTTCAACCTGCCAAGCACTTGGTACTGGAGTTGGTAAATCACGGCGGCGCGTTTCAAAAACAATCTGCTGTTCATCAGACGCTGTTAACGTCATTTTTTGCTGCCATGGCGTTGCATCAACATCGAAGTGATTTTTTTCAATTTTACGAATAAGTGTACCAGCTAAAATTTGTTCACCGAACTTAGCTTCGATGTCTGATTCGGCAATGGTATTGCCGTCAGCATCTTTTAGTAAACCTTCAGTAAGGGTGACTAAGTTCATTAATGTCGCTAAGCCTAAGAATGTCTCCTGACGGGCTTTAGCGTCCAAGCTGTCTAACACGATACGACGATAACCTTGATGAAAAGAAGTGCGGCCAGCGGCATTAATACCACCCATACCGACAATAACGGGTAATGCTGTCATAAAAAACCTTGAGAAAACGTGTTATGAGAATTAAGCCAAGTTTAAATGGATTAATTAACACGCTTTATGCTTAAATAGCCAAATAACCTGCATAACAGGCCAAAAATAACTGGTCGGAGCAATTAGAGTGACGAAACTTCAACAAGTAAAAGCTATTGAAATTAGTATTTTGGTTTATCCCCATTTATTAATAACCAGTTTAACCCTGCCTATCGAAATGCTCAGAGCTGGCGAGGCCTTTGCTAAAAGCCATCGTCAGCAAAACGAATTTAAACCCTTAAACATCAATTTAGTTGCAAGTAGTCTAAAAGCGATCCCCAATCGTACTGGGCTTTCGATTATGCCCGATTGTGAAACCGTCACAGCGCCTGTAAGTGACTTAATTATCGTTCCCGGGATTTGGCGAAACCCACGTCCAGTAGTAAGCAAACAAAAGAGTTTGGTGAACTGGCTTGGTGATTCTTGGCAGCAAGGCAGCCATATCATTGGTGTTGGCACAGGTAATTGTTTAGTTGCCGAAGCGGGATTACTAGATGGCCACCCTGCTACCACTCACTGGCACTACGCAGAACAATTTAAACGTGACTACCCTAAAGTACAGCTTAAGCCTGACTTTTTCATCACACAATCTGAGCGCATGTACACCGTTGCGAGTTTAAATGCCCTTGCCGATGTTATTGTGCATATTATTAGTCAATATTACGGCCGAGAAGCGGCGCAACATGTTGAGCGTAATTTCTCCCATGAAATTCGTAAACCTTACGAAGATCAGCGCTACCTTGAAGGTGCCGTTGATAAACACCCAGATGAGCTCATTGCACAAATTCAATTTTGGCTGAAAAATAATTTAACCTCAGAATTAACCCTGCAAGAAATTGCAGCGCAATTTAGTTTAAGCTACCGCACCTTTACGCGCCGATTTCGTCAAGCCACCAGCCAAACTCCTGTTGAGTATTGGCAACAGCTTAGAGTACAAACTGCAAAAGAGTTATTAGCGTCTTCAAATTTATCTATTCAAGAAGTTGCCCTGGAAGTAGGTTATAACGACCAAGGTCACTTAACACGAGTTTTTAAGAAAGTGCTTTCGCAAACACCCAGTGAATATCGCACAGTTGTTAGACGGAAACTATTTGGCTAAAACTAAAGTATCTAAATATATTTCAGGCTAAGTCAGATAAATCATATTTAAGTTGCTGAATTCAAGATTATTACTATCCTTTGACTTGTTGTATTAGTAATTGAGTAAATTTGATAAATGTATCAGCCAAATTATGATGAGTTAGTACAAAGTTGGAATAAAACGCTCGCTGTTTTAGCCCTGATTGCTGAAGTGCCCGTCGCATTAGTAATGAAAATAGAAAACAATATTATTAGTGTGTTTTCAAAAAACGATAACCAAGCAAATCCTTATGAAATTGGTGACAGCGAAGAGTTAGAAGATTCATAATTTATTGCGAGCATGTCGTAAAAACGCAGAACTTACTGAATATTCCAAACGCACTTATTGATGATGATTGGAAAGAAAACCCTGATATCAAGTTGAATATGATTTCTTATTTGGGTTTACCAATCTGTGCTGGAGATACTACCCCATTTGGTACTATTTGTATCCTTGATAGTAAACCCCATGAATATAATGAGCCAATAATAAAGCTACTCGAAACCATTAAACAAAGCTTCGAGACGCAACTAAAATTATTACATCAGCAAAAACAAGCGTTTGAGCAGCAACAGTTTACTGAGCTCGAGACCTTAATTCGAGGCATTGCTCATGAGATTAATACTCCTTTAGGTAACTGTATTACAACCGTTGATGTAACCAAACTTGCCTTAAATGACACTAAATCCCTACTAGTAAAAAAACAATTAAGCCAACAAGCACTACAAAACACATTAGATACATTAGAGAACACTAATGAACTGCTAGATAGAAATTTAACCGCATGTGCACATAAAATACGAATTTTACAAGATTTGCTGTATACCAAATCACAATCTAGTAAAACTGTCATTACCTTAGCTCAGCTTTCAGAATCACTTCAAGAACACTTAAAAGAGCAAATAAAATATCGTGCAATTAAATTAGACATTAATTATCAAAACCCACATAGCCAATTTGAAGTTGAAATAGAGCTACTCAAGCAAGTACTCATTATTTTGCTACAAAACTCAATGGAGCATGCGTTCAACAATATTGCAGACCCTGCTATAGAAATTAATATTTTTAATTTTGATGAGGTGTTAAAAATTCACTATAAAGATAACGGCAACGGTATCAGCAGCAATGAACTAAGCTCAATTTTCACCCCTTTTTTTAAAGGTAGCAGCAATCAATCAGGTATAGGGCTAGGCCTGAGTATTGCGAAGAAAATAGTTAGCCAACAACTACAAGGCGATATTTGTGTACAAGAAAGTGATGCAGGCGCCCATTTTTTAATTAGTTTACCTAAGTAAGTTGATAAGTTTAAATGTCTTTCGTAAATAAAATCTTACTAGTTCGTAGGCTGCCTCTGTCTTCATAACCTACAATTGAATAGCCATTTTTGATAAGCAGACTCAGCATTGCAGGAAAACGGTTCATCGACTTAACCTTAATGGTTTGGTAATTGTTGGCTTTAACCCATGCTTCTTGCGCGTTTAATAGAGCCTGTGCAATACCGTGCCCTCTACATTTTGGTGCAACCGCGCCAAGCCAACTATAAAAGGTATTTGAATCTAACGCATAACCCAGTTTGTAGGCCACAGGCTCATTATCGATATAAGCCACTAAAGCTAGGTGGTCAACATCTGCACACTGTGCTTGTAATTTACTGAGGGTATTTCGGCCATCAAACTCTGGTATTTGACTATCTATAAACAACAAATCTTCTAATCTAGCTGGCTTTATTACGTAAAGAGGCTCCATGAATAACTCTTATCTGATATCTTATGTCACTTTTCTTTTCGATAATACAACTTTGAGTAGCGTTTTACACGGGCATGCACACCACGACCTAGGCTCTTAAATTTAGCTTCAAGAACATCTACGCCATATAAAATCCCCACCACTAGCACTGATAGCTTTATCGCAGCGAGTAAGTTGTCAGTGGCAATGACAACACCAATTGATGCTAATACCCAAATCGTTGCAGCGGATGTTACACCAACAACCGCACCATCTTTTGCAAGCATCACCCCGGCACCCAAAAAGCCGATACCAGTAATGATCTGGCCAACGACACGTGAATGATCAATATCTTCACCATGTAACATAAACGCTGTTGATAGAAACAAATAAGTACCCAACACAATGAGCGCTGAAGTACGAATGCCCACAGGTTTGCCGCGTAATTGACGCTCCATACCAATAATTGCGCCGCAAAATGCGGCGCTACCTATTGCTGACCAAGAATAAGGAGCAATATCAAATAAACTACTTAGTGTCACTGCACTTCCAAATCAAACTAACAATCAAAATTATAAATAAAAGGCCATCGCAGTACTGAGACGCGATGAACCAAAACTCGCCATTTTAGTAAAATCGGCTTTAGCTATTGGCACATGCTGACAATCAATCGCCAATTGCTTTTCGTTCTCACAAAACGGGTCATGAACGTACAAGCAATGCTCATCAATATGGGTTACACACACCCAATGCGGTGACTTTTTACCATCAAATCGATAAGTGCTGATCAATAACACCACCGCTTTACCCTCAGCAAGCCAATCTTCAATGGAGGCCAAGGTTAACTCTTGATACCTCACTGGCAGCTTTGCAGCTATTGCTTCGGCTACAAATTGATTGTGTACGGTATGCAAAATGGCTTTTTTCTTTTCGCTTCTGACACCATCAATAAACAAGGTATCACGGGTATTTAAAACCACATCAGTTTTAAAACCACGTTTCATTGCAGCAAGTGCCAACCCTAGAGGATGACAACCGCCATGCCCTGAAGTCATGAAGATAGTCGTGGCTTCACGCCAGATATCCAGCTCTTTTAGTTGGCTCATTGCGGTATCATTCAATGATGACATTGCCATTAATAACGCCGCAGGACCACAAGTAAACTCGGTAGTTTGCTGATACCAAGGCGTGTGTTTATCGGTATTAAACTCGCTATTACGACGAATGTTTTTTTGCATTCGATGGGCGTCACTGTGGTCATCATAGTAATCACTGTAATGACCAAAAACTTGGTAGCCCAGTTTTTCATATAAACGAATTGCTGATTGGTTGTTTACCGCAACTTCTAAGCGCATGTATAAACGGCCCCGTTTAGCCGTTTCACTTTCAAGCGCAAGCAGTAACTGCGCAGCAATACCTTTACCTTGCTGAGATTGCAAAACCGCCAGTGAATATAACCGAGCAAGGCGTGTCCCTTTGTGACACCACACTAAGCCATATCCAACTAGTTGATTATCTACCTCAGCCACCATCAATAAGCCGTGGCTTGCGCTGATCCAGCGTTTTAAACTACGGCTACTTAATCTATCTTGGCTAAAGCTTTGCTCTTCAATGGCGACAAGAGCCGTCAAATCCGTAGTCTGTGCAAAGCGGATTTGACAAACAGATGCGTTCATTAACCGCGACCGTGCTTCTAGGCGTTGTTTAAACTCATCCATAATGATCATATAAAGCTCATCACCTAAATAGGCATCTTCGACTTTATGGTCGATACTTGGGTTGTCATTCACTTCTAACACGTATGCTTTACCTTGATGCTCTTTAACATCAACACCATACAAACCTTTACCCACCGTTTTACAAGCTTTTAATGCTGCATCAAGTACCACTTTAGGTAGCTCAAACGTTGGCAAGGTTTCAAAACCACCTGAGAAAAAGCGTTTTGCATCATGGTTGTAAATTTGCCAGTGATTACGCGCCATTAAATAACGACACGCATAAATTGCACGGCCATTTAACACCCCGACACGCCAGTCGTATTCGGTGTACATGTACTCTTGTGCAAGCACAAGTGCACTGAACTCAAACAGCTCTGTTAACTTAGCAACTAACTCATCACGATTAGCGACTTTAAATACGCCTTTCGAAAAAGAGCCTTCTGGCATTTTTAAAACCAGCGGATAGCTAAAGTTTGCTTCTAAATTATCAATTGTCTCTTCACTTGTATCAGCAACAACATGCGTTTTTAAACTCGGCACTTTTTGATAATTAAAGGCATCGTGCAAATACACTTTATTACAACAGCGTAGTATTGACTCAGCATCATCAATGACCACTAACCCTAAGCTTTGTGCTTTACTTGCTAAGCGATAAGTTGGATGGTCGATAGCCGTTGTTTGACGAATAAATAACGCATCAAATTGTGCAATATTGGTTATTTCATCAAATGTAAGTGCTTGAGCATAAATACCATGTTTAGCGGCTGCTTTAATGAATTTAGCAATGGCATCTTTATCACTTGGCGGCACTTTTTCTTGGTGATCAACCAAAATAGCCATATCCCAACGGTAACGACGTTTTTTATCGTGAATACGCCATACTGACTCTGTAAAACTACTGAGCTGTTTTACAAATTCTGTAAAGGCTTTGTCATCTAATGATGCAATCGTGCCTTGCTTAACAACTCCTTGCTCATCACACACTAAAATAGGTGCGGGATATTGTGAGAATAGTGCTTTGGTTGCTTTACTATGCTGCTCTTGATCTGTATGGCCAAAAAATACAGTGCCACCAGCAAGTTCTTTATGACGCGAGCTGTGCTCATCGCTACGTAGCGCATTAATTGTTTTTACACTCGGTAATACCTGATGCTTTCTCGCTTCTGCAAGCAAAGAACAATAATAACCTTTACTTAAATACTGCCCTGTATCACACAAGTTTAAAATGCGCGTTTTTGGCTCATTATGTTTTGGGTAATCACGTAAGTAGGTGTCAAAGGTAATGACATTTTCGAAATTTTGAGCAATACGTTGCTCATTGTTATCAACCACTATCAAGGTTTTAAACACGACTTTTCCTAAATTAAGCCATAGATAAAATGAAAAACACCCAACCAATTAAGTGAACGCATGAGGCTAAACTTCACTTAACTAGATGGGTGCTTGAAATACCAAAACACAATAATTGGTAATTAAGCGTATTGGTATAAGCCTTAAGCTTGATGTGATTTATAGAGGTTTTTTTGCTTTGTGACCAACGAGATATTTTTTACTTGAAGATGAAATTTACTGATTAAAAATACCAATAATTAAATTAACTGATCTATGCTGTACAGTTGTTTATTGCCAGCTATAGAGAGTTCAACTTCATCATCAAGGCTCTTTCCAATCAATTGCTTACCTAACGGCGCTTCTCGGGTTACAACATAAATAGGCTGCTCTTTTACGGTAACCACTAAGCCACCTGCACTTGGGCCCATAAAAAACCACTTTGCGTTATCTTGCTCATCGATAAGACACACTAATGCACCTTCACGAACCTTATTAAACTCGCTTTCTTTAAACACCGTATTGAATGCCTGAATATCACGGTAGCATTCATTAACTCGCTCAGCTTGCCCTTGGGCTAAATAAGCGGCTTCTAAACCCAAGGTATCGTATTGGGTTTCAGCAATACTTTCTTCATGAGTTGCTGCATCATGGTCGCTTTTGCCGCTGCTTTGGCGTTTTGCAGTTGTGCCTCTAGCGCAAAGCGAAAATGTTCAATTACGTGTGTTTTATTCATATCAAAGTAGCTAAAACAGAAAAGCCGCTATTCTATGGAAAAATAGCGGCTGATGAAAGTAAGTTATAAAACTGGCTTACGGCAACTCCATATAGGCTTTAGTTTTATCATCCAGTGTTTGGGTGTAATTTTCTGAACTTAACCCCAATAACTGCGGCAAGGTCGCGGCGATACAAATCGATGAGAAGGTCCCTACCACAATACCCACAAATAACGCGATAGCAAAACCCGTTAATGCAGCCCCTGCAAGCAGCCAAATACAAGCAATGGTCGCAAGTGTTGTGCCTGAGGTGATCAATGTACGTGTTAAGGTAGAACCAATTGCATCGTTAATCACAACATGGGTATTTATGCGTTGATTGTCTGGCTGAATACGTAAAAGTTCTCTAACTCTGTCGCCAACAATAATTGAGTCATTCAATGAATAACCAATAATAGCCAGTAAACTCGCCAGCACGGTTAAATTAAACTCAAGCCCAAGTAAGGAAAATAAACCAAGCACTAAGATTAAATCATGTAAAAGTGCAACCACTGAACCTACCGCGAGTCGCCATTCAAAGCGCACAGCAAGATAAACCATAATTGCAATCAGCGCTGCAAATAAAGCTAAACAGCCCTGTTCAAAAAGCTCATCACCCACTTGTGAGCCTAAAAATGAGCTAGATAAAACGGTATAGTCTACCCCTTGCTCATTCAGCTCTGCTTGCCAAGTACTGGCTTTACTAACCTCTGGTGCTTCTCTTAAAACAAAGTGATATTCACCCGCTTTACTTATAGT
Source organism: Pseudoalteromonas sp. GB43 (assembly GCF_054923805.1). Lineage (NCBI taxonomy): Bacteria > Pseudomonadati > Pseudomonadota > Gammaproteobacteria > Alteromonadales > Pseudoalteromonadaceae > Pseudoalteromonas > Pseudoalteromonas sp. GB43. The sequence continues at coordinate 265,119 of NZ_JBPCHJ010000001.1, forward strand.
TAATTTACTCGCAACCTCAGGGCTTAACTTTGCCCTTAAATCTGTAATTGTTGTGACTGACGTTGTGTTAATTTCCGTGATGTAGCCACCTGTAAAATCAAGACCAAAGTTTAGCCCTTTTACAGATAAAACAGTTAAGCTCGTAATGACTAAAACACAACTAAGCAATAATCCTAAAACGCGCGCTTTACTAGCTGCAGTTAATGTTGACCAACTCATGCTTTAGCCCCCGTTAAATTAGTTAGTTTAATGTAGAGTGTTTGGCTAAGCGCTTTCGAAATATAAACGCCAGTAAAGACACTAGTTAATAGCCCAAGCGCCAATGTGATTGCAAAGCCTTTCACCGGCCCATAACCAATGGCATATAAAATAATTGCCGTGATCATCGTAGTCACATTGGCATCAAAAATGGTCGAAAATGCTTGGTTATAACCTTGCTCAATCGCTTGATAAGTAGGCCGACCTTACGCTTCTCTTCTTTTATTCGCTCAAAGATAATCACATTGGTATCCACTGCCATCCCTATCGTCAGTACAAGCCCAGCAATACCCGGTAAGGTCAGCACAACCCCCGGTAATAACGACATTAAACCAACTAAAGCCGTTAGATTAAGCAATAAAGCAATATTGGCAATCAGCCCTAAGCGACGATACCAAAGCGCCATAAAGGCAAGGGTAATTCCGATACCCAGCATTAACGCTGCTAAACCGTGTTCAATGTTTTCACTGCCTAAGCTTGGGCCTATGGTTTGTTCTTGAACAATTGTCACTGGCGCTGTGAGCGACCCAGCGCGTAGTAAAAGCGCTAGATCATAGGCTGCTTGCGGGCTTTTCATATTAGTAATGCTAAAACGTGAACTTAAATGCTGGGCAATGTTTGCTACATTTATCACTTCGCTTTTTTTCACAACGTCGCCATTTGCATCCCGCGAGTATTCAGAATACACCGTGGCCATAGGCTTACCTATGTTGTGCTTAGAAAATGCAGACATGGCATCGCCACCTTGCGAATCTAAACTAAGCTGTACTAAAGGCTTGCCCCATTCATCTTTGCCAACACTGGCATTATTAATGTGATCACCTGAAAAAATCGCAACAGGATTTAAATTAACAACGCCACCACCTTGCACATTAAACGCTTTACCACCTACTTCGACGACTTGGTAAAAATCAAGAGTCGCAGTTGCACCAATAATACGTTTCGCTTCTGATGGGTCTTGCACACCGGGTAACTCAATGCGAATACGCTGCTTACCTTGTCTTTGCGTTACCGCTTCAGTGATACCAAGCTCTTCAATACGACCACGCAGTGTTGTTAAGCTTTGCGCCATAACTTGTTTATTAAATTCGCTTTGGCTTTGCTCATTAAAATGCAGTAATACCGTGGTTAGGTTATTCGTTGTTGATTTAGTTTGCATCAAGCCTTTAAATTGACCTTGTAACGTTGAAACAAGCCCTGCGAGTTGCTCCTCGCCGCTTGGTAAAATTTGTAGCTCAACCCCTTCTTTTACAACACTTGCCCGAATACCACGAATTTTGTCTTTACGAAGCGTTAATTTAGTTTGTTGATAGACACTGTTTAAGTGCTCTTGCATTGCTTTATCTAGGTCAACATCAAGCACAAATAACACCCCACCATTTAAGTCGAGTCCCAACTTAATCGGTGAAAGCCCAAGCTGTTGAAGCCATTGTGGGCTTGTCGCATGCTCAACAATTTTAGCCTCTAGCTGTGGGTATTGCGTTTTTATAAAGCTCAACGCATTGGCACTTTGAGTCGGTTCAGCTAATAAAATAGCCAGTTGTGCTTGGCTATCATTGGCTTCAGTCACTTCAAAACCATGTTGATTTAGTGCCGTTGTCACACTTTGCAGCGTCACAGTCTGATCTGGCAAGCTAATGTGCAACCAAGATTTGTTAGGGTAAAGGTTAGGTAGTGCGCTAACCGCTAATAAAATACACGCCGCTATCATAGCGACATAACTCATTTTTAGACGACGCCATAGCGCCGGCTTTGATTTATGTGACATACATGACTTCCTTCCGGCATTGTCAGCCGGTAAAAATTTAATTCCAAAAAATAAAAAGTAACGAAGGAAGTCGTTTAGCTATGGTAGGTCGTATTGGCTTTGTACAAGAGATTAGCGTCTTTCCAGCCACTAATGCGGGATTTACGTTGAGTGGCTAATGCAAACCATGGGATCACACGCACAGCACCTGGCGGCGCTAAAAAGTGCTCTTTCCCCCAATCTTCAGCAAAGAATTCAATTAATAGTTCGTAATCAGGATCAACCTGACTATGATAAAGAAATAATGATGAATTACTGGCAGTTAAACGCGGCATAAGGGTATCAAACCCCGATGGTTCATCCGGTTTAGGATGCTCAGCTGTATGAGTTTGGGAAATAACTGGTGTTTTAGTCAGCTCGACTTGGAACAATTTAGTTGCAGAAAAGTGTGACTGAGTGTCAGGCATAGCCATGCTCTGTGCACTAAAGAACACAGTAAAGAGCAAGATAATGACTGAGAAAAACCGTAACAAGAACTGACCAATAAATTAAGCGGATGACAGGGATATAATGAGGGTAAAAAAATAAAACACAAGGTATTACTTAAATAAAAGTGACTAAAACAAAAAGCGGACCTAATTAGATCGCTTAGTCATTTAACTTTGTTAGACTTCTAATGATGACATGTCGATAACAAAGCGTGAGGCCATATCACCTTGCTTTAATTTATCGAATGCGTCGTTAATTTGGTCCATTTTGATCATTTCAACTTCTGGCAGAATATTATGTAACGCACAAAAATCGAGGATCTCTTGGGTTTGCGCTATACCGCCAATTAATGAGCCAGCAACACGGCGACGCCCCATTAATAACGGCACTGAGTTAGACTCAGCAAGCTCACCTACTTGACCAACCAATACTTGCGTACCATCAATATCTAAAAGCGTAATATACGGCGTAAAGTCGTGTTTTACCGGAATAGTATTGATGATCACATCAAATTGATTAGCATGCGCTTGCATGGCAGCTTCATCACTCGATACCAATAAATCTTTTGCGCCATAAGATAAAACCTGCTGTTTTTTCTTATCACTGCGGCTAATAGCTGTAACATTTGCGCCCATTGCAGCTGCGATTTTAATTGCCATGTGGCCTAAACCACCTAACCCAATCACACCAACACGGCTACCAGGGCCGACATTCCACGTACGTAATGGCGAATACGTTGTGATACCCGCACATAGAATTGGCGCACACTTAGCAAGGTCTAAGCCTTCTGGCACACTCAATACAAACTCTTCACGCACCACAATGTGTTTTGAATAACCACCTTGAGTGAGTTCACCACTAATACGGTCTTGTCCTGAGTAGGTCCCTACCATCCCTTCGCGACAAAACTGCTCTTCACCGTGATGACACTGGTCACAGCTTAAACAGCTATCAACCATACAACCCACAGCAACATTATCGCCCACTTTGTATTTAGTAACGCCGCTACCTACTTCAAGAACACGACCAACGATTTCATGGCCTGGTACCACTGGGTACTGAGTCCAGCCCCAGTCGTTTTCTGCCGTGTGTAAGTCAGAATGGCACACGCCACAATACAGAATTTCAATTGATACATCTTCATCACGAAGTGCACGGCGTTCAAAATGATACGGCTCTAATGGTTTTTCAGAATCATGTGCTGCATAACCGACAGTTTTCATGCTTACTCCTTAATTTTCTTCGTGTTTAACTCATGCATTTAACTAATTTGCTAATGCGCTGGTGTATACTGCACTCAGTATAGAGGTAATTTAGCAAAGTACACTTGCCTAAAACACGAAAGCTTTTGCCTATTTTTATCAAATTGATTCAAGAGAGCCCAATGCGTGGAATGAGCCGCAAAGAACAGGTAAAGAGATCGCCTGATGCAATGAACCTTTCACAAAGCATCAAAACACTTTGGCCCTATTTAATGACCTTTAAAGGCCGCGTTATTTTAGCCGTCTTAGCGCTTATTGCTGCAAAAGGCGCCACATTGCTGATGCCTTGGGCACTAAAAGAAATAATTGACGCGGTTGATGCGAGTATCAACCCGCTATTAAGTGTTCCTATTGCCTTGCTGATCGCCTATGGTTTACTGCGCTTTGCCAGTGTATTTTTTGGTGAAGTACGCGATGCATTATTTGGTCGTGTTACAGAGCACGCTATGCGCCATATTGGCCTAAAAGTATTTAAGCACTTGCACAGTTTAGAGCTTGCCTTTCATCTTGACAGGCAAACAGGCGGTATCAGTCGCGATATAGAGCGTGGCACAAGTGGCCTCAGCTTTTTAATGCGCTTTTTAATGTTTAATATTGTGCCAACGCTATTTGAAATAATCACAGTAGCCATTATTTTTGCAACCTTATTTTCACCTTGGTTTGCACTGGTCACATTAATTGCGGTTGCTAGTTACATTGCTTTTACTGTGATTGTAACTCAGTGGCGTAACCGATTTATTCGTGAAGCAAATGCTGCCGATAACAACTCAAACACCCGTGCAATCGACAGCTTACTAAATTACGAAACCGTTAAGTACTTCAACAATGAACACTATGAAGCGAGCACCTACGACGGCTTTTTAGCTAAATGGGAGCAAGCAAGGCTTAAAAATCGTTTATCGTTACTAGCCCTTAATTCAGGACAAGCACTTATTATAGCCACGGCTATAACAGCGCTAATGTGGCTCGGTGCCAGCTCAGTGGTCAATAAAGAGCTGACAATAGGTGAGCTTGTGATGATCAATGCTTATATGATCCAGTTATTTTTACCACTTAACTTTTTAGGTTTTGTTTATCGTGAGATACGCCGTGCACTGACTGACCTTGAAAATATGCTGGGGCTGTTAAATCGAAAAGCCGCCATTAGCGATGACAAAGATGCACAACCATTAAATGCAACCAAAGCTGCTATTCGATTTGAAAATGTGTCGTTTAGTTACGACAAACAACGGCCAATTCTAAATAACTTAAGCTTTGAGGTTACTTCTGGCAGCAAAGTGGCGATTGTGGGTGCCAGTGGCGCAGGTAAAAGCACCTTAAGCCGTCTGCTCTACCGCTTTTATGATGTTGATGCAGGTAAAATTTATATCGATGAGCAAGCAATCAACACAGTGACACTTGAAAGTTTGCGCCAAGCTATTGCCATCGTACCGCAAGATACCGTGCTATTTAATACCAGCATTCGCGAAAATATCGCCTACGGAAACCCAACAGCAAGCGAAGATGAAATTGATAAAGCCATAAGCCTTGCCCATTTAGATGGATTTATTGCCAGCCTAGATAAAGGTGATAAAACCCTTGTTGGTGAGCGCGGTTTAAAAGTGTCGGGCGGTGAAAAACAACGCATTGCAATTGCTAGAGCCATTTTAAAAGGTTCACCCATTTTATTATTTGATGAGGCAACATCGGCGCTAGATTCGCATTCAGAGCAAGCCATTCTCAGCGCGATGCGTGAAGTCGCACAAAGACATACCAGCTTGGTTATTGCACATCGTTTATCAACAATTACTGACGCAGACAAAATTATTGTTATGAAACAAGGACAGGTTGTTGAGCAAGGTCAGCACCATCAACTGCTTGCAGCGAATGGTGAATACGCACGAATGTGGCAGTTACAGCAAAGCGAAGAATAAACACTGTTAACTAGTAGGTTAAATGATTAGAATAACCGCTTTATTTTTATCTATAACAAAAAGGCAACACGCAGATGGGCAGAGCTTATCAAAACAAAAAAGACTCAATGGCAAAAACTGCGGGTGCAAAAACCAAAGTTTATTCAAAGTACGGAAAAGAAATTTATATCTGCGCTAAGAATGGTGGTGTTGATCCCGATGGCAACTTAGCGCTTCGTCGCTTAATTGAGCGTGCTAAGAAAGACCAAGTACCTACGCACGTGATTGAGCGTGCAATCGATAAAGCCAAAGGCGGTGGCGGCGAAGATTATGTAGCAACTCGCTATGAAGGTTACGGCCCGGGTAACTGTATGATCATTGTTGACTGTTTAACCGACAACAACAAACGTACATTCGCTGACGTACGTGTTTGTTTTACTAAAGCAAATGCAAAAATTGGCGCGCAAAACTCAGTATCACACTTATTTGATCACCTCGCTATTTTTGTATTTGATGGTGATGATGACGAAGCTGTTTTAGAAGCGCTAATGATGGCTGATGTAGATGTAACGGATGTAGAAGTTGAAGACGGTAAAGTGACGGTATTCGCGCCACACACTGAATACAACAACACCCGTACAGCACTTGAAGAAATGGGAATTACTGATTTCCACGAAGATTTAATTGCTTTTGTGCCGCAAGTAGAAGCACCCATTGAAGGTGAAGACGTTGAAGTCATGGAACGCTTTTTAGCCATGCTAGAAGACTGTGACGACGTACAAAACGTTTACCATAACGCACAGTTTTAATTAAAAAGGCCAACCAAGTTGGCCTTTTAGCCCAAAGGAATCAACATTGAATACCCTCGAAGAGTTAAAAGCCGGTTCTCTACAAGGTTGTACACGGATTCAGCTTGTTGCAAAACTAACCGAGTTCCCAAAAGAAATTTATACTCTAGCCGATACGTTAGAAATCCTCGATTTATCTAATAACCAGCTAAGTGATTTACCTGACGATTTTTACAAATTAAAAAATCTCAAACGGCTGTTTTTATCATTTAATCAGTTTAAACATATTCCAGACGTGCTAAGACAATGCCCAAACTTAATCATGGTGGCATTTAAAGGTAATCAAATTACTGAATTTAAAGCGCACTGTTTGCCAACGCAGATTGAATGGCTGATCTTAACGGATAATCAAATCCCCGCTTTACCTGATTCATTTGGTGAGTACAGCAAGCTTAAAAAGCTCGCACTGGCAGGTAATCAGTTAACTCATTTACCAGCTTCAATGGCTAATTGTAACGAGCTTGAGCTAATACGTTTAAGTGCCAATAAGCTTACAAAAGTTGAAGATTGGCTTTTAGCTTTACCGAAACTTGCTTGGCTTGCCTTCTCTGGTAACGATTTAAATCGCTCAACTAGCTTACACTGCGAGCAGTTTAGCAAAATCACACTGGATGAAATCGAAGTTAAAAAGCAGATTGATCAAGGTGCGTCTGGGGTTATTCACTTAGCTAATTGGCATCAACGTCCTGTTGCCCTTAAGTTATTTAAAGGCGAGATCACCAGTGATGGCTATCCACTCGATGAGCTAAATTGTTGTTTAAAAGCCAGTGAGCATCCAAATCTCATTAAAGCATTGGGCTATGTCGATGAAGAGTCACAACTTGGTTTAGTGATGGAGCTTATCAGTAAAGAGTTCACGAATCTTGGTTTGCCACCCTCCCTTGCAAGCTGTACCCGTGATACCTTCGAAGACAACTGCCAGTACGCGCCAGAAATGGTGCTAAAAATCGTTAAGCAAATGACAAGTACCCTCGCCCATTTACATCAAAAGCAAGTAAGCCATGGTGACATTTATGCCCATAACAGCATGATCAATTCACAGGGCGAGTTATTATTTGGTGACTTTGGTGCAGCAACAGACTTATCCATGCTGACGCCTGATCAACAGCAGCGATTAGAAGGCATTGAAGTACGCGCTCTTGGTTATTTCATCGATGATTTACTGACTGTAGTCACTGAACAAAACGACATTACCACGATGCTTTCTGACATCGTTCAAGAGTGCTTAGGACTCAACTCAGACAAACGCCCTCGCTTTTCTGAGCTAGTTTCGCGATTATGAGTATAGGTAATAATAAATAAAGCCTCTGTGAGGCTTTATTTTTGCTTTTTAAACGGGAACACCTGCTGCTTTAACATACCTTCTGGCATGTAATCGCCAACCACTCCATATTTATCGGGCCACTCTGCTTGACCTTTGACTGCCGTGCCAAATAGATAATCTAAAAAAGAAAAATGCGCAGCATAGTTACGGTCAATGGCCGCTTTATCAGATGAATGATGCCAATGATGAAACTGAGGGGTAACCAGTACATACTTTAACCATCTAAATTTTACCCGAACATTAGCGTGGTTAAACACAGCCTGAAAGCCAACAATAATGACATATAAGCTAATGACATCCGATGGAAAGCCGAGCACAAAAATTGGCGTAAGCACTAAGCTGCGCGTCACGAGTATTTCTAAAATATGTTGACGAGAGCCAGCAAGCCAATCCATCTCTTTTGCACTGTGGTGCACGGCATGAAAACGCCAAAGCAGGGGCACTTCGTGATAAGCCCTATGCACAAAGTACTGCATTAAATCAGCCACTAAAATGATTAAAAATAATTGGAGAAAAAATGGCAGTTGAATAATAAAGCCTTGCACTGTATCAGACACAGCCCAGCCAAATGCATGATGCACGAACTGATTGGTTGCCAGCAACACAAAACCAATAATTAAGTGATTAACAAAGAAATGATTTAAATCACCCTGCCACTCAGTACGGAGAATTTTTTGCTCTTTACGGTGCGGCAGCAGCTTCTCAATTAGAATAAAAATCAGTGTGGAGCCAAGTAAGTCAAGAATGAACCAATCAAGCCCCAAGTACGGCGTATTATCTCTAAAGTCGCCCACTTCAACATTCGGCCCACCAAATGCAATAGCAAGCAAGATCAACACCCAAGCCGTTGCACCGAGCCGTTTATTAGTATTACGAACAAAATTCAACAACCCTAAACTGCCTGAAATAATTAATGCCACAAACATCAGCTGGCGTAAAAACTTGACACTGTAGTTTTGCCTGAGCTCTGGGGTCGTTAAGTACTCAGGAAAATGAAAAGCTAATACCCCTAAACAGGATAAAACAGCTAAGAAGCAAGCAATATAACCACTGATATTGCCCTCACCCACTTGAAACTGCTCAGCTCTAAATAGCCGATGATAAAGACGTGTCATGATATAAAATCCATTTATCAATTTTTTGCAGCATAACACAGAAGAATTTAGGAACAAATATACGTTAAGCCATCACAAACATGTGTATACAACAAATTGAGACCAAGCTCAAAAAAACCAAAACGAAACTGCGTTCAGGTAAGTAATGAATAATCAACGCAGGCATGTCAATAATGTGCGAAGCCTTTGGTTTTATAGCACAAACTATGTTTTTCAAACCTCATGAAAGCGTTTTTTAGCCTTTCCAGATAAAGCTTTATTCCAGCCAAATGAATAAGCACAAATGTCGATGGACCTAAAAACTCAAGTAGCGCCATGAGCTCATACCCCATCATTAACTCAGGCCCTGCAATGAGAATGACTAAAACCAATGCAATTGACCTATATAACTTATTAGCGAATAACTGGTTAATTTTATTGAACATCCATATCCTTATGAAACGAGTTAGGCTTATAAAAGAATAAGCCTTTTAACTATTACTGAAATGCTTTATCAAACTTATCTTGATCAAGGTATTTATCAAACGCACCTAAAGCATTACCAACACTTGGTTCAGCCATTAACTCTTGCATTGCAACTTCACCAACAATACCGAATGCGTTTTCCATTGCTCCCTGACCACCGACTTCAATCGCCGCTTTTGCTTGCTTTGGACAGTCTTCGGTTAATAAACGCGTAACTAATGCACCAACATAGCGATTAGTGTCATCCATATCTTGCTCTGTTACATTCGAGAAAGGCTTAATTATACTGTGTGTCGACATACCTAGATAAATCCACTTAGCGAGGTTTTTTCGTTCTTTGCCATTTAGTGAATCAGTTAAACACACTGCAAGTTGATGTGCTTCTTCTGATGCTGAAACATAACTAGGCAGTAACGACGTTAAAAAGAGTGAAGTAGTTAATAAGATTTTTTTCATTATTTTCCTCATAAACTGGGATTAACCATAGAATTCTACTTCAGTTTTTACACCAAATGGTAAAATGAATTCTCTAAATTCAGGATCGCCTTGCTGAGCTTTTGGATATTTAAGGTTATACATATTCTTTTTAAACATATTTAAGAATTGCTTATTTTGCAGTTTATTATCCAATACACTGACTTTGACAACATCACCCGCTTGATTAACCATCATCATAAATAAAATTTTATCATCAGATCGTCTGAAGTCGTCTTTTGCTTTTGTTATCACATCTTTGGGAATATTAAAATCGGGTAGGTTTTTGTCTTGTGTGGATGAGCAAGACACTAACAAGAGGCATAAAGGTATTAAAAATTTATTCATCATCTGTCCCTAAAAATGTTTAAAGATAAGATACTGTGAATAAATACTTTTATCCAGCAAAAACCAAAAAAGCCACGATAAACGTGGCTTTGTTGGATAAAGCTTAAACTTTTACAGTTCTATTATAAGAACTGACCTAGCGCTTTAACTTGGTCTAACATGCGGTTTGAGAAACCCCACTCGTTGTCGTACCAAGCCATCACTTTAACAAGCTTACCATCTACTTTAGTTTGGGTAGAATCGAAGATTGAAGACGCAGGATTGTGGTTAAAGTCGATAGAAACAAGCGGTAGTTCGTTATACTCAAGAATACCTTGCATTGCACCTTCTGATGCTGCTTTAACGACTTCGTTGATTTCTGCTGCAGTTGTTTCACGCTTAGCAACAAACGTTAAGTCTACTAAAGAAACGTTGATTGTTGGTACACGTACTGCCATGCCGTCAAGTTTACCCGCAAGTTCAGGAAGTACTAAACCAACAGCTTTAGCTGCACCTGTTTTCGTTGGGATCATTGACTGAGTTGCACTACGTGCACGGTATAAGTCTGGGTGATAAACGTCAGATAAGTTTTGGTCGTTTGTGTAAGCATGAATTGTTGTCATGCTACCTTGCTCGATACCGACTGTGTCGTTGATTGCTTTTGCAATCGGTGCTAAACAGTTTGTTGTACATGATGCATTTGAAATGATGTTGCTGTCAGCGTTTAATACTTCGCTGTTAACACCGTGAACAACTGTTGCATCCATGTCAGTACCAGGTGCAGAAACAATAACTTTTTTAGCACCCGCTTCAATGTGTTTAGCCGCTGCGTCACGTGAAGTGAATAAACCAGTACATTCTAAAACGATATCTACGTTTAGTGCTTTCCAAGGTAAGTTTGCAGGATCACGCTCTTGCGTAAGGGTAATTTCGTCATTACCAATTAGCATAGTGTTTTCAGCAAGTGTTACTTTTTGAGAAAATTGACCGTGTACTGAGTCAAATTGAGTTAAATGCGCGTTAACATTTGCTGGTGCTAAATCGTTGATTGCAACGATTTTGATTTCGTTGTTTTGAGCTGACTCATAAAGGGCACGTAATACGTTACGACCGATACGTCCATAGCCATTAATTGCAACATTAATCATTCTAATATCTCCCGTTAATTATTTTACTTCACTTGCTTGGCGAGCAAGCGCTTCAATGGCTTGCCAGTCTTTGTTTTCAATAAGTTGTTTATCTAACATCCAAGTACCACCTACACAGATTACATTTTTAAGTGCCAGGTAATTAGGTGCTGTTTCAAGGCTAATACCGCCTGTAGGGCAAAATGTTACTTGTGGTAAAGGACCACCAATTGATTTCAGCATTGCTGTGCCACCCGCTGCTTCTGCAGGGAAGAACTTTAAGAACTTAAAGCCATGGCTTGCTAATTTCATTACTTCACTTGGTGTTGCTGCACCTGGTAAAAATGGAATATCAGTGTCTTTAGCCAGTGCTAATAATTCGTCGTTTACACCTGGGCTAACCATGAAGTCAGCACCGGCTTCAACAGATGCATTAAATGTCGCTTTATCAACCACGGTACCTGTGCCAACGTATGCTTCTGGTACGGCTTCTTTCATTAGCTTTACAGCTTCTGCCGCAATCGGCGTACGTAAAGTAATTTCTAGTGCTTTTAAGCCACCGTTATAAAGCGCACGTGCAAGTGGTGCTGCATCTTCAAGTTTTTCGATAACAACAACCGGTACCACAGGTGCCGATGATAAAATTTTCTCAATGCTCATTGTTTGTTCCTCATAGCCCAGTAACGGCGTATTATTATTCTAAACCAAAGGCACTTGCGCCAAGGTCTGCACTACTTACTATATTTCTGAAACCTGCGAATAACTCTCGCGTTTGTACCATATGTTTGGCTTGGTTGGCTAAGTTGTAACTCACGTTTTGCTAATTCTTCATCGCTTACGTGTACTTTCAATACACCCGCTGGTGCATCAAGCGTCACTAAATCACCTTCGTGAATTTTTGCGATTACACCACCTTCAACCGCTTCTGGTGCTAAGTGGATTGCAGCAGGAACTTTACCTGATGCACCCGACATACGACCGTCTGTCACAATCGCCACTTTGTAGCCTTGGTCTTGTAGTGTTGCCATTACTGGCGTTAATTTGTGAAGCTCAGGCATGCCTTTCGCCTTCGGACCTTGCTCTTTAATTACAGCAATAAAGTCTGTATTTAACTCACCGCGGCTATATGCTTCTTGTAACTCACCTTGTGAGCTAAATACTTTAGCTGGTGCAGAAACAACTTGGTGAGATTCAGCCACTGCAGAAACTTTAATAACGGCTTTGCCAAGGTTACCTGTAAGAAGCTGTAAACCACCCTGCTTGCTAAACGGGTTATCAATCGGACGTAACACTTCTTCGTCATGTGATTTTTCAGGACACGCTACCCATTTAACTTTGCTTGGGCCTGTGCTGTTAGTCATGATCACTGATGAATCTTTATCTAGCATTGGCTCTGTGGTGTATGCCTCAAGGCCATCACCTACAATCGTTTTCACGTCGTTATGTAAGTAACCTTTGCTCAGTAGTTGCTTCATTAAAAAGCCCATACCGCCGGCTGCTTGGAAGTGGTTTACATCTGCTGAGCCGTTCGGGTAAATACGTGTAAGAAGTGGCACAACTTCTGATAAGTCAGCCATGTCTTTCCAAGTAAGGATTACACCCGCTGCTTTCGCAATTGCTACTAAGTGGATTGCGTGGTTAGTTGAGCCGCCTGTTGATAACAAGCCTACTAAACCATTCATAATTGTTTTTTCACTGACTACGTCAGCTAGGCAGTTAGCATCTTTTGTTTCGATTAACTGCTTTAACATGGTTTCGACAGCATGACCTGTTAAACCATCACGAAGTTCTGTGTAAGGGTTAATGAAAGAGCTACCTGGTAAATGTAGACCCATGATTTCCATTAACATTTGATTCGAGTTAGCGGTACCGTAGAAAGTACACGTACCCGCACTGTGATACGATGCGCTTTCAGCTTCTAACAGCTCTTCGCGACTTACTAAGCCTTGTGCAAATTTTTGACGAACACGGGCTTTTTCTTTATTCGGGATACCCGATTGCATTGGACCTGCTGGTAAGAAATACGTTGGTAAATGACCAAATGATAAGGCACCAATTAGAAGTCCAGGGACAATCTTGTCACACACACCTAAACAGAAAACACCGTCGAACACGTCATGCGATAAAGAAACCGCTGTAGACATTGCAATCACATCACGTGAGAACAATGATAGTTCCATACCATCACGGCCTTGAGTAACACCGTCGCACATAGCTGGTACGCCGCCAGCAACTTGTGCTGTAGCATCGAACTTAGTGGCAAGGCTTTTGATGATTTCCGGATAATCTTTGTATGGAACATGCGCAGAAAGCATGTCGTTATAAGCGTTGATGATAGCTAGGTTTGGTTGCTCGTCTGCTTTTAAGCGAGCTTTGTCATCACTGCTACAAGCAGCCATAACGTGTGCAATATTACCACAGCCTAAACCTGCACGAACTCTTGTTTGTTTTTTTGCGTGCGCGATTCGCTCTAAATAAGCTTGGCGGGTCTCTTTACTGCGTTCGATAACGCGTTCGGTGACTTCTTGGATACGAGGATGCAACATATAAATTCGACTCATCTCTATAGTTAGAGGATAAAGGCTCAGTAACAATTACAGACTCCACGAAAATAATTGTACTGAGCAACTTTGATTTACCCGTTCAAAGGTACGCTGACAGGCTGTCTCTCACAACCAACCTGACACCGGTGTCACTGTATTAACTCATGACTGTGACACCGGTGTCAACCTTATCTGTTAAATTTAGTTTAATTTTTTTAAATGACCAAATAATGAACAATGTAATTTTAGTAGAATATGAGTAGAATTCATGTGAAGTACCACTATCAAAGGCCTATAGACAAGACAAGCTTGGAGGTTTGTTTTAATTAAAAACAGTAACTTATAGCGTTTTCATGAAATTTTTTAGCCTGAAATAAAAAAGCCCGAGAACGCGTCACTCATTCTCGGGCTACTGTGAAAAAACAAGATGAAATTTATTTAATTGCTGCTGTCGACTCACGAGTAATGAGTTTTGCTTCAAGGGTTACTTGATAAGGCGACTCTTGTGGATCACCAATATGAGTGATCAATTGCTTAACCGCTTGCTGAGTCATTTCTTCAACTGGTTGTGCAATGGTCGTTAACCCTGGCCAAATATGACGTGCAATTGGTGCGTTATCAAACCCTGCAATAGAGATATCATCAGGCACTCTTAACTGCATTTGTGTAGCAAGCTTTAATACCGCCGCTGCCATGTAATCATTTGAGGCAAATACTGCTGTTGGGCGAGGGTTTAAATCTAAAATTGTACGGGCACTATCAACACCAGAGTGATAACTGAAGTTACCTTCTTCAACTAAGCGTTCATCAAACTCAATACCATTTGAGGCAAGTGCTCTTCGATAACCTTTAAAACGCTGCTCTGTGGCACTGTGATCAGGGTGACCTTTAATGAAGGCGATTTCTTTATGACCCAGCTTAATAAGATGCTCTGTTATTTCAAAAGCCCCTTGTTCGTCATTACTTCTTACCGAAATAGAGTCGTCTTCAAGTACCGCAGAGGCGACACGAGCATACGGGATCTTCTTCGACTTTAAAAAGCTTACAAGTTCAGGAAAATCTGAAAATGGCGGGGTCAATACAATACCGTCTAAACGAGAAGTTTGAATTAATTGCTCAATGTTACTAATTAATTCATCACCGCGTAATTCGCAAGGATGGATCAATAAGTTGTAGTTAAGTTCATGGCACGCCGCTAAGGCACCAGTTTGCACCCGGGTAATATAGCTTTTACTCGGATTATCGTACAAGCAACCAATAATAAAACTACGGTTTTGTGCTAAACCTCTAGCGATTGGGTTTGGCGTGTAATCGAGCTCTTTAAATACTTTAAGTACTTTTTCGCGCGTTGCATCACTCACGTTTGGCTCATTGTTAAGCACGCGAGATACTGTTTTTTTCGATACACCGGCATAGCTGGCGACACTGTTGATGGTTACTTTCTTCATCCGCTCTACATCCAACTGCTAATTACGCGTTACTTTTAACATGTATACACGCAGCAGCACCAATGAATGGAATGTTGTCTTGTGTTACAAGCGTAACAGGGATCTGTGAAGTATATTGCGACATAATGCCTTTGTCTGCAAAACGTTCAACAAATCGACTAGATAATAAACGTTGTTGCATACGAGGTAAAATACCACCACCAATAAATACGCCTCCTAATGCGCCAAATGTCAGGGCTAAGTCCCCTGCTACACTACCAATCCAATCACAAAATTGATTGAGTGTTGCATCACAGATTTCGCATTGACCAGTGGTTGCAAGCTCGCTAATTTGTGCTGCATCTAAATTCTTCGCTTCAACGCCTTTTACCGCAGCCATAGCGCCATATAAATGAGCAATACCAGGGCCTGAGAACACAGTCTCCACAGAAACATGATTTAATTGCTTTTTAAGCTCAGTAATTAGCCTACGGTCTAAGTCTGTGACAGCTGCAAGGGTAATGTGCCCTGCTTCACAGCTAAGAACAGCACTGCCTTGTGATGTGCGAACTAAACATGCAGCACCAAAACCTGTACCAGGTCCCATAACTGCGATATTCGCATTTTCATCCGCCTGACCTGCTTTAACAGCCATATTTTGCGAATCATCTAAATAAGGTGCCGCATAAGCAAATGCTGCAAAGTCGTTGATTACTTCAAGTTGCTCAAATGAAAACTCAGCCTTTAAATCGGCAACGTTAAAGTGCCAGCCAAGGTTAGTTAAGTGAACTTGACCTGCTTTAATCGGGCCAGCTACTGCTAAACATGCACGGCTTGGCTTTGGAAACGAAATTTGACTAAAGTACTGGTTAATCGCACTTTCTAAAGAGCCAAAATCTGCACTTGGAAAAGTTAAATTGTGCTCGATAACAAACTGGTTAGTTTGTGCATTAAAGTCAGTGATTAAAGCGAAACGAGCGTTAGTGCCGCCGATATCGGCAACAAGAATAGGAACGAATTCTGTGGTTGTCTGTGTGTTCATGATGTTTTCTCTATTTGTCTAAGCTAGTTGCCGCTTATTTTTCTAGTTTTCAATGGCAAAGCCACCGTGTCTGCTAAACTTTGGGTCATTGCCTCAAAGAAGCTATCTTTTGTATTAAAAAAATGCTGCCCAAATGAATGGGCAGCCAAATACGTTTTGACAACAAAATGATAAAACAGTGACATTATGACACCGGTGTCAGATTTGGATCAATAAAAATTTTCATTATTTGTGCATGCATACGTATTTAATGAGAAAACCTGCGTATTAAGTATCGAAAAGGCATTTATAAAACATAAAAAATACCTAACTGTGTACAGAACAGCCACACTCTCGCTGCTTGTCACAAATAGCTTGAAAAAAATATTAAATAGCCGAAAATGGCAATTACTAGTTCTGTTATTTGGTAACCATATGAAAGGTAAGGCGACATCTTTTGACATTGCACATTATGCGGGTGTGTCGCAGTCAACCGTGTCTCGCGCGCTGCGAAATAGCCCTTTGGTCAACGAAGAAACCCGTCGACGTGTTCATGAGGTAGCCAAGCAGCTCAACTACAAAGTTGATAAAAATGCCAGTAACTTAAGAACACAGCAAAGTAGCACCCTCGCCCTGTTATTATTTGAAGATCCCACTTCGGATGAATCACAAATAAACCCTTTCTTTTTGGCGATGCTTGGCAGTATAACCAGAGCCTGTGCAAAAGAAGGCTACGACTTACTGGTATCGTTTCAGTCGAGCAGCTCTGATTGGCAAGCCGATTACGAAGACAGCCATCGTGCAGATGGCTTAATACTGCTTGGTTATGGTGATTACCTTGATTATCAACCTAAATTTAAAACCCTAATAGATCAGCACACTAAATTTGTCTGTTGGGGTGCCAGTGTAGATAACCGCCCAGATTTAACTGTGAGCTGCGATAACTACGGGGGTGGTAAATTAGCAGCAGAACATTTACTCGCAACAGGAAGAACCGATTGTGCATTTATTGGTGATGCATCTGAGCATAGTCCAGAATTTTTTGCTCGCTACCAAGGCTTTAAAGATGCATTTCTAGCCAAGGGCGTTAATTTAAACGAACGTAAGATGGCAAATGCTATTTCAACAGAAGAATCAGGCTATCACGCGACTCGTTCACTCTTAGCAAATAACATTCGTTTTAACTCATTATTTGCTGCCAGTGACCTTATTGCGATTGGAGCTATTCGCGCATTGAAAGAAGCAAAAATAAAGGTTCCTGATGATGTGCACGTTGTTGGCTTTGATAATATTGCGGTTGCCAGCTTTGTAAACCCACCACTTACCACTGTTCAGCAAGACACCACCCTCGCCGGACAAATGTTGGTCGATAACCTGCTCAAACTTATTCGTGGTGAAGATGTCGAGAATACCCTTTTACCACCTCGGTTAATTATTCGCGGTTCAAGTGTTTAATTTTTAGCGATAACAGCTTTGTTATCGCCTACTCCCTCCCTAACCAGACACTTATTGCATTAAAATCAGTTTTTTTTCGATTTACCCAAGACTATTACTTCGAAAAAGCAGATAATTACACCTATTATGTTGAAAATGCTTATCTGGCTAACAATGCTTTAGATAACAACGCGCACAAAGGTGGAATTTTTTAATGGAAATTAAAGTTAATTTTCTCGACAACCTCAGACTTGAAGCAAAGTTTGATGATTTCTCTGTCATTGCAGACCAACCTATTCGCTATAAGGGTGATGGCACTGCACCAAGTCCATTCGATTACTTCTTAGCATCTTCTGCATTGTGTGCGGCTTACTTTATTAAAGTGTATTGTAATTCACGTGATATCCCGACTGACGGTATTCGTGTTGCGCAAAACAATATCGTTGACCCAGAAGACCGCTATAACCAAATTTTCCAAATTCAGGTTGAGTTACCAGAAAACCTTTCTGAGAAAGATCGCACAGGTATTTTACGCTCTGTCGAGCGCTGTACAGTTAAACGTGTTATTCAAACTGTCCTGAATTTAAGATCGATACTGTTGAAAGCATCGAAGCCGACGCGCAAGCAATGTTGATGGCAAAACCCGGTGATGACAGCAACACATTTATTTTAGGTAAAGATTTACCACTTGAAGAAACCATCGCAAATATGACGGCCATCCTTGAAGAGTTAGGGATGAAAATCGAAATTTCTTCTTGGCGTAATATTGTGCCAAATGTATGGTCACTTCATATTCGTGATGCAGCTTCGCCTATGTGTTTTACCAATGGTAAAGGTGCAACGAAAGAAAGCGCACTATGCTCAGCTTTAGGCGAATTTATTGAGCGCTTAAACTGTAACTTCTTCTATAACGATCAGTTCTTAGGCGAAGACATTGCTAATAGCAAGTTTGTTCATTACCCAAATGAAAAGTGGTTTGCTCTGACTGACGATGACTCTCTACCAGAGGGCATTTTAGATGACTATACCCGTGAAATTTATAATCCAGATGGTGAGCTGTGTGGCTCACACCTAATAGATACCAACTCTGGTAATAAAGAACGTGGCATCTGTTCTATTCCTTATGTACGCCACTCTGACGGTGAAACTGTTTACTTCCCTTCAAACCTAATTGAAAACTTATTCTTAAGTAATGGTATGAGCGCAGGTAACAATTTTGCCGAAGCAAAAGTACAATGTTTATCTGAAATTTTCGAGCGTGCCGTTAAACGTCAAATCATTGAGCAAGAAATAGTTTTACCAGACGTACCAGAGGACGTTTTAAATAAATACCCAGGTATTGTTGCGGGTATTAATGGTCTTGAAGAACAAGGTTTCCCTGTTGTAGTAAAAGATGCCTCGCTAGGTGGTCAGTTCCCTGTGATGTGCGTAACACTTATGAACCCTAAAACAGGCGGTGTATTTGCTTCTTTTGGCGCGCACCCAAGCTTTGAGGTTGCGTTAGAGCGCAGCTTAACTGAGTTATTACAAGGCAGAAGCTTTGAAGGCTTAAACGATGTACCTAAGCCAACGTTCAATAGTATGGCAGTTTCTGAGCCGGAAAACTTTGTAGAGCACTTTATTGATTCAACTGGCGTGATCTCATGGCGTTTCTTCAGCGCTAAACACGACTATGATTTTGTAGAGTGGGATTTCTCTGGTAGCAATGAGGAAGAAACAGCGAGCTTATTCGGTATTTTAGAAGGCTTAGGTAAAGAAGCTTACATTGCTGAATTCTCAGATCTTGGTACTGCATGTCGCATTTTAGTGCCTGATTACTCAGAAGTGTATCCAGTAGAAGACTTGATTTGGGATAATACCAATAAAGCACTTAATTTCCGCGAGGATATCTTAAACCTGCATCGTTTATCAGAAGATCAACTTGCTGATTTAGTTGAGCGCTTAGAAGAAAGTGAACTAGATAACTACATTGATATCATCACCTTAATCGGCATTGAGTTTGATGAAAACACAGTATGGGGTCAGTTAACGATTCTTGAGCTGAAGCTACTTATTTATCTAGCACTTGGTGATTTAGAAGCAGCAATGGAGCTTGTTGAAGCATTCTTACAGTATAACGACAATACCATTGTTGAACGCGGCCTATTCTACCAAGCAATGCATGCAACGTTAGAAGTCGCACTCAGCGATGACCTAGAGATTGAAGATTACATTCATAGCTTCACCCGTATGTTTGGACAAGATACGATGGATGCTGTCGTTGGTTCAATTAACGGCGATGTAATGTTCTATGGTTTAACAGAAACCAGCATGAAGCTTGAGGGTTTAGACAGACACCTTCGTTTAATCGAAAGTTACAAAAAGCTACACGCTGCCCGCGCTAAAAAAGCAGGGCTGTAACCAAGAAATATCAAAGCCGCATGTTTTTGTAACCTGCGGCTTTTCTGCTTTATTTAAAACCGTTACTTAACGAAAACGCACACCTGTAATGTCGTATTCAGCAATAAAGCGGCCACCATATGTATCTACAAACATAAACTCCATCTCTATTTTTTCTCGTGACCTTGTGCTCAAGCAATTCAACAATAAAGTGTTTATTTGAATTAAGATCATAAGAGCGACCTTGTGTTTCTCGGGTAACACTAAACTTTGTAGGGTTACCTATGCTATCAAAATATTCAAACAGCACGTTTAAACCGCGCGCATAAATTCCCGAGTCTCGCTCTGAGGAATTTGGTCTTTGCTGAGCCAACAACCAGGTTTTGTCCTTTTGATTTACAGCTTTAATAAACTCACTCATTAATTGTTGGTGTTCAACAAGAGGCGGCAGCTTTATTTCTTTTAGTGACTCTGTGAGTTTATCGCCCGCTCCCCCGGTTCTTGCTATGTAATTCTCAAAACCGGCGTCTATCGACATATAATTTAAATAGTCAGCTAAGCCACCATTGTAAACCTGTTCAAATGTGCCATATTCTTCAGAAAGAACACTTTCAAGACGATTATATAAAGAAAAAGCATGCGCTGAGTCTATTTTTTTTAGTTCAGAAGTGTCTATCAATTGACCAAAAAGTAGTGCATTTAAGTCAATTATATTCGTTTTATCATCAAACGTAATGATTTCCTTGGCCCATTCTTTATCTGCTGTGGCAATTTGCAAATAGTAACGTTGAAAAGGCGCACCATGCTCATCAGTGATGGTAATTTTATTTGTCGAAAAGTCATAAATTTTGGCATTTTTAGTAGGGCCAGTTCTAACACTTACCTTTAAGCCTTTTGACAGTTCGGTAAATTTATCTGACTTTTCGATCACAACTTCTTGAGAAGCAAAAATAGTCGTCGGAAGTAGCAACAAAATACTGGCAATGCATTTACTCACATTTTTCATATAAATCCCTTTAAGTTAAAAATCAGACCAAACCCAATAAAGGTACATAAATACCTTAAATGTATACTAAAGTGGTAACTAATTGAAGCTTAGTGTGTATGTTAGGGTTTATATCTGTAATGCCCTGTAATTTTGTAAGTGAATAGCATATCTTCCATTTTCGGCCCCCAGCCTATGTTATGAACAATCAGAGGTCTTAATTTATCTTTCGACAGTTCATCTGTAACAATACCTATATGGGGCCTATTATTAGGTAAAATCCAAGTCACAATATCACCTGCTTGATAATCAGCTGCTGTATTACTAGTAACTTGACTTTCACCATGTCTTTCAAAAAACACTTGTAGGTTAGGTACCCTGCGATGGTCAATATTGGTATCTGGTTTGGTTAAGCCCCAAATTCGTTTTGAAGGATATAAGCTAAAGTTGTAGCGCATATCCTCATGTACAAGCGCTTGTAAATCAATTCCTAAAGCTCTGTAAGTACGAATAACCACGTCGGTACATACACCTATATTCTTAGGCACATCACCATTGGGATAGTCTATTTTTCGATAACTTCCGTTATAAACTACAAAGTGTTCAGTTCGCTCTTTGGCAGCCTCAACAAGTTTAGATTGAAAACTTTCCGCTTGAGAATTAAGAGCAAATAATAAAAGTAACATCCCGGCTGTTTTGATCATCTACAAACTCCATTTTAAATAATTATAAAAACTCGAATAGGCTGCTCTCTGCCCATTCTCTTTATTAAGTATTAATGCTGTTCAGTATTAGCGTATTCTGCTAAACGGTTTTCAACTTGTGAGCGCTCTTGCTCAGTGAGTTCGCCATAAAACTTGGGGTATGGCCAGCCATAACCCCAGCGAAAGCTGGTAGGTAAAAAAGGTGTCCCTCCCACTCTGACACCGGCAAGCATCAATACCGCAATTTCTTGTTCACCCACTTGTGCAACACACGCTTTTAAATCTATATCAGCTTGCTCACGTTGCTTAAAAGTACCGCCTTGCCAATAAGCGAGATCATGGGCAGTGCAGCAAGCTAACCATAAGTTTTTGTGTTCTATCGTTCCATCAGGAAAAGAGCTACAACCATCTGTAGTGAAGGGTTTAAGTTCAGCTGCCTCAGCTTTAATTAAGCACACAGGTAAAGCAATGAGAACAAGTATAAAAAGAAAATAGTTTCGCTTATGCACGGTAAATTCCATTTCTAATTTGGCCCTATTATAAACAAAAAACCGCCGAGGTTAATTCGGCGGTTTAATTATTTAATTAGATATTTAAAAGAAACTTACTTAGCTAATGTTTCGGCTGCTTTCTCTGCAAAAAGGTTACCTAGTTTTATATAGTAATTACTTTTATAGTGCCATTTATCTTCGATGAATTCGACAGGCTCATCAAAGGCAACTAAATGAGCATTAGCATTTGATTTAACGTACTTTTTCTGAGCATCCCATACTCTCTCTATATATGGCATCATGCGTGTTTCAGGTGTTTTACCAGAGTCTTCGATTCTGCCAAGGATGATTGGTAACTCCTTATCGCCAAATGTCATTTTCATATCATTCATCAGGCTTGTTAAATTAGCTAAATAAACCTTAGATGCTTGTTCATGATAGGCATCGGCCTCACCTTGCATCCAAATGATACCTGCTGGGACTAAAGTATCTGCTACACCATCACCATCTATATCATTGTTCGCTAACGCAGCTCTTACGGTAGTTTGAAAGTTATCCCATTGGTTGATCTTGGTGTTGTCAGCATAGTTCTGCTCCCATGTACCAAAACCAGATGCCCCAAGCGCAATAGATGAGCCACCACGCGCATATTTGATAATGGCTATTTTTTTACCCGTGAGCTCAGATAAGCGTTTGCCAAAACTCAATTCAGGGCCAAATCTATCAGATAAAATAATTGAATGATTTGTCGATCTTGCGCCTGTTCCAAAACCAGGCATTAAATTAGTCCAAACACCTTTACCACCATTTAATGCATCATCAGCAACCGGGTTACCAAAAAAGAGTAAGGTATTTTCAACTGGCTTTTTATACTGTGCAGGTAAGTCTTTATTAAAGCCAAAACCTTCCATATTTGATTATCCCCATAAAGTAAAGCAAATAGTCATCCGCTTTACTTTGCGTGCTTATTGCTAACAAACCACATAAGGCTAGTTTTTTTAACATTATTTTTCCTTTTACCAAAAGCCATGCCCAATAAATATTGGGTATGTAATTAAGTTTTTACTTCATAGTTATAGCTTCGTGCTATAAATACCTTTAATACAGGCATTTAGCCTAGCAGAAGCAGTTCGATTCTTTTAATCAATCAATTATTACAGTGCTTGCGCGTTTGCTCTGAACATAAACTCAAGTGGGATTTGCAATCGCTTAGCCCAATCAACTTCTGCATGCGTCGCACCTGGGAAATATTGACTCTGCCATAACGAAGCTGGATAACCGTGTTGCATAAATACATTATCAATTTGTTTTTGAAGATCAGGATACATGGAGTCTAATGTGCCATCTCCATAATCGAAGTAAACTTTTTGTGTTGTTAGTTTGCCAATATTGTCAGAAATATACTGCTTGAAAGCAGTAAATACTTGTTTGTCATAAGTAAAAATCCCTGGCCAATGCGTTGACATACAAATTGCGCCGGCAAACTCATTTGGATATTGAAGTAATGTATACCAAGAAATAAGCCCTCCCATGCTTGATCCTGCGATATACCGATGTTCAAAACCTTTATTTACTGAATAGTTATTCTCAATAAAGGGAATGACTTCTTCAACAACAAAGCGAGCATAGTTGTCTGAATAAACCTTAGAGTAAAACAGCTTTTGCCCTGGATACCTCTCTAACTCATATAAATCTGCTTGTTTTTGCTTTGCTAAACTTTCAAATACTTTTTGCGGAAAATACTCGCTATGACGATTTTCTACCGCATTTGGAATGCCAACAACAATAAATGGCTTAACTTTACCGCTTTGAATTAACTTCGCGGCAACTTCATCAACTTGCCATTCTTGTTTATTCCATGTTGTTTTGGCATCAAACAACATTCGACCATCATGCATATATAAAACATCATACTTACGTGTGTTGCTATAACCTGGTGGTAACCAGATATTTAAAAAACGGCTCTCAACATACTTTGAACTAAAGTTTTTCTTAACATCAAGATGCCCTTCTGACACCTCAGGGATTATCACATTTGCAAAAGTGACACCTGAAAATAGCATCAAGGTTAAACAAATAAATTTCTTAAACATAATGTCTACTCAAATTTAAACTAAAAAGCCGCAAATGAATTGCGGCTTATTAATAAGGTATTACTTGAGGGCTTTTTCAACCACTGGGTAATGATCCCATACATGTTTATCACTCACTGAACGGAGTAACTTGATATATTCTGCATGAGTCCAAGCAAGTGGTGTCGCTGAGTTTGTCCCCTCACCTAACTGATAGCCTGCTTTATTATTGCCAACACCATCCCAAACTTGCTCAGGTAGCATCATGCCTTCATTGGCAAATGCTTCCATACCTTTTACATAGGTGTCTTTAATCGCTTGTTGCTTCATCGCATCAAGGCTATTAGTTGCGTTTGCCGCAGCGATTTCATAGTGACCACGTTCACCTGTGAAAAACGGTCATACACGACCACGTTGACCAGGGGTGTTGTTACCACCTTCGGCATAGTTGTTACCTGTCACTTCATCTTCACCGTAACCATCGTTACCATAGCGACGGTAACCAGGGAATGACCCTGAGCCATCAGCAAAATTAAAGGTGTAACGCACTTGCAGATTATCGACTAAGGTTTCGTCATCGTATTCTGGTAATGTTTTTACAATGCTTGGCGCAAGTGCATCACGAACACCATAACGTACAAGCTCTAAGAAACCACCATCAAGGATTTGCTTTTTATCAAAGCCTTCACGACCGTTATTGGCATTAAGCGTGGTTGATGAGTTTGGATCTTTGTCTTGACCAATACGAATGAAATATTCACCATCGCTATTTTCAGACTTAAGGTTACCTTGAGTCGTAAACATGGTGCTTTCAATTTCACTGTTGTAGGTTTTAGCCGTTGCTAGGTAACGCTCTGCATTTTTTGTGTCACCTGCTTTTTTAGCAATATCAGCAGCCGTGACTAAGCCTGCAACAACCGCTGCAGTTGTTGATGGAGAGAAACCATTTTGTTCTTCCCAACGCTCTTGTTGCGTTGCTGGCGGTGTAATTTGCGTGTCGTTCCAAAGAATTTTCGCAAGGCCCCCATCAACTAAGAAATCAGCTGCTGGCTTTAACATTTTGCCATACCAATCTGTGAGCTCTTGATCGCTAAGTACGCCAGCTTGATGTAACTTCCATGCTAACATAATTGGCATTGCTGTTTGGTCAAGCTGAACACCTACCCACTCAAGCTCACCATCAACGTGCGTCTTTTGTAAAAACCAACCCGTGTCACCACCATTGCCTGGCGTGTTATCTGTTACTTGTACTTTTTCTAGATATTCAAATGCTGTTTTAGCGGTACGTGTGTCACCCATGGCCATAAATGCCATCGCAACTTGATAGAAATCACGTACCCAAACCGCTTTATAACCGGTAGAGCCTGTTTTAGCCGACACTGTTTCACCCCACGGGTTAGACAATGACGCAATTAAAGCACCAGCATGGGTTTTATCTTCTTGCGCTTTCAACACCATGGCGCTGGTATAAAGCAACTTACCATTATCTGCGGTGCTGTTAGTTAATGTGCTCAAAGGTTCAAGGCTTGCTAAGTAGTCTTGCCAACCAATTGCAGCACCCTCACCGTTATATGCAGCAAGCACTTTTTGGTAGCCTTGGTTTAAACTCGCTTGACCTTCTTTTAAGCTTGCAGCTTCAGAGTTACCAAAGCTTAACGCTAAATCAAAGGTGGTGTTTTTTGATACTTCACCAAGCTCTGCAAGTAAGCTTACATTACCCGACTTATCACCAGTATTTTGGTAAGTCGTTGATAGTGATTGCGATGCTTTTAACTCTTTTAAGCCATCACTTACACCCGTAAAGCCAACGCTTGCTTGCTTAAATGGTTGAGCGGCTTGTAAAGATAAAAAGTTATCATCTTGCCACGCAACTAGACCCTTATCAGTGACTTTTGCAAAATCATCTAAACCGTTGTTATCAATGTAAGGGTTCACATTAACGTAGGCTTTCACACCTTCAAGGTCGGTATTAAATACGCTACGAACAAACAATGTTTGGCCATTTGGATCTGTAAAAATATGCTTTTCTAAAGTGAAACGACCTTGTTTATCTTTACTAACGACTTTATAAGCAAGCGATAATGGGCGACCAGCGTCGTCTTTGTATAAATAATCAATGCTTACATCGAGATCATCGCTCTCTGTAACGGTAAAGTCTTTACCGACTACAACAAACTGCATATCTTTGATTTGTGCTTGGTGAATTAAACCAAACATGGTTTCTGTGATCATGCCTTTAGCGATTGAAAACCAAACTTTTGATACTTTGCCAGTAGCAGCTGCGTCGCTGTAGTGACCGTCTTGGTATTGCTCGTAAGAGGTACCAATACCCGTTTTACCAGAGTATGCCCAAAAAGGCTCAACACCCGGTGCACCTGGCGCTGACACCTGCTCAACTGCTGTATTAACTGATTGCTCTGAACTACAAGCAGTTAAACCTAACGCTAACAAGCTTGCTGTAATAAGATTAAATTTTTTCATTGTGTGTCCTTATTATTGTTGCTTAACGCGCAGCACAGCGACCGCTGCTAGTACGAATGACACTGCACCTAGCACTAACGCATAAATCGGTTGATTATCAAAAAAGTGACGTAAAATTAGGCCTAATACGCTTGCCGCTAACAGCTGCGGAATAACAATAAAGAAGTTAAAGATACCCATGTACACACCCATTTTTTTACTTGGTACTGAGGTACTTAACATTGCGTATGGTAAAGATAGAATTGACGCCCAAGCAAACCCTACTCCAATCATTGGCCAGATCAGTAAACTTGGATCTTTGATAATAATGAAGCTGACCAGACCCAATGCACCTAGCACTAGGTTGAGAGCGTGAGCCATTTTTAGCCCTACTTTTTTAACGATAATCGGAATACACAGTGCTGCAATGGCAGCAAAACCATTGTAAGCGGCAAATAATACACCAACCCAATCCGCACCGTTATTGTAGGCAAGAGAGCTTGTATCACTGCTGCCGTAGTGGAAGCTAGTTACTGCCGACGTGGTGTAAATCCACATTGCAAACAATGAGAACCAGCTAAAAAATTGTACCCAAGCCAATTGTTTCATCGTTTCTGGCATAGTGAATACATCATTCACAACTTGATAAAAGCCACCACTGGTTGCGTTTTTAGCCTTTAAAGCACCAGCAATAAATTGAATAACACCAAAGCTAATCAAACCACCAGCGAGTAAATAAAGCTCTTTTTCAAGCGATAGACCCGTTACAATACCAAGTACTACTAGACCAAGAACCGTAAAGATTGCAGCGCCTTTGTTAAAGTTTACATCACTTTGAACATCACTCGAGTCATCGCTTTGCTCTTGTTCATGAAAGCTTTCAAGTTCTTCTGGTGAATATTCTTTCGTGGTAAATACAGTCCAAAACACAGCAACTAATAAAACTACTGCACCAAAGTAAAACGAAAATTTTACAGAATCTGGAATTTGCCCAGCAGGTGCCGTATTAGCAATATCGAACCAGTTAGTCATCATCCAAGGTAATGCAGACGCAACAACCGCCCCAACACCAATGAAGAAGCTTTGCATCGCATAACCAGTTGCACGTTGTTTTTTCGGTAGGTTATCACTAACAAGGGCGCGGAATGGTTCCATAGTCACGTTAATTGACGCATCCATGATCCATAACATACCCGCCGCAATCCAAAGGCTTGGTGAGTTAGGCATGATGAATAACGATAACGTCGTTAAAATAGCCCCATAGAAAAAGAACGGACGACGACGACCTAACTTATTCCAAGTTTTATCGCTCCAGTAACCGATGATCGGTTGTACAATTAGACCTGTTAATGGTGCTGCAACCCAAAGGATTGGAATATCATCAACATTGGCACCTAAAGTTTGAAAAATACGGCTTACATTACCGTTTTGCAATGCGAAGCCAAATTGGATACCAAGGAATCCAAAACACATATTCCATATTTGCCAAAAGCTCAGCGTTGGTTTGTTATTATTCATAGTCAGCCTTTAAGGTAAATACTGCACTGCTTAAGCCATTCAGCTGTAGTTGAATTGGCGCATTCGTAGCTGCCTCAGAAATCACAATGTCGGCATGATTTTCTAGGTTATCAATTAACGTTAAGCCACTGTGATTAAGCTTAGGTAACAACGTTTGGTTAAGAGTAAGCTCAACATTTTGTGGGTTTTCTGAAAAGTTACTTACTACAAGCACTAGTTGTTGGCGTTTAGCTTACGCGTGAACGCAATAACTTGCTCTGAGCCTGTCAATTCAACCGCTTGCATGTCACCACCAACAATGGCAGGAAGTGTATTTAACGACATCAATTTGGTGTAGTAAGCGCGAAGATCAGCTTGCTGCTTCGAAAGCGCACCGCCATCGAATTTACCATTATTCATCCATGCTTGATGCGCAGGTACACCCATATAATCGAAAATGCTGGTACGCGTTGGGTCGCCAAAACCACCGTCCTCAGAGCCATCTTCACCGACAGCTTGACCAAAATAAAGTAAGGTTGGCGAGCGCGACATCAATGTAGATACCACCATCGCTGGCTTACCTTTTTCACTACTACCAGCGAAATCTGGGCTAGCAATACGTTGCTCATCATGGTTTTCTAAGAAGTGCAGCATATGCTCTTCAATATCCGCCACTTGGCTTTGGATATCGAAAATAGTATCCGCTGATTGCTTGCCTTGCATCACAGCTTTAACCGTGTCGTAAAAACCGACTTTGTCGTAAAGGTAATCCATCTTACCTTGTTGGATATATGGGCGGTAAAGCGTTGGGTTATATACCTCAGCCAAAATAAAGGCATCGCTTTTTTGCATCTTGATTGATGAATTTAAAAAGCTCCAAAACTCAACAGGCACCATCTCGGCCATATCATAACGGAAACCATCAACACCTTTATCTAACCAATAAAGCGCGATATCGCGGAATTTATACCAGCTATTTGGTAGGTCTTTATCTTGCCAAAATGCGTAGTGCGCACGGTAATCTTTATCAGCGTAATCATCCGGTAGCGTCGGGAAGTCGTAGCTACCATCTGGTTTCACACCGTAATTGATTTTAACTGTTTCGTACCAATCATTGATGTCGGGTTTAGCGGCACGGGCCCCATTACCCGTCCATTTTGCTGGGGTTTCGGCAAATTGATTATCAGCAAGAGGATGCGGGTTACCACCTAACACTTGGTAGCTATCGCTTGTTGGCACTTGAAATGACTGCCCTGTTACATAATAAAAGTTATTATCGCGAGCATAGGTTTTCGTCGTGTCATCTTCAGCACCAAAATCCTTAACGCCTTCAGGCTTTGCGACCGACTCATAGTTACGCGCTACGTGGTTTGGCACAATATCAATAACCACTTTCATACCGTGCTTATGAGTGCGATTGATTAGCTCGACAAACTCTTCTAAGCGGCGCTCAGGGTTAATTGCTAAATCAGGATTAACATCGTAATAGTCTTTCACTGCATAAGGCGAGCCTGCACGGCCTTTTACAACATCAGGATCATCTTGTGACAAACCGTATTCGGTATAGTCAGTTACTAAAGCATGACGCGGTACACCGGTGTACCAAACATGTGTTGTACCTAGTTCTTTAATACCTTGTAATGCAGCATCATTAAAATCAGCGAATTTACCTACCCCATTTTCTTCTAATGTGCCCCACGGTTTATTGGTGGTGTTAGTGTTACCAAATAATCGAGTGAATACTTGGTAGACCACAGGCTTAGAGATAGCTGCTTGGCTAGATTCTGATTGCTGCTTTTGCGTGTTCTGCTGTACTGGCGCATCGTTACCACAGGCAGTTAAACCTAAAACCGAAGCCACTACTAACGCAGTTAGTTTGTATGTTGTCATCATTACTTCATTTTTCTGTAAATATCAGTTCATACTAATGTTAAGGGCTGCATACGGACAGTAAATGCATACGTATTCAGCCTATTAGTTGCAATTATTCAAGCTCTATTAAGCGTGCTTGCATAGCTTTTAAGCGGATTGGCGCAGCAAGATCAACACGCTCTTCGCTGATTAAATCGCGTCCTTTATTATTGCCTTTCAGCACTTCTTGCATGTAGCTTAAATCCCAATCAATAGCTTGTTGGTTTTTGTTAAGAACAACCAATACAGTTTGGCCATTGTGCTCTCTCACATAGCTGTAAATGCCTTGCTTGGGTGAAAAATGCATTAAACGACCTTCGCTTAACGCTGGTTTTTCTTGACGAAGCTTAAGCAGTTTTTTCATGCTAGCTAACATCTCTTGCTGATCAGCTGAAAGCCCCTTACCTGTGAAGGCATTCGCTTTTTGACCTTTAAACCCACCCGGGAAATCAATGCGAATATCACCGTGGTCATTGCTTGGCGTGTTATCGAGCAGCAGCTCAGTGCCGTAATAAATTTGTGGAATACCACGAGTTGTTAACAACAGCGTCATGGCTAATTTAGTTTTTGCAAGGTCTTGACCCAGCTCAGTGTAAACGCGGCTCATGTCATGGTTATCTGCAAACACTAAAATGTTATCTGTATCAGCATACAAAAAGTCATTCGCCAGCGATTGATACACTTTAACCCAACCTGTATTCCAGCTTTCTTCTTCGTTAAGTGCTTGGATCAACGCCTCTTGTAATGAAAAGTCCATTACACTTGGTAACTCAGAGGTATAACCATCTTGATTGACTTTGCCACGCTGCCAATAAGATGCAATTGCTGGGTTGGTTGTCCACTCTTCACCAACAATATTAAAGTTTGGGTATTCGGTCATTATCGCTTTAGTCCAATCGGCTAAAAATGCTTTATCTGAGTATGAATAGGTATCAACACGAATGCCGCTTAAGTTGGCGTATTCAATCCACCAAATGGCATTTTGAATTAAATACGTTGATAGTAACGGCTGGCGCTGATTTAAATCAGGCATCGTCTCAACAAACCAACCATCATTAAATTGACGTTTGTCGTATTGGCTCGCATGAGGGTCTTGAATTGTTTGTCTGGCGTGACTAGTGGCATTTTTACCGTTTTCAAACTTGCCATCAAAGTTAACCCAATCTGCCGTTGGCATGTCACTCATCCACTGATGCGATGAACCAAAGTGGTTAAGTACCATGTCCATCACTAAGCCGATACCATGCTCTTTCGCTTCTGCCGATAAGGTTTTATAAAGCGCATTACTGCCCATACGCGGATCAACTTTGTAAAAATCAGTAATAGCATAACCATGATAAGAATAACTTGGCATATCATTTTCAAGCACCGGTGTTAACCAAAGTTGTGTTACACCGAGGTCCTCAAGGTAATCTAGGCTATTGATAACACCTTGAATATCACCGCCATGTCGGCCACCTTTAAAGCTTGGGTTTGCAGCCTCCTGCATACCTGCAACACTATCGTTACTTGGGTCACCATTTACAAAGCGATCAGGGTTTATTAAATAAAGCGTGTCTCTATTTGTAAAGCCATGACGATTGGCACTTTGCTTATCACGGTCATTTAACGGGTAAGTAAAGGTGGTGCCGTCTTCAGCTTTAAAAGTCAGTGTTCCCGCCTTTGCATTATCGCTGATGGTTAAATCTAAAAACGCGTAGTTAGGGTTATTTGTTGTTGTCACCCCTTTAAACTCAACGCCTTTGTAAGGCACCATTTGCCACGCTTTGTTAGCAATATTGTTATCGTAAAGCATGACTTGTAATGAGTCGTTTTGCATCCCTACCCACCAGTTTTCTGGTGACGCAGTAATTGCAAAACTTGCTGTTGAGTTAAAAAGTGTAAATGCGGTTGTTAACGCTAAAAATGTTTGTGTTTTTTTCATAATTAATTTTGTACTTTTTCTAAGAATTGATTGTGGGTCGGCAACTGCTCGACAGTGCTATTAATCAAGGTTTTTAAATTGCTAAATAACTCATTTAATTGCTCATCAGATAACGCATCTGTTAAAGGATGGTGATCCTCTGCAATAAGCCCTTGCCCTATCATTACTTGCTGCCATGCGATTTCGGCAAAGAGCTCATCGTCTTCTCTAATTAGCTTGCCGCTGGTTTTAAATAGCTCAATTTTCTTTCTGAGGCTGCATGGAATATCCATGCCTTTACAAAAACGCCAAAACGCACTGTCATCACGCTCAGTAAGCTTGTAATGAAGAATAATAAAATCACGAATTCGCTCAAATTCTGTTTTACTTTGTTGATTAAATTCATCTACAAGGCTTTGTTTAATACCTTGATGAGGAAAAAACTTAATTAAACGAATGGCTGCACTTTGAATTAAATGAATACTGGTCGATTCTAATGGCTCTAAAAAGCCGCTTGATAAGCCGACCGATACCACATTTTTATGCCACTGCTTTAAACGGCGACCTGTTTTAAACTTAATAACACGCGGCTCTGTCAGTGGTTTGGCAGGTAAATTATCCAAGAGCTGTTGCTTTGCCGCTTCGTCTGATAAGAAACGCGAAGAGTACACAAGCCCGTTGCCTACTCGATGCTGTAATGGTATTTGCCACTGCCAGCCTGAGTCTCTTGCAATTGAGCGTGTATAAGGAATTGCATCCGAAGCTGATTCACTTTGCACCGCAATCGCGCTATCACACGGTAACCAATGCGACCAATCTTCAAAGCCGGTACTAAGTGTTTGCTCTATTAATAAAGCACGTAAACCGGTGCAATCAATAAATAAGTCGCCGTCTATTTGCTCGCCATTTTTAAGTAACAAAGAACGAACATGCCCGCTTTGATAGCATTGATTAACCGATTCAATTTTGCCTTCAATGCGTTTAACGCCCCGTGATTGCGCCAACTCTTTTAAGAATTCGCCGTATCGAGTGGCATCAAAATGATAGGCATAATGTAAGCCCGCCAACTGAGTGTTAGGAATGTGCTTAAGGTGAGCAAATTTATGCGCTTTTGCTGCTTGGTAGTTAAGTGAAAAATCCCAAAAGTCAGGCGCGTTTTGTGTTTGATTTGCTTTTAGCCAAAAATGATAAAACTCACAAAACGGAAAATCTTTACCTATTTCACCAAAGGCATGCATGTAGCTGTGATCTTGGCTGCGCCAATTTTCAAACTCAATACCGAGCTTAATCGTTGCGCCAGTGGCTTTAATAAATTCTTTTTCAGAAATGCCAAGGGCACCATTTAGATGCAAAATAGGTGGAATACTCGCTTCGCCTACACCCACAGTGC
This sequence comes from Pseudoalteromonas sp. GB43, assembly GCF_054923805.1. NCBI lineage: Bacteria > Pseudomonadati > Pseudomonadota > Gammaproteobacteria > Alteromonadales > Pseudoalteromonadaceae > Pseudoalteromonas > Pseudoalteromonas sp. GB43. Next base: position 298,664 of record NZ_JBPCHJ010000001.1, read on the forward strand.
CAATCTCTGCTGACTCTATCAGGGTGATATCAAGCACTTTGCCCAGCACTTTATTAAGTAATGCAGCGGTTATCCACCCTGCTGTGCCACCACCGGCAATCACGACCTTGGTTATTTTTTTTGTTTCCATAGTACACCTAACGCCAATTTCTATTCATTGAGTGTAGCTCACTGATATAAAAAAGCCCTTGTAAAACAAATCACAAGGGCAATTTTCTATCGCTGTTTTAGCTAATTACAGCTTGTAGCTGAAGCCTAACAGGAATGTACGACCGTAGTCTTGGTAGTCACGTACTTGAAGTGAGTTATCACCTTGTAGTGACGTGAACGGCTCTTCTGTGATGTTCTGTACTTGGAAAGTGACAGATAAACCGTCAAGGCTCTCTACACCGCCTTCGCTAAAGTCATAACCAACTTGAGCATCCCAAATTGTTTCGCCTTTAATGTCAACTTGTGTAGTCGCAAAACCTAAACCGTATACGTCACCTTTAAAGTCGCTACGCTTACGCATGCTAGTACGCGCTTGGAAACCGTTACGCTCAAAGTAAACTGTTAAACTATCGATTTGGTCAGATAGACCAGGTAGCTCATAATCGTTACCATTTTGGTCAGTTAAGTCTTGCTCAACACCTGTATGGCTTGCGATTAAACCAAAACCATCAAGTGACTCGCTGAACATAGTGAATGGTAGAGTTAATGAAAGCTCATAACCCCATAGGTCACCAGAACCACCGTTCACTTTACCTGAACCTGTGCCAGTTGAAGTCGCAGGAATTTCACCAGTAGACGGATCAGCTACACCGCTCATATCGATTTCATAAGTACCATCGAAAATCCACTGAGTGATATCTTTATAGAATACAGCTGCAGCGAAGTAACCTTCTTCATGGAAGTAGTTTTCGTAGCTTAAATCAAAACCAGTTGCTTCTTTTGGCTCAAGCTCAGGGTTACCACCTGATACACTCCAATAGTTACCGTTTTCATCTGGTTGTTGATTGTAAGTAGCGTTAACTGACGCGTTCATTTCGTCTAAGCGAGCACGAGAAATGGTTTTCGCGGCACCAAAACGTACAGTTTGCTCTTCATCAATTGCAAATGATAAGTTGATGCTTGGCAAGAAGTGGCTGTAGTCATGGTTTACATCTGTTGGTGATACAACAACTAAACCATCCACAGTGTTAGCTGCGAAGCCTTGTGAAGACTGTTCAGTTTTCACATAACGCACACCAACGTTACCTGTTACAGGGATAGAGCCCAGCTCTGCATTAATGTCAGCTTGAGCAAAGAACGCTGTTACTTCTTCTTGAACTGTCCAAGACTGTGTCTTGTGCTTTGAATCAGTTAAGCTTTCTTGAAGCAGGCTATAGTAACCATCATTCACTAGACCGTTGGTATCGTAAGCAACCATGTTGCCCATGCCAATGAAATCAAGGCTAGCTGACCCTAAACGGTATTGCTCTGGGATTGATAACATACCCGGGTTTGATAAAGAGAAGTCTTTTAATGTCATGAAGTAACCTTCAGACACTTTGCTCTTTTCACGGTCGCGGTAAGACATACCAAATGACACACGGCTGATGTACGCGTTATCAAGTACTTTGCTAGCCGCAAGTTTCAATGTGCTTAGTTCATCATTGATTTCTGGCGCATTGATGAAACCATCTTGCGCAGTATTTTGATAAGCAGTATCAGTTAGACCGTACTTATCGTTAAGTGCAGCACTTGCACCCCAAGATAATGGGCCACCAAGTTGAATTAAGTCATAATCGCTGTAATCAAGGTTATGGCTGAATTGTGCGCCTGTGTTACCACCGTCAAACTCATAACCAATCGTATCAGCAACACCATTTGCATCACCACGACCTGTACCTGAGTAGCTTTCGATACTCCAGATTTGACGCTCAACTTCAGAGCGGCTTACATCAAATTCTACTGACCAATCATCGCTGATGTCGTATTTTGCATTAAAACCAAACTGAGTTAGCTCCGCGTTACGCTCTTCGTAGTCATTACGAACAACAACACGTTGGCCTTCTGTTACTGCGCTTGTGATGAAACCAGAATCTGCGTCAACAACAGCTGAACTTGGGTCAATTGAACCTTGGCCCCATGCAAATGGCACTTCGATACCACGTAAGATTTTCTCATCAGAGAAATCTACATATAAAGCATCAAAGGTCATGTTCAGGCGTTCAGTCGGCGCAGCTTCAATAACAAGCATGGCTGTATCACGTTCAAGCGTTGATGAACGTACGAATGGCTTAGCACCACCTAAGATTGAGTACGTATTACCATCTTCACCTGTAAACTCAGGGTAACCCCATGCGTTCCAACGTTTCTCTTGGTTTGGAGAACTCATCGTGTTGTATGCAAATGCAACACCGATTGTGTCATCAGCAAATTGATCAATATATGAGAACGTACCACGGAAACCTTGATCGTCACCGTCTGGGTTTAATTTATCAAAACCCGTTTGTTCGTACTGGTCATTGAACATGATAACTTGCTCACCTTTGCTTAAAGGTTTAACAGTTTGCATGTCGATAACACCAGCGATACCTTCTGCTTCAATGCCTGCGCTTGGGGTTTTGTATACCGTTACGCCACTCATAATTTCTGATGGGTAAAGGTCAAATTCAACGCCACGGTTGTCGCCGATTGAAACTTGCTCACGACCGTTGAATGTTGTTGCACTTTCGTTTTCACTGAAACCACGAACACTTACACGACTAGCTCGACCGTCTAGACGTTGTGCTGTTAAACCAGGAAGGCGTGCAATTGATTCTGCAATTGATGAATCAGGTAATTTACCGATATCTTCAGCTGAGATTGACTCAACAACTTCAGGAGTGAAGCGTTTAGTATTAATAGATTCTACAACACTGCCACGAAAACCTTTTACTTCGATAACTTCAACGTTGTCGTTTTTTGTTTTTTGGTCTTCTTCTGCAGCATACACTACAAAGCTATTTAAACCTGCGGCTGTTAAAGCCAGAGTTAATATACTTGGTTTGAACATAGACATGATGTTTTCCCATTACCCAAATTGTAATGTCAACGTGTTGCAGTTATTCATGAACATAATAGCTGTTATTCGCTGACTGATTTTGTTGTCGAATTGAATATTAACGCCCTGGTTATTTTCTTAACAAATTTATGCATACGTATTCAGCGTAGCTCATCATTACAAATATTAACACCATCTTTACAAACCCACCCCATAACCGATTGAATATAAATGATTTATCAATTTTACTGTGTAAATTAATAGTAATGAAACATTTTCGCTATATTTTCGCCCCCAATTTGGTTACAGAAATAGGTGCTAGGCCATTTATCCCGCTTAAATGGTGACTTAACGCAATAATAATAGGAACGCACATGGAACAATGATAATTGGTCTTACCAATAATCACATTGCACCATTCTGGTGTAAGCCAGCTATATTATGCACCACGCTGGCGTTTTGAGTTTGAATAAGACAATTACTTTACTAATTGGTAAATTTTACGGCGCTAAATTTATGCTGCTCAATTTTAAATCAAGTTAATAAGTTTTACTGAGGACAGAGGTGAATTTGGCGTGCATACGTATGCAGAGTTTTTACAGTATCACACCCTTCACGTATGCTTTTGACATTCCGGCAACATATACGACTAATGGTTGCCTTATAGTTTACACACTCTGAGTGTCACGATGGAGAAAAACATGGCTCAAAAGCAGTGGTATAAAGGTGCGGTTATTTATCAAGTGTATCCGCGCAGTTTCCAAGACACCAATGGCGATGGCATTGGTGATATCAAAGGTATCATTGATCGCATTGATTATATTAAAAGCCTAGGTGTTGATGCTATTTGGGTTTCACCTTTCTTTAAATCACCAATGAAAGACTTTGGTTATGACATCAGTGACTATCGTGATATCGATCCACTATTTGGTAACCTTGATGATTTTGATGAACTCATTGCACAAGCTCATCAACGTGATATTAAGATCATTATTGATCAGGTATTGAGCCATACCTCAGATCAACATCAATGGTTCCTTGATAGCCGTGAAGATAAGATCAACGATAAAGCAGATTGGTACGTGTGGGCAGATGCCAAACCTGACGGTACACAACCAAATAACTGGTTATCTATTTTTGGTGGTCCTGCATGGCAGTGGGAACCGCGTCGTGGTCAATATTATTTACATAACTTTTTGACTGAACAACCTGATTTAAACTTCCATAATCCAGAGGTACGTAAAGCTGTATTAGACAATGTTGAGTTTTGGCTGAAGAAAGGCGTTGATGGTTTCCGCTTAGATGCAATTAACTTTTGCTATCACGATGCGCAATTACGTGACAACCCGGCTAAGCCACCTGAGAAACGTCAAGGCCGTGGCTTTAGCGAAGACAACCCTTATGCGTTCCAGTATCACTACTACAATAATACACAACCTGAAAACCTGACTTTTATGCAGGACATTCGTGCCCTACTAAACAAGTACCCTGGTACCGTTGCATTAGGCGAAATCTCATCTGAAGATTCACTCGCAACCATGGCTGAATACACATCAGGTGGTGACAAACTTCACATGGGTTATAGCTTTGAGCTACTGACTAACGACTATAGCGCTGAATATATCCGCACAACAGTTAGTACGCTAGAGCAGCATATGACCGAAGGCTGGCCATGTTGGGCATTTAGTAACCATGATGTAGAGCGTGTTGCTAGCCGCTGGAGTAAAGATAACATTATCAATCCTCAGCAATGTAAAATGCTAACAGCTTTACTTGCTTCGTTACGTGGCAGCGTGTGTATGTACCAAGGTGAAGAGCTTGGTTTAGGTGAAGCTGAAGTCGCATTTGAAGACTTACAAGACCCATACGGCATTACATTCTGGCCAAACTTTAAAGGCCGTGATGGTTGTCGTACGCCGATGCCGTGGAATGCAGCAGATGCTGAGCAAGCTGGTTTCTCAACAGTAAAACCTTGGTTACCTGTAGGCGATGCGCACAAATCAGTTGCGGTGAGTACGCAAGATCAAGATAAAGATTCTATTTTGAATGCGTATCGTGAATTTATGGCATGGCGTAAAGATAAGAACGTACTGCTTGAAGGCGACATTGAATTTATCGAAACACAAGAGCCTGTGCTTGCTTTTTATAGAACGCTTAACGACACTAAAATGCTTTGTGCATTCAACTTAGGTGCAAAAAGTAGCGAACTGACAATCTCTGATTCTGTGTCTTCACAGCATACAGAGATCTCTCATCACACAGCTGAATTAAACAATAATACAGTCACTCTGCCCGGGTTTGGTTGCTTTTACGCAACCCTGAATTAATAATCAGTTGTTAAACACCAAGCCCTGCAATTGCAGGGCTTTTTTATTTCTGATCATGGTATTAGTGGTTCATGGTTTTACTATTAATGTAATCTGTAAGAGCAAACAACACCCCCGACACCACAAACGTGACATGAATTAACACCTTCCAGAGTAACTCATCTGTTGAATGGTTGTTTGAGCTAATAAATACCTTTAAAAGCTCCACAGCCGAGATTGCAACAATTGCACTAATCAACTTCATCTTAAGGCCAGAGAAACCAACCTTGCCCATCCAAACTGGTCTATCTTCATGGTTTTCTATATTTAATTTTGAAACAAAGTTTTCATAACCACTAAAAATAATAATAAGCAAAAGCCCAGCTAGTAGCGCAGTGTCAACTAAAGTCAAAATACCTACCAAAAGCTCTTGGTTTGACGCAGTGAACGTATTTAAAGCCATGCTGTATAAATATTTAAAGAACTTTAGCAGCAGTAATACCACAGCGACTAATAAGCCAATAAAGAATGGCGCTAGTAACCAACGCGAGCGAAAAATAAAACTCTCTACAACTTGTTCTAGTTTGGTTGGTACTTTCTTTGTTTTTGAATGAGTCCCTTGTTCAGACATAAGTTAGTTCACTTTTCTTTTAAAATTAGCGCGATAATACGTGTTTTGACCTTACGATTACCAGCATTAGAGGCAAAATAGTGGTTATTTTTTGCTTATCTTTACGATAAAAAAATTTCGTTATCTTTTTTTGAAATTTAGTTTATAAATTCACTCAAGCAAAGTGACATACACATTGCGCACCATTACTGTGCATTTAGCCAGTGATAATTAATTTTTTGATTAGGAATAATTAAATGAAAAAAGCATTGCTAGCACTAATTTTGGCACCTGTTTTAAGCGTGTCAGCAACGAATGCAATCGCTAACGAAGCACCTGAAGCATCAGCTGAAATGATTAAAGAATACACTGAAATGTGTTTAAACTGGGCAAAAGATGATGACATCAGCAACGAAGAATTAAAGCCATACGTATTAAAATGTGTAAACGATGAGCTTGAAGCTGAAGGCTATAAAAAAGTAAAAGACGTACAAATCTAATTTTACGTCTACTTAGAATATGAAAAACCGGAATGACACAATGATGTGCGTTCCGGTTTTTTATTTGCATCTCAAATTAACAATAAGTTTGCGCGACATTACGCCGCGACTTCTATTATTTAATCTGGCGATTTATTTTTTGGCTGCTGTTTTTTTCTTAGCAGGCGCTTTCTTTTTACTTTCTTCTACCCATTTACCATTTTGGTAGTGGGCGGTCCAACCTGTGGCTTTGCCATCTACTTCACTCATTACATACTGCTCTTTATTTTTGCGGCTGTAGCGAACGACTGAAGGATTTCCATCAGGATCTTGTGTAGGTGCGTCAGCAAGGTAATAAAACTTTTCAGAAATACGATCTCTAAAACGCTTTAATTCTTCCACTTTAGGCGCACGCGTTTCACGTGATTTAGGGAAAGTATTAGCCGCTAAGAAAATACCTGACGCACCATCACGCAGTACAAAATAAGCTTCTGACTTTTCACATTCAAGTTCAGGTAAGTGAACTGGATCTTCTTTTGGTGGCGCAGCTTCACCATTTTTGAGTAACTTACGTGTATTTTTACACTCTTCATTACTACAACCGAAGTACTTACCAAAACGACCAGATTTTAACTGCATGTCTGAGCCACATTTATCACATTCGATAATAGGGATTGTCGTAGCCTTTAATTTTAAAGGTGCCTTGCTCAACGATATAACCCTTACATGCCGGGTTGTTACCACACACATGTAACTTACGTGTTTCGTCAATTAAGTATGAATCCATTGCCGTTTCACAAATTGGGCAACGCTTCATTTGCATTAGAGATTCAGTTTCTACGTCTTCGACATCCGCAGCAATAGCTTCATCGCCTGATACCAAATTCATGGTTGTAGTACAGCGCTCTTTAGGTGGCAAGTTGTAACCAGTACAACCTAAAAATACACCCGTTGATGCAGTACGAATCCCCATCTTACGACCACACGTAGGGCAATCAATATCAGTCTCAACCATTTGGTTTTGACGCATGCCACCCTGCTCTTCGTCACCTGAGGCAATTTCAAGCTGTGTTGAAAAGTCTGCGTAAAATCTATCAAGTACTTGTGTCCAAACACGTTCGCCCTCTGCGATGTCATCGAGACGGCCTTCCATCTTAGCGGTAAAGTCAAAGTTCATCAGATCTTCGAAGTTCTCAACTAAGCGGTCTGTAACTATCTCGCCCATTTTTTCAGCGAAGAAGCGGCGATTTTCAACACGCACATAACCACGATCTTGAATCGTAGAGATGATAGATGCATACGTAGATGGGCGACCAATGCCACGCTTTTCTAATTCTTTAACTAGGCTCGCTTCACTAAAGCGTGCAGGTGGCTTTGTAAAATGTTGTTTAGGATCTAGCTCAACAAGCGTTAAAACATCACCTTCTTTAACTGCTGGCAGTGATTGATCTTCTTCATTCTTTTTACGAACAGCCGGTTGGACTTTTGTCCAACCATCAAAGCGAAGAACGCGACCTTTAGCTTTTAACTGATAATCATCTGCGCCAACTGTTAAAGTGGTTAGATCGTATTCAGCAGGAACCATCTGGCAGGCAACAAATTGGCGCCAAATTAATTCGTAAAGTTTTTTAGCATCTGCTTCAACACCGTCTAAATGACCAGATAGTACGGTAACACTAGAAGGACGGATCGCTTCGTGTGCCTCTTGTGCATTGCCTTTAGAGCTATAACTAATCGGTGCTTTCGGTAAATATTTTTCACCAAATTGCTCTGTCACGTAATCACGACACATTTCAACTGCATCTTTCGATAAGTTAGTTGAGTCGGTACGCATATAGGTAATGTGACCCGCTTCATATAAGCGTTGAGCAAGCATCATGGTTTTCTTAACACCATAACCTAAGCGCGTACTGGCAGCCTGTTGCATGGTTGAAGTAATAAAAGGTGCGCTCGGTTTACTCTTGCTAGGCTTTTCTTCAACGCTAATGACTTTGTAGTCAGCTTTTTCGAGTTCACTAACAGCAGACATCGCCTGCTCTTCATTAACTGGCTTAAAAGGCTTGTCAGCGTGTTTAGTAACTTCTAAGCGTAAAGCAGCTTCTGTATTTTTAACATCAGCGTGGATATCCCAAAACTCTTCAGGAATAAATGCTTTGATTTCGCGTTCACGTTCAACAAGTAAACGTACTGCAACAGATTGCACACGACCGGCTGATAAGCCACGTGCTACTTTAGCCCACAGTAATGGCGACACCATAAAACCCACGACGCGGTCAAGAAAACGACGCGCTTGTTGCGCATAAACCATGTCAGTGTTTAGTTCACCGGGTGTTTCAAATGCCTGTTGAATTGCATTTTTAGTAATTTCGTTAAAAACAACTCGCTTATATTTTTCAGGCTCGCCACCAATAATTTGTTCGAGGTGCCATGCAATCGCTTCCCCTTCTCTATCCAAATCGGTTGCGAGATAGATTTTATCGGCGTTTTCAGCAAGTTTCTTTAATTCTTGAACAACTTTCTCTTTGCCCGGTAAGACTTCGTAATGTGGCTCCCAGCCTTTTTCAGGGTCAATACCCATACGAGCAACTAAATTTTTATAGTCGCGTTGCTTTTTATAGGCAGCTTTTTCTTCTGGCGACATTTTTCGAACTTCAGCAGGGGTTTTCGTCGCTGCAGTTTTTGTTTTGCCTGAACCTGAAGTTGGTAGATCACGCACATGCCCAACACTGGACTTTACGATGAAATCGTTACCTAAGTATTTATTAATTGTTTTTGCCTTTGCAGGAGACTCTACAATTACAAGTGATTTGCCCATAGTTGCCTATTTCTGACCGAGTATTTTAAAAGTTTTTTGCCCTTATAAATGTATATCAATCACATTAAACAAATAAGTATGATTTTTATCATTGGAGCACGAATATTTATAGGTATATCTACAAACACCAATTGTTACAAGCTTTTAATAGAAACTTTTCTTCATTGACTGAATAATTAAACAATTTTTGTTGCTAATTTAGTCAATGTGGTGTTTTAAGGTAATTTCAAGGGGAATATATAGAACAGCAACAAAAATGCCAACCTTCTGGTTGGCATTTTTTAAGATTTAACTTTATTTATCATCGATTATTGAAATCGAGCGGCTCACCGTTTTAGTTCCGCCAAGCTGATTTTCAAATTGGAAAGTTATAGTTAGTACACCATCTTGATCTTGGTTACCATCAGACTCCCTAGCAATTCGAACATCAGAATACATTGTTGAGTCACGATTTGTGCTCGGAATCGTTTCCTCATGCTCAATAATAGAAAAATCTCCATTATCGGCTGTTAGCGACACTTCAGTTCCAGCAGGAAGTGGATTACCAAACTCATCACTGTAAAAAATACGTACATTGATACTAGATAAACCCACTTCTAAGGTCTCAGGATCTGTTTCATTGGGGTCTGTTGCATCATAGTCTGGGTTAGCACGAGATACTTCAGATAAATCAATAGAGGCGACATCGCACCACAACGCATTATCAGATACCTCAAATACACCAGCTATTGTGCTCGAACAATCAGCAGGCACTAAAACCTCATATGGAGCAGATACTACTTCATTGGATTTTAATACAGCAAAGCGAACATATGGATCATCACCAGACATGACAACTTCAATTTGCTTACGAACTTCAATTAAATCACGGGTACACTGGCCTGCATTAAAGGCAGCTTCACTACACAATAAGCCATTATACAAACCATCTGCACCGTCATAAATTCCATTATTATTAAGATCACGCCATGTTTCGTTATGACCACCACGCGAGTTTAATTCAGAACATTGATCTGTGTTCGGATCGTAACTATCACTATCTGCATCACTGCAGTTCGCCTTGTCAAAAGTGCTATTTTCATTATGATCATTAAACGCTTCTGGTAAGTCATACAATGTGTAATATTCGCCAATATCAAATAAACCATTGCGCCTAGTTATTCCATCTGATGACTCTTCATCGACAAAGCTTTCTTGACCTTTTGCAACAGCAATAATACTTGTTCTTCCGCCTCGGATAACACCATTAGGATCGTTTTTAGCGCGAACTAATGTCCCGATACAAGGCGCTGCAGTTTCAAAATAAGGATCGCAGTTAACATCACCCGTCTTAGGGTTTATACCTTCGGTAGTTGCAGAGTTACCATCGATTTCACCAATTCTATTACCCCACTTGTAATCATAGAACGGTCGCTCACCTTGTGAACGCCACGTTACTACACATGACGCGTCAGTAGTACGACACACCGCTTCATTACTTTGTGGACCTACAACGCCTGATTCTGTCAAAACTGTTGATTCGACACCATTACTATTAAATTGATTAAATTGGTCACCAAAATAAACCGTAAGACTATTAGTAATTCCATTGTAATTCAGTGCATTAGGGTTAAAAACTTGAGGGCTTAAATCGAAACTATTTTGATCCGTAATGCCTGAATATAATGCAAGTTGCGATGATACTGCATTGATTTGCTCTGCTAGTGGTACGAGGTGAAGCGTTCCTTCAGGACAAATGTCATTTGTTGGTTCATCTGCACACAACTGCACCTCATCTGTCCAACATGATAAATCATCACCTTCTGGTAATGCAGCAACATCTGTTTTTGAAACAAAACAAGCCTTAACTACAAGAGGACCAGGCACAATACCTGAAGTGACCGTAGTTTGCACAACACCATCATTGTCTGTATTCGCTGTACGTTGAGTCAAACCAGCTAAACCAGTTGAGTCTGTTAACTTAAAGTCAATTCGCTGCTGTGGCGATACAATGCCGTCGGCATCTAATAATCTAAAGCGAACGACAGACTGTGTCGGTAAGCCACCTTCACCTGGAGGAAGAGCAATTACCGGTTCTGAGACGTCGATAAACTGAATTGATTGTACTGCTGAAACTTCAACAGGGATGATCGTTGAAGCAGTAAAGTTCTTTCCGCCCGTTTCGACTGTAATATTAACAACATCATCAATTCCGCAACCATTGGCTCTATAGGTAGAACTAGCTATACCGCTTGATGATTTTACAGAGGCATCAATACTTGAATTATTGTTATCAACACATGTTGAACTAAATTCTACATCTGTTGGTGTGGTATATAAATTCCCTTCTTCGTCCTTTAAAGTGACCTCAATAATTGTACTTCCTCCAGCTTTAAGAGGAATTACATCACCATTTGAGTCAACATTTAGGCCGTTGTCCACTTCTAGAATTAAATCTGCGATACCTACTGCAAAGTTAGTGCTAATTTGTTCATCTAAAGCAGATACTGTAATTGTTCCTGCACCGCCAGTGTTACCTGGTTGGATTTTCAATAGTGCAACACCAAAGCTATCAGTCAACGCTCGACCTGATGATGGAAGGACAGTCCCTAGATCAGTTGTTACTTCGACTAGTGCATTAGCAACAGCGTCACCACTTTGCTGATTTGTTACTTCAATAAATAAATCAGCAAGTTCAGCACTCGATACCGAGTTAGTTATGCTACAGCCTGATGCTATTGAGGTCGGGTCTAGTTTTACGTTACTTCTATTGTCATCCCAAGAAGGGACACAACCAGTTAAAAGAGAAGCTGTAACCGAATACTGTATAGCATCATCAGGGGCTTCATCACCATTAGAAATAAAGCCAGCAATTTTAGTGACTGCATTACCGCTTTCATCTGTATAGGTTGCTACAACTTGACCTGCCCCTTTCGCATCACCACTGCTCAGTGTTACAGAAGCTTCACCATTTGAATCTGTTAGAGCGGTTCCTAAAACAGGCGTAATTTTACCTGTAAAATTAGTGCTGAATGAAATAAGTTGACCTGCAAGGGGCGTCTCTTCATCAAGCAAAGTTGCTGTGACTGTACCTTTATTATCTTTGCTTACAGGGTTATCAACAGTAAACGGTGCTCCAGAAGTGTCTGTAATAGTGAGGTTTAATGTGACGCTGCCGCTCACACTTGAATCATCTGATTCTGAACCATCCGATGTGAAACCAAATGTGTCGCTGTAGGTATCTCCATCAAGAGCGTAGGTAGCAGTTACTATACCAGCGCCAGCAGTATCACCTGCCGTAAGTTTAATAGAAGCAACACCATTGCTATCTGTTAGATCAGTTCCAGATACTGGATCTAAAAGACCAATATCGCCGTTTAAGCTAAAGTTAATCACAACCCCAGCAACAGCTTCATCATTATTTGTTAATGTAGCAGATATTGTTAACGGAGAGTCAGCTGTTACCTGATTATCTTGTTCACCAGATGACAGCGAAAAACCTTGTACTGCAATTTCATAACTAGCTTCAGCTGTTGAATCATCCCCACCATCAAGCGAACCACCATCACTTTCCAGTGAGCCACCGCCACCACATGCAGCTAATAATGAGCTGAAAACTATTACACTTAGCCATCGAAATAAAGGCATTGACCTCTCCCTAGTTAGCTATTTCAAACTTTGTTTTATTATTTACCTAATATTAACCTAAAATCAGTCCGAAAATAATCATTTTTTTATTCATTTCTTAACGAATTAATTTAATTATTTATCGAATTTTTCTGTATAAAAATCCTTATGCTGGTAGTCTATGACAAAATTTATAACAAGATAGATTAGGTGTATGTCAAAAGTACGGTCTTTAAGCCTTACATCTCGTATCATGGTTGGTATGGTACTTGGTGTAGTTGTTGGTTTTATCTTTCAAGCCATTTTAGCGGGTGAAGACGATTTCCTTATTCCATTAGGGTTATTCTCTTTACCTATTAAAGCTTTTTTTGTTGATGGTATTTTCCATGTTGGCGGGCAAATATTCATTGCAAGCTTAAAAATGCTTGTGGTGCCTTTAGTATTTGTATCACTTGTTTGTGGAACTTGTAGCTTGAGCGACCCAAAAAAGTTAGGTCGACTAGGTGGTAAGTCTATTTTGCTTTATTTAGCGACAACGGCAATCGCCATTACTGTTGCTATCACCTTGGCGTTATTAGTGAATCCAGGTGAGGGAATCAATTTACCTTCAGATGCTAACTATAGTGCGAAAGAAGCTCCCACCCTTGCGCAAGTCATTATTGGTATGTTCCCAACAAACCCTATTGATGCAATGGCAAGTGGCAACATGCTCCAAGTTATCGTTTTTGCCTTGTTATTTGGTGTTGCGATGGCACTCAGTGGAAAAGCAGGTAAACGAGTGGCCAGTGTTTTTGAAGATTTAAATACCGTAATTTTAAAGCTTGTAACACTGCTTATGAATATTGCACCGTATGGTGTATTTTTCTTAATGGCAAAATTATTTACAACCATTGACTTAAAGCTTATCACTAGCTTGGCCTTATATTTTGGTGTCGTTGTTTTTGCTTTATTATTTCACGGTTTTGTGAATTACAGCCTGTTACTTAAGCTGTTTACAGGTCTAAACCCTATTACATTTCTAAAGAAAATGAAAAATGCCTGTTTATTTGCATTTAGTACATCAAGCTCAAGCGCAACTATGCCTATTACCCTTGAAACAGCAAATAAAAAGTTAGGTGCTCATAACTCTGTTGCTTCTTTTACCGTGCCCCTTGGCGCAACCATCAACATGGATGGTACGGCGATTATGCAAGGCGTTGCGACTGTTTTTATTTCGCAAGTTTTTGCAGTAGATTTAACGATTTCTGATTATCTGATGGTTATTTTAACCGCAACCCTTGCTTCTGTAGGTACTGCTGGTGTTCCGGGTGTAGGCCTTATTATGTTAGCTATGGTATTAAATCAAGTTGGATTGCCTGTAGAAGGTATTGCTATCATCATTGGTGTCGACCGCTTACTTGATATGACGCGAACCGCTGTTAACGTGACCGGTGACTGCATGGTGACCTGTGTGGTTGCAAAATCTGAAGGTGAGTTTGATGAGGACGTATTTAACGACCCAAATGCCGCTAAAGATTTAGAAGATTACCATAAATCTATTAATTAATTTCACACTAATTAACTCATAAAAAAACCCGCTAAATAATAAGCGGGTTTTTTATACTACTTTCATGTTTTTAAATTTAAGGGTTTAAGCCTTTTAAACGAGACATTAAAGTCACTCCCGCTTTACTTACCCCTGAACTTAATCCGACGGCGAGCTTATCGCTTAAATTCTTCTTAACACGGTATTTTACTTTAAAGATTTGACGTTCTTTAGCTTGGCTCAATAAGATATCATCACTTGTATCAATCTTATCAACTAAACCTTTATCGAACGCTTGAGTAGCAAACCAATGTTCACCGGTTGCAACAGTATCAATATCTAGAGATGGACGCTGCTCACTCACAAAGGTTTTAAATAAACCGTGGGTTTGTTCAATTTCTTCTTTGAATTTTTCACGACCTTTATCGGTATTTTCACCAAAGATAGTTAGCGTACGCTTGTATTCACCTGCGGTGATTTGCTCAAAATCAACATCATTCTTTTTCAAGATTTTATTAAAGTTAGGAATTTGCGCAATAACACCTATCGAGCCAACAATGGCAAAAGGTGCTGCAACAATCTCATTGGCCACACAGGCCATCATATAGCCGCCACTTGCTGCTACTTTATCAATAGCTACCGTTAAATGAATGCCAGCATTACGTAAGCGTTGCAGTTGAGAGGCAGCAAGGCCATAGCCGTGCACCACACCACCACCACTTTCAAGGCGAACCAGTACGCGGTCTTTTTCTTTGTCAGCAATGGTTAAAATAGCGGTAATTTCTTCGCGAAGACTTTCGACTTCATGGGCATCAACACTGCCATTGAAATCAATAACATATAAACGCGATTTAGGCTCGTCGTTTTGCTGTTTTTTAGCCTCAGTTTTTTGCTGTTTTTGATGAGCCTTAAGCTCTTTTTTAGAAAGGGTATTTTCGATAAAGCTTTGTTTTAGATCATCAAGTTGCTCACTTAAATCATCAATTGTTATCTCCCCTTTCTTCGCTTTTGGTTTCACTGCTGCGCCCATGATAATGGCAACAATCACTGCAATTGCGATGACAAATGTCAGGGTCTTTGCAAAAAACAACCCGTATTCATATAAAAATTCCAATCAAACTCTCCATTTATTAATACTTCGGCACAATTTACCACGCTTTAAAGCAAAAAAAAGCCACATGATGTGGCTTTTTACTTAATTGGTTATTACGTAATTAATAGCATTTAATTATTCAGTAACAACTTCTGTGTTTGTAACTTGAAGATACTGCCCACGACTTGCTAAGAAAGTCGCGATTTGTAATTGCATTTCTGTTGTTGCTGCTGCACTTTCTTCAGCAGTAGCACCTGAATCTTCTGTCGCTGCAGGTGATAATACAGAGCTGTGATGGCCTTTCGTGAATTTAACCACATAGCTCATTGCATCAGCAGTCGGGCCTTGAGTTTCTGCAATAGTTGATAAGCCCATTAGGTTAGCAAGAGGTAAGCTACCAGCAATTGGGTTGCTCGCCACCATTGGTGGAATAACCATATCAGCATTGTTGTTAGCACCATCGCCAACCACTACACTCATGTACACTGGCGTGCCAAGCGCTGCAACAGAGGCTGCATAATTTGACGGGTCGCCACTATCAAGTGCTGTTTGTGCAGCAAAAGCAAATTGAGTAACCACACTTTGAATGTTTGCTAGCTTTTCTGTTTCGCCTGCCACTGTTAGTGAACCAACGTACTCTTTATAAGCACATGTGACAAATTTAGTTTGGTCTGGTAATAGCACGCCACAATTTGATAACGCTTCATTTTGAGCATAAGCACCAAACTCAGCAGATTCAGCTGTACCGGCTGCAAGTAATACAGAGCCTTGAACAAATGGGCCAAATGTATTTGACTCAATTAAGAAACTTGCGATACCACCGCCGCCACTGGCAAGTGCTACGCTTTTAACGTTGAACATTGGATCAACTTGGTCAGCTAGCGGTGCATTAGTAACAGCAACAAATGCTGGGGCAACTACCGAGCCTAATGAATGACCTAAGAATGATACATCTTGCGCATTTAAATCAGCAGCACCGGTAAAGTTAAGACCCAAACGTAAACCAAGTAAATCAGCAACTGATTGACGTAAGCTATCACGGGCTACTAATAATGACTGTAAGTTCATATAGCTTAATACAGAACCAGTAGAGGCATTAAAGTCGTCAGTACCGTCGCCATCTACATCTACACCACGCTCACCATGCATAGGATGATCGATTGCAGCTGTTGCAAAGCCTTGCAGTGTTAATTGTGCAGTAATGGCTAACATATCTTCTTTTTTAGAAGTAATGCCGTGCTGAAGGATAACAACTGGCCAGCCTGTCTCAGGCATGCTCAATGCGTCTAAGCCGAGCTGAGCTCGCACTGCATTAATTACAGGTAAAATTGGTTTAGTAATTTGTACTGGCACATTAGCAATACTTTGTGTTTTTGGAATTGTGTTGTACTTAGTTAAGTGTTTAGTTTGGTCTAAACCTAAATCACGTAACTTGCCTTCACTTAACGCCATACACAGGCCATCAGTTTCGCTAATAGGGTCTGTTGGGAATGAATCACCCGCTGCGGCTGCATATCCAAGTACCGCAACACCGCTATCACATAAACCTTGCCAGTAAGTCGCAGATAAATCATCAACCGTTGTGCCTGTTGGTGTAGCTAAATACATAGGTAACATTACGCTACCTTTTTGATACTGCACACCACCAAACACAGGTGACACACCAGTAATACCTTGTGATGCAAATACTTGCTCAACGGTAATAACGGGTTGATCAGGAATTTGCACCATAGGCGTCGGTAGTGCATCTTGGGTTAAACTTGCAGCAAGAAGCTGCTTAACTGTTCCAAGCACTTGACCTGCTGATTGCATTGTCATCGCTGCTGAGTAAATGATTTCATCTTTTGTGATTGCACCACCTGATGTCACTGCGTTTTCATAGCTATTGATAACCGCTTGAAGTGACTTTTGTGAGTCGGTAATAAGTGTTGCTTCCTCGCTCACGAGTGCATAAGTTGAAGAAGGCTCAATTGAGCGCCCTTCTGAGTCCATTAATGACGTTGTCAAAACATTAATGTAAGTGCTGCCAGCTTTAAATGGCTTAAGTGGGATCACAGCAACCGCATCACCAGAACCTTGTGTGATAAAGTCAACACCGAAAGTCAGTTCAGACACTAATTTACAAGCGATACCAGCTGGTACTTGTGAACAGGTTTCGTCTGTTTGGCTTGCACCCATAACAACTTCAAAAATACGCACAGCGCCTGGTGAAGCAGCAGATGTCATATCAAGAGAGATACCCGAAGGAAAAGTTAAGTCAATTTTAAACGGAGTTTGCGTAGACCAACCATCAAGCGCACCAAGTGCAAGTTGTGGATCAGCATAGGCCGCACGGTCAACACTAACATTGTCGTCGTCTAATTCACCCGGCATATTTAAAGTACCATCAAGCGTACCACTCATAAGTAAATCATTCGGCACTGAGATAACACTATTCGCTGGGTCAAATTTTACTGTCGCGGTTGGGAGAACAGGAGGATTATCATTTTTTACATCTTCTAATGTTTCTCCTCCACCACAGCCAGTAATGGCTGACGCAATGGCTAGTGAGAGTAGCAGTTTTTTCATAATTTCGCTCCGCGCAAATCTTATTGTTATTGTGTGTTCAAAGTTAAAAGTAGTGGTTCTACTACCTTCATTCTAAGTTAATTTAATGTAATTAGGTTATTAATGAGACATTAGACCAGTTAAACTTAACGTAAAGTTTCAATTTTCGCCACCTTAATTTGCAATAAATTCGATAACTTGGCTTTTTGCTATGGTAAAATAGTAAAAAACTTAATCGATGGTACGTTTATGCATACTTATAAAGCCGCAGAGAATGCGCTAAAAGACAAAGTAATTTTAATAACAGGTGCTGGTGACGGCATTGGTCGTGTTGCCGCACTAACTTATGCTAAGCATGGTGCCACTGTTATTTTACTTGGAAAAACAACCAATAAGCTTGAATGTGTTTACGATGAAATTGTAAACGCTGGCTATCCACAACCGGCTATTGTGCCAATGGATTTAAAAGGTGCCACAAAGCAAAACTACCGTGACTTAGCTGCAACCATCGAAATGCAGTTCGGTAAGTTAGACGGCTTACTTAATAATGCAGGTATTTTAGGTTCATTAGGTCCACTTGAGCACTTCTGTGTATCAACATTTGAAAACATCATGAAAGTGAATGTAACTGCACAAGCTATGATCACTAAATTTATGTTCCCTCTGCTTCGAAAATCTTACAGTGCATCTGTTATTTTTACTTCATCTGGGGTGGGTCGCCAAGGCCGCGAACACTGGGGTGCGTATGCTATCTCAAAGTTTGCTGTAGAGGGCATGATGCAAACGTGGGCTTGTGAAGTGGGTAAAACCAATATTCGCGTAAACTGTATCAATCCTGGCGCTACCCGCACATCAATGCGTGCATCTGCATACCCTGGTGAAGATAGGGATAATTTAGCAACACCCGAAGATTTAATGCCAACTTATTTATACTTGATGAGCGACGACTCTAAAGAAGTTAATGGTCAGTCTTTAGATGCTCAACAAAAATAAGCCAGAAACAAATATCTAGACATAAAAAAAGCAGCTTTCGCTGCTTTTTTAATTTTTCGATTAAATAAAGCGTTTGATAATAAAATCAACTTTTACACGTTTAGCCTAGCCCAATAGCTTTTTAACTGGCGCAGGATAGTCATTCATCGTTTCTAAGTCTTGTGGGCCTGTTAAACGTCGACAGTGCTTTAATATAGCTTGTTTTTCGTTTTCTATTTGTTCAAGGATATGCTGCTTAGGGTCGTCAATTAAAATACCATTTTCGATATCTAAGCCCCATGCGCGTGGATTTAAATTGTGCCCACTTAATAAGTGTAATCGCTTATCCGAACAAATCCCCTTCAAGTGGAACGAGTTACTCTCGTGCTTCCAAAGGTAAACATTCAAATTACCATTACTGATGTGGCGTTTTTGTGACTTTAAAAATTTATACAAAATGGTTTCGTATAAATAAGGTAATGCACCAATCTTACTAAACGGCTCACTTGGCTTCAGATAAAAGTCATTGGCAGTTTTATCCCCTACCACAATAGTTACCTGCTTACCTTGCTTTAATAAACGGCGTAATGAACGCATTAATGGTGCAGGAAAGTTAAAGTAAGGGGTATAAAGAACGAGCTCTTGCTCAGTGGTATCGAATAACGATTTAATTAAACGGTTCAGCTTATTACTTCTTCGCCCTAAACCTAAAAATAAACGCACACCCAACTCACCGGCACTGGCTTCTGCAGCGCTTTCGTAACTTGCAGATTTAAGTTCACGCATCAATTGCTTTTGCGCCACTTTAATATCATTAAATTGTATCAGTGGACGCATATCAATTCGCGGCACGGCAACTGAGCTTAACAGATGTGTTTCTATAAATTCGATGACCGAATTACATAATCCAGCTTGGTGAACTAAGAAGTAACGGTCTAAACGATAACGGTCATCTTGCTGAAGATATACATTATTTAAGCTTGCGCCGCTGTATAATAATGTGTCGTCAATCACAAAACCTTTTAAATGCAGTACCCCGAAAAGCTCTTTGGCTTTTACCGGAACACCATGTACTTTCACATTTGATTGATACTGCTCTTGAAAATCACAATACATGCTGGCATTGCCATCAGACTTAGCTGCACCAATTAAACCACGTTGAGCTCGGTGAAAATCAACGAGTACTTTTACTTCTAACTCAGGATTAGCAAGTGATGCCTGATGTAAGGCAGTCAATATTTCTCGTCCTGCTTCATCATCTTGCAAATACAAAGCAGTAATATAAATTCTTTTTTTCGCTGAACCAATTAAACGCAATAGTTCAGTGCGATACTCTTTTGCATTGGTTAAGACCTGTACGTCTTCTGTAGTCAGCCCAAAAGCGGGCTTTTCCTGCCAAAATACCATAATTGCCTGTTAGTTTAGTTAGCTCATACCATGAGCTAATATCAAAATTAGCTAAAACATACCAAAAAAAAATTGCTTGGTCATGAATTACCGTACTTTGATCACAGAACAATTTGTAATTAGCCTATTTTATGAACAAAAATAGGTGTTTAAATTGCATTAAGTAAGGATTATTTGACAGCTTCGCAATTTGACTAAAAAAATAATCGGGGCTTTTGTTTACTTCCGCCTTGTTTTTCTTAGAATCGGGCGCATAGACATCGTATTGAAACGTTTTTAGGAAAAACCATGAGTGACGCAAAACACTGTAAACTATTAATCTTAGGTTCTGGCCCTGCGGGCTACACGGCAGCGGTATACGCAGCCCGTGCTAACCTTAACCCTGTTCTTATCACTGGTATTCAGCAAGGTGGTCAATTAACGACAACTACTGAAGTTGAAAACTGGCCTGGAGATGCACACGGTTTAACAGGTCCTGCATTAATGGACCGTATGAAAGAGCATGCTGAACGTTTCGAAACTGAAATCGTTTTTGATCACATTAATAAAGTTGATGTTTCAAAACGCCCTTTCACTTTAACTGGTGACTCTGGCACATATACATGTGATGCATTAATTATTGCAACTGGCGCGTCAGCTAAATACTTAGGTTTAGAATCAGAAACTAACTTCCAAGGTCGTGGTGTTTCTGCTTGCGCAACCTGTGATGGTTTCTTCTACCGTGGTCAAAAAGTAGCGGTTGTAGGCGGTGGTAACACTGCTGTTGAAGAAGCACTTTACTTATCAAATATTGCTGATGAAGTTCACGTTATCCACCGTCGTGACAGCTTCCGCAGTGAGAAGATCTTAGCTGATCGTTTAAAAGAAAAAGCTGAAAACGGTAACGTTGTTTTACATTACAATCGCACTTTAGATGAAGTACTTGGTGATGAAATGGGCGTAACTGGCATCCGAATTAAAGCAACTGATTCTGAAGAAACAGAAAACTTAGATCTTGCGGGTGTATTCATTGCAATTGGCCATAAACCAAACACTGACATGTTTGAAGGTCAGCTAGAAATGAAAGACGGCTATTTAGTTGTTCAATCTGGTTTAAACGGTAACGCAACACAAACAAGTGTACCAGGTGTATTTGCTGCAGGTGACGTGTCTGATCACATTTATCGCCAAGCAATCACATCAGCAGGTACTGGCTGTATGGCTGCACTTGATGCTGAACGCTTTTTAGATAACCTATAAATTAGTTGATCTAAAGCACTAAATACTGGGGGCTGTTGTAAAACAGCCCCTTTTTTATAGCTAAAATTTTGTTAAAATCAGAACAAAGAACAACGACAAGCTGATATGATCAAGCAACTGTACCAACTCTCGCCCGAGACTGTTGATTTTCCAGACCCAGAACTCGCTCTTGATGAGCCCGATGGCCGCTAGCAATTGGCGGTGATTTATCAGTTGAACGCATTAAAAATGCCTATAACACAGGTGTTTTTCCTTGGTTTAGTGACTATGAGCCCATCATGTGGTGGTCACCTAGCATACGCGGCGTTATTGAGCTAAATGAATTTCATGTCAGTCGTAGCTTAAAAAAGCATTTAAAGCGTTTTCCTGTGCGTGTCACCATTAATCACGCATTTGCCCATGTTATCAATGCTTGCCGTGAGCAACGTATCGATGCTGAAGGTACCTGGATCACAGAGCAAATGATGCATGCCTATATTGAAGCGCACCATCAGGGGTTAGCACACAGTCTTGAGATTTGGCATGAAGATGAACTGGTAGCTGGCCTCTATGGCATTATGCAAAACGGTATTTTTTGTGGTGAATCAATGTTCCATCAAGTCAGTAATGGTTCGAAACTGGCGATGTGGGCATTAGTAAATTGGCTTAACAAACATCAAGCCCATTTTATTGATTGCCAACTAGAAAACCCTTATTTAATCACTTTAGGTGCAAAAGTTATCCCACGTAGAGAATTTTTAACTAGACTTAAATTAGCACACAGTTATGTGCCTAAAAAAGATATGTGGCAACCACAAGAGTTGATTAATATTTATGACTGAGCACTTACCCGCTAGGCTTGGTTTAAGCCAGCAATTTGATTGCAGTTATTTACCCGACCGTCAGGAACAACTACTTGTTATACTTGATCCGAGTTGTTATTGCCCTGATAAATTTGAACAATTATTAGCATTAGGCTTTAGACGCAGTGGCGACCAAATCTATCGTCCACATTGCCCTATTTGTAATGCCTGTAATTCAGTGCGCGTTTTAGCCCAACAATTTACTCCTTCAAAATCGCAAAAGCGCAAATTAAATAAAGCAAATAAGGTTTTCACGGTCAGTTATAGTGAGTACGAACGCGCAGAATACTACCCGTTATATTGCAAATACATCACGCAAAGACATCAAGATGGTTCAATGTTTCCGCCTGACCAAAGTCAGTACGAAAGCTTTTTGTTTTGCCAGTGGCTACCCGTTACATTTATAGAGTTAAGAGATGGCGATAAGTTAGTTGCCGTTGCGGTAACCGACTGTATGACCAATGCCCTATCAGCGATTTATACCTTTTTTGATCCCGACTATGAGCAATACAGTATCGGTAGCATCATGATCATGGAACAAATTAAATTTGCAAAACAACAAGCAAAACAATTTGTCTATTTAGGTTACCAAATCGACGAATGCACTAAAATGAAATATAAAACCCAATTTTTGCCTGCACAAAAGCACATTGGCGACGAGTGGTTGGCGATTTAATTTACAAAATTGAGCCCTGTAGCTTTACTTATTGCTGTATTTTCGGCAAAATCTGCAGCGTTTAACTATTAAAGAGGTGTTACGCTAAACATGGCGAAAGAAGACGTAATCGAAATGCAAGGTACGGTCCTTGATACTTTACCAAATACAATGTTCCGAGTTGAGCTAGAAAATGGTCACGTTGTTGTGGCTCATATCTCTGGTAAAATGCGTAAAAACTACATCCGCATCTTAACTGGCGACAAAGTAACCGTAGAAATGACTCCTTACGATTTATCGAAAGGTCGCATCGTATTCCGTGCTCGCTAAGTTAGTGCGTTAACGAGAGATTTAGCTTTTTGCTGCTTTGAATGAGCAGGTGTGTTTATTACAAAGAGCTAAAAGCGTTTGTTAAATGGTGTTAAAACTAATTTAGTTTTAATTCCATTTAATAAACAAAAAGCCCAGCAATTGCTGGGCTTTTTGTTTTCAGCTAAAAACAACTTAAGCTGTTTCTAGGCTAGTTTCAAAGTCAAAGTGGATTTTCTTATCTTTCACAGATACTTTAACCGAACCACCATCGGCTAGCTCACCAAACAAGATTGCATTTGCCAGCGGCTTTTTAAGCTCATCTTGGATAACACGTGCCATCGGACGTGCCCCCATTGCTTTATCGTAGCCTTTATCTGCCAACCACTCTCTTGCTTTGGATGTAAGCTCAAGATTAACCGACTTCTTATCAAGTTGCGCTTGTAACTCAACAATGAACTTATCAACCACTTGCAAGATAATCTCTTTCTCAAGGTGATTAAACCAAATGATGTTATCTAAACGGTTTCTAAACTCAGGTGAAAACACTTTGTTGATTTCACTCATCGCATCATGAGAATGGTCTTGTTCGGTAAAGCCAATTGACTTACGTACAGTCTCTTGAACACCCGCATTCGTCGTCATCACCAATACTACATTTCTGAAATCGGCTTTACGACCGTTATTATCAGTAAGTGTACCGTGATCCATTACTTGCAGTAGAATGTTGTAAATATCTGAATGTGCTTTTTCAATTTCGTCTAGTAGTACAACTGCATGCGGATTTTTAATTACCGCTTCAGTTAATAAACCACCTTGCTCAAAACCTACATAGCCAGGAGGTGCACCAATTAGACGACTGACCGCATGACGTTCAACATATTCAGACATATCAAAACGAATAAACTCAACACCCATACACTTAGCAAGCTGCTTAGTAACTTCTGTTTTACCAACTCCTGTTGTACTTTGCAAATAAGAACGAACCCACTGGTTTATCTTCGTTAGCAAGACCTGAGCGTGATAAGCGAATTGCTGAAGTCAACGCATCGATTGATTGGTCTTGACCAAACACTAGCATCTTCAGGTTACGATCAAGGTTTTTAAGTGTTTCTTTATCGCTTGACGAAACGCTTTGCTGAGGGATACGCGCCATCTTAGATACAATTAGCTCGATATCAGCCACGCCAATTGTTTTCTTACGTTTAGAAACTGGCTGTAAACGTTGGTTAGCACCAGCCTCATCAATAACATCAATAGCCTTGTCTGGTAAGTGACGTTCATTTATGTATTTAGCACTAAGTTCTGCAGCTGCTTTCAATGCTTTTTGTGTGTAACGAATACCATGGTGCTCTTCGTAACGCTCTTTTAAGCCGTTAAGAATCTTCGTGGTATCAGCCACACTTGGTTCAAGCACATCAATTTTTTGGAAACGACGTACTAGCGCACGGTCTTTTTCAAAGATATTCTTGAACTCATTATAAGTAGTCGAGCCCATGCAGCGCAGTTTACCACTTGAAAGTAGCGGTTTGATTAGGTTCGATGCATCCATTACCCCGCCCGATGCTGCACCGGCGCCAATGATGGTATGAATTTCATCAATAAATAAAATTGAACCTGGTTTAGCCTGTAACTCTTTAAGTAGCGATTTGAAACGTTTTTCGAAGTCGCCACGGTATTTAGTACCCGCTAATAACGCGCCCATGTCGAGTGAGTAGACCACTGCATCGGCAATCACTTCAGGTACTTCTTTGTTTACAATACGATAAGCTAGGCCTTCAGCTATGGCTGTTTTACCCACCCCTGCTTCACCAACCAATAGCGGGTTATTTTTCTTACGACGACATAACACTTGTACTGTGCGTTCAACTTCGTTGTCGCGGCCCACTAATGGGTCAATATTGCCATCAATGGCGTTTGTTGATTCAGGTTGGTCGTGAAGTTTTCAAGCTTAGTTGGCTCTTCACCTTGCACTTCTTGCACTTCTTCATGAATGTCATCGTGATCTTCACCGCCAATGTCGTCATCTGTTTTAGAAATACCATGCGAAATAAAGTTAACAATATCCAAACGATTAACATCTGATTTTTTAAGTAAATAAACTGCTTGGCTCTCTTGTTCAGAAAAAATTGCCACTAGCACATTCACGCCAGTAACTTCGTTTTTGCCTGATGACTGCACGTGAAATACAGCGCGCTGTAATACACGCTGAAAACCTAACGTCGGTTGTGTTTCTCTGTCTTCCTCAAGATCAGGAATAACCGGTGTTGTTTCGTCAATAAAATCTGATAATTCGACTTTTAATGCGCCCATATCTACGCCGCAGGCGTTAAGCGCTTCCCCAGCAGAAGGGTTATCGAGCAGTGCAAGTAAAAGATGCTCGACGGTCATAAATTCATGACGACGTGTTCTCGCTTCGCGAAACGCCGCATTTAAGGTTAGTTCTAAGTCTTTGTTTAGCATTGGCAACCCCTTACTGAGATAATATTTATATACCGTTGTGACGGGCTAATTAGTTCACCCTACCTTGGTATTTATTCCTGCTCACAACTACATAGCAGTGGATGCTCGTTGTCTCGTGCGTAACGATTAACTTGTTCAGCTTTGGTATGAGCTACATCAGCGCTGTAAACACCGCATATCGCTTTACCATTATGATGAACTTGAAGCATCACATCTGTTGCTCTATCGCTATCCATATTAAAAAACGTCATTAGTACTTCTATCACAAAGTCCATAGGCGTGTAATCATCATTATTTAAAATGACCTTATATTTTCGCGGTGGTTGCAATTTTTGCTTTTCACTATCGCGAACCGTTTCAATAACACCAGAATCTTTCATGCCACTCATAATTAAATATAGTCTTGTCTTTAGAACTCAAGCAAACTTGAATAAAAAAATAAATAAATTGTTAAAAAATAGTCTAAAACACTTGACTGACTGGCTAAATAAACTACAGTCAAATATAGATTGATTAATCATTAGTCAGTCTAGCAAATTACACGGTTTAGAATAACTAAATTAGTCAACTTATAGAAGGATGTAGAAGTATGGCTTGTGGAAAAGTCAAATGGTTCAACAATGCCAAAGGTTTTGGCTTCATCGTAGAAGACGGCAGCGAGACTGATATCTTCGCTCATTACTCAACGATTGTAATGGACGGTTATAAAACACTTAAAGCTGGTCAAGATGTAACATTCGAATTGCAACAAGGTCCAAAAGGGTTACACGCAACGAATATTGCGCCTAACGATGAAATCTCTTAGGTAAAACCTATTCGAGTATCAAGCGAGCGACCTTGTTAAGTTCCTCGCTTACTCTTCCACTAAAATTTATCCTTACACTTACCTTGAAATTCCATTTGTTTACCCCAATTGATTAATTGTTATTAGCCCTTTAGAGCCAAGCTTGTTACACTCTTGTTGCTTAAATTTAGCTTTTTCGTCATTTTGACGTAAGGCTTTTGGCTAATTTCATGATTTGCTTATTTGAGCTATAAGAATTTTACAGTCTGTCAGCTGTGGTTATTTTAATACTTTGTATTGAGTGGCAACAGCTAACAGACTGCTTGCTGTTGTTTTATCAAGGTACCTAAAGCTTGGTAATTCAAAGCTATCTTTTGCATTGTTGAATATGGCTAATTAAGGGTTACTGTTAGCAGTCATTACCAAACATTACGCCAACTATCTAGGAATGATGATGACATCAAAAATTATCTATACTAAAACAGATGAAGCGCCAGCTCTTGCGACGTATTCATTGTTACCAATCATCCAAGCGTATACAAACGCTGCTGGTGTTGAAGTTGAAACTCGCGATATTTCATTAGCGGGTCGTGTAATTGCAAACTTCCCTGAGTACTTAACTGAAGATCAACGTATTGATGATGCACTTGCAGAATTAGGTGAAATGGCTAAAACACCTGAAGCTAACATTATCAAACTACCTAATATCAGTGCTTCTATCCCTCAGCTACGTGCAGTAATCAAAGAGTTACAAGAAAAAGGTTACGCACTACCTGACTACCCTTCAGAGCCAAAAACTGATGAAGAAAAGAAAGTTAAAGCAACTTACGACAAAATCAAAGGTTCTGCTGTAAACCCTGTACTTCGTGAAGGTAACTCAGACCGTCGTGCTCCAGGTTCAGTAAAAGAATATGCGCGTAACAATCCACACTCAATGGGCGCATGGAGCAAAGATTCAAAGTCTTACGTTGCTAGCATGGAAGACGGTGACTTCTTCGGTTCAGAGCAATCAGTCACTGTTGCACAAGCAACTGACGTACGTATCGAGCATGTTGCTGAAAATGGTGACATCACAGTTCTTAAAGCAAGCACACCATTACTAGCAGGTGAAGTAATTGACGCTTCGCGTATGAGTGCTGCTAAGCTTCAAGCTTTCCTTGCAAAAGAAATTCAAGCAGCAAAAGACAAAGGTGTGTTGTTCTCATTACATATGAAAGCAACGATGATGAAAGTGTCTGACCCAATCATCTTCGGTCACGCTGTAAAAGTTTTCTTCAAAGACGTTTTCACAAAACACGCTGATTCTTTTCAAAGAGCTAGATGTTGACGTAAACAACGGCTTTGGTGATGTATTCTCAAAAATCGAAAGCCTAGATGCAGCTAAAAAAGCTGAAATCGAAGCGGATATCCAAGCGGTATACGACAACAACCCTGCTATTGCAATGGTTGATTCTGACCGTGGTATCACGAACCTTCACGTACCAAGTGATGTGATCATCGATGCATCAATGCCTGCTGCAATCCGTTCTAGCGACCAAATGTGGAATAGCGAAGGTAAATTACAAGACACTAGCTTTGTCATTCCAGATCGTTGTTACTCAGGTGTTTACCAAGCAACTATCGATTTCTGTAAAGAAAACGGTGCATTCGATCCAACTACTATGGGTAGCGTACCTAACGTTGGTCTTATGGCTCAAAAAGCTGAAGAGTACGGTTCACATGACAAAACGTTCGAAGTAGCAGCAGCTGGTACAATCCGTGTTGTAGACACAGCTGGTACAACTTTACTTGAGCATGCTGTTGAGCAAGGCGATATCTGGCGTATGTGTCAGGTTAAAGATGCACCAATTCAAGATTGGGTTAAACTTGCTGTTAACCGTGCTCGCGCAACGAGCACGCCAGCAGTTTTCTGGTTAGACGAAAACCGTGCTCACGATGCTGAGTTAATCAAAAAAGTAAACGCGTATCTGCCAAACCACGATACTGATGGTCTTGAAATCCACATTTTAGCACCTGTTGAAGCAACTAAATTCTCTTTAGAGCGCATCAAAGAAGGTAAAGACACTATTTCAGTAACTGGTAACGTACTACGTGACTACCTAACTGATTTATTCCCAATCCTTGAGCTTGGTACAAGTGCTAAAATGCTTTCAATCGTACCACTTATGAATGGTGGTGGTTTATTCGAAACAGGTGCCGGTGGTTCTGCGCCTAAGCACGTTCAACAATTCGAAAAAGAAAACCACTTACGTTGGGATTCATTAGGTGAATTCTTAGCACTAGCAGCTTCTTTAGAGCACTTAGCAGTTAATGCTGGTAATAAGAAAGCGCAAGTACTTGCTGATACGCTTGATAAAGCGACAGGTACTTTCCTAGCGGAAAACAAATCACCTTCACGTAAAGTGAAAGAGATTGATAACCGTGGTTCGCACTTCTTCCTTTCGTTATTCTGGGCACAAGAACTTGCTGCACAAAATGATGACGCGGAATTAAAAGCACAGTTCACGCAAATTGCTGCTGATTCTTGAGTCTCAAAAAGACCAAATCGTTGCTGAATTAAACGATGCACAAGGTCCTGCTATGAGTGTTGGTGGTTACTTCCAACCAAATGATGAGTTAGCATTCAAAGCGATGCGCCCAAGCTCTACATTTAATGATATATTAGCAAAGTTAGTTTAATCTCAAACTAAGCTTACGAAAAAGGGTTATCAATTTGATAACCCTTTTTTTATTGGACTCTGATCGGGAGCCATTTCGTGAGGTTAATTAGAAAAAACATTACATAAATAAGTGCTCTTTTGCTGAAATAATAGCTTGTTCTATGGCTGTATTTTTAACAGGTTTAGAAACAAACAAGTCCATACCAGCTCGCTTACATGCAGCCTTATCATCGGCTGAAGTATTAGCTGTCAAAGCAACTATGTAAGTTTTATGTACCGGGCAAATTAGCTCTTCTCTTAAAATACTAGTTGCTTCAATACCATCCATTTCAGGCATTACACAATCCATAAATATTAGATTGTAGTTATTTTGTTTGCACTTATTTATCGCATCAATACCATCACATGCATAATCGGCAGTTAAACCTAACTTTTCTAAATGGGCTTTTAGAACAAAACGATTAATTTGATTATCATCAACAACAAGTATCGACAATGGCAAGGTTGAAAAGTCAATATTTGCGGCAGTAATAAGGTCAGACGTCTGAGCTACTCCCCTTTTCAAAGTTAATTGAATATCAAAACAACTTCCTTTGCCGTATTCGCTAGTAACTTTAATAGAGCCGCCCATGTAGTCAATAAGTTCCTTAACTATTGCAAGACCAAGTCCTGTACCACCTTTTTTACGCTCTTTGTTTACTTCTTGTGTAAAGGGAGAGAATAGTGACTTCATAAAAGATTCTGACATGCCGACACCACTATCACTTACCCGCAGATTTAGAAGCACATCATCACCTTGTTGCTGCGCGACAGCGCGCAATTTAATATCACCTTGCTCAGTAAATTTTAATGCGTTGCTTAACAAGTTAGACACTATTTGGGTGATCCGCGTGTTATCACAGTAAGTCCAGCACTTATCACTGATATCAATATCAACTTCAAAATTTAAGTTCTTTTCTTGGTATAGCGGTAAATATAACGAAGCAAGGTCAACAAAAATTGTCTTTAACAAGAAATGACATGGCTCTAGTTTCAGCTCTCCATGGTTAATTTTCGAAAAATCGAGAACTTCATTAATAATATTAAGCAATATATCGGCGCTACGAAGCGCAACTTTCAACTTCTCTTCACGCTTTTGCTCAGATTTCTCATAAAGCAAAGTCGTCAACATGCCAGTTATACCATTCAACGGAGTACGTAATTCATGACTTATTTTTGCAAGTAAAATACTACGATCTTCTAAGGTGCGTTCTGCGTCAGCCTTTTGCTTTTTAAGTTCTTCTCGCAATAATACCGATTTAGTAATATCTTGAAATGTACCTATTAATCTTACGCACTTTCCGTTTTTGAATTCAGGTTCACCAAAAGTGGATACCCATATAGGTTTACCTTTCGCTGTGATCAATTCAATTTCGATATTCCACTGTTTTCCATCTTCAATAGCTTCTTTCACAGCAAGCTCAATGGCATCCCTACTTGGCCCTTTTTTGTAATATTCTATGGCATTATCAAGTAAGGGAGTAAAATCTTCTGGTACCTCATGGATTGCTTTTGTTTGTTTACTCCAATAAAGGCGATTTGATGCAAGATTTAACTCCCATGAACCAATCTTCGCAACTTTCTCAACTTGAGCAAGCATAGAGTTTCTTTTTTATTAATTTTTTTGATGCTGAATTTCGTGCAAACTCATTTCCAAGCCATTGCGCAAAAAGCTCAACATAATCATGGGCATCATCATTAAAAGGCAGTGAAGGTTGCGGTGCAGAAAAGTTAAGAGTACCAAAGACTTTATTACCTACAAAAATAGGTGCGCCAATATAAGATTCAAGTTTGAAATTCAGATAACAAGGATGCTCTGCAATAGTACTTTTAGAGGCTTGATGAAAAGATATCGCTTTATTCGCTGTGAGCGTATGGGTGCAATACGTACCCGATAGTTCAAACTGAGTACCAACAGCAATTGCATCATCTGGAGCAATTACGTGTATGACCGTGTAAACATTATTTTCTACACGACTGATTATCGCAAAATCAAGATTAAATACATCTAGACCAAATTTTAGTAACTCAGTTATTTTCTCTGAGAAGTCAGTATTTTGATCAGAAACGATGTTGTGAAATTGGCGCAGAAAGTTCAACCTAGCTCCCTAGTTACACGAATTTTATTTTGCTTTAATAAGCATACCAAGAATTTCAAATAACAACAGTAGTAATCATAATTTATGACTGCATTTAAATTATTTATAATGACTTGCTCCTATTAAAAAAGCCCCTTTAAAAGGGGCTTTTTTCGCTATTTTAATCTCTGTATAGTCGCCTTCTATAAACAAAAGGTAACAAAGCAATGAGAAATACAAAAACGCCACCGCTACTAGATTCAGCTTTATCACTATTGCTAGTAGTAGGTACATTTTTAACTGTAACATCTATCGATTGTTCTGTAGTTCCTTCCCCATCCGAAACTGCTACTTTGAATTTGAGCAATGAATCCTCTGAAACAGCTGGAGATTTGAATTTTAACGTTGCCGAATTCGATTGAAGAATATCAGCTTGAAGACCTTGCGTTTGTGTCCAATTGTAAGTTAACGACTGTGATTCCTTATCTGTCGCAGAAACGGTAATTACACCGTCTGCATTCTCATTAACTGTATAACTACTAGCAAGTTCAATAGTTGGCAATTGGTTTACATGCACGAATAGAACAGATTGTTCATGAACAAATTCCTCATAACCATCGTTAATAGTTAAAGAAATTGTCCCTTGCTTTGACTCTATTAGCTCTGACACTTTTAAGATTGCTATACTTTCATTTTGGTTTTCGATAGTAACTTCTGGTATTGAAATAGACCAGTGATACGTTAGCTCATCTGCGTCGCTATCTGACGTGCCTGACGCATCTAAAACGAAAGTATGCAGCTCTTCTATCGTTTCAGGAATAATAAGAGACAATGTCGGTGCGTTATTAAGACTTTCTTGGGCAAGTTTTGCGACAACTTCAACAAAACCATTTTTCTCGCCGTCTAAGTCAAATTCACTACCATCTTCAATCCTAATCACTGAACAATTACTGCACTCAGCACTAAACTCGCTGCTTGCAATTATCTCTACCGATTTCCAACCACTCAACGTTAGTACGCGTGCTTGTAGCTCATCGCTCAATAAAGCGTTTTCAAGCATTGGTAAAGCAAGGTCTACTGATTCTGTGCGCTGAGCGAGCTCAACATTGATGTTTATCATGTCACTCTTCAATTGGAAATGAGGATTTTCAACCCTCATCTGCGTGAAGGCATCAAGCAACATCTCTTCAGAGACATTCATATTTTCTATGAAGTGCTCACTGTGAGTGCGAATAACGTCACCTGCTCTGATGATATGGAAAACATTGTTCGTATATACATAAGAGTCAGATGCGAGTACCCCTTTCGAGGTGTTTGCTGAATTATCTAAGAAATCAACAATCCCATCACCATCACTGTCACCTATCCACTCTACAATATCAGGGATATTATCACCATCGGTGTCCGCACTTTCATCATCAAAGGTAACATGATTAATCAATGGAACAGTCTCAGTTTTCGTCAGAACCGACTCACCATTTTGTAAAATGTCATACTGTAAGGTAATGTTTCCTTGCCAAGCATCTTCAATACCATAATAGCCACTCCAAATTGATGTTTCATTCATATACACGTCAACTTCATTGATGACTTGTTCACCAGATAATAATGTTACTTTTAGCTCTAAACTTTCATAATTTGAAAAGCCATATACTTGTATATAAAGTTCGGCGCTATTCCCTTTGACCAAACTTGCCATTTTCTTACCATTTTGTTTATAAGTGGCACTGATAGTACGTGGAGCATCTTCATCTAAATGAATTATTTCAGATTTACTAAACTCCCCTGTATAACCGCCGTCGTATACTTCAAGCTCAATTGAATCAACTGACGAGTCAAGCGTATTTCCTAATACTACATTCTTGATCCCTTCGATACTGTAGTCACTAAAATAGTGACTATAATTGCCAGCAGTTAAATTCAAGCCCAAGTAGCCATTTAACGGTTTACCTCTTACATTAAGCGCAACGACGGGCAGAGCATTTCGATAAGCATAGGTATAAGGCTGAATATCAATACGAGGATTTATATGTAGGTTTATTGTGCCTGAGGCTGTATTACCTGCATTATCGCTTGCCGTAATATCTAAAGAGTAACGCCCTGATTCAAATTCTATATCTAGCCCTGATCCGACAGTTATTTCTTTAATGCCTGATACCCTATCAAAAACAATAAACTGCTCTAGCAAGGTTTCAAACAATTGTTCTTCAGTAAATTCGCCGTTCATAGCGACGACATCGTTTCGGATGGTTGGAGCCGTCGTATCAGTAACAAAGAATGTTTGCACAGCTCTTGCGCTATTCCCTGCAATATCTTCAGCGACCCAAGTTACTTGATTCTCGCCATATACTAGCGTTCTAGATAAAGGGTATACCTCAACTGCTGCTCTATTGTTATCAGTAACCTCAGGATAAAGACTTCTAGGAATAGATGTGTTTTCATAGACACCTTCAATTGTCACAGCTGTCAAATCAGAGAAAACAGGTGGTAAATTTTCTCCTAAATTTGGATCATCTGGATGACTATCCTCACTATCAACCACACCATCTGAATCAGTATCTTCAGCTGTTGGGTTTGACCCTATTTCAAATTCAGTTAAGTTAGTCAAACCATCTCTGTCTAAATCTTGACTTGCATCGTATGAGTCAAGGACATTTAAGCCAAATTGATACTCCCAGAAATCTGGAATGCCGTCATTATCGCTATCTAAACGAGTGTCAACCTCTGAAACCCACATAACTCTATCAATAAAGAATGGGTCATAGCGGTAAAAATCAGCATCAACTAGATTAAATTTAATGACGTTGAAGCCATCAGTGACAGGTATTAGTAAACGAGACTCATTGTATTGAACGTGAATGTTTTCGTTGTTTAGTTGAACATTAAAGCGGTCATATTTGTTAACTCTATAGTCAATTGTGATAAAACCCTGCTCAAACAAGCCAGCAATAGCAAAACCTGCATTTACTTCTGTATAATTTTCGCCATCAAACTTAGGATTGAAAGAAAGGCTATTCACTCCGTTAGAAGACCAAGTATCACTTGAAATCCAGTCAACATTATTTGCTGCTAACACCGTAAAGCGGTTAGGTAATCCTGCACTTTCAAAGCTTTCGAAAAGGTTATTAATTGCTGAAGGCGTTGAAGCGTATTCTGAAGGCGAGCTTTGTGCATAATACTCTTTTACGTCTGTATAACCATCTTCATCTAAATCAGCACCAGTAACATTTGCATTAATCGGTGAGGTCATAAGTACATTTACTTCGTAACCGTCAGGAAGTTCATCTCCATCACTATCCGAATGCCTAGGATCTGTTCCAATACCATACTCTTGCAGAGCTGTTAATGCGTCATTATCGTAGTCAGAAGATGCATCATTAGCATCAGTTAAATTAAGCCCATTTTCAACTTCCCAAAAATCTGGCAACCCATCACTATCTGTATCAGCATCGCTCGTTTTAGTAATAAACTTAAAATTATCTAGCCAAACAGCATCCTCTCCAGTAGATATTGATCCATCTTTTGAATATGAAAACTCAATAACGTTAACACCTTCGAGGATTTTAACAATTACCGACCCTTCTTTAGTTCCAGCTATCCACTCAATATCACTGTTTGAACCATTTATTTTCATTATAAAAGAGTCGCAACATTCTTCAGACTCTATTTTATAGTCAAATACAAGGTATGCTTCAGCGAAGACGCCTGTAGCACTGAATGAGCTCATTTGACCATCTGAGATTTTACCGGAGCGGATGCTTTGCGAACCATCGGTAGCAAAACTATTATCAATGTACCAATCTGCATTGTTCTCTGATGAATGGTTAAACCATAGAGGTAGTCTAGAATCTTCAAATGAACTAGTTAGATTCAATTGCTCTGGAAATGACTCTGCATCCTGCGGATCAGTTTGTAACTGAAACTCGGTAAAGTTGCTAAATCCATCATTATCACTATCAAGCATGGCATCAGTAGAGTCTGTTAAATTTAGACCATGTTCATATTCCCAGCCGTCTGGAATTTGGTCTCCATCTGTATCAAGGTTATTGGGGTCTCCCTGATGTAAAAACTCATTTAGATTACTCAAACCGTCATTATCATTATCTAGTAATGCATCATCTGGATTTGAAGGATCTAAGCCGTGCACAACTTCCCAAGAGTCAGGTATTGAGTCACCATCATTATCGGCAAACTCATTACTGATATAAATGTTATCAATGAAGACAGTATCTAAACCTGATGATACAGAACCATCTTTAATATATGCGAATTTAAGTGTATTTAAGCCTACAGGAATGACCTGCTCGAAAGAGCGCCAATCGGTAATACCAGAATCAATAACAATTAATTGCTCGTTTAGGTATACATACAAATGGTCAAAACCTGCTTCTGTAGAAAGTTTATAAATGAAACTTAAATACTTAGTCTGGTCTGTTACAAAGCTGTATTCAAAACTAGTTGCTTGACTATCGTCAATATCATTATTAGCCAAAGAGAAGCTATAGCTTTCATCTATTTGTGACGTTACCCATGGCGTAGAAGGATCTGTAAAATTAAAACTTTCAGGAACAAGATTATCGTTAAAGTTAAAAGAGATTGTTGCAGGAATTGAAGGCGTAGAATCAGCATCAGTTGGGTCTGAACCTAATAAAAATTCAATTAGGTTAGTGAAGCTATCTTGATCTAAGTCACTTTGTGCATCTGCACTGTCTAGTGGATCTAACGTAAAATTGACTTCCCAACCATCTGTCATTTTGTCGTTATCAGAATCTGGATTAGTTAAGCTCGTTTGATATTCATGATGTTCTTGATAGTCCGTTAGACCATCGTCATCTGTATCAGAATTATTAGGCAGCGAATTTAATCTGTATTCTTCTAGGTTGCTCAATCCATCTTCATCAAGATCACCTGCTGCATCTGTAGGGTCTGATGAGTCGAGTGAATATAACAGCTCCCAGTTGTCATCCATTTCATCGTTATCATTATCAATAAATTGGATGTTATTACATACAACGCCTACCGTATTGAATGCATCAACAACATCATTTGCTGCATAACCTAAATCTATGGCGCTGTTTATTGCACCACATGCTCCATCAATAAAGTCAGTTGAATTAACCCAATAATTTTGGTTTGCGTAAAGCATAATTTGAAAAGCTTTTCGCGGATCCCACTCAGGCTTATTTGCAAGTAAATAAAATGCTCTGTTAAATACACCACTACTGTAATGGACATCAATGCCAGAATAAAACTCTGATGCATGGTCTATTGAAATACCATCATTTGACGGTGTTTCAAAATAACGCAATGCAGTTCTATTTTTTGTGATGTCGGCACCCGACAACCAATCTGTAGTGCCTCTGACAAAGTATTCAGCAGTTTCACCAGCCATGTCTGAAAAAGATTCATTTATCCCGCCTGATTGGTCAAAATAAAATAAATTAGAATTTTGTTCTGTTACACCATGACTTACCTCGTGAGATACAATATCCAAAGATACTAGTGGGTAAAAGCTATCAGCACCATCACCAAAACTCATCGCAGAGCCATTCCAGGTGGCGTTTTCCCATCCATCTCCTTGGTGAACACGCAGTAATAATTTAAAGGTCAGGGGCGCCGTGTTGTACCATTGCTCATACATATCAAACACTGAGGTACCAAATGCATGCGCATCGTTTAAAGGCGAATAGGCACCATTGACCTCTTTGTGAGTATTTCGATCACACGGGAATGAAAACGCAGATGATGGCTCACTGCCTGACTCCATCGAAACAGTTTTCACTTTATCATTCTCTAAAAAGCATGTTTCTCCTACTTGAGAAACTGCAAAGGCAGGATAATCTTCGCCATATTCATAACGGCACGTTTTTCTCATTCCCCCCAGGACCCATCGCCTGTGTGTGCTTAATATTATTCCACGCTTTATACACTTCATAAGTATTTTCACTGATGATAGCTGAAGGCTTTGACTCATGTTCGGCATTTAAAATTTCAAGTTCAATTAAATATGCGTAATGAGCTTTATCATCCTTAACATAAATATAACGTTCTGATTTTATAAGCTTATATGGCAAGTCTAATGACAATTTAGCAGCTTCAAGTACTGCGTTAACTGCAGTATCTAAATCAAATTGATTGTTCGCTCTTAATTGTAATTGCGCATCATTGATGCCGGTCGCAAAAAAGCCACTCATGTGCTGTGACTTCTCTTGAACACGAATTTGCTGACCCCAAATAGGAATACCAGAGTAATACTGCTGCAGAATTTTATTTGATGAGCTTTTTCTTAACACACTATTAGAGTGTTGGTGAGTAGAAGTAATTTCTTCAAAATAAGAGCCTTTTATTTGGCTTTTTTGAAGAGTCTGATTCATTAACAACAGGTTTTGAAGTTGAGGCTTGTTAGATGGACTTACCCTTTCGACTGTTGCAGCTTGAAGAGAGTATGCACTGAACATACTAAAAACTGCAGCACCTGCAATTAATCCCTTATGCATAATAGTTCCTTAAATACATTTTTTACTTATTATCGGGACCAAAATACCAAAAATAAACACAATCTGCACCAATTTGTTAATCTCACATTAATGAATTAGCTAAAATTTTGAATCCATATATCAAAACTCAAACTGGTAAAATACTCAATCTCAGTCAATACTTTATCATTAAAGGTTAGTAATTTTAGGCTGTCGCAATTTCAATGTCGCTGAGAATTAAATTCATCTTTTTGCTATCTACCATTTTTTTAGTGGTGGTAGCCAATACCTTCATTATCTATGTATTAGATAAACAAGGTCAGGCTAAGCTTGAGGCAGTGATCCATACTCATGATGTGCTCGATGAATCAGAAAAGCTCTACAATCAAATAACGAACGCAGAAACCGGGCAACGTGGTTATTTATTAACGCAGGATCTGAACTATTTAGAACCCTACTACGCGGCACTTGAACAAGTTAAACAACATTTTTTAGCCATCAATAGACTAACGCTAAGTAACCCCGAACAACAAAATACACTTGCAGTAATAGATGAGCTAGTCGACAAAAAGTTAGCGGAGTTAGCGTTAACTGTCACACTTGTAATGCAAAACACGCCATATGCAATCGAAGAAGCAAAAGCGATTGTTTTGACGAATGAGGGGAAACAGTATATGGACCAAATCCGCAAGCATATTTTACTGTTTCAAAATATTGAACGTGCCAAGCTAGAACAGCAAAATGCTGACTACCAAAGAAACAGACTATTCATAACTCGGTTTGTTACTTTGCAAATACCACTAATAGTGACCTTGTTAGTTTTTTGTGCTTTTTATATTAATTCAAGGCTTTTTAAACCTCTTAAGTTGTTAATTCAAAACACTGAACAACTAGAAAAAGGCGAAAGACCTAAAATGTTGACGATTAATTACAACGATGAAATTGGCTTTGTGTTAAAACGTTTTGCACGCATGAGTGACATTGTTTATAAACGAACGAGCAAGTTAAATTTTCAAGCTAGTCATGATCACCTTACAGGTGTTTTGAATAGAACAGAACTAAAGCCTGCATTAAAGCAAGCCATTTCTACTTGCTCTAAAGACAGTAAGCTGGCCGTTATATTTATAGATATCAATAAATTCAAAAAACTGAATGATGAGTATGGTCATTTAATTGGTGACCAAATTCTCATTGAAACCGCAAAACGAATTACGTCATCTGTCAGAGCTGATGATGATGTATATCGTTATGGAGGAGATGAATTTGTCATAATTACACATAATATTGCCAAATACAGATACGTTAATGCGATGATCACTCA
Source organism: Pseudoalteromonas sp. GB43 (assembly GCF_054923805.1). Lineage (NCBI taxonomy): Bacteria > Pseudomonadati > Pseudomonadota > Gammaproteobacteria > Alteromonadales > Pseudoalteromonadaceae > Pseudoalteromonas > Pseudoalteromonas sp. GB43. Next base: position 337,897 of record NZ_JBPCHJ010000001.1, read on the forward strand.
TTTATTAGCACGTTTTGACAATCCTTTTGTACTCGAACAGCTGACATTAAATATTTCATTAAGTATTGGAGTAGCCCTCGCTCCTGATCACAGCCTAAATCATCAACATCTACTTAAACTCGCTGACCAAGCAATGTATCACGCTAAGCATGAGTCAAAGAATAGTTATCACATACACAACAATCGCGGCTAGAAGACTAATCTAAATTACTGCTTTATACGTATAAATTTGCAAAAAGCCCCATCACTATGTATAAAAAACACACACAGATTTTAATTAAGGTAGCACTATGCATATTTTATTAACAGGTGGAACAGGATCATTGGTAGACATTTGTGCCCTTTCTTACTTAATCACCACAAGGTTACTGTGCTAACACGCAATCCGATACAAGCTGCTGTGATACTGACTCATCAGGTACACACAGTTAAGTCGTTAGATGAAGTCAATTTTGAAGAGATTGATGCTGTCATTAATCTTGCAGGAGAGCCAATCGTCAATAAACGTTGGAGTGAATCGCAAAAGCGCACTTTACTTAATAGCCGGATTAATCTTACCCAACAAATCTCAAAAGCGATTAGCCGCTGTGAGTCCCCTCCTCACACATTCATTTCTGGCAGTGCCATTGGTTTTTATGGCCGTCAAGAAAACCAGCCAATCGATGAAAGCTTTAATGATATTTACCCTGAATTTAGCCATGTCCTTTGTCGTGATTGGGAGCATGCCGCAACGAAAGCGCACGGTGATCAAACTCGCGTTTGCTTGCTGCGTACAGGCATCGTTTTAGCAAAACAAGGGGGAGCTTTAGGTAAAATGTTGCCAGCTTTCAAGTTTGGTTTTGGTGGCCCTTTAGGTCATGGTCGTCAAGGGATGTCGTGGATCCATATTGACGACATGATCCAACTCATTCTTTTTGTGCTTTCACATCAAGAAATTCAAGGACCAATTAATGCCACCGCGCCAAACCCCGTTGATAATAATGAATTTAGTCAAACACTTGCGAATGTAATTTCGCGTCCTGCCATGTTGCGTATGCCTAGTTGGGTTCTCAAATTGATGATGGGAGAGATGTCAGATCTTCTACTTCATGGTCAATTTGTGCTTCCCAATAAATTACTTAATCACAATTTCCGCTTCCATTACCCAACATTGAAGCCCGCATTAGAAAGTCTGAAATTATAGTTACAATGTACTAGTTGATAAGATTCAACTAATACATAATAATTAACCTGATTTTAGTCGAGTGATTATCCAGGGAAAATCATGATGCATTTACCCACCATAATCAGCATTTCAATTTTATTGAATGTGATTATTGGGGCGTTTCTACTGTCTTTATATTTCTTGAGACAACAAGCAAGCTATTTATATTGGGGTAGTTCGTGTTTACTTTTCGTATTTGCGCAGATCACCGCATCTCTGCGTGTTTTTATCGACTTCCCCTTAATTACCCATTACTTGGCTGATTTACTCATTATTTCAGCGCCTTTAGCTGCAATTTTAGGGATCCATGCGTTCAGTCAGTCAGATAAAAAATATCATAAAGCCTGTGCATTTGTAGTGACTCTATCCATGCTGATATTGCTGCCAGTGCATGACTCCCCGTTAAACCAAATAATCACCACGGCCATTATCGCCATATGCTTTAGCTACGCTGCTTTTGCCCTCAGAAAACTACAGGTTGAGCGCATCATGCATCTTGCTTTACTAAAACTATGCTTTGTAATTCATGCTTTGATTATGCTTTTACAGTTTTCGCTTTTAGTTTCAGATTATCAAGACATTATTGATACTGATTTAACTCACATTCTCGCGGTCATTCTGATAAGCCATATTATAATTACCACTCTAACCGCCATGATCTGGCCATTAATGATGTTTTTAGAATCAGAGCAAGTACTAAACGATCTAGCAAATCGAGATCCACTCACTGGATTATTAAACCGTAGATCATTTATAACAATTAGTAACAGCTACTTAGAACAAGCTAATCATAGCCTGACTGAACTCTGCGCTTTGATGATTGATATCGATTTCTTTAAAAAAGTAAATGACCAATATGGACACGAAACAGGAGATGAAGCACTCAAATGGGTTGCAAAAAAGATTAAAAGCCAACTACGTGAACACGATTTGGTGGCCAGAATCGGTGGTGAAGAATTTGCAGTCATACTACCTAGCACCAATCAAACTCAAGGCGAAAGCCTATCTGAACGAATTCGTTTAGCGATACACAACGATCGTTTCTTTTATCAAAACCAAGCTCTAAAGCTTACGATCAGTGTCGGTATTATTACACATAAATCGGGCACCAATAATGTCAATGAGTTGCTCGCAGAAGCCGATAAAGGTTTGTACAAAGCCAAGTCAAATGGCCGAAATCAAGTTGTAACTATGGCATTTTAAATGCGGTAGTTAGAATCTTTAATTTAAGCTTTCATTGAGTAGGTTTAGCTCATTAGTGACCCACTGTTTATTTAAACATTGTTCTAAATTCAACTGAGCAAATTTTAAAAAGCTACGCGCCGCATGCGATAAATGGCGATCGGTCCGTACCACAAAATACCAATGACTAGCTAAATTGACATCTTTTACATCTAACATACAAAAACTTGTATCATGGGGTGGCAATACGTGGCGAGAAACAACACCTAGCCCCATTCCTGAACCAACCGCAACCCGAATAGCTTCGTTACTTGCCATTTGTACTGTGTTGCTTAATACAAAGCCTCTGCTTTGCAGTTCACTTTCAAACAGCATTCGTGTGGCAGAACCAGGCTCTCGAAGCAAAAAACGTTCAGATACTAAGTCTTGTAATGTGACCTGAGTCTGACTCGCGAGCGCATGGTTGGTTGGTGCAATAAACACTAATGGGTTTTGTAAAAACCGTCCTGCTTTTGCATGTTCTAATGAAGGTGGATGACTAAAGACATAAATATCGTCTTCGCCTCTTTCAAAACGGGCTAGCACTTCAGCCCGGTTACCTATTTCAAGTGGCAACTCAACATGAGGGTGTAAATTACTATACGGACCAAGTAACTTAGGCAAGATATATTGCGCGGTGTTAACCATGGCTATTTTACAGCGCCCTCTCTCACCACCTCTAAGCTCAGCAAGATAATCTTGATAGTCATCAAAGTGACCAAACACCTGCTGACAAGTTTGAAACAATGCAAAACCCGCTTCAGTAACATGAATTCGCTGCTGATTAACCATCACTAATGGTTCATTAACTGTTTCTTGTAAGCGTTTAATTTGTTGCGAAACCGTTGGTTGCGTTAAATGTAATTGCCTTGCTGTTTCACTAATTGAGCGTGTTTTTACAACGCACATGAATACCTCGAGTAAACGAAAAGAAATATGCCTTAAATCCATAAAATCAAACCCATAGATAAAAACCTATAGGATATTATCATTTATTTTATTATTTACTATGTGATTTTTTATCTAGAATAGCGGCGCTTTTTAACCAAGAGGAGAACAAAGTGCCTGATATTGTTGTAATGTTTTTTGTTTTAGGACTCACTGCCGGATTACTTCGCTCTGACCTAAAAATTCCGCAAGCGACCTATGAAACTCTTAGCCTATTGTTAATGCTCACCATTGGCTTAAAAGGAGGTATGGTGCTGCATGGCAATTTGCATTGGCAACTTCTACCAGAAATGGGCGCTGTATTACTACTTGGTGGCGTAATACCATTGATGCTGTTTCCTATTTTAAACAAACTGCTAAACCTCTCTGTTGCTAATAGCGCAAGTATTGCTGCCCATTACGGTTCAGTAAGCGCAGGTACATTTGCAGTTGCTTTAGCTTATGCCGAATCAAACTCACTTAATGTAGGTGCTGAAGTCACACTTTATTTAGTAATGCTTGAGTTACCTGCGATTATTGTTGGATTGTTACTGTATCGCCGCCTTGGTAATGGTTCTGGACAAAACCTTTCTCTAAAAGCACTTTGGCATGAAACACTCACTAACAAAAGTGTCATTCTGCTAGTTGGTGGTGTAATTATTGGCATGATGTACGGCACACAACAAGGGAGCCAAGTAACGAGTCTATTAACGAACAGCTTTAAAGTTGTGCTGGCACTATTCCTTCTTGAAATGGGTTTAATGGCTGCACAAACTCTGCGCCCTATTCCATGGCATCAATGGCGATTAGCATTATTTGCTCTCATAACACCAAATTTATTAGGTGCAATCGGGGTCTGCGTTGGTACTGCATTACAACTAGAGTTAGGCTCTGTGGTAATACTAGCAAGCCTAGTTGCAAGTGCCTCTTACATAGCAGCCCCTGCCGCGATTAAAGCAGCCATACCCGATGCAGACATTGGTTTAGCCATGTTATGTTCTTTGGGCATTACCTTTCCTTTCAATGTATTAGTAGGAATTGGCTTATATCATCAAATAGCCTTATTTATGGGCTAAAAAATGGTCACACCTTAACTTTATTAATGAGATCTTCTGAAAAGTCGTTTAATATAAACAAAAAAGCAGCGCAAGGACATGCTATGTTTAATCAAACGCTCAGCACCGAGCAACAGCATGTGAGTGATATTTTTAAGCGCATATGTACGCTTTGTAAGGTGCAAAACTATGCTGAATTAGAAAGGCACTTATCGTTAACATCAGGTTTTTGCGAGCAAAGTATTGAAATTGCTGCAGTGCCTTATGAACTAATTGATAACGTGGCTAAAGCTTCTGAAGTTAGCTTTGATTCACTACTTAATGGTAGCGAACAAACCACAGTGACACTTGATGGGGCGTTACTACAAGCAGTAAGTAACGGTATTATTAAGAGTATAAAAAAGCTTTCTATGGCAGGGCTAATTAAAGGTGATAATCACACTCATGAAGCCCTTAGTCAGCTTGCAGATATTCAGCTAAAACAAATAAAAAATGAGCTCAAAATACAAAGCCAGGTTAAATAACCTGGCTTTTTACTAATTCTTACCTTTGTACATTTTATCGTAGATATCGGATATATTATTTTGTTTATCGTAGTAGCGCTGCAGCTCCCCAAGCGATAACTCTTTTATTTCATTACTATCAAGCCCAACAGGCTCTGCTAACTTAAAGTCTGCAGCTTGCGGTGAATTACCCATTAAGGTGGCAATTTCACTCTTTAACTGTTCAGCTTTATTAAATAGTTTAATTGCTTTGCTGATATCTGTTTCATGCTCAGCTTGTAACGTGCACCAAACTACCTCAACTGATTTAGATCTGATTTGATCTTCAAAGATATTTTTACGCGCAATCAACCATGTACTTGCAACAAGCAAGATGGCTAAAACGACAATGGCTATGTAAATTAGTTCAAGCATTACGATCCCTCGGTAAACTAAATGTTACTATACACCCAAACTTGGTTCGCAATACATCAGGAAAAAGCATTATAAATGAAGTTATAGGACTGAAAAACATCATAAATTAATGTTAACTTTTTGTTCCAAAAGGCCAGCTTGGACTAAGTAATAGTTTTAATTTGGTTTTCAAAAGACCTGGAAACAACATTACAACAGCAAGGACAATACTAATGTAGAGCACAATAAAACTATACATGTAGTGTATGTAGGCGTGTTCTTCTTGAATGTTTAAGACAACAAACTTAACCCAGACAATTAAATGTGCGATTGTCACTACGATCGTGAGCTTGAATACACTTAAAAACAGCTCTCCATACTTATAGCTGAATCGCTGATGTAATTTGTATAGGATATATAAACTTAAGAGGTTTATCCCAGCCACACTCAGATAAACATTTTGAGCAATTCCACTTTCACCGGTTTCTTGAACGTATATAAGTACTTTTTCCATAAGTAGAGATGTAAGCTGATATTTAAACACAACCACGGCTATTGATAAGAAATCACTGAAAAGCTCTCTATTTCGTAGGGCTCTATAAAATGATAGGACTAAAGCAACTGCATAACTTATTGCAATGATTACCTGCACTGAAAACACTTTATGAACAGCTGTTGCTACAAGCAACTCATTGTATAATTCGACTAAATATTGCATGAATCATCCTACTAAAGATGTTCATAATCATAATCTTATAGCATAAAAAAAACCAGCTCTTGGCTGGTTTTCTTTACTTTATATTAATTTTCTTTTTTCTTTGGGTTAAGAATGATTATCCCACCAGTTCCCTGTAATTCTTGATTTTTCTTTTTCGGGTTTAGAATAATGATTCCACCAGTACCTTGAAGTTTTGTTGTATCAAAGCTAGGAGCTGGTGCTGCGTCGAATGCTAAAGTAGATAGTAATAAAGCTGATAAAGTCATTTTTTTGTTCCTTCATTGTTAAAGATAGCTTTCGTTAGCAAATACCGAGCCACTACAATAAAAATTTAGGTAAAAACTAACGACTAGACCCTGTATAAGCATAAAACCTAGCCGTTAGGCTATTTTTTATACCGCACAGGTATATAAAACGACCACTAAACAGCATCAACACCTTTAACTCTATAAACTAACAAGTCTCTATGCCATAATTCTGTCAATTCAAAAATAAGTCAAAGCGGCCCTACGCTTAGCAAGGTTTAATGCATGGCATATCCAGAACAACAGCAACCAACAATTTATTGGCACGACTACGAAACATTTGGCGCAAGCCCGCAAAAGGACCGCCCAAGTCAATTTGCAGGTATTCGTACCGATCTCGATTTGAATATTATTGGTGAGCCGTTAATTGAATATTGCAAGCCTGCAGCCGATTACTTGCCGCACCCTGAGGCGTGTTTAATAACGGGTATTACCCCGCAAGTTGCAATGCAAAAAGGCTTAGTTGAAGCTGAGTTTATGGCAAAGATCCATGCTGAATTTAGCCAACCTAACACCTGTGTTGCGGGCTATAACAGTATCCGTTTTGATGATGAAGTCACACGTTACAGCTTATACCGTAATTTTTATGACCCTTACGAGCGAGAATATAAAAACAATAATAGCCGCTGGGATATTATTGATTTAGTGCGTGCCTGTTATGCACTGCGCCCAGAAGGTATTGAATGGCCGCTCAAAGAAGACGGTACACCGAGCTTTAAGCTCGAGCACTTAACCGTTGCCAATGGCATTGAACACGCTGCTGCTCACGATGCTTTAAGTGATGTAACGGCAACCATAGCGTTGGCAAAATTAATAAAAGAAAAACAACCTAAGTTGTATCAATTTTTCTTTAGCTTACGCGCTAAAAAAGCACTGGCTGATTTAGTTGATGTATTTAATATGACACCACTTGTGCACACCTCGTCACGAATTCCGGCAAGCCAAGGCTGCACCAGCTGGATTGCACCAATGAGCTTTCACCCAGTCAATAAAAACGCCATTATTTTCTTTAATTTAACTGAAGATCCGCAAGTGCTATTAGATTTATCTGTTGAAGAGCTACGCACGCGTCTTTACACAAAACACAGCGACCTTGGCGAAGACGAAGCACCGGTAGGCTTAAAACTCGTGCATTTAAATAAGTGCCCTATTCTCGCACCAGCAAAAACCTTGTTACCTGAGAACGCAGCCCGTTTGGGTATTGACCGCGAAAAATGCTTACAAAATCTCGCTATTTTAAAAGCCAACACTGAGCTTCGCGACAAAGTAACCGAAGTGTTTAACGAGCAGCGTGATTACGGCGAAACCACCAACCCTGACTATCAACTTTATGATGGTTTTACCAGCCATGCAGATAAAGCTAAATTTGCCATTATTCGAGATGCAAGCCCTGAGCAATTAGCCACAATGCAGCTAGATTTTGATGATAAAAAGTTTGCTACCTTGTTATTTAGATATCGCGCTCGAAACTGGCCACATACACTAAGCCAAGATGAATTAGCAAAATGGCGCCAGTATTGCCAAAACAAGCTAATGCACGGTGAAGATAGCCCGTCGATCAGTGGCCAAGATTTCATGATCACTCTTGAAAATCTGGCTCATGAAAATGATGATAACGAGAAAAATCTGCATATATTAAAAGCGTTGTACAATTACGCACAAAGCATGTAATAAAAAACGCGACAATCATTGTCGCGTTTTTTATGGATATTACTTTTTATGTAACGCTTCGATACGCGCTAATAAACTAGATGTGTCATAGCGATCGCCGCCTAACGCTTGTACATCGGCATAATATTGATCAACTGTTGCCGTCATCGGCAAAGTTGCGCCGTTTGCCTTTGCCTCATCCAAAGCGATGCCTAAATCTTTACGCATCCAATCAACAGCAAAACCAAATTCGTATTCGCCAGCCCACATTGTTTTGTAGCGGTTTTCCATCTGCCATGAACCTGCAGCGCCTTTAGAGATGGTTTCAATTACTTTTTCACCATCAAGGCCAGCTTGTTTTGCAAAGTGTAACCCCTCAGCCAAGCCTTGTACCACACCCGCAATACAAATTTGATTTACCATTTTACACAGTTGACCAGAGCCTACTTCACCTAATAATTGGCTAAAACGGCTAAAAGCAGCCATAACAGGTTGAACAACATTAAAATCAGCTTCGTCGCCACCAACCATCACGGTTAATACACCATTTTCTGCCCCAGCTTGACCGCCAGAAACCGGCGCATCTAAAAATGCGATGCCTTGTAGTTTCGCTTGAGCAGCCACTTCACGTGCCACTTCAGCTGACGTTGTAGTGTGGTCAACTAAATAGCTGCCCTCATGCATGCTTGCCAGCACACCCTGTTCGCCATAAACAACTGAACGTAAATCATCATCATTACCTACGCACATGAAAACGATATCAGCCCCTTTTGCTGCTTCACTTGGTGTTTCAGCGTATTCACCTTGATACTCAGAAACCCACTTTTGCGCTTTAGCCGTTGTGCGGTTGTAAACTGTCACGTTGTGACCTGCGTTGGCAAGGTGACCCGCCATTGGATAACCCATTACACCTAATCCGATGAAGGCGACTTTCATTGACATAAAACTGACCTATTTGAGTGATAAATTAGTAACAATTTCATTATCTCAACCGAATAACTAAAAAGCGAATGAAAAAAAGTTCATTTAAACCGTTTAAAAACACACAGGTAAAACATGGATAGTATATATCGTTTCAATGCCCAGCTTGCATCTGGTGAAAACTTCAGCCTTGAATCGCTACAAGGTAAAACAGCGCTTATCGTCAATATTGCCAGCAAATGTAATTTTTCAGTGCAAATGGCAAGCCTTGAAAAACTCTATCAAGAATATAAACAGCAAGGATTTACCGTACTCGGTTTTGCCTGTAATCAATTTGGCCACAATGAACCTCTAGATGGCAATGATCTTAAAGCCTTTTATCAGCAACACTTTGATGTCAGCTTTCCCATTTTTAACAAGGTGTTAGTCAATTATCCAGACGCCCACCCGTTATTTAATTATTTAAAGTGCCATACTCGAGGAATTGCGCAAAACCGCGCAATTAAATGGAATTTCACCAAATTTCTTATAAACTCAGAAGGTCAACTCGTTGCGCGATATGCCCCGCGCACCAAACCCGAAACCCTCAAAATGGTGATAGAGAGTAATTTAAATGATGAAACTGGCCTTATTCAGTGCGCAAAAGTATGAGCAACCGTTTTTTGAAAGGAATCTAACTGAATACGCTGAGTCTGTTTCGCTCAGTTATTTTGAGCAATCCTTAAACAGCAATACCACGCCCCTCTGCCAAGGTTTTGATGCAGTGTGCGTGTTTGTTAACGATACGGTCGACAAACACGTCATTGCAGATATGGCGGCTGTTGGCATTAAAGCAATCTTATTACGCTGTGCAGGCTTCAATAATGTAGACCTTGATGCTGCCAAAGAGCATAACATCAAGGTTTGCCGCGTCCCTGCATATAGCCCCGAAGCAGTAGCAGAGCATTGTATTGCCCTTATGCTAACGCTCAACCGAAAAACCCATAAAGCCTTTAACCGAGTACGTGAAGGCAACTTTGATTTAAACGGTTTACTTGGTTTTAATCTGTTTAAAAAAACTATTGGGATTATAGGCTGCGGCAAAATCGGTTTAGCGCTGGTAAATATATTAAATGGCTTTGGAGCTAAGGTACTCGTGTGCGATCCTATGGCTGGTGAAGGCCCTTATACCCTGTGCGATTTAGACACATTGCTCACCCAAAGTGATGTCATCTCATTGCACTGCCCGCTCAACGAGCACACCCATCATTTAATTGATGCTAGCGCATTTGAGAAAATGAAAGACGGTGTCATGCTGATTAACACCTCTCGTGGTGCGCTACTCGATAGCCAAGCATGTATTCAAGCACTTAAGTCTAAAAAGCTCGGACACCTAGGCCTTGATGTGTACGAACAAGAGTCAGAGTTATTCTTTAAAGATCACCGTGAAGAAATCATGCAAGACGATATTTTTTCACGCCTTATTAGTTTTCCAAATGTGTTAGTGACAGGCCACCAAGGCTTCTTCACCCAAGAAGCACTGAGCGAAATAGCCTGCACCACATTACAAAGTGCCAATGAAATAAGCCAAGGCTTAGCATTAACTAACGAAGTTATTTAAGAAATGGCCTTGATACTTCTCATCAGGCCGTTAAGCTCATCAATGCTCGTTTAACCTTTCATTGTTATCGAGCATTTTTACTGGTAATTGGTGATCAACCAAAAAGTCGTAAAATCGTAAATCTTCAATTAGATCGGAAGATGCTAGCTCGAAATCTTGGTAAGTTAGGTTTTTATAACTAAACCTCACTGTATGTTCGAACCTTTTAGTTTGTGAGTAAAGAATTTCAGTTACTTCGGAAATATCTATTTTAACACCTAATAATAGTAACTTTTCACCGTCTATTGACACCTCAACTGAATTTTTTGGCTCTATCATCCAATAATCTACAATGATAGAAATGATGCAACATACAACTATAAAGCCGAGCTGCATAAAAAATGGTTTTTCTGCAAATTCAGTTAAATAATAAGCAAACATACCACCAAATAACAATCTGTATAAAAAGCTGTTGAGCAATTTAAAGCTAACCTTCTTCCTTTTTCTTCTAAACACTTGCAAAGCTAACCATCCTTTATTAACTTATTGATTTTATGGTATTTTAATAAAATTATGTTTCATTACTTTTGAGATAACTCTTTGAGTGCATCTATGAAGTGTGTATGGTTGTATGAATAACTGCCATCTTCCTCTTCAACAAGCGAAGGGCTATTTAGTAATTCAGTGAGGAGCACTAAGAAATCATCAAGTGACTTTGCAAAAACACACTTATCATCTTCGTCTCGGCCAAAATTGATAATTTGACCTTTCGTTCCTGTCGTAATTTGGATCAAAGTCCACCCCTATAAAATTACCTCCTCCATCTCCAAGTAGAGGTAACCATTTAGTATTCGCATATTCAATTTTTATAGCGCTAGGTGTTAGGGATGAACAACTCTCATTTAACCCTTCTAATCCTTGGTCAATAATCTCTCGCCAAACATTTAACTCATGAATAATTTTTTCTGTACTTAATAATGAAAGGCCAAAAACGAAACCAGCCTTAGTGCGGAATTGACCATTACAATTTGCATATATTGATACAAAAGATTGAGGTAAAGTATTTCCAACCAAATCTGCAATTTTATTTAATGACTCAACATTCGACTCATTATTAATAACATCTATCAGAGCTGGAAACTTTGATTCTATTTTTTCTCTTAAAACAATCCATTCGTTCATAATATATCCTTATTTTAAATGACTTTACTTAAGATGGTCTGATTGAGTAAATGTGAGTATTAGTTTTTTATTTCAACAACGCCACGTTCACAAATACCGCCGTCATTAATAACGGACAGACAAAGCGAATGTACTGGGCAAACCAATAATGAGGGCCGCTCGATACTTGATGCAATTTATTACCACGCTGCCATAACCAGCCTACAGTAATGAAATAGAACAGTCCCATTAAAGGTAATTGGTACTGTGTAAGCACCATAATGACTAAACCAAATAACCAGTCAAAGTTTAAGATAATCAGTGATGAGGCAATAAACACGATTAGGGTTACAAATAAGGTCGCTTTTTTGCGCTCAATACTGTGATTCTCAACTAAAAATGCCACTGGAATTTCAGTCGATGAAATAGTTGACGTCACTGAGGCAATCGACATTAATACAAAAAATAATAAGCCAACGAGTAAACCCACTTGGTCCATTGTGCTAAACAGTTCAGGTAAAATCGCAAAAATTAACTGCCCTTCACCAACCAATTTACCACCGCTAAATACCTCTACACCGTTATGTTGAGCAACAAAAATAGCGGGAATAATCAATAAACCCGCTAAAAAGGCTACACCAGTATCAAGCAGTGCCACGGTTCCAGTTAGTTTTGGCAGGTTAGCATCTGGTTTTAAATATGAGCCGTAAACCATCATACAACCAACACCTAACGACAATGAAAAGAATGCTTGCCCCATTGCTGCAATAATTAAGTTTGCATCAAGAATTTGACTAAAATCTGGCACTAAGTAAGCAGCAAAACCATCCATCGCACCATCTAGGGTCGCGATATAAGCAATTAACGCCACTAATAACACTAGCAATAATGGCATTAAGCGACGTGACCAAGTTTCGATACCTGATTTAACGCCTTTTAAAATAATACTCGCAGTAAGAATAAGCATCAGTGGCGTAAACACAAAATTGCGCGCCATGGAGTCACTGTGTAAAAAGTTACTTAGCTCAGTAAAACCAAAGAAGCTTGCGACTGGCTCCAGCGCATAAGCGAGCATCCACCCTGCAACTATCGAATAAAAGCTCAGCATCACAACCGCACCAAAGAGGCCAATATAGCCAGCTGCAGCGCCCACTTTAGGTGCAGTGTCTTGCCATGCGTTAGATAATGCTTTTACTGGATTTGCTTGCGCTTGGTGGCCTAAGTACAGCTCAGTATAAAGAGCTGGAAGCGCTAATAAGAAAATAACAATGAAGTAAACGAGTAAAAATGCACCGCCGCCATGGTTTGCCGCTTGTGTTGGAAAGCCCCAAATATTACCTAAACCTACCGCCGCGCCAGAAGCTGCTAAAACGAAACCTAATCGACTTTGAAAGCCGTCACGAACTTGTGCCATACATCTACAAATCTGTTATTATTTTTCCTCATTAAACCATAATTACAGTCAACTGCGTAAACTATTTGCGTTTGTTCATGCCTATAAAAGTGCATTTGCTGTAAAAATAAACAAAACTAAATTCAAGCCCCGTGTAAGCGTTAAACCATGAGCAGTCACTACTTTTCGAACACTCTTATCATCGAGCAACAACGCCAAACAACGGCCAAAAAAATCATGCTTATGGATGCAACATGTATTGATGTTGCAAGTTTACCCCTTGATAAATTACTCAGTGAGTTTGAATTAAGCGTACTTGAAAAACGCAAAGTGCCAAGTGCCAAGCAAGAGTACTTAGCAACTCGCCTAACGTTAAAGTATTTGTATCAACATGCTTACCCTCATGACGATTTAGCGCTCAGTGAAATATCGAGCCAGTTTGATGACAAAGACAGCAAGCTAAAATTACATACCCCGGTTAGAGAACCTGTGTGGGCTTGTTTATCACATTCAAATGGTTTAATTGGCGCTGCTCTTAACCCAAAACAGCAGCTATTTGGTTTTGATATTGAACAAAGCAGTAAACCTCGCCCTTTTATCAAACTCGCAAAGCATTTTTATCATCAAGATGAGGTTGACTTAATTAGCCGTTTTGATGCTCCCTATGAACAGGCACAGTGCTTTTTTAGAATTTGGACATTAAAAGAAGCGCTTGCCAAAGCAAGTGCTCAGCCTATTGCGAAACTACTTGCCCCTAATGTATTTGAAGAATTGAGCAAACATAATTTCAGCGCGAGTAGTAACTCTATTGAAGGTTTTGATATAAGTGTTGTGGCACAAAAAAGCACTGACTGGCAGTGCTCTTTTATTAATTTTAACGACCTACGCCGCGACTTGGCTTTCTAATAGTCGGCTGTGAATAGCCTGCACGACTTCATCTGACTCGCTTTGCTCAACTAAGAAGCACAGGTTATGTTTACTTGCACCGTGGCAAATTAAACGAATATTAAAATCACTCAATACCTGCATTAAATTCATTTCTTGCTGACGTAATTGAATCTCAGAACCAATTAAAGCCACCAGCGTTAAGTTATTCTCAACCGACACATGACAAAACTCAGAAAGCTTATCTAAACAAGCTTGATCAAGCTCAGGGCGTGATGCATTTGGTGCGTTATCTAAAGTGATTGCAACACTGATCTCGGAGGTAGTAACCAAATCAACCGAAATATTAAACTCACTTAAAATGGTGAAAACACGCGCTAAGAAACCACTCGCTAGGAGCATTTCTGGGCTTTTAACCGTTAACAGAATTTGGTTTTTACGCTGTGTTACGGCACGAATACCTGGTTGCTGAGATTTTTCTTTTTCAATCCATGTACCACCTAACTGTGGTTCACGGCTTGAACCAACAAACACACTAATATGGCTACGGCTTGCAGGTAAAATGGTTGCAGGGTGCAGTACTTTTGCACCAAACGTTGCCATTTCTGCCGCTTCATCAAAGCTTAAGCGTGCAATTGGGCTTGCTTTAGCGCATAAACGCGGATCAGTACTGAAAATACCAACTACATCGGTCCAAATATGCACGCTTTTTGCGTTAATTGCTTCAGCGAGTAATGCAGCACTATAATCTGAACCACCACGCATAAAGTGGTCGTTTGATTGTGCTCATTGCTACCAATAAAACCTTGGGTTACCACAACATGGTCATCAAGTAGCGGCACTAAATGCTCTTTAGCAGCCGCAGCGGTTGCTGCAACATTTGGGGTAGCTTTAGCAAATTGGCTATCTGTTTTTAGCACTTTACGTACATCAAAACGAACCGAATCAAGACCTTGCCCGCGTAATACTTGAGTAAATAAATACGATGATAAACGCTCGCCAAAGCTCAGTAGTTCATCTTGATCTGCTACTGACTGAGCCCCGTCTGATGCTAGCTTTTGAAAAGCCTTAAGCGTTTCATTAAAGCCATGTGCTAAATCAGCATCCAGTGACAGCTCTGCCAAGATAGCTTCTTGAATGGCGACAACGCCAGTAATGTGCTCGTCACGCTCAGCCGCACTCAAATCAGCTTTACACAATGCAACTAAATGGTTTGTCACGCCTGCACTGGCACTCACAGCAACTATACGTACTTGATTATCAGCACAAATGATTTCAGCGCAGCGGCTCATAGCATCAAAGTTAGCTACACTGGTGCCACCAAATTTTGCAACAACGTAATCTGATTTTGTGTTGGCGGCTAATTGGGTATTCATGTCGTCTCCTTTTGTGGAAAACTATCCACAGTAATTCAAGAAGAACTCGGCAAGGGGGTGCTTTGAAAATAAAGAGTAGTCCATGCCAGAAGCTCTCCACCTAGTTTGGTGACAGTTTTGAGGATTCAGCCCCATAAACCGAAAAATAACCGTGACGTCCGGTTAATTTTCTCGGCGAGTACTTCCCTCATTAATGGTCATCGGCGTTCGTCACCTCACATTAATTACCTAAGTATCGCACCTCTTCTGAATGTTAAGTTAACACCTGGTTAAAATAACAAAGCCTGCTGTTAAAAGCAGGCTTTGAAAGTTAACGTTTAGACGTCTAGCTGTCAAGTTGTTTTATGAAATTAAACTGCCCGCTAAGTGCGAACCGTAATAACCAACGGTATAAGCAATTAATAAATAAACCGACATTTTAAGATAGCTCATAAAGGTCAGTGCCTTAACCTTACTCATGGCAATAATACCTGCCGCAGAGCCGATTATAAGCATTGAGCCACCCACCCCAGTTGCGTAAGTAAACGACAGCCATTGCTGAGGGCTCATCACAATATCAGCTTTTAAAAGTGCTGCAGTGAGAGGTACGTTATCTACCGCCGCTGATAATAGCCCCATCAAGTAGTTGGCATATTCCGGTGCCATCAACTCATATAAGTGAGTAAATTTAGCAAGCATGCCAACTTCTTTTAATGCACCAACCAGCAATAGCACACCAACGAAGAACAATAAGGTGTCGTATTCAATTTCACGAATATAATCGATGATTTTTTTGTTAACGTCTTTTTTGCGCATTAAGAATTGCGCAACCAAAAACATCAAAGATAAACCAAATAAAAAGGTCAATAACGGCGGCACACTATAAAGCACACTCAAAGTTAACGTGGCAATAATCGTCGAGAAGAAGATAACCGCAATGGTAATATCTGTCTTTTCGATACGACGGGCTGCTTGCTTTTCAAACACAACATTACCCGACATACCCACCGACAACATTGCCGCGAGCAGTGCAACACTTGTCAGTGCAGGGGCAATTAATAATAGTAGATTAGCAATGGTGACTTTTTCGTCTAAGAAAATCATCAAGGTTGTCACATCACCGGTGATCAACGACACCCCACCCGAGTTAACACTAAATACAATTAAGGTCGCATATTTTATTAATTTTTTAGGATCTAACTTAAGTGACATCACCACCGCAAGCGAGATTAAAGTTGCCGTTATGTTGTCTGAAATAGATGAAAATAAAAACGCAAAACCACCAATCAGAAACATCAGCTTTCGTTCACTGATTTGATTTGGCATAATTTTATGAACAATATTCTGGATAAAACCTTTAGAGTTTAAATACGCTACAAAGGTCATCGCAGCCATTAAAAATAGCCACAAAGTCGCGATTTCTAATATGTTGTGATCCAGTTGATGTTGTATGGTTTCTGGGCTTTGCCCATGAATTGGAGAGATAAATAAGATAATCCAGCATAAAGTGCCAAAAAAAAGCGTCGTTTTGGCCTTGTTTACATGGATAATATCCTCTATAACGATAAGCAAAAATGCCACCGCTATCAGGGTTAGGATAAGTGGGGTTACCATGGTGTTTGAACAACCTTTATAATAATGTAAAAATTGTAAGTCGAGTGTTTCGGCGCGGATTCTAGCAGCATAGAAAGCATAAAACTATTCTCAATTACATAATTTACTACTAATCGCCAACACCAAAGTCTGAATTTACTGGAGCCTTATGATCCCAGCTAAAAAGTTATTAAATACCCTTACTGAACATTGGGGGGTGTTAGAACTGCTATTTAAACGTTTTAAGATGGCTGATTTCAGCTTGAAAGACGTACAAAATGCGATAAAACAAAAGCAGCCTTCATGGTCAAACGAACGCATTTATAAAGAAACAAATCGTTTATTGAATCAAGATATTATCATTCCACTGGCAAAATCATCACAGTTAGAAATAAACCGCGCGATCGCCGATTTTGCGACTTTCTTGCTACAAGAAGAGCACTTAGGTCTTGCTCAAGAGATTAGCGTGCTCGTTGATGACTTAGCTCGCCTTGGTAATCGCCTTGCTAAAGCGGGTGAAATTGAAGATTACGACGAGCTTCGCCGCTTTAGCCGCATTATGGATGATCGGGTACGCAAAATAATGAAATTGTTTGCCCACAATGAAAACGCAATTTTAAATATTGTTGAGCAAGCAAAAGCAGACAACGCGGTGCAATCACTGCAAAAACGCTATCAGGCTGTAATTGAAGCGTTCGATGAATACATCGAGCCTATGCTGGAAATGGTTGATATTCGAGGTGACTTCCACGCTTGCTTTAATACCATCGAAGCGCAAATTAGCGCGCAAATACAGCAAATTGACCGCCTTGGTAAGTCATACCAAGACAAACGCATGCTTGAACAATTACGTACTCGTATTCTAGAAATGCATTTAGTTGGCCGTGAAAGTTTACGTAAAAGCGCCGATATGTTGATGCCACTGCGTGAAGAGTTACGCCGTAACAACCTAATTACGCGTCAAGCGGCTAAAGTGCTTGGTTTAGTGCGTAAAAATGGCGTCGATAACATGTTAAGTGCAGTACAGCCTAACTTTGTCTCAGACGCGCAACGTTTTTCACTTGGTCAGCAACGTCATATTGTGGCCTATATGGCAGGCTTAGTTGACTTTGAGCACGATGAATATCAACTACCTGAACATGATGATGTGCCCGCCTACCAAAGCCCACATATTCCTGATTACAACGACGTTAAAACACAATTTAGAAAACGCTTTAAAAAAGCCAGCAAAAAAGCTCAGCCGCTGCTTAGTTTCTTAGATGAAAGTTACCCAGATTTAGAAGCTGACGAAATGCTGTTCTTGTATCAAAAATTGATTAGCGATGGCGACCTTGAAATCAGCCAAAGCCAAGAGAAAGTAAAAATAAAAATTGCCCAGCAACACTTCTCTCTTTATCCATTTAACTCATCGATTGCTGACGATAAAAAAGCAACAGAGCAATAACCATGACAGATATTAATTTAGATGATTTAACGCATCTGCAAGCTATTAATAAAAAGCTCACATCAGGCTACCACATTAGCGAACAAGACACGCTGATGTGGCAAGAGCTTGATCAACACATTGATGCTTATCGCGCGTTATTTAACGCCCTTGGCCATGACCTGCAACACGATAGCCGTGGCTTTTACTATTTTGGTAGCGACGAAAGCACCCCAAATATGGGTAAAATTTCGCGTGCCATCGCACTGACTATCTACATCTTGATTGAGCACTATGCCAATACCGGTAAAGATCCAATGCGTGCCTTGTTTGACGAAGTAAACGACCTTGAACTAATGCAAACCTTAGTGCAAATCAACAAGCATTTGTTTGATCAATTAGAAATCTTCTCAGGCTCAGATTTACGCAAAGACGTTTACCTACGTATGGTGCGTTTAGGTCTGGCTCGCGAAGTAGAAAATGGCTTTATGCTGCAAGCACCTATTTATCGTTATATCGATGCATTGATGGAAGTAAACGAAGAAACCTACCTAGGAGATGACGAATAATGCAAAGCCAAAGCCTTTACGGACTCAGCAAACTTGCGCTTTTAAATACCGCAGGCTATGCAAAATGCGTGATCCCACTGGATAAAAGTAGCTCTATTTGTGCACCGAATAATACCGGTAAAAGCTCGGTAATTAATGCCCTGCAATTTCCACTGATTAATGATTTGCGTTTAACAGAATGGGATGGCCACGATTTAGACGAAACCCGAAAATTCTACTTTTCGTCAGATCAATCCTATATTTTACTCGAAGCTGACCTGCCTAATGGTCCTGTGGTGATTGGTGTTGCCGGCCTAGGTAAAATAGCCGGTTACGCGCATCAGTTTTTTTGCTACCCAGGTAAGTTGAACCTTGAACACTACACGCAAGGCAAAACTATTGTAAAATTCACCAAGCTTTTTAATCACTTAAAAGAGCAAGGTTTCAATCCAATTGAATTAAAAGCGCAAGAGCTAAACGCCCTACTCACTGGCGGCGCAACCCCATTTGATGGCGATATCAACTTAAAGATGATCCCCCTCAATAACGTGCAAGACTCAGCGATTTACAAAGAAATTTTCCGCCGTATCCTTAACTTGCATAAGTTAGGTGCCAGTGATGTTAAACGCTTTATGCTACGTGTATTTGAGCGCCATATGTCAAACTCACGGGTTGATTTTTATGAAGTATGGCGACGTTCATTTGATAAAGTGAATCGCGCTAAACGTGAATTAAAAGCCCTTGAGTCAATGCAAGAGCCAATTGCAGCTCTTGAATCTATGCTTGAAAACCAAACGGTTTTAAAAGGTAAGCTTGCTGCCTATGCGCCAAAAATTGACCAAGCACTGATTGACTTTGAAACCTATCAACAAGAGCAACTCTCTGAGCTAAATATTGCCCTTGAAGATATCGAACACGAAAAGCACGAGTTCGAACAAAAGCAGCAGCTGTATATTCAGCAATCCCGTGATATTGAACGTAAACAAACTCAAATTGAACAATGGTTTTTAGACTATCGAGCGCTTAAATCTGAGTTTGAATTGGTTAATAAAGCCACCCTAAAAGTAAGCCTTACGCAGCTTAAACAAGATTATGAATCGCTATCGCATTCATTAAGCAGTGCCCAAGGTCAAAGCTTACACACGCTTGATTACCGTATTAGCGAAACACAAAAGCAAATTAAGAGCTTAAAATTACAGCTGAAGAACCTTGAGTTCAATTTATTCACCCGTATGCGTGAAGATTTATCTTTGAAAGAAGTTGAAGAGATTTCGCGTATTCTGAACCCAGATATCTTATCGTTTGCCACCACCAGCAATGGTGATGTTGAGATCACAGACGAAGATGCCTTTGGGGAGTTCTTAGAGCAGTTATCGGCTAACGTGAAAGGCGGTGTACTGACTCTGCCAGGTGCGACGATTAAACTTAAAAAGCTAAGCCCAGTGCAAATGCAAACTGGCGAAAATAAAGAGCAATTAACTGCGCAACTTGCTGCTCTTGAAAACTCACTGAAAGAGTTTAAACAACAGCGCGAAGTCGCCGCAAATGTCGCCGAAAAGCAAAAAGAAAAAGATGCCTTGTATGATGAGTTAATGGCCTCAGAAGAAGCATTAAAACGTTTTGAACAATTTGAAGTGATGCAGCAATCTGTCGATGCACAAACCCTGCTAAAAGAGCAGTTAAATGCAGAACGCGAACAAGTTGACGACTACCTGCAAGACATTCAAAAAAATAGTGGCTCAATCAGCGATTGTCGTTCGATTATCAAATCGAAAAAAGATCTGCTTGCCCGCCAAGCTGACCGTTTACGCCAAGTTAAATCTGAACGTATCGATCACACGCTTGATTTTTACTCAGGCAAAGTCACTCCATATATGATTGAAATCAGTATTGATTTTGATAACTTAAGTGACCTCATTCATCACTTTAACAAAGACTGCCAAGAGCTACGTAACTTTGATATCAACGTACGTAACACCTATATGCATATTTATAATGCGGGTATTACTAAATTTGATAACGAAAACGATGAGTTTACTAAATACGAAAAGCTTATTAGCGCGTTTCATAACATCGATAACGAGCGCGATGCGGTTGAACGTCAAGGTCCAGTTGCGTTAACCGAAGTAGCCGCCACCATTAAGGGCTTGCGCGAAGACTTAGACCGCCTACGCCGGGAAATGAACAGCTTTAATAAAGGCATTAGTCAGCATCGGATCTCTAACCTTCAAGCATTCAAAATTAATGTTATTCCGCGCAAGATGTTAGTTGATAGCATTGATACTATTATTAGTACCTCAAATCAGTTTGAGCAAGGCGATACCCTAGACCTATTAAGCCAAGAGCCTTATAGCGAGTCTGCGGTAAACGAAGCGAAAGATCATTTGATTAAGCTTGCCTCTGAAAAAGCCGGTTTAACACTGACCGACTTATTTGATATTCGTTTTGAAGTAGTAAACCGTGCTGGTGAAACTGAGCACTTCGAAAAAATTGACTCAGCCGGCTCTAACGGTACCCGTATCACCATTAAGCTACTTTGTGGCATGCTGTTTATTCGTTACTTATTAAGCGACCAAGAACAAAACTTGTATCGTATTCCAATTTATATCGATGAAGCAGCCGATATCGACCCACAAAACCAAAAAGCAATTATCGAAACCGCGCTTAGCTTTGGCTTTGTGCCGATTTTTGCCTCAGTTAAACCACAAGTTAGCTGTGATTACATCGTCCCTATTCGTACTGTTAAAGATGGTGCTCAAAACTGGGTGGATGAAAAAGACTGGATAGAAGTGGAACACACTGCTTAATTACAAACTATTACAGTACTTTTTTATAAATGTGCCATAGTTTTTAAATAATCATTCAGTTGAGTATTTTTTGTGTTATGTTATCAATCAAGTAGTGGAAATTTTGCCAAGGAGCAAACAATATGAAGAACTTATTAATCGCGACGGCTGTACTATTTTTAGCAGCCTGTGCTAAAACGCCTGATTGGGATTACGACAAATCAGCCGATTTTAGTAATTATAAAACCTTCTCTTGGGTACCGAATGCCAGCTTGACTAAAAATGTATCGAACTACCAAATTAGTCCTTTAATGGAAAAACGGGTTCGTGAAGCCGTTAATGCTGAACTTGAAAAAAGCGGTATGAAGCTAGTTGATTTAGCACAAGCAGATGTGCTGATTAACTACCATGCCTCTGTTGATACTAAAATTGATGTAGATACCTTCAACGTAGGTTACGGTGCACGCTGGAATTACTGGGGTATGGGTTATAACACGCAAACAACTGCTCGCGAATACGAAGTGGGTACGTTAATTTTAGACGTGGTAGACCGTGCTTCTAACCAATTAGTTTGGCGTGGTGCGAAAGAAGGTCGTTTGCAAAAGAACCAATCACCTGAAAAGCGCACTGAAGTTATCAAAGAGACTGTTGCTAACATTCTAAGTAACTTCCCACCAAAACCTCAGCAATAAGCCTTTTACATAATTTTGAAAAGCTCACAAATTGTGAGCTTTTTTGTTTGTGAAGATCAAAGTTTGCTATGATGCTTTAACTTAAATAACTCTAAATGGAATTAGGGGTCTTAGAGAAAAGATCCAAAAAGGAATAAAATGAAATTAACTTGCCCAAACTGTAAAACCATAATTGCGACTAAAGATATAAAAAAGGTTAATACAAACAGCCTCTTCATTGAAAATCAATGCCCTTCTTGTCAAGCATGGTTTTGCTTAAATAAAACACAGACGATTTTAAAAATTTCCGGTATTTCTCTATTGTTAATAACTAGTTTGCTTAATATTTTTAATATTAAAGCTGAATATAGCCTAGCTTTTTCGGTCATTGGATTTATGGGTATTTTTGTTGCTCTCATCATTACTTTCTTTGGTAAATATGATGCGGTTAAAAATAAAAAATCAAACTGAAACACACATCTTTTTTAAATAATAAATAGACACAGCTCTTATTGCACAACCGCGCCTTAGCGCGGTTTTTTTGTTACCAGCTGAAATCTGGTTGGAGTGGTATAACTCAGTGATTCAGATACAATACCTGCAATTTCCAGTGTGCTCTTAACGGTCACTGCAACGAGTTAATCAAAATAATAGAGAGTTTTAGATGGTACGCGCAGTACAGCTTACACTTCCCGCATTATTCGTCACTTGCTCAGTGCTAGCAGAAGACACCAACAATATTGAACAAATCACCGTTGAAGTTTCTGCAACCGCAAATAAAGAGCCTGTCGGTACCTTTGATGCGCCGGTATCAAACTTAGAATATGACCCACGTGTCGATTTACAATCACGTAACATGGCTGAAGCACAAGCTGATGTCACCATTCGCGGTGGTATTTTCGAAAATACTGGCTTTCGTGTTGGTAGCAGTACATTATTCGACCCGCAATCTGGTCACTACTTTGCTGAAATTCCGATTGCACCACAAATGCTAACAGGCCCTTCAGTGCTTACAGGTGCTGATAATGCCCTTTATGGTATGAATAGCTCGGTTGGTACGGTTTCATTTGGCTGGCGCCCTATCACGAGTACCGGTAGTGTTTCACTTGGCACAGGTACGAATGGCTTTAATTTGCAAAGTATTCATGCTGCTCATAGCCAAAAGCTTGATAGCAAACCTGATTTGCGATTAGGTTTTGAAGGGGAATACTCTCACTCAAAAAGTGATGGCTCAATTGATAATGGCGACCACGACTTTGAACGTGCCTCAGCACGCGTTCAAATTGCAAGCGATACCTCGCAAACTGATTTAATGTTCGGACGCCAAGAGAAGTTTTTTGGTTGGCCAAACCTTTACACGCCATTTAATTTTAACGAAACCGAAGATCTTGAAACCAAGCTTTTCATGCTCAATCACAAACAAGTGTATGGTGAGAGCAATACCTTTGAAGTAACTGGTTATTATCGTAAACATAACGACCATTACGTATTGTCTCGTGAAAACCCAGCTATTTTTGAAGCGTTTCACGAAACCACGGTTAAGTCATTGGCACTCTCTGGACGTCACCGTTTAAATGACCGCTATGCTATTAATTATGCAGGGCAATTTATTGCTGATGAAATTGAATCAACGTCTCTTGAAAACAACTTTACGTCACGCAATTACACTAAGCTAAGTATCTTGCCTGAGTACAAGACAGCCCTTACAGCGAACAAAGAGCTTACTGTACGTATTGGTGCAGCATTTGATAATACTAACCATGATAGCTCAGCTACCTCATTGATTGCCGATGCCAGCCTTAAAGTAGCTAATCATAATGGCGGTGAACATACTTGGTATGCATCATACGCAGAAGCAACACAAGTTCCCGGTTATACCGCCATCGGCGGCAGCGAAACGGGCGGATTATTCAGAAGTAACTACAGCCTTGAGCGCGAAACAACCGATAACCTTGAGCTAGGTTTACTGATTGAACAGTCTTCGTGGCGTTTAGATTCAGCTATTTTCTACCGTAAAGATAAAAACCTGACAGATTGGACATATCGCTTTGATGCAACCTCAGCTCGTTTTGCCAACCCGGTTGATATAGACACCTTAGGCGTTGAGTTTTTAGCGAATAAATCGTTTGAAAGCACTGAGTTGATTGCCAGCTACACCTACTTAGAAAAGTCAGAAGACTATGGCGCGGCAGATATTGATGCGAGCTTTTATGCGCTTAACTACCCTGATCACCGTGTAACACTGGGTGCAGTATGGCAACCAATGGATGTGCTTGAGCTACGTATCGATAACGAATGGCGTAAGCAACATAGTAACCGCTTACGTAACTCTGATGATGAAGCCTTCTTCACGCAGTTAACGCTAAAATTCACCCCAGCTCAGCTTGATAATGTGTTTGTTACCTTTGCAGCTGACAACATTTGGGATGAATCTTTCGAAGAAGTCCCGGGTACCCCTGGTCGCGGCGAGCAATATACTCTTAGCGCTACTTATACGTGGTAAATGAAATACCTCTTACACCCTTATTCGTAGGAGGTATTCATATTTAGCAACTATTTAGTTAGTTTGATATGTAAATGATCATTATGGACATTATTATAAGTAACTTTGTAATTGGACCAAGGCGAAAGCCCTAAGTCTAATACCTTGCCAGAAGCATCTAGCTTTCCTGTTTCTATCAGAGTTGATCCAACCTGATGACAAGTTAATTCCAGCCTGATGCATACTGTATCCTTTTGTGTAATAAAGTTTAATAACTGAACTTAATTGTGCTAATTCTTCTAAACCGGCTCTTGATTTTGTTACCCACAACCTAACTTGATCAATGGAGTATGCATCTCCATTTAATGCATTAATTACATATTTTTCTAGTAATTGATAATTAGCCCGAGCTTTTCCTCTTATATCTAATCTACCACCTATCATATTATGAAATAAAAATGCATCAATATCAGTGCCAACTTTATGGGTCTTATGGCCGATATACCTTCCGTGCTCTCCTGATATGTCATTTATTTCAGGTACTAAGTTTCCATATGATTGTAGCCAATTGATGGTATTATATGATGACCAACCATCTCCACCAGCGTCACGTACACCAAACCTTGGTGTAATACTGTCAACTTTCCATAATGGCTGAAAAATTTTTGAATAATATATTTCACTTTGAATTATAACACTTGGATTTATTTCATTTTCTGCTTCTGCAAAAAATTTATACTTAAATTCACTAAAAAATGTTGTATCACTAAGCTGGGAAACAAAATCAGTTAATTTTAATCCTTCAACAGTATCTCCAACTTGTGTGAAATTACTCCCAGAAAAGACACTTTGCATTTCTGTTTCATCAGGTAAAACCAATATAACATCTAAGTTTGATAGCTTATATCCCTCTGGTATTTCTAGCTCTATATCGACTGACTTGTGATAATAGTTAGCATCACCAGATTTCGGTATGCTAAAAAAATCACTAGTATCTTCAGAATTTTTCGTAGCTTTTTTATTTCTTTTTAATTGTAAATTTCTTACTCTAATATATGGTGAGTCATAAGCCAAATTAGCAGCAACGTACGTATTTCTCTTTGAGTCACCTACATTTTTTGTTTCTATATAAAGTGAAACGGGAAAGTTATCATATTTTGCATAACTTTCAACATCAACCGTATACCTATAAAATGCCACACCTTGACTATCCCAAGTAGGAAAATCGTTATAAATAGAGTTGACTTCAGAAATATATTCATATAAAACCCCTGACAAATAAGAATAAACATAAACAGCAACCGTATCATTGTAGGCACTTTGCTTTTTCACATAATAAGGGTATTCTTGAGTATACAAATATTGATTTACAGTTAATTTCTTTGAGCCCTGAGGTACTAATAGCTCCAATGAATCTGAAACTACTAAATTTTCTTCCGAGCTATTCACTTGAATTGTTTCACTTTCATTCGATGCATTGCTACTTTTTACATTCTCACTTTCTTCTTTAAGAGGCTCACTATGAGAGCACTTAAATAAATATCCGCGCTCAATGAAATTCCTCCCACATAAATCAACAGACTGTTCGAAGTCACTTCTTTCATAATAATTTTTATCTTTTTCAAAATCTAATAAATCATTTTCACTAGATAGTGTGTTTGGCATAGTAAAAAAAGGGACTTTTTCTCTAATATCTACATCCGTTAGTAAGTTAACGTCTATATTGCTATGCTCATAGTCTGTTGTAATTGTTCCTACTGAAAAATACTTCTTACCATCATGCACTGCCTCTGTTGAAAACGACCAATTACCAAAAGATAATTTTATACTAAAAGAACCTGACTCATCAGTAATGACCTTTTTTACTAACTTTTTATTATTTAATAAATAAGAGAATTCGATTTCAACATTAGCAACAGATACATTGCTATTAGATGGTGGTGGGTTCAGCTTTCCACCTAATAAAAAAGCGTCCATATAGAAATTAATTTCACCATAATAATCTACATCCACCTCTTTACCTCTAGCAGAAACCATTAAAGTGAGTTCGCCAAATATAGTCCTTGATCTAAAAAATGATTTAAACTCATCGAAAGACTTAGGTGTAAGTATGCCATCCACAACATGGAAATAATGTGATATATCAACAGATGGTTGTTTTTCTAGATTTATTTCTCTACCGTCAACTCTGGCTAACTCAATGATAAAGGAGGGATTTTCATCTATATCTATCGGTAATTCATTATGTGAGAACGAAATATCAAAACTCGAAAAGTTTTTATCTATCGTATTTTCTGTAATACTGGAGACAGACATATTTGCCCACTCAGCATAGCCATGATTTTCATTAAGGGGAATATACACTGAATTAGTTTGGTAGTTTTCTTCAGTTAAAGTCACCTCACCAAATGAAGATACTTTACCAATTAACGAAATTGTATTTTTTATAGTTGGGTCAACATTGAGTGTGATATTAACCGTATCAACCATTTCACCGACAAAATCACCATTAATGAAAACAAGCATATCATCAAAAAGGCTTTCTGAATCATCTATTGAGTCCCCATAATAGCCATTGTTATAGCCCATAGTTACTTCCATATTTATCTTTTCAGTAACTTTGGGTATTTCTTCCAAATAATTACTATGAATAAAGGCAGGTTTACTATCGTACCATACCTCCCCCCAACTATTATTTTCATTAACTAGTATCCATGTCGAACCCTCTGGAGCTTTCCCTAACCTTTCACTATACTTAGA
This sequence comes from Pseudoalteromonas sp. GB43, assembly GCF_054923805.1. NCBI lineage: Bacteria > Pseudomonadati > Pseudomonadota > Gammaproteobacteria > Alteromonadales > Pseudoalteromonadaceae > Pseudoalteromonas > Pseudoalteromonas sp. GB43. Next base: position 365,430 of record NZ_JBPCHJ010000001.1, read on the forward strand.
AGGTTCAGAACGAACATTCACAGCGTCAGTTTTAGTATTATAAATTTTTACACAAGATAACTCGGCATTTTCTAAGTAGCCATTTTTATAAGACCATCTTAGTTGTCCATCATACCAAAAGTTAATCCATCCATTTTCCTCATTTACAACGTTGTAACTTTGCCCTACTTCCAAATAACCAACTTTCGTAGAAAACTTATTTGCCTGTTCTCTTACATTTACATTCTTTACTACTTTAACAGGATCACATTCACTTGCTTTAGTTTCATTAATATGAAAAAAAACAATGAATATAAATACTATTATCCAATAAATTTTAAACATAACCTTTCCTTAAAATCATTCCCTAAATTACAAATATCAATCAAAAAAGCTTTAAAGGCAAAATAAAAAAAATAAACCATATAAAGTGTTTAACTTTCCTAGAAGTTAAACACTTAAGTATTAAGAGGTGAGGATTAAGAAAATATTAGGAGTATAGTATGTGTAAACATTGAGCTAAAAAGTATTTATATTATAAACTAAGTCATCTGCTCAAGCTCGGTAATTAAATACAACGCTTGCTCATTTGTCGTGCCGCACACATCAATAGTGGCAGAAAAGTCACTACACACCTTAGGCCTTGATTCATCACCAAATAATTTACATAGGTTATTATCATCAAGCTGAATACAGCGCTCTCCCGCTGCTTTCCCATTGGGCATTCCTGGGATCGGTGAGCTAATACTGGGTGCAATACAACAGGCGCCACAGCCTAATCTGCATGCCATTTTATCTGTCATTGAGTACCTCTTATAGAACCTTTGTAGCGCCTTTGTAATATGTGTAATGGTTTGTTACATCTTCAAACGCCTTGTAAACACTTTATTGCGTATGCTTAGCCTATCAAATTTATTTTTAATTACCGTCAACCGTGAGGGACTATCCCGTGGCTAGTAAAAAACAAATCATTCTCCCTATCGCCGTATTAGTCGGCGGACTTGGAATGGCATTCGCATTTGCCTCAATGAAGCAACCGCCAGTAGAAAAACCAGAACAAGATCTGCGCCCGCTTGTATCAATCAAACCGTTAAGCTTTGACGCCATTACCCTCGATGTAAAATCATACGGTATCGTTAAACCTAAAAACCAAACTGAGCTTGTTGCGCAAGTAAGTGGTCAGGTTGTGTCGTTATCAGATCAATTCGTACAAGGTGGATTTGTTAAGCAAGGCGACATTCTAGCACGTATTGACCCAAATGATTACGAAGCAGCACTCATTGAAGCTGAAGCAGGACTAGCCCAAGCAAGCTCTGCACTTGAGATAGAACGTGCACAGGTGTCAGTTGCGCAAGCTGAGTGGGACCGCATCAAAGGTGACTCAAACCAAGTTATCCCTTCTGAGCTTTATTTACGTAAACCACAACTTGCTGAAAAACTTGCAAGTTATCGTGCTGCGCAAGCGAGTGTAAAACGCGCAAAACGTAATCTTGAGCGCACATATATTAAAGCGCCTTACAATGCGATTATCGACGAACGCCTGATTAGTCTAGGTAGTGTGGTAAACCCAGGTAACAGCTTTGGTAGTCTGAGCTCAACGTCACTGGCTGAAATTCGTTTACCTGTTGCTGATAAAGATCTGCAATACCTAAATAACCAAGGAATTGGTGCAAGCGTATCAATTAATGCTGAATTTGCAGGTAAACAAACAACATGGCAAGCAACTATCGTACGTAGCGAAGGAGTTGTAGACCAACGTAGCCGCATGAATTACTTAGTAGCACAAGTAGCAACGCCTTATGAGCAAAAGCAGCCATTACGTTTTGGCTCATACATTAACGCCACTATCGAAGTCAGAGCGTTAGACAACGCGATTGTTGTTCCGCACCATTTAGTTAAAGATAAAAAAGTCGCTGTTTTACAAGATGGCGAAACGCTTACTTTTAAAACACTTAACATCGTTCGCGAACAAAATGGCATGGTGATCGCCGATAATGGCCTTGCTAACGGTGAGCAACTGATTACCTCGGCACTTGAATACCCAACTGAAGGCATGGCGGTCAAGTTAGATGACGCAACACTGAATGTGCCAACAACGCAGTTAGCGTTAAAAGAGGAATAAGCCATGACCACGCACAGAGAAAAAGGGCTTATTGCCTGGTTTGCTCGCAACCCAGTTGCTGCAAACTTACTTATGATTTTCATTTTAGTGGGTGGCTTATTGACGGCAATGTCGGTGCGTAAGCAAATGTTCCCACAATTTGAGAGTAACTGGATCAGTATTCAAGCTGTCTACCCAGGGGCTGCGCCGCAAGAGGTAGAAGAAGGCATCACCATTAAGGTCGAAGAGTCTTTAGAAGGCCTCGAAGGCATTAAACGTTTAATTACCTATTCGAACCGTGGTTTTTCACAAGCTTGGATCGAAATCGAAGAGAAGTACGACCCGCAGGAAGTACTCGATGAAATCAAGATGCAGGTTGATTCAATCAATACCTTCCCTGCTGAGATGGAACGCCCAATTGTTCGCCGCGAAAAGTTTGAGCAAGAAGTGATGATACTCGCGCTGTATGGCGATATGAGTAACTACCAGCTCAAAGAACTTGGTAACGACATAAAAGATGAGCTACAAGCTTTACCACAAATTAACTTAGTCAACTTTTACAGTGGCTTAAACTACGAAATTGGCATCGAAATTAGCCCAGATAAGCTACGTGAGTATGGTTTAACTTTCCGTGATATTGCCACAGCCGTTCGCAGCTTTTCTGCCAATATGTCTGCAGGTCAAATTCGCTCTGAAAATGGCTACATTTCAATGCGTGTTGAAAACCAAGCATATCGTGGTAAAGAGTTCGAAAATCTGCCTTTATTACACTTACCAGATGGCGCTCAAGTTTTCTTAGGTGATGTAGCAACAATTAACGACGGCTTTGAAGAAGGCTTACAATACTCTAAGTACAACGGTAAAAACTCACTGACTTTTGAAGTAAATGCTTCGAAAGATCAAGACATCACTAAAGTTGCTGCGGTATTAAAAAAATACCTAGCAGATAAAGCACCACAGTTACCAGCAGGTGTAAAACTATCACCGATTGTTGATTTAACTTACTACCTTGAAGGTCGTCTAAACATGATGATCGACAACATGATTTGGGGTGGTATTTTAGTGATGGTGGTACTGGCGCTATTTTTACCACTACGCTTAGCGTTTTGGGTAATGATGGGCTTACCTGTGTCATTCCTAGGCGCATTTTTAATGATGCCACTGGGCTTTATTGATATCACGGTTAACTTAGCTTCTTTATTCGCATTTATACTGGTGCTCGGGATAGTCGTTGATGATGCTATTGTCGTCGGTGAGTCAGCCAGTGCTGAAATTGAAAAGCACGGTCATAGCCTAGATAACGTAGTACGCGGCGTAAAACGCGTTGCTATTCCTGCAACCTTTGGGGTGTTAACCACAATTGCAGCATTTTTACCACAAACACTGGCATCCGGTCCTGGCTCTGCGTTTTCTAAAGCCATTGGTGGTGTAATTATCCTATGTTTAATTTTCTCACTAATTGAGTCAAAACTAATTTTACCGGCTCACTTAGCGGCAATGAAAAATAAACCTGCGAACCCTAAAAATCCACTACATCGCTTACGTTTAGGTATGGATAAAGGCCTCAAGAACTTTGTTGATAATTACTACACACCATTTATTGGCCGCTGTATTCATTACCGTTACACCGTGATTGTTGGCTTTATCTGTGTACTTATTGTTAGTGGCGGTATGTTCGCTGGTGGCTTAGTGAAATTTGTTGCGAACCCTAAAATTCCACATGATTTCCCACGTATCTCAGTAGAAATGAACTTATCTTCGTCTGAGCAAGCAACCCTTGAGACAGCGCAAACAATTGAAAAGCTGATTTTAGATGTCGATAAACAACTTGAAGAGCAATATGGTCAAGCAATGATCCGCGATTTATCGGTTAGTTTACGCGGTCGAACAAGTGCACGCATTATGGCGATTTTGGTTGAACCAGACTTACGCCCTATTGATACCTTCCAATTAAGTGCAATGTGGCGTGAGCAAATGCCACCACTGCCAGGTGTGAAAACGCTGAATATTGAAGACAGTATCATGAATGGCGGCCGTGATGACGGTGATGTGAGCTTTCGCTTAGAAGGCAAAGATATCAATAAGCTCAAAGAAGTGGCTGCTAAGTTAAAAGAAAAGCTAAATAGCATGCAAGGCGTAGGCGATGTAAATGACTCACTACAATCTGCAACTGACGAGGTTCAACTTGAACTTAAACCACTTGCTTACAGCTTAGGGTTAACCCTTTCAGATGTGGCATCACAAGTTAGTTTTAGCTATTACGGCCTAGAAGCACAACGTATTTTACGTGACGGTGAAGAGATCAAAGTAATGATCCGCTACCCTCGTGAATCGCGTAACGCAGTAAGTGACATCACAGATGCGCGTATCATCACGCCAACGGGTGTTGAAGTACCGCTTGCTGAAGTTGCTAAAGTTAACATTGTAGATGGTGTAAACCGTATTCGCCGTGAGAACGCTAAACGTACTGTAAACGTTTGGGCTGCGGTTAATACTGACCAAGCTGAACCATTTGCCATTGCAAAAGAAATTCGTGACGAATACTTACCTAGCCTACTGAAAAGCTACCCAGGTGTAGAAAGTAATGTAGCCGGTCGTATTCAAGAAGAAATGGACAGTGTTGCAGAACAAGTACGTGACTTTGCTTTATCAATGATGATTATCTTTGCGTTACTTGCTATTCCACTACGCTCGTACTCACAGCCATTTATCATCATGTCGGTTATTCCATTCGGTGTCATTGGTGCAATGTTTGGCCACATGATCTTAGGTATGACAATGAGTAGCCTATCAGTATTCGGTATCATCGCTGTTGCAGGTGTTGTCGTAAACGACTCGCTAGTGATGGTCGACTTTGTCAATAAAGCCCGCGCCGAAGGTGTTGCAATCAAAGAAGCTGTAATGCAAGCCGGTGCGCGTCGTTTTAGAGCAATATTACTGACCTCGATTACAACCTTTATTGGTGTATTACCAATCATTATGGAAACAAGCTTACAAGCAAAAATCGTTATCCCAATGGCTGTATCTCTAGCATTCGGGGTGTTATTTGCAACGGTCATTACGCTTATTTTAATCCCTTGTCAGTACGTCGCGTTAGAAGACTTCAAACGCTTAATTGGCAAGCTAAGAGGTAAAAAAGCAGAGCCAGAAGCAAAATTACAAACAACCAGTAATTAAACCCCTCTCAAAATCCCAACCGAGCGCTTGGCAAGCTTATTTGCCAAGCGTTTTTTATTTAAAAATATGTTCCTATAAATCCTGTTGTTTTGCTAAGCTTAAATGAGCAAAAAAGATACAATTAAAAAATAACTAAATACGTTATAAGGACATAGCTATGAAAATTCTGCACTACACAGCTTTGCTCAGTTGTTTATCAATTTGTATGCCAGTGCTTGCTGAGAACCAATACTTGCAACAACAGCTTGAACCTATTCTGATTGGTGAATCTCACAATATGGAAGGACAACAAATCCATTCCCCTGAAATGACTGTTGCCACCTATAAAGCAAATAGTTTTGAACGAGTATGGGATGACAACAAATATGCCAAACAAGCGCTCAATTTAATTGCGCAAGCAGAACTTGAAGGGCTATCTCCTAACGACTATCACTTTGATACATTAATGGCGCTGGCCAACGAAATAGAGAAACGCGGAGCAGATGCCGTCGAAGCCCAGTTTGATGTACTGATGACAGATGCCGTGATGACCTATGCAAAACACCTAATACGCGGAAAGGTAAACCCAAAACAATTGGCAGCCACATGGAACTATGAACAGTTTGATGTTAGCCCAGATGCTGCATCAACCTCATTACTTAAACATGTAAAATCAAAAAGCCTTGATAAAGGACTTGAAAACCTAAAGCCTGTTTTGCCTCATTATAAGCGTTTAAAAGACGCCCTTGTGTTTTATCGAGAGCTTGATGCCACTGGCGAGTTACCTGACTTCGCACTGCAAAATAAGGTATTAAAACCCGGACAATCAGACTCAGCAGTACCGCTTTTAAGACAAAAGTTAAAACGACTAAAGTATTTTGACGGCAGTAACAGTAATGCCACTGATTATAACGATGAGCTAGTCGCAGCAGTTAAACGCTTTCAAAATGCCCATCAAGTTGCTGATGATGGTGTGATTGGCAATGCGACGTTAAAACTACTCAACAAAGATTACAGTGAGTACGTTAATGATATTTTAGTAAACCTAGAGCGCATTCGTTGGGTTGATAACACGCTCACAGAGCGCTTCTTAGTGGTAAATATCGCAGGCTACTTGCTGTACTTGTTTGAAGACAACAAATTGAAATGGCAAACCAACGTAGTTGTAGGCAGAAACTACACCAAAACCCCAATTTTTAAAGGGCAAATGAGTTATATCGTGATGAATCCAACGTGGACAGTACCGCGGAGTATTTCAGGTGGCATCATCAAAAAAATGAAAGAAAACCCAAACTACTTAACCGAGAAAGACTTTGTTGTGGTTGATAGTCGCCGTAACCCAGTTGATAGCAAGAGTATTGATTGGCCGAATGCTAGCCGCAAAAACTTCCCGTATTGGTTTGTACAACAGCCTTCAGAGAATAATTCATTAGGGCAAATCAAGTTTATGTTCCCAAATAAATACTCAATCTATTTGCACGATACCCCTGCAAAAAGTTTATTCCAGCAAGACCAACGTGCATTTAGCCACGGCTGTGTAAGAGTTGATGACCCATTCACCTTAGCTGAGAAAATCTTAGAAATCTCGGATAATTGGAGCCGTAGTGAAATTGATGACGCCATTGCAGCGAAAGAAACTAAAAAAGTCAGCTTATCAAAACCGCTGGATGTACTTTTAATGTATTGGACCGTTGCGGGTAACGACGAGGGCCTACAATTTTATACCGACGTTTATAATCGTGATGGCGCATTATTAAAAGCTCTCACCACGCCATTAGCAAACAATACAATTTAGAGGTCACTATGTATTTCAGCCGTATTATTTTTAGTGTGTGCTTAGCGTTAACTACATGTTCTGTTGCTGCCATTGAATTAACTGACTCGCTGCACAGCCTTGTACTTGATGCAAAACAAGTGCTAACACTTGATAACACGGCTGATTTTGCTCCAACTGCAGTTTCAGATGTTGAGACAGAGCGATTAGGGCCAAATAGCATTGCCGTTTATGCCCCAGAAAATGCAGGGTTTTATAGCCTAGTACTGACTAACAACAAAACGAGCAAACGCTTACTCGTTATAGTGAAAAAACCATTCAATGCTAACAATAAGCAATTGAATAGTTATCAAATAGGCCTCTACCCTGCCCCTTATAAAGGCTATACACAATACAGTGCACCAAACGGGTTTATAGAAATTTTTGAGAAAGACTTATCACGCCAGCTGACTCCTCATGTGCAAGTTAAAAATGTAATTTGTAAGCAAGTGAGTGGCTTTCCAAAATACCTTTATGTCAACAACGATGGCTTGTTGATGCTCGAAGATCTGCTCTCGTTTGTACAAAATGAAGGGATTAAAGTCAGCAAATTTACCTTTATCAGCGGCTATAGAACACCCCACTACAATCGCTCAATTGGTAATGGCAAACATAGCCGACACCAATACGGCGATGCCTTCGACCTATATGTAGACGAAGATGGTGATGGCCGAATGGACGATTTAAACGGTGATGGCAAACTAACGATTGCTGATGTTGATGTGCTTTATAAAGTGTTTGAAAAGTTCCAAAAACAGAGTCGCTATAATGGCGGTATCGGTCGCTATAAACCCGCCTCCCACCACGGTGGTTTTGTTCACATAGATAACCGAGGATTTACCGCTAGGTGGTAATACAATCCTCGTACAACCCTTGTTCAAATATTATCCGATTGCATTATTGCTGCTTGATTGGTAAGTTGTTGTGATTAATGGAAGTACTACAATAACAACAAAGGGAATTATGCGCTTTATCCTCTGCATTTTTTATATTTTAGTCCTTAGTGGTTGCCAAAGTTTTATTGCTTATCAAATCACACAGCCCGCTCAAGAAATACCATTTGACGGTATGGAATACATGGTCATGCCTTCAGGAGCTCCACAGAATACATGTATCGAAGATAAGCAATGCTTAGATTTTAGGTTGTTTTCTCAAGATGATTCCAAAGAGTATTTTAAAAATAATCAATCATTAGATATTTATTTTGAATTAAAGTCGAAAGGTGTCACTGAAACGTTTGAGACAACCTTAATCCCTATAAATGGCGCTAGAAAATTAAACGATTCAGCAATTGTCGTATTCCCAGGTTACGGTGTGAGTAGTGTGATCTATGGCTTGCAAGCTCGTTGGCTTAGCCATTTTACAGGCAAAGATGTCATCCTAATGCCTGCGAGCAATCAGTATAGTGAATTCAAATTTGGCCTAAACAGTCTTGATGTATTAAAGCATTATTTAAATACCAATCAATACCAACAAATTGATATTTTAAGTTATTCAATGGGCAGTATTGCTGCTATGCAACTTGCAAAGCAGATGTCTAATGTAAAGCAACAGATAATGGTTGCACCAATGGTGCATTTTGACACTGCATTAATGTCCGTAGCTAAAAATTATCACCCCACCTTAAGCTACTTTGTCAAAGATAATGATTTTAAAAACGCAGCAAAAGATGTAATTCAAGACAGTGCTATTGATGAAACACAGCTTGATTTAATCGCCCTACTGAACGGCAAACAATCAGCTAATAGAACCACACTCTATGTCAGTAACGCTGACCCAATAAGCCCCGCTAGTTATTGGCAAGCACTTCAAAATAAGAGTGTATCCATAGTGCATTACAGTAATTTAGACCACACCAGAATGGTCAGCCTTATCAATCAAGCCATGCGCAATGAAGTTTTACATCAATTAATGTAACCAACAAATAACAAGGAAAGCAATGAACATATTCTTTAATAAACTAAGGTTGCTTGTAGTTTTTTATTTAGTCGCAATTTCAAGCCTCGCACATAGCCAAAACATGCAAGCAGAGATGGCTGACTTTATTAATGGCTTTCATAACTTTAAGCAGTTTAATGGCAATGTGTTAGTTGCAAAGGGTGGAAAAGTACTGTTTGAACAAAGCGTTGGCTATGCCAACTTTGAATGGGATATAAAACATAGTAATAAAAGTAAATTTAGAATTGGTTCAATTACCAAACAGTTTACCGCCATGTTAATTCTGCAATTGGCACAAGATGGTAAACTCAAACTCGATGATCACCTTGCAACATACCTCCCTGATTACAGACAAGATATAGCCACTAAAATTACCATTCGGCAAATACTTAATCACACCTCTGGTCTTGGTAATTATACTCAAGCAAAATCGTTTCGTGATGAGTACAGCCGAAACCCTTACAGTGTTGATGAATTTATTCGCTTATTATGTAGTGATGATCTAGTGTTCGAGCCTGGCACTGAGTTTCGTTATAGCAACTCTGGCTATTTTATTTTGGGTGCGGTAATCGAAAAGGTAACAGGTCAGAAATATCAAGACGTATTGCAGAAGAATATTTTAGATCCACTCGATATGAAGAATACAGGCTATGATTCTCACAATAAAATCATTAAATTTCGCGTATCGGGTTACGACAATGGTTTAGCAGGTTATAGCAATACTGATTATTTAGATATGTCTATCCCGTATGCTGCTGGGTCAATGTATTCAACAGCACGAGATTTACTAAAATGGGATCACGCTCTCTACACAGATAAGTTATTGAACAACGAATATAAAAAACAGATGTATCAAGTTTCTGAGCAAAGAAATTATGCGCTTGGCTGGGAAGTTACAAACCTTGATAAAAGCACCTACGGAAAACCCCTAACACGTATCCAACATGGCGGTGGTATTAATGGTTTTAATGCATTTATAAGTAGAATAATCGAAGACAAATTACTGGTTATTATTTTAAATAACACCGGTGGTGCGCCACTCACACCCATGACTAATGGCTTACTTGCAATCTACTATGGCAAACCCTACGAAAAAGCGACAGAGCATGCAGATAGTAAACTTTATAACGCATTTAAACGTGAAGGTATTGCAGGGTTAAAGAATACCTATCAGCAAATGGTGAGTGAGGGTAATACGCCTAGAGAAAGGTCGCTAAACTACTTTGGCTATGAATTAATGCAGATGGATGAGCTAGACGCCGCAATCACGGTGTTTGAACTCAACAATCAATCTTATCCAGATTCAGCAAATACGTTTGACAGTTTAGGTGAAGCATATTTAGCAGCTGGTGATAAACAAAAAGCATTAGCAAGTTACAAAAGTGCGCTAAAACTTAATCCTGACAGTGAAAGTGCTAAACACGCTATTGAGAAATTACAATAAATAAAGGCCACAAGAGTGGCCTTATTTTTTACTTACGGCTTAACGCTTTTAGCAAGCCTGTTTTTGCGTTGCTTGGATATAGGCAACTAAATCTTCAATCGATACAACAGGCATGTTGTGCTCACTGGCAAACTTGCTTACTTCAGGCAAGCGAGCCATTGAACCATCTGGATTCGTTAATTCACAAATAACACCAAACGGTGTTAAACCCGCTAACAGCATTAAATCAACAGATGCCTCGGTATGGCCACGGCGCACTAATACACCACCCGTTTGTGCTCGCAGCCCAAACACATGTCCTGGACGAGACAAATCTTCAGGCTTTGCATTGTCAGCTGTTGCCGCTTTAATGGTGGTTACACGATCAGTTGCTGAAACGCCAGTTGTCACGCCCGTTTTAGCTTCAATGGTCACTGTGTAAGCTGTTTTGTTCTGGCTGGTGTTATGTTCAACCATTTGTGGTAAATCAAGCTGTTTAACACGCTCATCGCCCATACAAAGACACACAATACCGCTGCCTTCACGGATCATCATGGCCATTTGCTCTGTGGTCAGGTGCTGTGCTGAATACACAAAATCACCTTCGTTTTCACGGTTTTCGTCATCTACTACAAGTACGCCTTCACCTTGCTGCAAGGCAGCAATAGCACGTTCAACGCGTTCAAGTGGTTCGCCAAATTGGCTAAGTAAAGAAGACTGAATCATCATTTTTAATACCTATTAAATTAAATATGAAAAGATTCAGGACATTGAAAGGCACAGCAAAAAAGACCACCCGCAGGCAGCCAATTACTGTTTTATAGATAAACTATATTCTCTTTCATCCGGACTATCACCGTCGGCTCTGGCCTCTCACCAGATCTGCTGACCTCTAACCAAAGTTAAAGCGCTCGCGGGCTCACATAATTTCAAAGTATACCGCCGGTGGGGAATTTCACCCCGCCCTGAGAATGTTGCTTAATCAATAAGATGAATAAGCCAAGCTATTCTATACCTAAAGTAATTAGTTATCGAGTACCCGCTTATCTAATATGCCTTTTTCAATCAGTTGATTGAGGATCGCCTTGGTTTTTTCTCGGCATATATCACGCACTAGACGAACCGCGGGTGTAATGGACTGTCGACTTGGGCATATTAGCCAAAGCTCAGCACATAAGTGAGGATAATTTTGCATCACGGGCACTACCCGCCCACTTAGTAAATCATCACTGATATCAATACATGATTTAACCGCTAGGCCTTTACCAGCCACGCACCAACGCCTTACCAAATCACCATCATTAGATGCTCGGCGGCCTTGCATTTTCGCCTTAAAACGCTCGGTTCCATCGGTAAATTCCCAGACATTATTGATGATATCTTGTAGTTGATAAAACAGGCCTTGATGCTGATTTAATTCATCGGGATGTGTCGGCGCGCCATGTTCGGCAATGTACTCCGAGGTTGCACATAACAGCCGCGGAACATTACAAATTTTAAAGCCATACAAATTTGAGTCGGATGGCGAGCCATACCTAAGGGCAAAATCAACGGAGTCTCGGTAAAAGTCGACATTACTATCGCTAATATGCGGGCGCATACTCAGCTTTGGATACTCATCAAGTAGCTCATCTAACCATGGGATAATGATGTTGCGGCCTAAATCTGAAGATAATGCGACTCTTAGTTCTCCTTCAATTTCATCATGCTCACCTTTTAACGCGAGTGTGGCTTGGTCTAGCATGAGCACTGCTTGCTGACACTGAGGTAAAAAGCGCTCCCCTGCCGCAGATAAACGCAAATGACGAGTAGTTCTAACAAATAACTCAGCCCCCAGCGCTGCTTCAACACGTTTAATTGCCGCACTGGCGGTAGCAGCTCGCATGTCTAATTTGGCTGCCGCGGTTGTAATACTGCGAAACTCAGCCACCTTGAGGATTAACTTAAGATCTTCAACCAGCATATTAACTAAAAATTTTTGATAATGTTTATTCGATTATGCGCTTTATCGTAAAGTATGCAAGGCGTAAACTGCACCTAATTGTTATACATGCGGGAGCAAATCATGACACACCCAATCATTTCTGACTTACAACGCCGTTATACTAGTAAACGTTACGACGCTTCAAAACAAATTAGCCAAGCAGACTTAGCTGTAATTTTAGAAGCATTACGTTTATCGCCATCGTCTATTAATTCTCAACCATGGAAGTTTGTGGTCATTGAATCAGAGCAAGGTAAACAGCGTCTGCATGATAGTTTTGCAAATAAGTTTCAGTTTAACCAAGTTCATGCAAAAGCGGCATCACACACCATTTTATTTGCTTATAACCCAAGCTATAAACGTGCTGATTATGAAAAAGTAATTGATGCCGATATTGCTAATGGCAGTACAAAAGCTGAAAACAAAGAGCAAGCATTTGGTGCCTTCGCCTTTGTTGATTTAAATACAGATGAGCAAGGTGATAACGCTGCTTGGACTAAAGCGCAAACCTACATTGCCTTAGGCAATACTATGCACACAGTGGCTCGTTTAGGCTTAGATTCAACACCGATGGAAGGTGTCGATAAAGACTTACTCGGAGAGCTTTTTGCTGATGAATTAGGCGGTTATGTATGTGAAGTGGCACTCGCTATTGGTTATCACGAGCCAGAGCAAGACTATAATGCTGCATTACCAAAATCGCGTTTAGATAAAGATGCGGTAATTAAGATTGTTTAACAAACCTTAATAGTTACGCCTTTTAATGTAGGCGTAACTTAGAATGGCTATTATAAATGAGCCTATAAGCTTTTAATCAGATAGAAACTGCCTATACACTTTTTCATCCAAGCCTAAATTAGGGCAAACCAAGGTTTTATCCTTCACCTTTGATAATGATAGTGTTTCATTATTAACAATAACAGCTTGATATTCTAGTGAACAGTTATCTTCTTTTGTTACGGACCATCTCGACAGCTTATCTAACGGTGATGGTGCTCCAGAAATAATATAAACCTCTGTTTCACCGTATTTTTTAAAATTCAATAAATTATCATGAACTTTCACTAAACTGCATGGAGTAATTAACCCCAGTTTTTTTTCTGTGTTATTTAACTTCACTGTACAACTTTCAGAATTTACATAAAGAGCACTTTTCGCAGTTGAACAGGACAAAAGTAATATCATGCCAAGCAATAATAATTTTACTTTCACACTAATATCTCCCAAAACCAAACTTGGTCACCTAGTTCTAGCCAATCAGAGCTTCCTTTAATTACATATTGTCTTCACAACCACATTACTCGCCATACCTTCACACAAATCTGCAGTTATTGTGGCAACAGCACCATTAATTAATGCTAAATTAGGGGCTACGTGGCCAATGTCGGCATCAACAATAACTGGGAACAAATTGCCTTTAAATGCGAGCTCTATTGCTTGGTATTCATCAAAGTAGCAGTCGTTATTAATTGCAGGGCTGCGGCCAAATACCACCGCATTTACATCAGTAAAAACATCATTCAACTTTAACGATAACAAACAACGTGCAAGAGCCATCGGACTAAGCTCTGCATTTTCTAGGTATAAAATTAACCCCTCAGGCGCATACTGCTTTTTAAATTCATGCAATGCATAATAATTAGAGGGTAACAACAGACCTAAGGTATCTAAACAGCCGCCAATTAAGCGACCAGACACTTCAATTTGGCGTTTATCTTTATAGTTAATACAGCGCCATTGGCTAGGAGCAGTATAGTCAAATTGAGCCTCAGGCTTAGCTTTATAATCAATTTGCTTTTGCTGATAAAAAGGCGAAGCAACTTGATGCAATTGCTGTTTTTCTTCAAGTGACATGGCACTGAATATATTTGCTAAATAAACATCGGGATCGTCAGGGTGAATTTGCATTAAATTCGCAGCGTGCAAGGTTGCCCAGCCACAACGAGTGGTTAATGCACATGCAAACGTGCTGATATCTGAAAAGCCAACCAACCATTTAGGTTTTGCTTTGCTTATCGCATTAAAATCGAGAAGCGGTAAAATTTCCATGGTGAGATCGCCCCCCCATGGCGGCATGATGGCTGCGATTGAATCATCAGTTAAATACTGCATGAGCTCATCAGCACGTTGCTTTGCACTATTGTGTGACTGACGTAAGCAGGCACCTTCAATAACAATAAAACCTTTGGCTGTTAAGCCATTAAGTACTATGTCTAAGCGCTCATGAAAGGCTTTATCAACACCTGATGAAAAAGCACATATGGCTATTTTATCACCTTGAACAAGTGGTTTAGGATACTGAATTTTCGCCATTATTACTCCTTCATTGCAACAGTTTGTAGCCAACGTACCGAATAAATCCACGCCTGTAAACAGGCATAAAAAAACCGCAGTGTGAACTGCGGTTTTTCTCAATGCTTGGTTAAGCTACTAAATATACTCAACTTCAATGATTTCGTACTCTACTTCACCGTTTGGCGTTTTAATGATAACGGCATCATCTACCTCTTTACCAATTAAACCACGCGCGATTGGTGAGTTAACAGAGATCAGGTTGTTTTTGATATCTGCTTCGTCATCGCCTACGATTTGGTATTTTACTTCAGCATCGGTTTCAACATTAACGATAGTGACCGTTGTGCCAAAAATAACTTTACCTGTGTTAGGCATTTTAGTTACATCAATGATTTGCACATTTGAAAGCTTCGCTTCAATTTCTTGAATACGGCCTTCGCAGAAACCTTGTTGCTCACGAGCAGCGTGGTATTCAGCGTTTTCTTTCAAATCACCGTGCTCACGTGCTTCAGCGATATCAGCAACGATTTTTGGACGGGTAACTGTTTTTAATTCGTTAAGTTCTTCGCGCAGTAATGCTGCACCACGAACTGTCATCGGAATTGATTGCATATTATTCTCACTTAATCCCAAGAGCGATTGCCTCGCCCTTGGCACATTTCCTTAGTTCATTCGCTGGTGTAGTTCCTGAACTGACGTCACCTTGCTACGGTCATCTGCTTGGTTTGCAGTACAGTTAGCAAATGCCGCGTTCAGAGTCGTTGTGTAGTTAGTCTTATGCTGTAACGCACCACGACGTAACACCTTCGAATCTTCAATCGCTTGGCGACCTTCAGTAGTGTTTACAATGTAGCTGTATTCACCATTTTTAATTCTATCAAGAATATGAGGACGACCTTCGTATACTTTGTTCACGCGACGAACTGCAATGCCAGCTTCTTCAAGTGCTTTTGCAGTGCCACCTGTTGCATCTAGCTCAAAACCAAGAATCAGTCATGGTTTTAGCTAGTTCAACGATACGTGGTTTGTCACTGTTGCGTACCGATAGTAACGCGCGACCACCGCGTGGTAAAGTGTTGCTTGCACCTAATTGTGCTTTTGCGAATGCTTCGGCGAAAGTTTCACCAACACCCATAACTTCACCCGTTGAGCGCATTTCTGGGCCACGAATTGGGTCAACACCTTGGAACTTAGCAAATGGCAGTACCACTTCTTTTACGCTGTAGTAAGGAGGTATTACTTCTTTTGTAATACCTTGGCTTGCTAGCGACTGACCTGCCATACAACGTGCCGCTACTTTAGCAAGTGCGATACCTGTCGCTTTTGAAACGAACGGTACTGTACGCGCAGCACGTGGGTTTACTTCGATTAAGTAAACTTTACCGTCTTTCACTGCAAACTGTGTATTCATCAGACCTACTACGCCAAGCTCTAGTGCCATATCTGTCACTTGCTTACGCATTACGTCTTGTACTTCAGTAGTTAGTGAGTGAGCTGGTAATGAACACGCTGAGTCACCTGAGTGAACACCTGCTTGCTCAATGTGCTCCATGATACCACCTATGATTACTTGCTCACCGTCACAGATAGCGTCAACGTCAACTTCAATTGCATTATCTAAGAAGTGGTCAAGTAGTACTGGCGCTTCATTTGACGCTGATACAGCTTCAGTCATGTAACGACGTAAATCGTCTTCATCATAAACCACTTCCATTGCGCGACCACCTAGTACGTACGAAGGACGTACAACCAGTGGGAAGCCAATTTCAGCAGACTTAACAATCGCTTCTTCTAAAGAAGTAACCGTTGCATTCTCTGGTTGAAGAAGGTTTAGACGCTCAACAAGCTGTTGGAAACGCTCACGGTCTTCTGCACGGTCGATTGCATCTGGTGAAGTACCAATAACTGGCACGCCATTCGCTTCAAGCTCACGAGCAAGTTTCAGTGGTGTTTGACCACCGTACTGAACGATAACACCTTTTGGCTTTTCAACGCGTACGATTTCTAATACATCTTCAAGCGTGATTGGCTCGAAGAATAAACGATCAGATGTATCGTAATCAGTTGAAACAGTTTCAGGGTTACAGTTAACCATGATTGTTTCATAGCCGTCTTCACGTAAAGCTAATGCTGCGTGAACACAACAGTAATCGAATTCGATACCTTGACCGATACGGTTAGGACCACCACCGATTACCATGATTTTATCTTTTTCAGATGGATTAGCTTCACATTCTTCATCATAAGATGAGTACATGTAAGCTGTGTCTGAACTAAACTCTGCAGCACAGGTATCAACACGCTTATATACAGGCACGATATCTAACTGGTGACGCTTCTTACGAATTTCTGCTTCAGAAACACCGGCAATTTCAGCGATACGCGCATCAGCAAAACCTTTACGCTTAAGCTTGCGTAAAAACTCAGCATTTAAACCAGCCATACCTACTTCGCTGATTGTTGCTTCGTCTTTTAAGATGTCTTCGATTTGTACTAAGTACCAAGGGTCAATCTTAGTTAATTCGAATACGTCTTCTACGCTCATACCGTGACGCATTGCATCAGCAACGTACCAAATACGCTCAGCACCTGGCTCACGTAATTCACGGATGATTTTTTCTTTTGCTTTCGGATCATCAAGGGCAACAATTGGGTTAAAGCCCGTTGCACCTACTTCAAGACCACGTAATGCTTTATGCAGTGATTCTTGTTGGTTACGACCAATCGCCATAACCTCACCCACAGATTTCATCTGTGTTGTTAGACGGTCGTTTGAACCTGCGAATTTTTCGAAGTTAAAACGTGGGATCTTAGTAACAACGTAGTCAATTGACGGCTCGAAAGACGCTGGTGTTTTACCGCCAGTGATGTCGTTTTGTAGCTCATCAAGGGTGTAACCTACAGCTAGTTTCGCTGCGATTTTCGCAATTGGGAAACCGGTTGCTTTTGATGCTAGTGCAGAAGAACGCGATACACGTGGGTTCATCTCGATGATAACCATACGGCCATCAACTGGATTCACACCAAACTGTACGTTTGAACCACCTGTTTCAACACCGATTTCACGAAGTACAGCCATCGATGCATTACGCATGATTTGGTATTCTTTATCAGTTAGTGTTTGCGCAGGAGCAACCGTGATTGAGTCACCAGTGTGAACACCCATAGGGTCAAAGTTTTCGATAGAACATACGATGATACAGTTGTCGTTTTTGTCACGAACAACTTCCATTTCGTACTCTTTCCAACCGATTAACGATTCGTCGATTAGAAGTTCATTTGTTGGTGATAAATCTAAACCACGCTCACAAATTTCATCAAATTCTTCTTGGTTGTATGCAACACCACCACCGGTACCACCCATAGTGAATGATGGACGAATGATACATGGGAAACCGATGCGGCTAAGTACATCGTGTGCTTCTTCCATTGAGTGAGCAATTTCTGCACGCGGACACTCAAGGCCAATGTTCTTCATTGCTACGTCAAAACGCTCACGGTTTTCAGCTTTATCGATTGCATCAGCAGTTGCACCGATTAGCTCAACACCGTGTTTTGCCAGTACGCCGTGCTTATCTAAATCAAGCGCACAGTTTAATGCTGTTTGACCACCCATAGTAGGTAGTACCGCATCTGGCTTTTCTTTTTCAATGATTTTCTCTACCACTTCCCAATGAATTGGTTCGATGTACGTCGCATCCGCCATTTCAGGGTCAGTCATGATAGTTGCAGGGTTCGAGTTTACAAGAATTACTCGAAAGCCTTCTTCTCGTAGTGCTTTACACGCTTGTGCACCAGAGTAGTCAAATTCACAAGCTTGACCGATTACGATCGGGCCTGCGCCTAAGATAAGAATGCTTTTTATGTCGGTACGTTTTGGCATTGTTACTCCGGTTAAATTAGTTAGAACGTGCTTGCATCAGGTCGATGAAGTGGTCAAATAATGGTGCCGCATCATGTGGACCTGGGCTTGCTTCAGGGTGACCTTGGAAGCTAAATGCAGGCTTATCTGTGCGGTGAATACCTTGTAGCGTGCCATCGAATAAAGAAACGTGAGTTGCACGTAAATTCGCTGGTAATGTTGCTTCGTCAGCTGCGAAACCGTGGTTTTGCGCTGTGATCATTACAACATTGCGGTCAAGGTCTTTAACTGGGTGGTTACCACCGTGGTGACCAAACTTCATTTTCACCGTTTGTGCACCTGAAGCAAGTGCAAGTAATTGGTGACCTAAACAGATACCAAAGATTGGCGTGTCTGTTTCTAGGAAAGTTTTAATTGCTTCAATCGCGTAAGTACACGGCTCAGGGTCGCCTGGATCATTTGATAAGAAGATACCGTCTGGGTTTAATGCCAGTACGTCTTCTGCAGATGTTTGTGCAGGAACAACGGTTAATTTACAACCGCGGTCAACTAACATACGTAAGATATTACGTTTAACACCGAAGTCATAAGCAACAACGTGGAACTTCTCGTCTGCTGCTTCTAGCGTTTTAAAGCCTGAACCTAACGTCCAGCTTGATTCGCGCCACTCAAAATTTTCCTTGGTTGAGACAACTTTTGCTAAATCCATGCCTTTTAAGCCTGGGAAGGCTTGCGCAGCTTCAAGCGCTTTATTCTCATCTAACTCGTCGCCTGCAATGATACAACCATTTTGAGCGCCTTTATCACGTAAGATACGTGTTAATTTACGAGTGTCGATGTCGGCAATACCTAAGATATTGCGTTCTTTTAAGTAATCACTTAACGATTGCTCGTTACGGAAATTACTTGCTAGCAGTGGCAAATCACGGATCACTAGGCCTTTAGCCCAGATTTGACCCGCTTCTTCGTCTTCGCTGTTAGTACCCGTATTACCGATATGTGGGTACGTCAAAGTTACGATTTGTTCCGCGTATGAAGGGTCAGTCAAAATTTCTTGATAACCAGTCATAGACGTATTGAATACTACTTCACCGACTGACATGCCGTCAGCGCCGATTGCAGTACCGCGAAACACTGTGCCGTCTTCTAGGACTAACAGAGCGGATTTAGTCAAGTTAACCTCCTAACAGTAAAAAACGGGAGTAAAGTCATTTGCTCTACTGCCCGTTTATAGCGATTGGAAACACGCATTTATGAATTTTTGGCAAATTGGCGCTATTCTACAGTAATTTAGCTTTCAGATCTAATCTTAATTAATAAAATAGTAAAAATAAGCGTTATTAACTAAAAATTCACTGAAACTGCCAAAAAAGAAACTAAACTACTTCAAGTCAAGCACATCTTGCATGTCATAAAGTCCAGCTGGTTTATTTTTCAACCAGCCCGCAGCTCTTACAGCACCTAATGCGAAGGTCATTCTTGAACTTGCTTTATGAGTTAATTCTAGCCTTTCGCCAGAAGTTGCGAAATATGCGGTGTGTTCACCTACTATATCTCCGCCTCTCATGACTGAATAACCGATTTCATTTTGCGATTTTGCATGTTCGTCATTGCTTCTATCAAAACGCGCGACTTCATCATGCTGCCAGCCTTTTGCCTCGGCAATCGCTTCACCAATTGCCAATGCAGTTCCCGATGGCGCATCGATTTTATGACGATGATGAGCTTCAAAAATTTCGATATCCATATCATCGCCAAACTTCACAGCCGCAGTCTGCACTAAGTTAAGCAGTAAATTCACGCCTACGCTATAGTTACGGGCAAAAACAATCGGAATGTGTTTCGCGGCTTCATTAAGGGCATCCAGATCATCTTGGTTAAAGTCCGTAGTACCAATTACCATGGCGATATTTTTTTCGACCGCTGTTTTCAGGTGGTTGCGCATTCCTTGAGGTAAGGTGAAATCTATCAATACATCTGCATCTTTTACGTCTGTTTCTTTACTAAATGATACATCTGCTGATGCAGCGCTGTTTAATTGATTAACCGCACTATCTAAAAGTGGTGAGTTTTCGCGTACGTACGCGCCCGTTAATGTTGCGTCATCTTTTTTTGAGACTGCTTCTAAAAGTGCAAGTCCCATGCGGCCGTTTGCGCCAAATACACCTATGCGGTTCATATAGTTACCTTATCTATTCTTCTTAGCTGGCTGGATTTTATCGAAAACTCATGTAATAGTCAGGTTAGCTTATAAAAAATACAGAGCTAATTTTAGATTTATTAATAGAACAACAATAATAACAGATAGTCTTTGCATTTAGCCATCTATACATTTAAACTTCTTCCTTTGCGCCGATTTGGTCTTTGGCTTGCGGGCGCTGTTGTTGTCTTTTAGACACAACTAAATACAGCTAAAAGAAGTGTTTGGCTGTGTTATTGGTTATCTAACGAGGAATATGATGCAGCCATCATTTAATAAAACAAAAGCAAAACTTTCTTTGCTGCCGCTTTTGGTGTTTGTCGGCTTATTTTTAGGCGCTGGCTTATACTTACAGTCTCAAGGTGTCGATTACGCCTTCTATCAATTACCAGCTCCTGTGGCAATTTTACCTGCCATCATGCTGGCGTTTATCTTAAATAAAAATACCATCAACCACAGTGTTGAAACCTTTATTAAAGGTGCTGGCCATAGCAACATCATCACTATGTGTTTGATTTATTTGCTTGCTGGTGCGTTTTCTGCGGTTGCTGGTGCAACCGGTGGTGTTGATGCCGTTGTTAATGCGGGCTTATCACTTATTCCACCGGCTCTGTTACTACCAGGATTATTTTTAATTGCTGCGGTTGTGTCGACTGCGATGGGCACTTCTATGGGTACTATCGGTGCGATTGATCCGATTGCTTATGCCGTCGCCCAAAAAACAGGCATTGATCCATCTCTGATGGCAGGCACGATTGTATCGGGTGCCATGTTTGGTGATAACTTATCAATCATCTCGGACACAACTATTGCTGCAACCCGCACGCAAGGCTGTGAAATGAAAGATAAATTCCGTGAGAACTTAAAAATCGCCTTACCTGCTGCGGCATTAACTATCGGCTTGTTGTTCTTCTTAACCCCTGCAGCAGAAGCGGTAGAGACACAAGACTTCGATATTTTATTAGTGTTACCTTATGCCTTTATCTTAGTGCTCGCGGTAATGGGCTTTAACGTATTCGTGGTGCTGTTTAGTGGTATTATCTTTGCCGCACTCATGGGCTTTACTGGCAGCTATGAAGGTGCAAGCTTTGTTAAAGATATTTATAAAGGCTTTACTGATATGCAGGAAATCTTCTTGCTATCGATGTTTATTGGTGGCCTTTCAGAGTTTATCCGTATTAATGGTGGTCTTGATTATATTGCTAACAAAATTCAAGCAATTACAAAAATCGTTGCAAAATGGCACCGTAAAGTTGCAGATCAATTAGGGATTGCAGCACTGGTTATGACCAGTAACTTATGCATCGCTAATAATACCGTGTCTATTATAGTTGCAGGCCCGATTGCTAAAAAATTAGCGGATGATGGTGAAATTACAGGAAAGCGTTCAGCAAGCTTACTTGATATTTTTGCTTGTGTTACGCAAGGCTCATTGCCGTATGGCGCACAAGCACTTCTACTGGGCGCAACCTTCAAAATTAGCCCATGGGAAGTCTCTACCTCTTCTTATTACTGCTTTATTCTTGCCTTTACTGCCGTTGTAGTAATTTGCTTACGCCGAAATAAAGCATAAGTTAAATAATTTTTTCTCTCGATACGCCCAAATATGGGCGTATCTGCTATAATCCTCACTTTATATCCCCCATTACACCATCAATATTGAGATACGAACTTGAAAAAGATCCTTTCTGTTGCTGCGCTTTGTGCAGTAAGTACTTCGAGCTATGCCGCTAATTGGAGCTCTACGCAATTACACGTTAATAACGGTGAACACAAAAACCCGTTTTCATTGACTAAGTCAAACACCACGGTTGTATCACTACAGCATGCGTCTGGTTATGACTATGGCGACAACTTCTTTTTTATTGATTACAGCAATGACGACCGTCAAGATGGTTATCAAGATAAAGACTTTTACGGCGAATGGTATTCAACATTCAGTTTATCAAAAATCTCTGGCAGTGATTTCTCATACGGCGCAATTACTGATGTAGGTTTAACGGCAGGTTTTAATGCCGCAGGCGATTCGAAAGTTCTTAAGTATTTACCGGGTGTAAAGCTCAGCTGGCAAGCACCTGGCTTTAGCTTTTTATCTACTTTATTTACCGCTTACATCGATGACAGTGAAGGTGTAGCACGCGGTGGTGCTCCAACTGAAACGAACAGCTGGATGATTGATGTTGCTTGGGGCTACCCATTCACTATTGGCTCACAAAAGTTCAACGTAACAAGCGCCATGTTGAATACATTGCAGAGCGTGAAAATGAATTTGGCGAAGATGTTAAAGCGTGGATTTTAGCGCAGCCAATCATTACGTGGGATTTAGGTCACGCAATGAGCATGAAAGAAAACACCTTACTGCTAGGCCTTGAGTGGCAATACTGGCACAACAAGCTAGGTACAGACACAACTGAGTCAGTACCACAACTTCACGTTGAGTGGACGTTCTAATAAGCTGTAAGCTGAAAAAAATAAAAGCCTGTAGCCAGTTAAACTACAGGCTTTGTTATATCTAAATAACAAAATTTGACATACATTCGCTCATAGTTCTAAAGTTAGAATTTAGGGGAATGTCATGAATAAATCATTTATCATTAGTAGCTTATTAATTTTAACCACTTCTTTCTTAGCCAATACAGCTGAGCTTAAACCTGCGATAAAGTGCGGTTTGCCTAAACCATATACAATGCCAAAACTTAACCAAGCTACTTACGACGGAAAGGCTTGTTTTTGCCAAGCAAATAATTGTAATTGGAAAGATATAGATATCACTCCATTAGTTGAAAGTATATCTATGGTCAGTCTGGCGCAAAAATGTGGTATTCCTGAGCAGCTACCAGCTCCTACATTGGATCAGTTAACTTACCCAGGAAAGGTGTGTATTTTTGAAAATAATAGATATCATTGGCAGAATGTCGATATTCAACCTTTGATCAATTGATCATAACTTACACTGCGGGGTTTTACCCTTTGCTCGCGCCGCTTGTTGGGCTTTTAATGCTTCCGACATATGCTTTTGAAGCTCTTTGATGCGGTTACCCGGTGCTGGGTGAGTCGACATAAACTCAGGTGTACCGCTACTGCCAGCTGCACTCATATTTTGCCAAAGCGAAACTGATTGCTCTGGGTTAAACCCTGCTTTTGCCATTAAATCTAAGCCAACAATATCCGCTTCTGATTCATGTGAGCGGCTAAATGGTAAAACAACACCATACTGTGCGCCTAAGCCTAAGGCTTGCATAATTTCGCCACGATATTGAACATTACCCATATCAAGTGCTGCACCACCAACTTGTAGGCCTGTTTGTAATAGTGCGTTTTGTGATACACGCTCATTAGAGTGCTCAGCAATAACATGTGCAACTTCGTGACCTAGTACTGTAGCCAATTGGTCTTGGTTTACAGCGACTTTTAATAAACCTGTATGAACACCAATATACCCCCCCGGTAATGCAAATGCATTTGCTGAATCTTCTTCAAATACAACAACTTCCCAAGACTGCTTGGCATACTCGTTAGGTAAAACCGCAATAACATCATCGGCAATACACTTTACATAAGCATTGACACCTGGATCAGTATTAACAGGCTGTGTTTTTTTCATTTCAGCAAAGCTTGCTTGACCCATTTGGCTCATTTGTTGATCTGAATAAAGTGCGATTTGGGTACGCCCTGTTGGAGAGGTTTTACAGCCAGCTAAAACAGCGGTGGCTAACACTGCCATGATTAACTTTTTCATACTAGTCCTTCAAATACTTTGTGTAATTGAGGCTAATATAGCAAAGCATTGCTTAATTTTATATGAAAATGAACAATCACCCACTCAGTTGTTACCATTTAGTTAATTCTTTTACTTAGCAGGCAAACTAAGTTCACCACAGTGACTCACACTGCTACAATAGTGACCTACTATTTGATGAATGAGTAAACAATGCCTTCCCCTGAGACTTTAAATAAACGCATTTTATTACCTTTACTGGCAAGTATTGTCGCGATTACGCCTTTGGCAATTGATCTATATTTACCAGCGATGTTGGTTATTGCCAACGACTTACAAACTACCATGCCAAATGTGCAAATCTCGCTCAGTATTTATTTGGCGGGTTATGCCCTGGGTATGTTGTTTTTTGGCCCGATAGCCGATGAGCTTGGTAGACGATTACTTGCTAAGGTGGGTTTAGCGCTATTTGGCATCAGCTCATTAGCACTGGCATTTTGTACTAACATCGAATTATTTTGGTCTTTAAGAGCCGTGCAAGCATTCACAGGTGCCGCTGCAACCGTTGTAGTGCCGGGTATTATTCGCCATATTTACCGAGAGAACACAGCCAAAGGCATGTCTTATGTCTCGATGATCATGATGGTTGCCCCATTAATTGCTCCTACTCTAGGCTCATTGATCATGGGTATTTCGACATGGCAGGTTATTTTTATTGCATTGGCGGCCTACAGTTTTGCTATTTTAGCCTTGGTGCAAATTCATTTAATCGATATTCCAATCTTTAAGAGTCAGCAACGTGGTTTGGCACTGTTCTTTAATAGTTATAAAACGGTATTTTCACGCCGCAGTGCCCTTGCCGATATTGCCAGCTCAATGTTTGCCTCATTCGCATTCTTTTGCTTTTTAACATCGGTACCTTATGTATATCTCGATTTCTTCAAAGTAGATGAGCAATTGTTCGGTGTGTTATTCGCCTTTAACGTGTTGGCTTTAATGTTCGGTAACTTTATGAATACACGTTTAGTGCCGCGCTTGGGTTCTCGTAAACTGTTATTTATTGGCCTTAGCATTGGCTTTGTGTCTGGTGGGGCATTGTTATTATTCAGTGTGCTGCATTTATCACTGTATTTTATCGTAGCAAGCATCGCACCACTGATGATGAGCTTAGGTATTGTCGCGAGTAATGCGGACTCATTGATACTGATGCAATTTGAAGAAAAATCAGGCACTGCAACAGCTGTTATTGGTACCCTGAGATTCGGCAGTGGCGCTCTCGTTGGGCCTATTCTTGCTTTTGTTCACCCACAAAGTGCTATTCCATTTTCTGCGATGATGTTCAGCGCACTGATACTTATCTTACTCGTGCAGCTTTGGCATCGAAAATTGGACAAAAAAAATGCCTGTAATTAACAGGCATTTTTTTATTTTTCTTTAAAGCTTATTCAGCTTCTTTTGATACCATAACCATTGCAGGGCGTAATAAACGGCCATTTAATGTATAACCTTTTTGCATTACTGCAAGAACAGTGTTAGGTGCTACATCATTGCTTGGTTGAATTGACATTGCTTGATGGAATTCAGGGTTAAATTGCTCACCCTGTGGGTTAACAATTTCAACACCGAATTTTGATACCGCATCATTAAAGCTCTTAACAGTCATTTCGATACCTTCAAGCACAGGTTTAAGCTGCTCATTTTCTTTATCAGAAAACTCAATTGCGCGCTCTAGGTTATCGATAACTGGTAATAATTCGTTAGCAAACTTTTCAAGTGCAAACTTATGCGCTTTTTCTACATCTTGAGCGGCACGACGACGCATGTTCTCAACATCTGCAGCAGCACGAACAACACTGTCTTTTTGATCGTTAATAGTTTGTTTAGCCGCTTCTAATTCGCTGTGTAGTAAAGCGATTTCAGCTTCAGGGCTCATTTCTTCGCCGTCAACTTGTTCAGCTGCTTTTTCTGCAGCTTCTACTTCAGCTTGCATTTGTTCAAATTCTTCGTTTAGTTCAACTTCTTGCTCTGGTGATTTTGTCTGCTCAGACATAGCTTACATGCTCCAATTCTTTACAACTGCGGTAATTATGGGGATTGAATTAAAAGATTCAAGAGGCTGATGAGCCGATTAACTTAAATTCTTGGATGATTGCTTCTATTTGCGCTGATTTTGGACAAATTACGCAAAATCGGCTCTGGTATTCATGGTTATTAAAATAAGGAACGCTGATCACCATCAACTCATTACAATCTGTAAATGGCAATTGCTCTGTGTTTAATACCGATACACCATTTTTAAATGCAAGTTTATCTTCAACAAAATTTAAAAACGATACACCTATATTTAAACTGGTTTGACAATCAACTTGGCGGTAAAGGTAGTTTTCACCGACCACAATACTGTTGTCTGAACCAAGCTTTTGGCTTAATTGCCGAGTCCATTGTGTTAGTGAATCATGGCAATTATTTGGTGCCGTGCCTGCCATTGCCTGCATACGATATAAGCCTTCCATTAAGGTTTGCTGACTAAACACGGTATTAAGCCAAGTAGCAAACTGGTAACGAACGGCATCAGATGAATCTTCAGGTTTGGTAATGCAAATGTTATGGCTTTGCCCTGCTCTATCTATTAGTAGAATTAGCCAATTGCTACCATCAAAATCAAGTACCTCTACTCGAAAGACCAACTGTGAGCTGACTTGAGGTAAGCCCACACAACAACACACTTTATAGCGCTGACTCAAACCATGGGCAAGCTCGACTAATTGTGCTTGCTCAGGCTGCCAATATGGTGCGATTTCAGGTAGAGCAAAAAACTCATCAAGCCAATAATCAAAACCGGCATTGGTTGGTACGCGGCCAGCAGAAGTATGCGGCGAATAGAGTAAGCCCACTTTTTCTAGCCGTGCCATAGCATTACGCACTGTAGCTGAACATACCGCCATGCCTTTTTGTTTGGCAATACGAGTTGAGGCTACAGGCTGACCTTCCCCGTTACAGTAAAGGCTCATCACAGCTGAAAAAATTTGTTGGTCGCGCGGATTTAATTTCATAATTCATACATCTTGCTTCTTGCCAGTGGATATTTGGGCGCAGCAAGTTTATTTCAAGTTATTTTCAAAGCATTAATTTTTAATGTAATCTATCGATATGAAAGTTTAAGTGCAAATAACATGGATTCACCGTTTAAAACCATAGGTTTAATTGGCAAACCTAATCACAGCGGGGCAGCTGCCACACTTGCTCGCCTGCACACATTTTTGCGAGCCTTGGGTTTCGAAGTGCTAGTAGAACAGCGCACTGGACGTCAACTTGAAGACCTTCCTCAAGAAAATCTAGTTAAATTGGTAGATTTAGGTGAACGAGCAGACTTAGCCATAGTCGTCGGTGGTGATGGCAATATGCTTGGCGCAGCTCGAGTATTAGCGCGTTTTGATGTCGCTGTGATTGGCGTAAACCGTGGCAACTTAGGCTTTTTAACTGACTTAAACCCAGAAGGTTTTGAAGCGAGCCTAGAACAAGTGTTAAGTGGCCAGTTCCTTGAGGAAAAACGCTTCTTGCTTGAAGTTGAAGTATATCGCCATGCCGAACTCAAAAGTGCAAACTTGGCAGTGAATGAAGCGGTACTTCATGCTGATAAAGTTGCGCATATGATCGAGTTTGAGGCCTTTATTAATAACGACTTTGTATTTTCTCAACGCTCTGATGGATTAATCGTTTCAACACCAACTGGCTCAACAGCTTATTCATTATCTGGCGGCGAACCTATTTTAACCCCTGAGCTGAATGCGATTTCATTAGTTCCTATGTTCCCGCACACATTATCAAGCCGTCCTCTTGTGGTTGACGCTGACAATGAAGTACGTTTAAAGCTTAGCCTCGAAAATACCGACAGCCTACAAGTCAGCTGTGATAGTCACGTAGTTTTAGCTGTATTACCTGGTGACGAAGTAGTGATTAAAAAAGCAGACAAGCGTCTACGTTTGATTCATCCAAAGGAATACTCTTACTACAATGTATTAAGAAAAAAATTAAATTGGGGAAGCCGCTTATTTTAAGTGGCTTTTTTATCTCAAGCTAATTGCCAAGGCGTATTGATTAGCGCAAAATAATAAGACTAAAAGCTGTATTTTTTAAAGGATTCTAAGGCGAAATGAGTTATATCGTTTTTCTTGCTCTATTATTACTTATCACCTTACTAGGTTGTTACTGGGTGGTTGAGAGCAATCGTCGTAAAGCTATTGAAGCTGAAAAAAAACGTTTTAATCAACGAGTCAAAGAAATCAATAATGACTTTAAAAATAAATTAATTGATTTTAGCGAAGGCAAAATTATCCGCCCTAAGAATATTTCGCGCCTAAATATGATCACCAGCAATTACTTTGTAGTGCAAGCGCACAATGAAGAAAATCTCACTTACCTCGAATTCATTAGCGATTTGCTTATCAACACAATCATAATGGAAGCCAGTAAAGCGCAAAGCCCTGAGGAAATTGATCAGCTCGCTGACAGGTTACAGTATTTTATGGCTGAATTGCCTTACAACGGCATCGAGTACAATAAAGCGTTTTATCAAGAAGCCTTACCATCGCTGATTGAAGTAATTAAATGTCAGCCCCCCACCGATTTACAGGACGATCAGCCGCTAGCCCAGAGCACGCAAGCTGCAAATGAATCAGTCCAAGAAAATCAACTGCCAGAATTAAGCAAAGCTTAAAAATTTAATTTGCAAAACCCGAAAACACTGTATAAATTAACAGTTAATTGACTGGATGGATAAACAGTATGTTAATCGGGTTAGAAATTAAAAACTTTGCCATTGTAAGTAATTTAAGTACTGAGTGGCACAATGGTATGACAGCTATTACAGGTGAAACGGGTGCGGGTAAATCAATTGCAATTGATGCCCTGTCATTATGTTTAGGCGAGCGTGCAGATGCAGGTGCTGTTCGCCCAGGTACGGATCGTGCAGAAATTTGTGCACAATTTGATATTAGCCAACTCCCTCTTGCCCAGCACTTTTTAGAGCAACATTTACTCTCAAACAGTGAAGGCGAATGTTTACTACGCCGTGTTATTTGCAAAAATGGCCGCAGCAAGAGCTACATTAATGGCAGCTCAGTTACCGCTGCACAATTAAAAGAGATAGGTCAGTATTTAATTTCTATTCACGGGCAACATGCCCATCAGCATTTATTAAAAGCTGAACATCAGTTGCACCTGCTTGATGCCTATGCCGGCCACAACCAGCTATTAGCTGATGTTAAAGAGCGCTTTAAAGCCTACCAAGCGTTAATTAAAGAATTTAATCAACTTGAACAACAACAGCAGCAACAAGCAGCTCAAAAGCAATTACTGGAGTATCAAGTAGCTGAACTTGATGAATTTGCCCTGCAACCGGGTGAGTTCGAAGAGATTGAAGCTGAGCATCATAAACTAAGCCATAGCCAGACTATTTTAGAGTCATGCCAACGTGAGCTACAACACTTATACGAAAGTGATGAGCAAAGTGCGTGTTCATTGCTGCAACATAGCGCCCAACAATTTACAGAGCTGGCAAGCTACGATGAAAGCTTATCTAGCATAGCATCATTACTGAGTGAAGCTGCCGTTCAAGTTGAAGAAGCTAGCCGCGAGATACGCAGCTATGTTGATGTAACTGATTTAGACCCTGCCCGGTTAGACGAAGTTGAAACGCGTTTAACAGGTGCTATGGACCTTGCCCGAAAACATCATATAAAACCAGAAGAGCTGGTAGAATTTCATCAGTCAATCGCAGAAGAGTTAGCATCAATTAGTTATAACAGCGACCGCCTTGTTGCTCTCGAAAGCGAAATTAACAATGCCCTTGAGCAATATAAACAAGCAGCAAAACTGTTAAGTGAAAGCCGCCATAAATACGCAGATACGCTTAATCAATTAATTAGTGATAGCATGGCTAACTTATCAATGGAAAACGGCAGGTTTGCGATTGATATTCAACAAACTAGCGATAAAGCGCCAAGTGCAATGGGTTTTGATACGGTGTCGTTTTTAGTATCTACCAACCCAGGTCAACCGTTACAAGCACTGTCTAAAGTGGCTTCTGGTGGTGAGTTATCGCGAATTAGTTTAGCTATTCAGGTCATTATTGCTCAGCGTGTTACAACGCCGACTCTTATTTTCGATGAAGTAGATGTGGGTATTTCTGGACCAACCGCGTCTGCAGTTGGCAAGCTTTTACGCCAATTAGGTAAATCAACTCAAGTTATTTGTGTAACTCACTTGCCGCAGGTTGCAAGCTCTGGA
The DNA here is from genome assembly GCF_054923805.1 of Pseudoalteromonas sp. GB43. NCBI lineage: Bacteria > Pseudomonadati > Pseudomonadota > Gammaproteobacteria > Alteromonadales > Pseudoalteromonadaceae > Pseudoalteromonas > Pseudoalteromonas sp. GB43. The sequence continues at coordinate 396,187 of NZ_JBPCHJ010000001.1, forward strand.
CATCAGCAATTTTTTGTAGCTAAAGAAATTGCAAACGGCGAAACCTACACTCAAATGAATAAGCTATCTAAAGAAGGCCGTATTGATGAAATTGCCCGACTACTTGCCGGTGACAATATCAGTAAAATGGCTAGAGCAAATGCCAAAGAGCTTATAAGCGCACATGCATAACCCATTTTTAGCTATGAAACTTAGATTGTTGATGAATTTGATGGTATAGAGTTTATAAATGAAAAATAAAAATATACTTACAGCTTTGGGTCTTGCCTTAATAACGCTTAACTCAGGGCATTCGTTTGGCGCAGTGGTTGAGCCACCCTATAACGATACGCAGTTAGTCGTTGCTTTATTTAAATGTATTTTGTTTGTCTTGCCCTCAACTACATTGTTGCTGGTTCTATGGAGTCACTGGAAGCACTTAAGATTTAAGCAATTATTACAAACAGTATTAAATTATTCATTGGTCATCATGTTAGCTAGCTTGATAATGGTTAATCATCTAACAGCTGGTCTTTCATCATGGTTAGTTGTGTTTGCTGGTATTCATTCATTGCTTGTTGGCATTAATTATTTATTGGTTAAACAACACACTAACAGGATAAAAAATACACTTACTAGTTGCTGGTAATGAAATTACTTTGGCTGCAAAAAAAATCGCGAAACAGCACGTTTCGCGATTTTAGTTCTTATTTGCTGATTAGCGTTATTCGATTTCGCTAGCTAAATATATCAAATTCATAAATAAACGGTCTGTCATACTACTAACTCCGGTACCATTGGTATAATTACCAACTTTATTTTGAGAGTTAATAATTGCATTATCTGCGAGTAATATATCACCCGATTTCAAGTCAAAAACCACTGTCGGTAAGCCATCTGGATTGACAGCTAACACTTGGCTTTCTTCTGGCATTACTGAGAAGTACCCCTTTGAACCACCGGTCCTGATAAAAGCGTGTAACCTCTCCAAAAGGACCTGCAAATATAGCTTGTTGTATTTGAGAGTTTAAACCTTCTGGGTTTTGGGTATTTGGTCCATCTATGTAGCCTTCTCTGGTTACTGTATAACCCCACTTTGAATACACCTTCTCGTCAGTCATATCGGAATCTGATGCTATGATGACAACATTTCCTTTCTTCTCTGACCAATTATATAGCTCTGCAATTTCAGTTTCAGTAAAATCACTGTTGTAAAAACTACCCATAAAGAAGATATCAGTGTTATAGCTTTCAATCGCTTCATGAGTAATTGAGCCTGATGCCGCAAAATCATGATTAACCGATACTGATTTAGCTACAACCCCACTTTCACCAAAATTTTCTGGACTTGCAAGTTTAGCCATCGGTAAATCAAACAAGTAAGCGTTTAATGTGTAGTTTTGCCATCGTGCCTTTCTTTGCTTATCAATACTCGTAATTACAAGCGACTCTACTCCTGTACTACAAGTAGGCTGCGCATAACATGCAACAGGCTTTAGAGTATTTAGTGCTAAATCGTTTATTCGCACTGGGTATGTCCCCAATGTGCATGTTTTACCCGTTTCGATTGATGCTTTATATAATTTAGTAATATTAAAATTACCTTGATCATTAATGACTTCACGGGAAATTACCAATTCGTCATTTTGATTTAGAGCAGCACCTGTTACCGTCGTTAAACCATGTTCAGATTTTTTTGTTAACTCCAGTGTTTCCGGATCCAATAAAAAAATGCTTGTGGCAGAGATGAGGTAAACCTCACCATTTTTAACAACCATGTCGCCACGCAGAATATCTGAACTACTATCGTAGCCCTTCATATTGCCTAAGAACTGAGTTTCACCTGAATCAATAGCAACCTGGTAAAGCTTACTCCCTTTAGAGCCATAAATAACGTCTTTGTTAGGGTCATAAGCAAGACGGGTCATAGGGTTAGTACGTGCCACTACAGTGTGTTTGCCTGTAGACATATCAACATAGGCGAGTTGTGTAAATCGATACTTGTCGGCTTTTATAGGCAGATCATTTAACTCTTCATCTGATAAGTTGAGAACACTCGTATCCAGTTTATAAGTTAAAGGTCTTGGGGCTGAAACATAATAGAGTCTGTTTCGATAGCTATCAAAAGCCATTGCTGCGGATGAGAACTTTGCAGCAGAATGAATGTTAGCCGTTTGCGCTTGCTCATCTAAAGAAAAAACGAAGCCCGAGCTCCCTCTCCCTGAGTTGATTCCATATAACTCACCCGTACATTCAGACGCGCTAAGGCCAGCAGGTATTAAGCCTAAAAGGCTAACTGTAGATAATAAAAACTTTTTCATTTTAAATTCCTTTCAATGTAAAAATAACTCACTTCCTGTTCAACTTTATTACTATCCTCCTTATAATTTTGAACGAAATTGGTATAAAACTCACAAACAAAATCGCGGCCACAAGCCTCGCGATTTCAATTAGCATCTAAAATTACAATTAATCGATTTCACTCGCATAATTGATTAAGTTCATAAATAAACGGTCTGACATGCTCGATACCTCGGTACCATCAGTAAAGTTGTCTTCTTTATTTTGTGTTGTCAGCATACCGCTATCAGCAAGTATTATGTCGCCTGTTGCAGCATCTAAAACAATTGTAGGCAAGCCATCCTGATTTACAGCTAAGACTTGAGTCCCTGAAGGCATTTCAGAGAAGTAACCTTTTGCGCCACCAGCTTGGAAAAAGCGAGATACTTCACCAAATGGTCCTGCAAAGATTGCCTCTTGAGCTGCACTACCTACTCCTTCTGGGTTTTGTGTATTTGGACCATCAACATAACCATCTCGAGTAACTGTATAGCCCCAAGTCGTATACACTTTTTCTTCAGGGTAGTCAGAATCACCCGCTATTATCGCTACGTTTCCTTTTTTAAGGGACCAATTGTAAGCTTCATTTAATTCGCTATCTGTGAAGTCGCTTTTGTGGAAACTACCAATAAAGAAAACATCGGTGCCATAAGCATCTATCGCAGCTTCAGTAATCGAATTTGCCGCTGCAAAATCATGATTTACAGATACTGTTTTATAAACAGTTCCCTGTTCACCAAAGTTTTCTGTACTTAAAAGTTTCGCAAGTGGTTTATCCATTAAGTGGCCATTTAGTGTATAACCTTGCCAGGTTGCTTTTCTTAGCGTATCAATACTTGTAACAACAAAAGAGTCTGGCTCTACACTACATGTAGCTTGAGCATAGCAAGCAACTGGTTTTGCTGTATTTAGCGCCAAATCATTTATGCGCATCGGGTAGGTTCCCATTGCACACGTTTTGCCAGTCTCAATCGATGCTTTATATAACTTGGTAGTATTATAGTGACCTTGATCGTTTATAATTTCTCTAGAAATTAATAGCTCACCATTTTGATCAAGCGCAGCACCTGTAACAGCAATTAAGCCATGCTCTGATTTTTTCGTTAACTCCAATGTGTTCAAATTAACGGAAAAAATACTCGTAGCACTGATCAAAAATAGTTGGCCATCTTTAAAAACCATATCACCGCGTAAAATATCTGAGCTGTCGCCATAGCCAGTTAAGTTACCAAGTAATGTAGTTTTTCCTGATACAGGATCAACAGTATATAACTTGCTTCCTTTAGAGCCGTACATCATGTCAGTATTAGCGTCATAAGCCAGTCGAGTCATTGGATTAGATCGAGAAACTACTGTGTGTTCACCAGTTGCCATATCAACATAAGCAAGCTGAGTATATTTGTATTTAGCCCCCTTAATTGGCAGATCTTTTAACTCATCTTCAGATAAGTTCAAATCACTAGGATCAAGTTTGTAAGTTAGCGGTCGAGGAGCTGAAACATAATATAAGCGATCCCTTGCACTATCATAGGCCATAGCAGCAGAAGAAAACTTTGCTTTTGAGTGAATAGCGGCTGTTTGCTCTTGCTCATTTAAAGAAAAAACAATGCCTAGATGGCCGCGACCAGAATTAATTCCATACAACTCACCCGTACATTCATTAGCGACTACATTTGTAGATAAAGCACTTGTGACTGCAAGAACTGAAAGTAGCGATTTTTTCATATTATTACACCTAAAAATTAGGCCGACTAACTAAAATAATTAATAAAAATAATTAAATTACTGCTTTAGCATCAGACCATTACGTTTAAATTTTGTACGCAATAATTTTATTTCGCTACAGTTCAAACACAATCAGAAATTACTGATTTGTCTCGATTTATCATAAAAACAGACATAACAATTAGCACCAATTATGTAAAACACACTTTAGTATTGGCAATGGCTAATAACTTCTGATTTTCTATATTCCCAATGTTTTAATATTCTTACTGCTCCATATTTTCCACACATTTTCTCAGTAGCATAACGGCAAACTTGGTCACCGAAATATTTAATGAAGCTAACTGTAACTTTAATCCTTGCTCTTCTTTCTCTTCCTTGTATGGCTAATACAGATCACATACCGCAGATAGAAGAAATATTTGCCTTAGAGCAGAAAGGAAACCTAAAAAAAGCACTATTGTTAATTGAAAAACTACAAAGCAATAGCACGCCTGTCGCAAAATCGACGATTGATTTGATAAAAGCCCCCATATTAAGAAAACAAGGGCAATACGAGGCTGCAATAGAGTTACTTTTACCTTTACAGCATATTGCTGAGTTGTCCAAAGAAGAGCATTATCAAATCCAAAAAGAGCTTGGTATCAATTACAGACGCCAAGTTAAAACGACCCAAGCTCAGCAGCATTATATGGCTGCACTCAAACTAGCTTACGAGTTAAAGGATAAAAACAAACAGGCACAAAGCCATAGTAATCTGGGTACCTTATATGACACGTTGAATGACCTAGACCAGTCTATGTTTCAGCAATTAAAAGCACAAAAGCTTTTAATTGGCAGTAAAGATAATGAGTTAATCGCCACCAATTTTTATAATTTAGCAAACCTTTCTCATCGCCTAGATGATTCTTGCCCAGTCAGAATACTTCTACAAAAAAGCACTTGAGTTTGATATTAAAACAAAAAATCAAATAAACATTGCAGATACCAGCTTACAGTTGGCAAAGTTAGTTTATAAACGTGGTGACTATGAGCAAGCTTTACCCTTATTAAAAAATGCCTACTCACGCTTAGCTGATTTAAATGCTTATGAAGGAATGGCAACAGCAAAGCATACGCTAATGCAACTATATTTAAAGCTCGAAAATAAACATATGGCTTTAAGTAGTGCAGATTCAAATTCAGAGCAGCACTTAAATCTGGCTCAGCATTGAGTCAAATATATTCATATTTCAATTTAATTGAACTCCACCTGCCACTTAAGAACTCACAATTGATTGACCTCTATTTAAGTCGTTCAAAAGAACTTATCGAAGGAATTGATAATCGGTTACTAAATAAAAAGCTGCATGGCTACACCGCAGTTTATGCCGAACTTATCGGTGACTACAAACTCGCAACTGAGCAATTGAAGCTTGAAAATAAACTAGCCGAGTCTTTGTTTGAAGAACATTTAAATCAAGCCGTTGAAAAAAACAAAAAGCAATTAACAGCAATCGAGCAACAGCAACGTATTGATGATGAAGTGCAAAAAAATAAGCTCACTACTGCACAAATGAATAACCAACGACTAGAAAAACAGATTTGGTTATTGTCTGCGGGTATTGTTTTGTTGTTCACGACTCTTGCGCTCGTGCTTTATTACTTCAAGCATCGAAAAGCGCTATTTAAAGCAAAACTTTATCAATATAACCTGCTTGAAAAAGACAAAATGCTTGCTGATATATCCCATGAATTACGCACCCCTTTAAGCGTATTAAAACTGCATATAGAAGCACTTGAGCTCGATATTCAAGAAAACCGCGATCTAGCCTATAGCAAAATTAATGGCAAAATAGCGCAACTTAACAACCTAATTTCAGATGTGTATCAGTTATCTCAAGCAGAAAACAAGACTCTCGCGCTAAATCTCCAACGCTTAAATGCTGCAAATGTCTTTGCTGAGTACGAGCAAGACATGCGTCATTATGTTCGCAGCCACCACCTGACATTTTTTTCAGACATTATTATTGCTAATGATGTAGAGATCACGGTAGATAAACAAAAGCTCGATCAGATCCTTAATAATATTTTTACTAATGCCTGCCTATATACCGACAGCCCTGGTCATGTTCGGCTCAAAGTGAGAACTAACAAGCAAGAGCTGTTTATTCAAGTAGATGATACTTCTCCGGGTGTAGGTAAAGCCCATATAGGCAAACTCTTTGACCGTTTATATCGTGTTGAAGAATCTCGAAGCCGCGCATCAGGAGGCTCAGGTTTGGGGCTATCAATTTGCCAGAGTTTTGTCGAATTAATGTCTGGCAGTATCAGTGCATTACCGGGTAAGTCGGGTGGATTATGTATCCGAATTTTACTGCCTTTAAGCAATAAATAAGCTTCTCCATTTTTCCACCATATTTTATTGCTTAAATAGCATAATAAATTACTGTGGAATGGAACCATGTCAGAGTCATTAAAGCATGCTCAATGGGCAAAATCTGTTGAGCGTAAACACCGCCAAAGCAAAGTTAAAAAAACCAAAAAATCACCTCTTTCTATCTGCGCCGCGCTTGCTTGTGTGCTATTGAGTGCTGGGTTTTATTATGCGAGTTATGAAAAACCGAAAGAGTATCCACCGTTATCTGCAGCTGCGAAACAGCGTATCTCGCAATTTTTTGCCAAACAGTTTTTACTGGGGCAATGGCGCTTAAATAAAATTAACTACTCATCTGATGCAATTCAGGTGTATGTGCAAACGCCAAGCAAAATTGCTCTAGAAGGTGAAGCTTTGAGTCAATATTTACATTACGCTTTATGCCCTGTGGCTAGCAAACGCATTTGGCAAGATATCAAAACGAGGGAATTATCAGTGTATGTGTTTAGCCATTCGATTCGAAAAGGTGATCGAACAGTATGTAATTTAGAAAGCGATGAACGCCAAATCAATTGATTTGACGTTCATCATAGCGATAGCCAGCACCATAAACGGAAGCGACTATCTTAGGAGAGAAATCTAAACTCTTAAGCTTTTTGCGAATATTTTTAATATGGCTGTCGATTACCCGATCGGTAATATCAAAGTTGTTTGGTTGGATATGGTCAAGTATCTGCTGCCTAGAAAAAACACGCTTTGGGGCTTTGTACAAAAGTTTAAATACGTCATATTCCACTTTTGTTAAACCTAAAGAGACACCTTTAATTTCAACTTCAAGCGCATCTTCTATTAAGCAAATTGCATCAGTCGCTTGCACTACTACATCGGTACTAGGTGCTGACGCACAACGCCTTAAAATAGCTTTAACACGCATCACCAGCTCTGCACCGCTAAAAGGTTTACAAACATAGTCATCGGCACCATGTTCCAACCCTTTTAACCTGTCAGCCTCTTCGACTTTCGCGGTTACCATAATAATCGGCACCATAGAAAAAGCGCGGATCTGCTTCATGCACTCCACGCCATCTAAATTGGGTAACATTACATCTAAAATTATCGCATCCGGATTATTTTCTTTAACCCACGACATCACAGCACTGCCATCAGTGATGTGGTGAGTGGTAAAGCCAGATGCATTGAAGAACAACAGCACTTGTTCTGCAATATCTAAGTCGTCTTCAACGACTAATATCTGCGGCATTTCTATTTCCGTTTATATTTTTTTTATTGTTCTAAGTTGTTGCTTCACCATCGCTTTAAGCGTATCTGATAAGGTTTCATCTAATAAAACCATAGTCAGAATATCGTGCAGATCTTCACTATTCATAACCTCATTGAGTAAATCATTTTCAGATTTCGAATTTGGCTGAAAAAAGCTTAACTGCTCGTCATTTGTGTGTTCGCAAAACATTTTCTTTTTATCCATGTTGTTAGCATCAAATATTAAGATGGGCTTCTGCCTCTACTAAATATTAAAACGCAACAATATGGAGCAAATATGGAGTTAGTACGAAATAATGAATTTTTTCTGTTCAACAGTTAGATTCATTCCTAAATTTTAGGTAATAAGCGCTATTTTTTCATTATTTTTCTAAAATTAGGTTAAATTTTCGTATCAATAAAATGATAGGCAATAAAAAAGCAAGCTCGGTAGCTTGCTTTTAAAAGTGTTGAATGGCGCCTTAGAATTAAACGTCTAAGTAATCCATAATCCCTTCTGCGGCATTTCGGCCTTCGAAAATAGCCGTTACCACTAAATCTGAGCCGCGGACAATATCGCCACCGGCAAAAATCTTAGGGTTGGTTGTTTGGTGAGTAAATTCACCTTTTTCTGGTGCATTGATACCACCCCAATGATTGATTTCAACACCGTACGGTTCTAACCAATCCATTTTATGAGGTTTAAAACCAAACGCCATGAGCACTTTAGTTGCTTCAATAACATGCTCAGAACCTGCTACTTCTTCAGCACGGCGACGACCATTTTCGTCCGGTTCACCAAGTTGGGTTTTCACCATCTTAACACCAGCAACTTTCCCTTGCTCGTCAACCACAATGCCTTTTGGCTGAACGTTAAAGGTAAACTCAACGCCCTCTTCACGAGCATTTTTAACTTCGCGCTTTGAGCCTGGCATGTTTTCTTCGTCACGACGATACGCACAGGTAACCTGTGTAGCACCTTGTCGGATAGAGGTTCTAACACAGTCCATTGCTGTATCACCACCGCCTAATACAACGACTTTTTCGTTCGCCATATCGATATAAGCTTGCTTGTCTTCTGCATAGCCCATAACACGGTTTGTGTTACCAATTAAGAACGGCAGTGCATCAAACACACCCTCAGCATCTTCGTTTTCAAGGCCTGCACGCATACTTTGATAGGTACCAACACCTAAGAACACGGCATCATATTCTGCCAATATTTCATCAAGGGTAATGTCAACGCCAACTTCAGTGTTTAGCTGAAACTCGACACCCATTTCAGTGAAAATTTCACGACGCTTTTGCATTACTTCTTTTTCAAGTTTGAATGAAGGAATACCAAACGTAAGAAGGCCACCGATTTCTGGGTGACGGTCAAACACCACAGGCTTAACGCCGTTACGTACTAAAATATCCGCACAACCTAAACCTGCAGGGACAGCACCTATGATAGCCACTTTTTTGTCAGACCATACCACATACGACATATCTGGTTTCCAGCCCATTTTAAAGGCCGTATCAGTGATGTACTTTTCGATATTACCGATAGTGACAGCACCAAACTCTTCTTCAAGTGTGCAAGAGCCTTCACACAAGCGGTCTTGTGGGCACACTCGACCACACACCTCTGGTAAGCTGTTTGTACGGTGAGACAGCTCTGCCGCTTCTAAAATACGGCCAGTACGAATGAGTTTTAACCATTGTGGAATATAGTTATGCACTGGGCATTTCCATTCACAGTATGGATTACCACAATCTAAACAGCGATCCGCCTGTGAGTTAACTTGTGTCTCAGAAAACGGCTCGTAGATTTCTACGAAAGATTGTTTACGTGCTGAAATTGGCTTTTTGCGCGGATCAACACGTTGTACATCGATAAACTGGTATACATTTTCGCTCATACTACCCCCTTACTGAGCCTGAACACGAAGCTCTGCGCTGCTGCGCGCTCGGTGTCCGAGTAAACTTTTTACATCACTAGACTTTGGCTTAACTAATTTAAACATTGGCATGTATAAATCGAAGTTAGCTAAAATCTGCTCAGCGCGGTTTGAGCCGGTAAGCTCTAAATGCTCAGCGATGAGTCCGCGTAAATGTTCTTGGTGTGACGCCAACCCTTCAAGGGTAACAATTTCAACAAGCTCAGGGTTAATGCGTTTTTCAAAGTCGTTGCCTTCATCAAGAATATACGCAAATCCCCCTGTCATACCTGCGCCAAAGTTAATACCCACTTTGCCAAGTACGCAAACCACACCACCTGTCATGTATTCACAGCCGTTGTCACCAACACCTTCTACAACCGCTTGAACGCCTGAGTTACGCACTGCAAAACGCTCACCGGCACAGCCTGCAGCAAATAACTTACCGCCTGTTGCACCATATAAACAGGTATTACCGGCAATGGTCGCTTTGTGGCTTTCGAACGATGAACCCAGCGGTGGGCGAATTACTAGCTTACCGCCAGCCATGCCTTTACCAACATAGTCATTGGCATCACCAACCAGTGTCATTTCAAGGCCACCTGCATTCCATACACCAAATGATTGACCCGCTGTACCATGAAGCTCAACAGAGACAGGATCAGCAGCCATACCTTGGTTACCGTGTTTAGAAGCGATATAGCCAGACAACATAGCGCCCACTGAACGGTCTGTGTTGCAAATACGGTTAACCAGTGAGATACCCGATTTTTCGTCAATTGCTTGCTTGGCTTTTTCAAGCAAGGTTTCATTTAGCTGACCTAAGTAGTGTGAGCTATTTGGCGCACTACAATACAGTGTTTCACCCGTTGGGTTGTTTGGTACAGCAATCACTGACGACAGATCGACTTTCTTTTGTTTCTCTGTGTTGCCTTCGATTGCTTCAAGTAAGTCCAAACGACCAATTAAATCTGTTAAACGAGTCACACCTAAACTTGCCATAATTTGGCGTGCTTCTTCAGCTATAAACTTAAAATAGTTCATCGCCATTTCTGGTAGGCCATGATAATGCTTTTGGCGCAGCGTATCGTCTTGCGTTGCAACACCAGTCGCACAGTTGTTTAAGTGACAAATACGTAAGTATTTACAACCTAGTGCCACCATAGGGCCAGTACCAAAGCCAAAGCTTTCAGCACCTAAAATAGCCGCCTTAATGATATCTAGACCCGTTTTAAGACCACCATCTGTTTGCAAACGAATACGGTGACGTAAACCATTTTCTACCAGCGCTTGCTGGGTTTCAGCAAGACCAAGCTCCCAAGGGCTACCTGCATACTTAACAGAGGTAAGCGGGCTTGCACCTGTGCCACCGTCATAACCAGCAATGGTAATTAAATCTGCATAGGCTTTAGCTACGCCAGTTGCGATAGTACCTACACCCGGCTCAGAAACGAGTTTCACCGAGATCAGTGCATCTGGGTTTACTTGTTTTAAATCGAAAATAAGCTGGGCTAAATCTTCAATCGAGTAAATATCGTGATGCGGCGGAGGCGAAATCAAGGTCACACCTGGCACTGAGTAACGTAATTTTGCAATATACGGCGTTACTTTTTCACCCGGTAATTGACCACCCTCACCTGGTTTTGCACCTTGCGCCACTTTAATTTGAATGACATCAGCGCTACGTAAGTAATGTGGTGTAACACCAAAACGGCCCGAAGCAACTTGCTTAATACGTGAGTTTTTCTCTGTACCGTAGCGAAGCTTGTCTTCACCACCTTCACCAGAGTTTGAACAACCCCCTAAGCGGTTCATTGCAATCGCGAGTGCTTCATGTGCTTCTGGCGATAATGCACCAATACTCATTGCAGCAGAGTCAAAACGTTTGTAAAGCTCAGTTGCTGGCTCTACGTCATCAACACTCACACCGCTATCAGGAATTTTCACCGCTAGCATGTCACGTAAATTGGTGATGGCCGGTTATTTACTAAATCAGCATAAGCCAAGTAATCTTTATAATCCCCAGAGCGCACTGCCTTTTGCAGAGTTTGAATAACATCTGGGTTATAAGCATGGTACTCACCACCGTGAACATATTTTAGTAAGCCACCATGACTTAATAACTTACGTTTACTAAATGCTAGCTTATGAAGTTTACGTTGGTCATCATCAAAATCAGTAAAACACGCCCCTTTGATACGACTAGCTACACCGTTAAAACAGGTTTCTACAACCGCATCTGATAAACCAACTGCCTCAAATAACATCGAGCAGCGGTACGAAGCGACAGTACTGATCCCCATTTTCGACATTATTTTATACAGACCCTTGTTGATCGCATTACGATAAGCAAGCGTTACTTCGCAATAGCTCTTGTTTAAAATCTTTTTGTCACTCATTGCAACTAATGATTCATATGCAAGGTACGGATAAATTGCCGTTGCACCAAAACCAAGTAATACCGCAAACTGATGCGCATCACGGACACTACCCGATTCGATGATGATATTAGATTCACAACGTAAGTTATTATCGACTAAACGCCTTTGAATTGAACCAACCGCCATCGCAGCCGGGATCGGCAAATGCGTTTCGCTAAAGTTACGATCACTTAAAATAAGCATGACACAGCCTGACGCTGCTTTTTCTTGTGCTTCATCACAAATACGTGTGATTGCGTTTTCTAAGCCTTCTTCTAGTGTGTAAGTGATATCAATTTTACAGTAACTGTAATGCTCATCGTCAGCATTGATCAGCTGTTGCATATCAGCGTACATCAAAATCGGCGTATCAAACTGTAATCGCTTAGCGTGGCCGGTTGTTTCGTTAAATACGTTTTGCTCACTACCAATACAGGTTGCCAGTGACATAACGTGATTTTCACGAAGTGGGTCAATTGGTGGATTGGTTACTTGCGCAAATTTTTGTCGGAAGTAATCAAACAGTGAGCGACGGCCTTCTGACAGAACCGCAAATGGCGTGTCATCACCCATTGAACCTGTTGCTTCTTGACCATTTTCACCCATTACACGAATTACACTATCAAGCTCTTCGTTGGTGTAGCCAAACATTTTTTGATACTTAAGCAGTGTTTCGTCATCAAAAGAACGGTTACCGGCATCTTTTTCAGATAACTGTTCAAATGGCGTTAAACGCTTAACGTTTGCTTCAAGCCATGCTTTATATGGATGGCGTGACTTAAGATCTTGGTCAATCTCATCTGAATGCCAAATTTTACCTTGATGAGTATCAATTACTAATAACTCACCTGGGCCAACACGGCCTTTCTCAACCACTTCGTCTGGCGCGTAGTCCCAAATACCGACTTCTGAGGCAAGGGTAATAAAACCGTCTTGAGTGATTACATAGCGCGCTGGGCGTAAACCGTTACGGTCAAGGTTACAAGCAGCAAAACGACCGTCAGACATTACAATGCCAGCTGGGCCATCCCATGGTTCCATATGCATTGAGTTAAAGTCATAGAATGCACGTAAGTCATCATCCATAGCACGGTTTTTTTGCCATGCTGGCGGCACAAGCATACGCATTGCACGGAATAAATCCATGCCACCCGCTAAGAACAACTCAAGCATATTATCTAAGCTAGAAGAGTCTGAGCCGCTTTCGTTCACGAAAGGCGCTGCTGATTGCAAATCAGGAATAAGTGGTGAGGCAAACTTATACGCACGGGCACGAGCCCATTGGCGGTTACCTTGAATCGTATTAATTTCACCATTATGTGCTAAATAGCGGAATGGTTGCGCCAGTGGCCAACGAGGTTGTGTATTAGTAGAGAAACGTTGGTGGAATACACAAATCGCACTGGTCATGCGGATGTCAGCTAGGTCTAAATAAAAGTTAGGTAAGTCTACAGGCATCATTAAGCCTTTATAAACAGTAACTAAACCAGATAAGCTGGCAATATAAAAATGTTCATCGTTTTCGAGGCGTTTTTCAGCACGACGACGCGCTACATATAAGCGACGCTCTAAATCTTTTGGACGCCAGCCTTCTGGTGCGCTTACAAAAATTTGTTCAAAGCCTGGTAGTTGTTTTTTTGCAATTGGCCCTAAACATGACGCATCGGTAGGTACTACGCGCCAGCCTTGAATGCTCAAGGTTTCTTTTTCGAGTTCTTCACTCAACACATCTTTAGCTGTTTGCGCAAGTACAGGATCGGCATTTAAAAATACCATGCCAACGGCGTAGTTCTTTCCTAAATGCCAATCATGTTCGCTGGCAATAGCACGAAAGAAGCTATCAGGTTTTTGCATTAATAAACCACAGCCATCACCTGTTTTACCATCTGCAGAAATACCCCCACGGTGCTCCATGCGATCTAAGCCAGTGATTGCTGTTCGAATCAAGCGGTGACTCGCCTGACCATTGACCTGGGCTATTAAGCCAAAGCCACAATTATCTTTTTCTAATTTTGAGTCGTATAACATAGACCCCTCCCCTTGCTACAACGACTAGCGGTTCAGTCTTTTGTGACAGTGCTAGCAGACGAACAAAACTATCGCCAAATACCTCATGAGTCAATAGAGTTTTGAATACATATTCATATTCATGAATATTTCTCACTTAAGATACTTTTTAAATTCTATGCTATTTTTTTACATTTAGTCGTATTTTACCCGTTATTTTTTTATGACACTGGTGTCAAATTTAACAACTTGTAAAAAAACAATCTAAAAACCCGCCACTTTACGTTAACGTAAACTGCGCTTTATTTTGAATAATTATTCAAATTATGAATATCAATGCAGTTTTTTACGGGGTCTCGACTAGCCTAACTGCATCATTATTTACTCTTGGCTTTAGCATAGTTACAAACTACGTATCTGAGCAGACTACCTTAGTCGCAATGACTGAGTTCTTTACCCTTGCGTCAACAATCAGCAATTAAAAAGTGTCCGCAGCGGACACTTTTTCTGTCCGCGGACAGACATTAACTCACTGTTAAAACATAAAATAATTAAAAATCAATAAATTAAAAACTGGCACGCTACTGGTATAGATAAGACATCAGCGAAATTGAGGATTTCAAAATGTTCACTATCAGTTTGTTTATGGCTTCTCCACTTACCATGCTTGCCGTTGGCTTCATGATTGTGTGTTTTGAGAATCGTAAGGAGTTATGATGATTAAGGATACCAGTGCCCAAGATATTACAGTGACCAAGAAAAACACCATTAAAAAGCCACTTATACTAGCAGCAGCTGTAATACTTGTTGGTGCACTCGGCTTTAAAGCATTGTTTGCCAGTAACGATGGCAGCATCTCGGTTGATGCAGCAAGCCTACAAATTAGTGAAGTAAGCCAAAAGACACTCACCAGAGATGTAGCAGCAAGCGGTAAAATCGTTGCAGCTAATGCGCCAAAGGTTTACAGCCCTGAACGCGGCTTTGTCGATTTAAAAGTTAAAGCCGGTGACAGCGTTGAAGTAAATGAAGTGATCGCAACCGTAACCAGCCCTGAGCTAACCAACGAGCTAAAACAACAACAATCAGTATTAGCGAGATTAGAAGGCGAGTTACAGCGCAAGCAACTTGAAGCGCGTAGACAAAAACTAAGCCTGACTAAAGCGCTCGATTTAGCGCAAGTTGAACTCAATGCTGCAGATAGAGAAAACCGCCGAGCTAAAATCTCAATCGAAAAACATTTAATTAGCCAAATAGATTTAGAAAAAGCCGTTGATGACTTAGCCCGTGCCAAGCTGTCTTATAAGCACGCCGAGCAAGAAGTCAGCTTAGCTAAAGACACCCTCGCATTTGAGCTAAAAGCAGCAGAGCGTGATCTGGCACGTCAGCAACTGATTGTTGATGACTTACTCAGACAAGTAAATGAACTCACTATTACCGCGAGTGTAAACGGCATTGTGGGTAACTTATTAGTGCAACAAAAAGAAGCGGTCACACAAAGCCAACCATTAATGACATTGGTCGATTTAAGTAACTTTGAAGCAGAACTGCAAGTACCAGAAAGCTACGCCAATGAGCTGGGTCTTGGTATGCAAGTTGAGCTTACTTTAGGTGCTCGTCATGTCACAGGCACGCTATCGGCTATATCACCTGAAGTAAATAATCGCGAGGTCACAACCCGCGTACGCTTTGACAATGAGATTTCTGGCATTCGCCAAAACCAACGCTTAACCGCACGTATTTTACTAGAAAATCGCGACGATGTATTACAAGTAAAACGCGGCGCATTCTTACAACAAGGTGGCACCCATGCTTATAAAGTTGACGGTGACATGGCTTATTTAATCGATATAAAAACCGGTGCAAGCAGTATCAATGCTGTCGAGATAATTGAAGGCGTAGAGCCTGGCGATAAGTTAATTATCTCGAACTACGATCGCTTTAAAAAAGCACCCACACTGGTTTTACGCTAACAAATAAAAGGAATAATCAACATGCTTACAATGAACAACATCAGCAAAGTGTATCAAACAGATATGGTACAAACACATGCCCTTCGTGACTTTAATCTTCAAGTAGAAGAAGGTGAATTTATTGCCGTAACGGGCCCAAGTGGCTCAGGAAAAACCACATTTTTAAACATCGCCGGTATGTTAGAACCCTTTAACGAAGGCCAATACATGCTAGACGGTATTGATGTGGGTAAGCTCAACGACAACCAGCGTGCAGATCTTCGTAATCAAAAAATTGGTTTTATTTTCCAAGGCTTCAACCTGATCCCAGATTTGAACCTCTATGAAAATATTGAAGTACCACTGCGTTATCGCGGTATCAAAGCCGCCGAGCGTAAACGCCGAATCGAGCAATGCTTAGAGCAAGTTGGTTTAGCATCACGCGCTAAACACTTACCGCAACAACTTTCTGGTGGCCAACAACAACGTGTAGCTATTGCCAGAGCTCTTGCTGGTGAACCGCGCTTTTTACTTGCCGATGAGCCAACCGGTAATTTAGATAGCTTAATGGCCCGTCAAGTAATGGAGCTACTTGAGCAAATCAACCGTGATGGCGCAACTATCATCATGGTTACCCATGATCCTGAACTTGCTCGCAGAGCACCACGTAATATCCAAGTTGTTGACGGCCAACTCGCTGACTTCACCTTGTATCAAGGCACTCAAAACCTTAAAGCGGCTGGAGTGTAACCATGTTCCTTCATTATTTAGATTTAAGCTGGCGCAGCTTTAAGCGCACGCCACTTGTGAGCTTTTTAATGGTATTGGCCATAGCCATTGGTATTGGCGTAACCATGACCAGTTTATCTGTGTATCACATGATGTCGGCAGACCCTATTCCTGAAAAAAGTAGTGACCTTTATACAGTACAGCTACAAACCATGGATGAAGGCCGTACGTGGTGGACAGTCGATAACATGCCACTGCAATTAACTTATCAGGATGCCGTTAACCTTAATCAAGCGAATGCGGGTGGCAAACGTGTCACTATGGTTAGAACGGGTTTTTCGGTTTATTTAGACTCAGATAAAGTTAAACCATTTATTGGACAAGCACGCCTAACCACGCCTGATTTTTTCGATATGTTTAACCTATCGTTTATTTACGGTGGGGTTTGGAGCGCGCAACAAGAAGCCGATGCAGCCCCTGTTGTGGTGATCAATAAAGAATTAAACGACAAGTTATTCGCAGGTGAAAACCCTGTCGGTAAAATGGTGTACCTCGATGATGCCAGCTACGAAGTTATTGGCGTGATTGATGATTGGGATATCACCACCAAATATTATGATCTGAACAACGGTGCATTTAATAAGACCGAGCAACTATTTTTACCATTTAGCCTAATGAAAGCACGCCAGCTTGAAAACTGGGGTAATACCAATGGTTGGAAGCACGAAAAAACCAATACCTTTAACGACAAACTCAATTCTGAAATGGTGTGGTTACAATTTTGGGTTGAACTAAAAACACCTGCAGAAAAACAAGCTTACCAAGACTTTTTAATGGCCTATATGCAAGAGCAACAAAAGCTAGGTCGTTTTAACCGCGAAAAATTAACCGCCACCTTACGCGATGTAAATGAGTGGATGCAGTACAACAATGTCGTTAGCGAAGACAACGAAATTCTGGTTGGCCTAAGCTTTATGTTTTTAGCAGTATGCCTTGCCAACATTTTAGGTTTATTACTAGCGAAATTTTTACGCCGCGCTCCTGAGGTTGGTGTGCGCCGTGCATTAGGTGCCAGCAAACGCCAAATATTCTTTCAACATATTGTTGAGGTCGCGATGTTAGGTTTCTTAGGTGGCATCTTCGGAATTATTTTGGCGCAAGTGGGCTTATTAGGCGTACGTCAAAGCTATAGCTACTACCAAAGCTTAGCCACTATGGATTTAACCATGCTACTCAGCGCACCTGTGATTGCAATTAGCACCTGTGTGATAGCGGGTCTGTACCCTGCTTGGCTGGTATGTAAAACCAACCCTGCTATTTATCTTAAGAGCCAATAAGGAAGACACCCATGTTAGAAATTAAACCTATCTTTCACGCCTTATGCCGCTCAAAAGTTGGCGCCATTTTATTACTGATCCAAATTGCCATCACCACTGCAATTGTTAGTAACGCAGCGTTTATTATTCAAGACAGAATTAGCTATTTAAGCCAAGAGACTGGCTATCCTGAACAAGACATTTTCGTTTTTAATGTCATGATGTTTGGCAAAGATGTGTCGCCGTCACAGCAATATGAGCTTGATGAAGCCATGCTTCGTCAAATACCTGGTGTAGTTGATGCTGCTTATTCAAGTAATACACCGCTTTCGGGCAGTGGCTCTTCGTCAGATTTTAGTTTAAAGCCAGCACCTGAAGAGAGTAAATCAGCGCGTAGCTCTTACATGTTTATCGATGAGCATGGCATTAATACTTATGGTGTAAAACTCATTGCTGGGCGTAACTACACCGAAGACGAAGTGATCGTTACCGATAACTATGATGAGCTTTCAAAAGTAACCGTTGTTACTAAAACCCTACTCGATGAGCTGTTCCCTGACGGCAATGGTTTAGGTCAAACTGTCTATTTTGGTGACATTCCAATGAAAGTAATTGGTGTTGTTGAACTTATGAAAGGCCCATGGCTTAAAGACAGCCGTCCAGATAACGTAGCACTGCTGCCTTTTATTAAGCCTGGTACAAATGCACGCTTTGTGGTTAGAACAGAGCCTGGTCAACGTCAATCAGTCATGAACCGTGTTGAAGAAGCCATGCTGAAAAACTACAACAAACGCGTGATTTCTCGCATTCGTGGCTTAGATGACGATAAAGAGTCATACATGGCTGAGGATACATTAATGATGCGCATGCTGATTGTACTTATTACTATTTTAGTGTTGGTGACGGCCCTGGGTATTTTCGGCCTAACGCTGTTCAATATTAGTAAGCGTACTAAACAAATAGGTACTCGCCGTGCTTTAGGGGCCAGAAAATCGGCCATCATCAGCTACTTCTTAGTTGAAAACGCCATGATATGTATAGTTGGTTTAGTGATTGGTGTGATTGCTGCCGTGTATTTAGGCCAGGTGCTCATGCAGCACTTTTCAATAGCTCAGCTTGATATTAGCTACGTGCTTGCTACGGCGCTGGCAGTGTTCGTTATGAGTTTATTAGCAGTACTTGCACCTGCAAAACGGGCGGCGAATATCTCACCGAGCATTGCAACTCGAACAATTTAATTCTCCCAACCTATGCTACACTGGATTAACAGTGTAGCATTCATCTTGCACCCTTATTAGGAAAATAACTAAAACAATAATATGGAAAAAATACTTATCGTCGACGATAACCCAGCAATTTTGGATGCATTGTCGTTATTACTCGAAATTCACGGTTTTGATGTTGTTACCGCAAGTAACCCGTTTGAGGCAATTCAAGCCGTACAATACCAACGCATAGCGCTTGTTATTCAAGACATGAACTTTACCGCCGACACCACTTCCGGCGAAGAAGGCAAAGAACTTTTTTATGCCTTACGAGACATTAATCCTCACCTACCGATTATTTTGATCACCGCATGGACAGAGCTTTCTACTGCCGTTGAACTTGTCAAAGCAGGGGCTGCTGATTATTTACCAAAACCATGGGACGACGCCAAGCTACTTACTTGTGTAAATAATCTAATCGAACTGGGTAAAGCAAAACAGCAAAACGAGACTTTTACCCGCCACCAGCAAGAGCGTGACGCATCTGTACGACAAGCAAATTTGGTGGGCTTGGTTTATAAAAGTACCGCTATGGAGCACATTGTTAATCTTGCGATTCAAGTGGCTAAATCGGATATTTCAGTACTGATCACAGGCCCCAACGGCAGTGGTAAAGAACGCATTGCACAAATAATACAAGCCAATTCATTATTAGCAGATAAACCCTTTATCACTGTTAATGCCGGTGCTTTGCCAAGCGAGCTTATTGAGGCTGAGTTATTTGGTGCCGAAGCTGGCGCTTATACAGGTATTACCAAACAGCGTATTGGTCGTTTTGAAGCGGCCGATGGTGGCACCCTATTTTTAGACGAAATTGGTAACTTGCCACTTTCTGGGCAAATGAAATTATTACGCATTTTACAAACCGGTGAATTTGAACGTTTAGGTTCAACACAAACACGTAAAGTGAATGTGCGGGTGATTTCAGCAACCAATGAAGATTTAAGCCATGCAATTAAAACAGGTCAATTTCGAGAAGACCTTTACTACCGCTTAAATGTAATTGAGTTAAATTTACCAAGCCTTGCCCATCGCCCAGATGATATTTTAGCTTTAGTCGCACACTTTTTACCTGAGCGCACACTGTCGCTAAGTACAGAAAAAGCCCTGCTCGCCCATAGTTGGCCGGGTAATGTTCGTGAGCTTGAAAATGCCTGTAAACGCGCTGGCGTTTTAAAACCCTCAGGGGTGATTGAGCTTGCTGATTTTGGCTTACAAGTTGAAACAAACAGCCCAACACAAACAAGAGCAGAGCCTAACAAACAGGAGATCGAACTTGCCATGCGCGAATACAAAGGTGTGATTGCTAAAGTGGCTCGCCATTTTGGTTTAAGCCGCCAAGCGCTTTATCGCAGGCTTGATAAATTTAAGATTGAATACTAATGCGTTTTTCGTTTCGATATAAAATCATAACCTTATGTATTGCAGCGTCTGCATTGCCGCTAATATTGGTGTGTTATTTTGCGGGCATAAGCTTGCTTTACAGCCTATTAGCCCTACTCGCTTGCACCTTGATAAGCGGATTTTTTGCCGCGCAATTATCAGCTCCGCTCATTGATGGCATGAACTCGCTCGAAACCGGGCTGCTTAATTTTAAAGATGGTGAGCTGGCTACATTATTAGCCTATGATGGCAGTGATGAGCTAGGTGATTTATGCCGGCTTTATAACCAAACTGCAAAACAGCTTCGCCAAGAAAAACAATGGATTTATCAGCGTGAGCTGATGCTCGATAAAGTACTGCAAAGCTCGCCACAAGCTGTGCTTTTGACTAACGACCAAGGCTTTATTGTGTATAGCAACCATAGCGCTCGCAGCTTACTCGATGCTAAATCAGCCCTTGAAGGCGCCAAGCTAGAAAACTTATTAGATTCAAGCTGCGAGCAATTAACGCGTGCCATACACAAAGGTGTTGATGGCTTATTTACCCTCGACAAAGCAGATCAAGAATCACAAACTTGGCATATGGCAACAGGCCGATTATTACTTAATAATCAGTTTCACCAACTGTATGTTTTTAAACAACTGACCCGCGAACTAAGCCGCCAAGAAGTAGAGGTATGGAAAAAAGTTATTCGTATTATTAGCCATGAGCTAAACAACTCCCTAGGGCCAATGTCGTCGATGCTTCATAGCGCGCAACTTTTAACAAAAGAAGTCGATGAACCACGCTTAAAACGGGTATTTACCACCATTGAAGACCGCATAAAACACCTTAATGAGTTTGTACAAGGCTATGGTAAATTTGCCAAGTTACCCACCCCTCAACTATCAACGATTAACTGGTTTACGCTGATTGAGCAATTAAAAAGTCAGTGGCAAGTCGAGGTTTCACTTGATGAGCGTGTAACAACTGACGCTGATCACACTCAGCTCGAACAATTACTTATAAACTTATTAAAAAATGCCTATGAGTCAGGGTCAAACCCCGAAGATGTCAGCTTAACAGTGCAACAAGAAGCAAGTGGCACACACATCACGGTGAGTGATAAAGGTAAAGGCATGAGTGAAGCTGTAATGGCTAACGCACTTATACCCTTTTACTCAACCAAAGCAACAGGCAGCGGCTTAGGGTTAGCACTTTGCAGGGAAATAGTTGAAGCGCACCACGGGCAAATTAGCTTGCATAACCGCGAGCAAGGTGGATTAAGCGTGCATGTTTTGCTGCCCGCGTAATACAACAGATACAAAAAAGCCGCAATCAGCGGCTTCTTTCAACACTAAATATAATTATTCAGCGTCTTTTTCTTTGTACTTTGCAGCTGTTTCAGTGATTAGTGGCTGTAATTCACCACGTTGAAACATTTCGATGATAATGTCACAACCACCGATAAGCTCGCCTTCTACCCATAACTGTGGGAATGTTGGCCAGTTTGCGTATGCAGGTAACTCTGCACGGATATCTGGGTTAAGTAGAATGTCAACGTAAGCAAACTGCTCACCACACGCCATAAGTGCTTGTGATGCTTGTGAAGAAAAACCACAGTTAGGTAACTTTGGTGATCCTTTCATGTAAAGAAGAATTGGATTTTCAGAAATTTGCTGTTTAATTTTATCGATGGTTTCCATTTACAACCTCAAAAAAGACATTGGCTTACTACATTGGCCTTGAAAAAGTTTCACTGTGGCCTCAGATATATAACTTAAAATCGGCATTCGTAGCCACAATTTTAAATAGTCTTTAGCAATAGCATTGCTGTTTGCTAAAACTTGAGTAAAATACTCAACAATTATAGTAACACTATAATACCACTTGGTATAGGGAAGTACGCTGTTTACCTTGCTATTACCTATAACTGAGTGGACTATCAACCAAGAAGATGGAGATAAAAAATGGCATTTGAACTACCGTCACTACCATACGCAATCGATGCATTAGAGCCACATATTTCAAAAGAAACTCTAGAGTTTCACCACGGTAAACACCACAACACTTACGTTGTGAAATTAAACGGTCTGATCCCAGGCACAGAATTCGAAAACAAATCTCTAGAAGAAATCGTATGTTCTTCAGAAGGTGGCGTATTTAACAATGCTGCACAAATCTGGAACCACACGTTCTACTGGAACAGCCTATCTCCAAACGGTGGTGGCGAGCCTACAGGCGCAATCGCTGACGCGATCAACGCTAAATGGGGTTCTTTCGACGCATTCAAAGAAGCGTTAAACGACAAAGCAGTAAACAACTTCGGTTCAAGCTGGACTTGGTTAGTTAAACTAGCTGACGGCACTCTTGATATCGTTAACACATCAAATGCTGCAACGCCATTAACTGATGAAGGTGTTACTCCAATCCTAACTGTGGATCTTTGGGAACACGCTTACTACATCGATTACCGTAACGTTCGTCCAGATTACCTAAAAGGTTTCTGGGCATTAGTTAACTGGGACTTCGCGAACGCTAACTTCGCTTAATCTTCTGTTACTAGCAGTAATCAAAAAAAGACGCTTCGGCGTCTTTTTTATTGCCAGTGCACGCCCCTTCTAAGTCGCAGCCAAGCCCTCAGCCAAAAAGCGTAATCAAGATGAGCTTTTTTCAATTAAATTCTTAATTTTCTTGCGCAAAAATTCAAAATCGTGACTAAGCTTTAATTAGCCTTTGCTTTTCTCTTAATCTAATTACACGTCATTTTAGCGGGTTTTCGGAGGTCTCTATGAGTATTTTTGAGCATTACCAATCACGATACGAAGCAGCGCAAGAAGAAGAATACAGTATTGAGGAATTTCTCGAGATCTGTAAGAAGGATAAATCAGCTTATGCCAGCGCACCTGAGCGGCTATTGATGGTCATCGGTGAGCCGGAGATTATCGACACTTCAACCGATGCGCGCTTAAGCAGGCTGTTTTCTAATCGCGTAGTCGCACGCTACCCTGCATTTCACGATTTTTATGGTATGGAAGATGCCATTGAGCAAATCGTTTCTTATTTAAAACATGCTGCGCAAGGCTTAGAAGAATGTAAGCAAGTACTGTATTTACTTGGCCCAGTAGGTGGCGGTAAATCATCCATTGCTGAAAAACTAAAATACTTAATGCAGCAGGTACCTATTTACTCAATCAAAGGCTCGCCTGTTAACGACCACCCTTTAGCGTTATTTGACCCAAATGAAGACGCTGAACTTTTAGAAAAAGAATACGGCATTAAACCGCGTTATTTAAAAACGGTGATGTCACCGTGGGCTGCAAAACGCTTAAGTGAATTTAATGGTGATATTAGCCAATTTAGAGTGGTTAAGCGCTTTCCATCTATTTTAAATCAAGTCGCGATTGCGAAAACTGAGCCCGGCGATGAAAACAATCAAGACATTTCAGCGTTAGTTGGTAAGGTAGATATTCGCCAGCTTGAGCACTTTGCACAGAACGACCCTGATGCCTACGCCTACTCAGGTGCACTTTGCTTAGCAAACCAAGGCTTAATGGAATTTGTGGAAATGTTTAAAGCGCCAATCAAGGTGCTACACCCACTGCTTACAGCAACGCAAGAAGGCAATTACAACGGCACAGAAGGCATTAGTGCCCTGCCGTTCAATGGCATGATTTTAGCTCACTCAAATGAATCTGAGTGGCAAACATTTAAGAACAACAAAAACAATGAAGCATTTTTAGACCGTGTTTACATCGTCAAAGTGCCTTATTGTTTGCGTGTATCTGAAGAAGTTAAAATTTACAATAAACTACTCGAAAACAGTGAATTACATGATGCACCTTGTGCACCGGGCACATTAAAAACACTGGCACAATTTACCACTCTTTCGCGTATTAAAGAGCCTGAAAACTCAAGTATTTATTCAAAAATGCGGGTGTATGACGGCGAAAGCTTAAAAGATACTGATCCGAAAGCGAAGTCGTATCAAGAATACCGCGATTACGCGGGTGTTGATGAGGGCATGACCGGGCTTTCTACCCGCTTTGCGTTTAAGATCCTATCGCGGGTATTTAACTTCGATACCACTGAAGTGGCAGCCAACCCAGTGCACTTATTCTATGTTCTTGAACAGCAAATTGAGCGAGAGCAATTTACCGCCGATGTTGAAGAGCGTTACTTAAGCCACTTAAAAGGCTACCTCATTCCTCAGTATGTAGAGTTTATCGGGAAAGAGTTACAAACAGCCTATTTAGAGTCTTACTCTGAATATGGGCAAAACATCTTTGACCGCTACGTCACTTATGCAGATTTCTGGATCCAAGATCAAGAATACCGCGACCCAGATACTGGCCAGTTATTTGACCGTGCTGCGCTTAACGCAGAACTTGAGAAGATTGAAAAACCTGCGGGTATTTCAAACCCTAAAGATTTCCGTAATGAGATAGTTAATTTCGTACTGCGAGCGCGTGCCCACAACCAAGGCAAGAATCCGCTTTGGACCAGCTACGAAAAACTTCGCACAGTTATTGAGAAGAAAATGTTCTCAAATACCGAAGATTTGCTGCCGGTTATTTCCTTCAATGCGAAAACCTCTGCAGAAGATCAGAAAAAACACGAAGACTTTGTCAATCGTATGGTTGAGAAAGGCTATACCCAAAAACAAGTACGTTTACTTTCTGAATGGTATTTACGCGTTAGAAAATCGCAGTAAAAAACGTTTGTTTTAAGGGGGTTGTTATGGCGCATTTTATTGACCGACGCCTGAATGGAAAAAACAAAAGTACCTTGAATCGTCAACGGTTCATCAGGCGTTATAAAAAACAGATTAAAGAAGCGGTATCTGATGCCATTAATAAGCGCAGCGTAACCGATACCACCAGCGGCGAGAGTATCTCTATTCCGCAACGTGATATCAGTGAGCCTATCTTTCATCAAGGACGTGGTGGCGACCGTGAACAGATCCACCCAGGCAATGACCAGTTTTCTACGGGCGACAAAATCAAGCGCCCGCAAGGAGGCAGTCAAGGTGGTGGTAGCGGCGAAGGTGAAGCCAGTGACTCTGGTGAAGGACAAGACGACTTTGTATTTTCTATTTCAAAAGATGAATACTTAGACTTATTGTTCGAAGATCTTGAACTGCCCAACCTGCAACAAAACCAGCTCGATAAACTGGTGCAAATGAAAACCCATCGCGCTGGTTTTTGTAACGACGGCATGCCAAGCAATATTGATATTGTTCGCTCATTACAAGGCTCGCTTGCTCGAAGAGTGGCGATGACTGCAGGCAAAAAACGCCACCTTGCAGAGCTTGAAGGTCAGCTCGCTCTGCTACAAGCTGAAGAGCAGCCAGACAAGGCAGCCATTGCGTTACTTGAACGTCAGATTGAGGAGCTGCAAAACCGCATAAAAGCAGTGCCATTTATTGATAATTACGACTTACGTTTTCGTAATTATGAAAAGCAACCACACCCAACAAGCAAAGCTGTGATGTTTTGTTTAATGGATGTGTCTGGCTCGATGGATCAAGCCACGAAAGACATGGCAAAACGCTTTTATATTCTGCTTTATCAATTTTTAACTCGTAGCTACAAAAATATAGAGGTTGTCTATATTCGTCATCATACCCAAGCGAAAGAAGTTGATGAGCAAGAGTTTTTCTATTCTCAAGAAACGGGTGGCACCATAGTATCAAGTGCATTAAAACTGATGAACGAAATCATCGCTGAACGTTATAACCCTGAAGAGTGGAACATTTACGCAGCGCAAGCCTCTGATGGTGATAACTGGGCTGATGATTCGCCAAACTGTGGTGAAATTTTACGTAATAAACTGTTAAAGGCGGTGCGCTATTACGCCTATATCGAAATTACCGCTCGTGCTCATCAAAGTTTATGGCGAGAGTATCAATCAATAGTGCAAACCCACGACAATTTTGCCATGCAACACATTCGTGGCGTTGAGGACATTTACCCTATTTTCCGTGAATTATTTAAAAAGAATCGTCAGCAGCAAGGCGCCGCATAGCCTTGCCAGTGAGGTAAAGTATGGCCGATAAACGTATTAGCGACGGTCCTGATTGGACATTTGATCTATTAACAGAGTATCAAACTGAGATTGAACGGGTAGCGAAAATTTATAAACTCGATACCTACCCTAATCAAATTGAGGTGATCACTGCTGAACAAATGATGGATGCCTATTCGAGTGTGGGTATGCCGATTGGCTATAGCCACTGGTCGTATGGTAAAAAATTCATTCAAACAGAGCAGAATTATAAGCGTGGGCAAATGGGCCTCGCTTATGAAATTGTTATTAACTCAGATCCTTGCATTGCCTATTTAATGGAAGAAAACACCCTGCCAATGCAAGCCTTGGTAATGGTTCATGCCTGTTATGGTCACAACTCATTTTTTAAAGGCAATTACTTATTTAAAACCTGGACTGATGCCAGCTCAATTATCGATTACTTATTATTTGCCAAAAACTACATTGCCAAGTGCGAAGAGAAATACGGTATTACCGAGGTCGAAAATCTGATTGATTCATGTCATGCATTAATGAATTATGGTGTAGACCGCTACAAGCGCCCGCAACGTATTTCACTTTATGAAGAGCAAAAACGTCAACAAGAACGTGAAGACTACCTACAATCTCAAGTCAACGAGTTGTGGCGCACAATCCCTACTTCGCAGCAAGAGTCAAAAAAACGAGAACGCCGTTTTCCAGAAGAGCCACAAGAAAACATTTTGTACTTCATCGAAAAAAATGCGCCGCTGCTAGAGTCATGGCAACGAGAAATAATTCGAATTGTGCGTAAAATTTCGCAATATTTTTACCCACAAAAACAAACTCAAGTGATGAATGAGGGCTGGGCTACGTTTTGGCATTACACCATTTTGAACCATCTGTACGACGAAGGTAAGCTCACCGATGCCTTTATGCTCGAGTTTTTACAAAGTCACACCAATGTGGTGTATCAACCACCCTACAACAGTAATTATTATTCAGGGATCAACCCCTATGCTCTTGGCTTTAACATGATGGTTGATATTCGCCGTATCTGCGAAAACCCAACAGAAGAAGACAAGAAATGGTTTCCAGAGTATGCCGGCAGCGATTGGTTAGAAACCTTGCACTTTGCAATGCAAAACTTTAAAGACGAGAGCTTCATTAGCCAGTTTTTATCGCCAAAAATTATTCGTGATTTTAAGTTGTTTACCATTATTGATCATGAAAAAGAGCCAACCCTCAATGTCGGTGCTATTCATGATGAAATGGGCTATCACCAAGTTCGTGAAACCCTGTCGGCACAATACAACCTAAGTAATCACGAACCAAATATTCAAGTCTATAATGTTGATATTAGAGGAGATCGTTCACTTACTCTGCGTTATGTACCCCATAACAATATTCCTTTAAACAAGTCTAAAGATGAAGTACTAAAACACCTTTACAGGCTATGGGGCTTTAAGGTAAAACTGGAACAAGAAAGCGCAACAGGTGAAGTTTCATTATTGGGTGAATGCCCAAGCAGTGATGCCCGACACACAACAGAGTAACCAAAAATGAATAAAAAGATATTGGTGATCATCGACTCAACGGCCGATGCTAAAACATCTATATTACATGCAAGACAAAAAGCCAAAGGCATGAAGCATATTGATATTGTTGCTTTTAGCTACGAAGACACCAATAACATTTTATTCTCTATTCCACCTGATGAAGCGCTGGCTATTCAAGACAAAGAGCTTGCTAAAGTCCGTGCAGCACTTGGTCCACTTATCAGCGAGTATTTAGATGATGATAGCTATACTTTGCAAACCCTGTGGCATGAAAGCCCAGTACAATGGCTAGCCAATGAGCTTGATACGTCAGATTATGAAATGGTGATTAAAACTCGCCACATCGACGAAGAAACGCAATTTACAGAGCTAGACTGGCAGCTTATTCGCTTTAGCCCGCTGCCACTTTATTTGGCCGCCGATAACAAATGGCGTAACAATACCAATGTGCTGGCAGCCCTTGATTTAGGCAGTGAGAAGGCGACTAAATACTGTTTAAACGAAGCAATTATCAAAGCAGGCTTAGCCTATGCAAAAGACTACGACAGCGAGTTTTATGCCTGTTATACCGTACATGTATCACCGTTTTTACGTGATCTAGGCATTGTATTTTCAGATGAGCAAGTGATTAACGCCTTTGAAAAGCTACCCGTAGCACAGCGAACCTTAATCGAAGCGCACGACTTAAAAGACAAGCTTAAAATCAAAGCCGGTGTGGTTGAGCAAGTGATCCCAAGTGTTGCAGCTAAATTAAATGCTGACTTAGTGATTATGGGTTCGGTGGGTAATACAGGTATTAAAGGTCATTTAATTGGTAATACCGCCGAAAAAGTCATGAAGCTACTTAAAACAGATATTCTTGTTTTACCGCCACTTGGGGTTTAATCTGCTTAACTGAATAGAGTTACTATGAAAAAGGGGCTTAATTGCCCCTTGTTTGTTTATAAATCTGTGTAAGCTGTGACCTTGTTACGGCCGTTTTCTTTTGAGTGATATAAGGCTTTATCGGCAGCTTCAACCCACTTTTCGTAGCGATCAAACTTCTCGTCGAAGCAGGCAAAGCCAATACTGACCGTCAGTTGAATTTGTTTGCCATCAAAGTAAATTGATGAGTTCTCAATGAGTGTTCTTAATCGCTCAGCAAATATATGTGCACCTTCATGATCAGTATCAAGCAAGGTTACCGCAAACTCTTCACCGCCATAGCGACCTGCTAAGTCTGTTTCACGCAGAGTTTTACGCAGTAAGTCTGCAATATGACGCAGCGCCTCATCACCGCCGCGATGGCCATGTTCATCATTGACCTTTTTAAAGTGATCAATATCAAACATTAACAAGGTGCTACACCCGCCACTGCGCACTATGCGCATGTATTCTTTGCGTAGCTTTTCTTCCCAATAACCACGGTTAGTAAGCTTAGTAAGTGCATCGGTACGGCTCATTTGTTCAAGCTTGCTATTCGCTTCTTCTAGCTCTTTTTTATTCACCGCTTCATCGGTTACATCATAGATAATGATACAGATATGCGATACTTCACCTGTGGTCGTCGTCAGTGGAATAAAAGTGGCATTTTGATACATATGATCCGCTTTACCGGTAATTGGGCGGTAATTCTTAAAACGGAAAATATATGGCTGCTGCTCCCAAATAGTAAATGAGCGATTATTTAAAATGAACACAGACTCAGATTTGCTGCGAAACCACTTTTCATCGATTGATGGAAACAAATCAAACAGGTCTTTATCTTTCACCGCGCTTGGCAATAGGCCAGAATGGTTTTCCATAAACCCATTCCAGATGCATACTTTGTAGTCTCTATCGAGCACCACTAGGCCTACATCAACGGTATTAAACATATCCATTAACCAATGGAGTTCATTCATATTAAAATCGGCTGCAGGCATAGTTTAGTCTTCTAATAAATAAGCTACTTTGTACTTAAGGGTTTTTAATGAGTCCTCGGTGAACAGCAACATCAAATCACAGTTAATATTGTGATTTTCGATGCCATAGCTGATTCCAATCGCCAGCGTTCGTTGCCAGCGAGATTTATTCGCCTTTACTAAATCAGATACATCACAGTGTTGTCCCAGCACCACAGGATGACCTTGGCTAAAACGCATATCTAATTGGTGCGACAGTCCTGTCAGAATAGCCCCTATTAATATGTTACTCACATCCATTAATAGCTCTAATTCAACTTTATCGTTGAGCTCACCCTCATAATTCATTAACGAGGCGATTTCTTTAAAACTTGAATCATTTAACAGCAATAGTGCTTCGCCAGAAACACCGCCGCCAATAAAACCCTGACATACACCTGAGGTTGCGGCATTGGCATCAATCGAGCGCAAAGCCATATCTAGTTCATTGACTTCTAAAACATTTACATTAGGAATAGGAAGCTTTACGAATACATTAAGAAGACGCGCTAATAAGTCTCCAGCTTGCCCCATTGCGACATTGGTGAGTTCTTGGTAGATATCACGCACATCGGGATCAACTTGCTCACCTAGCTTATTAGCAAGACGCTCACGCATGGCTTTATCTTTAATACCATGATGTTCAATAATACTCGCTAGTTTCTCGGCGGAACAAGGTTTTTGAATAAAGTCGATTGCGCCTAACTCAAGCACACGTCGATGAGCATTAGGTTGGATGTCTCCAGATACAACAACAGTGAGAACATGAAGGTCTTGTTCTTGAATGGCTTGCAGTACTTCGTAACCATCCATTTCAGGCATGTTTAAATCGAGAAATAAAATTTCCGGCTGAATTTTTTTGATTTGCTCAATACAGTGAACACCATTTTCAGCAAACTCAATTTTTATATCCCAATCATCGGGTAAAGAGCGTGCTAATTGTCGACGTGCTAACTTTGAATCATCACAAACTAATACCGATGTTGACATATATTCTCTCTAAATCCACACTTTCTAACTAGCAAAAACATTAACTAGTAACTTTATTCTTATTTTTATATGTAAAAAATAGGGTCTCAGGCACATGTTAATCAAACTAATGGTTATTTACAATTTTAAATTGTACTAATCCTTGGAGCCACTTCATGAGTATAATACACTGAAGTTAAATGCGTTAATTTAAAGGAATTTTATTATGTTACGTCCGCTAATGTTTGCATTAGGCGCTGTGTGCACGTTTAGTTATGCAGGTGATTTATCAGAAAATAGTTTAGACGCAGGTAAGGTTTCAGCCCAGTCTAAACCGGTTACTTTACTAGGGCAAGGTGTTGAAGTTGGCCAACAAGCGCCTAATTTTAAAGTAGTAGATGGCAACTTTACCCCCGTCACACTAGACAACTATCAAGGCCAAGCAGTGCTTTTAAGCGTTGTGCCAAGTTTAGACACAGGTGTATGTAGTATTCAAACCAAACACTTCAATGAAAAAGTAGCTTCAGAATACCCAAGTGTGGCGATGCTGACCTTAAGCGCAGATTTACCGTTCGCACAGAAGCGTTTTTGTAAAGCCGAGAATATAGACAAAATAGTGACCTTATCTGACTCTGTATGGCGTGACTTTGGTAAGAACTACGGTTTGATTATCAAAGATATGGGCTTGTTAACCCGTGCCGTATTTGTGCTCGATAAAAACCATAACATCGTTTACAAGCAGCTTGTCGATAACCTTTCAAAAGAGCCTGATTACGACAGTGCTATTGCGGCATTAAAGAAACTGTAAAAGCGCAATTTTAACTTGCAGTGATACAAACACAAAAAAACCGCCCAAGGCGGTTTTTTCATATCAGCAATTAGGCTATTAACCTAAAAGCTCACCAAGTTGTTGGCTAACAGCTTCAACAGCTTGAGTACCGTCTAATTTGTGGTACTGAGTGTTGCCTGCTTTCGCTTCAGCTTGGTAGTAATCAACTAATGGTTTAGTTTGGTCGTGGTAAATACCTAAACGCTTACGCACTGTTTCTTCAGTGTCGTCATCACGAATGATTAGGTCTTCACCTGTGATGTCATCTTTACCATCAACTTTAGGTGGATTATAAACAACGTGATAAACACGACCAGAGCCAGGGTGTACGCGACGGCATCGCCCATACGCTCAACGATGATTTCGTCAGCAACGTCAAATTCGATAACGTGATCAACTACCACGCCATTCTCTTTCATTGCATCTGCTTGAGGAATAGTACGAGGGAAACCGTCTAGTAAGAAACCTTTTTCGCAATCTGGCTTAGCAATGCGCTCTTTAACTAGACCGATAATAATTTCGTCAGATACTAATTGACCTGCATCCATTACTTTTTTAGCTTCAAGACCAAGTGGTGTACCTTCTTTGATTGCTGCACGCAGCATATCGCCCGTAGAAATTTGTGGAATACCGTATTTGTCCATCAAAAACTGAGCTTGAGTACCTTTACCTGCACCCGGCGCGCCCAAAAGAATAATGCGCATATCATTGTCCTCTGTGTGATACTAATCTTAAAAAATGGTCGATCAGTGGAGTTTTGTTTTTAGAGCCTGAATTCTTCCACAACTAAGGCTATACCTCAAGTAACTTATACCAATTGCCTATATTAGCGGCAATAAAAAAGGGAGCCTTGCTCCCTTTTCCAACTCATTGCGCTAAAACGCTTATTTGCTTAAATCTAGCATAAGTTTGTTCAAACGAGTTACAAAGCCTGCAGGGTCTTTTAACGTACCGCGTTCAGCCAGTAATGCTTGATCTAGAAGCACTTGTGACCACTGGGCAAACTTGTCTTCATCTTGTTCAACATTTAAGTGTTTAACAAGCTGATGCTCTGGGTTAAGCTCAAAAATTGGCTTTTGCTCAGGCACTGTTTGACCAACTGATTCCATTAACTTTTGCATTTGCGAGCTCATATCGTGCTCATCTGCAACAACACATGCAGGAGAGTCAGTTAGACGGTGCGTAAAGCGTACGTCTTTAACGTTATCACCTAGTGCAGTTTTAATGCGCTCAACTAGGCCTGCAACTTCTTTTTCTGACTCTTCTTGCGCTTTTTTAGTTTCTTCGTCATCCATGTTGCCTAAATCTAAGTCACCACGGGTAATTGACTGGAATGATTTTTCGTTGAACTCTGTTAAGTAGCTCATCATCCACTCATCAACACGGTCGCTTAATAGCAACACTTCGATGCCCTTCTTACGGAAGATCTCTAGGTGTGGTGAGTTCTTCGCTGCAGCGAATGAATCAGCAACTACATAGTAGATTTTGTCTTGCTCTGGCTTCATACGCTCAATGTATTGCTCAAGCGATACATTTTGAGTGCTTTCATCAGTGTGTGTAGAAGCAAAACGCAGTAGCTTAGCAATGGCTTCTTTGTTAGCCGCATCTTCAGCAGGGCCTTCTTTTAACACCTGACCAAACTCGTTCCAGAACGTTTGGTAATCTTCTTCGCGGTTTTTCGCCATACGCTCAAGCATCTTAAGTACGCGCGACGTACAACCTTTACGGATTGCTTGCGTTACTTTGTTGTCTTGTAAGATTTCACGTGACACGTTTAGTGGTAAGTCGTTTGAATCAAGTAAACCTTTCACAAAACGTAAGTAGCTTGGCATGAACTGCTCAGCGTCATCCATGATGAAAACGCGTTGTACATACAGTTTTAAACCTGATTGACGCTCACGGTTCCATAAATCGAAAGGTGCTTTTTTCGGGATGTATAACAGGCTGGTGTATTCTGTTTTACCTTCAACCTTGTTATGTGCCCAGCTTAGTGGCTCTTCCCAATCGTGACCGATATGCTTATAAAACTCTTTGTACTCTTCGTCTGTTACTTCTGACTTGTCACGGGTCCATAGTGCTGTCGCGCGGTTAATACCTTCCCACTCGCCTGGCTGTGCTGGAATTTTCTCGCCGTCAGGACCTTCAGATTCAGGTACCTCTGCTTTATACATCTCAACTGGAATAGAAATATGGTCTGAATATTTAGTTACGATGCTACGTAAACGGAACTCATCAGCAAATTCTGTTTCGTCTTCACGAAGGTGAAGAATGATTTCAGTACCACGTGATGGTTTATCAATCTCTTGTAATGTGTACTCACCTTCGCCTGCAGATTGCCATTCAATACCTTGGCTTTCACCTGCTTTACGCGTACGCACTGTTACTTTATCAGCAACGATAAACGCTGAGTAAAAACCAACACCAAATTGACCAATCAATTGTGAATCTTTGCTTTGGTCACCAGTTAGGTTTTGGAAAAATTCTGCGGTGCCTGATTTTGCAATTGTACCTAGTGAATTGATCACATCTTCACGGCTCATACCGATACCATTATCAGTAATGGTGACCGTGTTTGCTTCTTTATCGGCACTGATACGTACTTTTAGTTCCGCATCGTTTTCGTATAAATCGCCATTAGAAAGCGCAAGGAAACGTAATTTATCTGCCGCATCTGACGCGTTTGATACAAGCTCACGTAGGAAAATCTCTTTATTAGAGTAAAGAGAATGAATCATCAGGTTTAATAGTTGTTTGACTTCTGTTTGAAAGCCTAATGTTTCTTTTTGTGCTGCAGTCATTGTGTAAATCTCCAATTAACAAAGTGTCTAATCTGCACTATGACTCTTTATATGGGGCAGGCTTTTTGAACTTCAAGGCAAAAAATTAAATTTGCGGGTAAAATAGCAAGCTTTTGGGAATATCCTACGATATTTAAGATCTTCTAAAAGTAGTGAAACGGATAATTACTTCTCAGCCAGTTTGTATTGTTATGAAGTCAAAATATATTGCAATGATAAATAAATATTGTGCCTGTCTTGGCTCAAATTTGTATTTATAGCACTCATTAACAGTTCGTTATGAGTAGCCAAATCATCAGCGAACAAGTTCAAACACTCACCTTCTGTGTACTCTTGGTCCTCGAATGTAGCGACTGTTACAACTGCAGCCGCAAGAATGCCAGAAACCCCAGCGCTGTAAGTTTTTTTGCTTTCATAGTTTGTTCTCAAATTTTAGGTATAAAAACCCCGCGTTTTGCAGGTTACGATGAATTCAATACTATTTATTTAACAAACTATCTATGTTTCTGACGACTTGAGATGCTCGTCTAATTTCAGGTATAGAAAGTATATTTGCTCCGACCATGGAATATACTCCAAGTATATTTGCAAGCTCCTTATTTTCTTTTTTTATCTGATTTAGCGTTTCATCTTGTTTATTGTAACTATGTGATAGATTTTTAAATTCGTTTTCACTTTTCTTTAATTGCTCAGCATATTTTAATGCTTCGTTATGAGACTTAAGGTGAAGCTCTTCGGCTTCAAGCTGCTTTTCTTTTATTTCATTTCTTGCTATTTCATAAAAACTGGACTGCTCTTTTTCAGTAGCTATATCACTTAGTAATTTTGAATTTTTTTCCTGCTCTTTAATTAATCTTTCTTTTACTTCTTTTTCTCTTATTAATAAGTCATCGTATTTATCTGTTAAATCATGAGCTCTGGCTTTGGTTTTAGATAATTCATCTAATACTTGTAGGTGCTCATCATTAGAAATCATCTCCTTCCAGCCTTTGGTATGAAGCCATTTATTAAACCAATTAACGGCAAAGCGCTTAAGAAATTCTACACCGTTATTTAACCAAGGAACTATAACGACTAATAGAAGTGTTATTCCAAATGGCTGCCAATAATTCCAGTCAAAAGGAATTTGATTGAGTTTCAGACTAGGCTTTAGTGGCTCATACAAAAACCAATAAACTAATTTCCAGTTCCACGTTAAAGAAACCCAAAAATAAGTAAAAATGAATGGGCTTGCTAATCTTTCTCTGAATAAATCTAGGGTACTACTGTCAGCTTGAACGGTCATTTTTTTTACATCCCTTTAAACTAAAAACCCGCCAAGTCATAAACTAAGCGGATTTATTCAATATGGAGAATACTATATCAGAATTGAGGGTAGGAAGTTAATCATCCCATCTTGGTTTTGATATATGACAATCGTTTATCCAATTAGTCAGTTGAGTTAAACGATTTTGAGCCTCTTCGTATTCAATCTGACCTAAATCAATCGACTTCCAAATATCAGATAAAACATCAGGAGCTTGCTCTGGTATGCCTATAAAAAATTGACTGCGCAACATATCAAATAACATTTCGCCATCAGCACCTGTATCTTTATTGTCCCATATAGTTCCTGTACCACCAATACCCCAACCACACAACATGTGCTCTAAATCCACAGCTTGCTTACTGTCAATATTTGCTTTCAACACTTCAATTTTAAACAACATAGCTTTACCTTAAATAATATCCTTTACACTTTCACGATACATTCACACAGAGCTTATAACAACGCCTTCAACAAGGCACTCACCATGATTGCTGGCTTTTACAAGTGAGTATGACTAACATTCAGATAAAAGAATGATTCTTCTAGAATCAGTTATTCTACAAACAAACACGCTGTTGTTTGTAGCTACAATGGCATCACCTTGTTTTACTCCGATCTTATGGTCAATTATTAACAAATCACCATCAGAAACCCTGCTTTTCGATTATGCCTGATATCACTTTGGCTAAATCCTTAAACTTGACGACTCTGTTGCAGTACCCTCTATTAAACTTTTATTTATAAATTGAATAAATTACTGGATCACTAACCTTCATCAACAAGAAGCTGTCATACTTTGTCACTGACTTTAATAAATAGTAAATTGGTTCAGCAGTTTCATGTAATTGCCTTTCTGCCATTAGCAAACGGTTAACTTCCCAAATGAGATTTATATTATTCTCAATTAGGCTATTCGCAAACAGCCCTGCTGCCGACATCAACTCAAACTTAAGATGCTGAAGCCTGCCTTGTAGTTGGGTTAATTTATCATTTGTAATTTTTAAAGGCTCTGCAACCGCCTTTCTCATAAAGTTGAGTTGTTCATCATTGAATGTAATTTCCTCATTGATACCAAATCTTGAAAATGCATCTAATCCGTCTGCTGAGTATTTACTGACATCTGGTTCATCGTTCTTAGCAATTTCCAGTTGATAAGCAGCAGTTGCTTTTAGTGTTCGATATTCATGTAAACAAAAATATAACCTATTAAGTGAGCTTAATAATTTTTCAGCATTATTATGTTCATTTTGCTTAACCCAGTTGTCTGCTGTTAACCAGGCTGCAATTAGCAACAAATTTGTAGTGTAAGCAATCAAAAACGTAAAAATAGCGATAGTAATATCACTAAAACTTCCCCAAGAACCATCTTTAACGCCAAATCCATAAAACAAAAATAGAGTTAGAAGCAAAATCAAATAACTAGTAGATATGCTTTTAAACCATGTACCGAATCTTTCCACTAAATTGTACCTTCAACCTTTTCAGCCAAAGCTCTTTGCTCATAAGCAATCGCCGTTTTCGTATCACTCTTATTGAAATAAGCCTCTAGATGTTCATTTTCGATATCTAAAGCTAATGTGAAATTGCAGTAACCTCTAAATCCAACTGGCTGTACTTTTATGTTGGTGAGTTTTTGCTGCATGTTAATCTCCTTAATTCATGCAAGAGAATCCACTTACACATAATTATCTGCGCGATTAATCGCATTTTGTGCGCAATGTAAATTAGAATTTTATAGATAACCAAATTAAGTCTGTAACTTGATAAGCTTTCAAATGCGCACTAGCGCAAAGCCTCAATATATTTATCGTATTTTTTAGGGAGGACACTATAAGCACCCCAGTTCAATACTTTGCAAGCATAAACTGAGTCACTTTCTGAATATAATTTAGCAGAGAAAAGTAAATAACTTCCTCTTGATTTTTTCGATATATGCTTTCTCTCATCATAAGACTTATCAGTATATATCTTTACTAAATCATTACTTGACTCTACTCCCGAATTCAGATAATAAGTGCACCACTCATGGTTAAACGGTGAGAAGAGATCAACTGCCTGTTGGTGGTACTCTGTAATCGCCAAAAAACAAGAGTAGATACCATGAGTTACAAGCAGTTGATCGAAGGGCAAAGATACCAGATTGAGGCCTACTTACGCGAGGGTTTTAGCTATCGAGAGATAGGGAAAAGGCTAAAAGTGAGCCACAGCACTATAAGTCGTGAAGTTAGGCGCAATAGTACTCGAAGTCATTACTTGCCTGAGGTTGCACATTCAAAGGCATGTAAACGAAAACATCTAGCTGCCAAGTATTCCATGCCAGCACTTACAATTGCGTTCGTTGAGTTTGGATTGGAGCAAAAATGGAGCCCTGAGCAGGTTGCGGGTGTAAGCAAAATTATCGGGCATCCTGTGAGTCATGAATGGATTTATGGCTATATTCAAAAAGATAAATTGAGTGGTGGCAAGCTATACAAACATCTGCGACAAGGGCACAGACGTTATCGTAAAGGCAGCCGAAGCAAACGTGTCATCATCCCAAATCGTGTTGGCATTGAACATAGACCTGCGATTGTTGACACTAAGACACGATTTGGTGATTGGGAAGCGGATACAGTACTTGGCAAGCATGGTACGGGAGCAATCGTTAGTTTAGTCGAGCGTACAAGTAAGTTTTACCTGATACGCAAAGTGCCAGCAAAAAGTGCAGCGCAAGTGAGCAGAGCAATGATAGGTATGCTGTGGCGCTATCGACGCCATGTTCATACGATAACCGCAGACAACGGGAGTGAGTTTTGTGAACATGAGCATGTTTCAGACAAGCTAAAAACCGACATCTACTTTGCTAACCCCTACTCATCATGGGAAAGAGGGTTAAATGAGAACTTTAATGGCTTGTTGCGTCAATATATTCGCAAAGGCACTGATTTACGAACGGTGACAGATAAGCAAATTGCGCACATAGAAAAGGCGCTCAATGCGATGTTCGAGAAAATGTCTAGGGTTTAGGCAACCAGCGGTAATATTCGATGAATTACGCAAAGCAGCCTAATTTAGCGAGTGGTGCACTTCGGACTTGAATTCGCGCTTCAATTACATTTCGAGCTGATAATTCTCTAAAACCTATTATTTTTCCAAAGAACAAGGTTTCTTTCTTGGGTAAATCATCAGTTAATTTACTTGTTGAATAAAGTTGATCGCTCAGCAACATTGGGTATTGAGAGTTAGGAAAATAAAAACCTCGGGACAAATTTGCAGGAAAGTTCATACAAAGAGCCATAACAGTTGAGATATTAGAAGGTAAGCTGAAGCTTTTACCATTATGCCTAGCTATTGGCACTTCGGTATTAGGACCGTTTTCATCTTCTATTGCAGTTCTATCGTACTCCCCTGTATCGTCAATGTCGTTACCATCGCCTGAAGGGGGTGTCGATTTCCAAGAATGAATTATAGCTAACTCTTTATTCTCTATGGCTTTTGCTGCTATCTCCTCTGATTCATAATTAAGACCAGGCTTAGCATTGACTCTCCACTCACATTTAATGCTATCTGGATACTTTTTCTTAGATCCGTGCTTATAATGAGCAGTGATATTATTCTTGCTAATAGCATCTGCGTCAGGAGTTCTTGTAAGTGGCGTAGCGCAGATAGGACAAAAAGTTTTACCTTTCATTTGAGGACTGAACTCCTCGGGTATAACTTCTACAGATAAAGCCTTTAATTGCTCTTTATCATGTTGCCCGTACTGCCAAACATCTGAATAACAACCATATACGATCCGGTGCTTCTGTTCCATGTACTTTATCCATAATTACTTAGTCACCTTAATTGATATCAAAGAGTAATGA
Source organism: Pseudoalteromonas sp. GB43 (assembly GCF_054923805.1). Taxonomy (NCBI): domain Bacteria; kingdom Pseudomonadati; phylum Pseudomonadota; class Gammaproteobacteria; order Alteromonadales; family Pseudoalteromonadaceae; genus Pseudoalteromonas; species Pseudoalteromonas sp. GB43. The sequence continues at coordinate 436,054 of NZ_JBPCHJ010000001.1, forward strand.
TTTTTTCTATGAAAATGTGATTATTTTTAATTTTAAATTCATAACCTACGCAACATCACCCATCTTTACATAGATATCCTTAATAATATCCTGCTCCATTCGCTAATTACCCTCGATAATTTTTTTGAATAGTTCATCTGAGTGCCTATGAAGCTCGTATGTTCAAAATTACCTATTGAAGTGCATGATGAGCCAAACACAAAAAAGCCTGCTTAAAGCAGGCTTTTGATACCATATTAGGTATTAGTTTTGGTTTACGGCGCGTCGTCCGCTAAATGCGTGCATCAATGTCATACCATCAAGCAAGTCGAGCTCACCACCAACAGGGACACCGTGAGCAATACGAGATGCACCTACCTGATACTTATGACAAAGCTCAGCAATGTAGTGGGCTGTGGTTTCACCTTCAACACTTGGATTGGTCGCGAGGATCACCTCATTAATGCCACCTTGTTGCAACTTGCTTTCAAGAATATCAAGGCCAATTTCTTTTGGTCCTATGCCATCAATTGGCGACAAGTGACCCATTAAAACAAAGTAAAGACCTTGGTATTGACCAGTTTGCTCAATCGCGAGTACATCGGTTGGTGATTCGACCACACACAATAAACCACTATCTTGGCGTTTAACACTTGAACAAATATCGCATACCGCTTGCTCTGTAAAAGTACGACAAGATTGACAATGCCCTACTTCATCCATTGCCTTGGTTAATGCATGGCCAAGCTGTTTACCACCCTGACGGTCACGCTCAAGCAAATGAAAAGCAATGCGCTGTGCCGACTTAGGGCCTATGCCCGGCTGGCATCGTAGCGCTTCAATTAGCTGTGTTAAACTAGGAGATAGTTGCATACAAAATCACTTAGAATGGCATTTTCATACCTGGTGGTAATTGCATACCGCCAGTTACTTTGCTCATGCGCTCTTGTGTTTCTTCAGCAACACGACGTACAGCATCGTTACACGCTGCCGCTAATAAATCTTCGATCATGTCTTTGTCGTCTTCCATTAAGCTGTCATCTAATTCAACACGACGAACATTGTGGTTACCAAGCATAGTTACTTTAACTAGGCCTGCACCTGCTTCACCTACAACTTCAAGGTTTGCGATTTCTTCTTGGGCTTTTTGCATGCGCTCTTGCATTTGCTGCGCTTGCTTCATCATGTTACCCATTCCACCTTTAAACATAACTGTCTCTCTTTCTAAACTACTTTAATTGGCATGAAGATAAGGGCTATTGTAACTAATTACAATGCCTGAATACTGTTTTCATCGATTATAGCGCTAAACAACTGCTGAAATTGCACTATATTTTCATCACTATTTATTACATCAATCGCTTGTTGATGACGTCCCGCATCAATTTTTTGTTGAATCAAATACGGTGAATCAATTACGCCATCAGCAAACTCGATACTAAGCTCTACATTATGGCCGTAAATTTCACTTAATGCAGCATTGAGCTTTTGTCTAAGCACAGCGCTATCTAAATGGCGCTGTGATGAATCAACTTCAATATGCAGCTGATTATTCTGCTTGGTAAAGATTGAATGCAGCGCAAATTGGCGCATGCGACCACCCAGTCCCATGCGCTTAATTAAATACGCCCATTCGTCTTGTTCGTGTGCAAATTTAATACTGCTGATCGGGCTTTCAAAATCATCAGGTATCGGAATACTGGCTTCTTCAACTACTGGCTCTGGCGCTTTTTGTGGATTGATCTGCTCAAGTAACTCTGGCGCTAAGTTTTCGGTGATTGTTTGATGCTTTTCTCGAAAGTCGACTTTTTTTACTTTACTACTGCTCTCCCCCGTTTGCTGGGGGATGGGCTTTTTTACTTCAGCAGCCATTGCTTGCTGCTGAGGCTGAATGTTGGTCGCGGCTGTGCTTTGTTGCACTGGCGGTTCTGCTTTAGCATGAGTTTGCGTTGCTGCACCACTTAAACGCCCAGCACCTGAAATATTGCGATCTTGTAAAATACGAGCAATGGCCGACTGCGCCTGACTTTGCTGCTGTTGTAATTGTGCTGGTGCTGTTTGCTGTTGCTGAGGCGCAGATGCTTCATTGGCAGTAAAGCCCTGATCATAAGCGCTATTCATCACATCATCATATTGCGCTGCAAGTGATGAATCCATTTCGGCATCATCATCCATATAATCTTGCGAAGAATACTCTGGTGATGAGTACTCAGCTGCTGGCACTTGCTCTGAGTGGCTTGGCTCTTGCTGTTGTGGCGCAGGTTGAACTTCAGCAACCATTGCAGTTTCAACAGATTGCTGAGGCTGTTGACCAGCATCAGGCTGCTCTACTGCTGTTGCTTCAACTTGCTGGGCAGGCTCATGGCTATGTGCCGTTTCTGCCTTGGCTGCTTGAATAGGCTCAGCTTGTGTTGGCTGAGGCTCTGAAGGAACAGCAGTTGTCTGTGCAGAGCTATGTGCAACTGGTGCTTGCTCTGAAGCAGCTTGCTCACGTTGCGCCGTTGATTTTTTCAAAATATCACGCAGTGCACCGGCACCACTTGGCTTAACCTGCTGCTGGGTATTCGATGGTGTTTGGCTTTGTGCAAATTGCGTAGGTTGGAATGCAAGCAGTCGCAACATGATCATTTCAAAGCCAAGTTTAGCATCGGGTGCCCACTGCAAATCTTTTTTACCATTTAATAGCAATTGGTAGTAAACCTGCATCTGCTGTGCATCAGTGGTTTGTGCCACCTGTTCAATAAAATCTCGGTTAGTATCATCAAGTGCCGCTGCACTAGGCACAAGTTGCACAAGCTGAATAAGATGCGTCAGGGCAATTAAATCGTCGAGCAAGGCTGCAAAGTTAGGGTTTCGGCTAACGACTGCTTTTACTTCTTGAAGTAATGCATCGCCATCTTGGCACAGTAACGCTGCTAACATGGTTTGGCTATATTGAGTATCCATCAAGCCAAGCATAGTTTGCACAGCCTGATGATTAATATTACCATTGGTTTGCGCAATTGCTTGGTCTGTAAGACTCAATGCATCACGCATACTACCATCGGCTGCCTTAGCTAAAATAAACAATGACTTATCATCGAAACTTAGCTGTTCTTGATTAAGAACATGGGCAAGCTGATCATGAATTTCTGATTGCGACAAAGCATTTAAATTAAACTGTAAGCAACGCGATAAAATCGTCACGGGTAGTTTTTGCGGATCGGTTGTCGCTAATAAAAACTTCACATGCTCTGGCGGCTCTTCCAATGTTTTTAGTAATGCATTGAAACTGTGCTTTGACAGCATGTGAACTTCATCGATTAGGTATACCTTGTAACGACCACGTGTTGGTGCGTATTGAACGTTATCAAGGATTTCGCGGGTATCTTCTACTTTGGTACGTGATGCCGCATCGATTTCTAATAAATCAATATAACGGCCTGCTTCAATATCAGTACAACTTGAACATTGGCCGCATGGCTCAGCAGAGATACCCTTATCGCAGTTGAGACTTTTTGCGAATATACGTGCAATGGTTGTTTTACCCACCCCACGGGTTCCAGTAAAGAGATAAGCGTGATGGAGTCTATTTTGTGTTAATGCATTAACTAATGCTTGTTTAACATGAGACTGCCCCACTAACTCGTGAAAGGTTTGTGGTCGCCATTTCCTTGCTAGAACCTGATAACTCATTAATTATTCGCCTTCGAATTCAACCAACTTTAAGATTTTGATGCCCATATCAGCAACTCGTTGCTCACCACCCAGCTCAGGTAAAGAAACAACAAATGCCGCATCAGTTGCGTTACCGCCAAGTTTAGCAACTAATTTTGCCGTTGCTTCGATTGTGCCACCTGTAGCCAGTAAGTCATCTACTAGTAACACTTTATCGCCAGGGACAATTGCGTCTGTATGAAGCTCAAGAATATCTTCACCATACTCTAATTGATAACTTTGTGAAATCACTTCGCGAGGAAGTTTGCCTGGTTTACGAACAGGAATGAATGGAATACCTAGTGCGTAAGAAAGTGGTGCACCGAAGATAAAACCACGAGATTCAGTACCGATGATTTTTGTAAAACCTTGGTCTTTATATGCTGCAATAAAGCTGTCGATGGTTGCTTTAAATGCGTCAGCATTAGCCATTAAAGTAGTTACGTCGCGGAACATAATGCCCGGCTTTGGGTAATCAGCGATCGTTGCAATGCTCTGTTTGATGAGCGTTGAAGTTGCTTGAGTCATAATTATACTGCTCAAAAAGTTTATCTAACAAAGCTCGAGAGTATAACATCACCTTAGTAGAAAGTCGGTAGCAAGTTTCGAAATTAATCATTTAACAAGAAATATAAGCTATAAAAAAGGCTGCATAATGCAGCCTATTGTCTTTAATTTGCTTGCGCAGATTAAGATAAAGAAGTGATCCAACCAAGAATAGCGTTTAGACAGCCAATGCCACCGAATACAGCTAAAAACGCAATGAAATAAGTTGCATTGAACGGATCTTTAAAGTCTTTATCATTCGACATAATTACTACCTTTATTTAAGCACGACAAAATAAGGCGCTCATAATAGTCGAACTAAATACATCAATAAAGACTTTTAGCTGATTTTTAAACCAAGGTATTAGAAACCACAATGCCGCGTTCTGCCATTGCACTCAAGGTATTGAGGGCTCCCTGATACAGCTGCTCTTGGCTAAATTGAGGCGCATGCTCTGCAACTGCTTGGCATACATCATTTAAATCGGCACCTGGCTGAGATTCTATGATATTAAGAAGTAATGCTGTCATCGCATTTGTCGATAAAAATTGTACTTCGTCATCGCTATCACGATAGACCACAAAGTAACTGGGTTGTCCTACCGGTTCACTTGGTTGATTATCTGCACTGATGGTATGAACAGGAAAACTGTAACTCAAGTTACGGGCAAGTGAACTTAAGAATAATGCAGAGCTTGTCACTTGATGAGCCGATAAACTGACTTCTTCTGCCACCTCTTGAGCAACCGATACATCAAGCTCAACCCATTCATAGTGCGCTAGCTCTAACATAAACGCGGGATCATCACTTTGCACTTCATAGTCATTAGCAAGAAAAGCCAAAAACTCCCCTGCAATATCTAAAAAATAAGGTGATTTACAATCATGCTGACTAAAAAACTGTCTAACGAGGGCATGCCAAGCTTGCTCTGAATATAAACTTTTTAGTACTGGATACGCAGAGCTAACAAAGCCATCCACATTATTAAAAAATAAGTCGCGGTAAATCGCCATCCGGCGCTCTTCAACATCGCTAGGCTTAGCATGTTGCTGGGGGTCGCGGATATGCGCCATAAACGCTTGCTGTACTTGAGTAAAATGTTCAGGCACTGTGTTTCACCCTTGCTTGGTTTTGCTTGCTCGCTGTTTGCTGCAGTGCTTCAATGGTTTTTAGCTCGGTTAACAACTCACTCATCGGCGGAATATTAAAATCACGCTCTAATAAGGTGGGAAATACGCCATGAACTTCATAAGCTTTTTCAAGCAATTGCCAAACAGGATCGATAACTGGCGCACCATGGGTATCAACCAGTAGATCTTCAGCCTCAGTGTAATGGCCGCAACATGCCCATAGGCAATCCGTTTTGTTGGTAATTCAGCTAGGAATTGCTCAGCGTTATAACCATGATTAATCGAATTAACGTAAATATTATTCACGTCGAGCAGCAGTTTACAATCAGCTTCTTCTAAAACAGCATTAGTAAATTCAAGTTCTGTCATTTGTTGCCCGGGGGCGCCATAGTAAGACACGTTTTCAATAGCAATTGGCTGTTCTAAAATATCTTGTACTTGCCTAATACGAGAAGCAACATGCTTAATAGCATCTTCAGTAAATGGTATAGGCATTAAATCGTACATATGTCCTTCGCCCGAGCAGTAACTTAAGTGCTCGCTGAATAAACGAATATTATGCTCTTTAAAGAAGGTTTTAAGCGATTGCACAAATTCAATATCAAGCGCTGCTGGTGAGCCAATCGATAACGATAAACCATGGCAAACAAAGGCATGTTGTTCGGTAAGCTGTTTAAATTGTTTACCAAAACGCCCCCCAAGCTTTAGCCAGTTTTCAGGTGCAACTTCTAAAAACTCAATAGGTTTAGGAACATCAATGAGCATTTCATCAAGCATTTCTCGGCGCAAACCTAAGCCAATCAGCCCAAAATCAGCTACTGATTCATCTAACATACTACCTCCTACTAAAAAGGGCCTTTACGGCCCTTTTAAAAGCTAAATGAGCGCTTAGTGATTAGAACCACATTTACCTTCGCCACACTTACCTTCTTTAGCTTTCTTTTTGTCTGCGCCACATTTACCTTCGCCGCACTTACCTTCTTTGGCTGCTTTTTTGTCTGCGCCGCATTTACCTTCGCCACACTTACCTTCTTTGGCTGCTTTTTTGTCTGCGCCGCATTTACCTTCGCCACACTTACCTTCTTTGGCTGCTTTTTTATCGCCGCCGCATTTACCTTCGCCGCACTTGCCTTCTTTGGCTGCTTTTTTGTCGCCGCCGCACTTACCTTCACCGCACTTGCCTTCTTTTTCAGCTTTTTTATCGCCGCCACATTTACCTTCACCGCATTTACCTTCTGCGGCATCTAGTTGATAGCCTGCTTGCATTTGCTGAAATTCAAATGGGTTTGCACTCGCATCAGTTGCTACAAAACTTGACGCACCTACTACAACCGCACCTAATGTTAATGCAATTGAATTTTTCTTAACTGTGTTCATTCGATGACTCTCTTTTTTATAAAGGGTTATTAAACAAGACCCGAGAACTAAAAATTACTTTCAAAATTTTTATAATTATTTTCTGAAAGTGCCGAGAATGCAAATTACGATTTATAAAACAATCCAGAAAAGCTAGAATACGCGTCCTAATTTTTGATGAGTTAACAGGTATCATGCGACTAGTTTTAGCACCGATGGAAGGCGTTGTGGATTTTAAAATGCGACAACTCTTAACTGATTTAGGTGGATTTGATTTATGCGTAACAGAGTTTGTTCGTGTCGTTGAAGACACACTGCCCGAACGCGTGTTTCACCGCTATTGTCCTGAGCTAAAAACAGGTGGCTATACCCGTGCAGGTACGCCAGTGCGTATTCAGTTGCTAGGTCAAGTTGCTCATGCTTTGGCAGCAAATGCCGTCAAAGCAATACGCCTAGGCTCCCATGGCATTGACTTAAATTTTGGTTGCCCAGCTAAAACAGTGAACAAAAGTAAAGGTGGTGCGGTACTGTTAAAAGACCCTGAGCACATGTACGAAATTATTAAAGCCGTACGTGATGCTGTTGATCCTTGCCATGAAGTTAGTGCCAAAATTAGGCTTGGTTTTGATGATGATAGTAATAGCCAAGAAATTGTTGATGCTGTTGTTAGCGCGGGTGCTTCAAGTCTTGCTATTCATGCCAGAACTAAAAGAGATGGCTACAACCCTCCGGCATACTGGGAAAAAATCCCGCCGTTGATCAAAGATAAAAATATTTCGGTCGTTGCTAATGGCGAAATTTGGCAAGTTGAAGATGCCATGCTTTGTCAAAAGCGCAGTCATTGCCAAGATTTAATGCTTGGTCGTGGTGCATTAGCGATGCCTGATCTAGCAAAACAAATAAAATCTCATGCAGAAAACGAGCATTACACTCCGATGTTATGGGAGCATGTGATATACCACATTATTCATTCATCTATGCACCAAGACGAGAGCAAATGTGAAAAGTATTTTGCTTCTCGTACTAAGCAATGGCTCGGCTATTTAAAGCGCCAATACCCACAAGCTAACGCACTTTTTGATGAGATCCGCCGCCTAAAAGCCAAAGACGAAGTTGCAGATGTACTAAGAAAGTACGCGAAAGCGCCGAGTATTGATACAAATCATAATTAGCAAATCGATTTTGTTTGATAATACCAGTATTGCCCACTTGGAAGAAAAGCGATGAACAATACTGAAATTCAAACAAAGTTATCTGCGGAACTTGCGCAGGTTCGACAACGTTTACTGGATATGCTGGCTAATTCTGATCAAGCCTATCATCAGCAACTGCTATCGCAACTCAAGGATCATCCCCCTTCAGACTGGTTAGAGCTGACAGCAAATAATCTCGGTTCTGAGTATCAAATATTGATTGCTCGAATAGAAAAGTTAGAAGCAGCACTATGCCAAATCGATATTGGGCAGTATGGCTATTGCTGTGATTGTGAAGAAAAAATTGATGACGAACGTTTACTTGCAGATCCTGCAAGCCAACGCTGTCGGCGATGCGCTCCATAGAGCGCAGCGCTGTACTAATTTATAAAAATAAAGCTCATCGCAGGATAAAGCACGATATCCTCAATTAACCAATCAGCTTGTTGCTGATTTACCCCTAGACGCTTCATCAAACTAACACGTGCTTGCTGTTCACTCCATGTGTGATAATGAATTCCTAAGTCGGTTTCCATCATAACTTGCCAGAAGTATTGCTCATCTTTTGTTAATTTACGCTTACTTTTGAGCGGGTCGAGATAATCAAGCTGCCAATCAAGACCTGTGTGCTGATGACTTTCTACAAAATAGTTCATTACTAATGGTTTAGCGTGAGAGTCTGATACAGGTAATACAAAATCTGCTTTCTGCGATTGCTTTAACGAAGCCTGGATTTCACTTAACCAAGTTAAAGGCGGCTTAGTCTCACCACTAAAGTAATTAAGTTTACTTTGATACCAATCTTTACCATTTGCCAAACCGACTAAACCAAGTTTTGTACGCGGTTTATATTGAGTTAAATATTGATTAAGTTTGTTTAGTGCTGCTTGTACACTGTCATCGCTATTATCAAGGTGCGATTTGACCATATTATGTAAAAGCGTTAATTCGATTTTATTTAATTTCAGATTGCTTTGCTCAGCTGCAATTAGCTGCGTTTCAACTAACTCTAGCCAGTTAGCTAATTCATTTACCGAATAGTCATCTACTAAACGAGCTTGGCTAATAACATCACGTTGTACAGGCCACACAAAGTAACGTTCGGGATAACGCTCAGCAATGATTAAATAGTTCAATTGCGCCTGTTGTGACACATCTAACGTCGTCGTTTTTAGTCCTTGATAAGCCTGATGACGTGCTTGCAAATAACTTTCTGAGAAGGTCAGCTAGCAGCTTCACTTTGCTGTTCTTGAGTCGATAATAAATTATTAATAGTTTGCAGCGCTTGCTGCCCTTCACTAAATGTTTTGAAAGCTGATGTTTGCTCAGAGCAAGCTATCAGCATCACACTTGCGACAACTAATAATACGATCTGTCTTAGCATTTTAAAATTCCATAAAAAAAGCCCCAGAGGGGCTTTTTAATTTAAAACAACATCAATTAGATTTTTACACCGTTACGAGCGGCTTTATCTTTGATGAAGGTCGACCAGCTCTTCGCAAACTTGCGAGTGCGCGGATCGTCCATTGCTTTAGTGATAGCGTTATAAGCTTGCTTATACTTCTCTTGGTAGTAATAAGCTTCAGCTAAATCAGAGTAAATAGTTCCTTTTTTGTCAGAACCTAACTCTATTGCCTTGTTCAAACGAACAACGGCTGCACTATAATTTTGCGATTGTAAAAGTAATGAACCCGCTTTGCGGTAAAGCTCAGCATCATCATCAAATTTAGCCGCTTCTTCATAGTATTTAGCTGCTTTTTCAATATCTTTAGAACGGTGGTAGTTAGATGCCACTGCACTGATATTTTGCTTGTTACGCTTAACTTTTTCTTCGTTGATTGCCTTTTCAAGCACAACTGCTGCTTTGTAAGGGATATCATTTAACGAATAAAAGTTAGAAAGTACTTTGTATTCAACTTCGTTTTCAAAATAGCCATTTTTATAGGCAACTTCCATGGTCGCTAGACCTTTCTTGAAGTCTTCGGTTTGAAGGTAGTATTTACCTAAACCAACCCAGGCTTTTTTGTCTTCAGGTTAAACACGAACAATTTCTTCAGCAACACCTACCATATTTTTGTACTGTTTAAGTTCAAAATAGGCAGCTAGCTTTAATTGGTAAGCAGCCTTTGCAGGTTCTTTTGCCAATTCAATTGCTTTGTTTGCAGCAGGAAGTACGTCTTTGAAAAGTTTTAACTCGTAGTTTGCTTGCGCAATACGTGTATAAACCTTGTCGTCTTCCTCACCTGTGAAGTCCATCCAAGCTGCATAAGCTTCTTTCGCTTTTGCATATTGCTCAGTACCCGCGTACATATCACCTAGAAGTTTTAAGCCTTGCTCTTGGTCAGCAAAATTTAAAACGTCAGGTTGAACTGCAGCTGCGATATGCTTGATAGCCAATTGATACTGCTCTTTTTGAGCGTACATTTGACCTAAGTAACGATCGACTGTTGCCTTATCAAATTCATCCGAAGGATCGATTTCTTTAAGTAACGCAATCGCTTCATCAAGCTTCTCTTCATTGTACAAATCAAACGCTTTAATAACTTTTTTACCAACGCGCTCGCCCATTACTTTAGTTTTTGCTTTTTTACGCGCTTCAATCTTCGCGTAATCTGGCGCTGCTAAAGCAGGTGCAGTGAAAGCTACACCTGATAGAGACATAAGAAGCGCAAGTGCAGTTACTTTAGATAAATTTCTCATTACTCGCCTCCTTAGTTACCTTGGTTAAGTTTAAAGTCTAGTTGTACTTGAAGACCAAATTGCTTCTGTGGTTTGCCGTCAATGATTTTCGGACGGTACTTCCACTTACGTAGCGCACGTTTAGCTTCGCGGTCGAAGATACGTTTAGGATCGGCGTCGATCACTTCAACATCTTCTACACCACCCACTTCATTGATAGTGAATGAAAGTTGTACCCAACCTTCTTTACCATCACGCGCTGCTTGCGTAGGGTATTTTGGTTCAATACGAACGATAGGTGTCGCGTCACCATCACGTCCAAATGCACCTGGACCACTTAGGTCACCAGCTGTGCTACCCACATCGATGCTTGGCATATTAAATGACAAACCACCAGTGTTAGGGTTGCTGTTTTCCGGCTGAGGCGGCTGCGGTTTAGGCGGCTGCTTTGGCGGTGGCGGAGGCGGAGGCGGAACACGCTTCCTCTCCTGCACCTTAGATTCAGGCGGATTCGTCATAATTTCGACTACGATCTGTTCTTTTTGTTCAGTCGCACGGTCAGCTCCACCGGAGATGAGGTACGCCATGAAGTAGAACAAGCCGAAAGTAACTGCCCCACCTGCAATCAGTGAAAACAGAAAACGAATCATTACTGATCTCCAGCTATTGAAATTTTAAGGTTATCACCCGTCGCTTTGATCTGGTCCATAACTTTAACTACTACGCCGTGTTTTGCTTCTTTATCAGCTTGCAAAATTACAACTTCAGTAGGTTGTTCTGCTAATAAACTTTCAAGTTTAGCTGATACACGCTCAACGTCTACTTGTTGTTTATCAATCCAGATCGCACCGTCAGCGCGGATAGCAACAAAAATGTTTGCATTTTTTTGCTTCGTAGCTGCAGCTGCTTTAGGTTTATTGACTTCGATACCAGCCTCTTTAACGAACGATGTAGTTACGATAAAGAAAATAAGCATGATAAATACGATGTCAAGCATTGGCGTCATGTCAACCGCTGCTTCTTCTTCTTCACGAAAACGTTGTTTACGTGCCATATTTAATTCTCTCTCTAGTGATGAGGCATGCTATCTACAAGTTTAGCTTTCGCCATTCTCGCTCTCGCTTCAAGACGTGAGCTAAAGAATACTCCAGATAGTGCCGCAACCATTCCAGCCATTGTTGGGATTGTTGCCATTGAAATACCTGATGCCATTAAACGTGCGTTACCAGTACCTTGAGTAGCCATGGTTTCGAAAACCGCGATCATACCCGTTACAGTACCTAATAAGCCGATTAAAGGACAAACAGCTACTAATGTCTTAATCAACAACATACGCTGATCTAATTTTTCAGACGCTTCAGAAATCCATGCTTCACGGATTCTGTGTGCGTACCAAGACGTAGTGTCTTGGCGGGCATCCCACTGAGCTACAATGTTCTTCGTCATACGAGGAAACTCAGCTAGTAGGAACCAATAGCGCTCAATCATTAAAACCCACATAAGAAAGAGTGCTATCGCGACCACGTATAATACCTGGTCGCCTGTGCCAACAAAATCCCTGATAGATTCCCAGATCTCCATCAGGACTAGCATTAGGCTTTCTCCTTCTCCGCGTGAGCAGCGATGATACCAGCGCTTTGCTCATCAAGGACATGTAGAACCGACTTACTACGACCCGCAACAATTGAGTGAAGTAGGATAAGTGGTAGAGCTGCAATTAGACCTAACGCTGTAGTTACAAGTGCTAGAGAGATATTACCAGCCATGATCTTCGGATCACCTGTACCGAACAATGTGATTGTTTGGAACGTAAGGATCATACCGATTACCGTACCTAGTAGACCTAGTAATGGAGCGATTGCTGCCAAGATCTTGATGATGTTGATACCAGCTTCGATGCGAGGCGTTTCACGTAGGATTGCTTCGTCAAGTTTAAGCTCAAGGTTTTCAACGTCTTGATTCTTGTTGTCAGCGTAAACCTTAAGAATACGACCCAGTGGGTTGTTTGTATTCGGAGTAGAAAGGTTCTTAAGCTGGCTCTTAATCTTAGTGCTAGTAAGCGCAAGATCAATGAAACGAACGATGAAGATAAGTAGACCAACAACTAATAATAGTGTGATGATGTAACCTACTTCAGCACCTTGCTCGTAGTATTCCATTAGTGATTTCTTCTGCGTGTTGATACGTAAGATCGCGCCACGAGTCGGGTCGATGTATACGCCAGCGTAGTTATCTGCAGAAGTACCTTCTAAATCGCTGATACCCGCTAGGATGTAGCTATCAGGTTGCTTACCTAGAGGTTGAATCGCTTTAGTTTCTGGAGAATAGATTAAATAACCGTCGTCAGTTACTAAGTTGAAGTTACCGATACGCGTTACTTTCTTCACAGAAGATGAACCGTCAAGACCTGCAACTTCAGTTTCGAAAGTTGAAACTTTAGCAGACTCAGTCATTTCAGTTTGAAGAGAAATCCAAAGCTCTTCTAGTTCACGAACAGTTGGAAGTTCTTTCGCAGCAGCTAGTGAGCGAAGTACTTCAGCACGTCCTGGTTTTTCAGCAGAAACAAGTGATGCTTCGATTGAACCGATTGCATCAGCAGCTGCACGACGTACAACACCGAACATCTCACCTAAAGTACCTTGAGCATTTAAAAGAGCTTGCTCTTTTTCTGCTAAAGTATTTTCGTTTTGAGCATATTCTTTAGCTAAACGGTCACCACGTGCTTTTTCAGCAGCTAGGTCGCTTTTAGCTTTGTTAAGTAACGCTTGCTTGTCAGCACGAGCTGAAAGGAACTCTTGTTCACGTTGCTTATTTAATTTGCCTTCAGAGATACGTTCTTGCTTAACTTGCTCAAGAATTTTGTCTAAAGCATCAGTGTTTGCGTGTGCATTAAGCGCGGTACCTGCAGAAACAGATAGTACTGCTGCAACAGCAAAACCTTTAAATAGTTTCTTCATTATTGATTACTCCGCGCCAAAAATTGGTAGTTTAACAAGTTCTAATGTCGCTTGTTTACGCGCCATACGGATAACTTCTTTAACAGGTTTTAGGTATTCTTCACCTAATTCTTTCCACTGTTTAGTGTTGTTATCCCACACCCACGCGTGCTTAAGGTCAAAAGACTGAGCTACGTAAGTGATACGACCTAAACGACCGAAGTCAACGTTGATGCTCTTACCATCGATCTCAAGAGTACCTTGAGAAGCAGTTACAGCTGAGCTGTATGCAGTTTCAACAGTGTAAGCTTCAAGAACTTGGCGGAATTTTTCAGATGTAGTAACTGAAGCTGACGCCATGATGTCACGAAGTCTTTCAACACGTGCTAGACGGTTTTCAAGATTGAACGGAACGTCCGCTTTGATGAATTGCTCAAGCGTATCGATCATGCGATACATCAAAGGCACAACGTTTTGTTTCGTGTTATCGATAGTTGCGATTTGACGGTCAAACGATTCGATTGAAGCGTTTTGGTCAGCGACCAAACGTGCTACGTGATCGTTGTAAACCTTCATTAGCTCAGTTTCGTCAACAACGCTACGGTACTCAGCGATTAGCTCTTGAGTTTGACCATATACATTGTCAATTTTAGTTTGAGACTTAACAGCAGCCTTTTGAATTTGTTGACCTGCATCTTGCACATCTTTCAAAGGATCTGCAATCACATTGCTGCTTGCAAATGCAAAAGCGCCAACCAACGCTGATGCTACAAGACTCTTTCTGATTTTAACAGACATAGTTCCCAACCAATTAAGTAATGTTACTTTTATAATTTAATTACCCTCCGAAGAGGACAACCCTGATATCTTTTAATAGATATCAACCCTCCAATAATGCTAAATGCATCTGAGTCTGTCAACTTGATGTTCGGCTTTCATCGGAAAAATTTGGTGACTCGTCGTTGATATGAAAATAACCAAAACAACGAATTAACAAAAATATAACAGTCACACATCTGTAAGGCTTCTATAGCCCTTTAGTAACAATCATCACATTCATATTCCGTTCAAACTTAAACATAAATGTAACATTTATTGAAATCAAAAAGCGGTAAAGAAAAATGAAAAAAAAATTCAGTTTTTTCATCTAAAAAATCTAATTAGAAGAATTTTTATGCATTTACAGGCAGGGAATGTTTAATAAGCAAGCAAACTGCTTACTAAACATTAAACGGGATTTAATCTTGACTTATAACTGCCGCCATTAGAACACGGCGCGGTCTTTTACTAGCTTAGCTAATGAGATAACTGAATCAACCTCAAGCTTTTCAAATATTTTTGTTTTGTAAGTACTGACGGTCTTGTTACTGATGAAAAGTTTTTCACCAATGTCTTTATTCGATAGCCCTTGCAATAGGTAATTCATTACGGCGAGTTCACGCTCAGTGAGTAACTCGTCAATGTCTTTTTCAGAAGCAATTAAATGCTCTTGCGGAAAAAAGGTGTAACCACGCAAGATCATTTCAACTGCAGAAGAAATATCTTCAAGGCTTTCAGCTTTGTTAACGAAGCCTTGCGCTCCCAACTTTGCTGCAGTGCGTATAATATGCTTATCTTGCTTAGCTGATAAGAATAACACTTTGCCAGTAAACCCTGCACTAACAGCCCGCTTGTATAAGCTAAAACCATCTGAGTCTTCTAACTCAATATCTAATATAGCTAACGCTACATTATTAGCTTTTAAAAATTGTAGTGCTTCTTTTTGACTTCCAACAGCTTGAACTTCGTTAACTAAGGTCGATTTGGATAAAACCATTTTAATTGCTGTTGCCACCATCGGGTGATCGTCTACCAAAAGTATATTATTTCCTATGCTCATCAATTAGCAAACCTTCATTATATCTATCAAACGAGTATTTTATTGCTCATTTAAATTACCGCTGTCTTATATATCACTAAGTTTAGCGGGAAATTCAGATGTTGGTAAAAAAATCTACAATCTCTGAAAATGAGTACTAAATTTTCTCGTTAGATCAAATTCTTCACTTACACAACAATCAATGTCATGTTTAATTAACTAAGTCTAAGAGCATATAGTACTTTAGATACCGAGAGTAGCTTTAAAGGAATAGTTGAGAAAGTTCTAGAAGAATTACCTATTAAAAAAGGCTAACACAATACTTTAGGTTTAAATAGGTTTAGGTACAACTGTATGATATTTGGGGAGTAAATGAATTTTGGTGAAACAGAAACTGTTTCACCAAAATGCTTAGGTTCACATAATAAATTATGCTACTTCTACGTTCTCAGCTTCAGGGACCTTTTGACCTTGTTTGATGCCGAAAGATACTTGCTGGCCTTCGCTTAGAGTGCGGAAGCCTGTACCTGTGATAGCGCTGAAGTGTACGAATACATCAGGGCCATTTTCTTGTTCAATGAAACCGAAACCTTTAGCTTCGTTGAAGAACTTAACTTTACCAGTAACCGTGTTTGACATACCAAATTTTCCTGTAAGTCAATTATTAAAATTCAGCCATAATGGCTCTATCCTCCCTGAGTGAATGCCCAATAAACTTGGGGTAAAGTACAGGAAGAACCAATAACCAAACCGGTAACCGTACAGCCGCACATTATCCGTAAATTCAATACGCAAAAACTCAAAGCAATTTAAGACTAACACATTAAATAGCTTTTAGCTCTATTAATCGAAAATAATTTTAAGGTCAACCGCTCAAACAAAAATATATGACAGTACTATTTATAAACAATTAATTATAAATGAAAAAAGCCCATCAAATAGATGGGCTTTTTATTCTCGATTTAGACCTTGCTAAAACTTACTTAACTTGCCAGTCCATTTGTGCTTCTGCTTTGATTGGCACCACTTCTGAATCGCCTAGTTTATAGCTGGCTGGTACTGTCCAGCTCTCTTTTACTAGTGTAATGGTATCTTGGTTTCGAGGCATACCGTAAAAGTCAGGACCGAAGTGACTCGCGAAACCTTCAAGCTTGTCTAAAGCACCTGCTTCTTCAAACGCTTCAGCATAAAGCTCAATAGCTGCATGTGCAGTATATGCACCAGCACAACCACAGGCCGCTTCTTTTTTGTCTTTGTAATGTGGTGCAGAATCAGTACCTAAGAAGAACTTTTTGCTACCGCTTGTTGCAGCACCAATTAGCGCTTGCTGGTGAATGTTACGCTTTAGAATAGGTAAGCAGTAATAATGCGGGCGAATACCACCTGCTAGCATATGATTACGGTTATAAAGAAGGTGATGAGCAGTAATGGTTGCAGCAACATTCTCTGGTGCATTATTAACAAACTCTACTGCATCTTTCGTGGTGATGTGCTCAAGCACAATTTTAAGACTCGGGAAGTCATTTACTACATCCGCTAAAATTGTATCTAAGAAGACCTTCTCACGGTCAAAAATATCAATTGATGAATCGGTTACTTCACCATGTACTAACAGTAACATCCCTACTTCTTGCATTGCCTCAAGTACAGGGTAAATATTCTTAACTGATGTCACACCAGAATCTGAGTTGGTCGTCGCGCCAGCTGGGTACAGTTTAGCAGCAACAATTTTACCTGTTGCCTTAGCTTTTTTAATTTCTTCTGGCGTAGTTTTATCTGTTAGGTAAAGCACCATTAATGGTTCGAAGTTACCTTGTGATCGCAGCTTTAATTCGCTCATAGTAAGATAATGCAGTGTCTGTACAAGTTGCCGGTGGAACAAGGTTAGGCATGATGATTGCTCGCCCCATGTAACGGCTTGCATCACGAACGGTATCAACGAGTTGCTCACCATCACGTAAATGAATGTGCCAATCATCTGGGCGTGTAATTGTTAGAGTTTGCATCGAATTTAAATCTGACATTGCTTGTTTCCACGGCTAAAGTTAGGGGGATAGCATAAACATTGAGCAAATAACCTCGCTTATTTACCCAAGCTCATTTTCAGGTGCCTAGTTTACACCAGTATACGTTTTTTTTGAAAATAACTTTGTGGATAGTTTGATAGTAGGTTAACGTAATAAATTAATACAACATTTTGGTTACCTTTTATTCTATGCCTAAGAGTTTAGACACGGCTTTTGCACTTGAAGTCAAAACAGACCAATTACATATTATTAATCAGTTCTCATCATCTCTAATGCAGTTAGATACAGTTGAAGAGTTACTCGAATATGTTACATCAGAGGTAGTGAGCCGCCTGGGCTTTATAGAGTGTGTCATTTACCTAGCAGACGATAAAACACGTACCCTAAAAGAAATGGCGTCTATTGGCACGGCAAGTAGCCATGATACTTACCATATCGACCGAACAGAAATTAGCTTTGATCAAGGTATTACGGGTTATGTCGCAAGCACTGGCAAACCCTTAATGATTGGCGATGTCAGTCAAGACCCGCGTTATATTGCTGATTCTCGCCCTGCGTTATCTGAGCTTTGCGTACCATTAGTTTACAAAGAAAAAGTACTGGGTGTCATTGACTGTGAGCACCCGCAAAAACATTACTACAATGATACGCATTTAGAGATTTTATCAACTGTCGCCCACTTACTCAGTGCCAAGATAAATCAAGTTCGCACCGTAGAAGACTTACAGCAAACTGTGATGCAGTTAAACGATGCACAAAAGCTAGAACGCTCGATGCTGCAAATCGCTAACTTAACCTATCAATCAAGCGAGCTAGATAGCTTCTTTGAATCTTTACACGGCATTATTACCTCTTTACTGAGGGCTGATAACTTCTTTATTGGCCTGTATGACAAGCAACTCGATGTGCTTGATTTAGTTTATATTATCGAAGAAGGCGTGCGTTCTAACGCCCATAAGAAAATATCGAAAGAACAACTAAAAGACACCGCATCTTATTATTTATTAAACATCGACCAATCTTTACTTTTTACGAAAGAAGAATTTCAACAACACATTGATGCGGGTCATTTTAAAATGGTTGGTCGTCAGGCCGAGTCTTGGCTAGGGGTGCCATTTAAAGTAAATGAGCGTATTAGTGGTGTTATCGCCGTACAAAGTTACAGTAAAAGCTATCACTATGACGAACATGACCGTGCCTTACTCACGTATGTGAGCCGCCAAATTAGCATGGCGATAGACCGCCAATTATCAAGACAAGAGCTTGAGCACCGAGCTCTTCACGACGAATTAACCGGCCTTGCTAACCGCTCGTTATTAATAGAGCGTATTAAACATGCGATCCTTCGTCTGGCAAGAGCAGATAAGCGCCACCAACATGCCCTGCTCTATCTAGACTTTGACCGTTTTAAAAGTATCAATGATTCATTAGGTCATGAGGTTGGTGACCACTTTTTGGTCAAAATCTGTGAGTTAATCTTAGGTACCATCCGCAATACCGATACCTTTGCCCGCTTAGGGGGCGATGAGTTTGCCATTTTTATGGAGAACATCACCGATAAACAACAAATTAAAGATGCCCTTGAACGAATTCAACAGGTTCTCGCTGAGCCTCTTGATATTGATGGCCACTTACTTCAGGCATCCACAAGTATTGGTGTTGCGTTTTGTGAAAGTAGTCGCGATCAAGCTTATAAGCTATTACAGCATGCTGATGCTGCAATGTACGAGGCGAAGTCATCAGGCCGCGGTAAAGTTAAGTTTTTTAACAATACCATGCGTAAAAAGCTCAAAAATCATGCGGATATAGAAAATGATTTACAGCATGGTATTGAACATGACGACTTTGAACTTTACTACCAGCCAATTTTTACCATTCAAGATGCACAGGTTGTCGGCTTTGAGGCGCTTGTGCGTTGGCACCACCCAAGTAAAGGCTTTGTCTCGCCAAATGATTTTATACCCGTTGCAGAAGACACAGGCCAAATTATTAACTTAGATTTACACTTGCTTGAACTCGCGGCAAAGCAAATCGCACTGTGGGCAAGTAAAGGTAAAGCGTTTGGCCGAATTACCGTGAATGTGTCATCACGTCATTTTGCAAGTCTCGACTTCGTCGCGCAAATCCATGCTTTGTACTCTAAATACAAACTCCCTTTAGGCTCGCTGTGCTTAGAAATCACTGAATCTGGGCTAATTGGTAATTTAGAGCTAGCAACAAAAATTATTAAAGGCCTTGAGCCTCTTGAAGTTAAACTGTGCTTAGATGATTTTGGTACTGGCTACTCAGCGCTTGGTTATTTACACCAATTACCTATCCATATTTTAAAAATCGATAAAAGCTTTATCGATCATTTAAATAAAGCACACAACCCCTTGGTGGATGCCATATTATCGTTAGCACAGTCGTTAAAGCTCGATGTTGTTGCGGAAGGGATTGAAACAGAAAAACAATTGGCAATCTTAAAACAAACTCAATGTAAGTTTGGTCAAGGCTTCTTAAAAGCGAAACCCATGCCAGCCAGCGAAGCAGAAAAAGTCATCACTCACGGATTGGTATAAGCTAAGATAAAAAAGCCTTGCAAATGCAAGGCTTTAATTATTTCAACTTGGCAAGAAGTTACAGCTCGCCGGGGGAGAAGTTATCAACGGCTATCGCTTGTTTACGTAGCTCATTGGCTTGATTCATACGCTCTGCAACGGTTTCGTTTATCAAGTTTTTCTCTGCTGCTGCGGCAATTGCGCCCTCAAGTTCAAGGTTTTTGGCAATAGTGCCTTCTTTTTGCCATTTACGAAGCTGCTTAAAGTCTTCATGGGTGTCAATCATGGCTAAAAAGGCATTTTCCATGACACCCGTGCCTGCATTTTCATCAACATAACAAAGATGGGTTAATCTGTCTCTAAAGACCCCTGGTTTGCTCATGTGCTCACACATTGTTTGTGCTAACTCATCGCTTGGACGGTGGTAATGATTACCCAGAGGGAACACAATACGTTTTAGTAAAAAATTAACCACTGGGTTAGAGAAGTTTTTAAAGAAGCCATCGAATGCTTGACCAATGCAGAATAACGAATGCTCAACGGCATATTGCACAAATGGTAGGTCAGCTTGCTGACGCCCTTCATCTTCATAACGTTTCAATACACATGAAGCAAGGTATAAATGGCTAAGCACGTCACCTAAACGTGCCGAAATCATCTCTTTGCGTTTTAACTCACCGCCTAATACTAGCATCGCAACGTCAGTACAAAATGCTAAACCACGACTCATGCGACTTAACTGTTTATAGTAACCAGTGGTTGCGCCACAGACAGGGGCTTTAGCGAAGTAACTTCGCGTTAAACCGTGCACAAATGCCATACCTGCATTACTGCCTGCAAATAAAATATGTTGCAGCAGTAATGAGTCAAACTCTTTTAAAGCAACATCTTGGTCTTCCATTGCTGCTGCTTCCATTTCTTTTAAAACAAACGGATGACAACGGGTAGCGCCTTGACCAAATATCATCAAGTTACGAGTCAGAATATTTGCACCTTCAACGGTAATCGATACCGGGATCCCCATGTAGCCATGGGCTAAATAGTTATTCGGCCCGACTTGAATACCCTTACCCGAATGAATATCCATCGCGTCGTTCATTACAGTACGGCCCATTTCAGTCATATGATACTTAGCTATAGCGGTAACCACAGACGGACTCAATTTTAAGTCTATCGCCCCTGCGGTCATTAACCTTGCTGATTCTAAGGTGTAAGTTAAACCACCAATGCGAGCGAGTGCTTCTTGAACACCTTCAAATTGGCCAATCGACACACCAAATTGTTGGCGTACGGTTGCATAGGCAGATGTCATTCTTGAAGCCAAATGACCTGTTGCCGTACTAAGTGCCGGTAACGAAATACCGCGACCCGCACTTAAACATTCAACTAACATACGCCAACCTCTACCTGCGCCCTTTTCGCCACCAATGATCCAATCAAGCGGAATAAACACATCTTTACCGTACGTTGTGCCATTCATAAAGGCCATATTTAACGGATAATGACGTTCACCTGTTTGCACACCTTCGTGATCAGTCGGAATAAGTGCACACGTAATACCAAGTTCTTTTTTATCACCCAATAAACCTTCAGGATCGTACATTTTAAATGCAAGACCCAGCACGGTGGCAATTGGCGCAAGGGTAATATAACGTTTTGACCAGTTAAGTTTTAAACCAATCACTTCTTCACCGTTATGCATGCCCTTACAAACCACCCCTGTATCAGGAATACTGCCTGCATCAGACCCAGCCTCAGGGCCCGTTAATGCAAAACAAGGCACATCATCGCCCTTAGCTAGGCTTGGCAACCAACGCTCTTGTTGCTCTTTGGTACCGTAATGAAGAAGCAATTCGCCAGGACCTAAGCTATTTGGCACCATAACGGTGACCGCAGCGGTTAAGCTCTTAGTGGCAATTTTCGATACAATGGTTGAATTAGCAATGGCTGAAAACTCTCGGCCACCAAATTCTTCAGGAATGATTAGTGCAAAAAATCCTTCTTTTTTTAGGTAGTCCCACACTTCTTTTGGTAGGTCTTTATCTTTTTGCACGATTTGATAATCATCAAGCATGGCTAGCAAAGTTTCGACTTGCTCACCCATAAATGCGCGCTCTTTTTCGCTGAGTTCAGGTTTAGGAAAACGATGCAGCTTTAGCCAATCAGGGTTACCACTGAATAACTCACCGTCCCACCAAACATCACCCGCTTCCATAGCTTCACGTTCTGTTTGCGATAACGGCGGCAAAACTTTTTTAAATAGTCTAAACGTAGGTCGTGTGACAAGATTGATGCGAATGTCTTTCACAGCAAAAATTACAATCACAGCAACTAGTAACAGAATGATTACGGTCGTCATTGTGCAATCCTTTTATTTTATTTAACTGGTTCAAGTATGACTGATCGTGCCATAAATACAACGTAAGCAGCGCTTACTTAGCTTGTTTTCAACTAGGCAGTTTGTTGTTTACTAAGACACTGCTATTATGCATGGGCAATAAATAACAATAAACTTCTAGGGAACGTTATGAAAAAGACTCCATTTAAGCTCAGCATCAGCGCGCTTATGGTCGCCAGTGCACCAGCACTTACAGGCTGTAATGATGACACTGCGAGCACTAAAACAACGACTGCTGAAGTCAAAACAAGCCAAGTAACCGCACAAGATGCCGCTAAATTTATCGCCGATACTGAAAAAGAATTAAGCGCGCTTTATTTAGAAGCAAGCCGTGCTGAGTGGATTTATGCCAACTTCATCACCCATGATACTGCTGAACTATCTGCTGAAGTAAATCGCAAAATGACAGAAGCTGTGGTTCGTCTTGCTAATGAAGCCGCAAAGTTCGATAGTTTAGAGCTTGATTACGATGCACGTCGTAAACTCGATAAACTTAAACTCGCACTTACCTTACCTGCACCACAAGATGCTGAAAAAACAGCTAAGCTCTCACAATTAGTGGCTGAGCTAGGGGGTATTTATGGTAAAGGTAAATACTGTAAAGAAGATGGTAGCTGTTTAAGCCTTGGCGAGATGACTGCTAAAATGGCAACGAGCCGTGATTACAATGAATTGCTTGATTTATGGCAAGGTTGGCGTCAAGTTTCAAAACCTATGCGCCCGCTTTATGAGCAACAAGTTGCACTCACCAATGAAGGTGCAAAAGAGCTAGGTTATGCAGATACAGGTGCTATGTGGCGTAGTAAATACGACATGCCAGCCGATGATTTTGCGAAAGAACTTGACCGCATTTGGGGCCAAGTTAAACCGCTATATGATTCATTACATTGTCATGTTCGTGCCAAGCTAGGTGAAAAATATGGCGAAGATAAAGTCCCACAAGACCAGCCTATCCCTGCACACCTACTAGGTAATATGTGGGCCCAAACGTGGGGTAACATTTACGATGTTGTTGCACCAGAAAATGCCGATCCTGGTTATGACGTAACAGAACTATTAGCTGAGCACGATTACGACGAACTTAAAATGGTACGTGGTGCTGAGAAGTTCTTCACCTCAATGGGTTTTGCGCCATTGCCAGATACCTTCTATGAGCGCTCGCTATTCACTAAACCGCAAGACCGTGACGTACAATGTCATGCATCTGCATGGAATATTGATAGCAAAGACGACCTACGTATTAAGATGTGTATTCAACGTACAGGTGAAGAGTTCTCTGTTATTCACCATGAACTAGGGCATAACTTCTACCAACGCGCCTACAACACACAGCCTATTTATTATCAAGAAAGTGCGAACGATGGTTTCCACGAAGCGATTGGTGACACCATTGCACTTTCTGTAACGCCAGGTTATTTAAAAGAAATTGGTTTATTAGACGACGTGCCTGATGAATCTAAAGATATGGACCTGTTAATGAAAATGGCATTAGACAAAGTAGCATTTATCCCATTTGGTTTATTAGTAGACCAATGGCGCTGGAAAGTTTTCTCAGGTGAAGTAACGCCAGAGAACTACAACAAAGCATGGTGGGAATTACGTGAAAAATACCAAGGTGTACAAGCGCCAATCGCACGTAGCGAAGCAGACTTCGATCCAGGTGCTAAGTATCACGTACCAGGCAACACGCCTTACACACGTTATTTCTTAGCGCACATTTTACAATTCGACTTCCACAGAAGTTTATGTGAAATTGCCGGTAACGAAGAAGCGATTCACCGTTGTTCTGTATACAACTCTGCTGAGGCTGGTGAAAAACTAAATGCTATGTTAGAAATGGGCTCAAGCCGCCCATGGCAAGAAGCACTTGCGACAATCACTGGTAAAGAAGAAATGGATGCAACAGCAATCTTAGATTACTTTGCACCGTTACAAAAATACCTTGATGAGCAAAATGAAGGCCGCCAGTGCGGTTGGTAATGATAAAAACGAAAAAGCCCGCATAATGCGGGCTTTTTTATATCATCAAATTAATGATTAAAACTGTAAGCTTAGGTTTGCAAAGTATGCATCGTAATCTGAGTCATCCCAGTTGTTTGCATAACCAGCTTTTAAACCAACGTTTTTGTTAAAGAAGTGCTGAGCACCAAAGCTGTAGTCATCTTCTTTATTAAACGTTACAAATACTGATGTTGCTTTAGAGAAGTAGTAGTTAGAACCTAGTTCCCAAGAGCTACCACTATCATCAGTATCAGCAATTGTACCTTCAATCGTTAGGTAATTACCTTGTTGAAGATCCATAAAGTATTTAGCGCTAACCGCACGATAATCAAACTCGTCGTCTGCAGTGAACGTGAAACCTAAGTAATCAGTGCTGTTAATTTGATGATTGTACTTAAGGTCGAACATTACATAGTTATCACCATCTTCAACGTCAGTGAAAGTCGCTTTTAGAAGAAGGTTAGGGTTAAAGAAGTAACCCGCAGACACATTGAATAAATCAGTGTCTGAACCGTAATCGTAATTGCTGTAACCCGCACCGATTACAAAATCTTGTACGAAGTACTCACCGCCGATGTTAGTCACATCACCAAAGTCATCATCTGCGTACGAGCCAAACACGTTAGTTGTTCTGTTGATGTATTCAAACTGGTCGTATGGACCCATCGTTTTCTTTGGTGCGAAGTAATAAGTTGAATCAACACTTACAGTGTCGTTGCCATCGGTGTCCTTGTATCCTAAATGGCTGATTGATTGGTAACTATCCGCAGCAGTCGCGGCAGTTGACAGAAGCATACTCGAAATAATAACTGCTAACTTTTTCATAAACAGATTTCCCTATTAACATTGTTTCATTGCTGTTGAAAACTAGCCTGATGGCTAAGTTGGGCACATGCTAACGTCAGAAAACTGAATGGAAACTTAACTAAGCGTTTGTTTTTACTTGATTAATTGTAATAAAGTGTCGGTAAATGTAAAGAAAAAGTTGGCCAAAACTTTCATCTTTTAGCCAGCTTTTAATAAAAAAACAAGATTTGTCAGTACCTTATAAAGCAAATTGACTTATAATTCTATAAACCTCATTAATGTTATCTCCTGCTTTAAAGTCTTTACTGATTGGCGTTGGATCTGAACCAACCCAAATTTTCAGTTCAGCATCTAGGTCAAAATGCCCGGCACTTTCTTTACTAAACTTAGTAATTTTTGAGTAAGCAATACTCAGCATTTCAACTTTAGAACCGGTAACACCTTGTTTATCTATGATAATTAATCTTTTATTAGTAAAGATGAACATATCACGAATAACTTTATAGGCTTTTTGAACTGTTTCACCATCAATCAATGTATTAGCAAGCAGCTCTTCTAAGTCGTCGTTATCGACTTCACTTGCATTACCCATTAATCCACTTAATAGACCCATAACTAGCTCTCCTTATGAAAAATTTGATTTTCGAGTGTGTGACCATTTACCAGTTGACGATACTGCCAACCTTGCTGATAACAAAATTGTAGAAGATTGATGTCAAAAGGCTCAGCGGTTTTCTCAAACTCAATCACATATTCTTTTGCTTGGCTCATATAAACATGATGTACATGGGCAAGACCAGCAAGCTTTGCTTCTACATCATCATAGTGTTGATTTAACTGCAGCGTAATAAAGTGTTTATTATCTTGCGTGCTAGAACGGGCTTGATGCTCACTTAACACCCCTTTATCGAGGTGTAAAACTTGTGAGCATAAACGCTCAAGCTCAGTTAAGTCATGGGAGCTTAAAATAAATGTTGCTTCGTTACTTAAAGAACTTACCAGCTCCCTTACCTCACGAGCATGAATTGGATCAAGGCCTGCAGTTGCTTCATCAAGCATCACTATTTCAGGTGAGCCAATTAATGCCTGTGCAATCGTCACTCGCTTACGCATACCATGAGAAAGATCATCTGGTCGTTGCTTAGCCACTTCTGATAAACCAACGAGCTCTAAAACACGAGCCGTTTCTTTTTTACGAACCGCACCACTGAGCCCTTGTAATTGACCATAAAAGTTAAGTTGATGCGCAATACTAAAACGAGGATCAAGCTGGGCATCTTGCGGTAACGCGGTTAGCTTACCAAATAACGCCGCACTACCTGGGGTATACCCCATTACCGATAGCTTTCCTGAGCTAGGTAAAATATAGCCACATAACAAACTGAATAACGTTGTTTTACCTGCACCATTAGGACCAACTAGCGCTACCGGCGCCCCTTTGTTTATCTCAAAGCTAACGTTATCGAGCGCTCGCTTAGCCCCGTAGTTTTTTGACAAGCCTTGTGCTTGAATTAAAACGGTCATAATGAGCTCCTTGCAAAAATTCGTTCACCAGCAACCAGTAGCACTGCCGTTTGTAAAAGTGGTAAACCAAGAGCCAGTGTCACACCTGCACGTTGACCTGCCATTAAATCAAGTTGATAGCCCGGAAATATGTAATTTAAAACCTCAAATGCAGGCCATTGCCATGTTAGTAAGCCAATCACAATATTACCGCCAGCAAAAAACAAAATAGCCAAAACAAACGCAAGACGCGATGAACGGGCAAATGTATTTAAAAAGCTCATCAAGGCAATAAATGGCATAACTGCAACAAGCAAATAAAATAACAACATAAAGCTTCGCGATAAGCCAGAAAGCAGTAAACTTGGCTCACGATAGCCAAGCATTGCAACCGTTGCCATCAAGGTAACAAACAACAATGCAGCTAAAATGAGTAGCTGCCCCAAAAAGCGGCCAATAATAATTTCTGAACGAGTAGCTCTAAGTGATAAAAAGCGTAACGTACCTCGCTGTCTGTCGCCCACTGTTTGGTCACTACATAAAAACAAACAAAAGCTTGGGAAACTAAATAAGGCAACCAGCCAATAAACGGCAAGTTCAGATTCAGGCCAATCAAGTAATTTACTGATGCCAATGGCGCCAAATGCTTGCCTTGCAAAGTCGGCAAAATCAGGTGAGCTAATCAAGGTCACAGATTGGGCAATGGGATAGCGTAAAATAAGTAGCCAACAAATGGCAAAAGCGGCAACCGCCAACAAACCACGTTTGGTCAGAAATAGTCGTACCAGCTCAAATTGGGCAATTTGTGCAAGGCGTTTAGGATGTAACTGCGTCACTCATAATCCTTAATGAATTTTATTATTAGAATTACACTAAGTTGAAACAGCTTGAATTACCAGAAAAAAAAGACCCGACAAGCGGGTCTTATGTAACAAAGTATAAACTTTTAACCTAGAGGTGGCTTTCGTACACTGCAAGCGCTTGGTCAAGATCGGCTAGTAAATCAGCCACATCTTCAAGACCAATGTGTAGCCTTATTACCGGGCCTTGTGACCAACCTGTTTCAGAGCGAAGCCCTTTCATGCTCAGGTTTGCCGTGACCAAGCTCTCATAGCCGCCCCAAGAAAAGCCCATTTTAAAATGGTGCAGGCTATCTAAAAACGCATCAATTGCTTGTTGATTACCCTGCTTCATTACAAATGAAAATAAGCCGTTGCTGCCATCAAAGTCTCGTTTAAAGAACTCATGACCCGGGCACGTTGCAAAAGCGGGATGGCGAATATGATCAACCAATGGGTGTGTTTCAAGCCATTTAGCCACTTCGATGGCAGCTTGTTCATGCTGTTTTAAACGCACAGCCATAGTACGCAGACCACGTAGCGCTAAATAAGCATCATCTGCAGAGGTGCATTGCCCTAGTAGGTATGAATTTTCTCGAAGGGTTGGCCAATACTTTTTATTAGCGACCGCCACACCCATCATCACATCAGAGTGACCAACAATGTATTTTGTCGCTGCTTGAATACTAATATCTACGCCATGCTCAAGCGGTCTAAAATGCAGACCATTACCCCAGGTGTTATCTAGCATGGTCATTACACCCCGCTCATTAGCCTTAGCAACCATGGCTGGCACATCTTGTACTTCCATAGTGATTGAGCCTGGTGATTCTAAAAACAATACGCGAGTGTTATCTTTGATAAGCTCATTAATTCCTGCGCCAATTCCCGGTGGGTAATAGGTTGTTTCAATACCTAATCCAGCCAGTATTTTGTCGCAAAAATCACGGGTTGGCTCGTAAGCGGTATCCACCATTAAAATATGATCGCCTGTTTTTACAAACGATAGCAGCGCATTGCTTATTGCAGCCGCACCTGATGGATATAGCGCACATCCTTCGCCGCCTTCAAGTTCAGCAATTGCTTCTTGCAGAGCAAAATGTGTCGTCGTACCGCGACGGCCATAAAATAACGTTTTGTCGCCCCGTTTCTTCGCCGCTGCTTTTAAATCAGCCACTGAATCGAATACCACTGTTGATGCACGTTGCACCACAGGGTTCACAACCCCTTGTGTATATGCTTTTTTACGCCCTGCAGAGACGATTTGGGTATTTTTATTTGTCTTTGTCATAATTTGTCCAAGCTGTGCTTTACAGGTTGCGCCAGTGCTCAACCAAAAATCGAGAAATAGAATCTTGTCGGGTTAGTTTAAGGTGACTGCCCTGCTCATGCCATTGGCCGAATTCATTAAGTTCAGCACGGCTAAACCATCTCGCATCGTCTAACTCGTCTTTATCTACCTGAATATCTTCTGAAACCGCTGTGGCCATAAAGCCAAACATGATTGATGATGGAAATGGCCAAGGCTGTGACGCGATATATTGAATATCTGTCACCGCAACACCGGCTTCTTCCATGACTTCGCGGGCAACGGCCTGCTCTAGTGTTTCACCTGGGTCAACAAAACCAGCAAGAGTTGAAAAAACACCGTCAGGCCAGCTTGCTTGACGGCCTAGTAAGCAGCGCTCAACTCCATCTGAAAAGGTTTTAGTCACGATCATAATCACCGCAGGATCGGTTCGCGGAAAAGTTTGATGCTGGCAAGTTTGGTTCTCACATAAACGTGAATGCCCTGCTTCAACCATGTTATTTTCATGACCACAACGACCACAAAAACGGTGCGTTGCGTGCCAAAAACACAAGCCCCTTGCCAGTGCGGCAATCGAGCCTTGTTTTAGCTCAACTTGTGGGCCTAACTTGCGAATATCAACAAATTCAGCGCCATTAAGCATAGGCTCAATGAGTGAGTCTGGAACATGGCTGACATCTAAAGCAAAATGCGCCACATCATCGTCGTCTAAACCCAATAAAATGCCTTTTGATAAATCGAGATGATCCACTTGAGATAAGCGTAAATAACAAACTTCAGGACTGTCTTTAACAAATAAACTTTGATTGTTATTGACCAATAACCAGCGACTCTGAGAATTCATTTGAGCCTTTAACCACTTTGGATCTTTACGGCGATTTGATGCACGATCCAATGGCATTTGAGAGTAATTCAGCATGGCGTTCCTTGAAAATAGTTTACTCGCTAAAACTACCATAAGCGGATAATAAACCCAATTTATTACAGGCATAAAAAAAGCCCAAACTGGGCTTTTTTATTCTCTCTCACAATTTTACAAGGTCGCTAGATGCGCTTGTAGTTTTTGGTTCTCAGCTTCAATATGCTGATAGAACTCTAAATCTTCTAATTTACTCGCGGCAGCTTTATCAATGATGATCACCGCATCTTTATGAAGTTGCAGTGCTGAAGCTGGGCATTTAGCCATTAACGGGCCTTCTACCATGGCATGAACGGCATCCGCTTTACTTGCACCCGTTGCTAAAAGCACAACTTTTTTGGCTTCTAAAATAGTACCAATGCCCATAGTGATTGATAAATGCGGTTGATATTCGCCTTCTGCAAAAAATCGTGCATTGTCTTCAATCGTCGCTTTCGTCAGTGTTTTTACACGGGTGCGTGATGTCAAACCTGATGAAGGTTCGTTAAAACCGATGTGACCATTACGATAATACCAAGTAGTTGTACGTCAACACCACCAGCCGCTGTGATTTTTTGCTCATATTCAGTACAAGCAATAAGCGGATTTACTGCATCACCCGGCGGTACATGGGTGTTTTGTTTGTCGATATCAACATGGTTAAACAGCTGCTCATTCATAAAGTAACGGTAACTTTGAGGATGCTCGCCAGTTAAACCTAAGTATTCGTCTAAGTTAAATGTTGTCGCTTGGCTAAACGAAATATCGCCAGCTTTATTTTTTTCGATCAGTTGTTGGTACAAAGCAACAGGTGTTGAACCTGTGGCAAGACCGAGTACCGAGGCTGGTTTTTTTAGTAATTGTTTAGCAAAGATGTTGGCACCATACGCTGCAACTTGGGCTGCATCATCAAGAATCACTATTTGCATATCGATTAGCTCTAATTATAAGTTGGAAAAAAATGGGACCTAAAACCCAACCCCACGTGCAATCGAGCTGGGTTTTAGATCAAACCACTGCCAGGATACGATGCAGTAGCTACAACCATTATGACAACGCTGTCATTATCACTTCTAGTTTTATCTTTGTAAAGTAAAAGTGAATAAAAAATTACTCTTTCTGTTAGTGTTTAATAATTATCAAACACTAACAAAGATCTTACGGCGATACATCCAATGCAACACCAGCATTTGTACTGCTAATAATGCAATTACCGCCATCAGGGGTTGCCATGCCGCTGGCACAGCTCGAACCACCCCACCAAATACGCTTTGGCTTACATAACCCCAATTCACTAGACTTGACGCTAAATAAATAATAATCGAGTTTGCACCTATGATCACAAATGGATACGCAGCGCGTTGCCCCGGTAAAATATCCACCAGTGCATAAAATACGGCGAGCAATATGGCACTCCAGCCAACGGTTACAAGCACAAATGAGCTAGTCCAAAGTTCTTTATTTACTGGGAACTGTAAATCCCATAACCAGCCTAAGCATACACTTACCACACCTGCGGCGAACAATAAGGCGGTCATTTTCCACTCGCCAATTTGCTGAGCACGTGCCACTAATTGACCTGCAAACACACCCATTAATGCATTAACTATCGCAGGGATATTCGACAACACACCTTCTGGGTCTACTACACGGTTTTGATAACTAATCCCCGGCAGTAAGTGTGCATCAAACCATGCATTCCAACTCCCTGCTGCTGAAAGGTCACCAGCACTGCCACCCGGCACTGGAACAAAACAAAGTAGTAACCAATAACCCACTAAAATAGCCGCAGCGGTAATAATTTGTGTTCGTAAACCAGTATGCCAAACCAACATTGCACAGAAGAACCACGCAATAGCGATGCGATCAAGCACACTGGCATAGCGAATTTCATCTAACGCCATCGGCATCCCTGTGCCCCAGCCGTGGTTATACAAAATACCTAATAAACACAATAGTAAAAGACGTTTACCCGCCTTACGGTAATACACTTTGCGCTCATCAAACGGTAAATGGTCAATGCGTTTCGGGGCTAACCCCATCGCAACACCCGATAAGAATATAAACAATGGGAAAATCAGATCGTAAAATGTGAAGCCATGCCAAACGCTGTGCACTGTGTGTGCTTCAAAAACTTTCCAGCCAGTCCAGCCAGTTAAAACGAAGAGCGCTGCGAATAGTGACTGTCCGCCTAATATCCAGAACATATCCATGCCGCGCAGTGCATCCAGCGATGCCAAACGTTTTCTTGTTGGTTGTATTGTTGTCATTGTATTACCTTAAATAGAAAAAGCCCCGCGATACAACGGCGGGGTTTTTACCAGGGAAGCTTGTTATAGCGCTTTTCCAGCAATAAAGGTGGCTTGTACATTTTGCTGTGCGTCTAACACCACAAAGTCAGCGTCAAACCCGCTCAGTAAGCGACCTTTTTTATGTAAACCTAAATATTGTGCAGGATAAAGTGATGCCATACGTAAACTCTCAGCAAGGCTAACATCCAATGTGTTCACTGTGTTGCGCACCGCACTTGCCATATCAAGTACGCTGCCTGCTAATTCACCGGTCGTTGAATTTAATCGGTCGCCAGTACGAATAACTTTACGGCCATCAAAGAAATCAAACTCCATGTCATCAGTCCCCACAGGTGGCATTGCATCTGTGACTAACATAATTTTTCCGCGCTGTTTGGTACGAATTGCTAATTTAGCTGATGATGGGTGTATATGGTGACCATCAACAATTAAACCGCACCAGCTGTTATCATCCCAAAGTGCAGCACCAACAACACCCGGCTCTCGTGATGTAAATGCTGACATGGCATTAAATAAGTGGGTAAAACCATCAGCCCCTGCAGCAAGTGCAGCATTGGTGGTTGCAAAGTCTGCATTGGTGTGGCCAATTGATACTTTTACACCACACTCAACCAAGCGCGCGATATTATCAGCACTGACATTTTCAGGTGCTAAGGTAACCATTTTAATGCCTAAGTCTTGGCGGGCATAAATTGCAAATTCTTGCTCTGTAATAGGGCGAATAAATTGCTCGCTGTGGGTGCCTTTTTTCCCTAAGGAAAGGTGCGGTCCTTCGAAGTGCACACCCATTACGCCCGGAACACCTTCAGCAATTGCTTGTGCAGTGGCATCGGCCGCTTTTGCCATGACTTCGATTTTGTCGGTAATCAGCGTTGGCATAATCGCTGTTGAACCAAACTGACCATGTGCTTTGGCTATTCTATCTAAGCAATCTGGCGTTTGCTCAGCGTTAAAAAACGCCCCGCCACCGCCATTTACTTGTACATCAATAAAGCCGGGTGCCACTAAACCCGTTAGTTTAACGGCATTAGCATCTGCTTCAACATGCTTAAACACACCATTGTCGACGCTAAAATATACGTCAGATAAAAATTCGTCACCGGTAAACAATGAACTCGCATGATAAATCGTCATTACAAACTTACCTCTTGGTTTTGTTCAAGCACAGATTGCTGAGCAAAATACACAGCGCCCATTTCCGGTGGTTGAATAGGAGATTCAACGCGTTTCGCAATATCCTCTGCAAGCCACTTATTTAATGGCTCAGCTAAGCCACCAATCATAGATAAGCGTGGCGGGTTATTCTCTAATAAACGCTGAGCTAATTTACTGACGTAATCAGCACCCTCTTTAACAATCGAAACCGCAACTTTGTCATTGTTATTGGCTGCTTCAAATACATAGCGGGCTAATTTGGCAAAACTACTCGAAGGCTGACCAGACATTTTTTCAACAATCGCCATCGCATTGTCAGCTGCAAAATGCTCGGTGATCACGTTAGTCAGATTTGTTGCTTCGCCTATAGTCATCAAGGTCTAGTAATGTCGCTTTTATTGCTTCAAGACCCATCCAGGCGCCACTGCCTTTATCTCCCAGAGCAAAACCATGACCGCCAAAGTTAGTTGTGCGACCATTTACACATGAGAAACCACATGAGCCAGTACCTGTGATGATCACCGCACCATCACTCCCTTCGTGTGCGCCGATACAGGCTGTATGTAAGTCAGTAGTGAGGAACATTTGTTTGAATGGATGCTCCCATTCCATAATCTTGTCGTACAAACTTGGTAGGTTTACACCGGCTAAACCCAAGCCGGCATAAAGCTGGTGAACGGTTTCAAGCGCTAAACCCGCATCACGAAGTGCTAATTGTGTTGAGACCATAATTGATTCGAGAGTACGTTCCAAACCATGTAATGGATTTGCAGGACCACCTAGGCCAGTTCCTAATACACCTTGTTTAACAGAGTAGATAGTTGCGCGACATTTCGTTCCGCCACCATCGATACCAATAAACAATTGGTCCTCATTCACACTCTTCGCCATCATTTAACGACCCCTAGCCTTCATTTAGTTTTTGTCTAAATCGCATTATTTTTCTTATCAGAATGCGAAATCATCTCAACCTTTGTTGATTTAATGTTACACAACAAATGACAGCGTTGTCATTATATTTTTTATAAAAATTCGTATAACTTTCATATTTATTTTTAATTTATTGAATTAAAACGCTTTATTTAACAGACAAGAAAATTAGAAACCACATCAACAATGTCCTATAACACCTTTATTTATGCTTTTTTGCATAATTTAGTGCGTTGTGCGTGACTATTCCTTTATTTATCATCAAGTGTAGCTAATGTTAGCTTAGCTGAAATAATACTTTAGTTAAACATTTTATTTTTATAGGAATATTTTTTTACCTTGATAGTAGCAGTGAATCATCAATACAATGAAATTCAGCGGCGGCTTGCTTTAAAATATCTGCGGTGAGGTGCTCTGCTCCATAGACATCACACGGTAGCTGATACTTATTCGCTAAGTGACCAAGTAATAAGGCAAAATCACCATCACCCGAAAGCAATACCAATTTATCGAGCTGCTTGGCATGCTCTAGCATATCAATGGTAATGCCAACATCCCAATCCCCTTTTGCACTGCCATCTTTGCGCTGAATAAAAGGTTTCAGTTTTACCTCAAAACCAATTGCGCGCAGAATATTTTGAAACTGCGATTGCTTTTCATCGCCCCGATATATTGCATACGCAATGGCGCAATCAATTTGGTAGCGTTCGCTCATTTGTGCCCAAAAGGCATTGTAGTCAAAGTTTTTCTTGTAGCTTTCTCTACAGGTGTAATAAATGTTTTGTACATCTACAAAGATACCGACTTTTGGCTTATCAACTGCTGACATAAATTTTCTGTTTTTAGTGATTTGTGTTCACTGTAGCATATCTAGGTTGATATTTACGAAAAAGTAACCTAAATTGGTTACATAAAACAAAGTAACCAAATTTGGTTACTTATTGCGATGTAACTAAATTAAGTTACTTAATCTAAGGGATCATAATGATTGCGGTGATCAGCGGTGATTTAATTAAATCACAAAAAATTCCACAGCAAGAATACGACGCCATGCTTTATCAGCTTGATCAAAGCTTGCGCTTTGTTGCTAAGCGCTTTAATGCAAGCTTTACCATTTACCGTGGCGATGCATTGCAAGTACAGCTAACAGAGCCTGAGCTTGTATGTCATGCAGCCATCTTGTTGTATTTGCAAATGAAGGCAGCCAATTACGAGCTGCGACAAAGCTTGGCTATTGGCTCACTCGATAACCCCCGCGCCGATATTAAAACAGCCACAGGCAGTGCTTATACCTTATCTGGCCGTGGTTTAGATAATATGAGCCAGCAACGCTTAGTGTTAAATATTGAAAATAACGCCCTTGAAGAAGGCTTTGCGCTTAATATTGCGCTTGTTGAAGTGTTGCTTGAAAAAATGAGTCAAAAGCAGGCTAATGCCCTGTTTTATTACTTAACCGCCGAGAACAACAGCCATGCAGAGCTTGCCAAAGAGCTTTATACGAGCCGAGAGAATGTCACTAAGTTACTCAACCTAGCCCATTATCAACTTATCGAGCGCTTTATAAATTATAGCCAAACCACACTCAAAGGATTGTTATGACCAGTTTTGCTCTACTACTCACCGCGTTAGTACTGGGCCACTTACTTGCTGACTTTTATTGGCAGCCAATGAGCTGGGTGCACGATAGAAACAACCGTCACTTTCGTGCCAGTAAGCTCTATTTGCACGTATTGACGCATGGTGTGACCTCTTTAGCCGTGCTAATACTGTGGGAATACACCTACGGCTGGCAAGAGTTCTCTCGTGTACTGATAGCAGCTGGTGCGATTATGCTAAGCCACTATGTCATTGACTTGGCAAAGTCATATTCAAATAAAGGCGTAGTGCCGTTTTTACTCGATCAGTTGGCACATCTTGTTGTGATTGTAATACTGAGCGTTTGGCTTAGTGATAAGAATGAATTTTATAGCTTAGCGTGGCAAAAGCTGATTGCCCTCGATACCTTGTATGTTATTGCAGCTTATTTGTTGGTGCTCAACCCAAGCTCTGTGTTTATTCGCATGATGCTGGAGAAAATCAATATTCAGATAAACAATGAAGGCAGTATTCCTGCTGCGGGGCATTTTATAGGCTTACTCGAGCGAGTGTTGATGTTGAGCTTTATCTTGCTAGGTGAATACGGCGGTGTGGGCTTTCTGCTAGCGGCCAAGTCTATCTTTCGATTTGGTGATTTAAAAGAAAGTAGCGAAAAACAACTCACTGAATATGTCATGCTGGGCACTTTATTAAGTGTCACCGTGACACTCTTTATTGGTGTCGCCACCTTATATTGCATTAAACTCATTTAAAACAAAAAACGCGCAATTGCGCGTTTTTTGTTTTTACTGCTATTAACTATCCGCAGCGGGCTTACGTCTTGGGCGAGATGGCCCCGATACACGCTGACGATTACCCGCAGGTTTATTACCTGCTGGTTTAGTGTTATTCGATTTATTCCCGTTGTTAGCACCTTTTTGGTTTTGCCCTTGCTCTTTACCCTTACCCTGCCACTTACCTTGTGAAGGTCGCTTTTGCGATTTAGGTTTTGGCTTTTGTGCAGATTTTGCTGCACCTTGACCATCTTGAGCTGGTGCTTTTGGCTTTTTCGGTTTCTTTGGTTTTTTCGGCTTGATTGGACGCGTATCTAGTGGCTTTTCAGCAACTGGTTTGCTTGGCTCAAAGCCTGCTTCGGTTGCACGCGGAATAAGCTCACCAATAAATCGCTCAATACCATATAAATCGTCAGCATCATCTGCTGTTACAAACGAAATAGCATGGCCCGATGCACCCGCTCGGCCTGTACGGCCAATACGGTGTACGTAATCTTCATAAATATTCGGTAAATCGTAGTTAACAACGTGCGGTAGCTCAACAATATCAAGACCACGGGCAACGATATCGGTTGCAACTAGTACGCGCACTTCACCGGATTTAAAGCCTTCGAGCGCTTTAACGCGAGCGCCTTGCGATTTATTCCCGTGAATGGCAGCGCCGACAATATCATCGCGTTCAAGCTGCTTAACTAAACGGTTCGCACCATGCTTGGTACGGCAAAATACTAATACTTGTTGCCAATCATTAGTACGGATCAAATGACTAAGTAATGCTGTTTTACGTGATTTATCTAGCGCATAAACAGATTGAGCAACCGTTTTAGCTGTGGTGTTTTTTGCCGCGACTGAAATTTCAACGGGGTCGTTAATGAGCCCTTTTGCAAGTTCACGAATTTCATCAGAGAAAGTCGCTGAGAACATTAAGTTTTGACGTTTAGCAGGCAATTTAGCAATGATACGTTTGATGTCATGAATAAAGCCCATATCAAGCATACGGTCGGCTTCATCAAGGATCAGCACTTCTAAATCATCAAACTTAACAGCATTTTGATTGTGTAGATCTAATAAACGACCAGGTGTGGCCACTAAAATATCAACACCTTTACGAAGGCGCATCATTTGTGGGTTAATTTTAACGCCACCATAAACAACAAATGAGCTAACATTTGAATGCTTAGCATATTGCTCAACATTTTCGCTTACTTGTAGAGCCAACTCGCGAGTTGGAGCCAATACTAATGCGCGTACTTTATTGCCACCCGCTTTAGGTCCTTTGACAAACGCTCAATTAACGGCAGTGTAAAACCTGCTGTTTTACCTGTACCAGTTTGCGCTGCGGCCATAACATCACGGCCTTCAATGATCGCAGGGATAGCTTGTGATTGAATAGGCGTTGGTGCTTCATAGCCCTTTTCTAAAACTGCATTTACTAAAGCTGGTGATAAACCTAACCCATCAAAACTCATACTATCTCTCTTTAAAAATTTCAGCCGATTCGGCGAAGTGCGCGCATTATACCTAGGATAGTCAATAATGCATGGAATTATTTGCAAACTAGCACTTAATAGCGAACTGAGCAGCCTAATTTCAGGCATAAAAAAAGCGGCTCAAATGCCGCTTTGTCTTATATACCCAAATCACCTCAAGGTGGTTCGGGTATAACCAATCTTTACTTGACACCAAGTTCGCGTAAACGCTCTTGTAAGTAGCTGTCTGCTGTGTAACGCTCAGAAAGCACAACATCAGGACGCGGGTGTAAGAATAGTGGTAACGAAATACG
This sequence comes from Pseudoalteromonas sp. GB43, assembly GCF_054923805.1. Classification (NCBI taxonomy): domain Bacteria; kingdom Pseudomonadati; phylum Pseudomonadota; class Gammaproteobacteria; order Alteromonadales; family Pseudoalteromonadaceae; genus Pseudoalteromonas; species Pseudoalteromonas sp. GB43. The sequence continues at coordinate 474,299 of NZ_JBPCHJ010000001.1, forward strand.
TGATTTCGTTGACGCTTTACCCGTTGGGTTGATCACGCGGTGAATCGTTGATGGAAAGTAACCACCTGACGCTTCTTGTAACATGTCACCAATATTGATGATCAGGTTACCAAAATCACATGGTACGTCTAACCAACCACCATCTGTTTTTTGTACTTGTAAACCTGGCTCATTCGCCGCAGGTAATACAGTTAGTAGATTGATGTCGCCATGCGCTGCTGCACGGATTGCACCTGGCTCTTCATCACCTGTCATTGGTGGGTAATGAAGAATACGCAGAAGTGTTTGCTCAGAGTTAGCAATCATATCTTTAAGGTCGATAGAGAACTTAGCGCGCACCTCTTCTGGTGCTTCAGCTTGAACCCAGCTTAATAATGTTGCTGCAAACTCATTCGCTAAACGGTAGTACTCACGGATTTCTTCTTCTAGCTGTGCTGGAACGCGGCCTTTTGGATAAACGTGGTAGTACTCTTTAATATCTTTAACGGTAAAGCCTTTTGCAACTTCTGACACTGATGGTGGGAAGTAACCATCTTGTGTTTCTTTTGAAAATAAAAACTCGTGCTTTTGCTCAGAATTAAAGAATTCTTGCCAATTTTTGTAAATAGACTCAACTAATGACTGAGGGATTGGGTGATTTTTTAGTACACCGAAACCTGTGTTTCTTAGTGACTCAACAAATTGAGCGGCCGCATCGCTCGCTTTATAATCAACGGTAGGTAAATGTTGCATTTGTCTTTTCCAGTGAATAAGGTTCAAGAAGTCTGTGCTAAGCATAGCATTTCTTCATTATAGCGCTTCGCGAGGATAGAGAAACACAGGTAAAAACATAAGGACTTATGTCCGCTCCACCTTGCTTAGCTCCTTAACTTTGATACAGATCAAGCAACAAATCATTTGCTATTTATTAGCAAGTAAAAATGCGTTGAGCTCTTTACTCATTCGTTCTACAAGCGCTTTTGGGCCACCATCATACATATCGTTATGGCACGAATCTTTAAGCTTAATTTGCGTCACTGGGTACATAGCAAGTTCTTGCTGCGTTAGCAATACGTTGTCATCTGCTGGAAAATCGCTACCGCGTAGTGTCAGTACAGCAATATTTTTGTTTCTTGGGGTCAGCATACGGCGATGATCAAGGGTGATCAGCTTAGCTACCTTAGCAGGATAAATAGCGGCATATAACGCTGCAATATCACCGCCATTTGAGTGCCCAAATAAAGTGGGCTGATTAAAGTCATACGCAGGGTATCGCTTTGCAAGTTCTACGGCTAAAAACTCAAGGGTTTGTACACCGCGGTGCCAGTTTTCCATGCGTGTGGTCATGTAGGGTGGCTCAGGGTTTAAACTCGGATCGCCTTTTAACTCATGAGCCACTTCAACCGTTAAATAACCATGCTGATGAAAGGCCTGCTGGGCAAATTGATAGTCTGTATGCGCCATACCATAGCCTGCCCCAATAAACGCCACGGGGCATTTCTTTTTTATCGTGCATTTGCTATCGGCTGCTGTAATGGTCACCGGAATATGGCGTGCCCGCTCAGTATCAAACAGTGTCTCTGTTTGATTTGCAAAGGCTGTTTGCCCGCAAAGCGTTAAAGCGAGCAATAGCGCCGGCTTTTTAATATTTAACATGCTAATTTGAATTCTAAACTACGTTTAACCATCGGCCACTCACCATCAATAATTGAAAACACCACGGTGTCGCGTACGCATCCATCAGCCATTATTTGGTGATTGCGAAGCACCCCATCTTGTTTCGCCCCTAAGCGAGCAATGGCATTGCGCGAAGCCTGATTATGCCAATGGGTACGAAACTCAACAGCAATCACATTAAGTATTTCAAATGCATAACTCAGTAGCAGTTTTTTACAATCAGTATTAACCCCAGTACGCTGAAAACGCTTGGCATACCAGGTATAGCCAATTTCTAAACGGCGGTTTTTACTGTCGATATTACAAAAGCGAGTTGAGCCTATCACCTCATCGGTGTGTTTATCGATGACAGCAAATGGTATTGCGCGACCAAGTGACTGTTGTTCAAACGCCATATTTAAATAATCGTCAACACGTTCTTCATTGGGCACTGAGGTAAACCAAAGCTCCCAAAGCTTTCCATCTGAAGCGGCGTTTACTAAAGCATCACGGTGCTCAAGCGTTAACGGCACTAATTTAACAAATTGACCTTCTAAGGTGATGGGGCTTAAATCCATAACTTTCCTTAACCTTAATTAGTAATAATATTTAATCCACCAGCTCTATATCGAGCCCTGCTAATAAATCCAAAGCGGCATAACGTTCAAATTTGGCCTTACTGATATTGTTAGCTGTTATATCAATGGCGAAATGACTGGCACCAATAAAATTAGCTTTACTGAGGTTGGTTTGTTGAAACAAACTGTCACGAAAGTCCGTATCAGTAAAATCAGCAGATGTTAAATCTGCATGTCTAAAATCAACATCTTTGGCAAAACAGCTACGCATTTTTAAAGCTTTTAAACTAAGTTCAAAAAAGCTGCTGTGGCTCAGTTCACAGCCAACAAAACTCACTGGAGCACGGCTGGCGAGTAGCGGCCAATCAACATCAGTAAAACGAACACTGGTTAATTTACACTGTTTAAAGCTTACTTCTTCAAGCGAGGTGTATCTAAGCCCAAGCGTAGCTAAATTACAATTTTTAAACTCACACTCTATAAACCGGCAGTTTTCAAACTGACTATTGCTAAAGTCACAGTCGATAAATTCACATTGCTCAAATTCGCAATGCGAAAATGTTTGCCCTGCAAGGTTTGCTTCAAAGGTGTGTTCAAAATAAAGGGAGTGGCTTACAATCACGCGGTGGTCTCAATATCTTGTTTAAGCGCAAGTACAGCAATAAAAATAAGACCAAACAATGGAATTAGCCCTAGTAACCCACCAATAACGGCCACCACGATTGGTGTTGAGGTTTTACGCTTACCTAAGAAATAGCTGATAGCGGCAAACAGTGGGAACAGAACAAGTACAAAATAACCTAAAAAAGTTGCACTGATATTCATACTCTTTCCTTGAAGAACATACCAAATATTCATTTAAGCACAAAAAAACCCTAAGGCATACAACTTAGGGTTATTATTCATTAAGCCTTATAATTCAGGTTATTATGAATTATTCAGCGTCTTTCGCTACAACATCAAGTGCAAGCTCAGTTAATGCATCGGCATTTGCTTTGCTTGGTGCATCTGTTAATAAACATGATGCTTGCGTTGTTTTAGGGAAAGCAATAACGTCACGAATGTTATCAGTACCGCATAACAGCATAACTAAACGGTCAAGACCAAACGCAAGACCTGCATGCGGTGGCGTACCGTATTTAAGTGCATCAAGTAAGAAGCCAAACTTGTCTTGCTGCTCTTGCGCTTCGATACCTAAAATTCTAAATGCTGTTTCTTGCATTTCTGCATTGTGAATACGTACCGAACCACCACCAACTTCGTAGCCGTTTAATACCATGTCGTATGCATCTGATAGTGCACCAGCTGGGTTTGCTTCAAGCTCTTCAGGAGAAATACCTTTCGGTGCAGTGAATGGGTGGTGAACCGCATGCAATGTACCTTCGTCGTCTTCTTCGAACATTGGGAAGTCAACTACCCATAATGGTTTCCAGCTATCAAGATTAGTAATACCTAAATCAACACCAATCTTAAGACGTAGCGCGCCCATCGCTTCGTTTACAACGTTACGCTTATCAGCACCAAATAAAATGATGTCGCCAGATTGTGCGTTAGTACGCTCAAGTAACTGGTTGATCACCTCTTCGTTTAAGAACTTAGCGATTGGTGACTGTACACCTTCAACGCCCGCTGCACGGTCGTTCACTTTCATCCATGCTAGGCCTTTCGCGCCATAGATACCGATGAATTTAGTGTAATCGTCGATTTGTTTACGAGAAAGCTCAGCACCGCCTGGTACAGTTAATACAGCAACACGGCCTTTTTCGTCATTAGCAGGACCAGAGAATACTTTAAACTCAACGTCTTTTACTAAATCAGCAACGTCTACAAGTTGCATTGGGTTACGTAGGTCTGGTTTATCAGAACCATATAAACGCATTGCTTCGCTGTATGGCATTACTGGGAAGTCGCCTAAGTCAACGTCTAGTAATGATTGCCACATTTCGCGGATCATTTTCTCAGTCATTGCACGCACTTCATCAGAGCTCATGAATGACGTCTCTAAATCGATTTGTGTGAATTCTGGCTGACGGTCAGCACGTAAGTCTTCGTCACGGAAACATTTAACAATTTGATAGTAACGGTCAAAGCCCGACATCATTAATAATTGTTTAAATAACTGTGGTGACTGAGGTAAAGCGTAGAAGCTACCTTTATGAACACGGCTAGGTACTAAGTAGTCACGGGCACCTTCTGGTGTTGCTTTTGTTAGTACTGGTGTTTCGATATCTAGGAAACCGTTGTCATCTAAGAAACGACGCACAAAGCTGCTCGCTTTTGCACGAAGTTTGATACGGTCGCTCATTTCAAGACGACGTAAATCTAAGTAACGGTATTTTAAGCGGCGCTCTTCAGAGTTTTGCTGATTAAAATCAAGTGGTAATGGCTCAGAACGGTTGATGATAGTTAAGCTTGTGCCTAAAATTTCAACTTCACCTGTTGCCATGTCTTTATTTACTTGGCTATCAGGGCGTGCGCGAACAACACCTTTTAACTGCACACAAAACTCTTGACGTAGTTTATTCGCAGTATCCATTAATCCTTCTACTTCAGGATCAAAAACAACTTGTACTAAACCTTCTCTGTCACGTAAATCGACGAAGATAAGACCACCAAGGTCACGGCGTTTGTTGATCCAACCACATAGTTCAACTTCTTGATCTACGTGAGATTTATTTAGCTGTCCGCAATATATAGAGCGCATAGTATTCCTGTCAGTTAAAGACTTATAGCCGCCTGCTCTTAAGAGTTCGCTATTTTGAGAGCAAAAGCCACTATACAAAGTAATCATTTAAGGCAGAGCATTATACCCAAACCATCGCAAAATGCGAGTGCCAGCAGTGCCTGTCGGGGGCTAAATATACACCCCGACTTCTGAGCAAACATTTCTTTTGATACACTAGCTAAAGTTTAAATTTATTGGTTGGTTTAATGCTGTATTTAGGTTGTCCGCAGTGGTCTAGCACCGCATGGAAAGGAAATTTACTCTCTAGTCACTGTAAAAGCGCCGACATGCTCAGTGAGTATGCGCAATCTTTTAATTCAGTCGAGGGCAACACCAGTTTTTATGCTGATCCAAGTCATGAGTCATTATTGCGCTGGCATGATGCGGTACCCGAAGACTTTAAATTTACTTTTAAGTTTCATCGGCGTTTTAGCCACGAATTACAGCTGACGAATATAACTAGTGAGCTTAATGCGTGGCTAAACTTATTTGAGCCAATTTTTGCTAAAACGGGGCAAATTATGTTGCAGCTACCCCGCGCCTTTGGACCAGATGTCCTACCCCTGCTTGCAAATTTTATTGCACAACTCCCCAAACAACTTAGTTACGGTGTAGAAGTACGTCACCCCGGCTTTTTTAATAAAGATGATGCTGAAATTCGTTTAAATCAGCTGTTAATTGAAAATAATATAGATCGCATCAGCATGGATACCCGCGCTTTATTTGCTGTTCCCGCCGATACCGATGCACTCATTGATGCGCAAAAGAAAAAGCCTTATTTACCTGTGCATGCCATTGCAACAGGAAATCAGCCTATGCTGCGCTTTGTGATTGCCAGTCTTGAACATGAATACAAGTCGTATTACCAGCCATGGCTGAAAAAAGTAAAACAGTGGCTTGATGAAGGAAAATCACCCTATTTGTTTTTTCATACCGCAGATAATCGCCAGTCACCACTTTTAGCAAGACAGTTTTGCCAAGATTTAGGTTACAATCACCCCGTGCTTGCACCTTTTATAGGTGAACGCGAAGCAAGCCAAAGCAGTTTATTTTAGCGCCCGATTTATCAGAGAAAACATGAAAGATTACAGCCGTTATTTTCAAGGTTACCCGCCTCAAATCATTGAGCAAGTGTTACAGCTATTTAATGGCGACAGGGCCGCAAAATACCTTAAAGGCAAATACCCTGATGCGCATAGCATTACCAGCGATAAAGCTTTATACAATTACGCCACTGAACTAAAAAAGCGCTACCTTAAAAATGCCCTGCCTTTTGGTCGTGCCGCATTCAAAAAACAAGGCGATATGGTCACAAATGCCTTAGGCACCCATACTTTTCGTATGCAAGGTAAAACCCGAAAACACGATCTTGCCATTAATAGCGACCTGCTTCGCGCACCTGAACCACTTCTCAAAGCACTCGTCGTACATGAGCTGGCTCACTTTAAAGAAAAAGACCACAACAAAGCCTTCTATCAACTTTGCTGCCACATGGAGCCGCAATATCATCAACTAGAACTAGATTTAAGAATATTCAGTGTGTTGGTAGGTGAAGGGAAAAATCCGTATTAAAACTATCAGCTAAAAACTGACGGCTGAAAGCTGACAGCTAAACTTCTGAAACCTCAAACCTTCTTTGCCCTATCAGCTGCCCAGACTCGGTAACCACTTTGACGACCCATTTCCCTGCAGCATTAGCAGGGAAATTCGTTTTATGGCTCCACGCTCGATAGCCCTCTTTACGACCACCAGAAATATCCAAGGCTATACGGTCAACTTCTTTTCGATTATGCACCCAAACGTGGAAGATTTTCTCATTTAAACCTCGCGGTGCTTTTACCGCACTAAAACTATATAGACCGTTTTCATGTAAGCTCTGCTCAGTGAGTTCTGTTATTGGCGAAAGCGGTTTACGAGCTTGTGCATCTAGCTGATATGACATACTCATATCGGTTAAACGCAGTGCTGCAGGTGGCACAAAACTACGTAATTGCCAAAGCCCGGTACCTAATGAACAAAGCAATAACACCAACAACGGAAAACGCCACCATTTAGCATTGGGCATCAAATTGCCAAGACTGGGGACCGTTAAAATAACAGCTGTTATTAGTGCAATTTCAAAACTTTGGCTGGTCGTTAACTTTAATAAAATAGGCAAGGTAACCGACAGCACGACAAACAAAGAAAAGCTATGAAACACACTAAACCAGACACTGTGCCTTGCAAGCTTTTTATAATAGAGAGGATCAACAACAGAAACGAACGCACAAAGTATAATTAAAGCGGTAAACGCGGCCTGACCATGGTCCCAAGTAGTCACCGCTAAGAAAAATGGTAAAGCAAAAAACAAACTTTCTTGCTGCACAACTTGCAGCGCAAAGCGCATCACATTAGGCGACACCGCCACACCAAAACGCTCCTCTACCTTATCTCTTAGCCAGTTATCTATTAACAACCACAACCAAGTGACTAATAACAAAATAGAGATAAGCTGCGAAAACGATTCTTTTCGTTCAACAAAGACATAGCTTGCTACACCACTACAAAAAGCCAACACCGCCATCAACCCCGGCCGCTTCTGCATCATGAAAACAAATTTAGTTATAAAGTTTTTTAAGTAATTCATGCAATCATCAAATCCATTTAAGGCTTTATGAGTAAAGCATAAATTGGATGAATGTAGGCTTTAAAACGAGCTTTAAGTTCAAAGCTTTAAGCTGTAAGGTATTTAGATGAAGTGAACAAGCATAGAGTATTTTCTAAAAGGAAAAAATGGAATGTTATATAGAGTATTGATAATACTTTTATTAATTTCTAAGTGTACAACTGCAAACGCATTTGAAGATTATAGTTTTCTAAATGGTGAATGGTTTTGCAAAATGAAGTCTGTATTACCAGACGATGCAATACTAGAAGTTGATAGCCACGTAACGACTTCAATTAAAGATTTAAACTCATATTCAAAAAGCTTTTTTAAATTTTATTTTAAGCAAAACCCTGATTTGGTCTCTGTTATCTCTGTTGAATCCTCAGAAAAAATGGATTTCGAGGGTGATATCATGATCAGCTTTAATTCTAAAACCCATAAAACAAATTTAATAAAAGACGATCTAAATATCTTTTCACCAGAGTCTGTGAAAAGCTTCACTCGAGGTATTCAGTGACAGTTAAATCGAAAATCAAAAAAATAGACGATGAGACTATTAAGTTAATTGGGATCCCTGACAAAGATGTTATCAATTGCTCTAAAGCACAAAAAAGCGCGGTCTGACCCGCGCCTCTATTTTCTCTGACGGCTGAAAACTGATAGCTGACAGCTCAAGTCTTTGGGTTACAAACCAAGTTCTGCCATAAAATCATCATCTGCATCGTCTGCTTGTGATGATGCTTTTTGCTTTTCAGCTTTTTGTTTAGCTTCGTTTTCGATGATGTCATCCGGGTCAACCGCTTCTGAAATATCAAAGTCATGTAGTTTGATAAATTCAGTTTTATCCATGGCTAATTCTAGATAGAAGATATTTTGCTTCGCTGTGGTGAAGGTCACACGGCGTGCTTGTGGTCTATCCATAGTGGTATCAACAGAGATTTGCACCTGTTTATTAATTGCCATCATCTTAGGTTGGTTTTGCGTGATAGAAGTATGCAGCTGGTCGCGTACTTTTGACGTAAAGTCACCAACGATTTGGTTCATCAGTTCGCCAAGTACGTTTGCCACATCATCTGATAAATGGCTTTGTGCAATTTCTTCTTCTGGCATTCCCATGTTACGCATGTAGTCATGGTAAATTTCCATGGCAGCTTGCGCTGTGAAGTTTGTTACCACAAGACCGGTAAAGCCACCATCGAACAATACAAAACAGCCAATATCTGGGCGCATACAGGTGCGGGTAATTTTTTGAACCATGGCAGAATAACTAATACTGTTACCGCTTGCTGAAGACAGAACTCCAGTCACTGAATGACACAGAGTTGATAAGATATCTTCTGTACTGATCACTTTGCTTTTTGTCATTAAACTTCTCTTTTTTGTACTTGTTATTGATAATTCTAGCCAAGCTACTGAATTTATCACTGACTATCCAGTTAAAAATGCTAAAATAGCGGTATTATTTTTCAAAGAGACTGTTCACGTGACGCAAAAAGACAGTATTTATGCCACTGAGCAAGCGGTTAAAGACTTTAGCTTTGACCAACATGTAGTAGAAGTTTTCCCTGATATGATCCAGCGCTCAGTGCCAGGTTACGCAACCATTGTTAGCACCATAGGTAAACTGGCTGGCGAGTATGCGCAAAGTAATTCAAACCTATACGACTTAGGCTGTTCACTTGGCGCTGTAACGTTAAGTATGCGCCGTAATATTCGCACCGATAACTGTAATATTATTGCCGTCGATAACTCAGAAGCGATGGTTGAGCGCTGTAAATTACATTTACAAGGTTTTCGCTCTGACGTGCCGGTGACTGTTACACTAGGTGATATCAACGATTTAGCCATCGAAAATGCCTCTGTGGTTGCGATGAATTTTACACTACAGTTTATTCCACCTGAAAAGCGCCAAGCGGTGCTTGAAAAGATTTACGCAAATTTAAAACCTGGCGGCGTTTTGCTACTTAGCGAAAAAATTAGAGGTGAAAATGAGCAATGCGATAATTTGCTCATTGATTTACACCATGATTTTAAACGTCACAACGGCTATTCGGAGCTTGAGATCAGCCAAAAGCGCACCGCTATCGAAAATGTCATGCGCCCAGATCATTTATCTACCCACTTAAACCGATTAAGTGAAATTGGTTTTAGCCAAACGCAAGTGTGGTATCAATGTTTTAACTTCTGCTCGATGATTGCAATCAAGTAATCATCACAACGATATAAAGAGTATTTCATGTCTCAATGGTTTAACCAATTTTACGCTGCGATTGCACAAAGCCCGCTTAGCCACTGGCTCGAAACTTTGCCTGGTCAATTAAAACACTGGGAACTCGAAGCCAGCCACGGCGATTTACCGAAATGGCAAAAAGTGCTGAAAAACTTACCTGAGGTAAGCACAAACCATGTAAATCTTCAGGATAAAGTACAAATTGGCACCGGTGATGAGCTATCTGAAGGTCAGCAAAAACAGTTAACGCATTTATTAAAGCGCATGATGCCATGGCGTAAAGGACCCTTTAGCTTACACGGTATCGAGATTGATACTGAGTGGCGCAGTGATTGGAAATGGGATCGTTTACTACCTCATATCGAACCGTTAAAAAGGTCGCACTGTGCTTGATATTGGCTGTGGCTCGGGTTATCACTTGTGGCGCATGCGCGGTGAAGGCGCAAATTTTGTGGTGGGTATCGATCCATCCGATTTGTTTTTATGCCAATTCCAAGCGATAAAGCATTATCACCAAGATGAAAACGTGCATTTATTGCCATTGGGTGTTGAAGCTCTGCCAGAGCTAAAAGCATTCGATACAGTTTTTTCGATGGGTGTTTTATATCATCGTCGTTCGCCTATCGACTTTTTAGCGCAATTAAAAGCACAGCTTCGCCCTGGTGGTGAGTTAGTCCTTGAAACACTGGTTGTTGAAGGTGATGAGCACACAGTTTTAGTGCCAACTGACCGCTATGCAAAAATGCGTAATGTATGGTTTATCCCAAGCACCGCGGCATTAAAACTATGGATGGAACGCGTTGGCTTTAAAGATGTACAAGTAAAAGACTGTGCAATCACAACGCTTGAAGAACAACGCAAAACCCAGTGGATGGAAAACGAATCATTAGTCGACTTTTTAGACCCTAATGACACCAGCAAAACCATTGAAGGTTACCCTGCCCCTCTTCGCGCTATTTTAACCGCGAAAGCTTAACAAATAGTGAGAAGTTTCGAGTTTCAAGGTTAAAAGTTCATTTGCCTGATACTTTTGCCTTGGAACTTGAAAACAAAAAACCGGACAACTGTCCTTGTCAAGTCGGTTAAAGTGATTTTTCAACTAGCCGCGCCAGTGCAATTGTTGTAAAATACGCGCGTTTCTAAGCAACCCACATGCAACTTTTTTGAGGAAAACCTGTGAGCGAACAAAAACAGTCTCTTAGCTATAAAGACGCGGGCGTAGATATCGATGCCGGTAATGCACTTGTTGAGCGTATTAAAGGCGTAGTTAAAAAAACCAGACGTCCTGAAGTAATGGGCGGTATCGGTGGTTTTGGCGCACTTTGCGAACTACCAACTGGCTATAAAGAGCCTGTACTGGTTGCTGGCACAGACGGTGTTGGTACAAAACTACGTTTAGCAATCGATCTTAAAAAGCACGACACAGTGGGTATCGACCTTGTTGCTATGTGTGTAAACGACCTTATTGTACAAGGTGCAGAGCCACTATTTTTCCTTGATTACTATGCAACGGGTAAATTAGACGTAGATACTGCGGCTGATGTTGTAACAGGTATTGGTAAAGGCTGTGAGCTTTCTGGCTGCGCTTTAATCGGTGGTGAAACTGCTGAAATGCCAGGTATGTACGACGGCGAAGACTACGACATGGCTGGTTTCTGTACTGGTGTTGTAGAAAAATCAAAAATTATCGACGGTACTAAAGTTGCTGCAGGCGACCAATTAATCGCACTTGCATCAAGTGGTCCTCACTCAAACGGCTTCTCATTAATTCGTAAAGTTCTTGAAGTATCTGGCGCAGACACGAGCGCTGAGCTTGAAGGCAAAACACTTGGCGATCACCTTTTAGAGCCAACTCGTATCTACGTTAAACAACTACTTGAGCTATTCAAGCAGGTTGACGTACATGCGTTATCTCACATCACGGGTGGTGGTTTCTGGGAAAACATCCCGCGCGTACTTCCTGAATCTGCAAAAGCAGTAATCAAAGGTGATAGCTGGGAATGACATGTTGTTTTCAACTGGTTACAAGAAAACGGCAACATCACAACACACGAAATGTACCGTACATTCAACTGTGGTGTAGGCATGGTTTTAGTTGTTCCAGCTGACAAACTTGAGCAAAGCTTAACAATCCTTAAAGATCTTGGCGAAAATGCATGGCATATCGGTGAGATCCAAGATGCGAAAGCAGGCGAAGAGCAAGTAGAAATTTTAGGTGGTCGTGACTAATGACCCCTTGTCGTCTTGTTGTATTAATTTCTGGTAGCGGTTCAAACCTTCAAGCCATCATTGACGCGAGTGCGCGTGGTGAGATAAAGGCCGAAATCGCCGCTGTAATTAGTAATAAAGCCGACGCCTATGGCCTTGAGCGAGCAAAAAATGCAGGTATACAAACATGTGTACTAAGCCATAAAGATTTTGACTCGCGCGAGGCCTATGATGCTGAGTTAATGGACATTATTGACAATTTTGAACCAAATCTAGTTGTATTAGCTGGTTTTATGCGTATTCTTACACCTAGCTTAGTGCAAAAGTTTAAGGGAAAAATGTTGAACATTCACCCTTCTTTGTTGCCTAAGTACCAAGGGCTGAATACCCACCAGCGAGCGATAGATGCAAAAGATGAGGTTCATGGTGTTAGTGTTCACTTTGTCACAGAAGAGCTAGACGGCGGTCCCGTTGTTCTTCAAGCCAAAGTGCCGGTACTCGAAAACGATACCGCAGAGACACTCGCACAACGTGTTCATCAGCAAGAACATATAATCTATCCGTTGGTGGTCAAGTGGTTCAGTGAACAACGACTCAAGATGGAAGCAGATTATGCAGTTTTTGACGAAAAGAAACTTCCTGCACACGGCGCGCACTACCCAGAATAAAAATCTAAGTGCCCTACTCGCTTGTGTGGGCACTTTATTACTTCCTACCAGTGTATTAGCTGGCGACCTCACTCAATACGAAGCCAAATACGATGTACTTCGTAAAGGCGAAACCCATGGTAAAGCAGTACGCGAGCTGAAAAAAGCCGCAGACGGTAACTACGTGATCACTTATCACAGTGAAATCGAATGGATGATTTTTTCAGACTCACGAAAAGAAACATCCATGTTTACTTATCATGATCAGAAAATTTCTCCGCTAAGTTACACTATGGAGCGTTCGGGCACCGGACCTGATAAAGAGTACAGCTTAAAATTTGATTCTACGCAAAAGCAAGTTCAAAGCAGCCAAAGTAAATACCCTCTTAAAATTGATTGGTCAGATGATTTTCAAGATTCACTGTCTTATCAAGTGCAAGTACGCGAAGAGCTAAAACAAGGTAAAACGCAATTATCGTATCCACTGATTGATAAAAAAGGCAACCTTCGTAATTATGACTTTGAAGTTGTCGGCACAGAAATGATTTCGCTACCTATTGGTAATGTAGAAGCGATTAAAGTAAAACGATTATACGATAACGATAAGCGTCAAGCGCTTGCTTGGTTTGCCCCAGAAATGGACTATATGCTAGTTCGTATGTGGAAAGGTGAAAAAGGCGTAGAGCAATTTGAAGTGCAGCTTAATTCATTCACCGTGACCACGCCAGTGGCCGTAACAAATGAAGTGAGTAATGAAGCGCCTGAGTAGCGCTTCATCTTTTATTTAGATTTTTTCGCCCATTTTAAACAGTGCAAACTCACCTGGCTCCATTTTCTGCCAGCGTTCATCATTAGTGAGTGGCCTTGTTGCAATCACAGTAACCACATCGTTCGGTGTGGTTTCTTTTTGAAAATCAACCACCATGTCTGCATCAATTAATGTCGCTTTACCAAACGGCGCACGGCGTGTGATCCAATGTAGATTATTTGTGCAATAAGCTAGAACATAAACACCATCGGTAAGCAGCATATTAAATACGCCTTTTTCACGCAGTGTGTGGGCAAGCTTGGCAGCATAACGAAATACAGAAGCCATATTTGATGGGCGTTTAGGGTATTTTTCGCGAATTTTATCGAGCAGCCAGCAAAACGCCAGTTCACTGTCTGTATTCCCCACAGGTCGATAGTAATCTGGTTTTAAATCATGATAATTCGATAGTTGCCCGTTGTGAGCATACGTAATTTCGCGTCCCCATAACTCGCGAGTAAATGGGTGGGTATTTTCAAGACACACTCGGCCACGATTACCTTGGCGAATATGGCTTATCACCGAAATACTTTTTATTGGATAGGCTTTAACTAGTTTGGCAATTTCTGATTGGCAACTTGGCTCAGGATCTTTAAATGTACGACAGCCTTTGCCTTCGTAAAAAGTGATGCCCCAGCCATCTTTATGCGGGCCAGTATTACCACCGCGTTCTAATAATCCTGAAAAACTGAAACAAATATCCGTTGGTACATTGGCCGACATGCCAAGCAACTCACACATAGAACTCTTAACCTATAAAACTAATCGAAGGAAGGCATGATGGGCTGATCCCTGCCTGCGCTCATTGTTAAACATACCGCTAAGGATGGCAACTGCTATGCTGAGATTTTCAGAACTATCTGAGCAATTCACAACTAATCGTAAGTATAACGGCGCTGATTATAAGTAATTACTCAACAATTCCTCATCTGCTGTAAATGTTTTTGCACTGATAGCCATTTTTAAAATAATAAAACTCACCAAACAAGCCGTTTTAATCCTTGTTCCCCTCTTGATAATTCGCTTTTCTAGCGCTACTCTAAAAGAGGTGGTCTGACCTCTATTAAGGAATAATCAATGACTCTCATATTTTTACTTGGTTTACTCGTACTGCTTAGTATTGCGAGTTACCACAGAGCAAGCTGGAATACCTGCTTAGGTATTGCCGTTGCGACTTTACTTGTTGGCACATTTGCTGGCGCGTTTGGCGCAATTAGTTGGCTACTATTCTTACTTATCGCTGTGCCACTTTCTGTGACTGGCGTTCGTCAACAATACATCATCAAACCTATCTTCGCTGCTTTCAAAAAAGTAACCCCGACGATGTCGGATACTGAAAAATCAGCAATCGATGCCGGTACGACGTGGTGGGAAGCGGATCTTTTTTGTGGTCGTCCTGACTGGAACAAATTGCACCAATACCCAGCACCTAAACTGACTATCGAAGAACAAGCGTTTATTGATGGTCCAGTTGAAGAAGTGTGTAGCATGCTAGATGACTGGCACGCAACTCACGAACTAACTGATTTACCGCAAGATGTTTGGCAATATCTAAAAGATAATAAATTCTTTGCCATGATCATCAAAAAAGAATTTGGCGGTTTAGAGTTTTCTGCTTATGCACAATCATGTGTACTGCAAAAGCTAACCAGTAAATCGACGCTACTTTCTTCTATCGTAGGTGTACCTAACTCATTAGGTCCAGGCGAATTACTTCAGCACTATGGTACTAAAGAGCAAAAAGAATCATTACTTACCACGCTTAGCAAGTGGTCAAGAGATCCCATGTTTTGCTTTAACATCACCAGAAGCCGGTTCTGACGCAAGTGCAATTCCAGATTACGGTGTTGTTTGTAAAGGTCAATGGAACGGCGAAGAAGTTGTTGGTATTAGCCTAACGTGGAACAAGCGTTACATTACTCTTGCTCCTGTTGCGACTGTACTTGGTCTTGCATTTAAACTACAAGATCCAGACGGTTTACTAGGTGATGATAAAGAGCCAGGTATTACCTGTGCGCTGATCCCTACAGATACTCCAGGGGTCGAAATTGGTCGTCGTCACTTCCCGCTAAACGTACCATTCCAAAATGGTCCTACTCGCGGTAAAGACATCTTCGTACCACTTGATTACATCATTGGTGGCCCGAAAATGGCTGGTCAAGGCTGGCGTATGCTTGTTGAATGTTTATCTGTTGGTCGTGCAATTACATTGCCGTCTAACTCAACAGGTGGCATTAAAACAATTGCGCTTGCAACAGGCTCTTACAGCCGTATTCGCCGTCAATTCCGTTTACCAATTGGTCAAATGGAAGGTGTTGAAGAATCAATGGCAAAACTTGCAGGTTACGCATATAGCTCTGATGCTGCAGTGAGCATGTCTACAGGGGCTGTTGACCTTGGTGAAAAACCATCGGTTGTATCTGCGATTATCAAATACCACTTAACTGAGCAAATGCGTGAAGCAACGATTCACGGCATGGATGTTCATGGTGGTAAAGGCATCATGCTTGGTCCAAACAACTACTTAGGTCGCGGTTACCAAGGTGCGCCAATTGCAATTACCGTTGAAGGTGCAAATATCTTAACGCGTAACATGATCATTTATGGTCAAGGTGCAATTCGTTGTCATCCATTTGTGTTAACTGAGCTAGGTGCTTGTGCAATTGAAGACCGCGAAGAAGCGCTTGCAGTATTCGATAAAGCGTTAATGGGTCACGTTGGCTTTACTATTTCGAACCTTGTTCGTACTAAGTGGTTAGCATTAACAAATGCTCGCTTCACAAGTACACCATACAAAGACGAAACAGCTGAGTTTTATCGTGTTGCGTCACGTTTCAGTGCATCATTAGCATTAATGTCAGATATCAGCATGGCAGTATTTGGTGGTTCATTAAAACGTAAAGAGCGTATCTCTGCACGTTTAGGTGACTTACTAAGCTACTTATACCTTGTATCTGCAACACTTAAACGTTACAACGACGAAGGCCGTAAAAAAGAAGATTTTGCGCTTGTTCAATGGAGCTGCCAAGATCACCTTTACCACTGCCAACGTGCACTCGCTGACTTAATCAATAACATGCCATCTGCACCACTACGTGCGATGCTAAAAATCATGTTATTCCCATTCGGTCGTCCAGTACGTAAGCCTACTGATAAGCTTGAGCACAAACTTGCTCACTTATTACAAGTACCAAGCGAAACTCGTAACCGTTTAGCTAACTACATTTATCTTAAAAACGAGCCACTTAACCTTGTTGGTCGTCAAGAGCAAACGCTTAAAGACATCCTTGAAGTTGAGCCTCTGTTTGACAAGGTATGCCGTGAAAAAGGCGTAAAACTGCCTTTCTTCCAGCTTGATAAAGTAGCGCAAATGGGCCTAGAAGCAGGCATTTTAAGCCAAGCTGAAGCCGACAAACTAGCTGCTGTTGAAAAAGCCCGTCTTGACGTTATTAACGTTGACGACTTTGACCCTGCAGACTTAGTTGCAGGTAATGTTGCCCGCGGCGAGAGCGATAAAAAAGCAGACGCCGCTTAAGCTAGCAAAACAATTCCAATTGTTATGAAAAACCAAACCAGCGCAAATTGCGCTGGTTTTTTTTGCGCTAAATATTGCTGCAATACACACCACACTGCCCCAATAGGGATGTAAATCAAGTTAGTGCCAAGCATGCTTATAACGACAATGAAAGCCACAGAAAAAAATATAAAGCTCGGTAAAAACTGGCTTATATAAAACGGCTTATCTTGGTTATTGCTTTGAAAGAACAGCCGATATTTTTTAAAAACAGCCAAGCAATCGAACTGCAGCGAGCTCGTTAGCAACACGCATACTGAAAAAGCCAAAGCCAGTACCAAGTCGCTAAAGTCATTACGCACTGCAATTAGCTGTAATAACGCGAGCAAGCATGCTAGCAAGAGTGAACCACGCCATATTAAGCTCCAGCTATGCTGTATAAAGTAACTAAGCCAAAACAACGCAAGCGAGTGTACTTTTAACTTATGACTTATTCTTACAGGTGGGAGTAAAATCGAACAGCCGAAAATTGCAATAAAACTTAGATAGTATTGCAGTGAAGTTAAACTAGCAGGCAGTAATATCAAGATAGAACTGAGTAATAAACTATAAAAAAGTGCACGTGGCCTATAAAGAACAAATACTCCACATAGCCACTGCAACAGCATAAACAGTATAAAATGAGGCACTTGTAGCCATTGCTTTAACGATAGGTCGACTGCTATTAGTAAACTGGCAATAAGCCAAGCATTACTTAAAAGTAGTAGCTTGCAGTCAACACATACTCGCCAAGAGGATTTATATAGACTTCGCTGAAATGCCCTATTTTGCTCATTTTTAATGGCTGGTGCCATGACCCATAACATTACTGATTCAAGTAAAAGATAAATTACTGCTAATTTTGCACCGTAACCAGGTGCTGCATGGCTATCGACTATTTTACCAAGTCCTAGAAACAACAATAAAACCATACCAAGAAAAGCTGGGCCCAGTACCAGTGCAAACAACAAGCTAAAACTCTTTAATTGAGACAGCATGCTCTTGAGGGTGGTCGTATATGCTAAGTATCGAAAAGAAAGGAATGAGAAGTAACTTGCAAAGGAATTTATCATAGTGATGTGCACTCAAAACCGTGCTGTATAAACACTTCTGGTTCGTGGCTTGTAATGATAATTTGCCCATTAGGTTTATCATCAAGGTAGTCATCAAGTAAGGTCAGCAAAAATTTTATACTTGTTTGATCAAGTGCAGCACTCGGTTCATCTAATAGCAAAAATGGAGCTTGCTTTAAAAAAGCAGTGATAAGCTGACACTTCTTTTGGTTTCCACTCGACAAAGCACTAAAACGAGTTTTAAGGTGCTCTGTAAAGTTAAATCCAGTAATGAGTTGTTCTGGCAAGTCTTTCTTTAACGCCTTGCAACTAAGTTCAATAACTTGTCGCGCGGTTAAAAAATCCGGCAGAGCAATACGGTCGCTAGCAATTGAAACAATGTTTTGCGGCGATTTTAATGCTTCATTATTATATAAAACCTGCCCTGATTGTGGCTTTTCAAGGCCAGCTAGCATCATCAGTAATGTTGTTTTTCCTCTGCCATTGGCTGCCTGTAAACAAACTCGTTTACCTTGAAATTGCTTATTATAGTTTTCAAAAACGTGGGCTGAAGCAAAGCGCTTATTGAGGTTGTTAATTTCAATCATGTTTATTCCTTTAATAATGAAAAAATAGTAGCACACTCATGTCCCTATTTATTTACATGATTTGTAACAAATATCGAACGGGTAAAACTTGCGTTTAGATTATGAACAGGCAACACTTGATAACGAAAAATTAACAAGGAATAATTACAATGAAACCGAGTTTTCAACTAGCAGCTGTTGCATGCGCACTTAGCCTGGCGCTTGCAGGATGTTCACAATCAACCCCATCAACTAGCAGCACCGAAAGCGTGCAACAAAGCCAAACTGTTAAACAGTATGACGCTGAAACCTTTTTTGATACAACCTCAATCATGGGCAGCAGCTTTTCACCAAAAGGCGACAAAAATACTCGTTAGCAGTGACGAAAGCGGTATTTATAGCCTATACGAAGTAGATATAAAAACCGCCAAAAAAACTCGCTTAACAGACTTTGAAGACAGTACGTATGCTGTGGCTTATTTCCCTAAAGATGAGCGCGTACTATTTACTAAAGACTCTGGCGGTAACGAGCGTTATCACATCTATGTTCGCGAAACAGACGGCACAGTTAAAGATCTTACGCCAGGTGAAGAAACCCGTGCAGGATTTGCAGGCTTCACAGAAGACGGTAAACACTTTTTTATAACCAGCAATCAGCGTGATGCTAAGTTTATGGACCTATATCGTGTTGATGCTAATAGCTATGAAGTAACGCCTGTTTATCAAAATACCATGGGGCTAGATGTCGGTGCGATCAGCCCTGACGGCCGCTTTATTGCTTTATCGAAAAACAATTCGAACAAAGACAGCGATGTATTTATTCTCGATACGCGTAAAAAAACACTGAAACCAGAGCTCATTACCCGTCATGACGACGACGCTAAATATGGCCCAGAAACCTTCTCCAGAGACAGTAAATCATTATATTACTCAACCGACGCCAAAGGTGAGTTTGCAGAGGTGTGGCGCTATGACTTAACGACCGGCGAGCACAGCCCTGCCCTCAAAGATGAGTGGGATGTGAGTTTTATCTACTTCTCTAAATCTGGTCGTTATCAAGTAAGCGGTGTTAATGCTGACGCAAGCACTAAAGTGTCGATAATTGATACCACCACAGGTAAAGGTATTGCCATGCCATCGCTGCCAGCTGGTAACTTACGTGGTGTGAACTTTTCAGCTGATGAAAAGACCATGGCGTTTTATTTAAATTCAGATACCTCACCAAGTAACCTATTTGTTTGGCAACTCGGAGAATCAAAAGCTAAACAGTTAACCAACACATTAAGTGATGCAATTAATCAAAATGACTTGGTTGAAAGCACAATTGTGCGCTTTAAAAGCTTTGATGGTTTAGAAATCCCCGGGGTTTTATATAAGCCTAAGCAAGCTAACAGCAACAACAAAGTACCAGCTTTAGTTTGGGTGCACGGCGGTCCTGGCGACCAAAGTCGTACAGGCTATAGTGCAATGCAGCAGCATTTAGTCAATCATGGTTATGCCATTTTTGCAGTTAATAACCGTGGCAGCTCAGGCTATGGTAAAACCTTCTTCCATTTAGATGATAAAAAGCATGGCACTGACGATTTACAAGATATTGTTTACGGTAAAAAACACCTGCAAAGCCTAGATTGGGTTGATGCTGATAAAATTGGCATCATGGGGGGCAGCTATGGTGGCTTTATGACCGCCGCCGCACTTGCCTTTGAACCTGAAGAGTTCAAAGTAGGCATTAATATATTTGGTGTAACAAACTGGGTTAGAACCTTAAACTCGATTCCACCATGGTGGGAAAGCTTTAAAAAGGCACTGTATGATGAAATGGGCGACCCCGCGACAGACGGTGAACGTCACCGTGCCATTTCGCCACTATTTCATGCTAAAAACATCACCAAGCCATTAATGGTGATCCAAGGTGCTAACGACCCACGCGTTTTACAAGTTGAAAGCGATGAACTTGTTGCCGCTGTAAAGGCAAATGGTGTGCCTGTCGAATATGTATTATTTGATGATGAAGGCCATGGTTTTACTAAAAAAGAAAACCGCATAAAAGCCTCAAATGCATACCTTGAGTTTTTAAATACCTACTTAGATAAATAGCAAAATTGCAAAGCTAAAGAGCCGGTATTATGCCGGCTTTTTTATGCAAAACACCTGTATAGAATCAAAATTTAGCAGTTTACACAGTACTGTATAAAATACTGTATATCTTTAATGATAAATTTTTCACCTTTTTCCACCTTCAAACCAAAACTATAAACCATTGTTAAATAACAATTAAATTGTTTTTATTAAAATAAAACTGAATCATTGGTTAAAAAATAGCAAAAAAGTACTTGCGCAAAAACACTGTATAAACTACTGTATACACATACTGTATAAACAACCAGTGAGTGAAAGTTATGTTACAGCCAATTACCTTAAGAACAGTTAAAAGCTATCAACAAGATAACGACAAAGCGTCTGTTAATTTAATTCAAATTGAAGACGAAATTTCAGCAACCTTTGAGCTATTAAAAGTATTGCATCATTACAATAGCCAAAATGCATGGACACTGCTAATTGCTCCTGATCATGTTCCTAGTAAAGCCTTACTAGATTCGTGTTCGATTGATACCAGCAAACTTCTTGTGATCAGACAAAAACATTTAGTTAATCTTGAGTATGTTCTTAGTTCAGCATTACATAACGGTAATTTTGCTGCTGTGATCACATGGACAGATATTGTAAACAATCATCAACTTGATTCGATGAACTTAAACCTTGAGCAGGCATCTGCTAAATTTTATTGTTTTACAAAAAGCGCTCAATTAAACAATTTAGTACCGCAGCCACAATAGGCTTGTTAAAATAACAATTTATAGTTTTAGGTAAGTTGTTATGACATCACTCACACACTCCCTTTGTCCTTGTGGCAGCGAATCGACTTACGAGCTTTGCTGCCAGCCTTTTCATACAGGTGCAAGCCAAGCTGATACGCCAGAGCAACTTATGCGTTCTCGTTTTAGTGCTTACGCACTAAAAGATGCAAAATATGTATTTAGTACCTATGCACAAAGCCAGCAAGCCGCTAACCCTGTTCGCGAAATTAAAGATTTTGCTAATAGCTGCCGTTTTACCAAGCTAAGTGTTTTAGATACTGAACATAACGAGCAAGAAGGTTTTGTAGAATTTAAAGCTAATTACTTTTATCAAAACTTGTATTGTGAGTTACACGAGAAGTCGCGTTTTATTAAAGAAGATGGCCTATGGCGTTACCTAGACGGTGATATAACGCCA
The DNA here is from genome assembly GCF_054923805.1 of Pseudoalteromonas sp. GB43. Lineage (NCBI taxonomy): Bacteria > Pseudomonadati > Pseudomonadota > Gammaproteobacteria > Alteromonadales > Pseudoalteromonadaceae > Pseudoalteromonas > Pseudoalteromonas sp. GB43. Next base: position 496,245 of record NZ_JBPCHJ010000001.1, read on the forward strand.
GTTGCAGATATTAAAATAGGCCGTAACGACGAGTGCCCTTGTGGTAGCGGCAAAAAATATAAAAAGTGTCACGCTCTTTAGTTACCATTAACCTGGTAAATCCAGTCTAAGGCTTGGGTAATCGTTGTTGGGAATGCGGTTGCATGGCGTGCCTGAGGAATAACAAATAAATTTGTTATAACCAGCGCGCCGCTTTGTTTATTAATTTTAGCTGCTAATTGCCTTGCGCCCGACACCATTTTTTCACCTTCGCTTTCTTCAAGTTCACCCACTGCGATGTAAACTTTTGTTGTGTTGGCAGCTGGTTTTACAGCCATAGCTAATATTGAGTTTTCTTTAAACCACACTGAAGGACTGCCGATAATATAATTTGAAAAAAGCGAAGGCTCAGTGAATAAGGTATAAGCCGCAAATAAACCGCCAAGTGAGTTACCGACTAACGTACTTTTTTGGGTTGTTCTGTAGTGAGCCTCAATATGAGGCAATACAGTATGTTTTAGGTAATTTAGATACTGACTTGCTCCGCCTGTTTTACGCTGCCAATTTTTATCTTCAAATGGCGTATAGTCATAAATACGGCTATTGAGCCCAGATACACCTTTTTGATACCCAACTGCAACGATAATTACCTCCTCTATAGCCCCCGAATTCATCATAAAGCGACTAGCACCAGAGGCAATTGGCAAACTGTAGTTTGCATCTAATAGGTAAACAACTGGGTAGCGCTTCTGGTTCTGCTTTTGGTAGCTGCGTGGCAATTTAATCGTAATCGGGTATTCGTTTTTGGTATGTTTATCTTTAAGTAACACAGTATTAGTACGTGGCAAAGTAAACGGCTCAGCATTGCTTACAGAGCTCACACTCAAAACACTGATCACAATAACTAACAGTAAATAAGGCATAGTTAATCCTTTAGCCACTTCTTAATTGGTAACAGCCACTCATCTTTTGGTTTATAAAATGCGCCATGGGAGAGCCCTGTATTAATGCTTATTTCTTCGAACTTGGTTACGTCACTTCTATCAATTAAAAATTGGCAAGAGCCAACCTGATCTGAGCGCTCAAAGATAGAATACACCTTGCCATAAGCCTTAACTGATGTGTGATTTTTTATAAACGCTGCACAACCTGCCAATATAATTAAGTTGATATGTGTACGTTTAAGTTCATTGACTGCGAGTATCGATAATGCCCCGCCACGTGAAAAACCAACCAAACTAATGTTCGACTCAGCAACACCGGCACTGATCAATGCTTCAACATCTGCAGCGAGTTTTTTCGCAAACGTAAATGGCTCAGTACCTTTTGGCCTGTGATAGGCAATTAAATGATAGCTCTCATCTGTCAGTGCTTCTTTTACTGCAATAAAGTCATAAACACCAAAGGTTTTGTGAACAGGCTTAGGGTTTGTCCCTTCGACGATAAAACCATGTGAATAAAAAACATAGTGACCATGCGGGTCAATCTCTGTTGGAAACTGGCTGTAAATAGTGCCAGCGCAAACAGGCAAAACCCAGCATGCACAGAGTAAAAGTACGGTACGTATCACAAGCATTCCTTTAAAAATCACGTTACACCTAATAGAAGATAATAACACCTTAAAAAATAACATCTTAACAAACAACTAAACCCTACTCTCAGTAATTTTAATTAAATATCAAATTACTAATCGCAAGCTGTATCACGATTTAAACGGCTAGTTTCAACTTGAGGTAAATTCATGGAATTTCATAGTTAAACTACAAAAAACAACATGACAACGCTGTCAATAATTTATCGAAAGGCGTATTGTAAAAAAGCAGTTAAAATAACCACATATTTTAGACGTCTAGACGTTGAAAAAACAAATTCTAAGGCGTAGTATGTTCGTAATCTGAGTTAGACTCACATTTTCCATGAGATTTTTTAAAGATGATTGATATAAAGCACCTAAAAACCATAGCGACCCTTAAAGAAACAGGCTCTTTGGTCAATACCGCCCGTGAGTTGTTTTTAACTCAATCGGCTTTATCGCATCAAATTAAAGATCTCGAGAATAAGTTAGATTGCCAGCTGTTCGAACGTAAAACACAGCCTGTGCGTTTTACTCCGCAAGGTATGCTACTTCTGGAGCTTGCTAATGAAGTATTACCTCGTGTTGAGGCAACAAAATGTCGGTTAAAAGAAAGCCTTAACCAGCCAATCTCAAATTTACGTTTAAGCGTTGAGTGTCATGCCTGCTTTCATTGGTTGCTCCCAACCATCAAAGAATTTAATAATTTTTGGCCTGATATTAAAATTGATTACGAGCGCGGCTTTAGTTACGACGCCATTCCAGATTTAATTAATGATGAATTAGATCTAGTGCTGACTTCTGATATTCGTGAACCCGATCAACTTGAGTATGCTCACCTGTTTGATTTTAAATTAAAACTAATCGTTGCACCGGATCATGAGCTAGCAAAAAAAGCCTATGTCACCGCCCTTGATTTAAAAAACGAAACAATTATTTCGTACCCTATTCCCCGTGAGCGCCAAGACATCTTTAAACATTTTATTCAAAATGCACGCTTTGATGGCACGCTTAAAACGGTTGACCAAGGCTTATTGATATTTCAATTAGTGAGTGCAGGTATGGGGGTTGCAGCATTACCAGACTGGCTAGTCACTCCTTATGAAAGCCAGGGACTCATTAAGTCTATTCCGTTAGGAGCACTAAACTTACTCGCCCTATGTATTTAGCGATGAAAAAGAATATGAAAGATAACCCAGTTTATCGCCACTTTTTAAATACGTGTAAGCAAAATAACGGTCGCTAAAACAAGGCAAAATAACTAACATAGCAGCATCTATTACTAATAATAATGTTAATACCCAAACCACCTCAAGGTGCGAGTTTCAGTTGGAATTAAAAGCGATTTAGGCAAGGCATTGATTGCAAACAATAGTGGTTCTATGGTTAAAATCAATAACGCAGTATAATTCGCTTTTAAACCAACCCTTTGGGCGCTTCACAGGTGCTTACTCTCATCGTTGTTACTTCTTAAAAGGGGCTGCCATTTTTGCAAAGTAACGCCTTGATATTAAGGCACCTGTGAAACGCTGAATTCTGTACCTTGAGGAGGCTTGGGTATACATGTTTGAAATTAAAAAGAATCATTGGCTCATTATTAATGCCCCTGCCGTTGCTTGGGCTGCTTACTTTAGTGATGGTATTTTTAGCCGTTACACACAAACGCAAAGCACTCTATTTTGGCTTTGCTAGCATTTTAACTTTAATGCTGATAAGCACGCCATTTATTGGTCAGTCACTGATAGCTGCAAGCAATAACCCTGCATGGCAATTTAACCAAGCAAAACACCCTAAACTCGATAATATTGTGGTACTTGGTTGCTCAATAATGCCCAACTCGCGTCTTCAAGCAAACCACCAGCTAGGCGATTGTGCGCTTGCTCGATTACTTGAAGGTGTTAAGCTTGCCCATCACTACCCAAATGCCACCCTCTATGTATCAGGAGGCGGTTTTGCTAATACCACCAATAGTCAGCTCATGTTTGAAACAGCAAAAGCGTTGGGTATTTCTGTAACGAGAATTAAACAAAACCCTCTCGCTATGGATACCGCAGAAGAAGCGAAACGACTTGCCATTTATTTAGTCGATAAAGAGACAGCTCTTGTCACCTCAGCGAGCCACATGCCACGTGCGAAAGACTTATTTAATGCACAAGGCATTGATGTGATACCAGCGGCAACCGACTTTCAAGATTTTAGTCAGTATCCAACGTATAAGCAGTTTATACCTAACATTGCAGTACTTGTTGCAGTGACCAGAGTCGCGCATGAGAAAATTGGCAGTGCTTGGGTGAGTGTGCGCCGCTGGATTGATCCAGAGGCGCTGTAGAACAATCAGACTGGATTGTCGATATCGATAAACGTCACATCAAAACCATGCTGCTCAGCTAAAAGCTCGCCTAAGGCTTTAATGCCATAACGCTCAGTAGCATGGTGACCTGCTGCAAAAAAGTCGATACCTTGCTCGCGTGAACTATGAATCGTTTGCTCAGAGGCTTCACCTGTAAGATAAGCATCAATCCCTTGAGTAGCTGCTAAATCAATATACCCTTGTCCGCCACCGGTGCACCAAGCGATGGTTTCGATTTTCTCTTTTCTTACCAAACTAGCTAATGGTGCACGGTTAAGTACTTGGGTTATTTTGGCGGTAAACTCTTCACCACTTAAAGGGGTTTTTAAACGCCCTTTTACCGGCACACTATTTGGACCAGATTCAAGCCCACCTGTGAACTCAATATCGAGTAACTTAGCCAGTTGCGCGTTATTACCAATTTCAGGGTGTATATCTAGCGGTAAATGATAGCCATATAAGTTAATATCATTATTTAAAAGCGCTGCAATACGGCGCTTTTTCATGCCCGTGATTGGCTGCGATTCCCCTTTCCAGAAATAGCCGTGATGTACCAAAATAGTATCTGCATTTTCTGCAATAGCGGCATCAATCAATGCTTGGCTAGCTGTGACACCCGTCACTATCTTTTTTACGTCGCTCGCACCTTCAACTTGTAAGCCATTTGGGCAAAAGTCAGCGATAGAATCAGGTTTAAGAATGTCGTTTAATAATTGAGTAAATTGTTTGCGTTGCATATAAAAATCGTCCTTCAACCCTCTATTTTGTGCAAATTTTGGCGTTTATGAGTGAAAAATGGAAGGAAAATCGCAAAAAATTGAAAAGTAAGCTGAAAATAGGTATAAATATATATTCTTAATCTGTGTTTACAACGTATAGGGTCTCTGATGAGCAAACTAGACAAAACAGAAGTGTTAAATGCCTTCGAAGCAGCATACGAAGCAGCGAATGGTAAGAAACCTGAAATCACAACAAAACCTGGTTGGTATAGCATCGACGGTGGCAAAAATATGCGCCTTGCTGATGTTGCAGCACTGACTGAAGAGCTCACTTCTGGTAAAACAGCTGAGCCTAAAGCAGAAGAAGCACCTAAAGCACCAGCGAAAAAAACCAAAACTAAAACCGCTGCACCGGCTAAAACAGCTAAGAAAGCATCGTTCACTGTTGTTACAGCAAACGATGACGGTTACAAAGCTGAAGAGCTTTGGATTGTTAACCTAGCTGAAAAAGACCACGACTGTCGTTTACCGCGTGGTGTTGTGTAATCAAATTACACTTAGCAATTTTAAAAACCGCTACTCGTTAGCGGTTTTTTTATGGCTGTTCATTTGGCTAGTTATAACCCATTGGCTACTATGGCCAAACAACACAATAAATACGGTGCCAATCAATACAGGCATCACTAAAAAGTCCCAGCTTTGCATAGATTGCATTATCAAAATTGGGTTTGCGCCTGCAGCAGGATGTACTGTGTCCGTCAACATCATTAGGCTAATTGCCAACCCTGTGGCTATAGCAATTTCAACAGGCCCTACTCCGACATAATTTACAAATACGACACCGATTAGTGCAGTTAAAAAGTGCCCACCGATAACATTCTTCGCTTTCGCAAGCGGACTATGTGGCACACCAAATACCAACACCGCAGTTGCTCCAAATGGGGCCATCAACCACACACCAAAACTTCCTAATTGCTGTAAATAGGCCAACACAAAAATTGCCATACAAGCAAATATACCCGCAATGGCCGCCTTGCTTACTTTATTCTCCATAAAACCTCCAATAGGTAGACCGACTTGTCTACCTGGCAAATAGTAGACAAGTCGGTCTACTTCTGTCAAGCTGTCATTAGTCACCCAATGAGGCCATGTTATGGATAAACGAACACATATTATTTTGACCACCCTGTCACTTTTTTATCAAAAAGGCATTCATAGTGTGGGGATAAACGAAATTATTAGTGCGGCGGGTGTCGCCAAAAAAACCATGTACCACCATTTCACAAGTAAAGATGAATTGTTACTCGCGTGCCTTAGTGAGCGCCATACCCGATTTTTAAATTGGTTAACGCAAGCCACCAGCAAGCTAACCACTGTTGAAGAGTTTAAAGTCGCTTTGATCAGCTGCCATGAAGCTTGGTTTAACTCTGAAGTGACTGAGTTAGGTGATTTTAATGGCTGTTTATTTATTAACACTGCCGCTGAGTTTGCTGATCCTGCAAGCCCGATAAATCAAGCCTGCAAAGAGCATAAAATGGCAGTACAGCAGTTAATTAAACAGCGTCTATCAGCGTGTGAAAACATGGAAAGCTCGCAGCTCGACTCACACAGCCACTATTTAATGACGCTGGTAGAGGGCATGATCTGCCAAGCAAAACTAGTAGGAATTAAACAGTTTCCTTATTTAAAGCAATAAAAAAGCGGCACAATGGCCGCTTTCAGTTTAGATTTTTGCTATGTTAGATTTTTTCAAAATATAGCTTTTCGCGTTTTTTCTCACCCACTTCGTTCATGGTTGCAGCATCAAATAAACGACCATTGATCATGGTGTAATCGATTTTATCTGTATCACGAATGTTAGTTAGCGGGTTACCGTCAATAACAATTAAATCGGCAAGTTTACCCGGCTCAAGAGAACCGATGTTGGTATCAAGGCCAATGTATTTAGCAGGATCTAAGGTTGCTGCACGAATTGCTTCAAGTGGTGTCATACCACCTTGCGCAAACATCCAAATCTCCCAATGTGCCGCTAAACCTTCACGTTGACCGTGAGCACCTAGGTTTACTAAAACACCTAAGTCTTGCAGCTCTTTAGCAACACGGGCATTGTTAAAGTGGTTATAGTGATGATCGGGCGCCTTAACACGACGCATTGAGCGAGGCAAAAGCTGATTCTTTGGTACAAACTTACTTAAGCGTGGGTGATTCCACACATCCGTCTTGTCGTACCAATAATTTTCACCCCAAATACCACCGTAAGCTACACCGAGTGTCGGCGTGTAACCCACATCGCTTTGTGACCAAAGCTGGCGAATATCATCGTAAATATTGGCAACAGGAATTGAGTGTTCAATACCCGTATGACCATCAACTACCATAGTTAAGTTGTGCTGCAGTAATGAACCGCCTTCTGGCACAACCATCATTTCAAGTTCACGACCTGCTTCAATAACTTGCTGGCGCTGTTCACGACGAGGTTGGTTATATGATTTAACACTAAACGCACCTACTTTCTTTAAACGCTCAAGATGGAATTTAGCATCTTCTAACGAGTCAATATGCGATGTATAACCTGGCATATTCGCACCATATAAGATGGTACCTGTAGAGAAAATACGAGGACCGACAATCATGCCTGCTTTTTGCATTTCGCTTGCAGCAAAAATCTCTGTGGTGTCGTTTGATGGATCGTGAATCGTTGTCACACCTAACGCTAAGCCAGCTAAGTTCTTCCAGTTTTGCTGTGGAATGATCTCATCGCTGCCTTGCGAGCCGTGCGCATGTGCATCAACAATACCCGGCATAATCGTCTTGCCAGTTACATCAATTACTTCTGCGCCTTTGGGAATAGCAACACTATCTTTGCTGCCAACCGCATTAATATGCTTACCATCAGTAACAATAACGCCGTTTTCAATAACCTGCTCACCGTTCATGGTGATAATACGCGCACCAGTTAACGCAAAGATTGATTTAGGCTCGGCCATGGTTTTTGTAAAACCGATGTTGTCGCCGTTTTTAACTTTAAAGTCAGTCTCTGCATTTTGGTTAATATCAAATAAACCCGCTAGGCTGGCATGATATAACTCCGGGCCTAAGCTCCAATAAAGTTTATCGCTTGTGCCACTCCAACTGATGTTTTCACCCGCGCGAACAGAAAGCTGCTCAATTGGGAATTGGCTATCTTTCGGGCCAATATTAATGGTTTTGCCACGCTCAACAAATGGCGTAACAAATACTTTAAAACGCTCTGCAAACGCTAAGTATTGGCCATCTGGTGATACTCTAAACTCTGTAGCATGTTCTGATTCGTAAAGTTTACGAACTTGCTTTGATTCAAGCTCAACAACACTTAATGTTGGTTTCGGCCAAGGGCTCATCACATAAATACGGTCATTCGCTGCACCAAATTGCGGCTGATAGCCTGATTTACTGATTAGCGTCGCTTTACCGCCTTTAGCACTTACTGAGTAAATACCTGGCTCTAATGACCATGTTGGGTTAAGGATACTGCCGCCAGATGCTTTACGGTAAACAACCGTTTTGCCATCAGGGCTGAAAGTTGGCTCTACATATTTACCCGGCTCCTTAGTAATGGTATCGCCACGACCACTGCGCGCAGATACAACACGAACTGAGCCCTGTTCGTTATCATCCCATGTGGTATAAACAATCTTCTTACCATCACGAGAGAACTGCGGGAATAATTCAAAGTGGTCGTCTTGCTTAGTCAGGCGCTTCACTTTGCCAGACTCTAAATCACGTTTATAAATATGACCTAGCGCTTCAAATATAGCCGTTTCACCATCCGGTGAAATTTGTACATTACGCAGCATTTTCACATCAAAATTATCGCTATCGATGTTTTGTGTAAAACGCACGGCTTTTTGAATTTGCTTATTGGTCTCCACTTTAAACGGAATAGTCGAGACAGACTTATCATCCACATCTAGCTTATGAATGGTACCACCCGCCCAAAAGACCAGTTGTTCGTTATCTGGTGTCCAAGCAATTGTTGGGTATACGCCATGAATTGCCCATGTCTCTTGCATATCACGCTCAAGCTCGCCATACAGCTTAGTATGCTCACCGGTGTGAAGATCATATAAGTACAAGCTTGTTTGGAAATCATCGCGCTTAATATACGCAAGCTTTTTACCATCTGGTGAAGGTGTCGGTCGAATAGCCCCACCCATGCCATCAATAATTGTTTCAATCTCGCCAGTTTCACGGTCATAGCGTTTAATTTTATAAATACCCGCTACAGAATCTTTAGAGTAATGGAATGTTTTACCCGGCGTTGCATCATGCGAGAAATAAACATAACGACCATCCGGTGAGAACATTGGTTCGCCTAAGTCTTTTTGGTCGTTCTCACGTGCAGTTAGTTGCACACCTTTACCACCCGCTTTGTGGTAAAGCCATACTTCACCAGCACCTAGAGAGCGGCTTGCAGTAAAGTGCTTACGCGCAACTAAGTAGTCACCATCTGGGCTCCAAGCTGGGCTGTTTAACAAACGAAATGTTTCGTTCGTTACGGCTTTTTGGTTTTCACCATTTAAATCCATAACCCAAATGTTATCGCCACCACCTTGGTCTGAAGTAAACGCAATGTGCTTACCATCAGGGCTAAAGCGTGGTTGCATTTGCCATGCAATATCACTGGTTAATTGCGTTGCAGTGCCACCTGACATTGGCATGGTATAAATATCGCCGAGTAGGTCAAACACCACTGTTTTACCATCAGGGCTAATATCTACGTTCATCCACGTGCCCTGCTCAACACTAATTTTAGCGTCTAGGAATTGGCCTTTTGGTGCGTCCACCTGCCATTTGTCGTCATTTGATTGCTCAGCTGCCGCCACTTGCCCAGTTAGAGCAAGTGAAACAGATACAGCGAGCGCTGTATGAAGCATTTTCTTCATTGAAATCTCACTTTTTATTGTTTTGCTTATATGCACACGTTTAAGATTGCACCAAATAGCATAGCAAGATTCCAGTGATTCGTGTTAAACAGACGTAAATAGTCGACTAATGCCACGCAATCGGATCAAACTGATAAAAGCCAACCAGTAAATGATAAATTTCTGGGTCAAACTGCCTGAGCTCAGCGGGTTTTTCTAAAAAGGTTTCGGTGATAACAGCAAAAAACTCTGCCTCATTAGTCGCGCCATAGCTATGAATAATATGAGGCATGCCATAAGCTAAATGGGTTTTAAGTTGATTAAAGGCGCGGCTAAATACTTTTGCCCACTTTTGGTAATCCTCGTTACTCGAAAGCAGTGGTGTACCCGTAGTTTTGCCGGTTTCTTGGTCGAGCTGATGGGCAAATTCATGAAACACTAAATTATGGCCATCGCTTGGTAAACGGTTCCCCTCAAGGACATCATGCCAACTCAATACCAGTGTTCCGCCTGGCCATGATTCACCTTGACGCACCGTATTGTGATAACTAACAAGTCCGGCATTATCGCGGGAAGTTTGCGGGGCATAATACGCGCTTGGATATAATAGGATCTCTTTTACATTACGATACAATGGCCACGGTTTATTAAGCACTAAAACACAAGCATCGGCTGCCACAATCAGCTTCATTGCATCATTAAGCTTAAGGCCATCACAACCGATAAAGCGTTTTTCATTTAAAAACCAAACGATATGACGCTCCAGCTTTTCGCGGTCGGCATCCGTCATCTTTCGGTAGATAGGCATATATTTTAACAGCAGATTTTTTTGCTGAACATTGAGGGAGTTATTAAGGTATTTTTTCTGCCAAAAGTGATTACGGATATCGTCCCAGCGCCAGTAACACACAACAAAAATTATTAAAAAAAGTATCAAAACCAGGTTAAGCATTACTATCGCCTAAAAAACAATCTTGATACTTTAATGTGTGCAAACAAAAAAAGAATCAATTGTTTACACACATTTTTATTTTTAAAGCTGATTAATCGAGCGTAATACAGCCTTGATTATAAATAAAAATTTGGTTCCGGCCGTTATTCTTCGCATTGTATAAAGCGTTGTCGGCGTGTGATAGCAAGCGGTCGTAGTCTGCAACTTGCGCGTTATCTGTCACACCAAAACTTACCGTTACAGAAAGGCTATCTGCTAATTCTGAGAAATCGTAACCCGCTATCTCTAAACGGATAATTTCACACAATCTTGCGGCCTCTTCAGCGTTTTTGTATGGAAACAACAGGGTAAATTCTTCACCGCCCCAACGCGCCGCATAACCTTCATCAGGGAAGTTCATGCGCAGTAAACGAGCAATTTCACAAATCACTTTATCACCAATTAAGTGCGAGAAATTGTCATTAATGAGTTTGAAGTGATCAATATCCATAATGGCAATACTAAGCGTTTTATTATCACGTTGGAACTGACTAAAGTTTTCAGACAACCATATATCAAAGGCACGTCTATTCGGTAATTGCGTTAATTGGTCATGATTCGCTAAATGAGCAAAGGCATCGGCTTGCGTTTGTAAATCATGCATTTGCTGTTCAACTTTTTCAGTTAACTCAATTTCAATGCGCTTGTAATGATATAAGCGGTATTTATAAATGGCATAAGCAGCAAAAAGCACTGCAACTAAGATAAATAATTTAAAGCTGGTTTTCTGCCAAAAATAAGGGGCTATTTTAAACCGCAGTACTTGTTCATTATCTTGCCAATCACTATTTGGATACCCAGCGCGCACTTTAAAGGTATAGTTACCCGGTGGTAAATTAGTGTATTCGGTAATGGCCAAGCGCCCCCTGTCTACCCATTGTTGATTGTAACCACTTAATTGCGTTTGGTAGTTTAAACGCCCGGGCATGATAAAACTAAGCCCAGCGTAATTAAACGAAACACGAGAAACACCCGCAGGCAAGCTCAACACCTCACTTCCAACGGGTAAAGTCATGGGTTTGCCATCGACTTCGAAGCTTTCAATAACCGTCGATAGTCGGCGTTTACTGGCTTCTTTTAAGCGTTCTGGTGTCGCAATAGCAACGCCTTTTGCAGTAGCAACCCATACTTGTCCATCTGAATGAAGCACAGCAGCAGGGTTTGAACCACCATTAGCTTGCGCGCTAAGCATGCCATCGCCTTCATCATAAAGCTGCATCGAAACGCTCATTGGCTGAACTTTTTCAGGGTTATCTAGCAGTGCTACTAGCTGAGCTTTATTGACTTGAATAACACCGCGGTTACTGGTCAGCCACAGTGAGTCACCTTGTTCAATGACTTGGAACAGCTTATCGACAGGTAAACCTTGATCTCGACCAAATAAGCTCATTTTATCTGTGCTGAGATTGTAACGAACGAGACCTCTATCGGTTGCAAGCCACATTTTATCGCCATCTAAGTAAAAGCCGAATGCATACTCAGTGCTGAACTGCGTTGGAAACTCAAGTGTTTTAAACTGCTCTGTAACTGGGTCAAAAATGGACACACCGACGCCCGTGCCAACCCATAATCTACCATGGTCATCCTCATTAAGTGCCATTATGAAATCACCGGCCAGGCCATCCTCCGTGGTAAACGAATGAATTTGCCCTGCAGGGTCTATCTTGGTTAAGCCTGCAGCGGTACCAACCCATAGATTATCAAAAGCATCAAACAACACAGCGCGAACTTCGTTACTGATCAGGCCATTACTGCGGTTTTTTACTGGGTAAATTTGCCCATTAACCACTTTCATTAAACCGGCAGTATAAGTGCCTAGCCAGACTCCGCCCTGCTTATCTTCAGTTAAACTTAAAACGGATAGTGGGTCTTTTTCATAGGCTTGGGTAAGGGTTGTGAGCTTGCCATTTTCAATACGATTTAAGCCATTACTACTGCCCACCCATAAGCTGCCATCAGAATGCGATAACACGGTACGCACATAATCAGATGCAAGCCCACGACTTTGGCTCCAATTCGTAAATGGTGCTTCGCGCAGGCGGAATAACCCGGCATTCGTGCCAACCCAAATACTTTTTTCCCGATCGAGCAATAAGGATAAAATACGGTTGTTGGGTAAGCCATCATCTGCCGCTAAGTTTTCAAGGCCTAAACTGCTAAGTCTAAATACCCCTTTATTGATGGTGCCAAACCACAAATCGCCTTGTGCATCTTCGAGTAAACTAGCAATTGATTCGTTGTTAAGGACGGGATTAATAGCAACAAACTTATTATTTTTCTTTTGCCATGCCCCTTTTTCAGTGCCGACAATTAAAGTGCCTGACTCCGTTAGTAACAAGGTAAACACAGAAGCATTTGGAAGCCCTGAGTCTTCATTGATCTTACTAACTTGCTTATTCTCTATTTGATAAAGACCATCACTGGTCGCAGCCCAAATCACGCCTGTTTTGTCTTGTAAAAGGCGGTAGGCACTTAACTTATCAAGCAGTTTTTGCTCAGTGGCAGTTTCAGAAGCGCGGTATACAATACCTTGCCCTTCAAGTGCCAACCAAAGCTCACCTTGTTCAGTAACAAGTGCATGATTAACCATGGCTGATGAGCTTGGTAATGCGCGCCACCCTCCTTGTGAGCGAAGCGCAATGCCACCACGGGCGCCCACGATATATAAATCGCCATTTTCCATTGCAATAAGGCTACGTAGGCCAGAATCAGGTAAGCCAGGTATTTCTGTTCGAGTAAAGAGTTTAAACTCGCGACCATTAAAACGGGCAAGCCCTTCCCAAGTTGCTATCCAAATGTAACCATCTTTGGTTTGCGCTACACCATTTATACTATTGTGAGGAAGGCCGGCGCGAGTACTCCAAGTCTCTGTAAAATAGTCACTTAAAGAGAGGCGTGCAGATTCTGCAACCGCGCTGAAACATAAAAAAAGGAAAATACAACTAACTACCCGCACCATTAAACTAAAACCCTGATATTTATTATCGTTCTATTCAGTGATGTAGTTATGCGAAGTAAAGTCATCCCTAACTTCAGATAATACTACATTAGTTGCAATTTTTACTTACTTCGATAACATTTAGCAAGAATCAATTACAAAAATTCGTAATTTTTTCTTGCAGTATTTTCACAAATCTTGCTACATGCAGGCCATCCATCAAAGCATGATGCACATCGATTGAAAGCGGCATCTTGCCAGTTTGTACGTCATATTGGCCAAACACAAACTTGGGTATACCTAGACCATGCCCTTCACTCACCGCATGCGAGAAGCCGGTAAAATTAAGCCATGGGAGCACTGAGATATGAATAAGATCAGGCTGCCCTTCTGTTGCAGCAAATGCATCAGAGAAAAATGGTTTTGCTTTACTTGTTTTACCCACAGCAATCGCGTGTTTTGAAAAATCTTCCATCGACGCTTGTTTTTCAAAATAACTAAAACGAAAAGTTTCATCTTCTGCAAGCTCTACCACACTGCCTCTTACAGATGACAGTTGTACGGGCAACAAATCAATAATACGTTGACGCATTGGTGCATAGTCATGACATGCTTCAAGTGTTAGGTAAACATAGCTGTGAAAGAACGAATACGGTTCTGCTTTGCACTTGTTATATAGAGCCGCCATATCGAGTGAAACACATACATTAAAATATGGCAGAGAAAATTCTTTGAAAAAAGCGAAATGCTGCTTACGAGGCCAAGTATCAAGATTGATTGGGGTTATTTCACAAGGCTGAGTTTTCATTAGGCGTCCTCGAGATTTAAAAACCGAGTGTACCGAGATAGTTAGCCTTCGTCATTTTGTTGCGATAAATAACAGAGACAAAAAAGGTGCGACTTGCGCACCTTTTTACCTGTAAATTTATCGATTTACTAAATTATAAGCCGTTTTCGATGATTTCTAATGCGAGTTCATCGGCAATTAAATGCGTCGACTTTTGCTCTTTTTCAGAGCGAGCAAAGATTTCTGTTAGCGTATCAAAAATGCCTTCAACGTGCTTCGTTGATGCTTCTGCACTATAACCTGCTGGTGCAGTTTCGTAATAAACGTTGATGATACCACCTGCGTTAATGACGTAATCTGGTGCGTATAAAATACCTTTTTCGCGGATGATCTCACCGTGACGAGACTCTGCTAATTGGTTATTCGCACAACCTGCAATAATTGTTGCTTTTAAACGCGGGATAGTCGTGTCATTCACCGTTGCGCCAAGTGCACATGGTGCATACACATCAACATCTAAGTCGTAGATTTCATCAATACCCACAGCCGTTGCATTGAAGTCATTTACAACACGCTCAACAGCTTGTTCGTTGATATCTGTTACAAATAATGTTGCGCCCGCTTCATGTAGGTGTTTACAAACGCCATATGCTACTGCACCTAAACCTTGCACGGCTACTTTGATACCAGCAAGATCTTGATGACCTCGTTGATGTTGTAACGCCGCTTTAATACCTAAGAATGTACCATATGCTGTGAACGGTGAAGGGTTACCACTTTTACCTTCAAGGCCTAATACATAGTTAGTTTCTTTATTCATGATAGCCACATCATCACAAGTGATGTTTACATCTTCAGCTGAATAGTAGCTACCACTTAAACGCTCTAACTGACGACCAAATGCACGGAAAAGTTGCTCTGATTTAATTTCTTTAGCATTACCGATGATCACTGACTTACCGCCACCAAATGGTAAACGTGCCACAGCATTTTTGTAGGTCATACCTTTTGATAAGCGAAGTGCATCAGTAACAGCATCTTCATCAGTTGTGTAGTCCCACATTCTGCAACCACCAACCGCTGGACCTAACTTGGTATTGTGAACCGCGATAATAGCTTTTAGGCCTGATTCTTTATCTGAACAAAACACCACTTGCTCGTGGTTATCAAAGTCGACTTTATTAAATACAGCCACAGTTAAATACTCCGAAATTTTCTTACCCTAAAGGGTGTGAGCGCTGAAAGTGCCGAGACTTTATCACTTCGTATGCTCCCTTACCACTAAATGAGATGATAAAACTAAGCAAAGTTCTCAGGCCGAAATAACAACTCAAAAACTAACACTTTATGGAAAAAATATACCAGTCAACGTACGCATTAAGCATTGTTAATTCAAAACAAAATATTAACATCGCCAACTTTATTACGTGAACGTAAAGGTAAAGTATAGCGTAAAGAAAAAATGACAAAAAAATTATGCCGATAAAGCCAAGTAAAATCAGCTTTTAAAGAGATGTTAGAGAAATAGCTGAGACTGGTCAGAGCTGAAAAAAAACGGCGCAGGTGCGCCGTTTTATGAAAAGAGTTTCAAGATGGTTATTTTAATTTGCCATCAAGTTCTTCGATTTTTGCTTTCCAAATAGCAGGGCCTTGCGTATGCGCATTGGCACCTTCACTATCAACGGCAACGGTTACTGGCATATCTTCTACTTCAAACTCGTAGATTGCTTCCATACCTAAATCTTCGAACGCAACAACACGTGCTTTCTTGATTGCTTTAGATACAAGGTAAGCTGCACCACCTACTGCCATTAAGTAGATAGATTTATTGTTTTTGATTGATTCTACTGTAGCAGGACCACGCTCTGCTTTACCAATCATACCGATGATGCCCGTTTTTTCTAACATCATATCAGTGAATTTATCCATACGAGTCGCAGTTGTAGGGCCAGCAGGACCTACCGCTTCATCACCCACTGCATCTACAGGGCCAACGTAGTAGATAAACTTGTTATCAAAATCAACGCCTTCAGGTAAACCTTCACCTGATTGGATCATATCTTGTAAACGTTTATGCGCGGCATCACGACCCGTTAAAATAGTACCAGACAGAAGAACCGTTTCACCCATCTTCCATTCTTGCGTGTCTTCTTTAGTCAGTGTGTTTAAATCAACACGACGTGTACCTTCACCTACTTCAAATGTAACTTCTGGCCAATCTTCTAGTTTAGGCGCTTTAAGATCAGCTGGGTATGAACCATCTAACGTGAAGTGTACGTGACGCGTTGCTGCACAGTTCGGGATCATTACCACTGGTTTTGATGCTGCGTGAGTTGGTGCCGTTTTAACTTTCACATCAACTACGGTTGTTAAACCACCAAGACCTTGAGCACCAATACCTAACTTATTAGCACGTTCGAAGATATCGATACGCATTTTTTCTTCAGTTGTTTCAGCGCCGCGCTCAATTAGCTCGTGAATATCAACCGGATCCATTAATGATTCTTTAGCAAGTACCGCAGCTTTTTCTGCAGTACCGCCAATACCTATACCTAGCATGCCAGGTGGACACCAGCCCGCCCCCATGGTTGGTAATGTTTTCTCAACCCATGCAGCCACATCATCAGATGGGTTAAGCATAACCATTTTCGTTTTATTTTCTGAACCGCCGCCCTTCGCTGCCACCATTACTTCTACTTCAGCGCCTGGCACTAAGTCAATATGAACAACTGATGGTGTGTTGTCTTTAGTGTTTTTACGAGTACCAGCTGGGTCTGCAACAATTGATGCACGTAATGGGTTATCTGGGTTTAAGTATGCGCGACGTGTACCTTCATCAACCATTTGCTGTACAGTCATGTCTGTTTTATCCCACTTAACATCCATACCTACTTTTACGAAACAAGTAATGATACCTGTATCTTGGCACAGTGGACGTTTACCTTCAGCAGACATACGAGAGTTAATTAAAATTTGCGCAATGGCATCTTTTGCCGCTTTGCTTTGCTCTTTGTTGTAAGCTTTTTCTAAGGCTTGTACGAAATCGAGAGGGTGATAAAAAGAAATGTATTGCAATGCATCTTCAATGCTATCAATGAAGTCTTGCTGACGAATTGTACTCATTACGGGTTCCTTAAGTTTTTATCGCGTAGCGCTGTACGTGATCCTGAGTAAACCGGTGACGAAGATTTACTCTACGGGTTAGTCATGGCATCACTATAAAGGAAATCATAACGCTGCCAATCAAATTTAACTTATGATACCCTCCTCGCCCGTTTCGGGCTAGTTATTCAGGGCAATGTAGATGATAAACGATGAAAATTTGTGCATAAAATTAGATTTAAGTGGTGATTGCATCGCGCTATTTAGTCATTTTGCTCATTTGCCCCATGCCGTGTTGCTCGATTCAGCCAATAGCGAACATGTGAATAGCCGCTTCGATATCATCGCTATTGCCCCTTTAAAGCAATTAGAAGTGCGTGAAAATACCTGCTTTGTCGACGGCAAAGCACAATCAAGTGATTGTTTTAGCTTGATGAAAGAAGGCCTTCAGGAATTTAATCACACAGCAAACTCTAATAACCTGCCTTTTACAGGTGGTTGGCTTGGCTATTTTGGTTATGATTTAGGTCGCGTGATTGAAAGCATGCCAACTACTGCCGAAAACGACATTAACATGCCGCAAATGGCTATTGGCCTTTATCCAGATGCCCTTATTTATGATAAGCAACAGCAAAGCTGGTTTTACGTCTGTCAGCCAAATCATAATCGCTTAGCGCTATACCGGCAGCACCTAAACGAAACACCAGCAAGTGCAGAGTTCGCGCTACAAAGCGACTGGCAATCAAACATGAGTAAAGCCAGCTACAGCGAAAAGTTCGAGAAAATTCAAGCTTATTTAAAAAGTGGTGACTGCTATCAGATCAACCTTGCACAGCGTTTTAAAGCTGAGTTTTCTGGTTCAACATGGCAAGCCTATAAACAACTTCGAGAAGCGAATAAAGCACCGTTTTCAAGCTATATAAATCACCCTGATGGCGCTATTTTATCTATCTCCCCTGAGCGTTTTATTGCTATTAATCAGGGCCAAATAGAAACCAAGCCAATTAAAGGAACCCTCCCTCGTTTGGCTGACTCTGAACAAGACCAAGCGCAAGCAATCCGTTTACAACAATCTGAAAAAGACCGCGCAGAAAATGTCATGATTGTTGATCTGCTACGCAACGATTTAGGCAAAGTGGCTCGCCCAGGTAGCGTCACCGTTCCCTCGTTATTTGCCATTGAAAGCTTTCCGGCTGTGCATCATTTAGTAAGTACTGTGCGCGCAGAATTAGCGGATGGCAAAGATGCCGTTGACCAAATTCATGCCGCTTTCCCGGGTGGTTCAATTACCGGAGCGCCGAAGATTCGCGCTATGGAAATTATAGAAGAGCTCGAGCCGCATCGTCGTAGTGTGTACTGCGGCTCAATTGGCTACTTGAGTGCCTGTGGCAAGATGGATACCAGTATCACAATCCGTACTTTAGTGTGTCACAAAGGTGCAATCTATTGCTGGGCTGGCGGTGGCATTGTGGTTGATTCAAAGGTCGACTTGGAGTACCAAGAAACTTACGATAAAGTAAATAAAATACTGCCTTTATTAAAGTAAAAGTTGAAGTAACCACCTTGAATAGCCAGCAAATAATTGCCCGTTTTAGTTTAAGTCAAACCACAGAGCGCCCAGCTAGCATTCGCTTTAATGCCGAAAAGCGTGCCAGTGCCGTAATGTTACCTCTGCTTGATGTTAACGACGAAGCGCATTTGTTATTGTGCAAGCGACCTAGTTATTTACTTCATCACCCGGGGGAGATTTGCTTACCGGGTGGAAAGTATGAAGAACAAGATGACACTTTGCTGCACACCGCTCTTCGAGAGCTCAATGAAGAGCTTAATATTGGCACACACCAAGTGACTGTCCACGGTAAATTACATCAATACGCGACTCTAACCGGTTTCACTATTGAACCTTTTGTGTGTGTCCTTAGTGAGGGCACAACATGGCAAGCAGATCCCAACGAAGTTGCTGCCAGTTTTTTACTACCCTTATCTTATTTAAGTAATCAACAAAATTGGCAACCCCTCCCCTTTGAGCGAAATGGTAAAACCATTACTTTGCAAGGCTTGATGACCCCCCATGGTCTGCTTTGGGGAGCAACAGCAAGCATTATTAATAACTTTATCAAGCAGCTCGCCCTACCAGTTTAATTATCCTGCTTTTAGGGTTACACAGACACGTTTAAACGTTATCATGTGGGACCGTTCAAAGGCAGGTAGTATGCCGTTAATAGAAAAATGAGTAGCAAATTATGATCAGTGCATTCGATATGTTTAGTATTGGTATTGATCCATCGTCATCTCACACAGTTGGCCCGATGCGCGCTTCGCGTTTATTTGTAAACGAACTAGAAGAAAAAAACTTACTTGCAAACGTCACCGATATTAAAGTTGAGCTATTTGGCTCACTCGGTCAAACAGGTATTGGCCATGGCTCTGGTAAAGCTGTGATCTTAGGCCTTGCCGGTTATGATCCAGAAACCATTGATGCTGATTTAGTCGACGATATCCTCGCAAAAATCGAAAAAGAGCAGGTTATTTATTTAAACCAAAGCCATAAAGCCAATTTCCCTAAGCAAGGTGCGATTGTATTTCATCGTCGTAAAACTCTACCAAAACACTCAAATGCAATGGAAATCATTGCTAGCCAAAATGGCGAAAAGTTATTCAGCAAAGTGTATTACTCAATCGGTGGCGGCTTTATCGTCAGTGATGAAGAGTTCGAGAACGAAAAACAAAAAGCACTCGAAATTCGCGAAGAAAACCCAGCGCCTTATCCGTTTAACACAGCTAAAGAGTTATTAGAGCTATGCCGTGAATCAGGGTTTAGTGTATCAACACTTATGATGCATAACGAAAAAACCCTGCGCAGCGAAAAAGACATCAAGGATGAGCTGTTTAATATTTGGCAAGTAATGAAAGCCTGTATTGAGCGTGGTATGCGTACAGAAGGGATTTTACCAGGCGGATTAAAAGTAAAGCGCCGTGCCCCTAGTTTACACCTTAAATTAAATATTGAAGTAAACAACGACCCATTACGTGCGATGGACTGGGTTGATTTATTTGCCCTTGCTGTAAACGAAGAGAACGCTGCTGGCGGCCGTGTTGTTACCGCACCAACCAATGGTGCTGCAGGTATTTTGCCAGCAGTATTAATGTATTATCACACTTTCATTAAAGAAGTAGACCGTGATATTGCAACACGTTACTTATTAACGGCGGCAGCAATTGGTATTTTATATAAAAAGAATGCGTCAATTTCGGGTGCTGAAGTTGGTTGCCAAGGTGAAGTGGGCGTTGCTTGCTCAATGGCAGCGGGTGCACTAACTGAAATTATGGGTGGTAATGTTGTACAGGTTGAAAACGCCGCTGAAATCGGCATGGAGCACAACCTAGGTCTAACTTGTGACCCTGTTGGCGGTCTTGTACAAGTACCATGTATTGAACGTAATGCAATGGGCTCAATTAAAGCAATCAATGCGTCACGCCTTGCTATGCGTGGTTCTGGAGAGCAAAAAGTAACCCTTGATAAGGTCATTAAAACCATGCTCGATACAGGTAATGATATGAAAACGAAATACAAAGAAACCGCTCGCGGTGGCTTAGCGGTTAACATCATCGAGTGTTAATTTACAGCACGCTTTCAGCATAAAAAAAAGCCGCTTTAAAGCGGCTTTCTTATCTCTATTTTACTGGTAACTCAATGTTTTCGAAGAGTTTATCAACATCTTCTTGGTTACGTAATAAACTTGCTCGTTCAACCAGCTCTTTCGTTAAGTGCGGGGCAAAACGCTCAATAAAATCATACATGTAGCTACGCAAGAAGCTGCCTTTTCGAAAACCAATTTTAGTGGTGCTCGCTTCAAATAAGTGACTTGCATCAATACAGACTAAATCAGTATCTGTTATTTGATCAATCGCCATAGACGCCACAACACCCACACCTAGCCCTAAACGAACATAAGTTTTAATGACATCAGCGTCCGTTGCAGTAAAAACAATATGCGGCTCAAGGCCATGAGCATTGAAGGCTTTATCTAATTCAGAACGACCAGTAAAACCAAACACATAAGTTATCAGTGGGTATTTAGCCACATCGGCAACCGTTAAGTTATCAGCCTTTTGCGCAAGCGGGTGTGTTTTTGCCACAACAATACTGCGATTCCAGTGATAGCACGGCAACATAACTAAATCAGAGTATAAATGTAGTGCCTCAGTCGCAATGGCAAAGTCAGCATCACCGCGTGCTGCCGCATCAGAAATTTGCTGTGGCGTTCCTTGATGCATATGCAGAGAAACTGCCGGGTACTTTTTCATAAAGCCTTGAATAACATTCGGTAATGCGTAACGAGCCTGAGTATGAGTAGTCGCAATGTTAAGTTTACCTTGATCAGGCAAAGTATGCTCATTAGCAACCGCTTTAATACCTTCAACTTTCGACAATATCTCTCGCGAAATATTAATTATTTCGTTACCGGCACTGGTTACATGGGTAAGGTGTTTGCCACTACGGCCAAAGATCTGTACGCCCAGTTCGTCTTCAAGCATACGAACTTGTTTCGAGATCCCCGGTTGCGAGGTAAATAAACTTTCGGCTGTCGCTGAGACATTCAGTTTATGATTTTGGACTTCGACTATATATCTGAGTTGTTGTAGTTTCATGGCTGCATTGTAAACGTTGTTATTGTTTATTTATAAAGGCTGCAAAGCGCAATGCCAAGCGATATTTCATCGCGCTATACATTTATATCGATTGTTTCTAAGGCTAACACATTAAATTAATGCTCGGTAGCCGTGTTTACTCGCAAAATATTCAATAAAGATGTTAGTTTAGCGCTATACTCATTATAAAGTAGTAAACTTAATAAGTTTATTCGAGATAACTACCGCAAAACTGTTCAGATCTAATCTTTTTAAGGTAATATAAAAAAATTAGATAGTTAAAACTGAGATTTAGTAATGATTGTTTCTATCATCATCATGCTCATTGTTGCATTAATTGTGATCGCATTATGGGTCAGTGCTGTGCAACAACACAAAGAAAAACAAGAAGCAGAGCGCCGCAAAGAGTTAACTAAACAAAAGAAAATCATTGAAGAGGCAGAAGACGTGCTGCTTAACAGTGCCAATATTCCCATGTCTGAGAATATTCTACGTATTATTCAGCGCCGTATATATGATGCGCTTGCAAGTATGGTACAACTCTCTCCAAGTTCTAAGGAACTCAAAAGTCGCTTAAATGAAGCTAAACAGCGTTTAGGGGGTCCAATTGAGGCAAATAATAGCGACTCATTAGTGTTACCAGACAACGATAAGCAGCTTATTTCTTTAATTCAAGGAATAAAAAAACTTAGGGCAGTGCTACGCTCTGAACATAGTAAAGGTAAAATCGAGAGTCAAATATTTGTTGCCGAAGATAAACGCCTTGAAAAACTACAACTTCGAATCAACGTAGAAAGCCAAATTAAGCGTGGGCTTTCAGCTCGCTCAGCAAATATGGTGGGCTCTGCCAGACAGTATTTCGAAAAAGCACTGGCAACGCTTAACTCAGTTAGCTATAGCGATGAATATGTAAACTCGAAAAGACAAGAAGTTGAAGGTTATTTAGAAACGATTAGCTCTGAGTTGAAAGCATCAAATGCGACGTCACTAAAGAAGAAAGCAGAACAAGAGCAGGACGATTTAGACGTGTTATTCGCACCAAAGAAAAAGTGGTAAACCACTTTTTCTTTGCTTTGTGAAAATTAAGATAAAAACGCAAACTTAACAATAAACAGCGCTGTTAATACCCACACACTAATACTGATTTCATCTTTTTTACCACATACCAACTTCACTGCAGTATAAGAAATAAAACCAAGCGCAATACCGTGAGCAATCGAGAAAGTTAACGGCGTCATTAATAATACTACGCTCACTGGAATGGCATCTGTCATATCATCCCAATTTACCAGCTTTAAGTTTTGCATCATTAATACAGCTACATATAAAATTGCACCTGCCGTTGCATAAGCTGGGATCATGCCAGCAAGTGGCGCAAAGAACATCATTAACAAGAAACAAATGCCTACAACAACAGCAGTTAGACCTGTACGGTCGCCCACAGACACACCTGCTACTGATTCAATGTAAGACGTTGTTGTTGACGTACCAAGCATTGAGCCTGCAATGGTAGCTGTGCTGTCAGCGCTTAATGCACGACCTAAACGAGGCATTTTACCTTGTTCATCAGCAATACCTGCTTTTTGCGTTACAGCAACTAAAGTGCCTGAAGTATCAAACAAATCAACAAATAAGAACGCAAATACCACTGTTAGCATTGAGATTTCGAATGCTGCTGCAAAATCCAATTGCATAAAGGTTGGTGCAATTGAAGGCGGCATTGAAATAATTCCTTGATACTCCACAAGGTCTAAACCAAGCGCAATTGCGGTTACTAATAAAATACTGATAAGTACGCCGCTTTTCACATCGCGATATAACAGTGCTGCAATAACAAAAAAGCTAAAAATCGCAAGTAGTGGACCTGGGGCTGTGATATCGCCTAACTGCACTAAGGTTGCAGGGCTTGCTACGATAATCCCGGCGTTTTTCAATGCAATAAGCGCTAAGAAAGCACCGATACCCGTGGCAATGGCTCGCTTTAATACCAGTGGAATAGCGTCTATGATCCACTCTCTCACCTTAAATAGGCTTAAGAATAAAAAGATACAACCAGACATAAAAACTGCACCTAATGCAGCTTGCCAAGTGTAGCCCATGCCCAAAACAACACCATAAGTGAAGAAGGCGTTCAAGCCCATACCCGGAGCCAGTGCTAATGGGTAGTTTGCCCATAAACCCATGATAAAACAGCCAATTGCAGCAGCAATACAGGTTGCTACGAATGCCGCACCTTGGTCCATTCCCGCTTCTGCTAGCATGGCAGGGTTAACAAATACAATGTAAACCATGGTAATGAATGTAGTGATGCCAGCAATAGTCTCGCGGCGCACAGAGGTGTTGTTTTCAGTGATTTTGAAAAGTCTTTCGAACATGTTGAACTTTAAGTTGAGATTAATTGGCTAATTTTATCATATTTTATCTCAATAAGAGGACATTTTACCTTGCAATGTTCTAAACTAATAAGGTCTTTTATTTCAAGAAAATAACTAAACTATGTCTGATAATTCGCCAGTAGGCTTAGATTTAGAGCAACAGCTTGATAATGTACTTGCCTTTATTACCCAACCCGATAAAGGGTCGGCGCCAGATAAAAGTACTCAATCTGTTGAAAACGTACTAAACAAAGCTTTGTATTATTTAAAAAATGAACAGCCTCCCCTTGCTGCCAAATGGATGCGCTTAGCAGCTATGGCGGGTAACCATAGAGCGCAATTTTATATGGGGCTGTTTTTCATCAAAGGACAAGGTGTTCCGCACAGTGTTTTTCATGGCGCGGTGTGGCTAAGCCTGGCAAGTAGCCAAGGTTATGAACCTGCAACGGCTGCACTTGATGATCTTAGAAAACACATCAGTACGCGTAGATTACATGATGCGCAAAGCTATGCAGCTACCCTATATGAACAAATCCACCAGCAGCAATTTGCACATTTAATTCCTCGTGATCCTGACGCCAGCTAACACGCGTCAGGTTCTACAACTCATTAATGCACTCTTGTCAGTTTACTCTCAAATGTGATGAGACCTGCACCAACTACAAGCAATAAGATACCTATAAACTCAAGCCACACATGACCTTTATGGGGCTTGATAATAGGTGTTTTTGAAGTAAGGCTATATAAGCGCCTGCCTTGCTCGCCAGATTCTACAAACGAAATACCTTTATAGTCCGCTGAAATAATAAATTTAAAATCATGCCTGCTAATCATTTCTCGACGTTTAGCATCTATTTTCTTGCGGCTTTGTTCTACAAGTAGCGTTCGCCAATCATGAAAAATGCCATCTGGTTCATTATCTTTCACTACACCATATGATTTGTACTCATAGAACGTTGTATTGAATAGCTTTTCTTGATGCCCTAAATAAAACATGGCACAGCCTAGCGCACTTAACAGTATCGCAATATAGATTAATGAGCGCTGTTTAATGAATTGCTTATTACTTTGTTGCTTACACCAAGCTTCAATGTCAGGCACATTAATCAATCTCGCTTTATCTACAGAATGTTTTAATGGCTCCATAAAGTCGCAAATTGTTAGATTGAGCGCCGTTAATATTGAACGAAATGTGTCGTTTGAAGGCACTGATTTATCGTTCTCAAGTTTTGAAAGGTAGCTTTGCTCTATTCCAACTTGCTCAGCAAATTCTGGTTGGCTTAGTTTTAGCTCACTGCGATAGTGTTTTAGTTGTGTTCCGAATGTACTCATAACGCATTTCCTTTTTGTTGTGGAGCCGCCATTCTTTGCTATTCATGCAGATATAAAAAGCTGAATAAATAGGAATAATGAAGAATATTAGCAAGATAGGAAGAAATTTACGAGATACGAGATACGAGATACGAGATACGAGATACGAGATACGAGATACGAGATACGAGATACGAGATACGAGATACGAGATACGTTTTCAGTATAAGGAAATACTAAGGCGTAGTGTAAAGACTTATATAATCATTTGCTTGAGGAAAACAAATGGCGGAGTGGACGGGACTCGAACCCGCGACCCCCGGCGTGACAGGCCGGTATTCTAACCAACTGAACTACCACTCCGCAGTGGTATGTGCATGGGGTAATGCACTTAATTTGTTTATGATATCAAATGGCGGAGTGGACGGGACTCGAACCCGCGACCCCCGGCGTGACAGGCCGGTATTCTAACCAACTGAACTACCACTCCGCAGAGATATCATTGTTATTACTTAATTTGTTGGCGGAGTGGACGGGACTCGAACCCGCGACCCCCGGCGTGACAGGCCGGTATTCTAACCAACTGAACTACCACTCCGCGATACAAATTTTGTAATTAAATAGCGTTTAAATAGTGGCGGAGTGGACGGGACTCGAACCCGCGACCCCCGGCGTGACAGGCCGGTATTCTAACCAACTGAACTACCACTCCGCAGTATTTAATGCTATTTATTTTTCCTATTGGCGGAGTGGACGGGACTCGAACCCGCGACCCCCGGCGTGACAGGCCGGTATTCTAACCAACTGAACTACCACTCCGCAAAGGAAAATGTTTTACAACCATAAGTTGTGCAAGTAATTGGCGGAGTGGACGGGACTCGAACCCGCGACCCCCGGCGTGACAGGCCGGTATTCTAACCAACTGAACTACCACTCCAGCGCATACTTACAAATTGTCGAAAATTGGCGGAGTGGACGGGACTCGAACCCGCGACCCCCGGCGTGACAGGCCGGTATTCTAACCAACTGAACTACCACTCCACATTTTCGTTGCTGACTGAGTCTCCCCTGACAGCGGCGTGAATAATACGAATCACCCTCTAGTTCGTCAAGGGGTTTTTTGTATTTTTACAGGTTTTTTAGTCATCTGACATCGAAAGGTTTAAAATTTCACCTGATTTATCATTTTTTGAGCCGTTTTTGCCAACTTCATTTTCATTCGTTGCTTGCTCATCATTTTCGGTTTGATTTTTTTTCTTTAAAAACGGTAAAGAAATTTTAAATTTCAGCGGTTTCTTCTGAACAAAAATTCTAATTGCCAGCCAACCTAATAAAAGTACGGTTAAATTTCCAACAACAATTAAGGTCACCATCAGCATGGTGGACGCTTTTTGTTCTTCTTCAATAATTCGTTGTTGCTCTGCTTGCGCTTCTAAATCAATTTCTGGGCGAACAATTTCTGGTACAGCTTCAATTGGTCGCTCAATTTCAAATTTATACGTCGGTAACGTCGCCATAAATTCACGGTCATTTATGTTGCTACCAAATACAGAGAGCTCAACACTGTATCGTCCCCAATCATAATTTTTAATGGCCAGTTCCCGTGTTTGCGATTTATCAGCATCTAAAGAGAACATTTGCTCTTCATTATTAGGGTAATAAATTTTCCCTTGAATGAGCACAGTTTCTGGTTTGACGATTTCAGGGTTTAAGGTGATTGTTAAAATGTGGTCATCTTCATCTTGCTCAGCAAGGGCTATTTCATAATCAAAAGGCGGCTCATGCACGACTATCGGTTTTTGCACCACGGTACGCTTTAGTATAGGTGTTTCTATATATAGCTCTGGCTGCCACTCACCTGCCGGAAAGACCAGTTTAAACTCACCGGTAAACACACCATCAAGCGGACGCTCATCAAAGCCACGGCCATCATCTTTAAAGTCAGTAACACTTTGCGTACCTGCACCAAAGTTTGCGTAATCACTATTATTAGTGCTGACAAAATCAACGTGCAAACTGATCACATCTCTAAACTGACCAACTTCTATTGGCTCACCGTCATTTAATACGCGGCCCGTTAGTTTTACTGTTTCGCCACGAAACAGCATGGGCGGGAGTGGATCAACATTAAGCTCTATTTCACCCAGCACCATAATACGGCTATCAGGCAAGATACTGCCGACCACTTGCCAAGGGCCTGGCATTGGGTTGCTTATCGTTACCAAGTCATAGCTCAATTCATCATACCAGTCGAGGTCATCATTATTAACTGAGTCAGTTGCATAATACTTAGTGCCGTCAGGGCGAACTAACACAACGGCAGGGGCACCGCGCTTACGAAAGAAGAGTAAAGTTACTTTATCGATTTTGTGATCGATACGAAAACGGTTCTCTAGCAGGGGAATTTCATTTTGCACCCCATCACGTTCTAATGGGGTTATTTTATTTTGCTCATTGGCAAATCCCGTGAAGGGAATTAAACACACTAATCCTGCTAGTAGTTGTTTTCTCATTTTATTACCTTATTCTGCACGCCATAGGCATTGGCCACCCTTTGCAACCAAGTCTAAACGCTCTTCGTGAGCGGCGTGCTCTTGTTCTGTTGCTCTTAATACTACAAGTGGTGCTCTATCAGCACTTAGTCGGCGAATACCACCAGCTTGTTGAGTTGAGCCTTCATCTTTATTTTGATTAAGATTCAGCTTTACTTGCCCTCCCGTCATCGACAGGTAAACATCGGCTAAGATCTCAGAATCCAGTAAAGCGCCGTGTAAAGTACGCTTTGAGTTATCAATATCGTAACGACGGCAAAGTGCATCAAGGTTATTCTTTTGACCTGGGTGCAAGTCACGCGCCATCTTTAACGTATCAAGTACACTACATACATCGGCAGTATTCGGAAAACCTTGATTTAACAATGCAAACTCATTGTCCATGTGGCCGATATCGAACGCTGCGTTATGAATAACAAGCTCAGCACCACGAATATACTCTAAAAACTCATGGGCAATTTGGTGGTACAGGGGTTTATCACGCAAAAATTCGTTAGTGATACCGTGTACGTCTATTGCTTCTTCTTCTATTTCACGTTGTGGATTGATGTACACATGGAAGTTGTTGCCAGTAAGACGGCGATTTACAAGTTCAACACAACCGATTTCAATAATGCGGTGGCCTTGCTTTGGGTCAATACCCGTGGTTTCTGTATCTAAAACTATTTGTCTATGTGCCATATCGTCTTAAGCCTGACTCTGGTATCTTTCTATATTCACTTTATTGTACACAATATCAAGGTAAAACAGTGCAGAAAACCGTAGAGATTTACACCGATGGATCATGTTTAGGAAATCCAGGGCCTGGTGGGTATGGCATCGTGATGCGATACAACGGCCACGAAAAGCAGTTAAGTCAAGGCTACACCCTAACAACAAATAATCGGATGGAAATGCTCGCAGCTATCGTTGCACTAGAAACTCTCACCCGCTCTTGTCACGTCATTCTGACGACCGATAGCCAGTATGTGAAACAAGGTATTGAGTCCTGGGTTGAAAATTGGAAAAAGCGCGGCTGGAAAACCGCTGCTAAAAAACCAGTTAAGAATGTCGATTTATGGAAAAGACTCGATGCTGCCTGCCAACAACACGAGGTAGAATGGCGTTGGGTAAAAGGCCATAGCGGTAATAAATACAATGAGATTGTTGACGATCTTGCCCGTGAAGCAGCTGGTAGCGATCAATTACTTGAAGATACTGGTTACGACGGTAATTAAAAGTCCCTTGAAATAAACTTGGCGCAGGTCGTTTTATATTTTTGTTATATGTTATAAGATTTGGCTATAACAAAATATAAAGGATTCACTATGGCTCTGCGCATTCACTCTTTTTTTCATCAACAAAGCGCCACCCTCTGTTACTTAGTCAGTTGCGAAAACACTAAACAGTGCTTGCTGATTGATGCGCCAGCTGATTTTGATATGCCAAGTGGTGAGTTAAGTTTTACCACCGCCAATGAGATCATCAACTATATAAAGACTGAGCAGCTGACACTACAATGGCTTCTTGAAACTCATGCACATGCTGACCATATCACCGCAGCAAGTTACATAAAGCAGCAATTACAAGACACACACCCTTGTAAACTCGGCACGGGTGAAGGGATCACACAAGTGCAACAGCACTTTAGCCAACTTTATAATCTTGATATGCCATGTAATGGTGAACCTTTTGATGCTTTATTTGCTGATAAAGCACAATTTCAGTTAGGTGATTACACGGTAGATGTGATTGCCACACCGGGCCATACCCCTGACAGCGTGTGTTTTCACATTGATGGCAATGTATTTGTTGGTGACACCTTCTTTATGCCAGACAGTGGCACAGCCCGCTGTGATTTCCCAGGAGGCAGTGCCGGTGAGTTATATGACTCACTACAGCGAATTTTAGCGTTTCCTGACGATACCGTACTTTGGATGTGTCATGACTACCAACCTGATGGGCGCCCGCTGGCGAACAAAACCACAGTGAAAGAGCAGCGCGAGCAAAACATTCATTTAAAAGGCGATAAGCAACGTTTTATTGAAACTCGGGAAGGCCGCGATGCAACATTAGCAGTACCAAAGCTGTTGCACCCTTCTATTCAATTAAATATTCGTGCAGGCCAGTACCCAAGCAAAACGGATACTCAACAACACTATTTAGCTATCCCGCTCACAGTGCTGCTTTGATGTTTGCCTGAGCCCTGCTCCTTTTACCGGCGAAAATTGTGGTCTTGCATGCCATTTAGGTTTAATTGGTGTCAGCGGGATCACACGTTTTCGAGCCACCAGCATATACACACTGCCCATTGGCTTTAAATATTGTTGACCAAAACTGCGCCACGCAGCAAAACGTGACAAACGGTTGCCTCTTGCAAGCGATGAATGGATAAATCGCTCGTCCGAAATAATCTCAAAGCCTAATAGATTCAACCAGTCTTTTACTCGTGATGGCGTAAAAAAGCGCCCTGTCCAAGGTAACTTTTGGCGACTAAAAGGTAAAAGCTGCGCCAAGCCACACAAGCTAAACGGGTTAAAGCCCGTGATCACCAGATAGCCACCGGGAATTAAAGTACGGTGTGCTTCGCGTAAGATATGGTGTGGATCAGAATGATATTCTAAGCAATGCGATAATATGCAAGCATCAACACTGTGCTCATAAAAAGGTAGCTCGTCTACATCAGCAATAACACCGGTAAATAACCCCTGCTCTGCGACACAAACTTGATGCTTTATAGGACTTTCACTGGTTGCCAGCTCACCACTTAAATTACCAAGTTTGAGCATGTGATAGCCAAACATGCGAGGCAACCATGGTGTTAGCTTACGTTCAATTTCAGCACGTAAATAGTCACCATGAGGGAACTGCTGCCAAGTGTATGGCTTAGGACCTTCTTGAAAACTAAGGGCTGGTTTCATTTTCTGAGCTCGTTATACTGTGTGTTAACTGTCACTTTATAGAGCAATTAAACATGGTGCAAGTTAAAGCAATTAAAGCCTTTTCTGATAATTACATCTGGTGCATCAGCAATGAAGCTGAGCAAACAGCCTGGGTCGTCGACCCCGGTCAAGCAGAGCCTGTTTTAAACTATCTGAGCGAGCATAACTTAACACTTAGCGGTATTTTGATTACTCATCACCATTATGATCATACCGATGGTGTGGCTGCACTGGTTAAGGAATTTCGTGATATTCCGGTTTATGGGCCAAGACATAGCCCTTTTAAAGCTATTACTCATGGCGTATCAGAAGCGGATAAAGTCACTGTGTATGATTACACCTTTACCGTGCTTGCAACACCTGGTCATACCCTAGACCATATTTGTTACATTAACGACGAATTAAGTTTTACTGGCGACACCTTATTCAGTGCTGGCTGCGGACGATTATTTGAAGGCAGCGCAGAACAAATGTGGCACTCGTTATGTAAACTAAGAGCCCTGCCAGATGAGTGTAAAATCTACTGCACTCATGAGTACACGCAAGCCAACTTAGCCTTCGCAAAAGCCGTTGAACCAAACAATGAGTACTTACTCAGCTACAGTGATGAAGTTGATGCGCTGCGCGCCAACGACAAAATAAGTTTGCCAACCAAGTTAGGCGTGGAAAAACAAATAAATCCATTTTTACGTAGCAATATAGCAACAATCACCGATGAGCTGCCAAATGAGCTAAAAATTAATTTGGATCTGAATGAACCTTGGCAACGCTTTGCAGGTCTCAGAGCCTGGAAAGATAATTTTTAAAAAATGTAAACGCCGGTAGTTACAATTTTGTATATTTAGATCAGCATCTTGCAATAATAAGCTGACATAAACTGGTCATAAAGTGGCAATATGTTCTCAGAGCAGGTAATATTCGCCGAGTTTTTTTACCTGATGTATGGGTATATATGTATAAGTCTCCTTTAGTTTTATCACTTGCGCTGATTTTAAGTGGCTGTCAATTGACAGCTTCTGATTCAGCAAGTACAGATGTTGCGAGCAATAATGTTGAGCAACAATTAGACGGCGCAAGTCCGAGCGATATCAATGATGCATTGATGATCAACGCTCAATATCAACAATTAACCGATATTGATGAGCCGCCTCCTGTATTTGATGATGTATGGGAACGTATTCGCTATCAGCTTTCGATTGATGTGCCACAAAACCGCCCAGTTGTTGCTGAGCGTAACTATTATGCGCGTCATCAGGCCTATTTAGATCGTATCTCTAAGCGAGCTGAGCCTTACCTATACTTTATTGTAGAAGAAGTCGAAAAGCGTCAAATGCCAATCGAAATTGCACTTTTACCTATTGTAGAAAGTGCGTTTGACCCATTTGGTTATTCACATCGCAGTGCTTCTGGCATCTGGCAATTTATGCCACAAACCGGTGAGCGTTTCGATTTAAAACAAAACTGGTGGTATGACGGTCGCCGTGACATTGTGCAATCGACCCGTGCAGCGCTTGATTACTTATCATATTTACACAAAACCTTAGAAGGCGATTGGCTAAATGCCATTGCAGCCTATAACTCAGGTGAAGGTCGTTTACTGCGTGCCATTAAAAAGAACCGTAAAAAGCATTTACCAACGGATTTTTGGTCACTTGATTTACCAAGAGAAACCACAGCCTACGTACCTAAGCTGTTAGCGCTGTCTGATCTAGTAAAACGCAGTGACGAATTTGGTGTTAAGTGGCAGCCAATTATTAATGCTCAAGTCGTTGAAGCAGTTAATGTAGGAAGCCAAATAGACCTAGCACTTGCCGCTGACATGGCAGGTATTAGCTTAACAGAGCTGTATCGTTTAAACCCAGGTTTTAATCGCTGGGCGACGGATCCTAATGGTCCACACTTTTTATTATTACCATCTGATAAAGTTGAAGCGTTTACTGACAAGTTAGCTAAAACAGAGCAAAAAGACCGCCTACGCTGGCAGCAATATATTGTTGCACGCGGTGACAGTTTATCTGTGATTGCGAAGAAGTTTTCGACAAGCACAAACGCGATTAAAACACTGAATAAGCTTTCATCGAATACTATTCGTGTTGGTCAGCAATTACTTGTGCCACTAAGCGATGGTGAGATTAATAGCCAGCATTTACCAAAGTCAGTGCGTATGGCAGCTAATAAAGCAACACGTAAAAAACTTAGCCATAAAGTGGCTAGTGGCGATACACTGTGGGATATCAGCCGTGAGTACGATGTCACCATAGCTGAACTTGCAACATGGAATAAGCTGAAAAAAGACGCGGTACTGCGTGTTGGTCAAAAGCTAACTGTGTATAAGCAAGAAAAATCACAACTTGCTGCTACACAAATCAAAGAGCGCACCATTACCTATAAAGTTCGTCGTGGTGACTCGTTAGCGCGCATTGCTGCTAAGTTTAATGTGTCTGTAGAAGATATTATTAAATGGAACTCATTAGCTGGGCAAAAATACATTCAACCTGGGCAAAAGCTTAAATTAAAGGTTGATGTTCGAAGCGCTTAATTGCTTAATTTAATATCAAAAAAAAGAGCGCCTAATGGCGCTCTTTGTCTCTCTCATTTAGTATTTATGCTTCAAAGTCCATAAGTGTAATAACTCATTGGCAATGGTCGCTGCAGCAATCGCTGTTAGTTCACTTTGATCATAGGATGGAGATACTTCAACCACATCCATACCGACCATATTAATGCCTTTCAATGCACGAAGTACTTTGAGTACTTTATCGCTGGTTAAGCCACCACATACTGGAGTGCCTGTCCCTGGAGCGAATGCGGGATCAAGGCAGTCAATATCAAAGGTTAGATACACAGGTAAGTCACCCACACGTGCTTTAATTTGCTCTGCGATATCTTGTGCAGGCAAATCATTAGCTGCCATTGCATCAATCACTGCAAACTCATGTTTGCTTTGATCAAAATCAGTACGAATACCGATTTGAATACTGTGATCAACATCAATAAGCCCTTCCATCGGCGCATGATAAAACATGGTACCGTGATCATAGCGAGAGCCATTGCTGTAAGTATCTGTATGGGCATCAAAATGCACTAATGCCATCTTACCATATTGCTTAGCATGGGCACGCAGTAGCGGCAAAGTCACAAAGTGGTCGCCACCTAAACCTAATAATGTTTTACCTTGACGAAGAATTTGCTCAGCGGCTAATTCTAACTGCGCGGTAAAATATTCTGGGTCGCCTACTGGGTAAGTAAAATCACCCGCATCAGCTAATTTTAAACGCTCAAACAACGGAAACGTCCATGGGTACTTGGTTTCTTCCCATGCCAGGTGCACTGAAGCTCGACGAATTGCGTCAGACCCTAAACGTGCACCAGGGCGACCTGAGGTCGCCAAATCAAAGGGTAAACCTAGCACCACTACATCCGCATCGATTGCAGTGATGTTTTGCACCATCGGCTGACGTAAAAACGTCATGCCGTTTGAATATAATGAATGATCTGTGTGGTCAAACAATGTCGACATTGCTTATAACTCTTCTAAATAAGTGTAACCATTTAAGCCAGTTTGCAGCTCATCTAAAACGCTTTGCTGCTCAGTTTCTGGCAATTTAGCAGCCACCAGCTGGGCGTAAGATTGCTGGAAGCTTTCTACATCTAAATGTACGTAACGCATCATGTCTGCAACGGTATCACCTTCGTTAACTTCAGTGATTTGCGCCTGACCTTGCTCATCCATTTTTATAATTGCACTGTGTGTGTCGCCAAATAAGTTATGCATATCACCTAAAATCTCCTGATAAGCACCCACTAAGAAAAAGCCCATTAAATATGGTTTTTCTTCGCTAAAAGCTGGCACAGGTAATGTGCTTTCAATACCTTGACCGTCTACATAATGCTCCATAGCACCATCTGAGTCGCAGGTAATATCAAGTAACACGGCGCGTTTTTGTGGTGCTTCTGTTAAACCACTTAATGGTAGAACAGGAAACACTTGGTCAATACCCCATGCATCCGGTAATGACTGGAACAATGAAAAGTTCACAAAAAACTTATCTGCTAAACGCGCATTTAATTCATCAATAATCGGGCGATGAAAACGGTTTTTGTTATCCATATGTTTGTTAAGTTCATAACATACGCGTAAGTTAACTTGCTCCGCCCATGCTCGCTCTGTTAAATCTAACAAACCAAGTGCAAATTGATTATGTGCTTCGGCTAAATCACCTTGGCTATCGTGATAGATTTCGATTAATGCACGGTCGTCATTGTCATCACTTAACTGCTGCCATGATGTCCACATGTTTTTTAATAATAGTGGTGCATCAGCGGCTGGCGCTTGAATGTCTTCAGGTACATAGCTTTCGGTGCCGATAACATTCGAAATCAATACAGCATGGTGCGCTGTTAACGCACGACCTGACTCAGAAATAATGCGCGGCATTGGCTGCTCATATAACTTACAGGTATCACCAATGGTGTATACGATGTTATTAGCGTATTCACTTAGGCTGTAGTTCATTGAGTTATGTGACTGGCTACGAGTACCGTCATAATCTACCGCTAAACCGCCACCCACATCTAAGCAATCGATTTGTGCACCTAATTTACGTAACTCACAGTAAAAACGCGCAGCTTCACTCACACCTAAACGAACATCGCGGATGTTTGCCATTTGCGAGCCAAGGTGAAAGTGTACAAGTTGGATCAGATCAAGTTGATCAGACGCTTTTAAGCGATTAACCACACTGAGTACTTGCGATGCCGACAAACCAAATTTTGATTTTTCGCCACCACTTGCTTGCCACTTGCCCTTACCTTGCGACGCTAAACGTACACGAATACCAATGCGTGGCTTTACGTTTAACTCTTTTGCTTGGCTAAGCACCATGTCTAGCTCAGACAGTTTTTCAAGAACAATGTAAACCTTGTGGCCTAGCTTTTCGCCAATCAGTGCTAAACGAATGTATTCTTGGTCTTTATAGCCATTACACACAATAACAGCACTGGTTTTTTCAGCCATCGCTAATACAGTTAATAGCTCAGGCTTACTGCCCGCTTCTAGACCCAATTGTTTCTTTTCAATATCAGCTTGGCTTGCAACAATTTCTTCAACAACTTCACGCTGTTGGTTTACTTTAATTGGGTAAACAAGCAAATAGTCTTTCGGATAACCATAATTTTCAATCGCCGTGTTAAATGCCTGACATAAGCTATGTACACGATGATGTAAAATTTGTGGAAAACGAACCAACGCAGGCAAGCTTAAGCCTTTGTCTTGTAATTGCTGTGCGATATCGATTAGTGCAATGGTTTGCTCTGGGGCATGGCGTTTGGCGCAACATACACATCACCTTGATCATTAATACCAAAGAAACCTTGGCTCCAATGACGAACATTGTAACTCGTGCGAGCTTGTTCTAGTGATGTTGTTTCTTTCATCTATCTTTCTCTTTTATTTTAGTAATGCCGAAATCGGCAAGGGTTGTTGCCGCGCATTAAAAGAAAAATAGTGACTCAAGTCCAACAAGAATTTTTACTCGTAACGAGTGATTTTTGATGTGAAAAGCTAATCAACATCCCTGAATGTTTTTAAACCCTATTTCAAGGGACAGTCACTGAAAATAGTATTTAATAGGATCACATTCAAAGGGACAGTCACTGTAGAATATATGTACTGGTAAATTACCTTTTCATATTGATTTTAATTGGCTGGTATTACTTTTGTGATTTCATCAGCGGCTGAAGAATTTGACCCTAACCATCTCCACGCTTCATATTGCTCGTTATCATGCCAAGTAATACCTATGTACTCTTGCCAGTTTTCGAAGTCTTTTGTGCGATATTTTTCAACCCCGCAACCTCCTGCGCCAAAAGAGGTGCGGCAAATTCTTACAGTGAGATAGGTGCCATCAAAATTCAGCTGCGATTGCTTATCAGCGCAAATACTTAAAGGACGAGTAGGAAATATAAGAATAACTTTTGTTTTTATAGTGCCATTATGGTTGAAGACACCAGAAAGACTGTAGCATGAGTTTAAATAGAGCTTAGTACTATTAATAATAAGGTCTGGTTGCCGACTCTGAGAAGTAATGGATACCTGTGAACTATCACCACAAGCAGCAATCAGAAAGAGCGTAACAAAGCCCAATAGTTGTAAGGTGAATTTATAAATAAAGATGACCTCACTAAAACATAGCTTACCACCTAAATTACTGATTTAGCCCAAGCTCCATAAACAAACTTTGTGGATTTTCGTTGTAATTACCAAACGGACCACAACGATTAAAACCTAAGTTTTCATATAA
This sequence comes from Pseudoalteromonas sp. GB43, assembly GCF_054923805.1. Classification (NCBI taxonomy): domain Bacteria; kingdom Pseudomonadati; phylum Pseudomonadota; class Gammaproteobacteria; order Alteromonadales; family Pseudoalteromonadaceae; genus Pseudoalteromonas; species Pseudoalteromonas sp. GB43. The sequence continues at coordinate 533,702 of NZ_JBPCHJ010000001.1, forward strand.
GCTAATTGACTCTGTTTGTTTAGGACCTGTTTCAAGACGAATAAGCGGTATTAGTTGCTCACCAGCTTGATGTAATAATATCTGCATAATTCGACGTGATAACCCTTTACCACGGTAGCTTGGTTTTACATATAAGCGGCGGATTTCACCATAAGGAGGGTTGCCTTCTTGCATAACGATTGCGCCGCATGCAACGATACCATCTTCATTTTTTAAGCCTATAGCATAAACATTAGGCTCAGCTAGCTCTTCAACACTTAAAGATTGAGCGGTAGCAACAGGGTATAGTGAGTTTATGAGTCGGTCTATATCAGAAAACACGCTTACTACTTCAGGATCATGTGGATTTAAATCGACTAACTGCATAAAACTCCCATTTTTATATGTCTTTTTTGTTAACTATGTGAACAATAGTATCGGATATTTCCATTATCCTCTACTGTAGTTTTCAATAATGATTTTATAGGTACTGTTCGGACCGACATACTATCTCTAAGTTCAACAGTATGTAACCAAAAAAACGCCAAGTTGATAAAAACTAAAGTCTAAACTACACCACACCATTCAAGGTTAATAATTTATACCTATAGATTTTTTACCAGAGATTACTTCAGAGTTCGTAAAGCCTTTTTAAAGGGACAGTCATTTAAAACCAACAGTCATTTAAAACCAACAACTATTGTATTTTTAAAATCTGAAGGCAGTAATTTAAAAATACAAAGGTGAGTCAAAAAAATTACTAAACTTATTCTGTAATTATGTTTAGCGGGTGTGCTTCAGAGAGAATAGAGCTTTGACTTTAGCCTTTTAGGGCTAATTATTTCAAACAATTAAATTTAAAGCGTGAAGATACTAGCGATTTGAAATCACGTTAAAATAAACCTAGAAACTTAACTCGCTAATAAAGTTCGGCTATTTGTAATGTTACTTCGTCGCTTGCGAGCTGTTTTAATACAATAACTTTCAATAGCACCCACTCGACCTGCAGCTCCATGAAATAAGTTTTCAAACTGAGCTGTTAGCGTTAACCAGTTTTCAGCTTCCAAATTCAGCCTTTCTAGAATAGGAGGTAAATGATGCTCTATATATCCAGGCTTATCCGCGCTGATACAACGCCCAGTTTGCTCCACAAGTAGCAGGTATGACTTTAACTCAAAAGGTATTTCCTTTGATTTACACTTACTCATGCCACCAATAAAACGAGCTAGTAATTTAGGTTGCTTTGACTCCTTCGCGCTTTCGCATCGCTTTTTAAAACTGGTATAGTCCGATTGTTCCGGCGTGCTCGCAGCTTTAGCACGAACAGGGTTTAAATCAACATAGGTCATGCAGGCTAAAAGCGCTGATTCATCAAGGAGCGCTTGGCTTTTAAAGCGCCCTTCCCAAAAATGCCCAGTACATTCATCTTCTTTATTTGCACGTCTGGCAATAAATTCATTTAGCATTCGCATGAACCAACTAATGCTTGAAAGGCGCTTTCTATATTCTGCAACCTCTTTATTTAAGAAGACTTGTTGACCATCACTTAACGGCTCACCATGAAGGGCTTTTTGATCTAAAGGCGTCATTTTACTGAGCTTAAACCAGCGTAAAAGGATGGCTTTATCCGATAACCTATTTGCTTTTTTATCATCAACATAAAGCACAAGATGCGTATGATTGCTCATCACCGCATAAGCACACACATCAATGCAAAATACCTTTGCAAGAAAAAGCAGACGCTGTTCAACCCACACTCGGCGGTGTTCATATGATTTGCCTGTGAGTGCGTCTTCTCCACAAAGGTAAGCGCGTCTGACGCAACGAGATACACAATGATAATATTTGGTGTTCGACAAACAGATTTGCCGCTTCCTTGCTAAAGCCATCGTCCACTCCTTGAACTGATAATTTGAAATGCATTAGCTGTAATTAAAGTGTAGACAAAGTTTTCTGTGCCGCAAGAGCAATAAATCAGTGACTGTCCATGTAAAGAGTTATTAGAGTGCCTATCCGACTTAAAGTGACTGTCCATGTAAAGAGTTAAACACTTTGTTACGGAAAAAAGCTGTTCAAATATCGTCAAAACCCTATACTGCAAACAACAAGAAATAAGATGAGGTTTTCTCGTGCAGTTCACTCAAGGTATGGAATACTTCTTTTCTGGCTTTAAGTTAATTAGCCAAAAGGGGTTGAAACGTTTTGTACTTATTCCTTTATTAATCAATATTCTGCTTTTTGGTAGTTCGCTGTTCTTTTTGTATGGCTGGCTCACCGATGGCTTTGCTTACATGAACTCGTTATTACCAGAATGGCTTAGCTGGCTCGAGTGGCTAATGTGGCCAATTGCTGTGCTGGTGATTTTATTTAGTTACAGTATGCTCTTCACAGTTATAACAAACTTTATAGCAGCCCCATTTAACGGTTTACTCAGTGAAAAAGTCGAACTTTATCTCACTGGGCAAAAAATTAATGACGATAGTCTTTTCGATACAATGAAAGATGTGCCACGTATGTTAGGTCGAGAATGGACAAAACTTTGCTATTATCTGCCGCGCGCTATAGGCTTTTTTATCTTACTGTGGATTTTACCTGTAATCGGTCAAGTTTTATGGGTGTTATTCACTTGCTGGATGTATGCAGTGCAATATGAAGACTATGCGTTCGATAACCATAAAATTAGTTTTAACGAAATGAAAAATGACTTAAAGCAAAAGCAAACGTTATCTTATGGCTTTGGTTTAGCTGTCATGATTTTAACTGCTATCCCATTCGTAAACCTAATTGTTATGCCCGTTGCTGTTTGCGGTGGCACACGGTTATGGGTTGAAAACTATCGAAGCCAATATCGAAGTTAAAATGTTTGAAAAGCCAGTAGAAAACTATTGGCTTTTCAATACACTATAATTTAATTTAACTGGTAAAGGATCTGATAACTCGGTGCCAAAGCGAGGTTCATCAAATTGACTAATAACCACCGTAAATCTTTCTTCCCCCATATTGAGTATAAATGGGGTCCCTATCTTTGCTAGCTCTGAAATTTGTTTGTGTTTATTTTCTAATAAAATAGTGCCTGAACCTTTATTTTTAACTAAAAGTGCATGTGCGTTATTCCCTAAAACAATCCTAGCTTGATGTGATTCGCGATATTCAGCCCGCCATTGCCCTCTTTGGTATAGAGTGTATATGATTGAGATCCCATCGGGTTCAACGATACGTCCCTCTTGAATTTTACAATGTTGGCAACCAATTACTGAGTCTGATTTCCAGTTTACTGGCTGCCCATCATAATTTAATCTAGATGACATATGCCATTGAGGTTCAACATCTGGTGTGCATGCAACACAACATATCAACATAAAAAATATAACCAGATACTTCACTACTTAATCCCTTGCTTTTCTCTAGCAGCTTTAATTTCACTAAGAAGTTTTAAAGGTGGCGCTTGCTCTTCAATCATTCGTTGTTGTATATGCTTCGACACGTCTTTTTGATCGCTATCTTGCTGATGAACACCGAAGCGATTGCCAGAGAACAAGGTATAAAAACGAAGTTCAATCAAACTCCACTCATCAACATCATTTAGCACTGTTACGGCGGTATCATCATTCGTATCTTGGCTTAGAGTTTCAGTCAAATCAGCATTACAATTAAAATCTACAGCAGCAGAGCCGGGATACCTTAAACCATTAGCCTCTATTATATTATTTTCGTCTATGGAACTTCCGAGTCCATGCGAATAAGACATTACAAAATTTTCAGGAGAGTCAAATGGGCTATTAGTCAAATCAGCAGTTTGTACGGCACAATTGGCATTCTCACGATAGCGACTCGAATAATAGCGATCTCCCTCATTATCCCCTATCGTCGGTAACCCTCTCAACTGATAAAGGTAATTCATAATACTCAAATGATTTGGTTTATAGTTTGTACTTTCATCACCACCATGCTCTAAACCTAAATTATGGCCAAGCTCATGCATTATCGTTGATGCTTGGTAGTTGAAGGTTAAATTTCTAGATATTTCGTTATCAAGTGATAACCCCCAATTCCCCATACTTATCATCAAATCATTACCACTTAATTCAGCAACCCCTGAAGAACCCGCACTGCCATCAATGTTTCGACTATTAGCCATTAACATATAATGAAATATCGGCTTACGTCTCATGTCAAAGTTTGCCATTTTATAATGAAATAAACTCTCAACACCTTGGTTAAAGTTATAAGGTGTATATTGTCTAAAGGTTACTTGATCACCCCCACCTAAATCATGATCTTGTACAGATATTCCCCCTGCTTGGTGGTACAAATCCCCCACATCAAAGTGAACAACAATGCCTTGCTCAGCGAACGAGCTTACCACTTTTTCCAATGCTGTTTGGTGCGGTATTATTCCCGCATCACTGCTATCCATATAATCCACTTCAATAAAGATATCTTTTTGATTAACTCTAGCTCCCCAAGCATGCAGAGGTAGTCCAGAAAAAGTTGACCCAGGGAGTTCTGAACAGTCAGGAATACCATCTTCATCACTGTCATCTTCGCAGCTAACATCATTAACACCCGCCGGTGTCGTAAATTGGCTATAGTGCCAATCAGATGATGAATTAGTATCTGTGTTATCTATATCTCTTTTAATACTTGAGCCAGTTACATTAGAAATGACAGGTGCTGATCCTGTTTGCCATTGTCCTGCCGTCAGAGGCTCAGTAGTGTCATTGCCAAATCGAACAAAATCCACAGTACTTCCCGAGTCACGCGTTAGTAATTCAACAAACCCATTCAAAAACCAATAAGGGCGAACCGTTGAGTCAATATCGCCAATAAAAGCGATAGATTTATTTTGCTCAGTTGTATCGTAAAATAATTGATCACCAAAACCACTATGAACTATGAGATATTCCTCAGGAGCAATCACTTGGTCAGGCAAATTAAAAATTGTTGCGGCCGAAATACTATTATCAGAACTGTCACGACTTTTTACTCGTACACTGTAATCAGCTAAATTAACACTACTATCGGTTCCGTTATAAAGTTCAAACCAAGGCGTGTCGTTGCTAAAACGAATAGCGACAACCTCAGTTATCTTTAAATCATTACTTCCAGTTGTAAAAGTAGAAACTACTTGGGCTAAAGCAGGTGTATCAGCAAAATTAACTAAGTCTTCGGTTAATCTTAACGCATATTCTGTTGCTTGATTAAAAGCAGCTGTAAACTCAATATTGTTAAAATATTCATTGTCATTTCCTTGTGGTCCCGTCATCTCTAATGAGTCGATTGCTAAGCAAGTTTCAAAATTATCAGCTGATAATTGCACACTTCCCTCACATACACCATTGGCGCTATTAACAACTAAACTCGATGACTTCATCACATCAGACATCGATAACATAACTCGAGCATTTACACTCACAGCAGAGGCTGCATCTTCAGGGCTTACATTTACAACAGTGGCAGCACTAGTATCTGTAATTGTCACGCTCACTGTCGCTTGGGCACTCTGAGTTCCATCCGATACAGTTACAGTAAAAGGCGCTTGCGATATGCTATTTGATGCAGGTTGATAAAGATAACGAAAAGTTGTTGCATCAACTAAAGTGATACTCGCCCCAGCTAACTGCTGAGAAAAATTAATAGTTAACTCATCCCCATCAATATCACTCGCGTCTATAGTAAATTCACTACTTTCATTAAACTCTGTAGTAATAGCAATATCAGAGACTGTGGGTGGTTTATTAACATGAATGATCATAAATGTGAGGCTTGCTGAAGATATTGCTCCTTGATCATCTACCGCAGTGATCCGAAATATCACCTCGGCATTTTCAGACACTTCTGGCGCTGTGAAAGTAATAGTTTCGCCATTTTGCACAAAATCTACTGATGGTCCACTTAACTGCTGCCACTCAATATCTGCTATAACCCCGTCGCTGTCTGTAACAACCACAGAGACAGAAGCTTGCGTTAACTCAGTAATATCAGCAATCGCATCGAGGGTAATGACAGGCGCAAGATTTATGTAATTTTCAACCACAACACTAAATTCTGCTGAGCTTGTAGCTCCATCATCATCAGTTGCTGTTACTTGGAAGGTAATTTCATCATTTGTTTCTACTTCAGGGGCCGTATAATTTATTAAATTATCAGTTGCAGTAAATTCGGTAATCGGGCCTGAAGTTTGCACCCAACTATAGCTAATAATACTACCATCACTGTCTGTTGCCGTAGCTGTTAATACTCCTTCAGCCCCTTCTTGAATATTTTGCGAACCAGTTATACTCACTGATGGAGCACTGTTTGCGCTTACATCTATAGCAAAAAGCGCCGTGCTTTGTTCACCAAAACTATCAGTAACTGTCACCGAAAAAACAAGCTGAGTTAAGGTTGCAACATTTGGTGTGGTAAAAGTAATTGTGCTCGATCCATTTTCAAACTCTACATCTGGACCAGCCGTTTGCTGCCAATCATAACTAATAACCTCTCCATCAGAATCTGAGGCATTTGCACTAAGAGAAATATTGTTACTAGAAGAGGATATCTGAGGACCAGCAACCGATATTGTCGGGGCTTGATTAACATTAATAATGGTAATAATGATACTGGTTGTAGCTGTTGCGCCTTGATTATCAGTAACGCGCAAAGAAAATGAGACATCTGTGTCAGTATCTACTGCAGGAATTGATACATTGATTTGTTGACCGTTTGCTGCAAAATCGATAGAAGGACCACCAGTTTGCTGCCAAGAAAAGTCGGCTATAGAACCATCACTATCGTTGGCTGACGCACTTAATAAAAGTGTTGCCAGCTCATTGACCTCAGTATCACCAGAAATACTTACTTGTGGCGCTTGGTTCTCAGCATTATTAGACTCTTCACTCCCTCCACCGCCTCCACAAGCCGTTAAAAAAATGGAAAATAAAATACTAAGCCCAAGTAACTTTATTCTATTCTCCATTTTTAAGCCCTCGCGATTAACTGTATAAACTTTGTGGCACCTTAGTTACATTTAAATGAACCGTGACCTCTTCACGGTCATGGTATAAGTGCTTAGCTTGCAGTTCGTAACTTACGCCATATTTATCAAGCTCTTCTTTAATCATTTTTAAACACTCGTAAACGCTATCAAAACGTTTTTTCATCGGTAGTTTAAGATTAAAAATAAGCTCTTTTGCGTAGGCGTTTACCGCCCAATCAATCATAAGGTTAGTCACTTTTGCTGGCTTTTCCACCATGTCACAGACTAACCATTGAATATTGCGCTTTTCTGGACGGTATTTAAAACCATCGACCCTAAAATGCTTAACTTGCCCTGTTTCCATCAAGTCATCGTTCATAGGACCATTATCAATTGCGCTTACAAACATACCTCGGCGCACCAATTGATATGTCCAGCCCCCTGGGCAAGCACCTAAATCAACGCCTCGCATGCCAGGTTGCATACGTTCTTCAGCTTCATGAGGTGGAATAAACACGTTAAAGGCTTCATCGAGTTTTAACGTTGAGCGGCTTGGCGCATCACTCGGCATACGTAAACGCGGAATGCCCATAAAGAAAGGCGAATTATTGAATGTATATGAATAGCCAACATAAGCACTGTCGTTTGCTAAAAATAACACATGCATAACAGGTTTTTTCTCAGCAATTTCGCGTGTTACCTTCGAGCGCTTTTCAAGCGATTTTTTCAGAGGTGTAGAAATCTTTTTGCAGAACTTACTCAGCTCTTTACCTTCGTTGGTATCTGGCGTTTCTACGCGTAGGTCACCACATTCAGGAAACTCAGCGGCAGCATCAACAATAGCACTAACGCGGTCTTCAAGTGGCATGTTATCGACTAAGGCGCCAGTAAACCATTGTCGCGCAAATACCATATTCTTGAAATCGACTTTTTTTATAATTTCTTCGCCGTGGCTTGTATCAAAACACTCGTAAACAACAATCCCCGTATTTGGTTTTGTTTTTACGTAACCTGCAAAGCCTTGTTCAGCAGCCTGAAAAGTAATTTCAGCAGCCGCATCATTTTCAAAACCACTGCGACAATAAATAACTACACTCGACATAGATAACCCTTAAAACTTATATCGTGCTGCTTGAACTAACAAAATAGCCCAACCAATAATAAAACAAACACCGCCAATTGGGGTGATAATACCAAGCCACTTCATGCCCGTTAGTGCGAGTAAATACAAACTACCGCTAAATAACACGGTACCTGCGATAAAAAATCCACCAGCCCAACTTAAGTTCATACCCCATTTAATTAAGATAGCAATTGCTATCAGTGCAAGGCCATGCACCATTTGGTATTCAGCAGCGGTTTTAAAAATTCCAATTGCGTACTCAGAAACGCGGCTTTTTAAACCATGAGCAGCAAATGCGCCAAGCATTACTGAAAGCATGCAAAATAAGCTACCAATCATTAAATATAGTTTGATCATTGCCTATCTCCAGCCGCTAAATTCAAAATAAACTGCGCTGCATAATCTGCAGCTTGCTGTAAGTTTTCTTGTTCTGTAATGCCACTTTTTTTACGTGGTTTTAATGAGTGGTCACCATCTTTTAGAAATTTAATCTCGGGTGGGTTAACCATTTTAAGCTCAGCAAGTTCTTGCTGAGAGCCAAACGTATCGCGCTCACCTTGCAGCACTAAAAAAGGGCATGGCATATCAACAAAATGATCTATACGCAGTTTATCGGGTTTACCCGGTGGATGAAACGGATAACCAAAAGCCACAACACCTGCAATTTGAGCTTGCTCCTGCTCAGTACAAAGCATCGAAGCCATACGCCCCCCCATAGATTTACCCCCAATAAATAGCGGCAATTCTGGCTGGCGTTCGGCTAAAATTTCACTAAAGTAGGCAAGTAACTTAGGAGCACGCTCGGGTGGCCTACGCTTGCCCGTTTCTTTAGCAATTTGCATATACTGAAAATCAAACAAGGCTACATCAATCCCATGCTGACTAATCAAGTTAGCCATTGTTTGTATAAACTCAGAATCACTGCCTGCCCCTGCACCATGGGCAAATATAAACTGTGCGCGAGCTTTGCCCGTTGCACTTTTAAACCACTGTAACATGTTAATACTCTTGTTCTTGCTCTACTAAGCTCAGCATCCAGTCTTTAAAAGACACTATTTTGCCAAGCTCTGTTTGCGATTCGCGGATCACTAAATAGTATGCATTTTTACTTTCTAATGAGTGATTAAATGGAATAACTAGACGACCCGCATCAATATCAGGTTTTGCTAAAACGCTATTACCAATGGCAACCCCCTGTCCATGCACCGCGGCTTGCAATACCATTGATGAGTGACTAAAAATCGGCCCTTGGTTAACTTGTACATTACGCACACCAGCCGTTTTCATCCAGGTTTTCCAGTTTTTACGGGTGGTATCATGCAATAAGGTATGATTTGCTAAATCACTGGGTTGATTAAGTGGCTTAGGGCCCGTTAACAGCAATGGGCTACATAATGGCACTAGATATTCAGTATGCAGCTTATATGTCTGTACCCCACTCCAGTGGCCACGACCATAATAAATAGCAATATCTACATCGTCAGAAAGTGAGTTTTCATCCTGATCTTGTGCTTTAATTCGCACGTCGATTTCTGGATGTAATTCATTAAATAAACTAAGTCTGGGTACTAACCATTGAATCGCAAAACTTGGCGTTAAACTTACCGTAAGTGACCCTTTCGCACCTCGGGCTAGCAGTTTTTCTGTGGCATCAATCAGCTGAGTAAAAATTTCTTTTATATCTAAAAAGTAACCTTGCCCTTCTTCGGTTAACAGCAAAGAACGATTCTTACGTAAAAACAGCTTTAACCCTAAATGCTCTTCAAGGGTTTTAATTTGATGGCTCACCGCAGCCTGCGTTACATATAGCTCTTCAGCTGCTTTGGTAAAGCTCAAATGGCGGGCAGCGGCTTCGAAAGCTTTTAGTGCATTTAAAGGAGGTAAACGACGAGACATAAACACCAAACTTAGAATTAGTTTTTCTTATGCGTCGATTATAGCGATACAAATAAAAAAAGGCGACCATGGTCGCCTTTTTCATACTTAAATACTTATATACTTAAATTATAAATCGCTTGCGCTGGTATCGAGTGGTGCAAAGCTCTTAACTAAGTCATCAACCGCTTTCATTTGCGATAAGTAACCTTCTAGCTTGCTTAGTGCAAGTGCACATGGGCCATCACATTTTGCTTCATTCGGATTAGGGTGCGCTTCAATAAATAAACCCGCAATACCTAATGCCATACCACTGCGAGCAAGTTCTGCAGCTTGTGCACGGCGACCATCTGCAGAGTCAGCTCGGCCTCCTGGGCGTTGTAATGCGTGCGTTGCATCAAAGATAACCGGCGCCATAGGCTTCATGTCATCCATACCAAGCATATCAACCACAAGATTGTTATAACCAAAACTAGTACCACGCTCACACAGTGCAACATTGTTGTTGCCCGCTTCATTAAACTTTTTAATGATATGACGCATTTCGTGTGGAGCTAAAAACTGTGGCTTTTTCACATTGATAATAGCGCCAGTTTTTGCCATGGCTACAACTAAGTCAGTTTGACGAGCAAGGAATGCCGGTAACTGAATTACATCAACCACTTCAGCCACAGGCGCAGCTTGATGCGGCTCATGTACGTCAGTGATCAGTGGCACATTAAAAGTAGATTTAATTTCTTCAAAGATTTTTAAACCTTCTTCCATACCAGGACCGCGGTATGAATTAATTGAAGAGCGGTTCGCTTTATCAAAAGATGCTTTAAAAACGTATGGAATGTTTAGCTTTGCTGTAACTTCTACATAATGCTCCGCAATTCGCATCGCTAAATCACGTGATTCAAGTACGTTCATACCGCCAAACAATACAAATGGTTTGTCGTTGGCTAATTCAATCTCGTTAATTTTAATTAACTGGTTGTTCATTTCTATTCCTTAAGGTGCAACAGCTTGTAGCATTAATCCACAAATATAAGCCATGTAAGTACCAACACCATAGCCTAAAACAGCAAGTAAAACACCTACTGGCGCAAGTGATGGGTGGAATGCTGATGCAACAACAGGTGCTGATGCTGCGCCGCCTACATTGGCCTGAGAGCCTACCGCCATATAAAACAGTGGTGCTTTAATTAGTTTCGCCACAATAAGCATTAAGCTTGCGTGAGTAATCATCCAAATAACACCCAGTACGAAGTACATTGGTGAATCAAAAATCGCGGTAATATTCATGTGTAAGCCAATTGAAGCAACAAGAATATATAAAAAGCTTGATGCTACTTTTGACGCACCAAAAGCTTCAATATGGCGAACTTTAGTAAACGATAAACTAATACCAATTGTGGTAGAGATAACGATTAACCAAAAGAATTTACTGTTTAAACTATACTCTTGTGCCCACGGGAAGTTAGCCCCAAAAAACGGACCTAAAAAGTCAGCACAAAAATGTGCAAGGCCAGTAATACCAAAGGCAATTGCGATAATCGTCATGTAATCATTTAGAGTTGGCATGCGCGCATGCTCAGCATGATACTTTTCTACGCGCTCTTTTAAATCTTCAATTGCACGCGTATCTGCGCCTGTTTTAGCATCAATCGCCTTATGGTTTGCTGCCATTAATAACAGTACGGCCATCCATAAGTTAGCCACAATCACATCAACAGTCACCATTGCAGAGAAGATATCGCCGCCTACTTCAAACATTTCTTTCATTGAAGCTTGGTTTGCGCCGCCACCAATCCAGCTACCGGCGATAGTCGTCATACCACGCCACACTGCGTCAGGGCCATGGCCCCCCACCGCTTCTGGGTAAACGGCGCTCATTACTAAGATAGCCAAAGGGCCACCAATAACAATACCCAAGGTACCTGTTAAAAACATGATTAATGCTTTTGGTTCAAGGTTTAGGATCGCTTTTAAATCAATACTGATGGTAAGCAAGATTAAGCAAGCTGGCAGTAAATAGCGTGACGCTACAAAATATACATTCGAAGAATGACCATCAACAATCCCAAAAGTATTGAGTAATGATGGTAAAAAGTAGCAAAGCAATAATGCTGGTACATATTTATAAAATTTTTGGCAGGCAGCATTATTACTGTGCGAGGTTTTAAAAATAAACCCCAAAATAACGGCAAGCAAACCAAGTACGACTGCGTCATTGGTAATTAGCGCACTGTGGGCGTCAGTCATAAATGTTCCTTTAAATTAGTGGTGTGTATTATTGTTGTCTTCTATTTCAGCTATCTGGTGCTGAATTAATTCGATAGCGGGATCATCTGGGCACTCATTAATAAAGTACTGCAAATCATCACGCGCCATTTTTGGGCAATCTAGCTGATTAAGTAAATAGCCGCGGTCACGACGCTCATAAGGGTCATCACCAAGTAATTCCATCAGCATATCAACACAATGCAATGCATGACCAAATTTACTTTCGCTGATGAACGACCATTTTTGCTGTGCTAGATACAGCTTATAAAGCTCTTCTTCAAAAATCAGTTCAAGCGGTTCTTGCTCATCGCCATTTTCTTCACAGGCATTCTCAGGTGTTATATACCAGCTCTGCTGACCTGTGCTTGGCTCAATTAAATAGCCCTCTTCATCACTCATCCCAACGTGAACGTGCACGTCTCCCTGACTAAGTGTGACCGTGGCATCAAGTTCAGCATGCTGTAATAAATGACAAAGTAAAATTGCCAGCGTGGTTTGCGTGCCACTGCGCATAGTAATGGTATAGCTAAAGCTATTTAACGTGTACTCTGGCACTTTTAAGCTTGATGAGCTAAACAGCCATTGCTGATAAAAGGTATCAAGTAACTTATCGAGACGCTCATGTGGCTCTTTTAATTCGGCGCAAAGAGCTGTTACCGTATTTTCAAGCTCATTAAGGGTGTCATAACAGGCTGTTAAATCAGCTTGTTGATCCCACTTTAATTCAGCGTCGATACAACGATAAAGCACTTTAGAAGAAAATGCGTCAAAGGCCTCATCTTGATAGGATTCATTTTGATCTTCAAACCAAGGGGTGGTCATTTATACTGCTACATCTCTTTCAAAAACGAACAGCTAGTTTACCTACTTTTGCTTTAAGTTACCAATACTGAGCGTTGAGATATAAAAAAGCGGTACGACAGCCAATGCAATCAAATACCGCTCAGAGATTTGTTATAAAAGAAGTGCTGTTTTTGCAGATGCTAAATAACCAATTACTAATAAAATAAGCGTGGTGATCGCAAGTAATACAAGCTTCGCGCTTTTTGCACTTTGCTTAGCGGCAACCACACCGAGTACAATATAAGCAACCACTAAGATTATCTTTTCTAATAACCAAGATTGTTCAAGCGGGTTAAAACCGGTCATTACAATTAATGCCACTGCAGAAATAAGTAATAAGGTGTCGATACTGTGGCTGCCAATAAACACTACTTTGTTTTTTGCCAGAACGCCCGTCCTTAAGCGAGAGAAAGAACGAACGTAGAATAAGATAATACTCAACACGGCAAATAACATGTGAGTATGTTTTACTGCTAAATAATCCATATGCCCCTAATTTTATTTTAATTAATCTGGATAACGTACAAGTACGTCTTCTATTTCTTTAATTCGCTGATTAAACACATCAATCAACTTTGGATCAAATTGTTTACCCTGTTGCGCATTAATTTCTTTAACTACATCGTCAAGTGACCACGGCTCTTTATAACAGCGCTTATGGCGCAGTGCATCATACACATCAGCTAAGGCGACAATGCGACCTGCAATTGGAATGTCATCACCTTTTAAACCTTTCGGATAGCCTGAACCATCCCAACGCTCATGGTGCGATAACGCAATAATCGCCCCAGTATTAACAATGTCACGATTTGAGTCTTTTAAAATTAAATGACCTTTTTCAGCATGCTGTTGCATGATAGCCCACTCTTCGTCGGTAAGTGGCCCAGGCTTATTTAAGATGGCATCAGGAATACCCACTTTACCTACATCATGCAGTGGCGCAGCTAAGCGAATAAGTTCTGCTTCGCGTTTTGATAGACCATAGCCCATGGCAAGTTCATAACAAATGTGCGATACACGTTTTACATGATTACCGGTTTCTGTTGAACGTTGCTCTAATGCTTCACTAAGCCTAAATACTAACTCTTGCTGTGTTGCTTCAATTTCAGATTGTAACTGCACGTTTTCATACGCCAGCTGTACATTTTGCGAGAAAATTTCAATCAAATGGCGCTGAGTGTCTGTTAAATGCTTCGGGATACCGGAAATAAATAGCATCGAGTTGTGATTACATTCACTACAACAATAAGCAAATAAATAGTTTTCACGATAAACAATGGTTTTTTCGCTCAGTGCTTGTTGGCAGGCTTGTAACTGCTCCTCATCAAGCACTTCTTCAATCGCCTTGCCTTCACTGCGTTCAAACTCACCTCGCCCTGAAAACACAACAAGCTTCTTTTGGTTATCTTGTGGGTTACTCGCAACTAAACTTGTTGCATACATAGCTTGATCAACGGTACCTAGCAATGAGGTTAGTTGCTGCATCACCCCTTCAATAAAGCTCTCAAGTGAATGAGTCGAGAAAATATCACGGGATGCTTTAATAATTTTTTCAAGGCCTTGGCGAGATTGCTCAATCGATAAAATGTCACGGTAAGAACGTAAGCTCGACATCACCACAGTGAATAGTTTTTGTGCGGTTAGTTCAGTTTTTGATTTGTAGTCATTAATATCGTAATTAACGATGACTTGACGCTCTGGCGCTTGACCAGGTTGGCGTTTGTACGAAGAATGATGCGAATGTGATTATTTTTTGCGGTTTCGCGAATAAACTTAGCGACTTTGAGGCCTGCATCGTCAGTTTCCATAACCACATCGAGTAGTACGATAGCCGCATCTGGATGCTGTTGAATAACCTGCTTGGCTTCTTCACCCGAATAGGCGCTAATAAACTCTAAACGTTTATCTTGAAATTCAAAGTCACTCAACGCAAGCTTTGTTACGGCATGTACTTCTGGCTCGTCATCAACGACGATGACTTTCCAACTACCCTGAACCACCTCATTTACTTCATCAAGTGCTTCATCCGAAAACAAAAAATCATCCATTCTATGGGATCCTCAAAGGCTATGTACGCACAGTGCACTTCATTGTTATTTAAGCCATTGTGCTAACGTTACACGGTCATTACCGCCAAGATCTTTAATTGTAAGTATATGGCTATACGACATTTGTGCAAAAAAATCTTGTACCTTCACACTTTGTTTGTAGCCATGTTCAATTAAAAGATAGCCATTTGTTGCTAAATAGTCACGTGCGATAGTAATAATTTGTTTAATATCAGCCATACCGTCGTCATCTGCAACTAATGCAGAGAGCGGCTCAAAGCGAACATCACCTTGGCTTAAGTGCTCATCATCATGTTCAATATACGGAGGATTGCTAACAATTAGGTCAAACTTTTGTGTACTTACTGCACTAAACCAATTGCTCAACGCAAAAGTAGCGTTGCTAATATTGAGTCGTTGTTTGTTCTCTTTGGCAAGCTCAACTGCACCAGCCACTCTATCAACCCCTGTCACCTGCCAATTAGGCATTTCACTGGCTAATGCTAAGGCAATTGCCCCTGTGCCAGTGCCTAAGTCAAGCACGTTTGCAGCCGTAGGTAGCTCAAGGCCTAAAGCATATTCAACTAATGTTTCGGTATCAGGTCTTGGGATCAGAGTTGTAGGATTAACCTTTAAAGGAAGACTCCAAAATTCACGAAAACCAACAATATGAGCAACTGGTTCACCATTTAAACGACGCTGACATGCTTGTTCATAGTCAAGTTGTTGCTGTTCGGTAAGTTGTTTTTCGGGCCAGGTAAATAAATAACTGCGAGGTTTATCAAGAATGGATAATAACAGAACTTGTGCGTCTAACTTAGCACTGTCGCTGCTAGGCGTTAATAACGCCGTTGCAGCAACAATTGCTTGTTCAATGCTTTGCGGCACGATTATTCATCGCCCATCGCAGCAAGTAAGTCAGCTTGGTGTTCTTGCATTAGAGGTTCGATAACACTTCCTAAATCACCGGCAACCACTTCATTCAAACGATAAAGTGTTAAATTAATACGGTGATCGGTAATACGACCTTGCGGGTAGTTATAGGTACGAATACGCTCAGAGCGGTCACCACTACCTACTAGGTTACGACGTTCTGACGCTTCAGCCGCTTGACGCTTTTCATCTTCAGCTTGTTGTAAACGTGCACCTAGTACAGACATCGCTTTAGCACGGTTTTTATGCTGTGAACGCTCATCCTGACACTCTACAACCACACCCGTTGGAATGTGTGTAATACGGATTGCTGAGTCAGTTTTATTTACGTGCTGACCACCGGCACCCGATGCACGGAAAGTATCGACTTTGATATCAGCAGGGTTAATTTCAATTGCTTCCGCTTCAGGAATTTCTGCCATAACGGCTACAGTACAAGCTGAGGTATGAACACGGCCTTGCGACTCAGTCTCTGGTACACGTTGTACACGGTGCGCACCTGATTCAAACTTAAGCTGACCATACACGCCTTCGCCAGAGATATGCGCAATAACCTCTTTATAACCGCCGTGCTCACCTTCGTTAGTACTTACTACCTCTACTTTCCACTTTTTAGTTTCAGCGTAGCGGCTGTACATACGGAATAAGTCACCTGCGAAGATAGCAGCTTCATCACCACCAGTACCAGCACGAACCTCTAAATAGACATTATTATTGTCTTTAGGGTCTTTTGGTAACATTAGAATTTGGATTTCATCTTCTAATGCAATAATTTGTGCTTTTGCTTCTTTGTATTCTTCTTGCGCCATTTCACGCATATCAGGATCAGAGTCTTTTAACATTTCTTCTGCTGTAGCAACATCATCTTGTGCTTGTTGGTAAGCTAAAAATGCTTTTACGATTTCTTCTAATTCTGAGTATTCTTTAGATAAGGCACGAAAGCGATTTTGGTCGCTGATCACAGAGGGGTCGCTTAGTAGCGCTTGCACTTCCTCATAACGCTCAACTAAGGTTTCTAATTTTCTATAAACAGACTCTTTCATTTAACGACTATTCCTGATCAATACCTAACATTTTCTTTAATTGGCTTAACTCCGCTGCTTCACCTTTTTTAGCAGCATCTTGAATGGCACGGGTAGGTGCGTGCATCAAGCGGTTGGTCAGTTTGTTTGCCAACTCGAGTATTACTTTTTCTGCCTCTTTACCTGCTTGTAGCTGGCCAAGGGCTTTTTCGACAAGTTCTGACTTTATATCTTGTACATCGTTGCGATAATGGCGAATAAGATCCACCGAATCGAGTGAACGCAACCACATAGCAAATTCATCGGTACGTGAGCGAATAATAGCTTGCGCTTGCTCCGCAGCCTGCTCACGGGCGGCGATATTCTCGCTTACTATGGCTTGTAAGTCATCAACTGAATACAAATAGGCAGCATCTAATTCGCCTACTTGGCTTTCGATATCACGCGGTACCGCGATATCGATAAATAACATTGGTTTGTGGCGGCGCTTTTTCAACGCCTGCTCTACCCCCCCTTTACCGATAATAGGCAAGGTACTGGCGGTTGAACTAATAACAATATCGGCGTCGTGTAAACGCTCAGGTAACTGGGCAAGTGCAATCACATCCGCATCAACCTCACTCGCTAAAGTTTTAGCGCGTTCAATAGTACGGTTTGCCACCGTGATTTTTTGCGGATCGTTTTGGTATAAGTGCTTAGCAACTAGTTCAATCGTTTCACCTGCACCAATTAGCAGTACATTGGTTTTATCTAGTTTGCCGTAAATATGTTTCGCAAGATTAACCGCGGCATAAGCAACAGATACTGCGCTAGCACCAATATCAGTTTCGGTACGAACTTGTTTTGCGACAGAAAATGTTTTTTGAAACAAACGGTCAAAAGTTACACCAATGGCATCGTGAGTTTTTGCATTATGGTAGGCTTGTTTTATTTGCCCTAAAATTTGCGGCTCACCGAGTACTAACGAATCTAGACCACAAGACACTCGCATTAAATGATTAATTGCTTCGTGATCTTCATGATAATAGATATTATTGCTCAGTTCATGTTCATCCAATCCATGGAAACTGGCTAACCAGTGCAACAGGGTTTGGGAATTACGCTCAGCAAGGCTACAATAGATTTCAGTTCGGTTGCAGGTCGAAACAATAACCGCTTCATTAAAATGCGCATGACCACTTAATTGCTGTAACGCCTCAGACATTTGCTCAGGCGAAAACGCGACTTTTTCGCGTAATTCTACGGATGCGGTTTTGTGATTTATACCAAGTGCTACGATGGTCATATGTACCAAATATTGCTAAGCCCAGCTGTAAAGGCATTAATTTTACCAAAAATCAGCGGAATATGGAAAGTAAGGAACGACATTTGATTAAACAATATTTGATTTTATTCATGTTTTTTTTATTTATCGGCGGTTGTGCGCAAAAAATTTCAACAGTTGATTACATTTATCCTGACTGGAAAAGCCGATTAGAACAACAAGCTCAATGGCAAGTGCAAGGCAAAATGGCATTTATTAGTACAGAGCAGCGCCAGTCAGCCAATTTAAATTGGCAACATGATGAGCAATACAGCGACATGGTGCTTACCAGTTTTATTGGTACCCGTATTCTGTCTTTAAAGCAAAATGCACAAGGTGCTGAACTTGAGTATGACGACAATGTATATACCGACCGTGATGCCTCAATGTTGTTATATCGTTTAACCGGTTTTTCAATCCCATTAGATAATGCCGCAAAGTGGCTAAAAGGTACCGTCGAGAGCGACCAAGCAAGCTATGATGAGCAAGGCCGTTTAAAAAGTCTTATTTGGCAAGCACACAATGGTCAACAGTGGCAGATAACCTATTCAGATTACATCAAACAAGATGGTTATTGGCTTCCTGTTAAGCTAAGCCTTAAAAACAATAAAATTCGTATTAAAATTCAACTTAATGATTGGCAGTTAAATTAATCATGACACACGCTTCAACCGCCCCGCTAACTTTAATAGCACCTGCAAAACTTAATTTATTCCTTCATATAAATGGTCGCCGTAAAGATGGCTACCATGAACTCGAAACCTTATTTACCTTTTTAGAATTTGGTGATGACTTAACATTTACTGTCAACAACGAGCCAAATATTACAGTAATCGGTGATACAAACGGTATTGAGCTTGCAGATAACCTTATATATAAAGCAGCCCGTTTATTACAACAGCACTGTGATTGCCAACAAGGCGCTTCAATAAAGCTATTAAAACGTTTGCCTATGGGCGGCGGTGTTGGCGGCGGCTCATCTGATGCCGCCACTACCCTGCTTGCTCTTAATAAACTATGGGGTTGTGATTTATCACTTACAGAATTAGCTCAGCTTGGGGTGAAATTAGGCGCTGATGTACCAGTATTTATCAATGGTCACACTGCCATTGCCCATGGGATTGGCGAGCAACTAGAAAATATTGAATTACCGCAAAGTTGGTTCTGTGTAGTGCATCCAGGGCAGCATGTGAGCACTGCGAAAATTTTTAGCCACCCAGATTTAAAGCGCGACACACCTAAGCTAAAAGCAGACTGGCAAACAGAAAATTTAGGCAATGATTGTGAGGCTTTAGTTAAAAAGCTCTGCCCCGAGGTTGAAAAAGCCCTGCAGTGGTTGCTAAAATACGCCCCGTCAAAGATGACTGGTACAGGCGCTTGCTGCTTTGCTGAGTTTTCAACCGAGGCACAAGCACAACAAGTTTTAGCTCAATTACCAGAAAAATGGACAGGTTTTGTTGCAAGTAGTGCTACACTTTCTCCTGCTCATACAGCATTAAATGCTCACTTTGAAATGAAGTAACGTACAAGTAAATGTTAACCTGCTTTGGTGCCTACCATAGCCTGTTAGTCCCAAAATTCAGTGCCTGAGGAACCCTACCGTGCCTGACATGAAGCTCTTCGCTGGTAACGCAACACCTGAGCTAGCTCAAAAAGTTGCAAAACGTTTGTATATTGAATTAGGCGATGCTGTTGTTGGCCGTTTTAGTGACGGTGAGATCAGTGTTCAAATTAATGAAAATGTTCGTGGCTCTGACGTTTTCATTGTCCAATCAACCTGTAACCCTACTAACGATAACTTAATGGAGCTTATCGTTATGGTTGATGCCCTACGTCGTGCGTCTGCTGGACGTATTACTGCCGTTATCCCTTACTTTGGTTATTCACGTCAAGACCGCCGCGTGCGTTCTGCGCGTGTACCAATTACAGCTAAAGTAGTTGCAGATTTCCTTTCAAGTGTTGGTGTTGACCGCGTTCTAACGGTTGATTTACACGCTGAACAAATCCAAGGTTTCTTCGACGTACCAGTTGATAACGTATTTGGTAGCCCAGTTCTACTTGAAGATATGAAAGAACGCGACTTCGATGACGTTGTTGTTGTTTCTCCTGATATCGGTGGTGTTGTTCGAGCTCGTGCAATCGCTAAGCTATTAAACGACACAGACCTTGCTATTATCGACAAGCGTCGTCCACAAGCAAACGTTTCACAAGTAATGCACATTATTGGTGACGTTGAAGGTCGTGACTGTATCATCGTTGATGACATGATCGATACCGGTGGTACTTTATGTAAAGCAGCAGCAGCGCTTAAAGAACACGGTGCAAAACGCGTATTTGCTTACGCTACTCACCCAGTACTTTCAGGTAATGCCGCTGAGAACATTCGTAACTCAGTTATTGACGAAGTTATCGTAACTGACTCAATCACACTATCTGATGAGCTTAAAGCAATTGATAAAATCAAAGTGCTTACACTTGCAGATATGCTTGCTGAAACAATCCGTCGTATCAGCAACGAAGAATCTATTTCAGCGATGTTTGAACACTAATCAACATCACTGCAATACTAAAAAAAGCACCGTCTAGGTGCTTTTTTTGTAGTCGTTATTTATTTTCCCCGAAAGGGGTGGTATGATAGCGCGCCTTTTGGCTGGGGACCTTGGTCGCAAAGGCCCTAAGACTATTAATTATTGGAGACATTATGTCAACTTACACATACAATGCAGAATTACGTACAGAAACAGGTACTGGTGCGAGCCGCCGCCTACGCCGTGAAGATAAAGTTCCTGCAATCCTTTACGGTGCTGACAAAGAAGCTGCATCAATCGTTCTTGCACACAAAGATATGATCAAAGCGCAAGAAGACGAAGGTTTCTACACGCACATCCTTACTTTAAACATCGGTGGCGAGTCAGTTGAAGCTATCCTTAAAGATATTCAACGTCACCCGTACAAGCCTAAGATCACTCACTTAGACTTCCAACGTGTAGATGCTACTCACAAACTTCACACTAAAGTGCCTGTACACTTCATCGGTGAAGAGAAAGTAACTAAAGCTGGTAACACTGTTGTTCACCAATTAACTGAAATCGAAATCACGTGTCTTCCTAAAGCACTTCCTGAGTTCGTTGAAGTTAACGTTTCAGATTTAGTAGCTGGTGATTCAATCCACCTTTCTGACCTTAAACTTCCTTCAGGTGTTTCATCTGTTGAGCTAACTAAAGGCGCTGATCACGATCAGTCAGTTGTTACTGTTAAAGCTAACAAAGCAGCTCCAGCTGAAGAAGAAGCTTCAGAAGACGCTGCAGAATAATTTTTAAGGTGTAAACACCTTGAATTCTATTCAAATGCTTGTGGGCCTGGCTAATCCAGGCCCCGAATACGCAAACACACGCCATAATGCAGGTGCTTGGTTCATCGAAGAACTGGCTGCACGTTATAACTGCACACTCAAACATGATCCTAAATATCACGGCCTCACCGGCAAAGTGATTATTCAAGGCCAAGAATTTAAATTACTGATCCCTACAACTTATATGAATTTAAGTGGTAAGGCGGTGAGTAGTCTCGCTAATTTCTTTAAAATCCCTGTTGAAAACATTCTCGTTGCTCATGACGAAATGGACTTAGATCCTGGGGTTGCAAAACTTAAAAAAGGTGGCGCCACGGCGGTCACAATGGTTTAAAAGATATTATTGCGAAAATGGCAAACCAAAAAGATTTCATGCGCCTTCGCATAGGCATTGGTCATCCAGGTCACCGAGAAATGGTAACAGGCTGGGTGCTAGGTAAAGCCGCGAAAGACGATCAAGAAAAAATGGACGCCGCCGTTGACGAAGCAGTTCGTTGTATGGAAATACTTGCAAAAGATGGTGTGTTAAAAGCACAAAACAGACTACATTCATTTAAACCTTAATCCGTTTTAATGAAATTACACAAGGTATCTTACTATGGGTTTTAAATGTGGCATCGTTGGTTTGCCAAACGTTGGTAAATCAACTCTATTTAATGCACTAACTAAAGCGGGTATTGAAGCCGCTAACTTCCCTTTCTGTACCATTGAGCCTAACACGGGTGTGGTACCGGTTCCTGATGCGCGCTTGAATGATTTAGCCGCTATCGTAAATCCTCAGCGTATTTTACCAACGACGATGGAATTCGTTGACATTGCCGGTCTAGTAAAAGGCGCATCGAAAGGTGAAGGTTTAGGTAACCAATTCTTAGCAAACATTCGTGAAACAGATGCGATTGGTCACGTTGTTCGTTGTTTTGAAGACGAAAACATTGTTCACGTTGCTGGCACAATTGACCCTGCTGATGATATCGACGTAATTAACACTGAATTAGTACTTGCTGATATGGACAGTGCTGATAAAGCGATTGTTCGTAATGCTAAAAAAGCAAAAGGCGGCGACAAAGACGCTAAAGAGCAAAATGCTGTTTTAGAAAAAGTAAAAGTACACTTAGATGAAGGTTTAACGTTACGTTCTTTAGAACTAACTAAAGAAGAAAAAGCAGCAATTAAGCCGCTTAACTTCTTAACAATCAAACCGACCATGTATATTGCGAACGTGGCAGAAGATGGTTTTGAAAATAACCCTTACCTAGACAAAGTACGTGAAATTGCCGCTGCAGAAGATGCGGTTGTTATTCCAGTATGTGCAGCGATTGAATCTGAGTTATCTGAACTTGAAGAAGAAGATAAACTAGAATTTATGGCTGACCTAGGTTTAGAAGAACCAGGTCTTAACTTAGTGATCCGTGGTGGTTACGAGTTACTTAAATTACAAACCTACTTCACTGCTGGCGTTAAAGAAGTACGTGCATGGACAATCCCAGTAGGTGCGACTGCACCACAAGCTGCGGGCAAAATCCACACTGACTTTGAGCGTGGCTTTATCCGTGCACAAACTATCGCATTTGACGACTATATTGCGTTTAAAGGCGAAAGCGGTGCTAAAGAAGCTGGTAAGATGCGTCAAGAAGGTAAAGAGTACATCGTTAAAGACGGCGATGTGATGAACTTCTTATTTAACGTATAAGCATATTTGCTCATTCGATTTTAAAAGGCTCGTTATTACGAGCCTTTTTTATTGCCTAAATATTACTAACCCTTCCCTAAATCATCAAAGCATGGTGGGTAATACTTCTGCAGCCTTACCTCTGCTTGTTCTTTTTAGTGATGTACGGTGTTATTTATGCTTCACAGTGAATCGTATTAATAAATACGTCGAAAGCAATTGAGTGATAACAACAGTCAATTAGAGGGGATTTCAAAGCTCGCTCCCCATTTTGCAACCTATTGACTGCTCGATTAGCAAATTGTGGGGATTTTAAAAGTAAAAATAAGCCCCCTTAGTGACAAAATAGCCTATATAAATTCATTCGCTTTCGCTTTTTTATGTTTAAATCACCTAAAGATTACGCTAACTAATTTTGAAACTTGATTTTTGTATGAAAATCAAGCAACTTTAAATGTACGTTTTAAAACTCTTACGATGCGTTTGGGAATTAACCCCATAAATTGCAGTCAAAAAAACAGCAATTTAAATGAAATTTCGCCACTTAGCTTAATTTTAATG
Organism: Pseudoalteromonas sp. GB43; assembly: GCF_054923805.1. Classification (NCBI taxonomy): domain Bacteria; kingdom Pseudomonadati; phylum Pseudomonadota; class Gammaproteobacteria; order Alteromonadales; family Pseudoalteromonadaceae; genus Pseudoalteromonas; species Pseudoalteromonas sp. GB43. The sequence goes on from NZ_JBPCHJ010000001.1 coordinate 557,636, forward strand.
CAAACAAACACTGATAAGCATTTTTTTGCAAAAAAGGTGTTGACGGATTTAGGTCATATCAGCATAATACGCCCCGCACTCAGCGATGAAGTGCTAACAAAAAAGATGGCTAAGTAGCTCAGTTGGTTAGAGCACATCACTCATAATGATGGGGTCACAGGTTCAAATCCCGTCTTAGCCACCATTCTTTTTGTTGCTCAATGAAGAGTTTAAAATAACTACCAGTACTTTAAGTACGAATGATGCGGGAGTGGCGGAATTGGTAGACGCGCTGGATTTAGGTTCCAGTAACTTCGGTTGTGAGAGTTCAAGTCTCTCCTTCCGCACCATGTTCTTGATAAGAACTCAAACTATCAAGCTTTTGTTGGGATATCGCCAAGCGGTAAGGCAGCAGGTTTTGATCCTGCCATTCCCAGGTTCAAATCCTGGTATCCCAGCCACGATGGCTAAGTAGCTCAGTTGGTTAGAGCACATCACTCATAATGATGGGGTCACAGGTTCAAATCCCGTCTTAGCCACCATTCTTTCTTAAGAATGGCTCTGCAGGAGTTAAAGCTGCACTCAATGAAGAGTTTAAAATAACTACCAGTACTTTAAGTACGAATGATGCGGAGTAGCGGAATTGGCCGATGTCTTGATTAAGACGCTGGATTTAGGTTCCCTTACTACAAACGCAAAAGGTATGCGGGAGTGGCGGAATTGGTAGACGCGCTGGATTTAGGTTCCAGTAACTTCGGTTGTGAGAGTTCAAGTCTCTCCTTCCGCACCATGTTCTTGATAAGAACCAAAACTATCAAATTATTCTTTGTTGGGATATCGCCAAGCGGTAAGGCAGCAGGTTTTGATCCTGCCATTCCCAGGTTCAAATCCTGGTATCCCAGCCACTTTCTCAAAGTGTCAAAGAATGCTCAATGAAGAGTCTAAAATAACTACCAGTACATTAGTACGAATGATGCGGGAGTGGCGGAATTGGTAGACGCGCTGGATTTAGGTTCCAGTAACTTCGGTTGTGAGAGTTCAAGTCTCTCCTTCCGCACCATGTTCTTGATAAGAACTCAAACTATCAAATTATTCTTTGTTGGGATATCGCCAAGCGGTAAGGCAGCAGGTTTTGATCCTGCCATTCCCAGGTTCAAATCCTGGTATCCCAGCCACTTTATCAAAGTGATAAAGAATACTCAATGAAGAGTCTAAAATAACTACCAGTAGATTAGTACAAATGATGCGGGAGTGGCGGAATTGGTAGACGCGCTGGATTTAGGTTCCAGTAACTTCGGTTGTGAGAGTTCAAGTCTCTCCTTCCGCACCATGTTCTTAAGTAGAACTAAAACTCTTCAAGTTTAGCGTTGGGATATCGCCAAGCGGTAAGGCAGCAGGTTTTGATCCTGCCATTCCCAGGTTCAAATCCTGGTATCCCAGCCAACTACTTACTACCCTTTCAAGTTTCAAGTTTCAAGTTTCAAGTTTCTCCAAAGTATATTCGGTAATTTTATACCAATTCGCTTAATTAAGTAGTCTATTTTGAGGCAATAAAACCTCGTTGATAACAAGGCAAAAATTTCGTTATTTAGTTGTTCTAAATCAGAAATTTTTAACGCAGGTAGCGACAGGTTTAATCCCTCAAAATGATTAAGTATTATTGCGGATTGGTATTAGCACAAAAAAACGGGCTAATTTTCATTACCCCGCTTCTTTGCCTTTTGTACGATTAATTTTTTACTATTAACTTAATGTCCCGCTAATCGCATATTTTAAAACCCAGTTCTTTGCAGGGCCTGTGTTATTGGCAAGCTTTAAAAACTTACTGCGCACCCAGCTCAGTGGTTTTATCTCGTTTGAAAAACCAAAATAACATGCATCCATCATGCTCATCATCAGTAAATTAGCGTGGCGGCGTTTTTTCTCGTAGCGTTTTAATAACGCTTGCTGACCAACATCAGGTTGATCTGCCAAAATATCTGCCAGTGCTACAACATCTTGAAAGCCTAAGTTTACACCTTGCCCAGCAAGCGGGTTAATTGTGTGCGCCGAATCACCCACTAAAACTAAACGTCCGTGCGAGTAATCATTGGCATGTTGGCGTGCAAGTGGAAAAACAGCATGCTCAAGTAATTCAAAGTCGCCCGGTAGTTCAGGAAAATGTTCAATGAGTTTTGCTTTAAGTTGCTCATTCGACAACTTTTGCCACTGCTTTAAAACCGCAGCCTCGTGATAACAAATTAAATTAGCATAAGGGGCCTGCATCGGTAGAAACGCCACAGGCCCGCTTGGCGTAAATTGTTGCCACGTTTTTACCTGCTGTGGGGCATCTAATTTGATTAACACGCCCATGCAATGCTGGCCATATTGCCAACCAGTTACACCTAAACCAGCTTTAGTTCGCAATTGTGATTGTCCACCATCTGCAGCAACAACTAAATCAGCGGTATATTGAGTATCGCCATAATGTAAGGTGATTGAATCAGCCGTTTGAGTAATATCCGTGATGGCAGATAACTGCTCTATCACTTCGATGTTGTACTTGGCGAATTGCTGCCAAAGACTTGCTTGAATTAAATTATTTTCGATTAAATGACCTAAATGCGTTTCGCCTATCTCATGGCTATCAAACAATAAATTCTCGCCTTGTTGCTGGTAGGCCTCTAATTGTTGATAAGGTGCGATACGATTTTGTCTTAGTAACGGCATTGCACCAAGCTCATCAAGTAAATTCTCTGAAAAACGATTAATAGCCGAAATGCGAATATCTACCTTATCTGAGCTTAAAATGTGATCAGCATCGATAAGGTGCTTTTCGATAACGGTGACATCCCTACCCTGCTTGGCCAGTTTTACAGCAGTAGCAGCACCTACCATGCCGCCACCGACAACAATTACCTTATTTTTATTCATTTAATATTCGCTCATTTGGCTATTTAAATACGGGATAAATTGTAACGTAATTCAATATTGCGTGTCAGTGCATTTACCGCTTATGAATTTTAAAACAGTGACTTGTTTGATTTCACACCACAAAGATAAAAACTATACTTGGATCTGTGCGGGTATCCAGCTAAAATACGCGTCCTTTAAGTCGGCATACTTGCCACTTAATCCTGTTTCTAACACATTTTTGTGTCACTACCGAATTGAAAACGAGGCTATATTTCAATGAGTAAAAAGCTGCATATTAAAACCTGGGGTTGTCAGATGAACGAGTACGACTCTCAGAAAATGGCTGATCTACTAGATGCGACTAACGGCTATCAGTTAACTGAAGAAGCTGAAGACGCTGACGTGATCTTACTCAATACCTGTTCAATCCGTGAAAAGGCACAAGAGAAAGTATTCCATCAGCTAGGCCGTTGGAAACTATTAAAAGACGACAAACCTGAGTTAATCATTGGTGTTGGTGGCTGTGTTGCATCGCAAGAAGGTGACTCAATTCGTCAACGTGCACCGTTTGTTGATGTAATCTTTGGCCCGCAAACATTACACCGCTTACCAGAAATGATTAAGCAAGTGCAAAGTGGCGACAGCAGCTCGGTAGTTGACGTTTCATTCCCTGAGATTGAAAAGTTCGACCGTTTACCTGAGCCAAAAGCGGAAGGACCTACTGCGTTTGTATCAATTATGGAAGGTTGTTCTAAATACTGTACATTCTGCGTAGTGCCTTATACGCGTGGTGAAGAAGTAAGCCGCCCTCTTGATGACGTATTACTTGAAGTTGCCCAACTTGCAGAGCAAGGTGTTCGCGAAGTAAACCTACTTGGTCAAAACGTAAATGCGTATCGTGGTGAAACTCACGACGGTGAAATTTGTTACTTCTCTGATTTATTACGTTATGTCGCTGCGATTGACGGTATTGACCGCATTCGTTATACCACATCGCACCCAGTAGAATTTACGCCAGATATCATTGATGCGTACGCAGACGTACCTGAGCTTGTTGACCACCTACACTTACCAGTGCAAAGTGGTTCAGACCGTGTTCTTAACCTTATGAAACGTGGTCATACTGCACTCGAGTACAAATCTACGATTCGTAAGTTACGTAAAATTCGCCCTAACCTAAGCATGTCTTCAGACTTCATCATTGGTTTCCCTGGCGAAAGTAAAGCGGACTTTGAAGCAACTATGAACCTTATCAATGACATTGGTTTTGATATGAGCTTTAGCTTCATCTACAGTGCGCGCCCTGGTACGCCTGCTGCTGATTTACCAGATGACGTAACAGAGCAAGAGAAAAAAGAACGTTTATACATTCTGCAAAACCGTATCACGCAGATGGCGCAGCAAATCAGTCGTCAAATGTTTGATACCGAACAGCGTATCCTAGTTGAAGGTCCTTCTAAGAAGAATCCAATGGAATTACGTGGCCGTACTGAGAACAACCGAGTGGTTAACTTTGAAGGCCCTCACTCAGTGATCGGTCAATTCGTTGATGTACGTATTACAGAAGCATTGCCAAACTCTTTACGTGGTGAACTAATTCGTACAGAATCAGAAATGAACTTACGTCGTGATGTGGCACCTTCAGCTATTTTAAGTAAAGCTGCTGAAGCTGAGGCCGCTGCGGCCCCTAACGAAATTGGCGTTGCTACTTTCGTACCTTAGGGTGACACTTGGTGCAGGCACAGCCTGCACCCATCAATAGGAAGCAATTTTGAGTAATCAATTAAAAACATTAGAGATTTATTTAGAACCCGCCGACAACAAACGCCTTTCATCTTTATGTGGTCCGTTTGACGAAAACATTAAGCAAATTGAACGCCGCCTTGGTGTTGAGATTGCACACCGTGATAATTTCTTCAGAGTAACTGGTAAACTGCACCTTGCAGCAGCGGCTGTTGAGATACTAAAAAACCTCTATATTGAAACTCAACCTATTCGCGGCCTGATTGGCGAGATTGAACCTGAAGCCGTACATTTGGCAATTAGCGAATCAAATGCGCTAGAGCAAGATGAAAACCCAGGTGTATATGGCAAAGACATGGTGATTAAAACTCGCCGTGGCGTTATTAAACCGCGCAATGATAATCAAGGCGTGTATGTTGCAAATATTTTGCATCACGATATTACCTTTGGTATTGGCCCTGCTGGCACAGGTAAAACTTATTTAGCGGTTGCTGCAGCTGTTGATGCCTTAGAGCGTCAAGAAATTCGCCGTATTTTATTAACTCGTCCTGCGGTTGAAGCTGGTGAAAAGCTAGGCTTTTTACCTGGTGACTTAAGTCAAAAAATCGACCCGTATTTACGCCCTCTATACGATGCATTATTTGAAATGCTGGGTTTTGAGCGTGTAGAAAAGCTAATTGAGAAAAACGTGATTGAAGTTGCGCCACTTGCTTACATGCGTGGTCGTACGCTAAATGACGCGTTTATTATTCTCGATGAAAGCCAAAACACCACAGCAGAACAAATGAAAATGTTCTTAACCCGTATTGGTTTTAATTCAAAAGCGGTGATCACGGGTGATATTACACAAGTCGATTTGCCGCGTGGTGCCCGCTCAAATTTACGTCATGCCATCGAAGTATTAAACGGTGTCGATGAAATTAGCTTTAACTTCTTCCAATCACACGATGTGGTTCGCCATCCGGTTGTTGCTCGTATCGTTGAAGCTTATGAGCGAAACGATGAAGCAGAACGTTTAAAACGTGCAGAGAAGCAACGTGCGAAAGAAGCGCAAGCAAACCAACAAGAAGCAAACTCGTGACCGAATTAGATTTACAAATAGCCTGTGAGTTTGACGACTTACCAAGCTTTGAACAATTCCAGCTATGGGCTGACAAAGCCCTTAGCAACTACCGTGAAGATGCAGAGCTGACTATAGTGATCAGCGATGAAGCACAAAGCCAGCAGCTCAACAATGATTACCGTGGCAAAGATAAACCGACTAATGTCTTATCTTTTCCATTTGAAGCACCACCGGGCATTGAGTTACCTTTAGTAGGTGATTTAATCATTTGTCCGGCTATTGTTTTAGCCGAATCAATTGAGCAAGAAAAAACCTTTCACGACCATTTTGCCCATATGGTTATCCATGGATGCTTGCATTTACTTGGATTTGACCATATAAAGGACGAAGATGCACTTGAAATGGAAAGCATAGAAAAGCAATTACTTGCCGATCTGAACATCGCTGACCCATATCGAGACGATATTTAAATTAACGGAGCAATTAGACGCAATGAGCGACGACAACTCGCAAACTAGCCAGGGTTCTTCTGGCAAAACGTGGCTGGGTCGCATAGCCCAAATGTTGCAAGGGGAACCCCAGAATAGAGAAGAGCTGGTAGAAGTAATTGCCGATGCGCAAGAACGCGACCTTATCGACCCTGAAACCAAAGATATGATTGAAGGGGTGCTAGGTGTATCAGAGCTGAAAGTGCGGGACATCATGATCCCACGCTCGCAAATGGTAACCTTAGAGGTTGATACACCATTAGAAGAGCTATTACCTATGATGGTTGATTCAACACATTCACGTTTTCCCGTGGTATGTGAAGACAAAGACCATGTTGAAGGTATTTTATTAGCAAAAGATTTATTACCACTGATCATCAACAAAGATGAGCAACTGCCTTCTTTACGTGAATATTTGCGTCCTGCAGTTGTAGTGCCTGAAAGTAAACGTGTAGACACGCTGCTTAATGAGTTCCGTCAACAACGTTACCACATGGCGATTGTTATTGATGAGTATGGTGGTGTGTCTGGTCTTGTCACTATCGAAGATATCCTTGAAATCATCGTTGGTGAAATCGAAGACGAGCACGATGAAAGTGAAGACCTACAAGATATTCGCCAAGTTGCAAAGCACGTTTACGCTGTGCAAGCACTGACTGAAGTTGATGACTTTAACGAGTATTTTAAAACTGGTTACAGCACCTCAGATGCTGACACCATAGGTGGTATTGTTTTACATGCATTTGGTCACATGCCAAGTCGTGGTGAAACAATCGAGGTAGAAGGCTTACAATTTAAAGTCACTAACGCAGATAACCGCCGTATCTTACAATTGCAAGTCACCATTCCAAAGGCTGATGATAACGACAGTGAAGAAACTGCTAACTAACCTAAGTCACCTTGCAAAAGATAAAAAAGCCTGGCTCGCACTTGTTGCGGGCCTCTTTTTAACCTTGAGTTACGCACCCTATAACCTATGGTTTATAACTTTTCTTTCCCTTGGTACTCTACTCTACTGCATTAACCCTCTCGCAAACGGTAAATTAGCCGCTAAACAAAGTGCTAAATATGGCTTTTTATTTGGTTTAGGTTGGTTTGGTGCAGGTATAAGCTGGGTGCATGTATCAATAGCGACCTTTGGTGGCATGCCATTAATCGCATCACTTTCGTTAATGGTGCTGCTTTGTGCTTATTTAGCCCTTTATCCTGCATTAGCTACTTGGCTGACAACACGCCTTGCTACAGGCCCATATAGCTTTATATGTTGGTTACTCGCCGCTATCGCAACCACAGAATACTTACGTGGCACATTGCTAACGGGCTTTCCGTGGCTAAGCTTTGGTTACACGCAAACAGACAGCCCACTTAATTTTTTAGCCCCAGTGATTGGTGAGTTTGGCATTACGCTTGTATGTATATTAATTGCGTTTGCTTTATATCGCCTAGCAAATAAAGATGGTAAACCTCTTATCGCCTCTGTAGCCCTATTAGCTGGCTTATATATGATTGCAAGCAGCAGCCAGCTACACTACCAAGATAAAACCATTAAAACTGTACTGGTGCAGGGTAATATTAAACAGCATCTTCGTTTTGAGCCGTCTGAGTTTTGGACGACTATGAGCAAATACCAAGATATGACTCGCCTGCATTGGAATGCTGATTTAATTGTTTGGCCAGAAGCTGCTGTGCCTGAGCTTGAAGCATTATCAACCGAGTATTTAACAGGCCTTGATAGTGCTGCAACGTTTAATGACACCGCGCTTATTACCGGTATCGTTGATTACCAATACGACACGCGTAACATTTTTAATACCTTAATAGTGCTTGGTAAAAAAGAACACGATGACAGTGAAGGCCACTATCAATATTTAGGTAAAAACCGCTACCAAAAGCATCAGTTATTACCCATTGGTGAGTTTGTGCCGTTTCAGGACTTCTTGCGCCCAATTGCGCCACTGTTTGATTTGCCTATGTCCTCCTTTACCCGTGGTGATGAAGTGCAAAACAATTTACGCGCAAATGGCTTAAACATTTTACCGGCTATTTGCTATGAAATTGCCTTTTCTGAGTTGGTTCGTGGTAATTATCGCAGTGACTCCGACATTTTATTCACGGTGAGTAACGATGCATGGTTCGGTGACTCAAATGGCCCGCATCAACACATGCAAATAGCGCGTATGCGCGCCTTAGAGTTACAGCGCCCGCTAATCCGCGTGACGAATAACGGTATTAGCGCCGTTTACGACCCTATCGCTAAATCACAATTAGCTATGCCACAATTTAAAGCGGATGTACTCGAAGCCAATATCACGTTAATTAAAGGCGATAGCATTTATAGTCAATATGGCAATTGGCCAGTATGGGCGGTAGTGATATTACTGAGCGCTGTGGGTGTATTTGTAAGGATTAAGAAATAACAATTAAAAAAGGCTTCATAATGAAGCCTTTTTACATTTAAGATTCTATCTTTATCAACTCTACATCAAATATAAGTAGCGAGCCTGCTGGAATGCTGCCGACGCGTTTACGGCCGTAAGCAAGCTGTGGCGGGATATAAAAGGTAAATTTATCTCCTTCGCTCATGAGTTGTAAGCCTTCGGTCCAGCCTGCAATGACTTGGTTTAAACCAAAGCTAATTGGTGAGTTTCTTACCACTGAACTGTCAAAAACACTGCCATCCATAAGCGTACCGTGATAGTGAACCTTTACTTTACTGGTTGCACTTGGCTTTGTGTCATTACCAGAACTTTGCTCAATTTTGTATTGCAGCCCAGATGCGGTTTCATGAACATCGTCAGCTTTACTATTATTCGCTAAAAAGTCCGCAGCGAGTTTTTCATTTTCAAGGGCTTGAAGCTTCGCTTTTTTACTATTTTTAAAAATTAAAAAGCAAAAAATACCAATGATCAGTAAAAGTATTAAATTAATCATTCTGCGTCCTTCTCATCATCATTGTCGCCATTTACGATATCTGCAATATTGGCAAGCCTTGCTAAGGCTAGCGCGTTAATAGAGCCTTCAGGGTAACCTTCTGCGGTCATTTCACCTGCGTCTTTATCCATTAATAAGCTGAGAGCTTGATCAACCGTTTCAACGGCATAAATATTAAAGCGCCCTTTTTCAACCGCATCGAGTACTTCGTCATCAAGCACTAAATTAACTTGGTTTGATTTAGGAATAATCACCCCTTGCTCACCGGTTAAGCCACGCATTTTACAAAGCTTGAAGAAGCCTTCTATTTTCTCGTTTACACCACCAATTGATTGCACATCACCATGCTGGTTAATTGACCCTGTCAGTGCAATAGATTGGCTAATAGGTAAGTTCGTAATGGCTGATATAAGCGCGCACAGCTCTGCTAATGAGGCGCTATCACCGTCGATGTAGCCATAGCTTTGCTCTATTGCGATATTGGCACTGAGCGTTAGGCTAAATTGCTGAGCATACTTATTACCTAAGTAACCGGTTAATAGCATCACCCCTTTTGAGTGAATGGCTTTACCCAGCTCGGCTTCACGTTCAACGTCAATTACGCCATCTGCACCTGCGTATACAGTGGCTGTTATGCGTGCAGGTGTACCAAATGAGGTATCGCCAATATGCAGCACAGTTAAGCCATTTACTTTGCCCACTGCGTGACCTTCGGTTGCAATTAAAATTTGCCCCTCTTTGATATCACTCAGCATGGTTTCTGAAATTTGCCCTGTGCGGTATTGCTTACCAACAATGGCTTCATCTATGTGATGAGCATCAATCACTGTTTGGCCATCTTGTTTGGCATAAAAACTGGCTTCTGCCACTAACTCTAATACATCAGCAAAACGAGCTGAGAGTTTGTTATGGTGCTCAGCTTGGCGATAACTAAACTTTAGTAATCTTGCCATTGCAGCTTCATTTACGGTGCAATTAAGTGTTTGCTGACAATATTCAGTCACCTTGGTAATGAACTGATATTGCAGTTTATCGCTACTTGGTAAGTAATAATCAAAGTCAGCAAGTACACGGAATAACTCTGCAAACTCTTCGTCATATTCACCAATGGTGTAATAAAGGTCGCGAGAGCCTAGCAGCACTATTTTTACATCAAGAGGAATAAGCTGCGGACGTAACGTAAAGCTACTTCCCACAGAGCTGTCTTGATAGGGTAAGTCGTTTTTGATTTGATGCGTTTTTAGAGAAAGCTTAAGGCCATCCCACACTTGTGGGTTCGCCATGACTTTTTCAGCATCCATAATCAAATAGCCACCATTAGCACGGTGCAGTGCACCTGGCTGAATTGAACGGTAACTGGTGATAAGCGAGCCTTGTGAGGTCGCATATTCAATTTTGCCGAAAATATTGCCAAAGGTCGGGTTTGGCTCATACACCACAGGGGCTGCATCGCCCTCTTTGTATTCGACTAGAATATTTGGCGCAAAGAAGTCTGTGAGCATCCCTTTACGGTCAAAGTCTTCTTTATTTTCGTCGTTTTCATCATCGTCGAGCCATTCAAGTACCGCATCAATGATTTCTTCACGAATATCTTTTAAATAACGCAACACACCGATGTGCGTCGCGTATTTATGTTCAAGGGCTTTAATGAGTGGCTTAGTGGCAAGCTCAGCAGTTGATTTTTTAAGGTTACGTAGTTTTTCAGATGACTCTCGCTTCCAACGAGGAAGCTCAATTAATGCTTCGATTAACGCATCTTCAAGCTTTTCGATAACCTCATAAAATTCGATACGCAGTGGCTCATCAAGGGCTGAAAATTCACTGTCGCTCAGTTGTTTACCATTCACTAAAGGCGCAAATCCCACAACACCATTTTCTTCAATCAGTGCCACACTTTGCTCAAGTGCTGCAATTTCAACAGCAGTAATTGCCGCATCGTAAGTATCGGTAAACTCACGGTCGATTGACTTTTTCTTGCGTTGATAACCTGGGTTATCAAAAGCCGCTGGGAATGTATCGAGTACTTCGTCGATAAATGAATCTATATCGTCAGCTAACTGCTTTGATTGTCGCTTGCATGAATAACGCGATTGGCTCGCGGTGGTCATCATAGTTGTTAACATACAACCACTCATTAGGCGTTGGGCGGTCTTTTGAATGGGCTGTGAGTTTGTCTTTTACTAAGGTGTAACGACCATGAGCCGCTTCACCCATGACATAAACATTGTAACCCGGTAATTCCATTCCAAGTGAAAAGTCAAGGGCACTTTGTGCACGTTGCTGACCAATAAATGGCAACGCTTCTGGATATGGGTTTTGCATACAAGTCGCAACATGACTTGCGGCAATCTCAGGTGCTAACGCAGAAATAGGTAGAGGGATTAGTTTTTTTGTCATTCTAACTTCTTATTTCCCAGTCTTGACTGGGCATTATAGGTAACGCCCAGCACAAGCCAGCGTCACTGATTAAGGTTGTAATGCCTTACGGCGAAAATAAATACCGCCACATTCAGTACAAGGAGTAATTTGCGTAGCATGGTAAACATCGTAACTATGCTGACAATTTTTACATACTAATGTGCCCATGGCTATCCATTCTCCCTCTTGATAAACACCATTATGTTGAAAATCTTGATTTAAGGCTTGCCATTCGAGCTGGGTTTTATCTTCAATGTGCGATAACTCGTACCAAAGCGACTCTTTAAGCTCGAGCCATGCGAGTGAATCATAGTGACTGTCGTTTTCTTTGATGTGGTCGATATCGCGTTGTAGATAGTCACGATACTGATTGAGCTTTTCTTGCCCTAAGTCTTTAAGTGCTTGCTCTGATTCAACAAATTTTTCCATTGCATCTTTTAGCTCATGATCTTTTACATCTTTGAGCCATGCACTTAAATCGCTCAACCAAGATTTATAATCTGCCATCGTTTACTCCTTCAAAAATGATGAAAAATCAACCGTTATTCTAGTTGAGTATAGGTTAACCTGCCCTGAAAATATATTTCCTTGGAAAATTAACAAAAGCGCCTATTTGCCGCTGTGATTAGCATGTATTTTGGGTTATCCTTATCGACAATTTTTTATTAATTTGCAAGAAGTCTGGAATCGTAGATGCAAGAGCAATATAACCCGCAAGACATTGAGTCAAAAGTACAAGCCTATTGGGAAGAAAACCAAGTATTTAAAGTCACTGAAGATGAGAGCAAAGAAAAGTATTACTGCCTATCTATGTTCCCATACCCAAGCGGCCGACTCCACATGGGTCACGTTCGTAACTACACCATTGGTGACGTAGTATCACGCTTCCAACGCTTGCAAGGCAAAAACGTAATGCAACCTATGGGTTGGGATGCGTTTGGTCTACCAGCTGAAAATGCAGCAATCAAAAATAACACAGCACCTGCTAAGTGGACTTACGAAAACATCGATTACATGCGTAACCAGTTAAAGCAACTAGGTTTTGGTTACGACTGGGATCGTGAAATCGCAACATGTCACCCAGAATACTACAAGTGGGAACAATGGTTCTTCACTAAGCTTTACGAAAAAGGCTTAGTTTACAAAAAGATGTCAACAGTTAACTGGGATCCAGTTGACCAAACAGTACTTGCTAACGAGCAAGTAATTGATGGTCGTGGTTGGCGTTCAGGTGCAATTGTTGAGCAAAAAGAAATTCCACAATGGTTCATCAAAATCACTGATTACGCACAAGAGCTATTAGACGATTTAGATAAACTTGACCACTGGCGCTGAGCAAGTTAAAACCATGCAGCGCAACTGGATTGGTCGCTCTGAAGGTTTAGAAATCGAATTTAAGCGTGCTGATAACGAAGACACATTCAGTGTTTATACAACACGCCCAGATACCTTCATGGGTGTGACGTACGTAGCAGTTGCTGCCGGTCACCCAATTGCACAAGAAGCTGCTAAAAACAGCGACGCTGTAGCTATGTTTGTTGATGAGTGTAAAAACACGAAAATCGCTGAAGCAGACATGGCAACCATGGACAAAAAAGGCATTGCAACAGGCTTTTATGCAATTCACCCATTAACAGGTAAGCAAGTACCAATTTGGGTCGCTAACTTCGTATTAATGGATTACGGCTCAGGCGCTGTTATGGCTGTTCCTGCGCACGACCAACGTGACTACGAGTTTGCAACAACGTATGGCCTTGAGATTGCTCAAGTTATCGCACCAGCTGCAGGTTCTGAAGAAACGGTTGATTTAGACAACCAAGCTTACACAGAAAAAGGTGTGTTAGTTAACTCGGGTGAGTTCGATGGTCTTGAGTTTGAAGCAGCGTTTAATGCCGTTGCAGACAAACTAGAAGCGCTGGGTGTAGGTGAGCGTAAAGTTAATTTCCGTCTACGTGACTGGGGTGTTAGCCGTCAGCGTTACTGGGGTTCTCCAATTCCAATGCTTAGCGACGAAAATGGTGATGAGCTTGCAGCAACAGAAGATATGCTACCCGTTCGCTTACCAGAAGACGTAGTAATGAATGGTGTGACTTCACCAATCAAAGCTGATCCTGAGTGGGCTAAAACAAAGGTAAATGGCGCGCCTGCATTCCACGAAACAGATACCTTCGATACCTTCATGGAATCGTCTTGGTACTACGCTCGTTACTGTAGCCCACGTTTTGACGAAGGCATGATCGAGCCAGGCGCTGCCAATTACTGGTTACCAGTAAACCAATACATTGGTGGTATTGAGCATGCAATCTTGCACTTACTTTACTCGCGTTTCTTCCACAAACTATTACGTGACTTTGGTTTAGTAAACTCAGATGAGCCATTTGAGCGCTTATTATGTCAAGGCATGGTACTAGCTGATACTTTCTATCGTAAAGATGAGAAAGGCGGTGATATCTGGATTTCACCAACAGACGTTCAAACTGAAACAGACGACAAAGGTCGTGTTGTTAAAGCGTGGCACAAAGAAGATGGCGAGCCGGTATTTTCTGCGGGCATGAGCAAAATGTCGAAATCGAAAAACAACGGTATCGACCCACAACAAGTTATCGCCCAGTACGGTGCAGATACAGTGCGTTTATTCATGATGTTCACTGCACCACCAGAGCAAACTCTTGAATGGTCTGATTCAGGTGTTGAAGGTGCAATGCGTTTCTTAAAACGTATTTGGAAATACGCTGTTGATGTTGAAACAGTAGGTTATCAAGCGCTTGATAAATCAGCATTAAACAACGACCAAAAAGTTCTTCGTCGTGAACTTCATAAAGCAATTGCAAAAGTGACTGATGACGTTGAACGTCGTCAAACGTTCAACACTGCAATCGCTGCAATCATGGAAATTTCGAACAAGTTACTTAAAGCTCCACTTGCTGATAAACAAGATGTGGCAATTGCTAACGAAGCACTTGAAGCATTACTTATCATGCTTGCGCCTATCACACCGCACATGTGTCACCAGTTATGGCAAGACCTTGGCAAAGAAGGCGATATCTTAGATGCAGCATGGCCAACAGTTGATAAATCAGCACTTGTTGAAGATGAAAAGCTAATCATTGTACAAGTTAACGGTAAGCTACGTGCTAAGTTAACAGTGCCTGCAGATGCAACTAAAGAGCAAGTTGAAGCATTAGCATTTGCTGAAGAAAACGTGACTAAGTTCACTGAAGGCGCGACTATCCGTAAAGTAATTTACGTACCTGGCAAACTACTTAACGTGGTTGCTAACTAAGATGGCAGCGCTTCACGCACTGAAAAACGGACTAGCCCTTGCGCTAGTCTGTTTACTGCTGACAAGTTGTGGCTTTCACTTAAAGAAAGCCTCTAACTTGCCTGACGACTTGAAAGTACTCACCCTTGTTGGTGATGATGAAAAGTCAGCCTTATTCGAATTAGTCGAAAAAGAACTGATTGCGAGTAAAGTTGAGCTTAACCAAGTTGGTAAACACCCTGAGTTAAAGATTCACAAAGACCGCTTAGAGCGTCAAATTTTGTCATTGTTTAATAATGGTCAGGTTGCTGAATATGAACTTGCCTACAGCGTAAGCTATACCCTTAAGCGCCCTGGACAAAAAGCGATTAATCAAAGCTTTGAATTGTATCGTAACTACCAAGACGACCCAGACAATGCCCTTGCCAAAGCAAAAGAGCTTGATTTGCTCTTAGGCGAAATTCGTAAGCAAGCGAGTCGTCGTATTGTTCGTGAGCTATCACAACTGTAATGCGTTGTTATGCAAACCAGCTTCCTAGCCAGTTAAAAAAAGGCCTCGCGCCTTTTTACATGGTGTTTGGTGAAGAGCCTTATCAAATTGCGCAGTGCATCATGCAAATTCGCCAAGCAGCTAAACAGCAAGGCTTTGACGAGGTAATAAAATTTACCTTAATGCCGGGTTTTGATTGGCAAGAAATTGTTGCTCAATACCAAAGTATGTCACTGTTCAGCGCTCGTACCTTAATTGAGTTTGATTTAAACGAGCAAAAACCTGGTACGCAAGGCAGTCAAATCTTTAAGCAGCTTGTTGAGCTTGCTAATCCCGATACTATTTTGGTTTTAAAAGGCGCCAAAGCCAGCCAAGATATTCAACGCAGTGCTTGGTTTAAAGCCCTCGATAAGCAAGGGTTATTTGTTCCTTGTTACCCATTATCAGGTAATCACCTAAACCGTTGGCTAGATGAACAGTGCTACCGTTTAAACTTAAATCTTCATAACAATGCGAAACAAAGCTTAATTGATGCCACTGAAGGAAATTTACTTGCCTGTCATCAAGAGTTAGAAAAGCTATCTTTGCTTTATGGTAGTGAGCTAATTGACCAACAAGCTGTGATGCAAGGGCTACTAAATCAGTCAAAATTTGATATTTTTGATTTGAGTGATGCTTTATTAAATGGCCACGCCGAACAAGCAGTTAAAGTAATGACTAAACTGGCTGCCGATAACACTGAAGCCATGAGTATTTTTTGGGCCATCAATAAAGAAGCAGCTAACTTACTGGCTATGCAACACGGGCGCTTGAATGGTGCCAATATGGCTGATTTATACAAAAAGTATAATATTTGGAAAAACCAACAAGCTGTTGTACAACAGGCCTTAAATCGCTTGAACATCCAAGTACTCGAACAAATTACCAAACAATTAGCTCAGTTTGATGCCGCATATAAACAAGGCAATCTTGTAGCCCCCTACCAAGCATTAATGCAAATATGCTTAGTATTTTGCCAACCTGTGGCGATACCTTTACCTTGCCACCCGGTCTTTGACTAAGAGTAACAATTCATGATTGCTATTTTTGGTGGCACCTTTGATCCAATTCACTTAGGTCATATTAATATGGCCCAGCAGTGTGTTCAGCAGTGCCAACTAGATACCCTTTACTTCATGCCTTGCGCTATTCCTGCCCACAAAGCCAAGCCAGGAATAAGTGATGAGCATCGCATTAATATGCTAAAACTTGCGATTGACGACAATCCGCATTTTGCTATCGATTACCGCGAACTAAACCGAGAAGGTGCGTCTTATTCTTTGCTAAGTTTAGAAGAGCTTCGTGCAGAAAACCCAGCCGAGCCGATTATGTTTTTAATCGGCATGGATTCATTCAATAGCCTAGATAAATGGTTTAAATGGCAAGAAATTGTCAAACTTTGTCATATTGTGGTGTACCAGCGTCCGGGGCAGCACTGCCAAGTATCTGGTGAACTTGCAGCTTATAAAAAGAATGCCGTAACAGAGCAACTTAGCCAGCTACAACAAGCCCCTGCAGGTAAGTTATTCTTTTTAAATGGCTTACAAGTTAATGCCGCCTCAAGCGAAATCAGAAAAAAGCTGCATTTAAATAATGATATAGCGGAACTTTTACCTACCAATGTAAGTCACTATATTGCGCAGCATCATCTTTACCAAACAGATGAATAAATACTGCCTGCGTGATAAAATAACAAATTAAGATTATTTATTTTTGAGAAAACACTTTGGATTCTAAACAACTACTCGCATTTGCCCTTGATAAAGTCGATGATATGAAAGCCCGTGATGTGGTACAGCTTGATGTTCGTGGTAAGTCTGACATTACTGATTACATGTTAGTGTGCTCAGGTAACTCTAAACGCCATGTACAATCTATTGCTGATCATGTTGCTAAAGAAGCACGCCATGCTGGTGAAGAACCTCTCGGTTACGAAGGCCAAAACGAAGGTGAATGGGTGCTTGTAGACCTAGGTGATGTGGTTGTGCATGTAATGCAAGACCAAACTCGCGACTTCTATGATTTAGAGAAACTTTGGGGCTAACCCTTAGCAAGGACATAGGTAACCATTTTGAAAATACAATTGATTGCTGTTGGCACCAAAATGCCAGCATGGGTTGAAACCGGATTCACAGAATATCAACGTCGCTTCCCGCGTGATATGCCTCTTGAACTAATTGAAATCCCCGCAGGTAAACGTGGTAAAAATGCGGATATCAAACGTATTTTACAACTTGAAGGCGAAAAGACCCTAGCTGCGATCCCTAAAGGTAACCGCATTGTAACGCTAGAGGTGACGGGTAAACCAATGGATACCCATCAGCTGGCAAAAAGTATGGAAAAGTGGCAGCTTGATGGTCGCGATGTTAGCTTATTGATTGGTGGACCAGAAGGCTTAGCACCTGAGTGTATTGCAGCGTCTGAGCAAAAGTGGTCATTATCAAACCTGACACTACCGCACCCGCTAGTGCGCATCATTGTTGCAGAAAGCCTATACCGAGGCTGGAGCTTGAATAACAACCACCCTTATCATCGCGAGTAGTAAAGCCAATGCGAAAACACAGACCCACGATTCGAGACCACTCGGCTGAAGCAAACTTGTTTGCTCGCCGAGCATTTGTGGGTTTTGTGTTTGTTACACTGTTAATTGGTGTGTTGTTATCTAACCTATACAACATCCAAGTTATCGAACATCAAGATTATCAAACACGTTCGAACGATAACCGCATCAAAGTTATTCCAATTGCCCCTAACCGTGGGCTTATTTACGACAGAAATGGCGTATTACTGGCTGAAAACAAACCAGTTTATAATTTAGAAGTAATACCCGAGGAAGTTGATAACCTTGAAGAGGCACTGAGCGAAGTTGAAAAAGTTATTAAAATAACTGAGCAACAAAAAGCTGACTTTCTAGATGACATTAAGCACAATCGCCGCTTTAAAAGCCAAGTATTAAAAGCCCGTTTAGACGAAACCGAAGTTGCAAAGTTCTCGGTTAATCAGCATAAGTTTCCTGGCTTTAGTATCGAAGCGCGTTTAGCTCGCTATTACCCTTATGGTGATACCCTTACCCATGCCCTAGGTTATGTTGCCAAACTCAACAAAAAAGAACTCACCAAACTGGAAGCAGAAGACCAAGCAACGAACTACCGTGCAACCCACGACATTGGTAAGCTGGGTATCGAAAAGTATTACGAAGAACTTCTTCATGGTGTGGTTGGTTCGCAGCGCGTTGAAGTGAATAACCGTGGCCGAGTTATCCGCACTTTAAGCCTCACGCCACCTGAGCCTGGTCACGACTTAGTACTCACTCTCGATATAGGCTTACAACAAATTGCTCAACATGCCTTAAAAGACATGCGTGGTGCCATTGTAGTGCTTGATGCTAAAGATGGCGGCGTTTTAGCACTTTACTCCAACCCAAGTTATGACCCGAATTTATTTGTCCATGGTATCAGCAGCACAGATTACAAAAAGTTGTTAAACCCAGACCGACCGCTAATTAACCGAACCACGCAAGGGCGTTATGCACCTGCCTCAACGGTTAAGCCTCATATGTCAATTCTTGCCCTTGAAGAAGGACTGGTAACCGAGCAAACACAAATTTGGGATCCGGGCTTTTTCCAAATTCCTAACGTGGAGCACAAATGGCGTGACTGGAAACGTTGGGTCATGGCCATGTTGATGTTTATCGTGCTATTGAAGAGTCATGCGATACCTATTTTTACGATGTTGCTTACCGTTTAGGGATCACCAAAATCAGTGACTTTATGACGCAGTTTGGCTTTGGCGAACTCTCTGGAATCGATATTCATGAAGAAACATCTGCCATTATGCCATCGCGAGAATGGAAAGAAGCCCGCTTTAGAGAATCATGGTGGCGCGGCGACACCATTTCTGTAGGTATCGGCCAAGGTTATTGGACCGCAACACCAATGCAAATAGCTAATGCAACCAACATCTTAGTGAACCGTGGACTCGATCACCCTCCGCACCTTGTACAAGTCGCTAAAAAAGAAAACGAAGTAACGCAAATTAATAATGATGAAAAGCCACCTGTAGTATTAAAAAATCCACATCATTGGCAAATTGCGCTGGATGCGATGCACAACACCGTACACAAAGTCACAGGTACGGCGCATAAAGCATTTAAAGGGGCGAATTACGACCCAGCAGGTAAAACCGGCACTGCTCAGGTTGTGAGTATTGCTCAGGGTGAGCGTTATGATGCTAAGTCCCTTAAAGAGCGCCAACGTGATAACGCTATCTATGTTGGTTTTGCACCCTATAACGATCCACAAATTGTGGTCTCTGTAGTGGTTGAAAACACTGGTGGTGGTAGTACAGTTGGTGCGCCTATTGCGCGTCAATTAATGGATTACTACTTCTCAGCGAACCCGATTCAAATAGCCCAAAGTGACGCGCCATGATCCCATTAAATAAAAAACGCTCAATTTGGCAGCGCCTACACCTCGATTTACCACTACTTATCGCCCTTATGACGATGATGGTAGCCAGCCTTGCTATTGTATACAGTGCCAGCGGCCAAGACTCTGCAATGATGATACGCCACGCAACACGTATGTTTGGCGCTATCCTAGGTATGTTTATACTCGCGCAGTTTTCGCCTAACACATTAAAGAGTATGGTTATTCCGCTCTACTGCGTGGGGCTTTTAATGCTGGTTGGGGTGTTGTTATTTGGGGTTAGTTCAAAAGGCGCTCAGCGCTGGCTAGACTTAGGAGTAACCCGTTTCCAACCGTCAGAGTTAATGAAAATAGCCGTGCCAATGATGGTTGCACGGTATATCGGGCGTAACCATTTACCGCCAAGAATCATTCATTTAATTATTGGCTTTGCGATTGTAATGGTGCCAACCATTTTAATTAAAGAACAACCCGACTTAGGCACCTCTATTTTGATTGCCAGTTCAGGGATATTTGTATTGTTTTTATCTGGGCTAAGTTGGCGTCTTATTGGCTTTTTATCTGCTACTGTTGGTTTGGCAGCATGACCGTTTTGGCATTACGTGATGCTTGATTATCAAAAACAACGGGTACTGACCTTTTTAGATCCTGAAAGCGATCCGCTTGGCTCGGGTTACCACATCATTCAATCGAAAATTGCGATAGGTTCTGGCGGCATTGAGGGTAAAGGCTGGCTGCAAGGGACACAATCACAACTAGAGTTTTTACCTGAGCGTCATACAGATTTTATCTTTTCTGTATTGAGCGAAGAGTTTGGCCTGTTTGGGGTTTGTTTATTACTTTGTATGTACTTGTTTATTATTGGTCGTGGCTTATATATTGCGGTAAACGCGCAAGATGCGTTTGGTAAACTGCTTGCCGGCGCATTAACACTGACCTTCTTTGTTTATGTATTTGTAAATATTGGCATGGTTTCGGGCTTACTGCCTGTAGTAGGTGTTCCGTTACCTCTAATAAGTTATGGTGGCACCTCAATGGTGACCTTGATGGCCGGATTTGGCATTATCATGTCTATCGCCACCGATAAAAGGATGCTTTTAAAATAATGACACAGCGAGTCAATTACTTACTTATAGCGTTATTTTCTGTGCTGCTAGCAGCATGTAGCTCTTCATCTCAGCAAGGCCGTTATGCTATGGAGCATGATGCAGCCCCGCTTCGAAAACC
This sequence comes from Pseudoalteromonas sp. GB43, assembly GCF_054923805.1. Classification (NCBI taxonomy): domain Bacteria; kingdom Pseudomonadati; phylum Pseudomonadota; class Gammaproteobacteria; order Alteromonadales; family Pseudoalteromonadaceae; genus Pseudoalteromonas; species Pseudoalteromonas sp. GB43. The sequence goes on from NZ_JBPCHJ010000001.1 coordinate 578,598, forward strand.
AACCGAACTTGAAATGCAAGATGCCATAGTCACCCCGGTTGTTAAAAGCGCAAGCGCTAGTCGCCCTTACGAAGTCCGTGGTAAACGCTACACGCCGATGCTCGATGAAACTGGCTATGCAGAAGAAGGCATTGCTTCGTGGTATGGTCGAAAGTTTCACAATTATCACACCTCAAACGGCGAGGTGTACGATATGTTTGCCATGACAGCAGCTCATAAAACACTGCCGCTACCGAGCTTTGCCAGAGTAACAAATTTAGATAACGGAAAATCAGTAATTGTTCGCGTAAACGACCGTGTCCGTTTCATGATGACCGGATTATCGATTTATCTTATTCTGCGGCCTATAAATTAGGTTATTACCGACAAGGTACAGCCCGTGTTAAGGTTGAGGCTGTTACCCTTGCCAATTCTGCCCCTCGTTTAAGCTACATTCAGGTTGCAGCGGGAAGTACTCTTGCTAATGTTGAAGCGCTCGCGTTTCAACTTCGTCAGCAATATCATGTGCCAACAAACATTGTTGAAAAAGATGGAATCTATCGATTACGTCTTGGTCCAATAAAAGATGCCGCAGAAGCACAAGCTGTTTTAGAAAAGCTAAAACAAAACCAATTTCAGAACGCGTTCTTGCTTTACAGTGAGTAAGACCTTTAGAATAGGTCAACGCAACATGTTTAACTTTAACCATTAATGAGTACGATGAAATCTATAAAATATAAAATCTTAAGTGGCGTTTGTGGCCTTGTTTGCACTGCTAGCGTATTTTCTGCAACAGCCCAAATTATCCCTGCCCCACCTCAAGTTAATGCGAAAGGTTATTTCTTGGTTGATTTCACCACAGGTAAAGTGATTGCCGAAGGCGAAGCAGATACAAAATTAGCACCGGCTAGTTTAACCAAAATGATGACCAGTTATGTAATTGGTACTGAAATCAAAGCAGGTAATATTGCACCAACTGATATGGTTACAGTCAGTGAAAAAGCCTGGGCAAAGAATTTCCCTGAATCATCAAAAATGTTTATCGAAGTCGGTAAGCAGATCAGCGTTGATGACTTAAACCACGGTATCATTATTCAATCGGGTAACGATGCCTGTGTAGCAATGGCAGAACACATTGCTGGTAGTGAAAGCGCATTTGCTGATTTAATGAATGCCCACGCTGAAAAACTTGGCATGACTAACAGCCACTTCGTAAATAGCCATGGTTTAGATACTAACGAACACTTCACGACACCACGTGATATGGCAACTTTAGGTGCTGCACTTATTCGCGATGTACCAGATGAGTACGAAGTATACGCGAAAAAATCATTCACTTTTAACGGCATCAAGCAATACAACCGTAACTCATTGTTATGGGATGAAAGCATGAACGTTGACGGTATTAAAACTGGCCATACATCAGAAGCGGGTTATAGCTTAGTAACTTCTGCAACTAAAGATGATATGCGTTTAATCGCGGTAGTAATGGGCACAGAAAGCGAACGTGCTCGTAAAGTTGAAAGCAAAAAACTATTGAACTACGGTTTCCGCTTTTTCGAAACAATCACGCCATATAAAGCAGGCGACAGCTTTGCTGAGCAACGTATTTGGATGGGTAACAAAGAAAACGTATCGTTAGGTATCTTAGAAGACACACCTATTACGATTCCACGTGGTCAGCGTAAAAACTTAAAAGCGAACTTCGAACTTGATAAAACATTAGAAGCACCGCTTGCTAAAGGTACTAAAGTAGGCACGCTATTCTTACAGCTTGAAGGTGAAGAAATTGCACAATATCCACTAGTTACACTAGAAGAAGTGGAAGAAGGCAGCTTCTTTAGCAAGATCTACGATTACCTACGTTTACAAATTCAGTAATCTGGTCATAAAGTTTATAAACGCCTTGCACCGCAAGGCGTTTTTTTTTGTCTGAAAAATGATAGAATGCGCCCCATATCAGTCGCGCTGGGTCGAGTGCGTCGTAATCTAAGTTTGCTTAACGCCAAGAAATGGCAGAGAACACCTCTATTAAGCACACTCACTGTTTGAGGAGTCACCGTCGTGGTTCAACCTGTAAAAAATACTAAGTTTGATGAGTATTTAGATTTCCCTTGCCCATTCACATTTAAAATCATGGGCTTAGCTAACGTAAATCTAACAGATCAGATCCTAGAAAAGCTGCAACCAATTGCACCTGGCGATTATGCGCCAAAGGTAAAACCAAGCAGCAAAGGTAATTACGAATCTGTAACGCTTGTAGCAACGGTTACAAGTAAAGAGCACATCGAAGAAATTTATAACGTGATCAGCAACATCGATGACGTACGTCACATGCTATAAACCGATTACGGAGTAACTCGTGAGCGAAAGAGAATTAATCGTTCGTCAACTAGGTCGTCAGCGTTACATGCCAATTTGGCAAAAAATGCAATCTTTTACCGACACCCGTGATGAGCACACAGCAGATGAAATTTGGCTTGTAGAGCACGAGCCAGTATTTACGCAAGGCCAAGCAGGCAAAGCTGAGCACTTATTAAATACCGGTGATATCGAAGTGATCCAAGTGGATCGTGGTGGTCAAGTTACCTATCACGGACCAGGCCAACAAATGATGTATGTGCTATTCAACTTACGTCGTTTAAACATTGGTGTAAGGGAGCTGGTAACTTGGCTTGAAGAGTGCATTATTGATACGTTAAAAGACTACGACATTGATGCCTACGCGAAAGCGGACGCACCCGGTGTTTACGTTATCGACAGCAAAGTTGCCTCACTAGGCCTTCGCGTTCGCCGCGGTTGCTCTTTCCACGGTTTAGCACTAAATGTAAGTATGGATCTAAGTCCATTCTTACGTATTAATCCATGCGGCTATGCTGGCATGAACATGGTGCAAACAACCGATCTAAACGGTCCGCAAAACCTCGAGCAAGCAGGTGCAGGGCTTGTAAAACACATGATTAAAAAGCTTAATGCTACTGTGGTTAAGCACACTGAAGGGTTTGAAAACGAATGAATAAACCAGTCAAAATGGAACCAGGCGTAAAACTGCGTGATGCAGAAAAAATGGCACTGATCCCAGTTAAAGTTTTACCGACTGAAAAAAACGAAATGTTGCGTAAGCCAGAGTGGCTAAAAATTCGCTTACCAAAATCAACTGAACGTATTGATGGTATTAAACAAGCGATGCGTAAACATGGTTTACACTCAGTGTGTGAAGAGGCTTCGTGCCCTAACCTATCTGAATGCTTCAACCATGGTACTGCGACTTTCATGATCTTAGGTGCTATTTGTACTCGTCGTTGTCCATTCTGTGATGTTGCCCATGGCCGTCCATTAAAGCCAGACGCAGCTGAGCCAGAAAAGCTAGCGCTGACTATTAAAGACATGAAGCTAAGCTATGTTGTAATCACGTCAGTAGACCGTGATGATTTACGTGATGGTGGTGCACAGCACTTTGCTGACTGTATTCGTGAAATTCGTAAGCATAACCCAGAAATCACGATTGAAATTCTAGTACCTGACTTCCGTGGTCGTATGGACAGAGCCCTTGATATCTTAATCGAGACGCCGCCAGATGTATTTAACCACAACCTAGAAACAGCACCGCGTTTATACAAATTAGCGCGTCCAGGTGCTGACTATAAATGGTCACTTGAGTTGTTACGCCGCTTTAAAGAAGCACATCCAGATGTGAAAACTAAATCTGGTTTGATGGTAGGTTTAGGTGAAGAAATTAGCGAAATCGAAGAAGTATTACGTGATTTACGCGAGCATAACGTTGATATGCTAACAGTAGGTCAATACCTACAACCTTCTAAGCACCACTTACCGGTTAAACGCTATGTGCCGCCAGCAGAGTTTGATGCTTTAAAAGATTATGCAGACGAAATTGGCTTTACACATGCAGCCTGTGGTCCATTTGTTCGCTCAAGCTACCATGCTGACCAACAAGCAGCTGGTAAAGAAGTGAAGTAATACTTTTACAACTATTTAAAAGCCCGCATTAAGCGGGCTTTTTTATGTTCCAAAATATCAGCGCCCATAACGCGCTAAGAACATTTTTACAGTTTCGCTTATTACTTTGTTATCGGAGTCGTCTTCTTGGCGCTCAAAGCCATACAGCAACGGATAGAAGATCAGAGACTTTAACTGATACACAAACTGTTTTGCTGCAAACTCAACATCATCAATCGTTAAAACCTGTGCTTTTACACCTGCTTCTAAAAACGCCACCAGATCTTGCATACAGCCCATGTTATTACTGGCTAATGATTTTGCTAAATCAGGCTGCTGTAACATCTGCATGAAAGCGACTTTCGCTACTTTTAAAAACTCTTCAGAGGTCAAAAGTGCCACTTCTTGTTCAGCAATGCGTGTTAACTGCTGTGCAATTGGCACAGCGGCATCAAATACAACCGCTTGCTCTTGGCGGACTTTTTCAAACATAAACACTAGAATTGCTTGAAACAACACATCTTTATTTTCAAAGTGATTGTAGACGGTACGTTTTGAGGCACCTGCTAAGCTTGCAACCTGATCCATACTTGTATGCTCAACGCCCTGCTGAAAAAACAACGTTTCAGCTGCATTCAAAATATCTAATCGTTTTCTCTGTGATAATTTCATGGACCCCTCCGATAAGGGTTACTAGTGTAACGCAAAAATAAAAAATGCACTAGATAGTTTACTTTTATAGCAAACCATGAAAAACTACACCGTGTAGTTTACTTATGGTGACGATATGAAATTTCTAAAATGGCTCGCAATCGCCACTCTATGCATCGTGATAGGAGTGTTTATTATGAATAATCAATTAGCCGCTGATGGCGTGAGTGATAACAGCCACTCTGCGCAATTATCTGATGGCAAGTTCCACAATAGCGCCGAGGTAGAAAGACCCAGCTTTAAGAAAACGCTAGGTATCTTCAAACGCTTTATTACTGAAAAGAAAATTGATGCAGAGCCAACAGGTGAACTGCCTATGCATTCTGTTTCTCATGCACAGCTTGAGCGTTTATCTAATGACACAGTGCATTTTGTAAAATTAGGTCACTCCTCTATTTTAGCGAAAGTGTATGGCGAATACTGGCTATTTGATCCGGTATTTTCAGAGCGCGCTTCGCCTTTTTCATTCATGGATCAAAGCGCTTTCAGCCAACACCTATCAGCATTAAAGAGTTACCAAACATTGCCAAGGTATTTATTTCGCACAACCATTATGATCACTTAGATAAAGCGGCGATTAAACAGCTTGTTGGTAAAACAGATTCTTTTTATGTGCCATTAGGAGTCGAAAACGACCTGAAAAAATGGGGAGTTGATGAACAAAGAGTCCATAGTTTTGATTGGTGGCAAGAGCAAAATATGGCAAATAGCCAAATTGTATTTACACCAACCCAGCACTTTTCTGGCCGAGGTTTAACAGATGGCAATAAAACTCTTTGGGGCTCTTGGGCTATTAAAGTAAATGACAAGCGCTTTTATTTTAGCGGTGACTCTGGTTATTTTGCTGGCTTTAAAGAAATTGGTAATCGCTATGGGCCATTTGATATCACTTTTATTGAAACCGGTGCTTACGACAAAGATTGGGCTGACATTCACATGACACCAGAGCAATCAGTACAAGCTCACCTCGACTTACAAGGTGATGTGATGGTGCCCGTGCATAATGGTACATTCGAATCTTGCCTTTCATGCTTGGTATGACCCACTTAAACGTGTCGCTAAAAAAGCAGGACAGGAGCAAGTGTCACTGAGTACTCCGTTAGTTGGTGAGGTATTTAAAATTCAAGATACCGCCATTGATAAAGCGTGGTGGTAAAATTGACAGGATGAAAGGTGCATTATTACCCTTTCATCCTGAATAATTAGTTATTTGTAGACTCTTTCTGGACAGCCCCCCTTCGCGTCCCATATAGTGAAACCCTGTGCAATCAACCAGAAAAACTATGATAACTCACCTTAAGTATGCAAGCTTGGCACTTGCAATTGGTTTATTCGGCTGCTCTGAGCAACCAACAACAAGCACTGATAAACCAAACGCTGAAAGCAATGCAGCCGTAAACATTGCCAATGTACGCTCACATATTAAAACCCTCGCCTCTGATGAATTCTTAGGCCGTGGCCCTTTAACTGAAGGCGAAACGCTCACTATTAACTATTTAGCCGATGAATATAAAAAACTCGGCTTAAGCGGTAGTTTTAATGGCGAGTTTTTACAGCCAGTTACCATGGCAAAACTCACTCCAGATCAAAACATGACCTTACAAGTGGGTGATTTAAGCTTTAATGCTGGCAGTGATTTTACCGCCCGTACCCAACAAATTAACCCTGAAATCAACATTGATGGCTCTGATGTTGTGTTTGTTGGCTATGGTATTAATGCACCTGAATATAATTGGGATGACTTTGCAGATATTGATGTAAAAGACAAAACAATTATCGTGCTTGTTAATGATCCTGGTTTTGCCACGCAAGACGACACGCTTTTCACCGGTAATGCTATGACCTACTACGGTCGTTGGACTTACAAATATGAAGAAGGTGCTCACCAAGGTGCAAAAGCAGTATTTATCGTTCACGAAACGGCTCCTGCAGCTTACCCTTGGAGCGTTGTAGAAAGCTCGAACACGGGTAGCAAATATACCTTAATCGACCAAGATAAGAATGCTTCTGACATCCCTGTAATGGGTTGGATTGATGAGCAAGCGGCAAATGAAATTTTTGCTCAAGCAGGCCTTGATTATCAAACTGAAAAAGCCAACGCACTAAAAGCTGACTTTAAACCTGTCGACTTAAAAGCGAAAGCAGCGCTGACACTGAAAAGTGATATCTCTCAAGCGCAATCGCATAATGTTGTTGCAACGCTTAAAGGTAGCGAAACTCCTGATGAGTACATTGTAATTGGTGCGCACTGGGACCACTTTGGCACCAAGCAAACTGATGACGGTGTGAAAATCTACAATGGTGCTGTTGATAACGCATCAGGTAGCGCAGCAACGGTTGAAATAGCCCGTATCCTTACTGAAATGCATAAGAAAAAACCATTTAAACGCTCTATTATCTTTGCCAACTTTACGGCTGAAGAAACAGGGCTTATTGGCTCAGAGCAATTCGCAACTGGCGAGATTGTACCAACCAAGCAAATGGTCGCGCTGCTTAATATTGATGGTATGAACGTGCTAGACGGCGTTGACTACATATTACAATACGGTAAAGGAATGTCTGAAATGGAAGACTACCTTGCAGGTGCAGCGAAAGCACAAGGTCGTTATGTAAAAATGGACCCGCGTCCTCAAAATGGTTTGTTCTTCCGCTCTGATCACTTCTCGCTGGCTAAGCAAGGGGTTCCTAGCTTATTGTTTATGAGTTTAGGTGATACAGATCCAGATTACATCGCGCACAAATATCATAAAGAAGCTGACGACTATTCAGCAGATTGGTCTATGGGTGGTGTTGAGCAAGATATCGAACTGATAGTTGATATTGCTGCCAAACTTGCTGATAACGGCGACTGGCCTAAGTGGAAAGCCGAGTCTGATTTCAAAACTCGTCGCTTACAAGACAAGCAATAACCTTCGCTTAGATACAAAAAACCGAGCTAGTTGAAGTTAGCTCGGTTTATTATTGGTTAGTTTTACTTATTACTCGCTAATTTTAGCTTTAAGTGATTGTGCTTCTTCTTGCACTTCCTCTGGGCCATTGGCAATAACATCTTCAATGGCTTGCAACGCTGCATCAAAGTCGTCTATTTCGATATATGCCCGAGCTAAGTCCAGTTTTGCTGAGTAACCACCACTTTCGGCATCAACATCAGTTGGGTTATCACCTGCTAGTAAGTCATTAAAATCACTCAGCCCTACATCCATATCAACCTCATCATAAGGTTCGTGGTCGAGTGCTTCATCGTCACTTTGTTCAAGTAATGAATCGATATCTACAAACTCATCCGTTGAAGTAGTTTGTTGCTCCTCGGCACTTAATGCCTGTACTTCAGGTTCAACTGGCTGTTCGCTTTCCCCCTGTAAGTCTTCATTTAATAGTGCATTAAAATCAACGTCGAACTCACTGGCATCAGCAATATCAGCTTCATCTGGCTCTGCTAGTTCATTTAACAGTGCATCAAAGTCTGTTTGAGTAAGGTCAGCCATAAAATCATCATCGATTTCATCGTCTGACAGCTCACTTAAATCAGCCTCGTCAGCTAAATTAGACTCGATATCAGCTAATGTTTGCTCAGCTTCTACGGCATCATCAAGTTCAATATCGTCCAATTCGAATTCAGGGAACTCCTCTAATTCGTCTTGGCTATCAGCCACCTCATCGTCAATTGGCGCTTCGCTCGTTAACTCTGTTGTGCCTTCACTTTTTGATTGATCCGATAAGTCGTCCTCAGGATCAAGAACATCATCTTCTGTAAATTCATTATCAAGCAAGATCTCATCATCAAAATCATCGTCTAGCTGATCAAGCTCATTACCCGTTGCTAATGAATTAGCAAGGTCTTGCTCTGCCTGACTTAACTGTAATGGTGCATCTTCATCTAACTCACCAGAAATGTCTTCATCAGATTCATCCAATTCAAAACCGGCTTCATCTAGCTCAAGTTCTGGATACTCTTCCAACTCTTGGCTAGGAGTCACCGTATCTTGCTGTAATGGCTCTTCGTCGGCGGTTAAATCAAATTCATCAGTTAGGTCTTCATCTGCTAGCGGATCATCGCCTAAATCAATTTCAACTTCTTCTATGTCTTGCTCTGGTTCATCAATTGACCAGTCTGGTGCTTCAACATAGTCATCTTCTTCACCAATTTCATTTAATAACTCATCGACACTTTTCAGTGACGGATCATCAAATTCGTCAAGACTATCATCTTCATCTAATAGCTCATCGCTATCTTCATTAAACTCTTGATTAAGCGCCTCATCGATATCAACTTCGTCACTATCATCCGCATCATCAACCAACTCAGATGCAATCGATTCAACATTCATGTCATCAACCGCTTGATCAGCATCGGCTAAATCTTCTAGCGACTCTTGTAGGTTCTCATCATGCTCTGCACTGTCACTCTGTTCATGACTTAAATCTGAGATCTGCGCTTCAGTGTCTTGCTTCAGCTCATTTGTTTGCTGAATAAGCTCTTCAAGCTCATCATCAACGTCAGAGTCCTGCTCATCACTAGCATCTTCATCAAGTAATGAGTCGATGTCATCGACATCTAAATCATGATCAAGCTCATCTTCGTCAATTAAGTCGTCTACACTAGGTTCTTCAATTGACTCTTCAACCAACTCTTCAGATTCAGGCTCTTCTTGAGCTTCATCTAATAGTGAGTCGATGTCATCGACATCTAGGGCATCATCAAGCTCATCTTCATCGATTAAATCGTCTGCACTTGGTTCTTCTACAAGCTCTTCAGGCTCTTGCTCTAATTGTGCCTCATCTAGCAATGAATCAATGTCATCAACATCTAGTTCGTCATCAAGCTCGTCTTCATCGATTAAATCCTCTGCGCTAGGTTCTTCTACAATCTCTTCAGGCTGCTCTTCAACAAGTTCTGCTTCAGGCTCTGCTTGTGTCTCATCTAGTAATGAATCAATGTCATCAACATCTAAGTCATCATTAAGCTCATCTTCGTCGATTAAATCGTCTGCGCTAGGCTCTTCTGCTAATTCTTCAGTTAACTCTTCAGGTTCCTGTATTTCTTCAGGCTGTTGCTCATCTTGTGCTTCATCTAATAATGAATCAATGTCATCAACATCTAAGTCATCACCGAGCTCGTCTTCGTCGATTAAATCGTCTGCACTAGGTTCTTCTGCTAATTCTTCAGTTAACTCTTCAGGTTCCTGTATTTCTTCAGGCTGTTGCTCATCTTGAGCTTCATCTAGTAATGAATCAATGTCATCAACATCTAAGTCATCATTAAGCTCATCTTCGTCGATTAAATCGTCTGCGCTAGGCTCTTCAATAAGCTCTTCAGGCTCTGGCTCTGCTTGTGCTTCATCTAATAATGAATCAATGTCATCAACATCTAAGTCATCACCGAGCTCGTCTTCGTCAATTAAGTCGTCTGCGCTAGGTTCTTCTACAAGCTCTTCAGGCTCTGGCTCTGCTTGTGCTTCATCTAATAATGAATCAATGTCATCAACATCTAAGTCATCATTAAGCTCATCTTCGTCGATTAAATCGTCTGCGCTAGGTTCTTCTGCTGGCGCTTCTTCTTGAACTTCATCTAATAGTGAGTCAATGTCATCAACATCTAGCGCATCATCAAGATCATCGTTTTCTAATGCATCGTTAGCTTCAGCGGCTGGCTCTTCTGTTTGTGCTTCATCGATTAAGCTGTCGATATCGAAATCATCTTCATCGATGAGTTCATCCGCGCTTGGTTCTTCGGCTGGCGCTTCTTCTTGAGCTTCATCTAATAGCGAGTCAATGTCATCAACATCCAGCGCATCATCAAGATCGTCGTTTTCTAATGCATCGTTAGCTTCGGCTGCTGGCTCGTCTGTTTGCGCTTCATCAATTAAGCTGTCGATATCGAAATCATCTTCATCGATGAGTTCTGCTTCTACGTTAGTTGTTGAGGCATCATTATTTTCATCGAGTAAGTCATCAATATCGTCTAGGTTTACGTCTTGATTAGAATCCGTGTTGTTTTGCTCATCAATTAAGCTATCAATGTCAAAATCATCTTCAGCGTCATCTTCTGCGAGCTCTTCACTAAGCGCTGCCATTTCATCATTAGCGTTATCTAACGAGTCACCTTCATCAGTATCAAATAGGTCATCAATGTCATCAGCACTTAAAATATCACCCGATGAATCTGCTGGAGACTGTTCACTATCTAGGTCTATTTCATCACCTAAACTGTCGTCATCGGTTTGATCGAAATCTTGCTGTAAAAATGCATCTAAATCATTATCGTCAGCGCTATTAGATGAATCATCGCTAAACTCAATATCATCACTTAAAAGCCCTTCTAGCTCATCTTGATTTAAAACACTGTCATCTTCATCGAAACTATCATCAATGCTGTCGTCAAAAATGATGTCATCATCTGGCAGCATGTCTTGGTCTAAGTCGTCATCTAAACGCACACTCAAGTCATCATTGTCTTCGACTGGATCAGGAACTAGTGGATCAGTTTCTATAATTGGTTCTAAATCATCATCAGCATTATAACTTGGGCTTTGAGGTAAAAATTCATCGTCATCGCTGGCATCTGTATCATCATTGGCGCTGTTGCGTTTTTTCAAAAACATCACAACGGCAGCAATGATCAGTAATGCCGGAATAAACATTAATGCACCGAGAACAAATGGGTTGCTCAGTAAACTCGAAAAACTAAACCCACTGTCCTCTTCAATCTTTTTTGCTCTTTGCTGCTCTATGATTTCATTTTGTTTAGTGATCAGTTCTTTCAGCTGCTTTTGAATTTCACTGTCTTGACCAAGCTGATCGCGAACGGTTTCAAGCTCTTTAGAAATACCACTCAGTTGTTTTTTGAGTTTGTTGTTCTCAGCTAAGATTTCTTCAACATTTTCAACCGACGATTTAAACTGCTTTTGAAGCTCAACTAGCTGCGTACCCTGCTCTGTTTTAATGGTGTTGATTTCTTGCTTAAGCTCTTGCTTTGCTTCGTCTACATCAACTTTACGGGCTTGGGTTACTTTCTTTTGCGATTCATTAATTTCAGCAGTAGTCAGGGTGCCGTTTTTCTTTTTCTCCCATAGCTCATCATCTTGTTCAGAACGTGCTTTTGCTAACGTTGGATTGACCGCGCGCATTTCAGCAATTGTTGGGATTTTTAGGTATGCGCCATCGCGCATATGGTTAAGGTTTTGGTCTAAAAATGACGATGGGTTTTTGTCATACAGAGCTTGCATGACCTGATAAATACTTACAGAGTTGTCAGGGCGAATTTTAGCGGCAATGCGCCACAGTGTATCGGTCGGCTTGATCGGACCAATTGAGCGCCCCTGCGCACCATAATCGACACCTTTAGGACCTTAAGTGTGGTGCCTTCATCAGAGTATGTCGGTGTTACCACCAATGCAGACGCTAATATGAAGAGTGTTGCTAAACCGCGCATGCTGATCCTTTATGTTTTAAATGTTAACGCAGCAACCCTGGTTGCTTAAACATCAAGTAATTCTTGCAGAATTGATTCTTAATTATGTTTTCTTGCAAGCTCTATTCCAGCTGCAAACTATAACTTAGTTGCCTTGCAATATCTATTGCAACACCTTGATAGTAAATAGCTTAAATATTAGCGGCTGAGAAACTTTTTTATTGTTATCGTTAAGTTTATACGCTTTTACAACGTATGCGGCAATAATTTGGCAGTGAATTCACAAAAAAGCGGCAAATTGCCGCTTTCTGTCAAATTTAGCTCAGCCTAAATCATCAGATTTATAAATAATTTGCGATAAGCTCTTCAGCAATCTGCACACTATTTGTTGCTGCACCTTTGCGCGTATTATCACTTACAACCCACATATTTAAACCATGTGGATGCGAAATATCAGCACGTAAACGCCCTACGTATACTGTATCGTTACCACTTGCATCAGACACAGCTGTTGGGTAATCGGCTAAGTCTTCAATAAACTCAACACCTGGTGCATCGTTTAATAGCTGCTTCACATGTTCGATATCTACTGGCATACGCGTTTCAATATTGATCGCTTCACTGTGACCAAAGAACACGGGGACACGAACACAGGTCGGGTTAACCACAACACTGTTATCACCTAAGATTTTTTGTGTTTCGTTAACCATTTTCATTTCTTCGCGGGTATAACCGTTATCTTCAAAGCTGTCGATTTGTGGGATCACGTTAAAAGCAATTTGTTTAGGGAAAACGGCATTATCCATCGGGCGCGCATTCATTAAGTTTGCTGTTTGCTTGGCTAGTTCATCAACGGCTTCTTTACCCGCACCCGATACAGCTTGATAAGTTGATACGTTAATGCGGTCAATGCCATAAGCATCATAAATTGGCTTTAGTGCCACCAGCATTTGAATCGTTGAGCAGTTAGGGTTTGCAATGATGTTGCGGTTTCTGAAATCCGCTAAGCTTGATGCATTCACTTCAGGAATAATTAGTGGCACATCGTAGTCATTACGAAAGTGTGAAGTATTGTCAATTACCACACAGCCTGCGTCCGCCGCAATCGGTGCGTATTTTTCAGAGACACTGCCGCCTGCTGAAAATAAACCAATGTGAGCTTGGCTAAAATCAAACTCTTCGACATCGATTACTTCAATGCTCTCACCGCGAAATTGAATTTCTTCGCCGGCACTACGACTGCTTGCAAGTAAAAATAATTGGTCTACCGGAAACTTACGATCTTCTAACGTTTCGATAATCTGACGACCCACTAAACCTGTGGCACCTAATACGGCTACATTAAATTTTTGCGACATGTGTTTTCCTCTTTTGAATAAAGCAAATGGCTTTATTCGTTAATTCTAAATCCCAGTGCAGCTAATGCGCCTTCACATGCACTGTTGGCAGCCACCGACAAAGTACTAAACTCGCGTCGTGGCGGGTAATTCTTGCGTAAACTATCAAAGCCTTCGCTTGCTAATTTACTTCGTAAAATGCCATCGTCGCGACGCACATCATAAATTAAGTGCACTAAGCGACCTATATCATCTAGGTTAAAGGTTTCACCTAGCGTGACAGAGTGGCTAATTGGTTCTGGCAAAAAATCGTCCAGAGACTTAAGCGCTGCGATGCCTTCAAGCTCACATACTTGCTGATACAGCATTTGTGTACCGCGGGCTTTGCCTTCAAGTGTATGCCCTGCAATATGCACACTGGCATAACGTACATAATCAAGCAGAGGTGTCAGTATATTGGGTTCGTTTTCCCAAACATCAAGCACACAATCTAATTTTGCGCCTTGCTCAAACAATGCTAGCAATGCTTGGTTATCAATCACATCACCACGGCTTGCATTGATAATCGTCATACCCGGCTTAAGTGCTTTTAAACGTGTTTCGTCTAGCATGTGCAAGGTTTTATGCGGACCTTGTTTAACCAATGGCACGTGAAAAGTCACAATATCGGCTTGGGCTAGTAATGTGTCTAACTCAATATGCTCTGCAAGCTCACCGGCTTCATGTTTTGGTGGATCACATAATAATACATTCATACCAAGCAGGCTAAGCTTATCACGTAAACAGCTACCTATACTGCCAACACCCACTATGCCGATGGTTTTACCTTGTAATGAACTGGCATTTTCTTGGCTCAAGGCATACAAGCAGCTAATAACATATTCAGCAACCGCCACGGCATTACAACCTGGTGCGCTGCTAAATGCGATATTTCGCTCAGCAAGTAACTCGGTATCAATGTGATCAACACCTATGGTTGCTGTGCCCACAAATTTTAATTTATCTGCTTGAGTGAGTAAGGCTTTATCTACATTGGTAACAGAGCGGGTTAACAAGATATCGACCCCGACTAGCTGCTCGGGTTGGAGATTACGGTCATCAAATCGCTCAACATCACCAAAATCGGCAAAGTACTGCTCAACCAATGGCATATTTTGATCTGCAAGAATTTTCATTTGTGTGTCCGAGAGGCAGAAAATGGCGCTATTGTAGCGAATTTATCAGTATTCGGATAGGTAACAACTAAGACTTTATAACAAATGAAAAAGCCGAGCTATTGCTCGGCTTTAAGCAAATACTGGAGAGGTTTAACCTTTATATTTGCTCATTACTAATGTGGCGTTAGTGCCACCGAAACCGAAGCTGTTAGACATAACTGTATTTAGTTCAACGTCTTTACGCTCAGTTACAATATTTAGACCTGCAGCTTGCTCATCTAGTTCATCAATGTTGATAGATGGAGCAACAAAGTTATGCTCAAGCATTAATAGCGAGAAGATTGCTTCATGAACGCCTGCCGCACCTAGAGCGTGACCTGTCATCGCTTTGGTTGCACTGATCATTGGCGAGTTACCACCAAATACTTCTTGAATAGCGCCAAGCTCTTTCACATCACCAACAGGTGTTGAAGTACCGTGAGTATTTAAGTAATCAATACCGCCTTCAAGATCTTGCATTGCTTGCTTCATACAACGTACAGCGCCTTCACCTGATGGAGCTACCATGTCGTAGCCGTCAGACGTTGCACCGTAACCAGTGATTTCTGCATAAATGTGCGCGCCACGAGCAAGTGCATGCTCAAGCTCTTCAACAACAACGATACCGCCACCAGCAGAGATAACGAAACCGTCACGGTTTGCATCGTATGTACGTGATGCTTTCTCTGGTGTTTCATTGTACTTAGTAGACAATGCACCCATTGCATCGAATTCCATTGCTAGCGTCCAGTGAAGCTCTTCACCACCACCTGCAAAGATGACGTCTTGCTTACCTAATTGAATTTGCTCAACCGCGTGACCGATACAGTGTGCAGATGTCGCACATGCAGAGCTTAGTGAGTAGTTAACACCTTTAATTTTAAATGGTGTTGCAAGACACGCCGAAGTCGTACTCGCCATAGTACGTGGTACCATGTAAGGACCAACACGTTTTACGCCTTTTTCACGTAAAATGTCAGCCGCTTCAACTTGCCATTTAGATGAACCACCACCTGAACCCACTAATAAACCAGTGCGCTCGTTTGAAACTTGATCTTCACTAAGGCCAGCATCTGCAATCGCTTGTGACATTGAGATATAAGCATATGCAGCAGCATCGCCCATAAAGCGCATAGCTTTACGATCAACAAACTCTTTAACATCAATATCGATTTTGCCAGATACGTTACTACGTAGGTTGTAGTCAGCAAACTCTTGGTTGAACGCGATACCACTACGGCCTTGTTTTAATGATTCTAATACTTCTTCTTTGTTGTTACCGATGCTTGAAACAACACCGATGCCCGTAATAACGGCTCTTCTCATGGGTAATTACCTTAGCTCTATACTAAATTGTGTTCTATTTTACGCTGAAATTACTTTCGAAGTGGTCAGCTTTCTAGCGTACACATGTACTCTGAATGTCTAGCTTATAAATAACGCCAGACTATTTCAAAGAAAACACGTAAAATAATGAAAAAAGTTTGTAGTTAATTAGTTAAACCATGATCAAAAACGCACATATTCATTTTAATCACCTTGGTACCCCTGTCGCCGATCAGTTTGACGATGTTTATTTCTCTAATGACGATGGCTTAGCCGAATCACATTATGTGTTTTATCAACAAAACCATATCCCGCAACGATTACAAAATCATGACCGTAACCACTTTGCAATTGCTGAAACAGGCTTTGGTACGGGGCTTAACTTTTTAAATACATGGCAGCACTTTGCTGCTCACCTTGATAGGCAGCATGCAGAGCAAGAAGTTCAAAATCAACCCGACCATAGTGGTAAAAAAAGTGTTACCCGCTTGCAATTTATCTCTTTTGAAAAATTTCCTATTAAGCGTGGTGACCTTGCTCAAGCACTCAAAGCTTGGCCTAGTTTAAGCAAGTATAGTGAGCAACTAATTGCTCAATACCCAATTAATTTAGCCGGCTGTCATCGCCTTGAATTTGCAGGCGGAAAACTAATACTCGACCTTTACTTTGGTGACGTGCAAGACAGCATTGACGCCATGAGCTACCCAAGCGAAGGAATTGTTGATGCTTGGTATTTAGATGGCTTTGCACCAAGTAAAAACCCAGATATGTGGCAACAGAGTTTGTTCAACAAGATGCGTGCTATCTCAAGATCAAATGCCACACTCGCCACTTTCACTGCCGCAGGCTTTGTCAGAAGAGGACTCATCGAAGCTGGCTTTAGCATGAGTAAAGCAAAAGGCTATGGTAAAAAACGCGAAATGCTAATTGGCGAGCTCACTGAGCCTAATGAGCAACAGTCAGGGCCAGCGTATTTTGCACATCAGCAAAGTGAACTGAGTAATGTGGCTGTTATTGGCGGCGGTATTGCCAGTAGCAGTGTACTGTATTCACTGGCAAAAAGAGGCCTAAAAGCCACGCTTTTTTGCCAAGATGAAGCACTTGCCATGGGCGCATCTCACAATGTACAAGGGGCTGTTTATCCGCATTTGCAAGCGAAGAACTCACCGCACAGTGAAATGTTTGCTCATAGTTTTTTATATGCGATGCGTCTTTACCAACAATTACTTAATGATGGTTTTGACTACCCTCATCAGTGGTGTGGTGTATTACAGCACGCGGTTAAACAAGGTCTAGCTGATAAACATCAAAACCTTGCCGATAAAGAACTTTGGCCAGCTGAATTAATGCGTAATGTAAGCGCTGAAGAAGGCGACGAAATTGCCGGTGTCGATACAGGTTACTCAGGCGTATTCTTTGCAAAAGGCGGCTGGGTAAATCCACCAGCCCTGGTTACAGCACTCTTTAATGCGGCAAATTCGTTAACTGCCACTACCAATAATAAAATGGACAGTCACTTTAATTGCCATATTGAAAAGCTCGAAAAAACCGCTGACGGCTGGTTACTACACAGCAAAGAGCAAACATTCGGGCCATTTAGCGATGTGATTAATTGTGCAGGTGAACACAGTGACCAGTTTAGCCAAACTCAAGCGCTACCTGTTGTTGGTGTGCGCGGCCAAGTCTCGCATGTGCAAGCAAGCGAGCAGTCAAAACGCTTAAAGACCGTGCTTTGCCATAAGGGCTATTTTACTCCTGAATATCAGGGCCATCATTGCATGGGCGCGACCTTTGAAAAAAACTCAAAAAGCCGTGAAGTTAAAGAGCAAGACAACCACATCAATCGCGAACAACTGTTAAGTTTTTACACAGACAGCGAGTTTGCAACGACCTTAGGTGAGATAACAGCCGCGAAAGCAGCTGTAAGGTGTACCTTCATTGACCATTTACCTATGGCTGGTGAATGGGCTGAACAAAGTGATTATGTAAGCGCGTTTGCTAATCTTCGCTTGGGCAAGCGTTATCAGTACCAAACGTTAACAAAACCTCAGCAAGGCTTGCATGTGCTCACAGGCTTTGGCGCAAGAGGGCTGTGCAGTGCCCCCCTTTGTGCTGAACATTTAATTGCTTGTTTAAACAATGAGCCAAGACCATTTAGTGAACGCGTGAGTCAAGCTATTCACCCCGCCCGCTTTATTGTTCGTGACCTAATTCGTAATAAAATTTAAGGGGCTAAAAAGCCCCTTTTGATTAATTACTTAATCGCTCAACTAGCTCTACGCGCCGGTTTAACTGACGACCCAAATCGTTTTTATTATTGGCAGCTGGCGCATAAGGGCCTACACCATAACCAATTAAGCGCGACTCTTTAATACCATATTGACTCACGAGCGCTTTAACAACTGCTTTAGCTCGTTTAGATGACAACCCTAAATTATATTCTGGACTTCCTTTATCATCAGTATGACCAACAACGTACAAATTTAAGCTATTGTTTTTATTTAAAACATCCGCAATCACTTTTAATGACTCGGCTGACTCAGGTTTAATGTCTGATTTATCATGATCAAAGTAAATGCCATAAATGGCTGCTTTACCTTTTTGCTCTAGTTGCTTTAACACCTGATCCGGATTGGTTTTAACTAAATCTCCTTGTAAAGGCTCTGTTCGAATTATAACAAGTTGCACTCGCGTAGTGCCTTGGTAATTACCCACAAAAAATGCGACAAAGGTTGTTTGATTTTCTATGGTGTTTTTCATTAACTGATAACGCGGCTGACGATAATAGTTATAAACTTGTTTTACCGACAAGTGATCACCAAGTGCTTGTATTGCCTTACGGTCGTCACCACATGCTTGACGTTCGCAACTAAAAACCGTTTCAAAGCCTTCTTTTGTTAAGGCAGACACATAGTTATGAAAAACCTTAAGGGTTGATACTTTTCTAATTTCATAAGTAATACGAGTAATATCACCAGTCACATCTTCAACAGGTAGCGCTTTGTTCTTACGGTTAAATATTCCTGTTGGTAATGAAAATTCTTCGTAATCAATTTGCTCGTAGTCTTCAATAAAACTACCAGGATAACGGCTAAGTAATGGATGATCGCTTGAGCCTCTAATATCGTCTTTAGGTGCTTTGGTAACTGGATTTGATTGCTGTTTTGCAAAAGCAGCTGTATTGGCTTGTATTAGACCTGTTTCAAGCTCCTTAATCGCAATTGAGCTACTCATAACACGCGTTTTACTGTTGTACTGGCCAACAAATAACGACACTGCAAATTCAGGCTTTTCACCTTTAGTGGCAAGCAGATAATAAGGCTTACGATGATAATTATAGAGCTGAAAGTAACCGACTTCCTCTGCAAAATCACTGCTGTCACCGCAAGCATCTAGCTGACAAGAATAAACAATATTAAAGCCATCTGTGAGTAGAGCGTGTTTATAGTTTTCAAATACTTTGAGAGTGGCAACATTGTTTATTTCGTACAAAGTGTGGTTAACATCGCCAATAAAGTCTGTGTAACTAAATCGCTCTGCTGACTTTTTACTGCCATCAAACTGGCTCATTAATTTTGTCTGTTCGCCACTGAGTTTAACCGATTTTTCAACATCACTATTTGGGTAAGGCGATAGCCATTGATTAGCAGATACCGCATTGCAAAATGCTAATGTTATCACCACCAAAAGATTAAAATATATTTTCACTTTAAGTCCTTTTAATTGAGTTTGTACCTAATTCAACACTATGCCAAATAATACTTTTTTATTCAAAGTTTGCATGTACCCCTTTAAAAATAAATCCACACCCCAAGGTCTTTAGTTACACAGCAATTAGAAGGAGTTTGATATGAAGACCTTAATCATTGGCGCAACGGACCAAATAGGTAAAATGACCACCGAAAAAATGCTGGCAAGTGGCCATGACGTAGTGGCTCTGGTTAGAGACAAAAGCAAACTGACTGCGCTTGAAAGTAATAATTTAACGATTGTAGAGCAAGACCTCGAAAACGATTTTAGTCGTGCCTTCGAGGGTGTTGAACAAGTAATTTTTAGTGCTGGATCTGGTGGTGCAACAGGTGCAGATAAAACCTTACTGATAGATTTATGGGCCGCAGTTAAAGCGATTAATTATGCGGTAGATGCCAAGGTTAAGCACTTTATTATGGTGAGCTCAATCGGTGCTGATGCCCCAGACAACATTGAGAGCAGTATAAAACCGTATTTAGTTGCAAAGCACATGGCTGACCAACATTTAATCAATAGCGAATTAAATTACAGTATAGTCAGACCCGGCACGCTATTAGATGATGCAGCTACGGGGCGATTAACCACCACGCGCCCTGCAACGCGCCAAGATGCGGTTATCAACCGTGAAGATGTAGCAAATACCCTGCTATACCTTGCTGAACATACACCGAAAAAACCACAAGTGTTTGAATTGTTTAATGGTGATAAGTCAATCTATGACTTACTGGATGCCTAATTTAAACTATAAACTTTAGCTGGATAAAGTTAACTTTATCCAGCTCCCTCCTTAAATACCCACCCAAAAAATTAATTTTTTGTAAGTCGCAATGAATAAAAACTTTATATTTCAATGCTCTAATTATTTTTATTTTAAATTAGCTTACAAATAAGCATTGCTGTGCCCTATTTAATGATAAAGCAGTAATGACATTAAACGCCATATGGAATTAATATATTATTTACAAAAACATAACAATGGTGTCCAATGCATTACACCCTCATTATTCTATGTCTGGCCTTTGCTTCTGTAAGTTATTCCCAAGAAGTTAAGATACAAAGTAATAGTAGTAATACTTCTTTACCCTATAAATTGTTAACCCAAGCAATTGAGCGAGCGGGTTTAAGCTACTCGCATCCATATAATAACTTTAAAGATATTACCGATGCTCGAATGTTAAACGACTTACAAAATAAGCAGCTTGACGTTATCTGGAGCATGACTTCAAGACAATTAGAGGAAGATTACCAAGCCGTTTATATTCCTTTGTTTCGTGGCTTACTTGGCATGCGAGTAGCATTAGTGAAAGCACAAAATCGCGAGCTGTTTAGCTCGGTAACTAGCTTGCAAGATTTAAAGCGCTACACCGCAGGGCAAGGTAAAACCTGGCCAGATACGAAAATATTAAAAGCGAACCAACTGCCCGTTGTTACCACATTAAAATACCCTAACTTATTCCCAATGCTTGAGGGTGAGCGCTTTGATTATTTCCCACGTGGTGTAAATGAACCTTGGGATGAAATTGCCAATCATTCGGAGCTTGACCTCATTGTTGAGCCGCACTTGATCATAAAGTACACCGCACCTCTTTACTTTTTCGTCAATAAAAACAACCTTACACTACACCAACAACTAAGCGATGCCCTTAACGAGATGATCGATGATGGCACTTTTAACGCGATGTTTTTGGCAGACAGCCAAGTACAAACTGTTTTATCAAAAGCCAACTTGAGCTCGCGTCGCGTCATTGAGCTTGAAAACCCAACGTTATCGTCGAACACACCAAATAAAAATAGCCCTTTGTGGTTTAACCCATTTCAATGAGCGCATAATGAAATCACTAAAATATAAAATGACCTTGGCACTGTCTTTGTGCCTTTTCTTAAGCGTGATCTTCGTGATCAGCGCAAACTATCTGCTCGCAAAGTCGAGTCAAACACAACAATGGCAAGACGACATCACAGCCCTTAATGAGCAACTGCAGGTTATTTTAGCTGAGCCGGTATTCTCTTATGATGAGCCGTTAATCAATCAGATTATTAAAGCCTTTTCGCAAAACAAACATATACATAGCATTTCAGTGACAGACCATCGTAATAAGCTTCTTGCCTCAATCATCAAACAAAGTAACAGCGCATCGGTTAGCAAAACTATTGATTTGCACTATTTAGATAATTTAATTGGCCACATTAAAATTGGTTATTCACAACAAGCGCTGCATAGCACCATTGCTAATTCGACACGCACTATGTTTATTACCCTGCTGGTCTCATTTATCACCCTAGGTACCGTGATTATTTATATCGTGCGGCTTTTAGTGATAAAACCAATCGATAGCGTAAACAGCCTTGTTGATGAAATTGTCAAAGGTGAAGGCGACCTTACAAAACGTATTAGCTATCAATCTAATGATGAAATTGGTTACTTGGTTAATGGCTTCAACCGATTTATAGCGCAAGTACAAGAAATAATTACAGAGTTAGGCAGCACTGCCAGCGAACTTGAAATGATTGCCAGCACAGTAAACGAAGCATCTGTTCGCTCAAAAAATGAGGCCGAACTTGGATACAACCGCACTGATTCAGCAACCAATGCGCTTAGTCAGTTAAGTGAAGCAACCAAAGAAATTGCTCAAGGAGCCAACCAAACCGCGCAGCAAACAACCGATGTACATCGCTTATGCCAACAAGGCGAACAAAACATGAATGCCAATGGCAATATTGTTGATGAGTTAACTGCACAACTAGACCACACTTCAAATGTAGTTAAACAATTAAACGCCAGCAGCAATGAAATTAGCCAAGTGCTCGATGTTATAAAAAGCATTGCCGAGCAAACCAATTTGCTGGCTCTAAATGCTGCTATTGAAGCGGCTCGTGCTGGTGAATCTGGTCGAGGCTTTACCGTGGTCGCCGATGAAGTAAGAGCGCTTGCTAGTAAAACCTATGATTCAACATCTGAGATTGAGTCGATTATTGTATCGCTACACAATAATACTTCTGATTGTGTAACCGCAACGGAGCAAAGTAAGTCACTGAGTGATAAAGTAAGCCAAGCGAATCAAAAAAGCCAAGCAGTGTTTAAAGATATTGCTAAACAAATCAATACCATTAATCAAATGAACGAGAGCGTGGCAGCAAGTTCTGAAGAGCAAACCAGTGTCACCGCTGATATATTAAATACTATGCAGCTTATTAACCAAGGCGCTAAGAGCCTATCACAAGAAGCTCAGCACCTTGATAACACCATAGGCCAGCTCAATGAATTAGAACGCGGCATCGTTGCTAAATTGGGTTTGTTTAAATACTAAAAGCCATGATCCCCTGCCACGCAAGTTGCAGGGAAAGCACCGTTAACACTAAACGAAAAATCTTTTTAAATTTATCTGACGAAATGCGGTGCAATAACTTAAGGCCAAGCCAAGTGCCTAAAGCACCGCTCAATATCATGAGCATAACCAGCGGCAACCACTGCCAAAATGCAAACCCCACAGCCCCATATAAAATCGCTTTTAAGGTATGTTGTACTGTCATGCAGCTTGAAAAAGTGGCGGTAAATTTAAGCTTATTATAATTATTGACATATAAGCAGCTGCCAACCAATGGCCCACTTGCCCCTACAAACATCGAAATAAACGTGGTCCAAAGCCCAGCGAGAACACGCCATAACTTTGAGGTTTCTCTGAGCTTTGGCGTCACACCCCACAGTAAATAAAGCACAAAGGCAGCGACCACTATTTTCATTAATTCAAGGGGAATTGATGTGACAATCATTGAGGCAACCAGCGCACCTAAGACTCCCCCTAGTGAGAAGTACACAAACATAGCACCATCAATATGTTTAAAGGTGAACAAAAAGCGGTTTGCATTAGAGCCTAACTGCACTAACCCATGGACAGGAATAACCACACTCATAGGAAGCATGGATGCCATGATCACCAGCAGCATTAATCCACCACCCGCACCAAAAGCCGCTGAAACCATTGAAGTAAAGCCCGCAACCACAATGAGCATGATTGTGCTGATCGGACTTAATAAATCTCCACCCAAAAACTGCCAACTGATCAAATCCATTGTTACGCTTTAAATAGTGTGTTTGAGCTAACGCTATCATGACTCACCACTATTAGCGACTATTTGAAAAGCCCTTTCGACTAAAAGACCATATCAACCAAAAGAGAAGTACCCTAAACTCAAAACTGGTCAGACTTGTTGTTTATTTTGTTAAACCTATGAGTTATAACTATGCCCACAACACAATAAAATTGAAGGCACAGCATGACACTGATGAATGTAAGTACACAAGGATCTGTTGCTATCTTAACTATGACAACAGCTGAAAATCGCCATAACCCTGCTTTTGCAGAGGCTTTTTTAAATTGCCTTGACGAAATCGAACGTAACCCTGAACACAAAGCACTCGTGATCACTTCAAGCAGCGAAAAATCATGGAGCTTGGGCATAGATACCGATTGGCTTATGCCCGCATTAAAAGCACAAAAGTTTGCAGAAGTAAGTGGCTTTATGCACTCGATGGATGCGGTATTTAAACGCCTATTACTCTTCCCAATGCCAGTAATTGCAGCAATTAATGGCCACGCGTTTGGTAATGGCGCCATTTTATCGTGCGCCTGTGATTTTAGATTTATGCAAAGCGACCGTGGTTTCTTCTGCTTCCCAGAAGTGGATTTATCAATCCCGTTTTTACCGGGCATGCTCGCCTTTATTAAAAAAGCCATTCCAGACTATCGTTTTAACGAGATGATGCTAACAGGTCGCCGCGTTACCGCAGGCGAACTTGCCACGGATCATGTTATTGAACAAGCTTGCCCAAACAGCGAAGCTTTATTTAATACCGCCCTCGAATTTGCCAGCCAATTCGATAAAAAGCGTGCGATTTTCGCAGAGCACAAAAAGCGCCTACACAAACACATCATCGACACCATTGATATAGAAAACAAACCGATTATTGATGCCGTTCAGTTGGTTGTTTGATTATAGATTCTGGACTTATTTCGGCGAGTTTTAGAAAAAGTTTTGGCAATAAAAAAGGCCGCTCTGAGAGCAGCCTTTTTCATATTTGGTGGAGCTGGGGGGATTTGAACCCCCGTCCGAAAAGCCTCGACCTTTGGTACTACATGCTTAGTATCGTCTTTTAGTTAACCTTATACAGCTCGGACGAACACGATCTGCAAAGGCGAGGCCGCTTAATTTTAGCCCTTCAACCCCGGCCAGGGTTTCCGTAGCGAGTCCGTGTAGGGTGACACTTCAGAACCGGGTCCACAGACATACACCGGAGAAGTGCTAGCGGGCTATTATGCCGCTAGAGCGTAGTTATCGTCGTTTGCGATTACTTTAAATTGCGGCTTTTTTACGAGGCCAACCGCACCTCGACATGCACCTCGGGCGTCTTGAATTCCGTCGAATCCTAATCAGCCCCTGAATTTGGTATCTCATTCAGAGTGTTCGTGCAGTATAACTGAGTAGCCTGTTCAGACTCAAGGCATTAATCGGGAAATTTTTGCTAAGTGCCTTTGACTGCTGAAATTTCAAGCAGGAAAAGTCAGTTTTATACATATTTTCACATTTTAATCATACAAATCCTTAACATAGTACAAAAGTTGTGCTGAAATAGGAAACGTTGTTACCCTTCTCCAAAAATAACCTGTAACAACACATAACTATAATAACAGGCAGTTTTTTACAGGGCTTTTCAGATGTCGATGTTTTCATTCGATGAACAAAGTGGCTATGTCTCTTTGTGTGAGCATCCTAGGGATGCGGGTTTTCCTACTACGAGTTCTCAATTAATTGAATTACTTGAGCAGTCGCCTTATGCCAACTACGAATATATTGATGCCAATATAGGTAAGCTGTTCATCCCTAGCAGCCAATATCAAAGCCAATCGTTAGTGGTTGCTAAAGCCGTTGATGCTCAGCTTGAAGTAAAAGTCGATGCTAAAAACATGGTGGTTGAAGCAAGCCTAACAACAGCCCGTGGCGGTAAAATTGTTAGCATGGATATGGCGCAAGAGGTGCTTGCAGAGGCGGGAGTGATTAAAGGCATTAGTTTACGTGCCCTTGATACTTTTTTAGGCCAACAATTTAAGCAACCACCCGGCGCCCATTACAGCGCAATTGTTGCCCATGGCAGAATGCCTAAAGAAGGCACTGATGCTAAATTCGTGCGCTTATGCTCAACAGCACAAGACCGCGTTCTTAGCCCGCAAGCGACCTCTGGCGGTAAAGTCGACATGCGTAATTTAGGTGCCATTATTACCGTTAAACCCGGCACGCCATTAATGCAACGAGTGCCTGCAACACCCGGTGAAGATGGCTTTACGGTGTTTGGTGATGTGATGCCAGCTAAGTCCGGTAAAGACTTACCTCTTGAGCCATTTGAAGGAACGCGTATCGATCCAAACAATAGCAATATGTTAATTGCCGATGCTAAAGGCGTGCCTGTTGCCCTACCCCGCGGTATGCGCGTGGACGATGTATTGTGCTTTCATCATGTTGATGTAAGTACAAACGCCATGTCGAATTTGATGGCAGTGTCATTATCAGCGGTGATGTAAAAGATGGTATGCGCGTCAAAGCAACGGGTGATATCACTGTATTAGGCTTTGTTGAATCAGCCACAATTGAAAGTAAAAGTGAAGTCACCGTCATGCTTGGGGCTGTTGGCAGAAAGCGTGAAAACGTTGAAAACTTTACCTGTAACATCACGGCTTCGCGCACTATCTCTGTTGGTTATGCTCAGTACTGCCATATAAAAACAGAGCAAGATTTATTCATTGAACGTCAGGCTTTGCATTGTGATTTAAGCGCTCGTCGACTTATTCGCGTTGGCAAAGCCAATAACCCGCGAGGCAAAATTATTGGTGGCAATATTTTAGATGCAATGCGAATTGAAACTGGCGAGCTTGGTGCGCCATCAGGCACTAAAACACGGGTTTTCATTGCTCAGTACTGGCATGATTTACGCCAAAAGCAGCAGCAAATTAATGACTTTGAAAAGTTATTAGCGACCAAAGCAGCTGCCTTACAGCAAGCACGCAAAAAGGCCAATAAAATACCCGACCCAGCTCAACGGGCGCATTATATTAAAAAGAATCACTGCTAGTGAGCAGCAGATTAAAATCAAAACAGCCAGCACAAAGAAAAAGAAACACTTAGTAAAAATTAAGATTGCGCGCTTATTAGCAACAAGCCGCTTAAAAGTGAATGAATTAATGCATCCTGGGGTGGAGCTTAAGATAGCGCAAGAGAGTAAACAGTTTTCACGTATTTACCCTCCTAACATGGTACGATTTTTTGAAGGTAAGATCACTCAGTCGTTTTAACGGCTGAGTCTTGCTCCTCTTCTGTCGCTTCAGTTTCAGGCAATGGCCAACCGCCGAGTTGTTGCCAGCGATTAACGATTAAACAAAACAGTTCTGCTGTGCGCTCAGTATCATATAATGCTGAGTGAGCTTGTTTATTATCAAACTCAATCCCTGCCGCCCTACACGCTTTAGCTAATACTGTTTGCCCTAGTGCAAGGCCTGCCAATGATGTGGTATCAAAGCTAACAAATGGATGAAATGGCGTGCGCTTAATTTTACAACGCTCAATGGCGGCATTTAAAAAGCCGTGATCAAACGCTGCATTGTGTGCTACTACCACTGAACGCTGACAACCCGCTGCTTTTTGTGCCTTGCGCACGACTTTACAAATTTCTTTAATCGCTTCTTCTTCAGGCACCGCACCACGCAGCGCAGAAAAAGGATCAATACCATTAAACTCAATGGCCGCTTGTTCAATATTCGCGCCTTCAAATGGCTCAACATGAAAATGCACAGTATGATCAATACTTAACACGCCGTCGTCATCCATTTTCAGTACAGATGCAGCAATTTCTAATAACGCATCGGTCTCTTTATTAAAACCTGCGGTTTCAACATCAATCACAACAGGAAAAAAGCCACGAAAGCGTTTTGCGAAAAGAGTTTGTTCAGTATTTTCCATAGTCTTCTTGGTTTGCCAGTGTAAGCTGGCTATTATGTCAAAAACCACGGCTACTCTGCTAGAGTAAATAGTGTGAAATCGCAGATTCTTACTGAGTTTTTAGGCACATTACTTGCTTTATATTAATCAGCTAGCCCTGTGTTTAGTGTGCTAAAGCAATTAAACACAAAAATTGCCAATTATTTGGCATTGATGATTTGTTGGAGAATTACCGTGATGAAGCTTTCATTACTTCCTTTAAGCCTAGGCCTATTAACCTCAGTTGCAAGTATAAATGCGCATGCAGCCATGCGTGAGTATACCGCTAATGCAGATATGTCGAACTGGCAAATGGTTAAAACTTCTCGCTTAGAATGCCAATTAAATCATGATGTTCCTTACTATGGTGAAGCAATTTTCAGCACCACTGCCAGTAAAAATAAAGACGTAAACTTCAACCTTGATATGGTCGTACGCCCAGACAATTACAGTATTGCTGGCCTAAAAGCCGTACCACCTAGCTGGCGTGCAGGTATGCCTGCTCGCGACTTAGCAAATATGAAGCTATTACGTAAGTTTGACGGCGAGCTTGGCAACAAAACCGCTTGGGAAATGCTGACCGAACTTGAAAAAGGTTACCAACCGACATTTTATTACCAAGACTGGCAAAACAGTGCCGATAAAATTGCCGTTGGTTTATCGAGTGTCAACTTTAAGCAAGCTTATTGGGCGTTTTTACAGTGCCGAGATGCGATGCTGCCTTACAGCTTTGAAGATATTTCGTTCACAGTGATGAACTATGAGCCTAATACCAGCAAGCTGACTAAATCATCACAAAAGCGCTTAGATAAAATTGGCGAATACTTAAAGTACGACACCAACATCGAATCTATTTCAATATCTTCTTACACCGACAGCTACGGTGGTCGCTGGAACAACCTCGAATTATCAAAAAAACGCGCTAAAGCGATTAAGGATTACATTGTTAGCTTAGGGGTTGATGAAAGCAAAGTAGATACCGATGGTTACGGTGAAAAGCGCCATGTTGCTAGCAACGACAACATTTTAGACCGAAACAAAAACCGTCGTTTAGTCATTCAAATTGCAAAAATGTAGCCGCCGAAGCGGCTACTAGCTTTAACTCATTTCTACCGACTTCACACGCTTAAAGCGCTTAAGCCACTTATCACCAAACTGAAAAAATGCGAGGCTAATCATAATGATGGTCGCGCCAACAATCAGAGCTTGGTCAATGGGCTCATCATTAAGCAAACCACCTAAAGCAATTGCAAAACTTGGTGTGATCAGGGTTGTTAATGCGACCGTGCTTGCGTTCAACTTCTGCAATACATGAAAATACGCCAGCGCACCAATTAGTGAGCCAAACACGCCTAAGTAAACAATTGAGTACAGTGATTTTGAACTCCACATCTGGCTATTAAGTTGGTCATCTACCAGCAACCAAGTAATAAAAAACAGCGGGGTTACAAAAACCAACGCGCCAAATGTGGTAGCCATTGGATGAATAGCAATTCTTACCCGTTTGATCATCACACCGCTCAAACTAAAAAAGCACACTGCCATAAATACATATAACAGGCCACTAAACTGCTCTACTCCCCCCTGAATATGGCGTTGACTCACTAAAAATAAGCCAATTAAGGCACAGCCTAGGGCGCCAAGCTTAATGGCACTAAACTTAGGCTCGTTTAAGATCTTTTGCGCAAGTAAGCCCGATAAAATTGGCGCAAGGCCAAACATCAATGATATTAACCCTGAAGGCACTGTTTTAGCGGCCATGTAGCTTAATAACATACCGCCAAAAATACCTATACTTGAATAGCCATAAAGGAATAAAGCACGGCGATGCCAGGGCACTCGGATATTGGCAACAGCAACGACAAACGAAGCCAACACCAGCCCCACCAGCATGCGTAAAAACACAGCCAGGGTTGGTGCTACCGTTTCACTACTCCAAACAATACCCAGTGGTGTTGTTGACCAAATCACCACCATTAAAAAATATGAGGCTTTAACAGGCACTAGCTTATTCCTTTAAAAAGGCGAAAAAAGCGGAAGAAAATTTAAAAGGGAAATAACCAACCGCTTAGAACGCGGTTAGTAAAACTTACTTAATTAACCGCAGCAAATAACAGACCATACGACTGATGAGGTCAGGCGCATACAATTGTTTGTTGGTCGTTGGTTTAGCTGCATCATGGTATTTAATAAAGTAAGTTGAAGAAGCTTAAGAATCCGCCTAAATGGTGATTTTGTCAACACGAATACTCATGCTATTTGGCAAAAAGTTATTTGCTGATTTCAACTGCCTGTTTGCACATGTAAATCATAGGTTACATTTAATTTCTTTGATTTATAACAAAACTATTTAAGTTTTGTTAAACAAGTTATATCTTGCTTGCCTCTCACGAAGTTTAAGGGGCAAAAAGTGCTTAAAAATAAAACAATAGGTAGCATGTTAATTGTTGCTGGCACCACCATAGGTGCAGGGATGCTGGCATTGCCTATCGCCTCCGCAGGGCTTGGTTTCACAACAGCGTTATCACTTATCTTACTTACATGGGTTTTAATGACCTACACAGCATTACTGATGCTAGAGCTACATCAATATGCCGACAGAGATGCAACCCTCAATACGTTAGCTAAGTCATGGTTAGGTAAACGTGGCCAATGGGTCGCTAACTTTTCAGTGATGTTTTTGTTTTACGCATTATGCGCTGCGTATATCGCAGGTGGTGGTGCGCAATTACAAGAAAAGCTCAACAATGGTTTATCGCTTTCTTTAGCGCCGCAAGTTGGCTCAGTTATTCTGGCTGTTGTGATTGGTACTGTGGTAACACTCGGTACCAGCAAAGTCGATAAGCTTAACCGCGTACTGTTCACGATTAAAGTATGCGTACTAGCCAGCTTATTTTATATGCTTACACCTTATGTTCACGGTCAACACTTACTTGAAATGCCGATTGAACAAGGTCTGATTTTATCTGCAATCCCGGTGGTGTTTACCTCGTTTGGTTTTCATGGCTCTATTCCATCGATTGTGAAATACGTAGGTTTAGATATCAAAACACTTCGTAAAGTAATGGTGGCAGGTGCAGCATTGCCTTTAGTCATTTACATTTTTTGGCAATTACTTAGCCAAGGAATGATGAGTCAAAGTGACTTACTACAAAGCCAAGGGTTACCCGGTTTTGTAAGCAGTGTTGCTAGCATTGCTCACAGCCCACACGTTGCCACTGCTGTGAACATTTTTGCTGATTTAGCGCTGGCCACGTCTTTCTTAGGGGTGAGTTTAGGTTTGTTCGACTTTTTTGCTGATGCATTTAAAAAAGGTGATGGCAGTAAAGATCGTATCAAAACAGCCTTGATCACCTTTATTCCACCGCTAGGCTTTGCGCTATTCTATCCACAAGGGTTTATTATGGCACTTGGCTACGCCGCCATTGCGCTGGTTATTTTAGCAGTGTTTTTACCGGTTGCTATGGTCTATAAGCAACGAAGCAGCAAACCTGATGCGGGTTACCAAGTTAAAGGCGGTAATATTGGCTTAGCATTGGCCGCCCTGTTTGGTGTGCTTATTATTAGTGCTCAAGGTTTACAAATGGCGGGGCTTATTCCAGCGATTGGTTAAACAGCTCATCAAAAAAAGCACCCGAGGGTGCTTTTTTGTACCTGTGTTTAAGGTGTAATGCCAATTCGCTTAATTAAGTAGTCAATTTTGAGGCAAGAAAACCTTGTTGATAACAAGGCAAAAATTTCGTTATTTAGTTGTTCAAAATGAGAAATTTTTAACGCAGGTAGCGACAGGTTTAATCCCTCAAAATGATTAAGTATTATTGCGGATTGGTATAATTAAAATACCATCGCCTTACCGCGGCCAGATGCTTCAGAAGCTGCATCTAATTTACCGTCTTTATTGATGATCACATGCATATCACCAAAATGGCGCTCATCAAGTGTATAACCCATCTTCTCAAGCGCTTTAACAACCTTTGGTTCAAGGTCTGTGTGGTATCTAATCACATTTTTAGGCCATAACTGGTGATGAAAGCGTGGGCTGTCTACCACTTGCTTTGCAGTCATATCAAATTCAACCGCATTTAAAATTGACTCATACACAGAGCTAATAATCGTGGTACCACCCGGAGAGCCAGTTACCATTTTAACTTTGTTATCCTGAAGTAGAATGGTGGGTGTCATTGAGCTCAACATGCGTTTATGAGGTTGGATTTCGTTAGCTTTACCACCAATTGCACCAAATACATTCATCACACCGGGTTTGGCACTAAAGTCATCCATTTCATCATTCAAAATGAACCCTGCGCCCGATACAACCACGCCGCTACCGAAGCTTAAGTTGATGGTCGTGGTATTCGCAACGGCATTGCCCCACTTATCTAGAATAGAAAAATGCGTTGTTTGCTCACTTTCGTGTAAACCAGGTTTGATGTTCTCGGTAGTTGAAATGGCATCTGGGCGAATTGTACTTGCACGATTACTAAGATAATCATCTGCAAGTAGAGCTGTTTTTGGCACCTCATAAAAATCTGGGTCACCTAAATATTCAGCTCTGTCGGCAAATACGCGTTTACCTACTTCAGCCAAAAT
The DNA here is from genome assembly GCF_054923805.1 of Pseudoalteromonas sp. GB43. Classification (NCBI taxonomy): domain Bacteria; kingdom Pseudomonadati; phylum Pseudomonadota; class Gammaproteobacteria; order Alteromonadales; family Pseudoalteromonadaceae; genus Pseudoalteromonas; species Pseudoalteromonas sp. GB43. The sequence goes on from NZ_JBPCHJ010000001.1 coordinate 610,880, forward strand.
ATGAACATAGGTGGTCGAGTTGTGCTCAAGCGTTCCTTTTGGCTTTGCCAAGTCGTACATTTTTAGCCATTGTAAAATAGCAATACCGCCTGAACTTGGCGGTGGCGATGTGAGCACTTCGTAACCGCGCCAATTACCTTTAATCGGTGTACGCGATTTAGCTTGATAAGCTTTTAAGTCTTGCTCAGTAATAATGCCGCCGTGCTGCTTCATAAATGACGCTATGATCTTTGCTGTCTCACCTTCGTAGAAACCAGCTTTACCTTGATCACGAATTCGTTTCAGTGTGGCGGCAAGTTCCGGCTGCTTAAATACCTTATTTGCTTTGGCATCGGCAAAGTAATCAGCAAAGTTAATGTTCACCGACTTTTTGGCCATTCGCGCAATGTAACGCTCGATACTCGCAGCTAACTTAGGGTGCACAATAAAGCCCTGTTCAGCTAATTTAACTGCAGGTTCTAGCAGAGTCTTCCACTCTAAGCTGCCGTACTTTTGATGGGCAAGCCACATACCAGCAACACTGCCCGGAACACCACTTGCGTGAATACCATACACAGACATGTTATCAATAACATCGCCTTTATCATCAAGGTACATATCGCGATGAGCTGCAGCAGGGGCTGTTTCGCGGTAATCAATAAAATCACCTTTGCCATCTTTTTGGATCAGCATAAACCCGCCACCACCAATGTTACCGGCTTCAGGTAAAGTAACCGCTAATACAAACTGTGCCGCAATTGCCGCATCAACGGCGTTGCCGCCTTGCTCTAAAATAGCGCGCGCCGTATCACTGCTGTAACTATCTGGCATAGCGACGGCCGCTTGCTTTGCAAAGCTTGATGGGTGAAAGAATATCGCGGTAACGATAAATAGATGTGCCGCGTATTTGACTAAACTTGCCATGGTACTTCCTTTTTCTTGATGTTATTTTAACCATTTAGACATGTGAAACCCATAAGGTCAATTAGTTACGATTAACTTAGCTAAGCTGCTCTTTAGGACATGAATAAAGTACTGCAGGTAATTCACCTTGCTCATCTTGATGGGTATAGTTTTTTACAAACTTAAGGCCCAGCTTTTCCATCACCTTTATTGAGCCTAGGTTATCTTTAAGTGCTGTGGCACTGAGCGACTTTACTTCTTCTGGCTCGCTTACGGCTTTAGCAATGGCAAGTGCTGCCTCAGACGCATAGCCTTTGCCCCAGCTCATTCTTTTAAAGCGCCAGCCAATTTCTAAATCACTAAAATCAGGTTGTTCAAAAAAGCCCATGGGCCTGACTAATACCCAACCGATAAAGGTATTGCTCTCTATGATGTTTACTTGCCAAAGCCCCCAGCCTTTTTGCTCATTTCGATACGCATTCAAGCGCGGAATAAACACCTCTTTAATGCTCTGCATACTGGATACTTTGCCGCGAGTGAGATGTTTCATTACCTCAGGGTCGTTATCGAGCTCATAAAGTAGCTCGGCATCATTTTCATCCATTAACCGAAAACTTAATCGTGCTGTTCTAGCTATATTCATTTTTTATTGCTTATACTGCTTAATAGTTAATTAACCATTAGAGAAAAATATGAACAAATTAGCAAGCTTAGTTTTATTAGGCTGTATTGCCTTAACAGGTTGTGAAGATGCAGAGCAAGCCAAGAAAGATGCCAGCGAAGCAAAAGAGGAAGTAAAGCAAGCGCTAAATGATGCTTGGAGCGACGTAAAAGACGCCACCAATGAGTTTAACGACGACTCACTGCAAGAGTTACTCGAAGAAAGTAAAAAGATGGGCTTAAGCATGTATGATGACGGTAAAGAAATTGCCTTAGATGCATGGATTGAGAGTAAAGAAGCGGCTGGTGAGCTTTCTGAAAAAACCAAACAAAAAGCAAAAGAACTGGCTGAAGAATTAAGAGAAGCGCGCGAAAAACGCGAGCAAGAGAAAAATAATTAAAAAGAAAGGGCAAGTATTTACTTGCCCTTTTTTGTTAGTAATTAAAGCTCAAATTCTTTTTTGAATTTTAAGCCAAATTCACTGCGGTCGTTGCTGCGCATTACGCCAACAAAACCAGATTGTTGTAAACGACCCACATCGTATACTTCGTTTAACACGTTCTCACCGTAAAAAGTCACTTCAAAGTCACCGTTCGGGTTTAAGTAAGAGATGTTAAAGCCAACTAATTCACGAGAATCAATGTGTTCACTTTGGTTGTAAACTGATTGACCTTGCATATCGCTACGGTATGAGTAGTTAGCGTTTACTGCCACTGTGCCACCGTTACTTAAATCGATGAAATAAGAAGGTGCGACCATCACAGTCCAACGTGGTGTTAGTGCTGGTGAGTCGCCTTTACCAATACCTAATACACCGTCATCTACTTCTGTGATTTCTGAATCTAGGTAACCAATTGCGCTACGAAGCGTAAAGTCATCTGTAAATGCAATTGTTGTTTCAAGCTCGATACCTTGTGCTTTAGACTCACCCGCATTTTCTACGATAGTAACGAAACCGCCACCTGCAGTTGGATCTGAGAATGGTAATGCTAGGTCTGTGTAGTCAGTAACAAACACCGCAAGCATCATAGATACGTCTTCGTGTACTTGACCTTTAAGGCCTAGCTCGTAGTTAATTGCTTTTGTTTCATCGAAAGAAACAAATTGATCAGGACCACCAAATGGACGCGGTGGGAAACCACCTGTTTGATAACCTTTTTGGATTTGGCCATACACGTTCATGTTATTGCTAAGCTGGTACGACGCATTTAAATCCCATGTTACCGCATCAAAATCAGCACTTACGTATTTACGTGTCGCAAACGTTGGGAATAAGGCATCGGCTTCTTTTTTATCTTTCGAATAACGAAGACCACCGCCCACAGTTAAATCGTCGCTTAGATCATAGCTTGCATTGATATAAGCTGCGTATGAGTTAGTTTCTTGGTTGATATCAAAGTAACCGTAATCACCAAAAGACGCTGTAGTACCATCATTCAGAAGACCATCAGGTGTGTTGAATGGGCTAAATACAAACGGACCAGAACTTGTGAAGCCATCTTCATTAAAGAAGTATAAGCCAGACACAAAGTCCATATTATCGAAGCTACCATTTAACTGGATTTCGAATGAATATTGATCTGCACCGCCTTCTTCAGGGAACTCTGATAAGTTAAGGGCAACAGCGTCATCATCAAGACCCCCTTCGTATTCTGAGCTACGGTAGCTTGTGATAAACTTAGCTGTATAGGTGTTATTGATATCCCAATCAGCTGTTAATGAAGTACCCCAGCCTGAGTAAGCCGTCGACTCAATACCCGCTACCGTCGTTGCTAAATCATCAGGATCGCTCGGTAACATGTCTTCTGTAAGTAATGGGAAATCACCATTGAATGGGTCATTCGGGTCAAGTGGCGCCGTTAGCTCAATTGTGTATGGTGATTGGCCTGATTCGTTATCAACACCATCAATAGAGAACACAAAAGATAAGTCGCTGTTTGCTTGCCATTTAAGCGCCATACGACCACTTAACTCTTGCTCTTCACCAATTTCTTTATCTGGGTTAGCAAGGTTAATCGCTTCACCTACACCATCGCGTTGTTTATAAGACACGCTTGCCGACATGCTTACAATGTCTGTAAGGCTGTTATTAAAGTAAACGTCACCGGCTAAACGACCACGGCTACCTACTTTTGCATTTGTAGTCACAATGCCTTCATCACCCGGTTGCTTAGTAATAATATTTACTGCACCACCTAATGTGTTGCGACCATACAAAGTACCTTGTGGACCACGTAATACCTCTACACGCTCAACATTTGGTAATGATAAGTTAGAGCCCATTTGGCGACCAAGGTAAACGCCATCTAAGTAAACACCTACACCCGGATCAGTTGTGATCACATGGTCTTGTAAACCAATACCACGAATAAATACAGATGCATGTGCCGCATTACCTACACCGTAACGAGTGATGTTTAGGTTAGGTACGTATTTGCCAATGTCTTCTAGGTTACTCATGTTCGCTTTATCAATCAGGTTTTCACCGATTGATGTCACTGCTGTTGGCGACTCAAAAATGCTTTCTGTACGCTTACGCGCTGTTACTTCGATTTTTTCGAAAGCATCTTGTTTAGCAGTAATTTTTTCTTGCTCAGCAAAGGCTGAAGTAGATAATGCAGCAACAATAGCTACAGTTAACTGTGAGAGGTGACGTAATTTCAATTAAAACTCCAAAGGATACCGTGTGTGTGTATTTTTACCCGTAAATTTCAGGCATAAAAAAAGACGCTTAGGTGTAAGCATCTTTCCTCTGGAGGGGTATTATATGTCAGTTTTGTGAAAATATGTATAATTTTTTTATCTAAATACTCAAATAAGCCATGTCAAATCGCAATAAAGTGGCATAAACACAGAAAAATAAACAAAAACAAACATGATAATATTTTATGACACCCAAAAAATTCATTAAAAAAACAAAAGTAAAATAAAATTCTCAAAGTTAAACAATATCAATAACATGGGATAAACAAAGGCAAAATTTCAACATCTCTCCGATGTTATAAAATGTTTAGCCAAAATAAAAATGTAGTATTTTTCCCTAAAGGATGCAGTACTTTCCACCCATCTAAAACAAGGCAGTTAAGTTGAAAAAGTAACAATTAGCGCTTATATTTCATGTTAATTATTCAGTAAAATGACGTGCTTAAATATGAATATGGAAATTCGCCTTGATAAAAAGGTAATTATAAATGATTCAGCAACAACACTACTATCATGTACTTTGAATCAAAAAAATACTTTACTACTTAACTACAGCTTACTTGATAGTTTTACGAACCGCCAGATGACTTCTGACTTTTTAGAAACGAATGGCTATCAAAACCTGGTAATATTTAATATTCCTCAAGACGTAGACGTTTTAACTTTAAAAGATTGGCCTAAATTAAAAGGTTTATTTTATGTTAATACCCAAGCTCATATCATTGAGCAAGGACTAGAAGCAATTCAAGATGGGGCTCTTTGGTTTCCTCGCAACGTTACAGATATTTGGATGAGAGAGATGTTAGAGTCTGAAGAAAAAGCTGCAATCTTAACCCATAACTTAACTTTAAAAGAAGTGAAAGTGTTGAGCCTATTATCTAAAGGTGTGAACAATACTAAAATTGCGGACACTTTGTTTATTAGCGAAGCCACTGTTCGGGTCCATTTACACAAAATTTACCAAAAAATAAACGTAAAAAACAAACAAAGAGCGTTGCAATGGTGCGAAAAAAACATACATAAATTTAGTAACTTACCGGATTAACTTGAAATCTGATAATGTCTGAGTAACGACCAGCAGCTAAATTTGAAAAATCTGCTAACTTAATCTTTAAAGGCAGCAAAACTTCGTCTCCTTCAGCAATCGATATTTGCTTAGTGATTGGACTTTTGAGTTCAAAATACTCATTCGAGATTGCAAGCTTATAATCGATTGCAAATTTATCATCATGAGTCTCATGTTTTAATTTACCTAGATGTTGAGAGTCAACCCTAATGATCACGTCTATATTCGCCACAATATGTAAGCTTGGTAACAACGAATACTCTTCTGTCGCCTTTAACTCACCAAGATTTACTGTTGCATTCGTACCACTGTAACCTAAAAATGAGAGGGAAATGTTAGATGGGATTTTTAAATCAATATCAAAATCATATTCATCCACTATTTCGTTATGTTGATTCTTCATGACTATCTTAAGTCTATCAGTATAATTCCCTGCTTTAACTACTGTTCCAGATATAATAACGAACCCTAAACTAGCTTTATCATCTGTAATGTTGAACTTTTTAAATGGTGAGTTACTAAGGCCCGATTGCTCATCCTTTATATAATAAGGGATCTCCCTAAATTGACCTGTTAACTGAAAGTTAGTCTGACTTTCTAATACTAAGTAGTATTGGCAATCATTGTTGGCCGACACTTTCACTGTTACAAACTTTTCTGCATCTTGATTAGGTTTATAATTATGAAGACTGTCAAAACCATGTTCTACTTGTTTTATCTCTCCATCACATTCAGCATAACAACTTAATGTCATACCTAAAGATATCAAAATAATAAGTTGTGCTAGTTTTATATTATTGAACATAAATCACTCCTTTTCGTTGTAATTGTTCATTCTGCGTCACATCCACAATAATTGACTCATGAGCTATTCCCTTTAGAACAATCTGATACTTACATGGTTTCAGGTTTGTTAATGCGAAACGACCAGATTTATTAGTAAAGAAAGTATAGCTTTTTTGATCACCGGAACTCATACAGCGAGCAGTACCAACCTGTAATGAAAGAGGATTATTATTAGAATATTTAAGCGATGCTATGACCGAAATATTGGCGTCAGTGCCAACCGTTACAAAATGCCCACTTTTGTATGATGGATAAAAAGCAATTAAACCTGCCCCAATATCATATCCAGGGCTTAAGTCTGCTACATCTAGGTTAACTGTTGCGTTATCATAAGAGTTTATATCGCTTAATAGAATGGTACCGAAATCAGAATTATTTGCCCGATATTGCTCCCCATCCAGTCCTAGACTGATGACTTTACCTGCAAGGCTTTCATGACCACGGACCAACGCAAAGCTATCTTGTACTGGCTTACCAACCCCCCATTGAGAGTCGGCAAATGCAACGCTTGTAGCCCAGTTTAATCGACTCTGGTGAACCGCATTTTTTGCATTTAATTGCTCATAATAGGTGGCATGATCAAAACTTAATAAATACCTGTTTGCACTATATTGGGTATTTAAGTCGAATACGGCTTCATTCCGCTCATTTTTCTCAATACCTGTTCTAATATTAAGAGCGCCAACATAACGCTGGCTTTCATCTTGCGTATATTCTAGACGTGTTTTATTCCTGTTTGATAAGTGTGAAGCTTTCACTCTTCGCGAACTTGAAAATTCATAACTTAAATTTGCTCTCCATCCCCACTGTTTCTCATTATTTAGGTCTTCCCATTGCCCGCTCAAAGAGTAACGCCATGAATTACTGAAAATATAACCTGAAACCCCTAAGCCGACAGACTTATCAAAGCTCTCCTGATCATGCTTTCTTGATAGTGTTCCATAGAGTGAAGTTTGAGTATAACTACTATTTACAAAGTTAACTTTTCCTTGGATAAAGTGCTCTCTTTGCTGGAAGGTTGTTTTTTGGAAATCATTAAAGTTTAATTTATAAAAGTCTTGGTTGCTGTATTCATACCCTATACTAAAGTCTGAACTTGATGTCAGCGGGTCATTATACGAACTATAAACAAAACGGTAAGCATAGCCATTACTTCTTTGTAGATTGATTGCATTTTCAAATGCTATTTGACCTATAGGTGTCGCAACGACCTGTTTTAATCCAACTTGTTGTCGGTATTCGTTGCCTTGTAAAGAGAAGCCAACTGTCCAACTTGGAGTTATCCCATAATCAAAATAACTGGATATTAGTGGTACATCGTTGTTGTAATCAAGTTGGCTTTTTAATTCTGCTGGGTACCCTATATGAATTTCATACTCCAACTGGCCTTGTGCAAAAAGAATTTAATCCTGTTGTCACGCTAAAGTCGACGATTTTAGTAATGCCAGCATTATCTGTAATGCGCAAAACAATGTTGTTATTTCCTTCTCGTAAAGGAATATCATTAAGGGAATAAACTCCTGCAGCTAAGTTTAAACGCTGGACTAGACGCTCTTCAACAAACACTTCTACAGATGAGGGGCTTTCAAGGGTAAAGCTTTGTGAAGCACTCGGCCTAATAAGCCTATCAGAGACTAAGGTAAAATCATGCGCGATTGACACCCCAATCATTCGAGTAGTCGATTGAAAATAACTGCCAGAACTATAGTTATCGCCAACAGAAAAACGCATACCATCTAATGGTAAATCATGAATGATTCTTGTACCTAAACGCTTAAATTCATTTTTATTATTACTTGTTATGTATTCAGCTTCATTCTCTAAAACCCATCCACTAAAATTTAGTACAAATTCGGGGCGTAATGTTAATTGATATTGAGAAGATTCTTGAGCTTTATTAATTTGATATAAATAACTTGAATATAAATTTGTGAAGCCACTTATATCAGCAGTTTGTACTGTTTTTTGTTTGGTACGATCGGAAGTAGCACTTAGTTTTTTTTCTTTTGTGAGCTCTAGGGGTATCGTTATTGTCAAGCTAAAATCCATTAAAGAAAATCGTGCAGCAATTCTTTTTTGCTTTAAGGTAGATACTTTAATTACTCCATTTGAATCTACATGAGTAGCTATTGCATCATAAACATCTTTAATCAACAGTTCATTAAGTGACTCTGCTATCTCTTCCCATTTCAATGATAAGGAATCCTCTGGAGAGACAATTAACGTTAAATTACCGACCACCTCCTTATTAACATTAGTCACTACAGAAAGTTCGATATCTTGTTTTGATGGGTTTATTTGTGCATGAAGGTTCGAGACCAAACCGATGTAGACTGATAAAGAAAACCAATACTTAAATTTACCGAGACATAGTGACTTTCGGAGAATGTATAAGAACATCGTTAACTTCCCTTAACGGTAAAATTACTTTACTCTCGGAGAGAGGAGCAAAAAACACATCATAACCTTCTGATTTTAATTCTTGCTTCTCATAGGTTATGGTGCGTTTATTTTCGAGCTCAAGTATTACTTTATATTCACTTAATCTTGCAGCTCCCTTCCCATTATTTCTAACCCATAATTCGCAAATCGATTGAAAGCAACTACTGTCATTGACGACTAAATACGGCTCTAGCGAATCTTGTTTAATATGAACAATTAGATTTAAAGTCAGTAACATTATTAAACGAGATCTTTCCGAAGGCTCATCTAAGTTTAAAGGTTGCTCTATAAAACTAATTTGATAGGTTTTGTCTGTATCAGGTAAATTGCCTAACCACCTAAGTTGTACCCGCTGACTCTGGTTCTTTTGTAACAACAAAGTAGGAGGAAAAACCCAAACAGGCGGCTCCTCTACAAGTCTAAAACGCGGCTCAGGAGCTGAAAAATCGACTTCAAATACTTCAATTTCAAAAGCCGCATTTCTATTAAATAAGTTTTGCACGGTTGTATAAGCCGATCTACTAGAGTCAAGAGGATCAATCGTCACTACCATTGGCGTTATTTCAACAGCACTACAGATAAATGAGTTAAATAGGCAAATAGCCATAAAAAATCGCATCAGAAAAGTACCTGAAGGTTGCTAGAATCTGCATTAAATTCAGCAGGCACATTTATTAGCACCTCTCGAGATGAGTATGGCAATACTAATTTACCAGTAAGAGCCTTGCTTAATTCAGGTCCTTCAAGTAAAAAGCGATTGTTAGCATTTTTAAATACCCATTTACCCTGAGACAACCGGATAAATTTATTCCCATCATTTTCCAATAATACCTTCCACTTACCTTTTTCTACTTGCTCAAAATTCTTTACCTTTAAACTGGCTTTCGCTCCTTTTGGTACAACATTAAACAAAGTACGGAAACTAACTGACATACCAACACCTGATTGCTTTGCCAAGTTTAAATCTACGGTAACTTGATTTACTGCAATACGATAAGCCTTAGATGACTCAATTAAAGGGTCCCCTATATACCTAACTAAGACCGATTGTGTTTTACCTGGGGGTATAATCGTCGTCATTGGAATAATAAGAAAATCTTCCTCATTAATCTTGAGCTTTTCTTTGCCTTTACTGTTAATTAAAAGTTCATAGGCAGCAAGTTCTATCGTTAATGGTTCAGTTGTATTATTCATTACTCTAAGTGTTTGCTGTGATCCTGTTCCATTGGTAGCAAGCTCAGCAACCATAGGTTGTACTTGAAATGTAAAACCATGAAATGAAAGTAGTGTTAAGACGAGAAATATTATGATACGCATGTCGATTCCTTCGAAAAAGGGCAGCGAGAGCTGCCCTAATCAATCATATTAGTTAGCGGTAATTGCTAACATTAAAGTATCTGCATAAGTGCCTGCAAATACCGGGTCCTCTGTAACCGTTAATTCAATAGTGCCTGCAATACCACCGGTTGCTAATGCCACTGAACCAGGTTGACTTTGCTCAACACTTTGGTCGTTAATCCCGTTATCAGCGGTTAGTGTGAAAGAGAAAGGATTTGCATTTAACTCTGCTGTGTAACCAACGCCTTGGTCCTCTTGGTCTGCATTTTGAAGATGTCCTTCAGCTGTGGTTAGCGACATTGTCGCACCATCAGCATCGTTACACTGCAAATCAAAGTTGATCATTTTAGTTTGGTCTTTGGCAAGAGCCGGAAAATAAGCGGTTGTGTTGATATTGCTTACTTCACAAATAGATGCGACCGAACCGCCCACATTTAAGTTTTCAGCAAATGCTGCACCTGAAGTTAAAACTGCAATAGCTGTTAGTGTCATTAACTTTTTCATTACTTTATTCCTTATCCGTGTTTTAAAAGTTTTCACTACTTACCTAATCCCGCCAGATACGGAAGAAGGTGTCATATTGATACGCAAGATGTCCCTATACTCTCCTGCATACACTAAAGGTTCTATAAGCTCTAACTGTAATTTTATCTCCTGCTGAAATACAATTTCGTCAACGAAGAAATGATGTGTATCTATTAGTTTGTTTGCTCTGAAAGAGTTATCTAGCTGGGCACCTTCAATAGATATATCCACTTTATAATCTTTGACTAATGTACTTTGCTGATGAAGTAAACCACCATATTCAGAGTGCAAAGACACTTGTATTGGTGTATTACAGTTAACAACCAGCTCTGTATTAGCAAATCCGCTATCTGAAAACCAAAGCTCTGTTGAGTTAGCACTAAAGCCACATTTAGCTTTAATTTCTCCTACAAGTGATAAATGAGCTTCATCAGAGGCAAAACATCTTATACACATTAGTAAAATCAACAAAATCGCAGTAATTTTCATAACTAGTCATATTCCTTATGAACTAACTTGTTAATACATCTAAAGCATATAAGAGAATTTTATTTTACTAGGTTGCTTTTTGTTTAACCCTACACAAAAATATTTTTTAGCGTTTACTCGCAGCATTTAGAATCTAAACATTATTATTTTCAATAATAAAAAAATTCTATTTGAAATAAATATTTAAAATATCCATCATTTTAAGAACGCTAAACATTTCACGTAAAAAGTTTCAAAGAGAAAAGAAACTTAAAATAAACGAAAAACTCAAATCTAACTGGTTTTAGCGCGAATTCAAGTCCGAAGTGCACCACTCGCTAAATTAGGCTGCTTTGCGTAATTCATCGAATATTACCGCTGGTTGCCTAAACCCTAGACATTTTCTCGGCCTCGCATTGAGCGCCTTTTCTATGTGCGCAATTTGCTTATCTGTCACCGTTCGTAAATCAGTGCCTTTGCGAATATATTGACGCAACAAGCCATTAAAGTTCTCATTTAACCCTCTTTCCCATGATGAGTAGGGGTTAGCAAAGTAGATGTCGGTTTTTAGCTTGTCTGAAACATGCTCATGTTCACAAAACTCACTCCCGTTGTCTGCGGTTATCGTATGAACATGGCGTCGATAGCGCCACAGCATACCTATCATTGCTCTGCTCACTTGCGCTGCACTTTTTGCTGGCACTTTGCGTATCAGGTAAAACTTACTTGTACGCTCGACTAAACTAACGATTGCTCCCGTACCATGCTTGCCAAGTACTGTATCCGCTTCCCAATCACCAAATCGTGTCTTAGTGTCAACAATCGCAGGTCTATGTTCAATGCCAACACGATTTGGGATGATGACACGTTTGCTTCGGCTGCCTTTACGATAACGTCTGTGCCCTTGTCGCAGATGTTTGTATAGCTTGCCACCACTCAATTTATCTTTTTGAATATAGCCATAAATCCATTCATGACTCACAGGATGCCCGATAATTTTGCTTACACCCGCAACCTGCTCAGGGCTCCATTTTTGCTCCAATCCAAACTCAACGAACGCAATTGTAAGTGCTGGCATGGAATACTTGGCAGCTAGATGTTTTCGTTTACATGCCTTTGAATGTGCAACCTCAGGCAAGTAATGACTTCGAGTACTATTGCGCCTAACTTCACGACTTATAGTGCTGTGGCTCACTTTTAGCCTTTTCCCTATCTCTCGATAGCTAAAACCCTCGCGTAAGTAGGCCTCAATCTGGTATCTTTGCCCTTCGATCAACTGCTTGTAACTCATGGTATCTACTCTTGTTTTTTGGCGATTACAGAGTACCACCAACAGGCAGTTGATCTCTTCTCACCGTTTAACCATGAGTGGTGCACTTATTATCTGAATTCGGGAGTACTCTGCTTAGAAAATTTAAAATTAAAAACTTTTAATAGTCTATGCTTATATTTAACCCCATTTTGCAAGGAGCAAATTTTGAAATTACTCACCCCCTTACGTGCTGCAATTTTAATGGCAGTCGCTGCGGTCTCATTGACCGGTTGCCAGCTTACTTCAAGCGAACTACCCGCAATCAGTGATTCAGGAACAAAGAACTTAGGTCACGTAGTGTGGCATGATTTGATCACACCTAATTTGGCACAATCTCAAGCATTTTATGCCAGCGTGTTTGGATGGCAATTTCAAGCCGTTAACGACAGCTACACGCTGGCATCATTAGATGGAAAATTAATTGCTGGTATGGCAGAGCTTGATAATAAACAAAATGCCAGCCATTGGCTGAGCCTTATCAGTAGTAAAAACATCGCTGGCGTTAGTGAAAAAACTATCAAAGCCGGAGGTAAAGTCTTAGTAAGCAGTACCGAAATTAAAGGCCGTGGCACTATTGCTGTATTAGAAGATCCACAAGGGGCTGTTTTTTCACTGATCAATGCCGTAAATGGTGACCCTGAAACTCAGCAAACTGATAACGGCTGGATTTGGCAAGAAGTATGGAGTGATAACCCAGAGCAGAGCAAAGCCTTTTACCAATCACTTGGTAATTATTCAGCACAAAGTAAACCGCTTAAAAATGGCAATTACAGCTACTTAGCCTTAAATGGCACACCTGCGATTGGCTTTGTAAAAAAACCAGATGCCGAGATTGGTAATACATGGGTGAATTACATTAAAGTAGCCGATGTTGACGCTACCCTATTAAAAGTAACCTCGGCAGGCGGCATCGTATTGATGGCACCAAGTGACAAAGTACGAAGTGGCAGTGTCGCAATTATTCGTGATCCAGCGGGTGCTGGTATTGTTATTCAGGAGCAAATGTAATGAATAAAAAAATGATTCGCTTAGCTACTCTTGCGGCTGTAGTGTTAGTTTTAAATGCCTGCACCCCCTATGCAAGCCTAGATATTAATGCGCCGTTTAAAGTATATCCTGTGTACGTTAACCCAAGTATTGGCATTGGCGGTACACTTTAATCAATTTCAGGGCGCTGTATTTTACGCACAGCGCCCTATTCATTAGTGTTTTACTTTTAAGCGTTGCACCTGAGTCAGCACATCTTCAGCCTTGGCGCCTAGATAAACGTAAATTGCCAGTGCAATCAACAGACCTACCACAGCAAACATCATCAATACAGCAGGTATAACATAATCAGTTTGCCCGAGTGCTGCTTTAAACATGGTTAGTAAGGCTTCTATCGATACTGCAATCAAAATTGTTGAGATAAAGCGTGTGATCGTACGTCTTGTTGAGCTGTGGCGAAAGATATCCTTATGCATGAGGATTTCTTCTTCTAGAATTGTTTTACCTAAATCAAAAATAGCCAACGCTAAAGTAACAAAGATAATAATAGTAAATGGTTTAAGCGGGTCTGACTGGGTGTCTTCGCTTATCACTAAGTCCACCATTCCGGCAAATACTTTATATAACAGGTAAAGCACCAAACAGAACAAGCAAGCGACAATTAAGCCATAACCTACCTTAAAGTAAGGGGTCATTCTGGCTCGCTTGGTGTCTCCCATAATAAATTCAATCAGTTCTGTTAAACACACATCGATAACCAAAAACTGCTGTTTATCGTTGCCTGAAGGGATTGTTTTGATCACTGAGATACAAAGGTGCTTAGTCGCCGTGGAAATATACGGCGAAGTAAAATGCGGCACAAGTGTTGACGAAGCGAGTAAAAAATAAGGCCGAGCACTTAAGTCCTGTCCTGCTCCGATATGACCCAGTTTCTTGCTGTATTGACGCTTAAAGCAGACATTATCACCTTGCTGAATGCCTTGTTCATTCAAGCAATATTGCAATTCTAGAAATGGATATTGATTGACGAGCTGTTGATAGGCATGCTTGTTAGTCAACGATGCCTGAACGCTGGCAAGTATAGAAAGAAGCAGTTCATGAATAAGCTGTTGTTGCTCTTCATATCGTTCTATAGCACTTAAATAACTCATTCTGGTCATCTTGCTTCCTCAAAGTAGTGATATCAACTCTAGTTAAGCAAGGAAGACTCCAATTTTTATTTCAATTAATAATCAATTAGTTAATTTCGTGCACGGGAATGACATTAGAATAAAAGCACTATAAAGGTGCGCATTTTGTTTTATGAAGCACTAAAACGAAAAAAGCTGTAACTCAGTGAGTTACAGCTTTTTAATTTTGGTGCGGATGGGGGGACTTGAACCCCCACGGCCGAAGCCACCACCCCCTCAAGATGGCGTGTCTACCAATTCCACCACATCCGCATACAATTCTGTATGTTGTTAAGCTTTAAGTTTACTTGAGGAATGAAAACTGCTTAACGCTAATTAGCAAAGCTAATTAGTTAGGTACGTCAGACGTTTTATCTTCTGTCGCAGGCACATCAGATTGTGCTGGCGTTACAGTTTCAACAGCTGGCGCAGCTTCTAAGTTTTCCCACTCATCAGTCTTTTTGATTTGACCTGCAGTAAGGTTACCTAGAACAATACTTAGTACGAAGAAGATCGTTGCTAAGATTGTTGTTGTTTTAGTCATGAAGTTACCAGCACCTGATGAGCCAAACACGGTACCAGAAGCGCCAGCACCAAATGATGAACCCATGTCTGCGCCTTTACCTTGTTGGATTAAAACCATACCAACTAATGCTAAAGCAACAATTAAATAAACTACTAATAAAATTTCGTACATCTTATACGGTCCCTTTTGCACTTTCACAGATAGCAGTAAATGAATCTGCTTTAAGACTCGCGCCTCCAATAAGGCCGCCGTCTATATCTGGTTGTGCAAATAATAATTCGCTATTTTTTTCATTTACGCTACCACCATATAAGATGGTTAACTGCTGTGCTACATCGCTATCCGAAGAAGCAATCTTCTCACGGATAAATTTGTGCACGGCTTGCGCTTGCTCAGGAGAGGCAGTCTTACCTGTGCCAATGGCCCAAACGGGCTCGTATGCTACCACAGAATTCTTCAGTGCTGCTACACCTAATTTGCTAATTACAGCATCAATTTGAGCTGCAACCACTAATTCAGTTTCGTTTGCTTCACGTTGCTGCTCGCTTTCACCCACACATAGGATAGGAGTTAAGCCAACTTGCTGCGCTCGCGCAAACTTATCTGCAACAACGTCATCTGACTCACCGTAAATGCTACGACGTTCAGAATGGCCAACTAATGTATAAGCTGCGCCTAGGTCTTTGACTAGCTGAGCATCTACTTCACCCGTAAATGCGCCTGCTTGATTTTCAGAGACTGTTTGCGAACCAAACGTGACGTTTTGTTGCTGCAAAGAACTCAACAATGGGAATGGTGGAAACACCACTATATCCAGTTCATCCGTTTGAACATTTTTAATAGCAGTTGATAACTGTTCAACAAGCTCTAAAGAGCCGTTCATTTTCCAATTACCTGCGACCATCGGCTTACGTGTTGCCATTATTCCACTCCACATTTGAAAGCGGGCAAGATACTAACTCGACTTGCCCGAAGTTACAAGAGGTTATTGTTATGCCTCGGTTTGTTTGCTCACAGTTTCGACAACTTCAGCTATTTTGCGAGCACTATCAAGTACAACTTTTTCTTGCTCAGCTTCAACCATTACTCGAACAACAGGCTCTGTACCTGATTTTCGAAGTAATACTCGGCCTGTATCACCTAATTGCTCTTCAACATGCGCTACCATCTCAACTACAGCTTGATCTTGCGTTGGATCGGTACCTTGTGGGTAACGAACATTGATCATTTTCATTGGGTACTTTGTAAAACCTGCCCCTAAGTCTTGCAACGTTTTATTCTGTGCAACCATTGCCGCTAACACTTGCAAGCTTGAGATAATGCCGTCACCCGTGCTGATTAAATCAAGATTTAATACATGGCCTGAGCTCTCACCACCGATTTTCCAGCCATTTTCTTGCAGTAGTTCCATCACGTAGCGGTCGCCTACTTTACTACGAGCAAAGCCAATACCGCGCGCTTTTAATGCATTTTCAAGGCCCATGTTAGACATAACAGTGCCAACAACACCCCCACCTAAAATATCGTCATTAGCGGCTTGGCAAGCAATGATATAAACAATGTCATCACCATCAAATACACGACCATTGTGGTCAACCATCATTACTCGGTCACCATCACCATCGTAGGCAATACCAACATCAGCATTGTGTTCTAATACTTTGCGTTTAAGCGTTTCAACATGGGTTGCACCACACTCTAGGTTGATATTTACCCCGTTTGGCTCACAAGCATGACAGATAACGTCAGCACCTAACTCACGCATTACTGACGGTGCAATGTGGTATGTAGCACCATTTGCGCAATCGAGTACAATTTTTAAACCTTCAAGCGATAAGCCTTGTGGGAATTGGCTTTTACAAAATTCAATGTAACGACCATCAGCCGTTTCTAAACGACGCGCTTTACCAAGTTTGTCAGAGGCAACGCAGGTCATTGGCTCATCCATCATGGCTTCAATTTCAAGCTCAACATCATCTGGTAATTTTAAGCCTCTGCTTGAAAAGAATTTAATTCCGTTATCATGGTAAGGGTTATGAGATGCACTAATTACAATACCCGCTTCAGCACGGAACGTTTGCGTTAAATAAGCAACCGCCGGCGTTGGCATTGGATATAACAAAACAACATCGATACCAGCGGCGATTAAGCCAGCTTCAAGTGATGTTTCAAGCATATAGCCAGAAATACGGGTGTCTTTACCAATAATGACTTTTTTGGTACCAATTTTTGATAAAACGCGACCTGCAGCCCAACCAAGCTTAAGCGCAAACTCTGGAGTGATTGGGAATTCACCCACCATGCCACGTACACCGTCCGTGCCAAAATATTTTCTTGTTTTACTCATTTGTAATTCCTTTAGTACATGCTTGCCAAACGCTAAGCACATCAACTGTTTCTTGTACGTCATGAACGCGAATGATTTTTGCACCGTTTTGTGCTGCTATCAGCGCGCCTGCAAGGCTTCCCGCTAAGCGTTCATTGGTATCTCTATTTAATAAGTTACCGATCATTGATTTACGAGATAATCCCGCAAGAACCGGTAATTTGAATTGGTTAAATACATCAAACTTATTTAAGATTTGGTAATTATGAGCCAGTGTTTTACCAAAGCCAAAACCTGGATCTAAAATAATACGTTCAGACTGAATGCCCGCTTGCTCACACACGGCTAAACGCTCTGCAAAGAATTCGTTAATATCAGCAAATAAATCATCATAATGTGGGTTACTTTGCATCGTACGAGGCTGACCTTGCATATGCATTAAACAAATTGCCACCTCAGGGTATTGTGCTAATACCTCTATTGCCCCTGGCTCTTGCAAAGCTCTGACATCATTAATGATATCAGCCCCTGCAATTATCGCTTGGCGCATTACCTCACTTTTGCTGGTATCAATAGAAATAATACAGTTGCTGGATGCTCTTAGCGCTTTAACTAAAGGAATAACGCGATCAAGCTCATCCTCAAGAGATACATCAGGTGCCCCAGGGCGGGTTGACTCACCACCTATATCAATTATTTTTGCGCCTTGATTTAATAACGTTTTAGCTTGTTTGACAGCGCTGTCGAGTTGGCAATAACTACCACCATCAGAGAATGAATCAGGAGTGACATTTAAAATCCCCATAACAACAGGGGAATCGAGGCGTAAAATGCGACCTCGCGGTAATTTAAGAGCGGTCATTTTTACTTAAACTTCCATGCATTTGCTTCACTGGACTCCACTGGAATAGTGAGCCAATTTTATGCTACAAAAAAGCCCCGGCATCCGGGGCTTTTGCTTTTTATATTCTAACGATTATTCAGCTTTGTCATCAAGGCTTGTTTCATCCTTTTTTACTGAATCATCAGATTTAGTTTCATTAACTACAGGCTCAGCTTTCGCACTCGGCTTTTTATCGTCTGAACGGCGGTCATGAACATCACGTGGCTCACGTACAGGCTGACGTGCCATTAAGTCATCAATTTGACCCGCATCGATCGTCTCATACTTCATGAGTGCATCTTTCATCGCATGTAAGATATCAATGTTATCTTTAAGGATTTGCTCTGCACGTTGATAGTTACGGTCTGAGAATAAACGAACTTCGCTGTCGATAACTTTTGCTGTTTCATCAGACATGCTCATAGCACGGCTACCGCCGCCACCCATGTACATTTCGTTTTGATCTTCAGCGTAAAGTAACGGACCAAGTTTTTCACTGAGACCCCATTGGGTAACCATTTTACGAGCAATATCTGTTGCACGTTCAATATCGTTACTTGCACCAGTTGTCACTTTATCTTCACCGTAGATAAGTGCTTCAGCGATACGACCACCGTAAAGACTCGAGATCATTGACTCTAATAGCTCTTTTGAATGGCTTACACGATCTTGCTCAGGCAGGTACATAGTGACACCTAAAGCACGACCACGAGGAATGATAGACACTTTATACACTGGATCATGTTCAGGCACCATGCGACCAACAATCGCGTGACCGCTTCATGGTAAGCAGTCATTTCTTTTTCCTGCTCACTCATCACCATGGTCTTGCGCTCTGCACCCATCATGATTTTATCTTTTGCAGCGTCAAATTCTGCCATGCTTACAACGCGTTTATTACCACGAGCTGCATATAAAGCGGCTTCGTTAACTAAGTTTGCAAGGTCAGCACCAGAGAAACCAGGCGTACCACGTGCAATTACCGCAGCTTCTACGTTGTCGCCTAGTGGCACTTTACGCATGTGAACTTTAAGAATTTGTTCACGACCACGAATATCAGGAAGACCAACAACAACTTGACGGTCAAAACGGCCAGGACGTAATAACGCAGGGTCTAACACATCTGGGCGGTTCGTTGCAGCGATAACGATAATACCTTCGTTACCTTCAAAGCCGTCCATTTCAACAAGCATTTGGTTAAGTGTTTGCTCACGCTCATCGTGACCACCACCCATGCCAGCGCCACGTTTACGGCCTACTGCATCGATTTCATCAATAAAGATGATACAAGGTGCTGCTTTTTTCGCTTGCTCGAACATATCACGTACACGTGAAGCACCAACACCTACAAACATTTCTACGAAATCAGAACCTGAAATTGTGAAAAACGGCACTTTAGCTTCACCAGCTACCGCTTTAGCTAGTAATGTTTTACCTGTACCAGGAGGACCAACCATCAACACACCTTTCGGGATGCTACCACCTAGCTTTTGGAATTTTGATGGGTCACGTAAGAAGTCTACAAGTTCAGTTACATCTTCTTTCGCTTCGTCACAACCAGCAACATCAGCAAACGTTGTTTTAACTTGGTCTTCACTCATCAGGCGCGCTTTACTCTTACCGAAAGACATCGCGCCTTTACCGCCACCACCTTGCATTTGACGCATGAAGAAAATCCACACACCAATAAGCAGTAACATCGGGAACCAAGAGATTAAAATGCTGGCGAGGAATGACTGCTCTTCTGGCTTAACGCCTTTTACATTAACGTTGCTTTTTAAAAGATCATTCAAGATGTCTTTATCATACATAGGCATGATGGTTTGAAAGCGCTCACCATTTGTTTTAGTACCAGTAATCGTACCTGTGGTGCTTTCAATTGAGACTTCTTGGATAGCGCCACTGCGAGCGTCGCTAACAAATTGAGTGTAACTTGTTTGGCGATCTGCCTGATCACCACCATTAAAGCTCTGGAACACTGACATTAGCACTACTGCAATGACCAGCCAGAGTATTAGATTTTTCGCCATATCGCTCAAGGAGTTAACCTCTTGTATCCAATTAATTTAAATTCAACTTAACGCAGCACAACTGTACTACAGTTTGTAACCTGTCGCCACTATATATACTTCCCGAGAGCGGGCACGTGACGCATCGGGCTTTCTAATTTTCACTGCTTTAAAGCTATTACGTACTTCTTGTAAGTATTGATCAAATCCTTCACCTTGGAAGACTTTGACACAAAACGCACCATTTTTCTTTAAAACTTGGTGGCACATATCTAATGCTAATTCGACTAAATACATACTACCCGCTTGGTCCACTGATGTATTACCACTCATATTG
The DNA here is from genome assembly GCF_054923805.1 of Pseudoalteromonas sp. GB43. Taxonomy (NCBI): domain Bacteria; kingdom Pseudomonadati; phylum Pseudomonadota; class Gammaproteobacteria; order Alteromonadales; family Pseudoalteromonadaceae; genus Pseudoalteromonas; species Pseudoalteromonas sp. GB43. Next base: position 631,360 of record NZ_JBPCHJ010000001.1, read on the forward strand.
GGTGCCATATCAGAAAAAACTACATCAACATTTTTTCCGTCAATACGTGTTAATAGTGCATCAAGTACCGCTTCTTCACGAAAGTCACCTTGCAAGAAATCAACACCTGCTAAGGAATCCATAGGCAAGATATCACAAGCAATAACCTGACCTTTATCACCAACCTTTTCAGCTAAATACTGTGACCAACTTCCTGGCGCAGCACCTAAATCAACCACCGTCATCGATGGTTTGATTAATTTATCTTTGTTTTGAATTTCGTCTAATTTGAATACCGCACGAGAGCGCCAACCTTTCTTTTGCGCTTCGTGAACATAAGGATCGTCGAAATGTTCCTTCAACCAACGCTTAGAACTGGCTGAATGTTTTTTATTTGCCATAAAATTAATACGTAACTAATTAGTAATATTCTCTAGATGGCGTTAGAATACCCTTAATTCAAGCCATATTCAGCAAAATTTGTAACATGATGAAATTATCGAACAAACAAAAGCAGTTTTTAAAAAAGGCCAAGCGCACAGTTTAAAACCTGTTGTATTACTTGGTGCAAACGGATTAACCGAAGGCGTTTTAGTTGAAATCGAAAGCGCTCTTGAAATCCATGAGTTAATCAAAGTTAAAGTTCCTACAGATGAACGTGAAACTAAAACATTGATTTTTGATGCAATTGTTCGCGAGACAGGCGCAACAAAACTACAAACAATTGGTCATACAATTGTACTGTATCGTCAAAGCGAAGAGAAAAAGATTCAATTACCGCGCGGTTAATCCTGCCTTGTGGAGTTTCGAATCAGAAAAAGCCAGCAAATTTGCTGGCTTTTTTGTAGGCAAAAATAATTTTCCATTAATTTGTAACTAAACTTTTTTACCTAAGCTATTTTTGCTCTCGCGTGAATTTAAGAACCCGATTGATAAACTCGGTAGTAAGCTCGTTAATTAACCCAGTTTCGGCATTAAGAACTAAGCTAAACCCGATGTTTAGATGCGGAAATACAACAATATCGCTGCGATAACCTTGTACCCAACCGCTATGGTAGTAAAGCACTTCATCATCATAATTATAAACACGCCAACCTAATCCATAATAAGCATCTTTTACATGTTCACGCCAAACCCTACGACGAGTTTCTTTTTTAGTATGTGTGTAAGGGCGGGTTTGTTTGATCAATGCCTCGAGTGGTAATACGTCAGGGTATTGCCCTAACTGTGCATTCAACCAAATCGCCATGTCATTTGCGCTGGCGTTCACTCCTGCAGCCGCAGGCACTTTATAATAGTTTTTCTTCAAGCGTGATGTATACCATCGTTTTCTGCCGCGCACATGAGGGTGAGCATAATTATCATCTTTCACCATCCCCTCAAAACCAACACTCGCATCCGCCATTTTTAATGGTGCAAAAATATACTCCGAAATCCAGTGTGAGTAATCCATCTGTGTTGATTGATAAATCACAGAATCAATCAAGCTAAACATCACATTTTGATAACCGTAACATTCACTTGGTTTGCAGATAGGCTCAACAGTCAATAGCCGCTCGACAATATCTGGGTAGCTCATACGCGACTCAATTAGGTTATCGTATGCGTTAGGTACCAAGCCACTAGAGTGACTCAATATGTGATAAATTTTTAAGTCATCTTTATAAGCAGTATTAGCAAAAGCAGGAATAAACTTACTGATAGGGTCATCAATATTAAACTCCCCTTGTGCTGCCAGTTTTGCGGTTAATGAACCCGCAAAGGTTTTTGAGACGGATGCCAATCGAAAGCGGGTATGTTTATCGACTCTGCGATCTTTTTCTATTTTTGTTCGACCAATACCGTTAATAAAATCATCATGACCAATATTTACAATTGCCAATGAGCCACCTGGGATCCCTTTACTTTTTAGTTTTCGGGTGAGGTGTTTATTATAATCAGCAACGAATGTTTGCCATTGCTTATCACTCGAAGCAGCTTCACCACTAACAAAAAGCAGTGTTAAAGAAAAAAGAAAGGAAATTAAAAATAAGCTGTACTTCATTATTTATTTTTTTAAGTCTGTTTAGGAAGTTTCTTATAACATAATATCATGAACTTTTGCCTCGACTAACGTACAATACGCTTAATCTTAATTATTTATGGGTAGATTATTTTTTATGCGCTTATTCGTGCTTTTATTTTTTGTTTTAATTTCAGTCGGTTGCGCCCTTAAACCAGAGCCAGCGCCGTTACTTACAATGCCAAAAAAACCGAGCTTACAGAGCCAGCGTTTTCAAGTTGAGTATCAAACAGAGCATGCATCACCTAAAGTAAAATCGGTACAGCTACCAGCTCATACAGTAAGTAAAAATCAAACCGTCATGATAGTTGCTGACAAAACCAGTGTCACAGACACACTGTACTCTCAACTAACTGAGGCACTTACAGCTAAGCAGTTAAAAGTCGTAGCCGAAGGCGCACAAGCAGATTATACCCTATCTATCCATCAGCTTGATCTTGAGCTTATTGAAGAAACAGAATACCAATTGGTGAAACCAAAAAAGCCACTTTCTTTATTCGATGAAGTCGCCAAGCAATACCCTGTTCAACAATGTGCGACTATTTTAGGCCAAGTAAGTATGCGCCTAACTCATAAAAAAACAGGTGACGTTGTCTGGTTTGCAAAATCGTCAATTGATAGCGCAAGCTTTCACCGCGAGCCGCTAATCTACAGCTTTGAGCAACAACAACTAATAAAGAATGAACTTGAAGTAGCCAGCTTTGTGCATGAGCAAAATTCAGAGCAAGCACGTATGGCACGTGTGAATAAAGACGTGACGATACCTGAGTATCAGACCATTACACGCATGGACATGTTAAAAAAAGAACAAGGCCCGTGTACCCGTACTGAAGTTAGTGCTCTTACGCCTATGATGCAATACTATCTTAGCAGTATCTTAATCGATAAAATCAAAGTTCAATAAATAACTTTCGCTGTTTGTCTGCCCATAGGCAAACAGCGCCCTTCACCATCTCCTCAACATCATTTCATTCGTCTGTTGCTACATTTTTTTACAGATTACAGGAACTCATTAACAATATACTATATGCTATTACCCTTTCTTACAGACAGACAAGGAAGCCACGTTGCGAGCTCAAAGTACCCTATTTTTAATATGTTTAACCTTGCTAAGTACCCCAAGCCTAGCAAGTAATCGCTATTATGCCGACAATACACTAGAGCCTAGCCAAGGCTTTGCATGGGATTGGGGCATAGGCGCTGGGTATTACATTGAAGACTCGTATCTAATAGGCATGGACTCTTACAATGATGGCTTTGAACCAGATATTCACCTTGCCGTTACTTACAACAATTTTTACCTTGATTATGATCAAAGCCAACTTAGTGGTGGTTTGACTCTGGGTTATAGTGTTATCGACAAATTTGAATGGGGCTTAGACCTAGTAGGCACAAATGTTCAATCTGGTTTTGATGATACAGGCTTAACTTTTTACGGTGACGAAGTCATCGCAGAACTCGAAGGTATAAAAAGCCGTAATTATGATTTTGATGTTGGCCTTCGCCTATCACGCCGTTTCGAAAACTCACAAATCTCATTTGAGTATTTACATGATGTTTCTGGTACCCACAACGGCTGGGTGATGAATTCATTTTTTAGTCAGATTATCCCTTGGCGAAATTGGGAGTTCCGCTCTGGTGTTGGCTTAAGTGCTTACTCTAATGATTTTACTGACTATTACTTTGGAATTTCACCATCAGAATCTTTATTAACACGCCCTGTCTATGATCCTGATACCTCGTACAGTTTAATTTTTGAATTCCATGCTGAATACCCTATAAATAGGCATTGGGTGTTTCTAACTGGCTGGCTTTCAACCTGGTTTTCTAAAGACATTCATCAAAGCCCAATTATTTCGCAAGAGTATCAGCATAAAGCCAAGGTAGGCGTGCGTTATGTTTTTTAAGTATTGTGTAACGTTAACAATATTATTTGCAAAACCCGTGTTTGCCCAAGATCAAGCAAATACAGATAATGCGTTAGTTGCATTGCCTGATACATGCGTAGCCTTACGTGAAGGTAGAAATTGCTTTGCCGAGGTGGATATAACCTGGCAACAACATAATACTGGCAATTACTGCTTACGCAACGCTCAAAGTAAGCACATCATGCAATGCTGGTTAATGCAACAAAAAGGGCTATTTAGATACCAGTTTGATTCTGCTGAAAGTATTGGTTTCGAGCTAATAAATAGTAATAACGGTAAAGTTGTCGCAAGCACCGAAATACAATTGCAATGGGTCTATAAAAATCGTCAGAAGAAACGACGCTGGCGATTGTTTTAACTAGGAGTGAATAATGGAACATTATGGAACCATCTTATTGGTTGAAGATGATATATCTCTTGCCAACTGGGTTGCAGAATATTTAATCGAACAAGGCTACCAAGCAACACTATGTCAACGCGGTGACCAAGTTGTTGAGCAAGTACGTAAAACAAACCCAGACTTGGTTTTGTTAGATATTATGCTACCAGGACAAGACGGTATTAGTGTGTGCCGAGACTTAAGGCAGTTTTATCAAGCCCCAATTATTATGCTAACCGCTCGTGATGATGAAATGGATGAAGTGATTGGCCTTGAAGTGGGTGCAAGCGATTATATGATGAAGCCCGTTCGTCCCCGTGCATTATTAGCACGTATTAAAGCGGCACTGCGCTCTAAAACTGATACGCAAGAGTCAACAGCCAACTCTGAACTAATAAATGTGGGTAAGTTATCAATTAATACTGAATCACGTACCGTTTACTTGGCAGATGAAGAAGTTCATATTTCAAGTGCTGAATACCTTCTACTCCATTACTTAGCAAGTAATGCAGGCCAAGTTGTATCCCGCGACTCTGTGTTTAAAGCGACGAAAGGTCGAGAGTATGATGGCTTAGACAGAAGTGTGGATGTGCTCATTTCATCGTTACGTAAAAAATTTAATGATGACCCACAACACCCTGAAAAAATTAAAACCATCTGGGGCAAAGGCTATTTACTTGTTGCCACGGCATGGCAATAGCATTGAGCGCCTGTGAAAAAGTTTTATCTTTCGCTACTTGGTAGTGCTTTACTTTCAATCATTGTTTTGGGTTGGCTAATTGATGCTTTCAGTCAGCAAACCCAAGCTCCTCAAGATGTGTTTTCTAGCGAAACACAAATGATTAAAGGTTTTGCAAAACAAATCGCCAAGCTTGACGCTAAACAGCGCGAGCAAGCTATCACGGATATTAATCAAGACTTTGCAGTGCAACTTGAGTATCGCCCGACGCAATCGCTTGCACTTCCCCATTCTCTATTATCACAAATAACCCAACCTAGCGGTCTGATCCTCGAAGATCAACAAGGCTACTATTTACTTTATAGTGAAGCCGCTTTAGGCACGCACCACTTAAAAATGCGTTTAGATAAAGACTTAACACACGAGCAAGGCAACGATGTGTTACTCACCTTGTTGTTCTACGCTGGGTTATGCGTATTTATGGGCTTTATCATTGCGCCACTGGCCAAGCGTTTAACCGTTTTAAACGAAGCAGCAAAACGCTTTGCCAAAGGCGATTTAAAAAGTCGTATTCACTTATCTCATTTTACCTATATCAAAGATGTTGAGCTAACATTCAACCGTATGGCTAGCCAAATTGAAAAACTGCTTGATGAGAATAAGTTGATGGCATCGAGTTTATCTCACGATATTCGCACACCTATCGCCTGCTTGCGGTTTGGTCTTGAAGCAGCGCAAGATTGTAGTAGTGAAGAAAAGCGCCTTGAGTATCTTGCTCGCATGGAAAACGACTTAGATCAAATGGAGTCAATGCTAAAGAGTTATCTGGCATTTGCTACCCTTGAGCAAAAAGCGAATCAATTGACCTTCAATCATTCTGATTTAGAAACCTACATCCTTACACTCATTCATCAAATTGAACCTAAAGTAGAACAACATGGCTTACGCATTAATCACCGCGTTGAAGGCGATGATATTTGTGCTGATTTGCACTGGTTAGCTCGGGCCATTGTTAATTTATTAAGTAATGCTTGCGACTTTGCTGAATCTGAAATTTTACTCAGTGCAACCAGTACCAGTGAACTCGTTACCATAAAGATTGAAGATGACGGCCCGGGTGTCAGCGAACAAAACTGGCAAAAAGTATTTAGTCCATTTTTCCAAGAACAAACACATCGAAATCGGGATGGAGAAAGCTACGGGCTAGGTTTAGCCATTGTCGCTAAAGTTGCTGACTGGCACCACGGCACCGTCAGCGTTTCAAAGAGCGAACAGCTCAGAGGCGCGTGTTTTACTCTTTCAATTCAAAATAAAAGCCTTTAAACATGTTTCAATTACGTTAATTGTCTCGTATTGTAGAGAACAATTGCACGAAATGTACGCTGACTTCAAAGATAACAATATATAGAACGAATTTGACCTAGATTAACTCTTTTTATTTAGTGTTAATTCAAGTAGATTGTCAGCGCCGTCACAAATAGAGAAGTAACAATAATATGAGCGCATCACGTGGGGAGTTCAGCTCCCGCTTTGGATTTATTATGGCAGCAGCAGGCTCTGCTGTTGGCTTAGGAAATATTTGGGGTTTCCCAACACAAACTGCAAGTAATGGCGGTGCCGCATTTTTAGTGGCTTATTTAGTGTTAGCATTTTGTCTTGCTTATCCTGCTTTAATGGCTGAGTTAGTGATTGGTCGTCATGGTCAAGCTAATGCAGTTACTTCACTTCGAAAAGTAACAAATCAAGCATGGCAAAAAAAGTTTGCCTTCATAGTTGGCTTTGGCGGTATTATTTGTGCAGGCCTAATCCTAAGCTTCTATGCGATAGTGGCTGGCTGGATGCTGAGCGCTACACTTGAACCCGCAGCACAATTAGTGGGGCAAGAGCAAGCTAGCACTTGGCTTAGTGAGCAGTCACTATCAAGAAACCTTATATTTACTGCTACATTTATTATTTTAACCGTTGCGATTATCTCTAAAGGCGTCGAAAACGGCATTGAAAAATGGTCGAAGCGCTTAATGCCTGCCCTGTTAGGTATTTTGTTTATGCTGATCATCTATGTAATGACTCAAGATGGCGCAATGGCAGGCCTAAAAGCGTATTTAGTGCCAGACTTTTCATCGATTTTAAACCCTGAGTTATTAGTGAATGCGTTAGGGCAAGCATTTTTCTCACTATCGCTTGGTACCAGCGTAATGATCATCTACGGCTCATACATCAGCAAAAAAGAAAACCTAGTATCGTTAGGCGCTTATGTGACTTTAATCGATGTGTTCATTGCATTTGTTGCCGGTTTACTTATTATTCCTGCGATGTATGTAGCCCAGGCACAAGGTGTTGAGATTTTCTCTGCAGAAGGTGCACTACTTTCAGAAGATACCTTAGTATTCCAAGTGCTACCGGCGCTTTTCACCAGCATGGGTGATGTGGGTATTTTTGTTGGTTTTGCTTTTTTCGCGTTAATGAGTATTGCAGCATTAACGTCATCTATTTCGATGCTAGAAGCACCTGTTTCTTATGCTGTTGAACGTTTTGCGCTAAAGCGAGTACAAGCGACTTGGATCATTGGCGGTATTATTGCGCTCATTAGTTTTACAATTGTCTTTAACCTAGGCACCTTGTTTGGCTTTGTGATCACCTTAACAACTAAGATTGGTCAACCTATTCTAGGCTTAATGTGTTGTATTTTTGTTGGTTGGATTTGGCATCGCGGGTCGTTACTAAAAGAAATTCAACAAGGGTGCCCAGAAGCTGCTAGTAGTTTCTTTTGGAAAGTATGGCCATGGTATATCAAGTTTATTTGCCCACTCGCCATTGCACTCGTATTCGCGAACTCTTTGTTAAGCTAGTAAGCATTTATGTTTGAAGTGGCCCCATAGGCTACTTCAAACACATATCCTGATGTGGAATACCATCTTCTAAGTAATCATTCCCCACATTTTCAAAACCAAATTGCTGATAAAACCCTGTTAGGTAACACTGAGCACCAATCATAATCGCTTTATCAGGCCAATGCCTCTTACATGTATCAATCGCGGTTTGCACCAGCTTGCTTGCGAGTCCTTCACCACGAAATTGCTCTGCAACCAGCACTCGACCAAATGCGCTAAATTGCTCATTCTTTTTATAGCAGCGTGCATAGGCTGCCACCTTCAGGCCTTTGAACAAGAACACGTGTTGGGTCAGTTCATTGTTATCCACTTCGTCAATTTCTGGGTAAGGGCAAGTTTGCTCTACCACAAATACATCAACCCGCGCCCGTAAAATGGCAAATAACTCATCTTTACTGAGTTCGCTATAACTTTTAACAGAAAACATAACGCTCCTTAATGAAAACAAAAAACCCAGCCGTAGCTGGGTTTTAACTCGCTATTCAGTCGTTAATCTTTAAGCAAATAATCGCTCTAGCTGATCACACAGCTGCGACAGGTTTACATGATCATGCTCAATCGTTAAATCGACATAACCGTCCCCCCTAAAGGCACGGTCAAGCTCGATTAATACATGAGTTTTATGTGCTTCAGGCACAAACGACAACTCAATCTCTTGTAAGCCAAATAGGCTTCGGCTATTTGGGCGATATTCAAGTTCTTGATAACAGCCTGAATGCGATTGAAAAGTAGGTGCTTTTAAATAACCCTTTTCTACATCTGCTTTCACTAAGCTAAAACCAAGTCTATCCATCGCTTCCATTAACGTGCTTACAGCGTCATTAGGATAAATGTGTAATGCATCACGGTCAGTCGGATCAAGGGCTAGATCAATGTCTAAGCCTGTTTCAAGCCAAACATGCGATTGGTTATAACCAGCGTTAATTTCAGTGATCGGGGTTTCAGAATGTAGGCGAGCTTCGAATGGGATATGCTTTTCAGCGCCCGCTGCAATCATGCCAATATCTGTAATTCGCCATTTTTCTATCACATGGTTTGTAAAATACTCACCATCATCACTTTCAACTTTCACACGGGTCATAAGTGCTAGGTCTAAACCCGAAATTTCTTGATCAACATCACCACCTTTGATGACTATCACGGCATTAAATTTTTGACCAGGTTGTAAATGCTCTGTCTCAAGTACAGTGTCAACTTTTGCTGCACCAATACCTACTGATGCAAGGATTTTCTTAAACATCTATTCTCCTTAAGCCAGCTTCTTAGTTATGGCTTAAATTCCTTTGTTAATGCATCTTAACCACAATTAAAAGCTATTGTCAGCGAAAAAATGTTGCTTTTGGCGGATTAATCAATAAATCATGGATAAGTGCTTATTTTTTGAACTCTTCTTGCTCGATATTGTTTTCCAATAACGAATATTTCGCTACACTGCTAGCAAATGAAGCTAAAAGAACAATTATGGAACTTATCTACTTTGCTACCGCTTTCGTGTTTGGCTTTGCCATTTATCAATTAAAGCTACCTCCTCTCATCGGCTTTTTATTAGCAGGCTTTGCGCTTAATCTTTATGGCTATAAAACAACCGAACTACTAAATACATTAGCAAACCTCGGTGTAACACTATTACTTTTTAGCATAGGTCTAAAACTTAAAGTGTCTAATTTAATGAAACCGCAAGTGTGGGCGCCTGCCTCAATGCACATTGTTCTGAGCAGCACGCTGTTTAGTGGTTTTATGTTACTGCTAGGTGCCCTTGCACTGCCTTTATTTAGTGAACTTACTTGGCAAAGTGCATTGTTAGTCGGCTTTGCTTTTAGCTTTTCAAGTACCGTATTTGCCGTAAAAGTATTGGAAGAACGCGGTGAGATGGCAAGCCTGCATGGTAAAATCGCCATTGGCATTCTAGTTATGCAAGATATCTTCGCTGTTATCTTCTTAGCCATCAGTACAGGTAAAGCACCGAACATGTGGGCACTGGCATTATTAGTGGGATTGCCTATTTTACGCCCAGTGATGTTTTGGGTATTAAATCGCTCAAAACACGGTGAACTATTACCTTTATTCGGGTTTTTCTTTGCACTAGTTTTAGGTTACCAAGCATTTGAATTTGCAGGTCTTAAAGGTGATTTAGGTGCGTTGATTATCGGTATGATGTTCGCATCACACAAAAAAGCAGGTGAGTTATCAAAGTCATTACTGAATTTAAAAGATGTGTTACTGGTTGGCTTTTTCTTAAATATTGGTTTGAATGCCGAACTGACAAGTCACGCAGTGATTGTTGCACTTATCATTATACTCGTCTTGCCACTAAAAGTTGCACTTTATTATGTACTGACAAACGCATTTAAGTTACGTGCTCGTACTTCGTTATTAAGTGCATTTAGCTTAGCCAATTACAGTGAGTTTGGCCTGATTGTTTGCGCAGTTGCAGCTACCAGCAATTTAATTACTTCTGAATGGCTGGCAGTTATGGCTATTGCAGTTTCAATCACATTTGTTTTAGCCTCGCCTCTTAACAAACGATCAAATGAGATTTATGTCAAAATCGAACATTGGCTACTTAAATTTGAAAGTGACAGCCGTCTTGCTGAGGAACTACCTGTTAATTTAAATGATACTAAAATCGTGATATTTGGCATGGATCGTATTGGCACAGGTGCTTATGAAACGATTAGCCAAACCCATCCAAATCTTGTCGCGGGTATTGATATCAAACCTGATGTAGTAGAAAAGCACATCAAACGCGGTCGTCGGGTATTACTCGCTGATGCAACAGACCCTGATTTTTGGCAACGTGTAAATCATTCACATGTCGGTATGGTAATGCTCGCTATGCCTAAACATATGCAGAATATTTTTGCTTTGGAGCAACTACGAGCCTCAGGTTATCAAGGACAAGTTACTGCAATTGCCAATTATCCAGATCAGCAAAAAGAACTAGAAGATATGGGCGTTGACTCTACTTATAACTTTTATTTAGAGGCAGGAAGTGGTTTTGCAGAGCATGTAAAGCAAAAACTTTTTTCTTAGCACCTAAAATAATTATTGGTACTTAAGGATGGTACCAATAATTATCTCTAAAATTTTCAGCAAGTTGCATAGTCAGGTTAAAATCACCTGTTTTTTAGTTCCCTTTATTAGGTCAACTCTATTTACAAAGCTTTACATGTAGATTAGCAATCACCAATAAAAAAAGAGTAGAATCCTAAGAGTACTAATAGCTTAGTATCTATTTTTAACACAAAGAAGTGACACAGTATAAGCATATTACGACTAGCATATGCGTAACTGTAAACTGATTAGGGTTGTTTAAATGAAGAATAAGTTTACCAACGAAGTTTTGGCAGACACGGATGATGCGCGTTCTGGGAAACTTTCAGACATTCAGCAGCAGCTTGATGAATTACAACAAAATGGCATGACCCCAATGGATATAAGGGAGGTGCTTTTTAACAAGATGCTCGATATCTATCAGGTACCTAATGATCACTTTCTGAGAGATGCAGAAACACCAGAAAGAATTGATGATCCGTCTATTGCATTGCAATTGCAACAGCTCGGTTTTTCAAAAAAACCTCGATATCAATTACACTAACTACTAGACATTACTCTAGTAGTATCTATTCTGAGGGCCTACCTCCCTCACTAAATAGGCTGTTTCTTGCCCGTCACAGCCTATTTTCTCTCTTATTTTTACCGTATCATCTAACTTTAAAGTTTCTTTGAGATAAAGATGGATACAGCTGAACTCAAACGTGCCATAAATACTAAGATGCCATTTGGAAAGTATGCTGGCCGTCCTTTATTGTTACTCCCTGAGCCTTATTTAGTTTGGTTTAAACAGCAAGGATTTCCAGACTCTAAATTAGGAGCACAACTGGCGATGATGTATGAAGTGAAGCTAAATGGCCTAGAAAAAATGCTCATGCCATTATTAAATGAAAATAATTAAACTTTTTACGAACTTTTATAAATTGGTGCGGTCTATTACTTTGCTACTTGTTTATTTTTGGTTTTAATCTTTAAAAAGCGCCCTAGGCGCTTTTTTTATGCCTGCAATTTAAAGCGAGTTACTTTTAAATAAATGAATAGTAAATTTAGCTCCACCTAATGGTGAATCACACACCTCAGACTGCCCTTGATGCCAACTAACAATTTTAGCAACAATCGCAAGGCCTAAGCCAAAGCCGCCGGTTTTCTTGTCACGGCTTTTATCTAGACGAGTAAATGGCTTAAAAATACTTTGCCACTCAGACTTAGCTATCCCTGGGTCGTCGTCTTCAACACTTATTTGTATTGAATCACCCAACTCTTCAAGGCTGACATGAATTTTATGGTTTGCGTATTTTTGTGCATTGCCTAATAAATTTTGAATACAACGCGCCATAAAATGCTCGTCACACTCATAGTAAAGCTGCCTAGGCGCACTCACTGCTACATCGATATCAGTAGCAAATTCGAGCTTATTCACGACACTGTTAATAAGCGCTGTAAGGTCACACGAACGTGGCTTTAAGCTTGGTTGATGCGAATCAAGTCGTGCGTATTCAAGCATCTCAGACACTAGCGCTTCAAGCTCAGCAATATCAGCCTGCATATTATCTATATAACTATAAGATTTCTCATTTTCAATTTGCTCTTCAAGCATAGCAACGGCAAATTTTAAACGCGCCAACGGCGTTCTAAACTCATGAGAAACAGAAGAAGTCAGTTCTTGCTGCGCAGCTAGTAGGTACTGAATACGCTCTTGCATAGCATTAAGCGTGCCTGTAATTGGCAAAAAAAATGATTTAGATGCATCACGCAATTCGAAATCTTGCGAGCCGCCTACCGCCTCACAAGCTAAAGTGAGTTTGTTAAAGTCTCGCCAAAGTAACAAGCTCCAAAGACCAATAGGAAGACCAATAATGGCTAGTAATAAAAAATAGGGCCAAACAGAGCTAAAGTTAGGATTTGATATTGAGAGTGGACCAACTTGTAATAGCTGAGTCTCATTAATAGTAATGTACCAAATTACCTTCTGCTGCTGATTAAAAAGATACAGATAGTGATCATTTTGTAATTGTGTTTTGAGGTTTGTTGGTAGAGCGAGAATCAGTTAAATCAATTAGCTCGCTATTAAACTCTTGCTGTAATTTAGCTAAGCCATTGTCAGTTTGACTTAATAGCCATAATGATTTACCAAACTCTTGATCTAGAGCGATTTGTTGCTGTGTGTCTTCATGGGACATAACTGCTCTATGACCCCACTAACAAGAAACAGAGAAACTATTATGTAAAGATATAAGCTAGCAAACAGTTTCCCCATTAATGATTACATATCCCATGCATCAGAAACGAACAGGTAACCTTGCCCCCAAACTGTTTTAATTCGGTATGGTTTATCACTGTTATCACCTAATTTCTTACGGATACGCGATACACGTACGTCAACGGTTCGGTCTAAACCATCATATTGACGACCAATCATATGTTGATGAACATGCTCACGACTTAACACTTCACCTGCATTTGAAGCAAGCAACCAAAGCAGCTCAAATTCATGAGAAGTCAGTGTAATTTCACTGCCTTTAAGTGTAACAATGCGGCTAGTTTTATCAATGGTTAAATCGCCAAAGCTAAGCTCTTCTGGTGCTTTGTTTGTAGCTTGACCACGGCGTAACAATGCGTTGATGCGCGCTAATAATACGCGTGGTTCTGCAGGCTTAATAACATAATCGTCTGCACCTAGTTCAAGCCCAATTACTTGATCAAAGTCTTCACCTTTTGCTGTAAGCATTAGAATTGGTAAGTTGAATTTATCGCGTACCTGACGGCAAACACTAAAGCCATCTTTACCCGGTAACATGACATCTAAAATCATTAAATCAACTGGATTGTTCTCAAGGTATTCGAAAACTTCATCGCCGCGTTCAAGGACCGCAACATCCAATCCATTATGCTGAAGGTAATCGCGTGTTAACTGCTGTAAGCCGAGATCATCTTCAACAAGTAAAATCTTTGCCATTGGTTGCTCCTGATTTAAAAAAAGCTCCACGGTGAACGTAACCTACGCCTCGTTGTTTTTGCTTCAGTGCTTTGCACCTCGACTTTTGTGGTCGCAACTTTGCTCCCCGTGTGCGGATTGACTAAGGAGTATATTGTTTCAACCTGAACCCGCGCTTTATGGCTATAAAGCCCATTATTACTATCAGTCCAGCATTGAATTTGCTGGTTATTTTGGTATAAACACAGATCTTGAGGTTGAGCAGTTTTCCAGCTAATTTTTAATTCAAGATCACAAAATTCGTGCTGTTGTAATACAACACACACTTTTGGTGTGATATCAAACTGAGTCGCTTGTGCATAGCTTGGGGGAGCCCAAATAACAGCAACAAACACACACAGACTAAAAACAAAATACTTCATATTAAAAAATATGATTGAATCCTATAAAAGCAGTCATCGAATACGTGTGTTCAAAAAGCGGACTGTCATCCACGGCTGAGTAGTCATAATATGCTAAATGAAAACGAAGAGAGTTAGTCTCACCTAGAGGCCAACGGGCGTCGATTTTAGCATAAGGTTGCCAGCTACTGCCAACCTCTATTTCTCCGTATGATGATTCTTCGGCCGATAAACCATAAAAATAATCATTTAATTCGTTCGATTTATACCAAACACCTAAGCTCGGTGCGATACTTAAACGACCTAACTGATGGTGAGATTGCCATTGTAAGGCACTGCGAGCCCCTTTATAAACCCCGGAGACATCAGCTAGAACCTGAACAGAGAATACATGATTACTGCGGATATAGTGATAACTCAAGCCCGCATCTAAAGCCCAGCGTCTTTTTTTTACGTCATTTGTTGTGACAACAGACTTTTCAACTAATTCATCACTACTCGTTGATTCAACAACGAAGCTATTTGACGTTTGCAAGGCAAATACATTACTAGGATGAAAATCTATAAAAAAACGGGTCTCGGGGTTAAATTCAGTGACAATGTTAACAACATGTGTGTCGCTTTCATGAAGGGAATAGCCTAAGCGACCATTATCAAAAAACCATTGTTCACCATAAAAAGCAACCTCTGGTAGCAGTATTAAAGGTAAATTGTCACCTCCATGCAATGGGTTTGTGATTACCCCAGCCCCAGTATTAACACTTAAGTGCCACTGCTCAGTATCAATTTGTTGATTTGCCATACGGCTTTCACGTTCAGTGCGAGTAGAATCATCAGCATACGCTTGACCCACACATACTAGCGCCAAAGCATAGAAAACTACGCAGAACCTGATCGTTAGAAACTTCATTATTATTTTACGACCAAAGAAAATTTTGCAATGTCAGCATAATATCAAGATGTGAACAAACTGTCCTCAGCAGGTTACAAGTATTCACAAATTTGATACATATTTCGATTAAGTTTGTTACTCCTCGACAATCTCTATGCGATTGCGACCATGTTCTTTAGCTAAGTAAAGCGCCTTATCAGCTTTAGCAATGAGCTGTTCAGGGTTACTATTTTTAGCTTTTATCGCAATACCAAAACTAGCCGTTACTTGACTCAACACCTTATCAGAATTTGGCTTCTTGATTTGTAATTTAGCGATAGTTTGGCGAAGTAACTGTGTGAAATTAGTCATATCACTAATACTTGCAAACTGGTACGTAAAGCAAAATTCTTCACCACCGTAACGATAGACTTGGCCAATACTGGAAACATGCTTTAATAGCTTAGCAGACACTGCTCGTAATACTTGGTCCCCTTTTTGATGTCCAAAGTTATCATTAAATGATTTGAAATGATCAATATCTATCATGGTTAATACTGATACTTGAGCTAATTCATTGTTTTTACAAAAACGCTTTATATCCTCATCAAACTTGCCACGATTCAATAACCCTGTTAATGGATCTCTTTGCGCTTTATCTTTCGATCTAATCAACTCTTGTTTTAAGTCGGTAATTTCTGCATAAGCTTGTGCTAGTTGATTTTGAAAGTCCTGTGCCCTACTTTGTAAGGTCGCTGACTCATCACTTAGACGTTCTACACAATCAAGTACATCATCAAAGCCTGTTTCTTGGCTGATATCTGCATTTTTTAGTTTCAAATGGCATTCTTGAAGCGTTTGGTTAAACTCTGTTGAGTAATTTATTGCTTCATTGATGTCTTGATGTACCTTTCCAACAACATCATTAAAACCACCTGATAACTGATAAAACAATGCTAAATCATCACTAGATAGAAACTGGTTGAACAGCGCTTTAGCATGCTCGTGGCTGCACGTTTTAAATTCATCAATAATTTTATCTAAAGCATCATTAAGTTCGGGGGTTTTATTGCTGACATACGCATACCAAATCGCATAATTTAGCGGTGTTATTGGCATCTTGTACTTAACCATGAGAGGAATAGCTTGTTTTAAACAGTGACTTGAATAACTTAGTGAATGCTCGGCTTGCGCAGAAAGTATCATGATTCTAGGCCATGAAAATTTTATTATTTTAAATTACGTTAACAACACCTTGAAAAAAAGCAATAAAAATGGATTTTATCCATTTAAAACCAGTAAAAAACACGAAAAATAAATGCAAAAACCAATACTAAATAACTATCAAAAATTAAACCTTTTATACCAACATCAAATCGTTAACGCTAAATAACTTGCTGAGTAAGTGATTGAGCAATGCTCCAGATAGCATTGAGCGCAGGATCATGGCGCTCTTTATTCAAAACAGCTAAACCAATTTCGAAACCAGCAACAGTCTGCTCAGCATCACTTACGATTTGCACTTTATCTTTAAGCGGACTGTTGTCCAAAACTATCTTAGGCACCATGGCAATACCTAAACCTAAGCTCACCATAGACACCATCGCTTCATGGCGTCTGCAACCTGAGCGTAAATTCGGCCGTGAATATTCTTTTTACGCCACCACTGCTCAAGACGTTGCCTTGATAATCCTTGCTCAGCAACAATAAACTCTAAATCTGACCAATCAATTTGTTCACTGGCAGAAAGCTTTTCTCTGATCGGGCACGCTATTTTTGGTGCTATCAATACTAATGGTGAGTACCCGACACTGGTAAAGGCAATTTGCCCAGGTAGCTTTAAAGGTTTTGCGGCAATTGCCATATCTTCATGGCCATCTAAAACACGGTTTATTGCAAGAGCGGGATCACCGGTATTAAGGGTAATTTCAATATATGGATGCTGCATTCGCAATTGCTCGAGTATTTGATGTAAAAAACTATATGAGGCAGTTACAGAACAATAAATACTGACATTGCCATAAACATGCTGTTGCGGCTCTTGCACATTAGCCTTAAAACGATGCCAGTTAGCCAGCGTCGCATTTGCGTACTCAATGAATGACTCACCTTCGCGAGTTAATTTGACAGTGCGATTATCCCGATTAAAGAGTACCACCCCAACCTCTTCTTCGAGCTGTTTAATATTACGGCTCAAAGTTGGCGCACTGATATGGCAAAGCTCACTCGCTCTGGCAAAGTGTAGCGTCTTGGCTAACGCTAAAAAGTAATTAAGATGTTTGTGATCCATACCGCCACCATTTCATTTTATGAAATACTTTAATTCAAATATATCATTTTACGCAAGGTAAAAAATTGCATAGTGTTAATACATACAAAGAACACCACGTCGGTTCTTTGATTTTCTAACAAAATTGTATTTATAGGACACTAACAATGGCGAATTATTTTAATACTCTTCCTTTGAGAGAGCAGTTAGCGCAATTAGCGCAGTGTGAATTTATGGACCCAGCAGAGTTTGCTGATGGTGTAGACGCTTTAAAAGGGAAAAAACTCGTTATTGTCGGTTGTGGCGCACAAGGCGCTTAACCAAGGTTTAAATTTACGTGACTCAGGCTTAGATGTTTCTTATACATTACGTGAATCAGCAATTACTGAGCGTCGTCAATCTTTCTTAAACGCATCTGAAAACGGTTTTACTGTAGGCACGTATGAAGAGCTTATTCCAACAGCAGATGTAGTTTTAAACTTAACACCTGATAAACAACATACGGCTGTTGTTAATGCCATCATGCCATTAATGAAACAAGGTGCAACACTTGCTTATTCACACGGCTTCAACATTGTTGAAGAAGGCATGCAAATCCGTGAAGATCTAACTGTTATTATGGTTGCACCTAAGTGCCCTGGTTCAGAAGTACGTGAAGAGTACAAACGTGGCTTTGGCGTACCAACATTAATCGCGGTTCACCCAGAAAACGACCCTCAAGGCCATGGTTTAGCGCAAGCTAAAGCGTATGCAGCAGGTACCGGTGGTCATCGTGCGGGTGTACTAAAATCATCATTCATTGCAGAAGTTAAATCTGACTTAATGGGTGAGCAAACGATTCTATGTGGCATGTTACAAACAGGCTCACTGCTTTGCTTCGATAAAATGGTCGAAAAAGGCATTGATGCAAGTTATGCGTCAAAACTAATCCAATATGGTTGGGAAGTGATCACTGAAGCACTTAAGTATGGTGGTGTAACTAACATGCTTGACCGTTTATCAAACCCAGCAAAAGTGAAAGCATTTGAATTAAGTGAAGAGCTTAAAACAATCATGCGCCCACTTTATAACAAGCATATGGACGATATCATCAGCGGCGAATTCTCACGTGGTATGATGGCTGATTGGGCTGAAGATGATGTAAAATTACTCGCATGGCGCGCAGAAACTGCCGAAACTGCATTCGAAAAGCAACAAAATACCGACCAAGAAATCAGCGAGCAAGCATTCTTCGACCAAGGAATTTTAATGGTTGCAATGGTTAAAGCAGGTGTTGAGCTTGCCTTCGAAACCATGACTGCAGCAGGTATCATCGCAGAATCTGCTTACTATGAATCACTACACGAAACGCCGCTTATCGCAAACACTATTGCTCGTAAGAAGCTTTTCGAAATGAACCGAACTATTTCAGATACTGCAGAGTATGGCTGTTACTTATACAACCACGCGTGTTTACCACTTTTACAAGACTTTATGAAAGACATCGATACAGATGTGATTGGTAAAGGTCTTGATAGTGCAAGCAACCAAGTCGATAACCAAACCTTGATTGCCGTGAATAAAGCACTACGCGAGCACCCGGTTGAAATCATTGGTAGCAAACTACGTGGTTACATGTCAGCAATGAAGAAAATTGTTTAACCCTGGAAAGTAAGTTTCGCTTGTTAGAAACCAAGCCCAATTGCTTATATGCTTTGGGCTTTTTTTTTGTCCCTACATTGATTCGTAATCTGTAAAGTGTATGCTAAAATTACTGACTTAAATGTTGTAAACTAAGACACTTTCATGGCGTTAAATCAATTCACCATCACTAAAAAAATTACCCTACTTGGCAGTTCTATCGCCCTCATTGTTGCTGCGTTAATCGGCGCAACAGCGATATACAGTGCAAAACAAATCATTGAACAGCGAATGATTGAATCGGAACTACCGAGCAAACTACAAGCAATTGATAATTATATTACTCACGATATAAATCAAATGATCAGTGCAGCTGAGCAACTCTCCAGTAACGAGTTTGTATTAGAGTGGGCTAACTCTGGCAATACAGATGATAAAACACTGCTAAAAGAGCTTAACCGCCTTGTTACCCAGTACGATCTAGCAACGGCTTCTTGGGCTAACCGTGAAACAGCACAATATTGGAACCAAGACGGTTTCTTGCGCGTTTTAACTAAAGAGCAAGATGGTTGGTTTTTCGCGTTTACTAACACCGCACAACCCTTTTCGATCAGTATCTATCAAGAGTCACCGACTGATGTAAAAATGTTTGTGAACCACCAGCAAACTAATGGCATTGGTTTAGCAGAATTTGCAAAAAGTATCGACGATATGCAGGGCATGCTTAAACGCTTTCAAATAGAAGAAACCGGTTTTGTATTTGTTGCAGATAAAAACGGCCTAATTCAGCTGCATAAAGACGAAAACAAAGTCGCTAAAGCTAAGTTGGATAACGTTTACAAAACGGACATCACACGGGCTCTACTAACGCAAAGTGACTTCAATTTACAAGAAATCAACCTTAATGGTGAAGCAACCTTAGTGGCGGCAAGCCCAATTAAAAACACTGATTTGTTTGTTATTGCCCAAGTGCCAAAGCACGAAGTGTTTTCGAGCATTCAAGTTTTACAATGGCAAATCATCAGCTTTGCGATTGTGATTGCGTTGATTGCAAGCTTTGCAGGTTTAGTACTGGCACGTACGCTTTCATCGCCGCTGTCGAAAATGGCTGAGTTGTTCACCCGTTTAGGCTCTGGTGATGCTAATTTAGCGTATAGACTTCCTGACTCTGAGCAACCTGAACTTGCAAACTTATCAGCGGGCTTTAACCAATTTATCTCTAAGATTGAAACTGCAATTAGCCAAGTTGCTCAAGAAAGTAGTGAAATTAGACAAAGCGCCGATCATGTGTTTCAGCAAGCACAAAAGAACTCAGTGGCGCTTGATAATCAAAAAGAGCAAACTATCTCGGTTGCTGCGGCGATTAATGAAATGGGTGCAACAGTGCAAGAAATTGCCTCAAGCGCAGCGAACACGGCTAAGCTCACTGAGAATAGCAAGCAGAACACTGAACAAAGCCATACTCAGGTAACGCAAAGTAAAGAAGCAATAATTGAATTGGCATGTGATATCGATAATATCACCGAGCAAGTAAACGAGCTGGCAAACAAAACACAAGCGATTGCCAGTATTGTCGACTCTATCAGAGGGATTTCGGAGCAAACCAACCTATTAGCACTTAATGCGGCAATTGAGTCTGCTCGTGCGGGTGAGCACGGTCGAGGCTTTGCTGTTGTAGCTGATGAAGTTAGAGCGCTTGCAAATCGCACGTCGCAATCAACAACTGAAATTCAAACCATGATCAGTGAACTAACAAATACGTCTGATTTAGTGGTTAATCATATCAATCATTCGAAATCACAAGCTCAATTGAGCGTTG
The DNA here is from genome assembly GCF_054923805.1 of Pseudoalteromonas sp. GB43. Classification (NCBI taxonomy): domain Bacteria; kingdom Pseudomonadati; phylum Pseudomonadota; class Gammaproteobacteria; order Alteromonadales; family Pseudoalteromonadaceae; genus Pseudoalteromonas; species Pseudoalteromonas sp. GB43. The sequence continues at coordinate 652,247 of NZ_JBPCHJ010000001.1, forward strand.
ATGCAATGCAGAGTTCTGTTGAATTACTTAATGCCATTAACGATGCTGCCAATGAAATAAACGATATGGCAACCTTAATCGCAACTGCAACTGAAGAGCAAAGTAATGTAGTGGCAGATGTCGGTCGTAACATTGAGCAAATAAGTGACATTAGTGATAACGTTATGCGTGAACAAATTGATAGTGAACAAGCAATCAAAGACTTAGCAAGCAGTGCGCAAACCCTTGATGACCTTGTTGCAACTTTTGATAAACGCTGACACGTTTTGTAACAGTTAACCCTGACCCTTTTTCATTCACGGCCTATACTTTAATGGTATTAGGCCAAGAATTAAGAGGGTCAAATGAAATTACCTAGCATTGTTTTCGCCTCAAGCTTTTGCTTATTAACAGCGTGTAGTAGTACAGAAAATAACACCGCCCCACCACCACTTGCTTTGGTGCAAAGTAATACGTTTACCCAAACCTCAGTTGAAACCCAACAAGAAATTTTTGCATTAAGCAAACATGTCAAACAACAACTTGACAGTACTTTTCCCAAAGATGGTCGATCATTGCAAAGTACTAAAGGCTTACTCAGGTTTCTATTACAAAATGGCGATGCGTCTTTATCTTATCAATCTGGTGCGACCTTAACGGCCAATCAAGCCTACGAAAATTTAAATGCTAACTGTTTATCGTTATCGATTTTAGCCTACAGCCTCGCTGACTATCTTGGTCCTCGAAGGGCAATTTCAAAAAGTGCATATCCCAGAGTATTGGGCGCTGGATAATGGTTTTAACTTACTCACAGGGCATATCAATTTGAAAGTGAGTGAATCAACAAAACAAGTGTTAAATCGTAAAGTTATATACCCTCAAGAGCGCTCTTTGGTGATAGACTTTGACCCTAACAGTCGCCAAGAGGCGTTTAAAACCAGCAACATCAACAAAGCCCGCATCACAGCGATGTTTTATAACAATAAGGGCGCAGCTGCGATGTTAAAACATGATTACGACACTGCTTTTAGCTATTACAAAGCAGCAGTTGATATTGATAGCAACTACTCAGGTGCATGGGGCAACCTTGGGGTATTATTCAGATTAACGAGTGACTACCAAAGTGCTGAAACAGCCTATCAGTATGCGATTAGTTTAGATCCTGACAACAACACCGCGCTAGGCAATTTAGCAAGACTCTATAACCTGACCGATCGTAAAGAGCAAGGCCAAGCTATATTAGCCATGCTTGACAAGAAACGCCAAGCAAACCCTTATTACCATATTTCTTTAGGTAATGATGCCTATACGACCAGCCGTTACCAAGATGCCATAAAACACTACAAAAAAGCCCGTGACTTAAATTCAACCCTGCATGATACTGATTTTGGTTTAGCCAGAACCTATTATCAATTGGGTGACTTAAAACTGGCTAAAAAGTATTTAACTATGGCAAACAATAAAGCTGACTTTGATCATGATAAACAGCGTTACGAAAGTAAATTACAAGCGCTTCGCTCGCATACTGCAAAACTTATTGATTACCGCTAGTGCTGCACTGATAAGCACAGGGCACGCTTTTGCCCATACAAACTTAGTACAAGACGTTATAACGCTAACATCGCCTCAATTTGCTGGGCGAAAAACGAATACCGAGGGCGCTAAATTAGCCGCCGATTTCATAGCAGAGCGCTTTGTCGCTCTTGGCTATTCAGTAAATGAACAAATTTTTACTTATCAATCAGGTTTCTTTAGTGAGGCGGTTGGGAGAAACATTGTTGCGATAAAAAATAGCCCTTGTGAAAAGTGTAAAAAAATTATTTTTACAGCCCATTACGACCATCTTGGGCAACAAGGCAGTCGGCTTTACCCAGGTGCCAATGATAACGCCAGCGGCGTTGCAGCTTTACTTTATTTAGCTGACCACTTTGCACAAAGCCCTCAACGCTATCAGTTAGTCTTTGTTGCAACCGATGCAGAAGAAAATGACCTACATGGTAGCGAGTACTTGGTATCAACACTTAATAAAGACGAAATCAAACTTAACATTAATTTAGATATGCTCATTGTGAACCCACGAAAACCGCGTATCTATGCGTTTTTAGATAAGCAATCATTAGCGCACTATAAAGATGACATTAAAGCTTTGTCTGATGAGCAGCTAACCTTTATGGCAACTAGCTCGTCGGCGAGGCTGAATCGATTATTTGATCTCAAAGTTGATTGGCGCAGAGCAAGTGACCATTATTCGTTTGCTAAAGCGGGGATCCCATACATTTACTTTGGTATCGGACACGATAAACATCATCATCAGAGCACCGACACAGCTGCGCACATCGACTTTACATTGTTCGAATATGCCATGGCGAAAATAGCCCTATTTATTGAAAAGCTTCCAAGTTAGTTATTTGGGTAGCTCAGAGGTTAAAACAAACTGCCTTTTTTGCGCTTTGCTAAGCTTTTTTACGCTTATTTCAAGTTTAGTTGCTTCACTACGATTACCCACTTGCTGTTGATAGATAAGTATTAAAGGCCCCTTGCCTTTGAGGTTTTTAGCCCCTTTTCCCGCTTGATGCTGCATAAATCGCTTTTCAACATTGGTGGTGATCCCCGTATACCAATGACCCAAACGTGTTTGCACTATGTACAAATGCCACAGACTCTCTGAATTATCATTGTTTTTTATAGGCTGCTGTAAACTTTCTGGGTTTGCTGTGGTCAAATTTGTGCCTCTTGATTGTTAATCGCATTTGTGTAAAAACAATTACTGAAAAGGGTTTTACCTTCAGTGACTAATCGGTATCATGCAGTGTATAAAAAATAAGGATTCAAACAAATAATGCAGTCGTTTAAAACTTTTTCTTTTTGGTTAGTACTTACCCTTACTTTAAGTGCTACAGCAGGGTGTTCAAGCTGGGTTTACCGAATCAACATTCCTCAAGGTAACTTCTTAGAGCAATCAGATGTAGATAAGCTACGTGTTAATATGACGCGCGAGCAAGTACTGTATGTACTAGGCAAGCCAGTCGCTGAAGACTCATTTGATAAAAATACCTGGCACTACCTTTACGTATTCAATCTTGGTCGTAGCAACGAGCAACGTAAATCACTCACTATTAACTTCGAAAACGATAAGCTTGTTTCGTTATCGGGTGACTATGAACAACCTAGCGAATTTAATACGCCGCTTGAACAAGAGTAATAGCAGCGCAAATTATTAAGGGTAGCCTAGGCTACCCTTTTTTATGCCTTATTAAGCGGACGCCCGCCTGTAATTTTATTAGCTCGGCCCTCTTCTTTGGCTTTTTCAGCACGGCGCCTGCGTGCATCCTTTGGATCAGCAATAAGCGGTCGATAAATCTCAATACGATCGCCATCTTTTACTTCTTGATTCAGTTTGCAAGTACGATTCCAAATCCCAAGCGTTAAATTATTTGCGTCTATTTCTGGGCACTTCTCGATAATGCCCGACTTAATCACCGCTTGCTCAGCGGTAGTACCTACAGGCACTTCGACCAGTAAACTGGTTGCTGTTGTTGGTAAGGCGAAAACCACTTCAACAGTGATCATGGGCGAACTCCATATACAGTTTTAGCGCGTTGAGTAAATGCATTAACCATATTCTTAGCGACTTCGTTAAATACTTTTCCGAAAGCCAGCTCAATAAGCTTACTAGCAAATTCAAACTCAAGATGCAGTTGCACTTTACAAGCTTTATCGTCCAGCGGTAAGAAATGCCATTTACCCTGTAGCTTTTTGAATGGATCATCAACTAGGCGTAGCGCAACCGTTTGCTCATCAATAAAGGTATTTTCGGTAGTGAACCACTTTTTTAAACCTGCTTTCGATATTTCTAGACTAGCTGTCATACCACTGGCTTGTTGTGTAATGATTTTAGCATCAGAGCAATGTGGTAAAAACTCTGGATATGCATCTACATCATTCACTAAATCAAACATTTCTTTGCTGCTGTACATTACCAGCGCACTTTTTTCTATTTGCGGCATATTCACTCCCAACTTTGTCGGCGAATTTTAGCAAGCTTTGACTATTTACCCAAATATTAGTGACGCGAAAATTTCTGCAAAGCCTTAAAAAAGCGATGTAAAAACGCTGTTTTTACGTATAATATGAGCCACTATGGCTAAGAAAAAATCATCTAAATCGACAAGTAATACCATCGCGCTAAACAAAAAAGCGCGTCATGAGTATTTTTTACACGATAAGTTCGAAGCAGGGGTTGAACTACAGGGCTGGGAAGTAAAAAGTATCCGAGCTGGTAAAGTAAACATCTCTGAGACTTATATTCACATTAAAAACGGCGAAGCATTTTTACTTGGCAGTCAAATTCAGCCTCTCAACAGTGCTTCTACTCACGTAATTTGCGATCCTTTAAGGTATCGTAAGTTACTTTTAAATAAGCGTGAAATCGATCGTCTTATCGGTGCTACAGAACGCGAAGGTTTTTCATTAATCGCAACTGCAATGTACTGGAAAAAATGCTGGGTGAAGTTGGAGTTCCACCTTGCTAAAGGTAAAAAGATGCACGACAAACGTGAAGACGGAAAAAATAAAGATTGGGCGCGTGAAAAAGAACGCCTGATGAAACATAAAGCTTAATTTATGAAATGAGCCTAACCTTTTTGTTAGGCTCGTACCCCCTACCAGTCCTGACTCTTACCACTTAAGAACCTTAACACCTTAATAAACCCATACTTTTTTGCTATTTCATTCACCGCCATTTACATGGTATCAATCTTTGTCGTGATTAATTCACAACACTTTCACAATTATACAAGGATTGAAATATATGAAGAACACCCATCGCTTTATACAACGACCTCTCTACGCATTTACAGTTGCCGCATTAGCAGGCACCAGTTTTATGTCTGTTGCTGCACAAGAAGATGGAGCTGAAAAGGTCGAGCGTATTGAAGTTACAGGTTCTCGCATCAAGCGCTCGGACATTGAGGGACCATCACCGGTTCAATCAATCAGTCGTGCAGACATCGATAACATGGGCTACGATAACTTACAACAATTATTAGAACGTATGCCTGTTGCAGGTAATGGTACATTTTCTACTCGCGGTAATAACCAAGACTCCACAGCCAATGGTGCCGCAGCTGTTAGCCTTAGAGGTTTAGGCTCTGATGCTACATTAGTACTAATTAACGGACGCCGTGTATCTATCAGTGCTTTTGCAGAAAGCATTACCAATTCATTTGTTGATATCAACTCGATTCCAGTCTCTGCGATTGAACGTATTGATATTTTAAAAGATGGTGCATCTGCTATTTATGGTTCTGATGCAGTTGCAGGTGTAGTTAATATCATCTTAAAGAAAGATATTAATGGCCTAGAAGTGAACCTTGGTTATGGCGGTACTGATGGTCCTAACTACGAAGAAAAAACAGCAAGTTTAGTATGGGGTACTAGTACAGAGAAAAGCAGCGCATCAATTATTATTGATTACTTTAACAACACAGCACTCTCATCTGATGAAATGGATCGCCTAGGCACAGCCAACCAAGAACCATACGGTGGTATGGATTTTCGCTCATCGCGTGGCTTCCCGGGCTACTTCTATGTAGATGGTGAAAAAACCATTGATCCAGCCTGCCCAGCAGAAAATGCAACCGCAAGTGGCAGCTGCTTATTTGACTACGGCCCGTATGGTTACGTAACCCCAGCATCTGAGCGTGTCGGTGCTATCTCACAATTTGAATATAACTTCGACAATGGTATTTCAGCTTTCTTAGAGGTTGCAGTACAACATAATACGTCGCAAGCAGCAGGTGCACCGACCCCGCTTGATGAAGATGCAGGCCTTACAGTACCTGCAAGCCATCCTAACAACCCGTTTGGCCAAGATATCGAAATTGGTCGCTACAGAACCGTAGATGCCGGCCCTCGCCAATGGGATATTGAATCTGATACGCTTCGCTTTGTTGCCGGTCTAAAAGGTGAAATAAATGACTGGAGCTGGGAAGCAGCTGTTCAAAAAGGTCGCAGTGAATCAATGCAAACAGGTAATAGAAGCCAAGGTTGGGTGCGCACTGATTTCCTACAACAAGAAATCGATGCAGGTAACTATAATCCATTTGGTGGCACCTATAATGACCAGGCAGTGATTGACCGTATCACGACAAGCTTAGTGCGCCGTGGTGAGTCTCATATGACCTCATTTGATGCAAATATTAGTGGTGAAGCATTCAGCTTTGGCGATGATGTAGTAATGATGGCTGCAGGTATTGAATACCGTGAAGAAGATGTGAGCGATATTCCAGACGACCAATTCCAGCGTGGTTTAATTTTTGGTACTGAGTCCGTATCAGCCGCTGCTGAACGCGACCAATACGCAGCTTACATTGAGTTTTCAATTCCGCTGGCTGATAACCTAGAACTGCAACTAGCTGGTCGATACGATGACTACAGCGATTTTGGCTCAACTACAAACCCTAAAGTAGCTGTTCGCTGGGCACCAACTGATTCAATCACTGTTCGTGGTTCGTGGGCTCAAGGTTTCCGCGCGCCTTCACTGGCACAAATTGGTTTAGGTCCGTCTGAAGAAAGTCAATTCTTTGTAGATACTTACCGCTGTCAGGCAACAGGGCTTGACTGTAACGCTCTAGATTACAATATCCAATTTGCAGGTAACCCAAACCTTGAAGCTGAGGAGTCAGAGTCATGGAATGTGGGCTTTATCTGGGCACCAACCGCTGAATTTGGTTTTGGAATCGATGTATGGAGCATTACACAAGATAATAAGATTGACGAGCAAGAGTTCGGCCCTATCTATGATGAAAACTGTAATGATCAAAACAGCACAGTCTGCGTGCGTTTAGCACCACAAAATGGTCAAAGCTTAGGTGTGATCCAAAAAGTTTATAGCACCTTTGAAAACGTCTCATCACAAGAAGTATCAGGTGTCGATGTATCGGCTAACTACACACATGCGATGAACGATTACGGCTTCTTAAAATTCAATTTAGAATGGGCTTACCAAAACGAATTTAAGAAAGATGGCCGCGATTACACTGGCGAATATCGTTATCCTGAAAACCGTTGGATTTTCTCAACAAATTGGGAAATGGGTGACTTCAACACGAATGTGAACGTTAGTTACACGGGCGAATTTGAAGATACGCCAGATATCGATTTTGACGGTAATTTAGACTTTGATAGCAACACATCACGTATGGTTGATTCACAAACGCTGGTTGATTTACAAACAGCGTATAACTTCTCAGAGAAAATCAAACTTTCTGTGGGTGTGAATAACGTGTTTGATGAAGATCCTCCGTTTGCAATCGGTGATGGCGATGGCGACTTATATGGCTATGTATCAAGCGTACATAACCCTCGTGGTCGTTATTTCTATACTAAACTAACGATGCGTTTTAATTAATCTTGTTGTGCTTAAAAACAAAAACCCGCCAATTGGCGGGTTTTTTAATTCTTTAACTAAGGCCTAAATTATAGGTCGCCTTCGTTTTCAGAAAGGAACTTAGCAACACCTTCAGGGCTTGCGTCCATACCTTTTTTGCCTTCAGTCCAACCAGCTGGACATACTTCACCGTGCTCGCTGTGGAACGCTAGCGCGTCAACCATGCGGATCATTTCGTCGATGTTACGGCCTAGAGGAAGGTCGTTAACTACTTGGTGACGTACGTTACCTTCTTCGTCGATAAGGAAAGAACCACGGAAAGCAACACCTGCTTCTGGGTGCTCAACATCGTATGCTTGACAGATTTCGTGTTTAACGTCTGCAACTAGTGCATATTTAACTTGACCAATACCACCGTCAGCAACGGCAGTGTTACGCCATGCATTGTGTGAGAATTGTGAATCGATAGAAACACCGATTACTTCAACTCCACGCTTTTGGAACTCTTCAAAACGCTTGTCGAAAGCGATTAACTCTGAAGGACAAACGAAAGTGAAGTCTAACGGGTAAAAGAAGATAACTGCTTTTTTACCTTTGATAGTTTCTTTTAGGTTGAAGTTTTCAACGATTTCACCGTTACCAAGAACAGCTGCTGCAGTAAAGTCTGGTGCCTGACGGCCAACTAATACACCCATTTTTATCTCCAAATATTTGAGTTTATTTCCAATTGCCTAAGCAATACTCACATAGATATGGTTACTAAAACGCAAAAACCAAGTGTAAGTATTGATAAATTGCAAGATAGTGTAATGAGGTTACAGACAAATGAACAATCGAAAAAAGCGATATGCCTAATCGGAAAAATTGATTTATTAAAATATTACGTAACTCTTGAAGCAAACAATCGCAAAGAGCTGCAAAATCAGCAGCTAAAATCTGATAAAATATGCCGAGCTAAGCAACTAGGTAGAAAAATGAAAGTTTTGATCACAGGTTCAGCAGGTCGGGTTGGCCGTGCAATTTATATCAAGTTAATGAGCAATTATAATGTCGTTGGGATGGATAAAGCGCCCTGCTCTACAGCTGACTTTGTGGGTGATATTCGTGACCAACACTTAATTCAGCGAGCTCTTCAAGACATCGACGTGATAATCCATACAGCCGCTTTACATGCCCCTCATGTTGATCTGCACTCTGACGACGATTTTTACACTATAAATGTGGAGGCGACAGAACAACTGGCACTGTTAGGTATAGAAGCAGGCGTAAAACAGTTTATTTTTACCAGCACCACAGCGCTCTATGGTTCAGCTTCAACGCCATTAGGTCAAGCGGGTTGGGTAAACGAGGATATTATTCCAAAGCCAAAATCCATTTACCATAAAACTAAAATTGCCGCCGAAGCCAAGCTTGAAGCTATTTCAGTAAAGCACAAATTACCAATCACAGTATTACAGATGTCTCGCTGTTTTCCTGAACCTGCAGATACGATGGCGCTATTTCGTAATAGCCGTGGCATCGACGCTCGCGATGTTGCCAATGCTCATTTATGTGCAATCGAGAAAAAACTAAGTGGTTTTAATCGCTTTATTATTTCAGGCGTTACGCCTTATTCAAAAAAAGATTGCCGGCCGCTTTATAAGCAAGCAGATAAAGTCATTATTGAAAAAATCCCAGCATTAGCAGATGCATTCAAGGAGCGAGGCTGGCTATTACCAACCAGTTTAGACCGAGTATACGATTCAACTAGAGCGCAGCAGCAACTTGGCTGGCATCCCAAACATGATTTTAATAGTGTTTTAGCAATGCTTGATGATGAAAGCGCTGAAGTACTCCCTGTGCTTAAAAGTAACTAACAAAAAACCCAGCTTTTAGCTGGGTTCTTAAATGAATATTAATTACGGTCGCTTAGTCCATGATATCTTCTGGCATATCACCACGAATTTGTTGCCAAATTTCACCTGTTTGATGACCATATTTACGCATCATTGAAATCGCACCGTCGTGTTCACGACGCTCTGCCAGCTCTGTTAAATCTTTATAAAATTGACGCGCTAATTCACGAGTTCGAGAATCAGAGAAGTAGTGGCAGCCAATTTTTGAGTAGAAACCTTTAAAGCCATTTAGGATAAGAACGTAAATGCGGTTATTACCCGCAACTGCTAATTCATGGTGAACTTTATAATCGTAATCAGCAAATGCTTGCGCACTGTCTTCTAGCTCTTCACTTTGCGATAAAATTTCAATTACACGCTCAGGAGCAAGCTTAATAGCCGCACGGGTATAAATTGCGCTGATATTTGTGCGTGCAGAAAGTAATTGATCTGTAAGCTCTGGCATTTTGTCTTCATCTAGTCGCGCTAGCGTTTCTAAAATGTTCAGGCCCGAGGTTTCCCAGAAGTTATTTACACGGGTAGGTTTACCGTGCTGAATCGTTAGCCAGCCATCACGGGCTAGACGTTGAAGTACTTCACGTAAGGTTGTACGTGTAACACCTATCAGCTCAGATAATTCACGCTCAGCTGGAAGAATTGAGCCAGGCGGAAAGTCACCATTCCAAATAGATTCAACAATGTATTCTTCAGCAAAACCTGCTGGGCTTTTCGCTTTAAAAATTCTCATTCACTTTCCACTTGAGTTAGCAACTACTTTTACCGCATTTGGTGTTCAACTCACTGATTGTACCAGATGATAAGCAACTAACAAGTAAACTAACTCGGCAGTACATAAAAATCTATAAGATCTAGTTAAATAAATGGCCTTTTGGATTAAAAGTACATCAAATAACAATACTATCGATATAATCAATTTCTATTTATTAACAATAATAACCAGCACTGATATAGGTATGGCCATGCAGCAGCGCGTTTTACCAGCTCTATTTAAAAATTTTTTAGGAACTTCACCAAAGTGGTACAAATACACCATTATTGCGTTTTTACTAATCAACCCGGTGTTATTTCAACTTAATCCTTATCTGGCAGGATGGGTATTAGTGTTAGAGTTTATTTTTACACTCGCCATGGCACTTAAATGTTACCCGCTACAACCGGGTGGTTTACTGGCAATTGAAGCCTTGTTTATCGGCATGACAACAGCAGGGCAAGTTGAACATGAGATAGTACAGAATATCGATGTGATCCTGTTACTTATCTTTATGGTTGCTGGTATCTATTTTATGAAAGACTTACTTTTATATATCTTTACAAAGCTGGTTGTTTCGGTACGAAGTAAAACCGTATTATCCCTGTCGTTTACGATAGCTGCCGCATTTTTATCTGCTTTTTTAGATGCGTTAACGGTGATGGCCGTTGTTATTGCCGTCGCGATGGGCTTTTACAGTATTTACCACAAGGTAGCATCAGGCAAAGACTCCAGCAGTGAGCATGATATTAATGACGATAACCAAGTACGTCCAGTCAATCGGCAAGAGCTTGAAGAGTTTCGTGCTTTTCTTCGTAATTTATTAATGCATGCATCCATAGGTACTGCCTTAGGTGGTGTATGTACTATGGTAGGCGAGCCGCAGAACTTGATCATTGCTGAGCGTGCAGGCTGGTTATTTGGCGAATTTTTCTTCCGAATGTTGCCTATTACTTTACCCGTTATGATTGCAGGTATTGCCACTACTTTCTTACTCGAAAAAACCAAAACCTTTGGTTACGGCGCAAAACTCCCTGCCCCCATCCACACAATTTTATCGGATCATGCTAAAAAGCTTGAGAAAAAACGCACCACACGCGACAAAGTGAACCTAGCGATTCAAGCTTTCATTGCTGTTTGGTTGATCATAGGTTTAGCCCTTCACTTAGCCACTGTTGGTTTAATTGGTTTGTCTGTTATTATTTTTGCCACGACAGTGCCGGTATTATTGAAGAGCACCAATTAGGTAAAGCATTTGAAGAAGCTCTACCATTCACAGCGTTACTTTGCGTATTCTTCTCAATTGTTGCAGTTATTATCGACCAGCATTTATTTACACCTGTGATCGCATGGGTACTTACTTTCGAAGGTCAGCTGCAACTGGTAATGTTCTTCATTGCCAACGGTATTCTGTCGATGGTCAGCGATAACGTGTTCGTGGGTACTGTGTATATCAATGAAGTGGCTGCTGCGTTACAGGCAGGTCAAATTACCCGTGATCAATTTGACCTATTAGCTGTGGCAATTAACACAGGTACTAATTTACCAAGTGTTGCTACGCCTAATGGACAAGCTGCCTTCTTATTCTTGCTTACATCAACATTAGCCCCTGTGTTAAGACTATCTTATGGACGCATGGTATACATGGCGCTACCTTATACCATAGTGTTGACGATTGTTGGCTTGAGCATGACCTTATTCAGCCTTTCAGATATGACTGACTTGCTGTATCAATGGGGCTTAATCAATCACCATAGCGGTGCGTTACCTGGCTCATTAGGTGGTCATTAAAACGATTATTTAAAACAAAACATTTGCAACCAAAAAGCCCGCTTGATGCGGGCTTTTTTGATAGAGCTCTTTTTTGCTAGATTAGCTGTTTAATCAAGCACTTTCGCGTCGTTTGCTTTGTTGAGTAAGCTGCGGCTTTGCGTTAAGAAATGTGCAGTTGCATCAGAGAAGTATTCTTTTGCATCAGCAAATGCGGCAATCAATGATGCTTTATCCCCTGCTTTTAGCTTTTCTAGCGTGTCTGCAAAAGTATCTTGGTAGTTGGCAAGCAGTGCTTCTACATCGTCGAATTGTGCTAACATTATGTCAGAGTAAAGCTCTGGCGATTGGGCAAATAAGCGCCCGACCATCATTAACTCTAACTGATAAATGGGTGATGAGCAGCTGCGAAGCTCTGCAAGTGTATGGCTTTGCTTGGCAAGAAACTGGCCATATACAAAAGTTGTTAAGTGACGCATAACCTGAATGATCTGCATTGCTTCATCGTGTTTTTTAGCATCCATTTCAACTACTTGGCAGCCCCAAACTTGTAGTTGTGCCATTAACCCTTTAGCTACTTCATGATCTCGCCCTTCACACACGACCACCGTTTGTTTTACCCAATGTGAAATATCTGGGCCAAACATGGGGTGTAAGCCAACTACAGGGCCGCTATGAGCCGCCATAAGTGCTTTTAAAGGTTTTTGCTTAACAGAGGTAATATCAACCAGCAAACAGTCATCATCAAGTGTCGGTAGCGCAGCGACAACTTGCTCAAGTGCATTAATTGGCACACTGACAAGAACCAATTTTGCCCCTTTTAATATCGTCTCACTTTGTGCTTGCTGTGCTTTATCTAAAATACGCACTTCATAACCTGAACGAGTAAATTGTTGAGCAAATAACTGGCCCATGGCACCTTCACCACCCACAATTACAATGGGTGATAATTGGGGTGCAACACAGGCAAGGCTACCTTGTTGGTTTTGATACGCTTCACGCATCATACGACGCAATATATCTTCAACTAACTCAGGGTTAACCCCTTGTGCGACAGCTTCTTGACGACGAGCTGCAAGTAACTCAGCCTCGCGATCTGGGGCATGTAATGGTGCACCGATTTGTTGCTTAATTGCGCCTATTTTTTCTGTAATCCCATTACGCTTTGCCAGTAATGCCACCAATTGCGCATCACATTCATCTATTCCTGCTCTTAAATCAGCTAGATCATTCACTGTTACCACGTTACTACACCTCAAACCCTATAAACGTAAATATTTATATACAAAAAAGTAAAGCTTTTAATACAAATTATAGTAACAGGATAACAGCCAAAGCACAAAGCCCCAACGTTCTTGTAGCATAGCTTATAAAGGGATAAATAGGAGTAAGTAGATAGGTTAGAAGGGAGTATTTCTCAGAGAGGTAAATTATTTTTGTGGTATAAAAACCAAAACGGGTTGCAACCTAAGGCTGCAACCCGTTTTATTTTGCGTTGTAAAACAGCGCGTATTAGTTAAGTTTTTCTCTAATACGTGCAGATTTACCAGAACGCTCACGTAGATAGTAAAGTTTCGCACGGCGAACTGCACCGCGACGTTTAACTGAGATACTATCGATAAGAGGGCTGTGCGTTTGGAATACACGCTCAACACCTTCACCGCTCGAGATTTTACGAACTGTGAATGCTGAGTGAAGACCACGATTACGCTTAGCGATTACAACACCTTCAAAGGCCTGTAGACGCTCTTTGTTACCTTCTTTTACACGTACCTGTACAACTACTGTATCACCAGCGCCGAATGCTGGTACGTCTGTTTTAAGCTGCTCTTCTTCAAGCGCTTTAATAATATTTTGGTTTACTTTTGCCATTATATTTCTCACTTTCCTAGGTGTAACTGTCTTCTAGCCACAAGCTTGTTGGTACTCTTGCTGAAATTCAGCAAGGAGTGCCGCTTGCTCCTCAGTCAGAGCTAGGTTATGCAACAAGTCAGGACGACGAAGCCAAGTTCTACCAAGTGATTGCTTTGTGCGCCACTTAGCGATTTCTTGGTGGTTTCCGCTGAGTAATACAGCAGGCACCTGTTTATCATCCAATGTCTCTGGCCGTGTATAGTGAGGACAATCAAGCAAGCCATTCGAAAATGAATCCTGCTCAGCTGACTGGTTATGACCTAACACCCCTGGTACTAATCGTGCTACTGCATCAATTAGCGTCATCGCGGGTAGCTCACCACCACTTAAAATAAAATCACCAATTGACCATTCTTCGTCAACGTATGATTCTATGATTCGCTCATCTATACCTTCATAGCGACCTGCAATTAAAATCAGCTTTTCTGATTGTGCAAGCTCGCTTGCACCTTGCTGATCTAATTTGCGCCCTTGCGGGGACATATAAATTACTTTTGCACCATCACCTGCCGCTTTTTTGGCGTCAAGGATAGCTTGTTTCAATGGTTCAACCATCATTAACATGCCAGGACCGCCCCCGTAAGGACGATCATCCACGGTTCTATGCTTATCAGTGGCATAGTCACGTGGGTTCCAACAGTTAAAGTCGATTAGACCATTTTTAACTGCGCGACCTGTTACCCCTTGGGTGGTAATCGCATCAAACATGTCCGGGAAAAGGCTTATCACCCCTACCCATAGCGAACTCGTTTGTGACATTAAAACCCTGGGTCCCAGTCTACGGTAATTTCTCTTGCATCATGTTTAACTTCTTTAATAACAGAATCTGTTAAGAAAGGAATTAAACGCTCTGCTTGGCCAAATGCATCTTTTTTGTTTGCTTTCACAACCAAAACGTCATTTGACCCTGTCTCCATTAGGTCATCAACAGTGCCTAAGTTATAACCTTTATCAGTTATAACAGACATGCCGATCAGATCTCGCCAATAGAATTCACCTTGCGGTAATTCTGGTAGCTGCGCTGCATCTACTGAGATTTCTGCATTGGTTAAAGCCATTGCTTCGTCTCGGTCGTTTACTTGCGCAACTTTAGCGATAAAGCCTTTGTTGTGGCGACGCCAGTCGACCACTTCTAAGGTCTGCCATTTACCTTGTTGCCCTATCAACCATGGGCTGAAATCGAAGATCCCTTCGGGATCATCAGTAAATGAATGCACCTTAAGCCAGCCCTTTATACCATACGGGGCACCGAGCTTTCCTACTGTAATATACGAGGTGTTCTCTTGACTCATGGTTACTCTTACGCCTATTAAGCCGCTTTACGAGCGTCTTTAACTAACTTAGCTACGCGATCTGAAAGAGATGCGCCTTGACCTACCCAGTGATCAACACGAGATAAATCTAAACGTACTTTTTCTTCCTGACCAGAAGCGATTGGGTTAAAGAAACCTACTTTCTCGATGAAGCGACCGTCACGCGAGAAACGGCTATCCGCAACCACAATTTGATAGAAAGGGCGTTTTTTAGCGCCACCACGTTGCAAACGAATAGTTACCATACCGTCCTCTACATTAGATTGACTGTTTTCATTAATAAGATTTACTCCCCAATACGGGAAGCTGGGGAATTGTACGAGTTTTTTGCAACATTGCAAGTAAGAACTGCTGCAAAATGTAAGTTTAGTTGATTAAACACTGATCTGGGCTTTAAATCTTACATGCAGCTAACAACTACGCATAAATTATCTACAAAAAAAGGAGCTATATGCTCCTTTTTATACATTTAATAGACAGTACTATTAAAATTTAGGGCCACCACCCATCATCCCTGGTGGTAACATGCCTTTCATGCCGCGCATCATTTTCTTCATGCCACCTTTGCCTTTCATCTTCTTCATCATCTTCTGCATTTGCGTAAATTGCTTAAGCAGTTTATTGATTTCTTGCACCTGAGTACCAGAACCTGCCGCAATACGTTTTTTACGCGAGCCTTTGATGATTTCAGGACGGGCACGCTCTTTTGGCGTCATAGAGTTGATGATGGCTTCCATTTGTACGAAAGTTTTATCACCCATCTGGGTCCTTTTACAGCGTCTGGTAGGTTTTGCATACCTGGCAGCTTATCAAGCATCGACATCATACCGCCCATGTTCTTCATCTGACGAAGTTGCTCAGCAAAGTCATCTAATGTGAAGCCATCACCTTTAAATACTTTTTCGGCAACTTTAGCTGCTTTCTCTTTATCTACTTTCATTTCGACTTCTTCGATTAATGAAAGTACATCACCCATACCTAGGATACGAGAAGCAATACGGTCAGGGTGGAATGGTTCAAGAGCATCAGTGCGTTCACCCACACCCATAAACTTAATTGGCTTACCGGTAATATGACGAATCGATAATGCAGCACCACCACGGGCATCACCATCGGTCTTGGTTAAGATCACACCACTTAGAGGAAGCGCCTCATCAAATGCTTTTGCAGTGTTTGCCGCATCTTGACCTGTCATCGCATCAACAACGAATAAGGTTTCGATTGGGTTAATCGCACTGTGAAGTGCTTTGATCTCGTCCATCATGTCGTTATCGACGTGTAAACGACCTGCGGTATCAACTAATACCACATCAATGAATTTCTTCTTCGCGTGCGAAATCGCATTGTTTGCGATATCAACCGGCTTTTGTGAAATGTCACTTGGGAAGAACTCAACACCCACTTCATCAGCCAGTGTTTCAAGCTGTTTGATTGCTGCCGGACGATAAACGTCGGCACTCACAACTAATACAGACTTCTTTTTACGCTCTTTTAAGAATTTAGCTAGTTTACCAACACTGGTCGTTTTACCAGCACCTTGTAAACCCGCCATCATCACTACCGCTGGCGGCTGTGCATTAAGGCTTAGCTCTTCGTTAGCTTCACCCATGGCTTTTTCAAGTTCTTCACGAACGATCTTAATAAAGACTTGGCCAGGGCTTAAGCTTTTTGTTACCTCAACACCTACGGCGCGTTCTTTAACTTGCTTAACGAATTCACGAACAACAGGTAATGCAACGTCCGCTTCCAAAAATGCCATGCGGACTTCGCGTAATGTATCTTTTATATTGTCTTCAGTTAGGCGTCCGCGACCACTGATATTTTTTAAGGTTTTACCTAAGCGTTCTTGGAGATTCTCAAACATGTAAAGGTTCCGATAAAACGTGTTGCACCTGCAATGTACATAAATCAAACAAGTTTGGTGACAATACAGGCAATATTAAAATTTAATTCCTAGCAGTATACCGTAAATGGTGGTCGACAATACAGTGTTCAAGTGCGCAGTTTGAGTTTCTTTTTACAAACTCTATGCTTTTGCCTTGCTATAAAATACAATGGCATCAAAGAGACAAGGATTTATCGATATAAATTAAGTGGCCAAAACACGATGATTATTAGTTTAACTATTATTGCTAGTTTGTTTTATGTGTTAGCAACGTCACATGTGCTATCACGCCTTTTTCACAAACAAGGTCCAAGCCAAAAACTCACAGTCATTCTTAGCACTGTGGCTATCCTTGCTCATATGCTATTACTGGTTAATTCAGTTTTTCGTGCTGACGGCCAAGATTTAAGTATCGTCAACGTTGCTTTATTAACCTGTTGGGTCATTGTGGTGTCGGTAACTGCTGTGTCTCTCAAATTCCCTGCGACTTTATTGTTGCCAGTTGTGTATGGTTTTGCTGCCTTACTGACTCTTGCCAGCTTGTTTATTCCGCATCATGTGATTTTGCAATCAATCAATGTCGAGCTTGGGTTAGTTACTCACATATCCTTATCACTGCTAGCCTATTGTGTTTTGATAATCTCAACACTTTATGCAGTCCAGTTCTACTTTATTGATAAGCGCCTCAAACGCAAAGACTTGGCAATTGTACACAGCCACCTCCCTCCTTTAATGGTGGTTGAGCGTCAGCTATATCAATTACTCACGCTGGGTACTATCTTACTGACTTTTGCTCTCCTTTCTGGGTTTATCTTCTTAGAGGGAATGTTTGCCAGTGAGTTTATCCACAAAACAGTCTTATCACTAATTGCTTGGCTCATTTTCACCGTGGTCACTGTAGGTCATTTACGCCAAGGCTGGCGTGGAAAGCCTGTGGTGTTTTCGATCATGATAGCCGCTTTTATCTTGTCACTTGCTTATTTTGGCAGCCGTTTCATCCAAGAAGTGGTTCTAAATAAGTTTTAACTTGACTCAGCAAGCTGTCTCTAGCTTAATATGCACTGATTTATAAAAAAAGGATCCATCCTTGGACGACATATCGACTAGTACCCTGTTTATTATATTGGGATTATTGATACTTATTTCTGCTTATTTTTCTGGTTCTGAAACTGGAATTATGTCAATCAACCGTATTCGCCTGCGTCATCTTGCTAAAGAAGATCACCGTGCAGCGAAGCGCGTCAGCAAACTATTAAGTCGCCCTGACAGACTCATTGGTCTGATCTTAATTGGTAATAACCTTGTAAATATCGCTGCAGCACAGGTTGCAACGATTATTGGTATTCGTTTGTATGGTGATCTCGGTATCGCTATTGCAACCGGCGCGCTAACGCTGGTTGTTTTAATCTTTGCCGAAGTAACGCCAAAAACACTTGCTGCGCTCTACCCAGAGAAGGTTGCTTTTCCAAGTTCAATTGTGCTTAAAGGCCTTTTGAAAATCCTTTTCCCGTTTGTGGTTATCGTAAACTGGATGACTAACGGCATGTTACGCTTGTTTGGTATTACCACAGCACAAATTGAAGAGCACAGCTTAAGCAAAGAAGAATTAAAAACTGTGGTGAACGAATCAGGTGCACTATTACCTGCTCGCCACCAAAGTATGCTGACTTCAATTTTAGATTTAGAGCAAGTCACTGTTGAAGATATCATGATCCCACGCAACGAAATTGTTGCTATCGATATCAATGATGACTGGAAGCTTATCAGCCGCCAACTTACTCATGCACAACACACTCGCGTTTTGTTGTATCGTGATCAAATTGATGATGCTGTTGGCTTTATTCACTCACGTGATGCACTGCGCCTATTAACTAAAGAGCAGTTTGATAAACCATCACTACTGCGTGCAGTACGTGAAATTTACTTTATCCCTGAAGGCACATCACTGAACACGCAACTACTTAAGTTCCAGCAATCAAAAGAGCGTATTGGCTTAGTCGTGGATGAGTATGGTGATATTCAAGGTCTAGTAACACTTGAAGATATTCTTGAAGAAGTTGTGGGTGATTTCACTACAACTCAAACGCGTACACCGAGTGAAGAAGTAACAGAGCAAGATGATGGCTCAGTACTTGTTGATGGCGGTGCTAATATTCGTGATTTAAATAAAGAAATGGGTTGGGAGCTACCGATTGATGTCCGAAAACGCTAAGTGGTTTAATTGTTGAATACTTAGAGGACATCCCTGACTCAAACCTAAGCTTGCGTATTGCCGGCTACCCTATTGAAGTTATTGAGATAAAAGAAAATATGGTGAAGTTAGTTAAAGTTATTCCAAGTAAACGCACTGACTGACTGCTAACTAAACTTAAACAAAAGGAGTAGCTTACTACTCCTTTTTGTTACTTATAGCTTAATTACCTCTGAAGATTCACATTTTAAAAGCTAACCCGCACAACCAAACACAAATTCCTCTACTATTATTTTCTTTTGCATATATTGATATAAAAGGGAAAATAATGGACGAAATATCAATCGAGAAAATCTATAACCAAGCCATTGAATTACTGATGCTTTACGGGCCGAAGTTTATTCTGGCAATTTTGGTTCTAATCATAGGTTGGTGGCTAATTGGTCGTATTGCCAATATGGCTGAAAAATCAATGAATAAGGTCAAATTCGAAGTTGGCCTTACGCACTTTTTAGTCTCTTTTATCTCAGTCATTCTAAAAATACTATTACTGATCTCTGTTGCTTCGATGATTGGTATAGAGACCACGTCATTTATTGCAATGCTAGGTGCTGCTGGCCTTGCGGTGGGCATGGCACTGCAAGGTAGCCTTGCTAACTTTGCAGGTGGCGTGCTTATTTTATTCTTTAAACCTTTTAAAGTGGGTGATGTAATCGAAGCACAAGGCTATATGGGGAAAGTTGTTGAAATACAAATTTTTGTCACCGTTTTACTCACCTACGACAATGAAAAAATCATTATCCCTAATGGCACGCTATCAAACGGCTGCGTTAAGAATAAGTTCGCAGAACCTCTACACCGTGTTGCAATCGAATTTGGTATTAGTTACGGAGATGATGTTCATAAAGCACGTGATGTGCTTATGAGCGTGCTTGATGATTATGATTTGGTATTAAAAGACATTGAAGATAAGAAACCATCTGTTCATGTTAGCCAGCATGGTGAAAGCCATATTGGCATGTTGGTATGGGCGTGGGTGGAGTCTGATAACTACTGGCCAGTGTATTTTGGCTTGTACGAGCGAGTTAAAATTGCCTTCGACGCTGCAGATATCACTATCCCATTCCCGCAAAGGGATGTTCATATTCACCAGTTTCCTGGTAAATAACGAAAAAAAGCCCGCTAATTGATGCGGGCTTTTTATTTATGTATTAACTAAATAAACGCTCAAACCAGTTCTTATCTAAATCTGCTTCACATTTTTTAAGTTGAGCGCCATAGCGGCTTGCTCGATGTTTAACTTTATTTGCAACACTCATTAGCCACTTCTTACTTTTGTAAGTGCCTCGCTTATAGCCGCCCCACCCTTCATGATAATTAAGGTACTGCGCATAGGCATCCCACTTTGATATACCATTTACTTTATGGGTTTTGTAAACGAACCAAGCCATAAAATCGATTGCATCGTCAAAATCATCTCTGTCTGCACCGCTATTACCTGTTTCGCGAATGTAATCAGACCATGTTGGGGTTTTTGCTTGTGAGTAGCCATATGCCGAGCTGGCACGACCATTGGAATTACCCACAAGAAGTACTCCATTGGCGGCGCTGCATCATGACGAAATGAACTTTCTTGATACATCATGCTCATCAGTACATGTTTTGGCGAGCCCCATTTTTCTTGTGCATCACGGGCATCGTAATACCAATCGGGTTTTTCTTCAAAAATTTTACAAATATCATGAGGTTGCTCAGGAGGAGCCGTTGCACAACCAGCCAATGATGCGGCCAGCGATAAAATAATTATACTTTTTTTCATTTTTTTTATGGATCTCGCTGAACTTTTTCTCGTCAGGTCAGTCTGAACTTATGAATGCAGCAGTATAGCATTGTTTCATCCCTGAAGAATCTTTGACGCAGCCTCCCTAGGCTGCGTTTTTTTATGCCTACAACATACTAAGCTTTAGAAAAATAGTCATCTAAAAATGCAGTGAAAGATACACTGTCTGCCGCTTTAACTTCTCGCTCTTTAAGCACGGAGTCAGCCGCTTGCTCTGCCAAAAATGCTTGATCATAAAATTGGTAATCTGCATCAAGGTGACTTTGCTTGTACTGCTGTGCAAGTGCTAAAGCGAAATGACCATTATCCTGGTTTTCATTTGCAAGTGCTGCTACATATCTACCAGAAAAGGTTTTACTAGGATCCTCGACCCAGGTTACCATTTCTTTTATAGTTTCAGAGTAACAGCTCACACCGTAAGCTTTATCCATGTACTGTGCTACTGGGTGTAATTTATCAAAAATAGCATGCGCCCACTCAGTTAAGCTAGTAGCCCGCCCCTCTTTTGTTAACATTAACTCTGGATCACGACCATCATTAACGACCGCATCTAAATTTGCAGTACTTAATTTTTGCTCTTGCCAATCCATTTCTGGAGATTCGCTTAATAAGCAATAGGTTAAGAAAACATCTAAGAAACGGATTTGCTGTAGATCAATTCCAGTTTCACTAAACGGATTAACATCCAATGCACGTACTTCTATATATTCTATACCGCCACGTAACAACGCATCAGTCGGTGTTTCACCCGAAGCTGCATTACGCTTAGGACGAATTGGCGAGTAAAACTCGTTTTCGATTTGAAGTATGTTTTTGTTTAACTGCTTTGGTTCGGCACTTTTATAATCATCAAGATGACCATACAAATCCGAAGATAAGTGGATTGCTTCTTTTAACCCAGCCACATATTCTTCTAATGAGTTATACATAACACGTAAAGACGATTGTGCACTATTTGTGTAACCAAGATTTCCCAGACGTAGTGCTGTACCGACTTCTAAATAAAGCGTGCCTTTACCTAATTTTTTAAAGGGTAAATCTGTTTCACGCCCTTGTAGAAACGAATTACACAAAGCCGGTGAAGCACCAAACAAATAACTGATAAGCCAAAGCTCACGCTTAAAATTGCGGATCAGGCCTAAATAACCTTGTGATATAAAGTCCGACAAGCTTACTTTACTTTCATTTAGCTGATATAAGCTCTGCCATAAGGTTTCAGGAAATGAAATATTAAAGTGAACACCAGCAATCGCTTGCATCATACTGCCATAACGATTTTTAAGGCCTTCACGATAAAGTGTTTTCATACGCCCTATATTTGAATCACCAAACTGCGCCAATACAATGTCGTCTTGATGCTCAATAAAACATGGCATACTAATCGGACATAGAAGTTCATCATTCATATGTGACAATGTGAACTTTTGTAAGTCTTTTAGCTGGGCTAGGGTTTGCTCAGCTGATGTGCTCACTGGAGTGATAAATTCTAGCAAAGATTCAGAAAAGTCAGTCGTGATATGCTCATTAGTTAACGCACTCCCCACGCCTTTTGGATGCCCCAGCTTTGATATGTGACCACTTGGTTTGATCCTTAAAGCTTCTCGCTCGATACCACGTTTAATCCCATTAATTGCGTTAGGAAATTGAGCTGTTAACGCTGCTAGCGTTTTATTTAAATCATGTTTTATCAAAAATGCTTCCTCGAGCCAGGTGGCTTTAATCCTAAGTGTATGGGGGCTAAAAATAATTACTCAAGAGCCAATTATAAGTTTCTGAAAAGTCCTTACACTGAAAGTTAATCTTGCCACTGTAAGTCATATTATACAATTGCTTTAGTGACCGCTGTGGCGAGTATAAATTTTATTAGTGCAAACAAAGACCGAAACAAGATAACAATTCTTTCATCCAATACTAAAGAACTAGAGCAACCATATTTTTTCTGCTTCGTTATTGTTCTAGATCAATTCTCTTAAACAATTTTTAAAAGTTTAACAAAAATCAATCCTCAAGCTCTTCCCTTACATTTTTCTGAGTTTATAATCCGCGCACCATAAAAAAGTATATTTCAAGGACTCATATGCGTCGTGGGCAAGAAATCATTAATCAGGAAGTAACATACTCTGACAATCAAGAGCTTGTCTCTACCACTGACTTACGTGGTGTTATCACATACGTAAATAAGGAATTTTGTGCTATTGCTGGTTACAGCGAAGAAGAACTTCTCGGAAAAAACCATAACATAGTTCGCCACCCAGATATGCCTAAAGCGGCATTTAAAGAAATGTGGGAAAAACTAAAACAAGGTCACTCTTGGCGTGGCATGGTGAAGAACCGCTGCAAAGATGGTCGCTACTATTGGGTCGATGCGTTCGTAACGCCAATTTACGAACATGGGCAGTTAGTTGGCTATCAATCTGTACGTACCAAACCAACTGAGCAATTAAAGAGTCGTGCAAAAGCGCTCTACACTAAAATTAATGATGGTAAATCAATCGCATCATTGCGTGAGAATATTTCACTAAGACAAATAGTATCAGCTATTTTATTAGTTGCAGGTATTGTTGCTTTAGCTGTGGCCGCGTCATGGATGATTGCTTTAGCCGCATGTGCGCTTATAGCGCTACTTTTTGCTCTAAATTATGACGAACTGGTTGTTACGCCTAGCCATTTAAAGCAGCAACGTGCAGAGTTTGATTCAGTATCAAGGTATGTCTATTCAGGATCACATCCATTTAGCATTGCTGCCTTTAATCAGCAAATGCTGTTTGCAAAGCTCAGAACGGTGCTCGGTCGTGTTAAAGACTCTACTTACTCATTTAAAAATATTGCCACCAGCTTAGATAAACAATCGTCACTAACTGAGCAAGGCATTGCTGCACAAAGTCAACGTTTGAGTGATATTGCCACAGCAATGACGCAAATGAGTGCAACGATTGGCGAAATTTCTGCTAATACTCATCATACAGCTGATAAGGTTAAGACAACTTATCAAAGCTGTAACGATATCAAACTGCATATTGAAGACAACAGTAGCATGGTGTCTGATCTAGCTAACCAAGTAGAGCAAGCTGCCACTACTGCTAACTCTCTTGCTAGTGAAGCTGACAAAATAGGCCAAGTAATGAGTGAGATTGAAGGCATTGCTGAACAAACAAACTTATTAGCGCTGAATGCAGCAATTGAAGCAGCACGTGCAGGTGAGCATGGCCGTGGTTTTGCAGTTGTAGCAGATGAAGTACGCGCACTTTCTTCACGTACTCAAAATGCAACTTCGCAAATTCACAGCTCAATTAAAGAAATTCAAGATACTTTATTTAGCTGGTCTAAAGTGATGCAATCAACTAAAGCGCAAGCAGATAGTTGTGTTGATACGACTGCTCACACTCAAACTGAGCTAGCGAGCATCTTCGCGCAAATTGATGAAATATCAGGCCTTGCGACTGAGATATCGACGGCTGCTGAGGAACAACAAGTTGTCAGCACCGATATTCGCGAAAATGTAGAAAGCATAAAAGGACACAGCGAAGAGAACTTAAAGCTTAGCTACAATGTGGCTAAAGATGCAGCGGGGCTTGTTGAAGGCTCACGCAAAGTTAACGATATGCTGTTAACCTTTAAAGTTTAAAGCTGATTAATACAAAAAAGCCGCATCATAAATGATGCGGCTTTTGTTTTTTAGGCTAATTAACGACTCGAGAATACAAGTCCATTCTCATCAGCATCAATATGAATGATGGCACCTGGCTGGTAATCCCCGCCTAATAATCGCTGTGCTAATGGGTTTTCAATGGTATGTTGAATAGCACGTTTTAAAGGCCTTGCACCATACACAGGATCAAAACCACTTTCTGCGATGCGGTCTAAAGCTGCATCTGTAACTTCAAGAATGTAGCCTTTTTCAGTTAATCGCTCACGTAGCTTACTTAACTGAATATCAGCAATTTCTTTAATGTGCTCATTAGCAAGTGGGTGGAATACCACGGTTTCGTCGATGCGGTTAATAAATTCAGGGCGGAACTGACTGACCAATACACCCATCACTTTTTCTTTCAACCCGGCATAATCATTTGAACCCGCTTGCTCTTGGATAATATCTGAACCCAAGTTAGAGGTCATGATGATCACCGTATTTTTAAAATCAACGGTGCGACCCTGACCATCTGTTAAGCGGTCATCATCAAGCACTTGCAGTAAGATGTTAAATACATCAGGGTGCGCTTTTTCGACCTCATCCAATAAAATGACTGAATACGGACGACGGCGTACAGCTTCAGTTAAATAGCCGCCCTCTTCATAGCCAACATAACCCGGAGGTGCACCCACTAAACGTGCCACCGAGTGTTTCTCCATAAACTCCGACATATCAATGCGCACCATGGCATCTTCAGTGTCAAACATAAAGCTGGCTAGTGCTTTTGTCAGCTCAGTTTTACCCACCCCTGTTGGGCCTAGGAATAGAAATGAACCGATTGGGCGATTTGGATCAGCAAGCCCAGCGCGAGAGCGACGAATTGCATTCGCAACAGCGACAACGGCTTCATCTTGACCAATCACTTTGTGATGTAATTGATCTTCCATTTGCAGTAGTTTTTCACGTTCACCTTGCAGCATTTTCGATACCGGAATGCCTGTCCAGCGCGATAAAATCTCCGCAATTTCGTCTTCACCTACTTGGTTTTTAAGCAAGCTCATTTCTTGCATTTCAGCTTGCGAAGCAAGGTCGAGTTTACGCTCAAGCTCAGGTATACGACCATATTGTAGTTCAGACATGCGCTGTAAATCACTAGCACGACGTGCCACTTCTAAATCAAGGCGCGCTTGCTCAAGCTCAGCTTTAATAACTTGCGTGCCTTGCAATGAGGCCTTCTCGGCATTCCACACTTCGTCTAGCTCGCGGTATTGAGCTTCAAGTTCAGTGATCAGCTCTTGCATTTCGGTGCGGCGCTTTTGACTCGCTTCGTCTTTTTCTTTCGCCAGCGCATTGTCTTCCAGTTTTAACTGAATAATACGACGTTCTAGCTTATCTAAAGACTCTGGTTTTGAGTCAATTTGCAAACGAATTGAAGAACCCGCTTCGTCAATTAAATCGATTGCTTTATCTGGTAGTTGGCGATCGCTAATGTAACGGTGCGACAACTGCGCCGCAGCAACAATAGCCGGATCGGTAATATCAACTGAGTGATGCAGCTCATAACGCTCTTTTAAACCACGTAAAATCGCAATGGTGTCTTCAACCGATGGTTCATCAACAAACACTTTTTGGAAACGACGCTCAAGTGCCGCATCTTTTTCGATGTATTGACGATACTCATCAAGGGTTGTGGCACCCACGCAATGTAACTCACCACGGGCAAGTGCAGGCTTTAACATATTACCCGCATCCATTGCTCCGTCTGTTTTACCTGCGCCTACCATAGTATGAATTTCATCAATAAAAAGGATGACTTGACCTTCTTCTTTGGCAAGTTCATTCAATACTGATTTTAAACGCTCTTCAAATTCACCACGGTATTTAGCACCCGCAACCAAAGCACCTAAATCAAGCGATAATACTCGCTTGTTTTTTAAGCCTTCAGGTACTTCTCCATTGATAATTCGTTGCGCAAGGCCTTCGGCAATTGCCGTTTTACCTACACCCGGCTCACCAATTAACACCGGATTATTTTTAGTACGGCGTTGTAATACTTGGATAGTACGACGAATTTCGTCATCACGATAATAACGGGGTCAAGCTTACCTTGCTCTGCTCGCTCAGTTAAATCGATGGTGAATTTTTTTAATGCCTGACGAGTTTCTTCAGCATTTGGATCTTCTACTTTTTGGCCGCCACGAATGGCTTCAATTGCAGATTCAATCTTGCTAGAAGTAATATTCAGTGCTTTAAAAATTTCGCCTAATGGACCTTTATCATCACACGCGGCAAGGACAAATAACTCACTCGAAATGAATTTATCTTTTCGTTTTTGAGCGTATTTATCACATAAGTTAATTAACGAAATCAGGTTATTTGACAGCTGAACATCGCCACCAATGCCTTCAACTTTAAACAGTTTTTCGATTTCTTGAGATAACTTGGTATTTAACTCATCAGCACTGACACCTGCTTGTGCAAGTAGCGCACGCACGCTTGAACCATTTTGCTGAAGCAATGAATACATTAAATGCACAGGCTCAATAAATTGATGATCGCGCCCAAGTGCTAATGACTGCGCATCTGAAAGCGCAGATTGAAATTTACTTGTAAATCTATCTAAACGCATAAAGGGTTTACCTATTAAAAAATCTAATTGCTTAATTAATGGGTATGCTTAGTGATTTGTTCAAGTAAAAGAAGAAAATTTAATCGTATAAAAGGCGTATTAATTGCGCCAGATCAAGCTCGCCATACGGCCTGTTTGTCCGTCGCGGCGATAAGAGAAAAACTGTGATTTATCAGTGACAGTACAGTACTCACCACCATATATTTTAACCACGCCTAATTGTGCCAGTTGCTGACGTGCCAGTAAGTAGATATCAGCCATGTATTTTTCATGTTTGGCTGTAAAGGCTTGTTGATGCACAGGGTTTTGTAAGCAAAAACACTCTTTAACGTCTTGCCCGACTTCAAATTGCGAAGGACCAATAGCAGGGCCTAACCAAGCAATAATATCGTTTGCTGGCGCTTGAAAATGCGAAACCGTGTTTGCCAATATAGCTTGCGCTAAACCACGCCAGCCACCATGTACAGCTGCGACTTCATCCCCTGAACTCGAGCAAAGTAGTACCGGCAAACAGTCTGCAGTCATTATAGCAAGCGGCTGCTTCACTAAACGGGTGTAAAGCGCATCAGCAGCGCGTACTTGGCTTAAATCAGACTCTTCATCAATCACGACTACATCGCTGCTATGTGTTTGGTTTAACCACACAGCAGGGTTTGGCAGCTGATTTGTAAGTAACGCGCGATTTGCAAGCACTGCTTGCTCATCATCACCAACATGTAAACCCACATTAAAACTATCAAAGGGTGCAACTGATACACCGCCCTCTCGGGTCGTACTCAGTGCACTAACAGTGTTTGGGGCAGTCCATGCTGGTGTGATCATAACGCTTAAAACTCAATATTTGGGTTTACTTTAGTATCAGCGCGTAATGCTTCTGTCATAGCTGCCATATCATCTGGAATAGGGGCTTGCCAAGTCATTAACTCACCCGTAATTGGGTGTGCAATTGATAGCTTAACAGCATGTAATGCTTGGCGTTTAAAGTCGCGTAGCATTTGAAACAGTTCAGGTGTCGCGCCTTTAGGCGGACGCGGACGACCACCATAAAGTTGATCGCCAACTAATGGATGGTTTAAATAAGCCATGTGTACACGGATTTGGTGAGTACGGCCTGTTTCTAGGCGTAAACGTAAGCGTGTATGTGCTCTAAACTTTTCTGCAACACGGTAATGCGTAACCGCTGGTTTGCCCATTTCATGAACGGCCATGTGGGTACGTTTTGTTGCATGACGACCAATTGGTTTTTCAACCATGCCACCAGCAGTCATTGTGCCATTACAAATTGCTTCGTATTCACGAGTGAAGTTTTCACGCTTTTGTAACGCAGACACTAAATGTGTTTGTGCCGGAATAGTTTTCGCCACTACCATTAAACCTGTGGTGTCTTTATCTAGACGATGCACAATACCCGCACGAGGCACATTAATGATGTCTGGGTAATGGTGTAGCAACGCATTTAATACCGTGCCATCTGGGTTCCCCGCACCTGGATGAACGACTAATCCCATTGGTTTATTAATTACCAAAATATCATCGTCTTCATAAACGATGTTTAATTTGATATTTTGTGCCTCATATTCACGAGGGGCTTCGATGGTTGTTTCTACACTCACCATTTCGCCACCGAGTAGTTTTTCGCGCGGTGTGTTTAATATTTCACCGTTTACAGTGATTTTATCATCCAAAATCCACGTTTTTATACGTGATCGAGAATAATCAGGGAACAATTGCGCTAATACTTGGTCTAGACGTTTACCGCCAAGGTCAATTGGAACCTCGGCTTGGAGAGAAATTTGCTCTGACATTAGTAACTTTACCCAATTTACCAGTGCAAGCTGTGCTCGACTGGGTTAGAATCGCTTTAATATAATACGTATAGTTTACTCGGTTTTCCTCACTTGGCCTAGCCGAAGACATCGAAGGTAAGAAATAAAATGATAAATAAAATAGGGAAACGTGCGTTCGCCATAGTTTTTTCAGTATCTGTACTTGGCTTAGGTGCCTGTTCATCAGCACCGGATCAAGAAGATATCCAACGCGTTCCTAATAAATCTGCGCAAGCTTTATATGAAGATGCAAAACAAACATTAGATTCTGGCTTATATGCCCGTGCAATTGAGCTATTAAGCGCTATTGATTCTCGCTACCCTTTTGGTCCTTTATCAAAACAAGTACAAATGGACTTAGTGTATGCGCATTATCAAGCAGGTAATACTGAGCAAGCACTCGCAACAATCGACCGTTTTATTCGCTTAAACCCAAACCATAAAGACTTAGACTACATGTACTACATGCGTGGCTTGGTAAACATCAAAGCGGATGAAAACGCATTCCAAGAATATTTTGGTGTAGACCGTGCTGACAGAGATGCAAACCGTACTCGTGTCGCATTTACAGACTTATCAACGCTATTAAAACGTTTTCCTAACAGTGCTTATGCGCCAGAAGCGAAAAAACGTTTAGTGTGGCTACTGAATAAAATGGCTCGCTATGAGTTAAAAGTTGCTGAATACTACTATGAGCGTGAGGCATACCTTGCTGCAGCAAACCGTGGTAAATACGTGGTTGAGCACTACTCACAAAGCAGCTACCTTGATCAAGCACTAGAGATCATGGAAAAAAGCTACAACAAACTTGGCTTACCTGAGCTAAGTGAACACGCTAAAGCAACACGTGAAGCTAATAAGCGTTAAAATAGACAAAAAGCAAAAAGGCGCCTGAGGCGCCTTTTTTAATGTTTGTGGATTAGTATTAAATCGCATCTTCATCTTCTTCAGCGGTACGAATACGTACGACACGCTCAACGTCAGTGACAAAGATTTTACCGTCACCAATTTTACCTGTTTGCGATGTTTTAACGATAACATCGATAGCACGGTCAACATCTTCGTCGCTTAACACGATATCTAATTTCACTTTAGGTAAAAAATCGACCATGTACTCAGCACCGCGATAAAGCTCGGTGTGTCCTTTTTGACGGCCAAAGCCTTTGACTTCGCTAACCGTCATCCCTGTGATGCCCACTTCTGATAATGCTTCGCGAACATCATCAAGTTTGAATGGTTTAATAATTGCTTCTATTTTTTTCATTTTACGGGTACTTATTATTTCTCGATTGCCTCGATTTTAGACAATCACAATGCTTATGGCAAACAAAGCAATTGAATTCGCTGATAAAACAACCAAACATGGTATAATTATTTATAAGCCTGAATTATAAATCTTTTTCAACTAGCTATAATAAATGTAGTAGGTATAAATAATATGAAAAAATTCCAAACCGGTTTAACTTTATTAGAGCTTATGGTGGCAGTTGCCATAGTGGGTATTATTGCCTCTATAGCACTTTGGGACAGCAGCGATATGCTTGAGGAAAACCGTGCTGAGAGCTTTTTACTTGAACTAAAACGTAATATTAGTTTTGCCCGTTCGCAAGCTGCTAGTACCGACGAAATAGTTGTTGTATGCCCTACAAGCCAGGGGAAAATTAAAAACAATACAGATACATTTAGCTGCAGCTATAAATGGGATGAGAATAAAATTATTACCGTGTTTATTGATCTAGATAACGATGGCAATTTTAACAAGGCAACAGATACGCTTTTACGTGCTATGGAAGAAATATCAGATAACGACAAGTTAACCTTTACAGGGAATGACCTCCGCTTACGATTTAATACCAGTGGACGAATTACCACAACCCCTGGTGACTTTGTTTTTTGCCCTAATGGTGGCACTGAAAATAATAAAGCACTAACTTTATCACAATCGGGTACGGCTTTTTATACAGGTGATACAACTCAAACTTGCGGTTAAAAAACACACAGATTTATATTGTCATATTTCTATCATTTACTACACTGAGCTAATACATTTTTTGACTCAGGGCTTCAGGGATGAGGTTATCTACCCAAACTCAGGCTGGCTATACGCTTTTAGAATTGATGGCATCTATTGCTATTGTGAGTATTGTTAGCCAAATTTCTCTATCGGTTTTTCCTGACTTTTTAGCGAAAAACCGTGCCGACAATCATGTTAGTTTACTTCACCGAAACATAAACTATGGCCGCCTTTACGCCATTGAAAATGGCACTTATGTAACTTTGTGTGCTTTAAAAGATAATCAATGCACTAAAGATGAGTGGGATGGGCAAATGTCGCTGTTTATTGATAACGATAAATCGACCTCGTTAGATACAGACGACCTATTAATAAGCACTTTTGAAAAAATTCATGATGCAGATTCTATGCAATACCCTCGTAGTGCAATTACCTTTAGACCTGACGGCTCTTTGAATGGTTTTCAAAACGGAACATTTATATATTGCCCCAATAAAGATAAAGCAAACCTTGTAGGTTTGGCTTTATCTGTAAGTCAAACAGGCCGTATACGAATTAAAACAACCGATAAGTGTCAGAGCAACTAGTTAACGTCCCCAACAATACTCAACATCTGAGTTACCTTTTGTTCCTTTAGCGCCTTTGTAACCAGTGTCAGTGATTGTAATTTGTGTGCAATCACCGTCGCCTTTTACTGCACCCGCAATAGGTTTAGCTGTAATTATAAAGGTATTGTCGTCATCATCCACATCAATCGATAGCTCAAAATGGCCGTTTTCTGTGGTGTCTTGTATACCTAAGTCAGAAAATGTCTCTGTGTACTCACGGTTATCTACAAAGTACTGCTCTTGTTTGTTAGCAGCGTCTAAAAGCGCCGCTGCGGCCTCTGCCCTAGAAGAGCGTTTTACATACTCAGTATAATTTGGCAGTGCTATTGAGGCTAAAATCCCTACAATAGCTACAGCTATCATTAGCTCAATCAAGGTAAAACCACGTTGTTTTTTTATCATTTCAGCCGCCTTAATCTTATTCGTTCTGTATATTTTCATCATTTTCTTCGCGTTTATATATATACGTTTGCTGTGTTTTAAAACCAAACCCTAATTTTTCATCTTTTACAAGTTGTATTTTATCGTCTACAACTTTTAATCCTGGCCCTGTAATTTCAAGTGGTTCCAGCGGGTTTTCAGCATTTTGCCCTTTGATGCCTGGGCCAATTAAATAAAACTGACTTTTTACTTCTTCATCAGAATCATCATCACACTTTCCATTGCTGTCACTGTCTGCGCAGCTTGCACCAAAGTAAAGTTGCGGTGTATCTGGCACCTCAGTACTGGTAGTGAACTTCAGATCCTCATAAACTTTAGTGCCGTAATGCAAATGAAAAGCATAAAGTGCGCCGCCACCGCCACTTAAAGAACATTGATTTTTAGTTGATGATTCAGATGCAGGTGTGAAAGATGTAAAATAAGCAACGCCACCAACAACGGTAGCTGCAGCTAATGACTTTTCACCTTTCGCTAGCTCATAACGCCACCCTTTCTTTTTCGCCAGTTTAGCTTCAACAAGGGTGAAACCATCTAAGTCATCTAAAGTATTACCAAAGGGGTCATCATTCATCTTCATTAAATCAGCTGGCTTGATAACGGAAGGTTCTATGCCTTTAAATGATTGCGTAACCGTATTTTCATCTCTTATCATAAACAATTGATCTGAGGTTTTAGTATCATTAGGGTTCGTTCTTTTACCACTACCAATAACAATAGCATCATAAGGGGTATCTAAGCGGGTAGTTTCTCCACCTTTTATTGTCACCTTACTAAACATAGTTCTAGCAACTAAAGGCTTGTAAAAAAAACGCATATCGGCTTCAACACCTAGCTCAGCCAATTTGTGGTGGCTGAAGTCTGTGGTTTTATCGCTAGGCATATCGATGCGCCAGATATCCCCTCCAGTGTCTGCGGCGTATATTCTATCAATATAGCCATCATAATCAGAATCCAATAAAGTTACATCGGCTGCAATGCTATGTTTACCATTAAAATTGCCATCATCAAGCAACGACCATAATCTATTTCCATTATTTGCATCAACTATATATACATTATTGCCTACAGAATCTTGACCTGAACCTGTATCTTTATTCTCATCGTACCCACCACCAAAAACGAGTACTGGT
This sequence comes from Pseudoalteromonas sp. GB43, assembly GCF_054923805.1. Classification (NCBI taxonomy): domain Bacteria; kingdom Pseudomonadati; phylum Pseudomonadota; class Gammaproteobacteria; order Alteromonadales; family Pseudoalteromonadaceae; genus Pseudoalteromonas; species Pseudoalteromonas sp. GB43. Next base: position 685,451 of record NZ_JBPCHJ010000001.1, read on the forward strand.
TTATCCCCAAATGCTCTAATAAATGCTACCTGTGGTTTAGACCATGTTTGGCCAAGCTTAGCAAATTTTCCTTCACCACCTTGTATTGTCCATTTTAGTTTAGGGTCATCTGGGTCAGTAATATTAAAGCCGTAATAGTTTCTTCCACCACGTCGCATGCCAGCAAAAGCCCACACTTCCTCTTTCTTCCTAGCATCAATAATTCCAGTTCCACTATCGTCATCATCGCTAACTAGGCTTTCATTTTTAGAGTACACGCTTATTGGGCCATCCATGCCGTACTTTTTACCCGAGTCTTTATCTCGAAGTGGTTTCAAAATGTTAAAAAGTGCAGAAGGTATAAATGCCCAACTTTCCTCTACTTTATTATTAACATTATCGTCTTTAAACATATGCAAAAAACCCGCATTGGTACCAATCAAGATTCGTATATCGCCGTTACCATAATCGATGGCAACGGGTTTTGAATGCAATGGGTCGCCAAAAATATCATTGCGAACAGATGACGATGAATTTTTATTATCAACGTCTACACCGCGAGCCCATCTTATAAGATTCTCAAGCTCATCCACTTTAACTTTAAAGTAAGGTATATTTTCGTCAATTTCTTTTAGACTTGGCTGGCTACTAAGGCTACCGTAGTTAAAATCTCCCATATCTGTAAATATTTGACGATCATCAATATCATCCACAGCCAAGTCTGAAAACATAGCATTCACACCACCACTTTTCACTGAGTTACCATCCGCGGCCTTATCTTTGTCCCAAAATGTAGCCGCATCTGTATTTATTAAACCATCATCATCTAGTGCGGCATTATTTCTAGCATCTATAATTGTACTGCCAGACACTTTTAATTTTTTTAAATTACCACGCCAGCGCGTACTTTTATCGGGAAAAAACATGGCAAGATAGATAGCATCGCCACTGCGTGTTTGATCAACCATGTTGCTTGCAAAAGATGGGGAGGTAAATGTACTGTTTTCACTTCTAATATCAGAAACAGCTTGATTTAGCGACTTAGATAATTCTTCAGGTGTGCTTGCTGGTAAGTTTTTCCCCCCACCTAATAAAGCTGTTTGTCGCAACAACTCTTGCCCTTCGTCACTCATGCCTGACCCAAAACCTATGGTGTATATGCGGCCTGTTTCATGAATATCAGGTGTTGATGGATACAAATCAACTGTCGTATTACTGGTACCATGAATTATTTTAGCTAATTGGTGCAAATAATTATTATAAACGTAGTCCCCCTCGACCAAAGGTTGCCCAAAATAATTATTGTGTATTGCGCTTATTGACGCATCACTGCCATTATCACTATTTTCGTTAATGTAACGTCTTCCCCAACAATCATACACATATCGGGGAGAAGGGTCCCCATCCGTCATGTAAATAATATTAACTGAGTTATCACAACGTTTAGCTTCAGCTACGCTATCAGCAAAAGGAGAGATGTAAGTGTAGCTATATACATCTTTCCACTTCCGACAACTATACCAGCCCCATTGTTGGCATTCCCTACGAATAAAGGTTTTATTTTCAACACTACTATCCCTATTTGATTCACTAACTTGCTCGCCATAGTACACGCTTTGTCCTGTTATATATAAATAAGCCTCCCATAGTGTTTCAGCCAATGGAGTACCACCACTAGCAGGAAGATTACTTATTGAGGTTTTTATAGACTCAGGTGAGCTGCCAATACCATTTAAAATATAGCCACCGTCATTGCCGTTAAAGCGCATCAAGCCAAAGTCAATGTCTGGATTACCTGTAATTAAATTGGACATTGCATTTCTGGCCACACCTAATCGGCTGTCATTACACACTACCCAATCACCATTGTTATATTGTCCGCAATCCTTACCTGTCTTAGATGAAAATGCCATACTGCCAGAGGTATCAAAAATTAATAGTACTCGCGGTTTCTCATCAAGCTTTATATCTTTATTTACATATAACTCTATATCTTCTGCGGTAACAAATGAACTAAAGATAGAACATAATAATAAAGCGAATATATTTCTAAACGTGAATTCCATCTTAAATCCCCTTACCTACACTCGCCATTTCTTGCGCAATTCCTGTAACTATAGTGAGAGAGTGTTTACTTTTAGAGCCATACTCTATAGTAGTAGCCACTTGAATCATGTTACACGAAACCCCGGCAGTATAACTATAGCTACGAGGGCAGTTAAGCTCTAAGGAACCACGATTCATGTTCGTCATTATGCTTTTCATATCGTTTCCTGCCTCTGTAATATCTTTCTCGAATTTATATTTTTTATTGCCGTCACTATCAAACTTACCGGTATCTGTTTTTGTCTCATCTCGAGTAAGAAAAAAGTTACTATCAGCACCCTTTTTAGCTTCTGACGCAATCACTCTTAGCACTTCACCAATCAGTTGATTTTCTGCAACTTCTCGCTCTTGCGCTGCATTGGTAATTTTAATATCAATCGTACTGCTACTCATAAGAGTGACAGCAATACCAGTTACAGCTATTACCATTATTAATGCCGTGATAAGCACGACACCTTGCTGCTTAGTTGGTAAAGACTTTAGATTTTCCATAAATTACCTCCAACATTACTTAAACGAATAGTTGTAGTAAAAACTGTTCTTCTATAGTTATCATTAAAATTTAATTCTCGCTTTTCAGCTCCCTCACCTAAAGTATATTTTTGGTTTTTAAGTTTTATTCCAGGGTCTGGTTGAAGTGCACGGATTAATAAAAAAACTTGCACCGTTAATATACCTCTGCGGTTTTCCCATTCAGCAGCAGTAATTGTGCTGGGGCTTTTGTAAGTATCAACTCGACTGTCACTGTTCGTGTCTAACCCAAACAAAAAACGCATATTTTCGACTCCCTCCACTATCGTTTCAGAGGTCATTTTTCCATTAACTAATCGTTTTCGTCTTAATGCGGGAACTTTTATTTTTTGATTATTTACTAAATACTCTTCTTCTTTAATGTAATAAACATGATGGCTGTATGGCCAAATAGTTGCATTGATATTTGTCGGGATATATTTGCCGGTTACAAAACGTGCTTGTTCTTGTTCTGCGATAAAATAATTTATTTTATCGCTTGTTGTATTTGTACCTGCAACAGCATCATATTGAGGATCACCCTGTAAAAACTTTAGTTGAAGGATATCGGTTTCTTTATCATCGGCAGAGATAATGCCATCGTTAATACAATTTAGGTTATCTTTACTGGTAGTCGTTTTTGCATAAATAGTACGAAAATTACTACTACTGGTTAAATCTGGGAAGCTGCCGTTATTAGCTCCCTCTGAGCAATCACCGTCGACCCCTGTCGCGGTAACAGTTGTGTTTGCTGTAGTAAATGAATCATCGTAATAAGTTCCCCAAAAGCCCACTTGCTCTATATCGCGTTGCATAATATTAATGGCTAAGCTGCCTGACTCTTGAAGTTCACCGATGCTCATCGTGTCTTTTGTGCTTATTTTCATACTAATAAAAGTAAACATGACACCACCTAAAATCAAACCACCAATAAATAGTGAAATCATAACTTCTACAAGAGTAAACCCTTTTTGCTTCATGTTAGCTCCTCACATATATATAACTTGTTAGAACCACTAAACGGCGTTTATTGTTAGGATCATCACCACAGGTAACTTTTCCTGTAACTGCATTCGCATTAAACTCTTGGCGGCCTTGCCATGATATAATTACTTCAATGTTAAATCCTTTGCCTCCAGTATCTGCCACTGAAGTTGGATTTATACATATTGTCGCATCATCTAAAGTCCCTGTATTTTCGCTGGCTCGTATGGCACGCTTCCATTGCGTTATATCTAATTTGGCAATATCAGAAGAGCTACATATTGCACCAAAGCAACTCGAGTAAGTATTACTATTCGCTGAGCTTTTTATAACGGCTTTGTAATCTTTTATTATATCAACGGTGTCATTTGCTCTAATGCGTTGAATAATATCATTTCCTAACGCTATTGCTGCTGCGCGCTGCATAGAGTCAAAGCTTGCCTGTTTAGCTTTTGCTTGCAGTGCAACAGCGCCTAATAAGCCAAAGCTTAAAATAACAAAGGCAATAAGCACTTCTATAAGGGTAAAGCCTTGCTGCTCAGAATGTTTAATCATGGTAAGTTTCATGGATACTTTTACATACAGTAAGAGTATTACGGCACAAATAAATAACAATCTGTATATGGACGAGCGGTCAAAATGCGCGATAAACGGTACTTAAACTTTGCTCAAAGTTAGATAATGACTAATAAAGAAAGTAATTATTGAAGATAAGATGCTGCAATGAAGGTTTTTATTATTTACCCATGACAGCTTTAACATTTTTAAGCTCTCGGCGACTAACTGCCAAAGGCTCTTCATACTGCTTCATCGTAACTGTATGCCCACCTGAAGAAGGACTATTAAGGCTTACAATTTGTTGCTTATTGACAAGTGTATTACGATGAATTCTCAGTAGCCGCAGAGGATAGGTTTGCTCAAGTTGTTTTAAACTTTGCTCAACAAGTGCCTCACCTTCAAAAAACACCACCCGCGTGTATTTTTGCTCTGCAATACAGCAAATAACATCATCTATATTTACTCTTCTTAATACGCCTGCAAGTTGATAGCAAATATAGTTATTTTCAGGTGTTAATACTTGAGTTCGGTTTAATTTACTAAGCTGCGCCATTGCTTTTGTTAAAGCTTGCTCGGATACAGGTTTAACTAAATAGCCATCTACTGCGAGCTCAAATGCAGTTAACGCATACTCAGGATGCGCTGTTAAAAACATCACTGCTGGGGGGATCGAAAACTGTTTTAGTTCAGCAGCTACTTCAAAGTCCGACTGCTTGGGCATATTAATATCCAGCATCACTAAATCAGGCTGGAGCTGCTTACAAAGTTCAATCACCTGTTCGCCGTTACTGGCTTCACCTACAACTGTGCAAAGTTCGTTGGTAGCTAATAAACGTTTAATACGCGCCCTTGCTAAAGGCTCGTCATCAGCAATTAAAATTTTTATCATGCGCTTCTCTTCTTAGGTATCACCAGTTTCACCCTAAAGATCTCATCACGAACAGTCGTAGTCAGTTGCGCTTTTTGATGATAGAAAAGTGACAAACGCTGGCGGATGTTTTCAAGTGCCATACCGTTGCCTGCTCGTGAATGGCTCCCTTGCTTCGCTACAGGGTTAGTTATAATGAAAGTATAAGCTTTGTTCGATTGATACATCTCGACAGAAATGTTGCCCTGCTCTGCTGGCTCTACGCCATAAAAAACCGCATTTTCAATAATCGGCTGTATAGTTAGACACGGAATATCTATATCTGGCAACTCGTCAGGTAATTTCCAGCTTAATGCTAGGCGTTCGCCATAGCGCCAACGTTCAAGTGCCACATACTGCTGGCATAAAGTGATTTCATCAGCAAGCTTTATGGCTTTACCGCTGCGCATTGCGGCCTGCGACAGCGCCGCCAGCGCCAAAATTGCTTGTTCAGCCGCCTCAGCATCATAATGGGTAAGCTCAGCAGCAGTGTTTAAACTATTAAACAAAAAGTGAGGGCGTATTCTTGCTTGTAATGCATCAAGTTCAGCCTGCGCTAACGCTTTCGTTTGTTGCTCTTTTTGATTATGAATAAGCAGGAATTGGCTGAACAACGCGGTGACCAAAAATATGATTAGTAAATTACTGACAATAAAGTTAGCTCTCGACTCCATAGCGAACACATCTGAAAACACAGACAAAAACAGCCAGCTAAAAACAGACGTTAATGCCAGTAAAGTGGATATCAGAATGAATAACTGTTTAGGGTGCGACAGCTTTGTAAGTAGAGCCCGGCATACATACAGTAACGACAAGCTTGAAAGAAAAATTAGATGTAAAAAGCAGCTAAATATAGCTAGACGTAACCAAACATCACCTAAGCTCATTGGTGAAAAGGCGAGTAAAATAGCAATGACTTGGCTGACGATCAGTGTGGCAAGGACACCACGAGATTGAAAAAGAGCCGCAATCAGCAAGCCGTTTGAATTAGGCTGTTTGCTCATGGGCTCCTCTTTTAACTGTTGACTACTATTTGCTTAGATTAGCGTAGCTCAACAGGAACGGCAAATACTATGTTCTCTTCTTCGCCAGGATTTTCAACAACTTGATTGCCACCCAATTCTTTTAGACGAGCAATAACTTGTTGAACTAAAACTTCTGGTGCAGATGCACCTGCAGTAACACCCACCGCATTTACATTGTTGAACCAATCAGCTTCAACATTACTTGCATCATCAATCAAATAAGCCATAGTGCCCATTTTATCGGCAAGCTCACGTAAACGATTAGAGTTAGAGCTATTTTTAGCCCCAACTACAAGCAATACATCCACTTTATCAGCTAAGTCACGCACTGCATCTTGACGGTTTTGCGTAGCATAACAAATGTCATCTTTACGCGGGCCATCAATTGCTGGAAACTTAGTGCGTAATGCATCAATCACATCTGCTGTATCATCTACAGATAACGTTGTTTGGCTACAGTAAAACAGGTTCTCAGGGTTTTTAACCGTTAAGTTTGCAACATCTTCTGGCGTTTCTACTAAGTAAATACCACCCGCTTCGTTGTCGTACTGCCCCATTGTACCTTCTACTTCTGGATGACCATGATGGCCAATTAACACACACTCAGTACCTTTACGGCTTGCACGTGTTACTTCCATATGTACTTTTGTTACCAACGGGCAGGTTGCATCAAATACTTTAAGGTCACGACGCTTTGCCTCGCTTCGAACAGCTTGTGATACACCATGCGCACTGAAGATAACAATGCTGTCGTCAGGAACCTGATCTAGCTCTTCAACAAAGACTGCACCGCGATTTTTTAAGCCATCAACAACATATCGGTTGTGAACGACTTCATGACGCACATAGATTGGCTTTTCAAAGATATCGAGTGCGCGCTCCACAATACTGATTGCACGGTCAACGCCTGCGCAAAAACCACGTGGGTTCGCTAATAAAATATCCATTAACCTGTTACCTCTAAAATATCGACTTCAAAGGTTAAGCGTTGCCCTGCAAGTGGGTGGTTAAAGTCAATAGTAACTGACTCACCTTGCACTTCACGAACAAGACCTGGTAACTCAGTACCATCAGGCTGAGTAAAGGCAATAATATTACCTACTTCAGCAGGCGTGTCTGCACCAAACTTGCTGCGGTCAACATAGTAGATGTTATCTGGATTTGGCTGACCAAATGCATCTTCTGGCTCTAATGCAAATGACTTACTTTCACCAGCCGCTAAACCGAGTAAACACTTTTCAAAGTTTGCTGTCAGGCTGCCATCACCCATTCGCAATTTTGCAGGTTTATTATGTACTTTAGTTGAATCGGCTGCTGAGCCATCTTCTAACTTAATTGAGAAATGAAAGATCACTTCAGAGTTTTCACCAATTACAGCTTGGCTCATGCTTGTTGCTCCTTAGGACTTTCGCCTGTGAAGGCATCAAATAAAAGTAATGCGGCACCGATACAAATCGCACAATCGGCAATATTAAAAACAGGAAAGTGCCAGTTTTCGTAATATACATGCAGGAAGTCAATAACATAGCCATACGCGATTCGGTCGTATAAATTGCCTATTGCACCGGCTAAAACTAACGCATAAGCAGAACATAATACCTTGTTAGACGCAGGTAAACGTTTCAACCACCACACTAAAAGCACACTGATCGACACTGCAATCAAACTAAAGAACCAGCGCTGCCAGCCACCTGAATCACTCAAAAAGCTAAATGCCGCACCATAGTTGTGTACATAGGTGAAGTTAAAGAATGGCAGAATATCTATCGACTCTTGATAGGCCATGGTATTAACGACAAGTGATTTTGTCGCATAGTCTACTACCAAAAGCAGTAGACTAAGCCATAACCAAACCAAGCCACTTTTTCCGGCTAGTTTGCTCACAAACAACTCCTATGCGAACTGACGCTGTTCACCATCGCCGTCAACATTGCTTACACAACGGCCACAGATTTCAGGGTGTGCAGGATCAGCACCAACATCATCACAGTAATGCCAACAACGCTCACATTTTTCAGCGGTTGTTGCGGCAACTTTAATGTATAAGCCATCAATTTCTGTAGCTTGCGTATCCTCTGGCTGCGTAGTCACAGTTTCAACTGTCACGCCTGAAGTTAATAGTACAAAGCGCAGTTCATCACCTAATGCAGCTAATTTCGCGCTTAGCTCTTCACCTGCATAGATGCTTACGTTTGCTTGTAGAGTTGCACCAATAACTTCTTCTTTACGCGCCGCTTCTAGCACACGGTTTACTTCATCACGAACGTTTAGGATTGTTAACCAATCATCGTTGCTGAACTTACCTTGTGAAGAAGCTTGTAAGCCATCGTACCACACAGAAGTGAATACAAACTTGTCACGCTCACCTGGTAATGCTTCCCAGATTTCTTGCGCAGTGAAGCTTAAGATCGGTGCCATCCAACGAGTCATTGCTTCGGCAATGTGATAAAGCGCAGTTTGACATGAACGACGCGCATGGCTGTCGCTTTTCGCTGTGTATTGACGATCTTTGATTACGTCTAGGTAGAACGAACCAAGCTCACCAGTACAGAAGTTCATTAGCTTTTGCGTTACAAGTAGCATTTGGTACTTGTCGTAAGCCGCTAAGATTTCATCTTGCAGCTCAGCTGCACGGCCCACAATCCAACGGTCAAGCTCAACCATGTCTTCAATAGCAACTTGATTCTGTTTTTGGATCAAAACCACTTAAGTTCGCAAGTAAATAACGGCTCGTATTACGAATACGACGATAACGGTCTGCTGAACGTTTAAAGATTTCATCAGATACAGTCATTTCAGCTGTAAAGTCAGTTGATGCAACCCATAAGCGTAAGATGTCAGCACCTAGTTTGTTCATCACGTTTTGTGGTGAAATTACGTTGCCTAATGACTTAGACATCTTACGGCCATTTTCATCAACCGTGAAACCATGTGTTAGCACTTGCTTGTATGGCGCATGACCATTGATAGCAACCGATGTCATCATTGACGACATAAACCAACCACGGTGTTGATCAGAACCTTCTAGGTAAAGATCAGCAGGACCGGTTAAATCTTCACGTGCATCAACCACACATGCGTGAGTCACACCTGAGTCAAACCATACATCCAGCGTATCTTGAACTTTCATGTATTGCTCAGCGTCATCGCCAAGCAAAGTAGCTGGGTCTAAGTCATACCAAGCTTGAATACCTGACTTTTCAACTAATTTCGCCGCTTCTTCGATAAGTTCTTGTGTATTCGGGTGAAGCGCACCAGTGTCTTTATCAACGAATAATGCAATTGGCACACCCCATGTACGTTGACGTGAAATACACCAATCAGGACGGCCTTCAACCATGTTTGCAATGCGGCTCTCGCCCCACTCAGGTAACCACTCAGTCTTTTTGATTTCGTTTAATGAATCTTGACGAAGGTTAGCTTGGTCCATACTTACGAACCACTGTGGCGTAGCACGGAAGATAATAGGTGTTTTATGACGCCAGCAATGTGGGTAGCTGTGCGTAAGCGCATGATGATGCAATAACGCATTGTTTTCAGTTAATACGTCAATAACGCTCGCATTCGCTTTAAATACGTGCTGACCTGCAAACATTGGTGTGTCAGGTAAATAAACACCGTTAGCACCAACAGGGTTAGCTACTTCTAAACCATAAGCAAGACCTGCCGCGAAATCTTCTTGACCGTGACCTGGTGCAGTATGAACAACACCAGTACCAGAATCAGTCGTTACGTGATCAGCCACAATCACAGGCACTGTGAAGTCATAGAATGGGTGAGCAACCTGTAAGTTCTCAAGTGCAGCACCTTTTACATAACCGAGTACGTGGTAATGTTTGAAGCCATAACGGTCCATAGCATCTTTAACTAGCTCAGAACCTAAAATTAGACGTTGCTGTGCACCTTCGTCATCAATTTGAACAAGGGCATACTCAAGCTTTTCGTGAACGGCTACTGCACGGTTAGCTGGTAATGTCCACGGTGTTGTCGTCCAGATAACTGTACTAACTGCACCGGTACCTTCATGGCCTTCAGCAAGTTCAAACGCATTGATTACAGCATCTTGATCAGCAAACTGAAAACGTACATCGATTGCTGGAGACTGTTTATCTTGGTATTCAACTTCCGCTTCAGCTAGTGCTGAACCACAATCTGTACACCAGTGAACAGGCTTAGCACCTTTGTGTAAGTGACCATTTTTAATGATGCGACCAAGCACGCGAATTGCGTTCGCTTCAAAGTCAAAGTTCATTGTTAAGTAAGGCTTGTCCCAGTCACCAAATACACCAAGACGTTTAAAGTCTGTTTTTTGACCCTCGACTTGTTTTTTGGCGTATGCGCGACATTTTTCACGGAACTCAGCAGCAGACACTTTCACGCCTGGCTTGCCTACTTTCTTTTCAACCATTAATTCAATTGGTAAACCGTGACAGTCCCAACCCGGCACGTAAGGTGCGTCGAAGTCAGACAAGGTTTTTGACTTAACAATAATATCTTTAAGAATTTTGTTTACCGAGTGGCCTAAATGGATATCACCGTTTGCATACGGAGGCCGTCATGCAAAATGAAGGTTTTTTTACCTTTTTTAGCGCTGCGAATTTGACCGTAAAGATCGTCTTCATACCATGTCTTAAGCATCTTTGGTTCACGTTGTGCCAAATTGCCGCGCATTGGAAACGCTGTTTCCGGTAAATTCAAAGTATGTTTGTAGTCGCTCATTAATCCTACTTTCCGTATCGGCTACCTAATTTAAACCAAAACACTGCTTAGCGGCGGTTACATCATCTGCAATCTGCGCCGTCAGTTGTGTTAATGTCTCGAATTTTTTCTCATCGCGAAGCTTTTTAATTAGCTCCACGTGCATAAATTGTCCGTAAATGTCTTGCGCAAAGTCGAAAATATGAACCTCTAACAATGCGCGTGTCCCATTAAATGTGGGTTTGTTGCCAATATTTGCAACCCCATATAATTCTTTATCACCCACTTTTGCTCTTACCGCAAATACCCCATTTACTGGGCATACTTGGCGTTTTAGCGCTATGTTGGCCGTTCTGAACCCTAATTCACGACCTTTCGCCCAGCCATGAATAACACGCCCAGAAATCGCATAGCCATGACCTAACATGGTTTTTGCATCTTCCAATTGCCCTGCAGCAAGCGCATGGCGAATAAGGGTACTACTTACTCTATCATTGAGTCTGCGAAAACTTGCAGTACTTTTCACATCCATGTTCAGCTCAGCGCCCATGGTTTTTAGTAACGCAAAATCGCCACGACGACGTTTGCCAAAACAAAAGTCATCACCAACAGTTAATGCTTTAACGCCTAGCTTTTCAACCAGTACTTGGCTGACAAACTGTTCTGCTTCCATGTTGGCAAATTGCTGATTGAAGCTAATACAAATCACTCGTTCCACGCCTAATTTAGCAAGCAAACTGAGCTTATCACGTAGTCGAGTTAAACGCGCGGGTGCATTATCTTTGGCAAAAAACTCTTGTGGCTGAGGCTCAAATAACATCACGGTACTTGGCAATTGATGCTTTTCTGCGTCTTGCAGCAAGCCTTTAATCACTTCTGCATGACCTAAGTGCACGCCATCAAAATTACCAATGGTCAACACACAGCCATAATGCTGCGCGCGAATATTGTGAATACCTCTAATTAACTCCATGCCACCTTTTTGCCTTTATCAGCGAGCCCAAAACATTGATATCGGGCTTGAAGCGCCGATTATAATCTTTTTTTTAGTTTGATTCAGTAGTTGCAACACTTTTTATCGTATTTAGTCGCACACCTAGAATGAATAAGGCCGCAAAGTAAACAAAAACCGCCAGCACTAATAATCCACTCAACAGCAGCACTTGCTCAGTAAAGTGCCATGCTTTCCAGGCAAATTGCTGGCCCACATACCATACAGATGCGGCCATTAATAAACTTGAAAACAAACACTTAAAGGTGAAACCAAGGCTCATCGCAGAAAACTGATAAACGCCTTCTTTACGTAGTTGATGATACAACAAATAGGCATTACAACTGGCCGACATCGCGGTTGCTAACGCTAACCCCAAATAGCCAATAAATGGAGCTAGCATAATGTTAAACACCATATTTAACACCAGTGTTTTAATACCAATTTTTACGGGGGTTTTAGTATCTTGACGCGAATAAAAGCCCGGTGCTAACACCTTGATTAACATAAAGCTAACCAGTCCAACTGAGTAGGCCATGACACCGTAACTTACCGCTTTTACATGATCAATTTCACCGTCCTGAAATGCACCATGATCAAATAAAACCGTAATAATGAGCGGGCTTATCACCATTAAACCAAACATAGCAGGCAAGCCTAAGAAAATAACAAATCTCACCCCCCAATCCAGGGTTAGCTGAAAATCTTTTGTGCTTTTAGTGCTATGTAGCTTAGACAATGCGGGTAAAATTACCGTCGCGATACCGATACCGAATAAGCCAAGAGGAAACTCAATTAAACGGTCTGAGTAGTAAAGCCACGCGATAGAACCGGTCATCAACATTGAGGCAATCATGGTGTCGAGCAACAGGTTTATTTGACTGATAGACACGCCAAACAAGGCTGGTAGCATGAGTTTTCGCACTTTTTTAACGTTTTCATCTTGCCAGCCCCATTTTGGGCGGCTCAGCATACGGGCACGGTACAAAAATGGCAACTGGAACAATAACTGTACTAAGCCCCCTACAAACACGCCAATGGCAAGGGCATAAGCCCCAACTGAAAATTTATCGTGCAATAAAACTGCGCAGCTAATAATCGATATATTCAACAGCACAGGTGTAAACGCTGCAACAGCAAAGCGATTATAGACGTTCATGACCGCACCGCTCAGGGCAACCAAACTCACGAAAAATAAATAAGGGAAAGTCAGCTTTAACAGTGCACTGGCCAGTACGAACTTTTCGGCATTTTCGCCTCCTTGCCACCAATCAATAAACCAGCCTGTTCCAAATAAGGCCGCTATAACTGGAGAAGCAATAACTCCGAACAGGGTAACAATTAATAAAATAGTTCCTAACGTACCGGCTGCTTGAGCTACAAACAACCGGACTTTGTCATCGCCTTGTTGTTCTTTTATCTCAGATAAAACCGGCACAAATGCTTGGGCAAAGGCTCCTTCAGCAAATAAGCGTCTTAGGAAATTAGGAATTCGATTGGCAAATAAAAACACATCCGCAGCAGCACTGGCACCTAGGAGATTCGCCACAACCGCATCTCTTACTAACCCTAAAATACGCGAGATCATCGTCATTGCACTAACAATCATCCCAGAACGAAATAATCCTTTTGCCACCTTAAACCCATTATCAAAAAACTTCTAAGATGGGCGATTATGCCTAAAATATCTTTAAAGCACTAGGCTCGAACCCGACCCTTTGTTACAATGGCGATATTAACTGCTAAAGCGGCAAATTGATGTTCGTTATAAGGAGCAGTTTTTCTTGAGATGTCAAAATTTCGTTGACATTCATGATAAAAACAGGCATATTCCACGGCCTTTAAATTAAGCTTATTTTAAGATTGTTAGGAGCAAACCTTGGCTAACATCAAGTCTGCAAAAAAACGCGCTATTACGAGCGAAAAAAATCGTCAACATAACGCAAGCCGTCGTTCAATGATGCGTACTTACTTCAAAAAAGTAGTTGCTGCAATTGAAGCGGGCGACAAAGAAGCTGCACAAGCGGCATTCGCTGTTGCAACACCTATCCTAGACCGTTACGCAACTAAAGGTCTAATCCACAAGAACAAAGCAGCTCGTCATAAGAGCCGTTTAGCAGCTAAAATCAAAGCGCTATAATTTGTTTTTGATGAATATGAAAAACCGGCTTTTGCCGGTTTTTTTTTGTTTGTAATTTAACAAGGCACTTTTCTAAATGCCCCAATAGTTAATTAGCTAGACAATTTCTAGTTCTGGGTAAAACTTTTTCAGCATTGCCGCAATTTTCTTAGGTGTAAACGGTTTTACTACAAATCCTTTAGCGCCCTTTTCAATTGCTTCTTTAACGTTTTCTACTGTTGAATGAGCCGAAACCATCACGACATTCGCTTCGGGCGAAATTTCATTAATTTGCGTGATAATCTCTTTACCATCTCCATCGGGTAATTCAATATCTAGAAAAATTATATTGAACTCTTTCTCTTTACATGCGCTTAAACACTGTGCGGCTGTAGAAGCTTCACGTACATTATCGATACCAAGGTGCATTAATGTTTGATTTAGAAAACTGCGGACCGTACCTACGTCGTCCACAATTAGAATTGAAAGCTGCGTATCCATACTATTCCTCTTAAACTATGAAGATAAACACTCATTGCACTGTAGAGTGTAACGCATTTAAGCTATGAGTGATTTGAATTTGACTATTATATCAAAAACTTCGTTATAATCTCATTATAGAGACCTATATTTAAAAGGCCAGATAAGCTTTATGTCTAATAAAATAAAAAAACAATCTTTACTTGGTAAAGCTCCTGCACGAAAGAAACCAACACAAGCAAAGCGCCAAAGACCAGTAAACCAACAACAAGCGCGCGCACAAGCTGCTCAGCACAGTGCTCCTGAAGTAGAACTTAAGAAAAGCAAAACACGGTGGTATGCACTCGCAGCAGTTGTATTAATTCTGCTAATTACGCCAAAACCCGTGTTAATCACTTACGAAAAGCTAGGTATGGTCTCACAAAGTATATTTTGGTTCCGGGTTTTTGGTTATGGTGCAAACTTATTTGATTCTACTCTTAGCCCCCGTGCAGACCTAAGCCGCAACATTATTTACCTGTGCCAAGATAAGCGTAAACCAGACACCTGTCAGAAGTACCGAGTTACAGAACAAAATGGATTTTTTGCAGCGATGAAAAAGCTGATAATGGATTAAAAAATCTAATCCGAAAATTTAAAATTACTTGGTTGAAAGCTGTGTAAAAGATCACCATAATGGCGCTCCTTTTTCAACACAGACACGATCAGATACGACCATGCTAAACGAGCTAGATTGGCTTTTAAACTTAACGTTACTTGCACTAGGACTAGGTGCATTTTTTATTAACCAGCTAACATTACTGCGTTTTGCAGCGATTAGCGCGTGTAGTTTATTATTTTTATCGTTTAGTTTAGATCTGATGTCATCAAGCGTAATATCAAACATGAGCTTGGTGTTGATCAACACATTTTATTTATTCAAGGTCTACACATTTGGCCAGTTGAATATTAATCAAGGTTAATCTTCCCCTAAGATAAATTGATAGAATAGGCTATATCATCTATCAGCATTTATGCCCAAGCAGTCCCCTGCTTGGGCTTTTTTTTACTTACAAAATGGTTGAACTGAGATACCATAAACGGCGTATATATACCCAAGCCACCTCAAGATGCAGAATTCAGCGTTTCACAGGTGCTTAATATCAAGGCGTTACTTTGCAAGAATGGTGGTCCCTTTTAAGAAGTAACAACGATGAGAGTAAGTGCCTGTGAAACGCCCAGAGGGTTGGTTTAAAAGCGATTTATACTGCGTTATTGATTTTAACAATAGAACCACTATTATTTGCAATCAATGCCTTGCCTAAATCGCTTTTAATTCCAACTGAAACTCGCACCTTGAGGTGGTTTGGGTATAATTAATTTGGAGGTACCTTATGTCATTAAACGACTTCGACTTATTTCTCTCATCTATGGAAGACGTAAAACCTCTTAAGCATGACACTGTTCAATTTGATTCCACCAAGCAAGGCCCTTCTTTAGCGCAACAAGAAAAACGTAAAGCAGCTGAGTGTGATTTAGCAATTGATGAAAACTATTTGCGCAGCGAGTTCGTCGAGCTGTTAGATCCTCATGCCATATTGGCATTTAAAAAAGATGGCGTACAAGGCCAAGTATATAAAAACTTACGTTTAGCTAAATATCAACTCGATGCCACGCTTGATTTGCATGGTCAGCCTCTTCAACGTGCACGTAGTACGTTATTTAATTTTATCGATGACTGTCATAAACGAAATATTCGTGTCGTACTTATTCGCCATGGGATTGGTATCAAAAATAAATCACAGCCAGGTATTTTAAAGAGCTATACCAATAAGTGGCTGCAAGAAATTCCAGCGGTTTTAGCCTTTCACAGTGCTCTTAAGCATCATGGTGGTAGTGGTGCAACGTATGTGATGATTAAAAAATCTGACGAGAAGAAACACGAGAACAGAGAAATCCACTCAAAAAGAAGTTAGTTGAATAAGCGATTAAAGTGCAGCATCTAAACGTGCTGCACTCGATGAGCATGCTGTGTGGTTATGATTGACTAACTTCAATGTCCTGAACTGGTTGCTCCGATGCATTAGCTTGGTTAAACCATGCTGACACACCTAAAACGATAACTGACACGACGACCAGACTAAATTTAGCTCCACTTTGATTAGATTTCATAACGCCTCTTTTATTATTGTTTTTTTATTGAGCAACTCCAGAATAGCAAAATTACAGATGTTAACAAGACGTTTATTAAACAAATTTACAATGTGTCAATAACCTTTTGTTCTATCAACCTGATTTATTAGTTCTTTACCTTCAGTTAATCTTTTAGCATTACCTGCAATTTGCAACGAGACAGACTCTAAATCTGAAATTGCAGCACAGTGAGGCGTTAAGGTCACCTTTTGATGAGACCAGTAAGGGTGCGCCTGAGGTAAAGGCTCTTCGCTGAATACATCAAGGGTGGCGCCACGTAATTGCTCACTATTAAGTGCCTCGAGTAAATCTTCATCGACAACATGTTTGCCTCTGGCAACATTAATTAGCACCGCATGGCTTTGTAGTTTACCCAGCAGTGATTTATTGATAATGCCCTGAGTGTGTTGGTTAAGTGGTAGTAAGCACACGAGATAATCAATTTGACCAAGCATGTCATCTAACCCCTGCTGTGAGTAATAGGTGCTTACTTCAACGTCGTGTTTTTCACTATTAGACCAAGCACTCACTTGAAAACCATTTGCGAGTAAACGCTTTGCACAGGCTTTGCCTAGTTCACCGTAACCTAAGATACCCACATGTTGATGTGAATACGCTCGCTTTGGCTTCCAAGTACCCGCTGATTGTTTTAAATAATATTCTTTGAGTCTCAGCTTGTGCGCCAATACATGACCCAATACATACTCTGCCATATCATTAGCAAGGTTATCATCAACAATTCTAACAACAGGAACATGCGCTGCTATCTTTGTTAAGTCGATGCTATCAACGCCTGCACCAAATGAAGAAACTGCTTTTAAATTTACCAGCTTAGGCCATAAATCAGCGGGCGCATTCCAGGCCAGTACAAACTCTACGGCTTCGTAGTCTGTGCACTCAGACCAAAGCTGTACGTCAATCTCTGGTAATAACGCTTGTAATCGGGCAATTAATTGGCTGCAATCTCGACCTGTTACAGCTACAAGTAAAATCATTGTCTTCTCCATTTTAGCCTCGAACACGAAGCGCTCTTTAAAAAGTCACACAACTGCAACCTAACTGTCACAGCGAACTCTTACCCTAACCTCATCGCTAAATGCGTTTATGTTTGAGGTTTGTATGATCAGTGTTGATAAAGTAATAGAAGCAAATTTACCACAATTAGAAAATTCGCCAAAAGTAAAAGGTTTAGTAAAGAAAGGCCTAGGTTATTTATTACATGAGCAAGAGTTTGTTGCCTTTGGTGATGCATACCCACACTTACAGGGGCTTGAATTTGTAGAGCAAGTGCTTGATGAGCTTGACTTTGACACGCGCTACAAGCCAAAACAAATGGAACATATACCAAGTGAAGGTAATGTCGTTATTGTCGCTAACCACCCTATCGGCTCTCTTGATGCATTAGCGCTGATAAAAGTCTTATCAAGTGTACGCCCCGACTTAAAAGTCGTTGCAAACCGCATGCTGATGTCAATCACTCCGATGCACTCGTTACTCCTTCCCGTTGATAACCTCTCTGGTACAAGTAAAAAGAAAGAACTCGCTAATATCCAGCAACACTTAAAATCAGACGGTGCATTATTAATCTTTCCTGCAGGTGAGGTATCGCGCTTAAGTCCAACGGGCATTAAAGACTGTAAGTGGAACAGCGGTTTTTTACGTATGGCAAAAAAAGCCAACGCACCTATTTTGCCTATTTACATCAAAGCGAAAAACAGCCCGTTATTCTACGGCACCTCAATAATCTACAAACCCTTAGCCAGTTTGTTATTAGTCAAAGAGATGTTCAAACAACGACAAAAATCATTAGAGTTTGAAATTGGCGCGTCCATCCCACCTGAGTCATATTTAATTGAAAATTTAAAAGATAAAGAAATAGCTCAGTTGATAAGAAAACAACTGTATCGACTTATCACAAAAAAACCTCTGCCGTTAAAAACGCAAACCCCCATTGCCAGTCCTGAAGCAACGAAAGACCTTAAAAAAGCCATTGAAGAGTGTGAGCTATTAGGTGAAACCTCTGATGGTATGAAAATTTATTTATATCAATACTGTGGTAGCTCACCGATTTTCCGTGAACTAGGACGACTTCGTGAAATTGCGTTTCGGGCAGTCGGTGAAGGCAGTGGTAAACGCCGTGATATAGATAAATACGACATGGATTATCAACACCTCGTTCTGTGGGATGCTAAGCAACTTGAACTAGTCGGCGCATACCGACTTGCCTGCGCACAAGACATTATAGAAAAACATGGCCGCAAAGGTTTATACACCGATAGCCTATTTAGCTACAGCGATGATATGGCGCCGTATTTTGAAAAGGGCATTGAGCTCGGTCGCAGCTTTGTGCAACCCAAATACTGGGGTAGAAAGAGCCTAGACTATTTGTGGTTTGGCATTGGCGCATTTGTGAACCGCTACCCGCAATACCGCTATTTGTTTGGCGCAGTTAGCGTATCTAACGCACTCCCCGAGCAAGCTAAATCACTACTCGTTCATTATTACCAGCATTATTATGGTGCTAAACAAGTGTTAGCTATCCCCAATAATGAATATCGCCATACCGAATCACAAAAAGAACAATGTGCTCAGTTATTTGCTGGGGATGATATTAAAGAAGATTTTGTTGAACTTAAGCATGTGCTTGCCAATATTGGTGCGCAAGTCCCAACCTTATTCAAACAATACACAGAGCTTTGCGAGGCAGGAGGCGTACAGTTTTTAAGTTTTAGCATCGACCCTGAGTTCAATAATTGCATTGATGGGTTAGTGCTTGTCGACTTAGATAAAGTAAAAGCGAGTAAAGCCAAACGATACTTAGGGCAGCCACGCGAATAGTCGTTATAAAATAGCTTAAAAAAGTCGGCATATTCGCCGACTTTTTCTTTTTAATTAAAGATATTTCTAAGCGCAGCTAAGTATATTTGCTCAATAGTTTTTAAATCTGCGATAGGAACATGCTCATTAACTTGATGAATGGTATGGTTTCGCACGCCACATTCAATCACTTGCGTGTGCTCATTGGCAAAAAATCGCCCATCTGATGTGCCACCACTGGTACTAAGCATAGGGAAGCTGCCTGTTACTTCATGCACGGCTTGTTCAAGCTGCTGCAACAAGCAATTGCTCGCCTGATGCAAGGTATAAAATGATTCGCACGGACGCTCCCAAACAAGCGTTAGCCGCGATGCTAAATCTGCCAATGCAAACTGAATTTCTTCTTTGATGTCTTTACTTTTGTAGCCATGACTATAACGTACGTTAAACGTGAGCTCACATTGAGCAGGAACAAGATTATCGACCACATTGGCTATATTAATGCCGGTCACTTGCAGTGTTGTAGCCGAACTTGTTTCATCTTTGTGCCAGCTAATTGCCGTTAAGCGCTTCACAACCTCTGCACTTAAATGTGCAGCGTTTATGGTGTTTTCTGGATAAGCAACATGCCCAGCTTTACCTTGAATAGATAATCGAGCAGACAACGCGCCTCTTCTGCCATTTTTAATGGTATCACCCACATGCTGATGACTCGTCGGCTCGCCAACTAGGCAACCATCTAGCACAACACCTTGTTTGGCTAGACGCTCAGCAATTAATAAGGATCCGTATTCAGCTTCGCCCTCTTCATCTGAGGTTATTAACCAGTAAAATGTGCCGCGTTTATTGCTATTTTGCGCTAAAAAACGTTTTGTTGCGCAAAGCATCGCAGCAACACCGCCTTTCATATCTGCTGCGCCACGGCCATAGACACTGCCATCGACTATCTCGCCACTAAAAGGATCAACTCGCCAATCACCTTCTGCAGCAGGGACCACATCAATATGGCCAGAAAAAGCAACGATAGGGCCTTCACCAAAGGTGATTTTAGCAATTAAATTAGTAACATGATTAAAGCTAAATACCTCACAATCAAAGCCGAGCTGGCTTAAGTTACCTTCAAGCCAATCAATTGCACCAGCTTGAGCGGGCGTTACCGATTTAAATCGGAGCAAGGTTTGTAATGTTTCAACCACCTCAGATTGCACCGACTGGTGCGTTACTAACTCTGCATTTGATATCAAACTCATAATAACCCTAATCAGTTAGAAAGCTTAGGTTATTACAACGAGAGATTATGACCGCAGTGTGAAACTTAAATTAATGATTTCCTTCTTCAATAAGGGTTTCTTGAGTTACCTTGGCAATGTCTTTGTCTTCTTTGGTTAATTGTGTTCGTTGCCAACGACCAGCTGCGAACCAAAGATAAGTAATAATCGCCACAAGTACATTCGTAATAGCAAACGAATACCAAATCCCCTGCGGTCCAAGAGAGGTATGCTTAGACAAAATATACGCGGCAGGAAATTGAATAACACATTGTGAAAGCAGTGACACAACCATCGCATTTAGCATGTTGCCTGAAGCCCTAAATGCAGCGACTACACAAAGCTGCACGCCTATTCCGCCCCAAGTTAAGCACATAACCCGAATGAACTCTGCACCACCCGCTATCACAGACTCATCATCAGGAATGAAAAAAGCCACCAAGTATTCAGCAAACAGATAAGCAACAACACCCACTATTGTCAGGCCCAGCAGTCCCCAAAGTGAGGCTAATCGTGTTATTTGTGCTGCACGCTGTGGATTTCCCGCCCCCATGTTTTGACCAACCAAAGTCGAAACAGCCATTGAAAGACCCATTGCCGGGATCATCACCATTTGTAAAATATTAGATCCAACACCATAAGAGGCAATCGTGTGCGTACCAAAGCTAGCTACCAAAAACGACATAATAATTAAACCAAAGGCTCGCGCAGAGAGTTCAACCGAGCCTGGCGCTCCTAAAAAGAAGGCTTGCTTCATATACTGCCAGTCTGGTTTAAAACTAGAGAGTTTAAGTTGAATGCCGTGACGCCCTCGCAAAAACACCCATACCCCGATTGCAGCCGCTAAACTTTGCGTGATAAGTGTGGCTAATGCAGCGCCCATTACGCCAAAACCCGAAAAGTCACCAAAACCAAAAATCAGTAAGGGGTCAAGCACAAAATTGAGTAACACAGTACCGCTTACAATATAGAGCGGCACCTTGGTTTGCCCTATACCACGCATTAATGCTTGAAACATGGCATAAATAAATACAAACACAACGCCGATAAAAGATACATGCATAAATTTAAGGGCATCACCAAACACTTGATCTTCAACACCTAATAAAGTCAAAAAATATGGTGAAAGCATATAGCCTATTAAGCCAAGTATGGTTGCGGTAATTGTCACCATTAACATAGTTTGGGCAGCAACGTGATTAACCTTATCTTGCTGACCCGCTCCCATGTATTGAGCGGATAAAATAGCACCCGCCATTGCCAACCCAGAGCCAATAGCAATCACTAAAAAAGTGACCGGCATACTGACAGAAACGGCAGCTACTTGCTCTGCCCCTAAGCGGCCTACCCAAAATGCATCGGTCAGTTGATAAGCCGACTGCAAAATATTGATTAAGATGATCGGGATACCTAATTTAAGTAGCGCTTTTGAAATCGAGCCATGAAGAAATAAGTGCTGAGGATCAGCCATGCAAAACACCTAATAAGCAAATAACACCGTTAGTTTACCAGCCGCAACTGAATATAGAGTCAATAAGAGTCAATCTTTTTTTGATCTTCCCATTTAAAAACTTAATCTAAATCAAAAAATGGCTTCACTTAGTTCAAACATTTTTGAAACTTTGATCTAGAACAGGTTTTGTCCGCTGCAACTTAGTAATAATAGCCTCAACCAAATAAGACAAGTAGTTCGCGGAGAACAACATGAAAACTAAATTAAGCATTGCATTACTTACTTCACTATTAGCACTCTCTCCTGTTGCAAACGCAAACTTAAGCGTGAATGTAGGTGCAATTAATGTAAACCCTGATAACGACAGCTCAAAAATCAATGAAGCGCCAACGTTAGGACTTCGTGGCGATGACAATACCCAATTAGGTATTACGATTGATTACTCTTTTAATGACAACTGGGTTCTTGAATTAGTTGCAGCGACACCATTTAGCCATGATGTTCAAGGAACTGGTGGCTTAGCGGGCAATAAAATTGCCGATATTAAGCAATTACCACCATCACTAATCGCCCAGTACCACTTCTTAGACTCAACTTATAAGTTCCGTCCTTTTGTGGGTGTAGGTATTAACTATACAACCTTCTTTGATGAGAAACCTTCTGCGGCTTTAAAAGCAACATTAGGTACTGACGATGTAGAAGTGAAACTAGATGATTCATTTGGCTTTGCAGCTCAAGCTGGTTTTAACTACATGATGAGTGAAAACTGGAACCTACATGGCATGGTTTCACTAATCGACATCGATACAGACGCAACAGTTTATGCTGACGGCGCAAAGGCATTAACTTCAACGGTAGAAATTGACCCAGTTGTTGCTATGTTCGGTGTTAAATACAAATTCTAACTTTCATTTTGTGAAAGCCCATACGCACAAAAAGGCCATTTAATGGCCTTTTTTTTCATCTTCATTTAGTCGATTACAAATTTATTCTTTAACTCTGGCATCATATTTGTTAAACCCTAGTAAACAAATTATATTTTTGAAAAAAAACATTTTTTTGAGCTAAACTTCAATTTAAGACGTATTTATTTTGCTAAATTTCAACGGACTAAGAAATATCTGAATTTTCAGAGCCAGCGGTTATTGTTCCCGATAACCAACAAAGATACAATATAGCAATAATAATATTGACCTATACAATGTAAAAAAAATGATAACGAGGCTTGCCTTTTGAAAAAGATTATCAACTATTTACTTATAATTTCATGTTTAACCTTAACAGCATGTAAAGTGAAAGACCCTGATGAAGATAAGCCGCAAGAGCAAAAACAAGATTCCATCAGTGCTAGAGAAACTTTACTTGCTGGTAAGGCTGATTTATCCCTATCAGTGGTGGATGAGAGTAAAGCCAATTTAAGCAATGTTGTCATAAAAGTCGCAGGACAAAGCTACACATCAGATGCCAATGGCAAAGTTAACATTAGCGATTTGCCTTATGGTAACCATGCCTTAATGGTGCAACAAAACGGTTACTTTGCAAAAGCAGGGGTTATCGTTAATCAACCAAATTATGCAACTTCTCAAGTACAATTAGAAACAAAAGCTCAAAACAGTAAAAGCCTGATTTTTGCTGGAGATACTATGTTTGGACGCCGTTATTTAAATCCAAGCTTATCGACTATGGGAACAAACATCCCCGATGTTAAAAATGCACTTATTCGCCCTGAAACAGCTGGGGCAGATAGTGTTGCAATTACTGCCGATGTTGCTGAGCTATTTTTAAATGCAGACTTTGCTTCCGTTAACTTTGAATCACCAGTAACAAGCAACCCTAGTACCGTTCATCCAACAAAAGAGTTTAGCTTTTTTTCTTTACCTGATTCACTCCAAGGACTTTCAGCCATAGGCGTTGATTATTTGGGGCTCGGTAATAACCATGTGTATGACTATTTACAATCGGGTCTTGAAGACACACTTATAGAAGTTGCAAATGCGGGGTTCTTACACAGTGGTGCTGGAATAAATGACACTGACGCTCTTGCACCCGTGAATGCTAGTCTTGGGGACATTAACTTAACACTTTTTGCTGCAACCTCTATCACTGGAGATGAGCATGAATTTAATTATGTTGCAGAGCAGAGTAAAGGAGGAGCGGCAAATCTTACCAATGCAAATGCAGTAAATGATACTCTACAAGCGCTTGATTCTAATAATTTTATAATTGCACAAATGCATGGCGGTGATGAATATAGTTACTCGCCAACAAGTTATATAGACGGTCGGTTCCAAGCTCTTTCTTCGCAAAATACTGATTTATTAATAGCTCATCACCCTCACGTTGCTCAGGGTTTTGCTGTTTATAATGATATTCCTGCAGTACTCGGCTTAGGTAACTTTGTGTTTGATCAACCTAGATTAGACACTCTATTAGGTGTTGCGGTGATGATTGACCTAAACGCAGACACACAAACAGTAAATCGTGCCTTTGCTTACCCTATTTACATTGAAGACTACAAGCCTCGTTTTACCACTGGCTTTTTAAGTAACTATTTAGTGCGCCGTCTAGCAGAGTTCTCAGATGACTCGGTAACGTTAATACCGCGTGACAATTATGCTGAAGTATATTTCTCTAAAGACCAAGCAACAAAGCGTACTTCACAAGTGACCGTTACACTCGATAGTAGCAGTGACATAATTGACTTACGTCAATATGCACCATCATCCGCTGCATACTTGTCTAATATTGAAGTGACTAGTGGTGAGCTTAGCAATAGTATTTTAGGCCGAGACATCATGGTATTCGGCGATTTCGAAGACTGGGATAACGACTCAGAAGCTTTTGAGGTAAGTCGCTGGGATCATACTAGTGATAGCGTTTTTCCTTGCACCGATAAACCCTACGCTGGGATTCAAGCTCTTTGCTCTAGCCGCGATGAGTTTGACAATACCCCTTCAATCATTCCTTTTAGACACACTATGCGAGTGATGGAATTGATTGACGAAAATGGGGCGCCATTATTGAGTAAAGATTTCTCATTATATGGCTACTTACAATCTGAGAATGGTGGCAAGCTAGAAAGCTTGTTGACTTATACAACCGAAATTGATGACCTTACTTTTTCGGAAAATGAAGTTGTTATCAGCAACGGAGGTGATAACTCGTGGCAAGTATTTAGCCATGATTTCAGCTTACCTTCTGACGACTTTACCCTTAATTACAAAAAACTTACCGCCTCGTGGTATTAAGCTTCAATTTAGACAATATGCGCCAAGTAATGGCGAAGCAATAACGCGCTTAGACAATATCGCGATGATCACTTGGCAAAACCCAATCAGTCTTGAAAATAAGCAATGGCAAACCAGTAAAATGCATGGATTTGACTTTTTAAAAGTCTCTGCAAGTAATGATACGAGTATAAAGCTCACTTTCACTTTACTTGACTAAGGAGGAGTAGTGGCTGTATTTCAACAATTGTTACGATTGAGGCACCAACGTGCGTTTTGGTTAACAGTTAGCTTATTTGCGATTGTAATGTTCAGCAATTTACTGAACCTATTTCAGGCAAGTAATGCTTTTTTATACCAAGCACTTGAGCCATTTGGTCAAACACAGCAAACTAATATCGTATTAGTCAACAGTGATAATTTGAGCAATAATCACCAGCAGCTGGTAAGTAAACTTCATGATTATAAACCAAAAGCGATTATTGTCTTAGCCGATGAACCTTTGCAGCCCTTACCGATAGACAATGTATTCTATCCGTACTCAAACAAAAGCTATTGTGTCCCTCATGTAATTGCTTGGGCAACCTATCAGATTCAAATTCCTTCTCAAGAGGGTTTGAATTGCATAAGTATTTGGCAAGAAATATTTGATTATGAAAATAATCAAATAGCCTTGATTGACTTTAAGCTCGCCGTGGCCGCTTTACCAAAATTTAGTGCTCAAAGAGTGCTTAACTTTGATGTTATGAGTGAACAATTAGAAAATAAAGTCATCATTGTGGGTCAAAAAGCTTCCTCATTTAACGTGCAAATACACGCGCCAAAACTTAACGGCTTACATGACCCACTATTACTCACGGCTTACATGGCTGACAGTATTGATAAGAACACTGTAGTAACACTGCTAAAACCAACCTACTCTATTGTTATTGAATTAATTTTAGTGGTGGTTCTGCTTTTTAGTTTTCAGAAACTATCACTCTTTTACTCATTTTTCATTGCCTTCATGAGTATTTTTGTCTGGTGCACAATTGGTTATTTTTTCGTTGAATCAATGCAGATTTATATCCCAATAGGCCAGTACATTATACTTACCTTTATCACCCTTCTCTGGATCCTAGTTGTCCGCAAAGTAACAGAGGATGCAGAGCTTAATGTTGTGGTAAATAATATCCAACAAAAGATGATGGGACGCTTCATACCACAAAGCTTTATAGATCAAGCTTCGCCTTGGGACCCTATTATTCAGTTAATTAGTCAACAATTAGACTTAGAGAAATCAATTTTCCTTGCTCGCAAAGAAGATGATCACCGAGTTGTAGAAATTCGTGCAATGAATTGTAATTTAGATGACATACAAGAAATGCGCAGAGATTATCAACGAACGCCCTACAGTAATGCGTTAAAGTCATTGGGGATTGTGCAAATAACTCGACCTTTTTTTAAACATGTTAGTGCGAATGAAATTGAATTTATGGTACCGCTTGTTTATGCCGGTGATGTACGCGGTTTCTGGGCACTTTCAGTGATCCCAAATACGCAGTTCAATCAACAAGCCTTTGAAAAGAATGTTAATAGATTTGCTGCTCAAGTCGCTGAATTGCTATTCCATTACCATATTTTTAAAGCCACAGAGAGAAAAAATAAAACTCTAATTAACCAACTACTTAACTTGAGACTGCATGAACCTACGAGCCAGCGAGTTAAGCGCTCTATTGATGAAATGGAGCAAAAAATGACAACTTTAGAAATGGTATTCAGCCACACTCGTTCTGCTAATATTTTGTTTAACTTATTTGGCCAAGTTATTCAGACGAATGCCGCATTAGAGCAATTTGCAAAACAACATCAAATTGCTGTCTTTGAGATGACTGCATTAGATCTATTATGCCGCTGTTGCAAACTGGATACTGAGGTTGCCAAGGGCAAACTTCGTTATGTGACGTTAAACAAAGCTGAGATAAGTTTACCTGCCAAACTTAATAACCGAAACTATACGCTAAGTATTAAAGCACTGAACACCGACAGTTCGCAAACTGCCTCAGGCGAACCATTTCAAGTATCAGGTATCTTATTTGAATTTATTGATAACCATGCTGTCATAGACGAGCAAGAAGCCACTAAAGAGGACCAAAGTTAATGGACTTTGTACTCGCGCTTTTTCCTGCAGGCACAGGCTTAGGCCAGTCTGTTATTACTACCGTATGGGTAGGTACTGCGGTCGTCTGCTTGTTAAATTTGCGTTTTGGTTTCCCTCTGACGGGGCTTGTTGTACCAGGCTACCTAGTCCCTTTACTGATTATTAGCCCAACCTCAGCTGCGGTTATTATTATCGAGGCAATCGTTGTTTATGCATTAATGCGCTTTAGTGCTCATTATATGATGGAAAAGTTTGGCTATGGAGAAATGTTTGGGCGGGATCGCTTTTTCGCCATAATCTTGCTTAGTATTCTTGTGCGTGTCTGCATGGACACATTGTTTTGGCCTTTAATTGCCGCTCAGTTAAGCCAATGGGATATTACTTTTGATTATGCATCTCAGCTTTATTCTTTAGGCCTTATTATTATCGCACTAACATCGAACGTGATGTGGAACGGAGGGTTTAAGTACGGGCTTAAAGTAACTTTCATTCAATTACTTATCACTTTCTTGCTAGTTCGTTTTGTCTTAATGCCTTTTACTAATTTTAGTATTGCTAATTTGGGCATTATGTACGAAGCCGTTGCCGCTTCAATCATCGCGGCACCAAAAGCATATATCATACTAGTCATCACTGCATTTATTGCTTCCAGAGCAAATATAAAGTACGGCTGGGAGTTCAATGGAATAATGCTACCGGCATTACTTGCACTGCAATTAACTCAGCCTTCAAAGCTTTTAACTTCTTTTATAGAAACGGCCGTTATTTTAATAATTGGTAGCTCATTGGTGCATTTTACTCGGCTAAGACATGCGAACATTGAGGGTGCCAGACTATTAATGTTCTTCTTCACTATAGGCTTTGTCTATAAGTTAATACTGAATTATGTCGTTGTTTGGTATTTTCCTACGCTAAAAGTGACAGACACATTTGCATTTGGCTACATGCTTGCAACTCTACTGGCACTAAAAATATATCAAAAGAATGCGCTTGGATTAGTAATCAGAGCAACATTTCAAACTTCGGTAATTGGCGGCATTTTCGCTATTACTGTAGGTTTCTTAGTGATGTTAGTGCCCTCTTTGCTGTCTAATCAGGATGTACATTCAGATATCGACAATCCACATGTCATCACCTTAAATCAACAAGTAAGCCAATATAAGAGCTACTTATACACAACTCGGACAGATAAAGTAACAGTCAGTAGTTATAAAGCTAATCAAGCAATTAATGATTTTAAGTATGCTGTTTACCAGTTAAATCAAGCACTTGAGAACAAGCAACCCATAGCAAAGTTTGGTTATTTATTTAGCGAGCTGGGTTTTTCGCTTGAAAGTGATGAGCAATATGTTTACTTGGTAGATACCTACGAAAGTCAGCAAAGAGGGCTATTTATTTTTAATAAAACGCCAAAGTCTCCTTTGTTGATAACTATTCCCTATCCAATTACAGAAAGTCTAGCGAGTGACTCTGCAAGCTTGATTTTTCAACATATGAATAATAAAGCAATGTTATTTGGCACTGCTAAAACGCCACAAAAGACGATTGCAACGGAAGATCAACAAAGCTTTTATTATCAAGCTTTCATTGACGCACTACAAAGTGACGAAATCTTACAAATTCGAGAAGCTAATCGCTTCACGGCAGCACTAGTTGAAAAGCCTTCTAATAAATTCGACAGCCAATATTGGATATATAACCAACTACCAACTTCAATTAGCCAAAGAGACATTCACCAATTTATAGGCAGTGAGGCAACTTATTTTGGTGCAGCAACACAAAGCAGTTTGCCAACAGCGAATTACTCGGGCTCTATGCTTGAACTATTTTTAGATAGTGCTAACTATACTAATATTTTGGCTAACATTTATCGCGATAACTATAAGTACAATACCCCCCAAATTAGCGTTATCAATGAAGAAATAAATACTATTGTTGACGAGTTTGCTTATCAAATTAGTAAAAAAGGTAGTTTTGAGTATCAACCTCTATCAGAAAGCCAAATAGCGCTGTGGGAGTATGAAGTTTTAAAGCCACTCTATAAATTAATTACACAGATAGGTAATGCCCCACTGACAGAAGACAAGCTTAATCAGTTAAAGCAAATCAATGGCACAACCGAACTACTTAACTATCAATTGCAACTAATCAACAATAGCAGTGGTCGATATCTATTGTTAAGCCCACTTAAAAATAATGAAGCACGCTCACAAGGACAAGGGCTTTACGCTTTTAAATTGACTGCTCATGAAGCTATCACACTCAGTGTACCAAGGCCTTTATTTGAAAGTAATACGCTGAGTTTTGCAGCTGAATTATTCTCCGAGGCAAACACTGCCAATTTATTAATTGCGGGGGCTCACCCTTATGCGCACCCTAAAGCTAATGTACTTGGGGCTGATAATATTGACTCTTTATTTAATGTTATTCATCAAAGCTATTTGCGCTTTACAGCTAATCAGCCTAGTTTACACATTCAAATCCGCAGCCATAGCGCGCCGTCATGGGTACGCCCAAATGCAATTGCATTCTCAGCTACGCGCATCAGCGATGTGGCCTCGCCACTAATGAAACAAATCGACGGAAAACTGAATAACTTAGGGGTTGAATATCAAGTAGTATCAGGACAAAAATCAACGCGAGGTCTTGAAATAGGCAGCTCACCTCAATCAGGATACCAACAATTTAATAGCAATAGTGAGCTGGCAACATTATGGCTGGCATCAGACTTTAAAGAACAATTTTCAATCGACCAAAACAGCGTATTGCAACGATTATTGGCAATATCTACCAATACAAAGGTAAAAACTATAAATCTGGCTACCTTGTCGCCACTAAACTGGCAAGCAATCTCGACTAAAGAAAAGCAACGAATTCAAACTCTCGTTAAAAACTATATAGCTCATCAGCGTTTAACATCATTAAGCGGTTTCTGCGAGCAAATTAAAGACTGCTCTTTACACACCATTAAGCTGGAAAATGCAGACAAGTACGCGCTTATGATTAAGTACAATAACGATATTGTGGCAATCTACAATCCAACCAATAACCAGCTTATTGATCTGAGCTTATTTAATAGCATTATGGCTGGAGGCGCATATGTACTTAATTAAACGCCTACTTGCTATTTTAGCAATCACAATTGCTTTAGTGGCACTTTTTTATTTCTCACGAAACATAATGGTATGGATCAATTCCGCTGAACCCATTGATGCGCGTACTAGTCAAGAAACACGTTCAAATGTACAGTGGCTTAGTAGTCAAAAGCCACTACAGTTTACGTTTTCAAATCAACGTACTCACTCACTACGCATTTTATCAAATGCCGTGTTTGATCAGTCAGTTGTACTTGAACAACCGGTTAATTATGCAATTAAATACGTGCTATATGATCAAGAAGGAGATGTCATTTTAGACAAGGTTTACCATCATGCATCTAAATTGGTTACAAACTCGCAAGAGCAACAAGTAAAACAAATAATCGAAAACAAACAATCATTGAACGTCGCATCTGGTCAATCTTTTTATTTACCTATTAAAGATTACCCTAATGCTGCGAGCCTAGATTTAACCCTTATTCCTGAACAAACTAACCTACAGGGTGTGGTTGTTAGGGTCCACGCTAAAACTCCAGAACAAAATATTGATCC
Source organism: Pseudoalteromonas sp. GB43 (assembly GCF_054923805.1). Classification (NCBI taxonomy): domain Bacteria; kingdom Pseudomonadati; phylum Pseudomonadota; class Gammaproteobacteria; order Alteromonadales; family Pseudoalteromonadaceae; genus Pseudoalteromonas; species Pseudoalteromonas sp. GB43. Next base: position 716,535 of record NZ_JBPCHJ010000001.1, read on the forward strand.
GCTTAACAGCTGGCTAAAGCGTCTTTTAGAAAGACGCAGACGAGCAACTGATTACCTTACTATGGGAGAAAATACTGTAACTGATGGAGAGATTAGAAATGCGATGGCCTTTTGGTGGCAAAAGATTGCACCACAGGGAATTCCTGACATAGATTTTAAATCAGACATATTGTATGAAAGTTTACCCTACAATGTAGTCACATATGACTTTAGTGAACAGCAACATGATCTAGGCTCTTATTTCACGAAACCGGGTCTTTGCGCGAGTATTCGCTTAGAGGAAACCGATAGCCTGATATTCAAAACAGACAAACAAGGGCTGCTTCCTTCGTTAATTTGGTATGACAAACTACAGTTTTCCCCTCCTTTACCTGTAAACTTTAGTGCAATAGACGAAGCTAATAGTTATCAAACTGAGCCTCTTAACCCGGGCTTAGTCACAATCTGCAGCGAAGATAATTTATTAACGCAATGGCGAACATTATCTGGTAATGCAATCTTAACTAGTTACTCAGGCAGTTACTTGGCTAACAACCAATCCTCTGTCAGTTTTGATATTGAATCGCAAAGCCATTTAAATATTGAAGTTCGAGCTCTTGAAACAAGCCAACTAAATGTCACCTTGTTTGATGAAAGTAACGAGCAAATCGAGAGCTATTCTGTGACATTGAAAGGACAAGCTTCAGAGTTTGATCGTTTGATTGCCGAAAACACGCAACGTCAAGATGTTGGTATGTTAGTAACTTACTATTTGCGCTCGCCAAAGAATGCAAGGCGAGTCGAAGTCAAGGCAGATAAAGATGTCTATGTTCGTCTGAAATCCCGCTTTGCTGATTTTAACTACCAAAGAACCTTAACTCACGGCTTGGTGACAGAATCACCTACAAACTTTCATGATATCGCTGCGTGGTATGAACAGCGCGCCAATAATCATTATGAACTTACATTGATGGGGCACTTTTCGAATATTCGGACTTTCACGCCACCAGCAGAGTTAGATCCACAAGTCACATACTATCAATCTAGGGAACTATTTGATCAGCTACCAATTTCAAATGTAGCACTGACACTAAGCCCCAATAAGTACTATTTACCTAAACAACCCGCTCAGGTTTTTAACTACGGTATTTATAATAAGAATAATTATACGCCGTATATTAACTCTGAAGATAACAGCCTAATTTATCGTTTAAAGGGTAATAGTGCTAAAGAAGCTAATATGGCGGATTTATCTGTTTCACAACTACAGCAAATCCAAGACAGTTCTCGCTCAATGTATCAAAATTGGTATGGTAATCGTATTGGGTTAAACAACGCCTGTACCAACTAAATAAAAAGACTCCTCTAACACTCAGATTTGATAAGTATCAGCGCCCTATTAGTCTTGTTTTCAAAGTTGCTAAATCAAATAATAAGGCTCCCGTTGAACTTAGTGTCAAACAAAGAGCAAAATACAAGTCAGGACTCACAAGCGAATACAGTATTAAAAAGCAAAAATATCAGCTTTATCCATCTGAACTAATTAATGCTTTTTTGATTCACCCAAAGAATAGCCGACTGAATAGCTATCCAAGTGTCACGCACTTAGTATCAAGTGATATAGATACTTTACACTCAATAACAATCGAGTCATCAGAAACAATCTGGCTGTCTATTCTAGATGAATACCCTGCTCAAGAGCAAAAAGTAAGGTGGTGGAATAATGAAAATTAATGCTATGTTACTGGTTTTTTGCACTTTTATGGCGGCATGCAGTGCCGAGGAAACTAGCTTGCATGATTTAACAGAAGATTTTCATGCTTGGCTATTAAAACCGAACACTGAACTAACACACTTCAATTACAAGGATGGTGTTTTTAAAGCAAAAAAAACAATTACCTCCGGTGGCGAGATTCATTATAAGAAGACTGGTAATAACTGTATTGCTTATGCACCTCATCGCTATTTTGATAAACACACGCTAAAAATAGCCAAGGCAGTGTTTGCTGAATGTCAGGTGTTACTCACAAATTCAAAACATAGAAATACCCTTGATCAAAGTAATAATAAACTCGATTTTGGCAAATACAAAGTTAGTAGTGCGAATGCATTTATTCTTGCCTATGCTAAGACTGTAGAATCTTTTTCTATTTATCAGGTACATGGGTTTGCAAAGGAAAAGCGAAAAACTTTACAAGGGCGTAATGCAGATATCATTGTTAGCAATGGCTCTAAAACACCGTCAAAAGCAACTGTAAAAATATCTGAATGTTTAAATAATCAAGTAGGCTCTAATGTTATGCTATTTGGTCGTGATGTTTTTGAGCTCGGAGGGACAAAAAATATACTTACCGACATGGCGCCTGTTAATAGCCAGTTTTTTCATATCGAGTTAAGCCGTCAAATGCGTGAGCGTTTAATAACTAATAGCCAACTTTTAAAGCAGTTTAGCCAATGCCTTATATCATAATAGCCTTAGTCACTTTTACATTATTCAGCATCAACATGGTGTATGCTGCTAAGCCTGAGCATGCGGTTCTTGAGCCCCCTATTTGGTTACAAACCACGCCAAAACTGGCCCCTTTAACGTCTACTCAAGAGTTGCAATTTGATGCCAAGCAGCATCAGTATTTATGGCTACCAGAAGGCCATTGGCTTGAGATAAATCCCGATTTATTAAATCAATTTATTATCAGCGCCGGAAACACACAATACATTCAGCAGCGTTTACAAGTTCATCGGGATCTACTTTGTAATTCGAAACGATGCCAGCTTCCGGCAACAGGCCATAATCGTATAATTGCCATTCAGAATCACCTTGACGAAAGCGCTAGCTTTAGGGCTCTTGTCGGTCACTATCAAGCAAAAAGAGATAGTTTTCGACGTGCACTCAAACTAGCAAAACCATCTGTTTTATTGACCACACAGCAAGGCAATGAGCGTTATTATCAACTGCATAAAGATGAAGAAGTTACGCTGTTTTTTCCTGCAGCAAAAAAATTAAAGCTATCTGTTAGGCAGAATATGCAACTTCCTGATCGAAACGGTGTTGTGTACGCCTATGTTGATAACGTTTTAACAGCAAAAGTGAATACGATTAATAGTCTCGCTGTTGAATATTCAGATAAGAATGTTGGTTTAGTTAACTCAGATTATTTGGCTATCGACGCGACCAATACCTAACCATTAAAAGCGCAACAAATTCACTGGTTAAAATAGAGCAAAGCCACCGCGCAATTTATGATGAAGGTGCAGCCGCAAAAGAACAAGAAAAGCAACTAATGCCATATTGGCTAAATACTGCCAATGATCATTTAAAATCAATTTACCAAGAGCACTCGTTGGGGCCGTTAAGTAACACTGTTTTTTCTGAAAATGACCCGCTTAACGTAAAGCGGTACTATAACTTGCTTTCGATGATGAGCATCGATTCACAACTTGTTGGCAGCTATCGAAACCAATTGCCTGTAGAAAGTAAAAGTGAAACCATCACTGAGCTTGCTGAGCTGCGTTTAGTCGATCACCATTTTTCCCCTCGTATCAATCATCAGACTAGACTTTTAACAGCTCTGTCTCAATCTGCACAAGTGTTTGATTTAACGGCAAAAGAACGAGCTACGCCTTGGCTTACCCTAATTGCAAAAAGTAACAATGACACACAATTAAAATTCACCGCAGGTGAGCAAAGCTGGCTAGTTAACCTGAAAGCGACAGAACACTTTCAAACATTAACACTCTCTGTGCCTTTAAAAGAAAAATCACTTTCTATACAAGCACTTAAAAACACAACGGAACATATTGATTTTGCACTATACGCAAGAACTCTAGCTGATATCCCCATGGATGAAGTACTCTACCAGCAGCCGAACAAGTTAAGTGCAAAGAGCCCTACCACAGAGCTGATTATTAAAAACTACTTGCACAAGCAGCATGCGGACTATTTAGCTTCAATTGAACCTTATACACCCGCACAGCAGCAATTAAACATAACAGATTGGGAACAGTTGCTAATGACTGCTAATGATTTAGCAGAATCTGCGCCATTGGATGCCCTTCGCTTTTTGAAAAAGCTAAGCCAGCATAGTAACCATCAAGTTGCGGAAAAAGCATGGCAAGCAAGAATTGATATTTTGAGGCAGCAAAAACAATTTCATTTAGCAAATAGCTATCTAGAAGGTTTATACAAAAGTGCAAAACAGGCTCAATTGCAGCATTTTGCAAGTTTAGAGTTGATTAAAATTTACCAAGAGCAACATCAAGACTACAAACTATTTGCCTTGTGCGCTGGTAATTTATCGTCAATTTCCAATTGTAGAAAAATCTTGATCAGGCTTGCTGTTAAACAGCAGAAAAATCGTTTAGCGACGTGGCTAGCTCATCAGTCTGATCAGCAAAACATCGCAGAACCAAGTTTCGCAGCACTAAATTTTCAAAGTTTGGTTTCAAATACTAAACAAAATGACCCTTTATACCACTTAGTAACAGCTGAGCAAGCTGGACTTATTGATGGACAAGGCAAAATACAAAATACCGTGCTAAGTGATAAGAAACCGTGGAAATTTACTGCTACGCACCCTATTCATTTAGCGATCAAAGCTCGGGTAGCTGCGAAACAAAATGGTGAATATCAAACGGCTTGGCTAAAAGCCGATAGCCAATATCAGCATAAATTGATGCCAATTTTTAGTGATATTCCAGCAAATATTCAGTTTATAGATAATCAGCAACTAGCATCTATATCGGCAACCTTAATTATAAACTTGCAAGTCGGAGAAACTCTGACTTTGAGCGCTGATCATCTGACATATCTTGATGTAAGCCTGCTCCCTAATGATTTAGTTTCTCAATTTGACTACCAGTCTGATGCTGCCAATAACCTGACTGCAATAGACTTTATGTCATTAGTTTATTCACCTACCGCATCACAGTATGACTTATTAATTAATGGCTTATACCAATTAAGCAAAAGGCGTTTAAACGACAATCAATACACTCAGCTACTGCAACGTCTAGAGACCTTACCAGCAACAGCTAGATCGACCTTCATTCAGAATAGAATTGAAAGTTTTGGTCAGTGGCAACCTATTGAAAGCATGCTAGATTATGCTGGAACTCGACTATTTAAAATGCAAGCTCCTGCACAAAGTAGCTTTGCTGATCGTTTTACCTTGCTTAACACCCTGTCTGCGTCAGAGCAAGGGTTACAGTTACGACCATTCCATACTTTGCATATTGATCTAGCTCAAACTGCTGGACAACAAATCCGTTTTAAATTTCACTTCTCTACTGCAGAGTTAGCACGAGACAATGTCGCAAATGTTTCACTTCGCCTAGCTAATGAACTGAAAACCTGGTCAGTTTCACAACAACAAAGTGTGCCATTTACTTTTACTAAGCAAGAGCTCGATAACAACATAATCAGTATTAGATGGCTCAACCCTTACCTATCGCAATACTTAACAATAGAAGCAGAACAATATCTAGCCGGAAAATGGCAGCACTTAGAGCTACCAACCAAGTTATTATTCTACACGGTAATACCGGACACACCGCTAATAGCAACTTTATCGGACCGACAGGCTGATCAAGTTGGAAGAAATCGACGAACAAAGACGAACAGAACGTCGCTTTTTTCATCCTGCAGGAAAAATCGAAGTTAAAGCTGAAAAGTTGGAATATGTCCGCCTATACAGTTGGCAGTTAAGCGAACATAACAATAAAATTTCTGCTTACTCGCAGACTAAAGCTGCCCTGCCAGAGTTGATCACCTATCAAGCGCCTGAAAAAGTAGAAATCGTTAAGGAGCAAACAGAACTACACGCAGATGAACTCAACTGGCAAGTTTTTGCTCGTTATGATCAACAGCAAATTTTTCAAAGCGCTGAAGATATTCCCACCCGCAAAGAAACTGATATTGGCGCTAGAATTCGGATAAATGATGATAATCAATGGTATCAGTTAGAGGGATATTACTCATTCAGTGATACGCAAACTGATATTATTAATTTAAATGGATATTACTCTTGGGAGGATGAAACAACGCCTTGGTATATTGATAGCCAAATTAATAGTCGCTGGCAAATGAGCCGAGAGCAATTTGATAGTCAATACGCGATTGATGCCAGCATTAGTATTGGCCAAATATGGCGACAAGACTCAGTGCATCGCCATCAATGGCAAATAACTCCTTATGTTCGCTACAGCAGCGCTGATTTAGCTGACTACCTCGCTGATGATAAGCTTAACTCAGGTATTTTTAATTTTTACAGAGAAAATCATTCATCTGGTTGGTTAGGGCTCTACCAATATAGATATCAGCCCTGGGTCGATAACTACCTTAACTTTGGTGTTTCTTCCGGTTCTAATGATGATTGGAGCAGCTTGGATTATTTACGTTTTAACTCTAGTTGGAATCAATATTATGAAGGCCATATTTTCCAGGTGGGGCTAGATAGTTATTACCGCTTCGCTGATGAACATCGTGCTACTGCCACATGGCAATATATCTCTCGCTTTGCATGGCAAAAGCAGATTGACTTAGGGGGCTTCTCACAAGGCTGGCTTAAAGTAAGCTGGCAACAAGATTGGGTTTGGAATAACCACAATATTAGTGTTGAGTTTTCATCTGGCAATAACTTGCATACGGGCTTTGCTCCCTATGCACACGATGAAATTATTTTTCCAACACTTCAACTTAACCATTTGTTAGAGCTGAGTGACTATGAGCAGTAAAGTTTTAAAAGAGCGCCTTGAGTCTCTACTATTTGCCGATATAGCCAATTTTTGGTTAGACCTTTATCGCCAAAAGTATAAGCAACTCGTTAACGAATTAAGTGAGTGGGAGCTCATAAAGAACCAGCCAGATGATAATGACGAAGATGATTGGTTGTTACTTCAAGCTATTGCTTTTTTAACTCACAAAATTGATAAGCTGCAAAACCAATTAACCAAACTTGATGGCGATCATCGTCGCTTTGTTGAGCGTTTGAGTCATGCGGAATTAAAAGCCGAGAGGCAATTTCATATCCTTGATTATGCAAAAACATTAGGGGCAAGTGAGTTGCAACTGCAAAAGGATCAAGATGCTTTTCAGCGTTGGTTTGATGAAGGGGCAATGATTAATCGTTACCAAGATAAAACCTCTGAACTTGAGCAATCATTAAAGTTTTTGATAGGAAAGCTCGGTGATTTAACAAACCGTTATTTACGTAATCACCAAAATGACATGGCTCAGTCATGGTTAAGGCTCGATTTAGAAGGCTTCTTTTTAAACCTACTAGAAAAAACAGACAATGAAGCAACACGAAACTCATTATTTAGAGCGTTAGCTAATCAGGTAAATTTGCTTAATGAATATGTCGAAGATCCTGAGTTTAATGCAGATTTAGTTGAAAACTTACTACAGTCATTAGAGAAGCCAACAACACCACACGCAGCAAAAGTCGATATTTTAGAAATACTAATTAATCTTAGACCCACTTTTACTCGCTACTTTATGCGCTCTCATATTGATCTGGACGTTGATAAAAACGGCAAAGTAGATCGCCAGCAGTTATTTTTAATTACTTCATTTGCCAAAATCATCAGCAAACAGTTTTCCTTAAATGAGGCAAACCGTAAACTGATTTTTTTGCTTGCTAAACATGCTTACCCTCGTGTTCGTCAAAGTGTTATAGAGCAATGTTCCGTTTTGCCTTGGTCATGTGTAACCGATTTACTCAATGAGCGGATGCAACTTGAAAACAGCCCAGCTGTAAGACTAACATTAATTAAACAGTTATCAGACCCGCGCTTTAGTGAACAGCAATTAGGCTTTAAGTTATGGCAACAACTCCTTGAGGAAACTGATAACTTTGCAGAACAACGTCTATTACTTGAACTCACTCCGAGGATCATGTTTAACCTTCAAGTTGATAATGATAATCATGACTACACTCAAGATATATTTAAAGCGTTTATAAATGTATTAAACCGACAACTTGAAGAAAAAACTAACCTTGCAGTAAAACGTATTATTAGCCGTGTTCGAGAACAGTTAGTCAGTTTTATGCATCAGCAACAAGTTGCACAATTAGAGGTGAGCTTAAGTTCAGACACATCCATTGACTGTAAAGAAGTAGATGAAGATTTGCTTGGCCGACTACTAAGTAAACAAGCTCAGCATTATGAAGCGTTCAATGTTATCCTGAAGAAAAAGTCATGGCAGGTGCAATTGGGTTATAAGCGTGGCTTTAGAATCTGGCGCTTATGGCATGAATTTAAGAACCCTAGTACCGGAAAAAGACAAAGCTATAACCATTTACAGGCCAGAAAGCCTAGTGCATTTATGCATGTACCAAGTTGTACTGTTGCAGAGATAAGCCAGACAGAAGTACCCGGTGAGCCTCGTTTTGATGAGCATCAATTTAGCTCACGACCACACTTGCCATTACTTGATTTCTTATTAAGTACCTTGTCTCAAGATAATTTAAAAGCGCCAGCTAAATCCTATACACCTGATGGCATTTTGATAGTTTCACCACCAACAAGTTTATTTAAGCGTTTATATGCATACTGTTGGATTTCATTGAACTACGAAAAATTGAATGAGTTACGAAATGGTACTGAAGTAGAACAACAACACTACCTAGAAAACATTCGCAGTAAGGGCTTTACGCTAGACTTCCAACCATATGGAATGTTGTTTGATGTAGCGTTTCCTGTCGAATCAGGTATTGCTAACCTTTATAAAAAGCTCGCAATTACACCCTTTATTTTTAACATTGGGTCAAGCTTTAAAGAGTATGCGTATTCAATTTACCAAAACAGCATTGGTCAGCTAATATTTTTTGTCATTAGCTTTATCGCTTACTTTTGGGCGAGGCATATAAAAATAAGCCGTCAGATTCAATCTGACAGAGCACTTATTCCTGTATCGATTGGCGGCTGGGGAACACGTGGGAAATCCGGAACAGAACGCCTTAAAGCGGCCCTTTTTAGCAGCTTAAGTCTAAAAGTAGTAAGTAAAACAACGGGCTGTGAGGCTACGATGATTTATGCAAGGGCAAGTGGTGAGCAGTTTGAAATCCCCTTATTTCGTCCATTCGATAAAGCCAGTATTTGGGAGCAAGGAGATGTTTTGCACTTTGCTAAGAATGTAAAAGCAGACGTATTTTTGTGGGAATGTATGGGGCTCACACCACGTTATGTGCGTATTCTTCGCAACTGGATGAAAGACAATTTCTCAACCATAACAAATGCCTACCCAGACCATGAAGATATACTCGGTCCGACAGGTATCGATGTTGCAAACGAAACCAGTCACTTTATTGGCGAGAATAGCTTAGTATTTACCAGCGAACAAAATATGGCTCCTATTTTAGACGTCAATGCCAAGCAGAAGAACTCAAGTTTGATCCAGGTGCATTGGATGATGGCTTGCAAATTACAGACGATATACGTTCTTTATACCCGTACCAAGAACATCCAGCTAATATTGCGCTAGTTTGTAAAATGGCACAGCATATTGGCTTAAGTAGAGACTATGTTTACAAAGAAACATCGGCCAGAATCATTCCCGATATTGGTGTTTTACAACATTTTGAAAAAGCTAAAGTGTGTAAAGTAGAACAATCATTTATTAATAGCATGTCAGCAAATGAACGTTTAGCAACGTTAGAGAATTGGCAACGGTTAGGGATCTATGATTTAAATGACAACCCCAAAAAACAGGTTATTGCTTTAATCAATAACCGAAATGACCGTGTGGCTCGCTCAAAAGTGTTTGCAGATATTTTAAGTCACGATTTGCGTTTCGATAAAATAGTTGTAATTGGTACAAACGTTGATGGGTTTTATAGCTACTTTATTAACGCACTCATTGAGCGATTAGATAAAATTATTGCAAATAATGATCTAGAAGAATTTAATAAACTTTTATCTCAGTTCAACTTTTTAACTGAAGAACAATTAATTGCTCGGTTGAGCGACGCATACAATCTAACTCTTGCTAATAAGCTCATAAAATTAAACGGCGACTCGCTTAAGAAATCTAATATTAACGCTCTTTTGAAAGATGCTACCGGTAACTCAAATGAGGCCGAAGCATCGGCTATTTTACAAAATCTATTTGTTTATCAACAACGTCAAACATTAGAGTTGCTTAAGCAAGATATCGTTAACAATAGCGAAAAGCTAAAAGAGGTTATTGTAAATACAATAAAATCTAACGTTGTGTTACATGAAAACAGTAGTTTATCTGCTGATGAACTAACGCGGTCAATTGCCCAATTAGGTTTAGTAAATAACCATCAAGTTATTGTTGGTATGCAAAACATTAAAGGCGCTGGCTTGAACTATGTTTACGCTTGGCAGCAGTGGCAGCGAATAAACCATACTCTTGAACATCTATTTGACCAACAATGTACAGCTAAGGAGTTCAGAACAGCACTAACAAACCTCAACATGATTGTTTCCTTTAATAGGTTAGAAGTGGCCACATTAAAACAACATTTGAGCACATTGAAAAAAATGCACTTGGCGCAGAATGAGTTCTGCCAAGCAGAAATCACTAATCTACTTGAAAAACTTGAGGCATATAGTTCTGAAGATAACATTGAGAAACAGCAAGCATTGCCTATTCAATATTTAAATCAAGTGGTTGAGTCATTTCTTGATGCAGGAGCAGCTGTTAAACGTAAGAAAAGAGCAAATCAAATTTATAAAGATATAGCTGATCAGCGAATTACCTTAGAAAAGGCGATAAAAATATTAGGCAAATTAAGCCGCAATCAAAAATCAGGCTGGTTTGCTAACAAATCTAAACCCAATTAACTTTTAACCTAGCATAAAAGCGCAAGGTAACCCAAAAGGATTGCTTTGCGTTTTTATTATTTTCCCATCGAAAAATCAGAATTTTCCTACAAACTAAATTCTTATTAAAAATCAATTGATTAATATGAAAAATTAAAAAAGTATAAATTTAAATCTATTCCCTATTTGATAAACACCAGCAAAAAGCAGTAAAATGATACTATTAAATATTAATTTTATGTTAACAACTTCGGAGACTGTCATGAAAAGCTTAGTTTCTAAATTAGCAGTGTTACCTTTAGCTATCGCATCTGGTATGGCAATGGCAAGCACAAACCTAGTTGAAAACGGGTCATTTGAAAATAACACAGTAACTGGCCATGGTGGACAATGGCAGTTATTCAGTAATATCGATAACTGGAGCCGTAGTAACAATGCTAAATTTGAGTTACAAACTAACAAATTAGGTATTGTTCCAGCTCAAGATGGTAATCAACTTTTGGAACTAGACTCAACTGCTAACTATTCAATTTCACAGAGCGTAGCTACTTCAGCAGGTAAAAAGTACGAACTTACTTTTTATTACTCTGCTCGTGTTGAAGGTAATGCGACAACAAACGCTGCCAAAGTTTTATGGAATGGTAATGAATTAGCTACCATTAATAGCAGCACAAAAGGCTGGACTAAATATAGCTTTACTGTAGAAGCAAACGATACTAGTTCAGTATTGAGCTTTGCTGGTGCTGGTAAATCAGACTCTTTAGGCGCATTTCTTGATAATGTTTCTCTAACAGAAATTCCAGAACCTTGTGCAGTTGAAACAGGTCTATATGGTATTAATAACTTCGGTTCAGAAACTGAGGGCTATGTTTATCATTTCAACCCAGTTTCAAGCTCTGTCACTATTGTTGCAGGCCTAAATAACACAGCTTCAAATATTGCAAGTAAAGACGGTGTGCTTTATTTCATGGAGCAACTAGATAAGAGCAGCAAAGCATCTAAAATTTACAGCTTAGATTTAGCAACTAACCAACAAGCGGAAGTAGTTGATGCGACTTCATTCCCTATTTACCGCTCAACAGTCACCGCTGATGGTCTTGCTCTTCGTGCAACAAGTAAGACATATATGTACGACTTTGATTTAGAAACAGGTGATAAGACAGTTCTTGGTAAACTATCTTACCCTGGTGATACTTTCTCAGATGGTGATATTGCTTACTCAAATGACTTTAACGTACTTTACGTGTTAACAGGTAAAGCACTTTATACGCTAGATGAAGGTAGCTTAGAATTGACACTTGTTGGTGAGCATGGTGTAAATTGGGCATCAGGTATTGCGATTGCAGATGATGGTACAATTTATGTTTCAGGCCGCGAAAGTGGTGAAAATGCTAAAATCTACTCACTTGACCAAAACACTGCAGAAGCAACGTTTGTAATGGATGGTCCTTCTCATGTTAATGACTTAACATTTGTTAGTGAAGCAGTTTGCGCTGCAGAGTAAACTGTGTTTAAAACCATAAAAATGCCAGCTTAGCTGGCATTTTTTATTTATCTTGGGTATCACTTATTTGTGAGTTTCTTTTGCTCTAACATTTCTTTCCAGTGCATTACTTCTGTTGGCAAGATAGGAGCTACACCTTCAAACCCAGCAACTTCAAGCATTTCTTCAACGCTCACAACACCTTTCTTACGTTTAAATACCCCTCGTACATAGGCAATCGCATGCAATCCACGCTCAGAGTGAAACTTTTGTTCGATGTAAAAGTATTTATGGTCCCAGCCAACTAAACGCGTACTAACAGTGTATTTTTGCATTGGTTTAATATCGCGAATATAGGTAATTGCAGTCGCATTAACGATCGGGAACCAACGACGTTTCATAATATGTTGAAGCAACCCTACTCTTTCTGTCATCCAAGTGCGCGCCAAATCCATCATTGCTAAATAACGGGAATTAGTCAGGTGCAAATTAATATCGCAATCAGTCGGCAGTGCTCTGAATTCAATATCTATCGTGTCGAGTAAACCTTGATAGTCACGATTACGTTTGATTTTAAAAAACAATAATATTAGTCGAAAATATAGATTCACAATAAAGGTCTAACCAGTTGATAATTCACAAAGTGTATCACAGCATATTGCTAAGGCGAATATTCTGCTCTAATCTGTGCATATATTATTATAAAAACAGATAAGCCTAATGAAACTATTCAGTTTGGTAACTCTATTTTCTGCAAGTTTATTTACCGGCTCAGCATATGCTGACTTCAACTTTCCAGGTAACGGTACTTTAAAATACCCAACGGGTGTGGAAAAAGATTTTAAATTTGGTTTTGCTTGGCAACAAACTGCCGAAAAATTCACTATTGGTGATAAAAGCTATGACATGTCTTTGCCTGAGTCATACTCCGTTGCGATTACACTGAGTAAAGACGAACAACAAGTTTGGGTACAAGAGTTTAATAATGGCTTTATTGAAGGCTTCAATTGGCAAATAGCAGATCACTCCTTAAAACTCGAAAAGCGCAAATTTAGCGACTCAGTCAAAGGCGATTATGTTATAAGCCTAGATAACCGAGATTACTTTTTTGCCCGCAATAACATAAGTATTGTTATCAAATTTGACAATGACGGTATCAAAAATATTGCCATTGATGGTGTCACCAAGGATATGGGTACCAAACAGTAGCAAAAAGCTTGGCTTTTCACCCAAGCTTTTTGCTTAATTAACGATTATTGTGGGGGGTTACTTTTAAACCTTCACTGTCTTACGGTTAATGCCATAATCTCGAAGTTTGTTTGCCACTGCGGTGTGGCTCAAACCTAATCGCTTAGCAAGCTGTCGAGAGCTAGGATAAGCCGGATAGAGCTTACGAAGTAAGGTCGCTTCAAAGCGTTTTACCGCTTGATCTAAAGTTCCTTCAAAGTCAGACTCAAGATAACCTAAATCATGAGTAAAGGTTGGTAACTGCAAATGTTCAATACGCAGTTCGTTATCATCTAACAACGACACCGCACGGTAAATCGCATTTTCTAATTGGCGTACGTTACCCGGCCACGGATAATCTTGTAAAAAGCGTAAACAATCTTCAGACATCACAGGCACAGAATGACCATTTTGTTGGGCATACTTTTGAATAAAATGTTCTGCTAACGGGCCTATATCAGCTTTTCTGTCACGTAATGGCGCAATTTCTAAGGTCAAAACATTAATCCGGTAATAAAGATCTTCTCTAAATGTCCCCTCTTGCACCATGGCCGGTAAGTCTTTTTGCGTTGCAGCAACAATACGTACATTCACTTTTACTTCGTTTTCATCACCGACTTTGCGAAATGTGCCATCTTGTAAAAATCGCAGCAACTTAGTTTGCAATTGAGTCGACATTTCACCAACTTCATCTAAAAACACTGTACCACCATCGGCTTGCTCCAAAACGCCACGTTTTGGTGCCGCGTTTTCTTCATAGCCCGCATAACCAAATAACTCTGACTCAGCCACGTCATCAGGTAACGATGCACACGATAAGGCAATAAAGGGTTTTACTGAACGGTTAGATGCATAATGACAAGCCCGTGCAAGTAGTTCTTTACCTGTCCCCGTTTCACCAGTTATCAAAATTGGCGCTTCAAGCTGTGCCATTTTGCGAGCTTCACGAACAACACGACGCATTGCAGTGCTAAAATTATGGATTGTCGCAAAACTTTCTTGGCCATATCGACGAAAGGCACTCACTTGCTGACCAAGTCGACTTTGCGATTTAATGTTAATTACGGCGCCCGCTAACACATCCCCTTCAGCACCTTGTGGAACTGAAATAGGAAGAATATCAGCAATAAAATCTTCGCCAGCAACTTCTACACGCGTTGTTTGACCAAGCACCTCTTTACCCTCTAACCAGCGAGTAAAGTTAAAGCCTTTCAGCAAGTTATTAATATTAGCGCCTATAACTTCATTTTCAGATAGCTGTAAATCGCGACAAGCTGCATCATTGCATAATCGCACCCAGCCTTTAGCATCAATAGATATTACACCATCAGGCAATGCTCGCAGTAATGTATTTAATTCATTATGCTCTCGCTCAGAAGGTAGAAATGCAGTTGTGCGAACATCCATCACGCCGTCAATTAAGCGAATAGAAGGCATGATCTTTTGAAATTGCTCAAATTCAATAGGAGGAAAACTGACATACATACGACAATTAACCGAATCTACTTCAATACCTTTTAAGTCAACCTGATAACTTACTAAGATATTGAGAATCTCTTGTGCGATACCGATTCGGTCAGCACAGTGGATATCTAAACGCATTACATCCTCAAAAAACGGGAACCTATAGTATGAGAATAATACGCTAACTACTAGCGGCTGAATAGTCTATTGTAAACAATTTTGGACAATTTAAAGTACTTGCTCAGCTATCCAGATGCCAAAAGATCCGCTTTCATTGCAATAAATTACACCTACCCAAACAAAAATAACTCATCACATAAACTTAAAATGAATTGCTAAGTATTACTGACAAGTATCAAGTAATCTTAAATTGGTTGTATTTGGTAAGGTTAAGTTAACGCAACAAATGGTGTACCTACCGCAATATCTTCCCCTGACCAAGAGGTCTATGTATACTGTAGCGCACTTGTAGCTAGGATAAGGGTGTGTCCTATACCCTTAAGTTCATAACTTGAGCAACAAACCATTATCTTAGCTGCATCAAAAAAACATGGCCACTCATTCATCAATATTAATTAACCAATGAGCAAAGCAATAATATAAGGCCAACGACAATTAAAATTAGGAAGTATAATTCATGAGTTCTCTACCAAAAGCTGGTGACTTTATGGGTCACCCGAAAGGGCTCTTCTTACTGTTCGTTACAGAAATGTGGGAACGTATGAGCTACTACGGTATGCGCGGTATTTTCGTGCTTTATTTATCAACAATCGCAACTGCAGCTGCTATGGGCTGGGATATGGCCTACTTTGGTATTGACCCATTATCTGCAGGTGCTGATGAAGCTTACCAAAAAGCATTAAACTCTAATGCATTGAGTATTTTAGGCCTCTATGCAATGTTAGTTTACGTAACACCAGTTATCGGTGGCTGGTTTGCTGATAATGTATCTGGTCAACGTAAAGCTATTATATTTGGTGGTGTTGTGATGGCTTTAGGCCAATTTGCACTTGGTACACCTCACGGTATGATCGAAGGTCTAGAAAAAGAGTTTTTATACCTTGGTTTAGCATTACTAATTGTTGGTAATGGTTTCTTTAAGCCAAACATCTCAACAATGGTTGGTGACCTCTATACTGAAACTGATAAGCGTCGTGACGGTGCATTCACAATTTTCTATATGGGTATTAACCTTGGTTCGATTTTAGGTTATTTCGTTGTAGGCTCAATTGGTGAAAAGTTTGACTATCAATACGGCTTCTTAACCGCAGGTGTTGGTATGTTAATTGGTGTAATTTTACAGTTAGCATTATCTAATAAATATCTTGCCGATATCGGTAAAGTTCCATCAGCTAAACAAGGTGATGATGCACAGGCTGCAAACAAACCTTTAACTTCTGAAGAGCGTGATCGCGTTAAAGTTATATTAATCATGAGCTTTTTCACTATTGTATTCTGGGCTGGCTTTGAGCAAGCTGCAGGTTCAATGAATTTATTTGCAAAGTATAAAACTGACCTTGTTTTCTTTGGTTGGGAAATGCCAGCAAGTTGGTTGCAAGCTGTTAACCCAATCTTCATTATTATTTTAGCCCCAATTTTCGCAAGTGTATGGATCCGCATGGGAGATAAGGAGCCTGACTCTCCGCGTAAATTTGCTCTTGGTATGTTATTCCTAGGCCTAGGCTTCGTGTCTATGGTAGGTGCAGCCTTACAAATTGGTGATGATGCAAATACAAAAGCTCATGTAATCTGGTTAGTTATGGCATACGTATTCCACACAATGGGTGAGCTATGTCTATCACCAATTGGATTATCAATGGTATCTAAGCTCGCTCCGCTGAAGTTTACCTCACTATTGATGGGTATGTGGTTCCTATTCTCTGGTTTAGGCAACTACGCAGCAGCATCAATTGGTCAGCTTGTAGGTGAAAGTGGCCCTCTAAACACCTTTGGTGGTGTAGCAATTATGGCTTTCATCGCAGGTATTTGTTTATGGCTGTTGGCAGACAAACTTGTTGATTGGATGCATGATGCTGATACCTCTCAGGATGAGTTAGAAATTCTCGAAGAAGAATTAGAGATTACTGCTGACAAACAGTAACCTTAAGCCCCACAGTTTATGCTGTGGGGCTACGTACTTCCCGCCGTTAAATCTTTACTAGTTAACTACACTCGATATCATTTCGTACTTTCGACTTCCCTATTTAAATATTCACTGAAATTGACAACCACTAACTTTGTAAACAATTCGATACATTCACTCTAACTTTATTTGGCGAAAACAAAACGAATAAAATACAAAAAAGCTTATAAATATCAGTTCATTAAATATTTATTAACGGCGCTTTATTTACTCTTTTTGATCTTTATTTTTACTATTTTCACTTCACATGATGAAATTAAAACCATTGTCTCATTAAATTTACAAAAGGGACTTTGGCTAAATAACGCTGTGATCTTCCCCAAATTGAATTTCTGGTTAATCATCCGCTCATTACATAACAATAATTCTTTTTAGCGCAGTGCTTATAATTGCGGGAGTAATGACAATGAGCGAAGTAAATAATCCGTTATAACCTAATGGGCATTGAATTCACTGAATACGCAACACCTGATGCAGATTACATGGACAAAGTGTTTACTGATTTTGGCTTTTCAAAGCTAAAAAAATTCAAAGGTAAAGACATTGTGTACTACAACCAACACGACATTCATTTCTTACTAAACAATGAGCGTGAAGGTTTCTCTGCTGAATTTGCTAAAAGCCACGGCCCAGCAATCTGTTCTATGGGTTGGCGTGTAGAGAATGCGCAAAAAGCATTCGAGGTTGCTGTTGAGCGTGGTGCAAAACCTGCAACAGACTCAACACACAAAAACTTACCATACCCTGCTATTTACGGTATCGGCGACAGCTTAATTTATTTCATCGAGCAATTTGGCGACAAAGGTTCTATCTATGAGTCAGATTTTGAAGATTTAAGCGAGCAAAACATTGTTGAAGACAAAGGCTTCATCCGTATCGACCATTTAACCAATAACGTTTATAAAGGCACGATGGAAACATGGGCTAACTTCTATAAAGACGTATTTGGTTTTACTGAAGTTCGTTACTTTGACATTAAAGGTCAAAAAACAGCGTTATTATCTTACGCACTAAAATCGCCGTGCGGCACTTTCTCGATTCCAATCAATGAAGGTAAAGATAACAACAACAACCAAATCGATGAGTACTTAAATGAGTACAATGGTCCGGGTGTACAGCATTTAGCATTCCTAACGAATGACCTAGTAAGTTCACTTGATAAGCTTGACCAATCAACGATTGCGACACTAGATATCATCCCAGAGTACTACGACACCATTTTTGACCGTGTGCCTTGGGTTAAAGAAGACAAAGAGAAGATCCGAAAGCATCAAATCCTTGTAGATAGCCAAAGCGAAAACTGTTATCTACTGCAAATTTTCTCGAAGAACCTATTTGGTCCTATCTTCATCGAGATGATCCAACGTGTAGATGACGGCGGTTTTGGTGAAGGTAACTTCCAAGCCCTTTTCGAGTCAATCGAGCGTGATCAAGAGCGTCGTGGTGTAATCTAGTTCATCATGATGAATAAAAAGCAGCGTGTGGTTTGGGTAAATTCACACGCTGCTTTTTGTCGTTTTAAATTCTGTTTTAAACTAACTGTTTAAATTGCGTTGATTGCCTCCATATAGATAACTAATAAATCAGCGCGAACCAATAAGGAAAGAGTATGAGCCTAATTAACGAAACCCACGATATTAATCTAAAAAGCTGGGTTGCATCTGCTAACGAAGCGAACTGTGACTTCCCAATTCAAAACCTTCCTTTTGCAGAAGTACGTCGTAAAAATTCAGATGAAGCGTTCCGTGGCGCTGTAGCTATTGGTGATCAAGTTATCGACTTAGCAAAAGTAAATGAACTTGGTTTATTCTCTGGTGATGCACAGATTGCCGTTAAAGCTGCAAGCCAAGCTACACTCAATGAATTTATGGGTCTTGGTCAGCAGTATTGGTCTGCACTGCGTCTAGCGTTATCAAAAGCACTTCGTGAAGGTGCCAGTGAGCAAGCGCAATTAAGCGAAGCGCTTATCGCTCAAGCTGACATCGAATTTGCACTACCGTGCCGTATTGGTGATTACACTGACTTTTATACCTCTATTTACCACGCAACAGCGGTAGGTAGTCTATTCCGCCCTGATAACCCACTTCTACCTAACTACAAATGGGTACCAATTGGTTATCACGGTCGTTCATCGTCAATTGATGTATCTGGTCAAACGTTCCACCGCCCTAACGGTCAAACTAAAGCGCCAGATGCAGAAGTCCCTTCATTCGGCCCGTGTAAACGCCTAGACTACGAACTTGAGTTAGGTATTTACCTTGGTAAAGGTAATGAATTAGGCGATGCAATTGCCATTGAAAATGCTGAAAACCACGTATTTGGATTCTGTGTATTTAATGACTGGTCTGCACGTGATTTACAAGCGTGGGAATACCAGCCGCTTGGTCCATTCCTTGCGAAAAACTTCGCTTCGACAGTATCACCTTGGATTGTTACGACAGAAGCACTGGCACCATTTAGAACAAACTGGACACGTGACGAAAACGATCCACAACCAATGGATTATTTAGAGTCAGCTCATAACCGTGAGTTTGGTGCATTTGATATCAAGATGGATGTACAAATCGAAACTGAAAAGATGCGTGCAACCGGCGAAGCACCAACACAAGTATCTAAATCAAGCTTCAAGCACTCTTACTGGACAGTTGCGCAAATGGTGACTCACCACACTGTAAATGGCTGTAACTTTCAACCAGGCGATATGTTAGGTTCGGGTACGCAATCAGGCCCTGAGCACGAAGAAGCAGGTTCATTATTAGAGCTTTCTCGCGGTGGTAAAGAAAAGAATCACCCTTGCTAATGGTGAGCAGCGTGCTTTCTTAGAAGACGGCGACAACGTAATCATGCGTGGTTGGTGCGAAAAAGACGGTTTTGCACGAATTGGTTTTGGTTCAGTTGAAGGAACCGTGCTACCTGCTAAATAAAAGTAACTCACTATTTTTATTTCCAGAACAAGTATTAAGGGCATTTTTTGCCCTTTTTTTTGTGCTTTTTCAGCTGAGTTACAATTTTTTGCTGGCTTTTTTAACTGAGGTTGCTATCTTAACTCGGTTATTAGTTAAATTTTGTACGCCATGTTAGTTAAACTTAAGTCTTTTTATCGCACGTTTTTTCCAGCTCGACAGCTGTTGATCCGTCAAAATGGCGAAGTAAAACACTTGGTATTAGCGCCTTGGCTACAATTGACGACCTTAATGGTTATTTTAATAGCCATTGCTTGGCTTAGTATCTCAACACTTCAAATCATTTCACAAGCAGACAAGATAACCAGCATTGAGCAAAAACAGGTTACCAAGCAGCAAGAGTGGAAAAAGCAGCACTTTCAACAGCAAGCTGCCTATGAAAAACAATTAGAGCAACTAGCAATTCTTGAGCAAAAACAAGCGCTATTGCAAAGCATGATTGAATCACTACCAGAATCGATGAACAAACCCACCTTGCCAAACGATGCTGAACCTCTACTTTTACCGATTAAAGAAAATGCTGAAGATTTTCATGCTCCTTTAGAAGATGAGCAGCAACCAAAACAAGTAAAACACTTAGAAAGTATGACTGAGCGTTTAGCACGTCTTGATGCGGCTTATAATCGTAGTTTCGTAGTGCTAGATGAACAAATCAAATTACGCCATCAAGAAATTGTTGCCATGCTCGAAGGGGCTGGTCTTGATAGCAGTCTAGCCAATACCTCAATACTTGAAAGCTCAGACACAGCCCAGGGTGGCCCGTTAGACTTGTTTGACGAATCAAGAATTCCTGCTGAATTTTTAGCAATTGCCGACAACTTACTAGCGTTAAACAACCTAGAAAACTTGCTGAGTGAGTTACCACAAACACTCCCTGCTGCTGACTACTATATTTCTAGCAGTTTTGGCCTACGCAAAGACCCAATGAATGGCCGCCGTGCTTTTCATAAAGGGGTTGATTTAGCAGGTTGGCATAAAACCGAAATTTTTGCTCCAGCCGATGGCACCGTACTTCGTGCAGGTCGTAATGGCGGCTATGGCAACTTTATCGAACTACAACACAAAAATGGCTTCGTTACTCGCTTCGGCCACCTTAATAAAATTAAGGTTAAAAAAGGCCAAACAGTAACTAAAGATGATGTCATCGGTTTAATGGGTAGTACTGGTCGTAGTACCAGTACCCACCTACATTACGAAGTTTTAGTGAATGGCAAACATGTCAATCCAGTTAAAATAACAAAGGCGCTTTCTCGTGTTCGGTAAAAAAAAACAATCAACAGCTAGTTCGTCTGGCTCATCATTAAAAAGAACCAACCATACTCCTTCTATTATTTCTGAAGACGTACGCTTAACAGGTAGCCTTACCAGCCAAGGTGAGGTTCAACTTGATGGTCGTATCGAAGGCGACTTACATGTTAAACACTTAGTGATTGGTCACACAGGTATGATTGAAGGTGTTATCGAAGCAGACAGTGTGGTCGTTAAAGGTAAAATCATTGGTTCACTCATTGCCAACAAAGTGACAATTGAAAGTACTGCTGAAGTCCATGGTGATGTATTTCACGACACTTTAAGTATTGAAGCCGGAGCTATCATTGAAGGCAGCTTAAAACATCGTCATGAAGAAGATAATGTGGCGCCTATTAAGCCTGAAGAACAAACGAGTAATTCAATATTGGCTGATGATGACAACGACTTGTCGTTTGTAAACAAACAAGCCGCTGATAAGTCTTAACGTTTTTTGGCGGTTACATACATAGTGATATCCGCGGTGAAGACAAGTTCATCGCAGCTATTGTAAACCTTAACGGGCACTAGCAAATCCTGCTTTTCTAGCCACTCACTCGGCACGTCTATCTGGGCAACTGCACGCATGTCTGTATCAATTTTTGCTAAGTAGTTTACTGTCATGCCTTTTGGGATCCAGCGATGCGTTTTTGCAGGTACCGTTGCATCAACCATTAAACCTGCGCATAGCTCTGCCACATTGCACTGTGCAATTGCATGGATGGTACCAATGTGATTATGGATCGCGCGGCGATTTTTAACAATTGCACTGCAATGCCCAGCAGTCAATTTTGTGATCAATGGCTTTATAGACCCAAAGTAAGGTGCTTTAAAGCACACGGCTTTACTAAACAACCAGTTACCTTTCGGCAATGACTGACACTTAGTCCAAATTTTTAATAATGATGATGGTGAGCTCACGACGTTTATCCATTATTTTTATGATGTAAGATAAAAAACTAACACATCAGACCAGATAGCGAAATGGAAATTTTTTGTAAGCAGTTTTAATGATTACGTATGTATTACACTTTTAGCCAAGTGAACGCTTTTCTTTTCCTTTAGGGGCACATAAAATACCGTTTTAAAGGAGAGCGAATGCAGTCACGCCAGCACAAAAACCTCAGCTTACTATTTATTCTTGGCCTTCTGGTTATCTTTAGCCCGTTAGCAATAGATATTTACTTACCCGCATTTCCGACTATTGCAGAACAATTCAGCGCTTCAGAAAAGCAAATTCAGCAAACCGTCGCTATTTTTATGCTTACCGTCGGGCTTGGACAGCTCATTGCAGGGCCATTAGCAGATAAGTTTGGTCGTAAGCCTGTGGCAATCACCGGTGTGACAATTTATGGTTTAGCGGCGTTTGGCGCGTATCTGGCACCTGATTTTGCAAGCCTGATGATTGCAAGAGCACTGCAAGGTTTGGGGATATGTGCCACATTTGTAGTAGCCTTTGCCATTGTAAGAGATAGATTTGGTAGTGAACGCAGCGGCCAAATTATTACTTATCTTAATGGTATCGTTTGCTTTATCCCTGCCCTCGCGCCAATTTTAGGTGCTTGGCTCACAGTACAGTTTGGCTGGCGCATGAACTTTTTATTCATGGCTGTATTTGCACTCATTGGTTTATTCATAACCTTGTTAATGTATAAAGAAACCCGCCCTGCAGATAGTGTATATAGTGGTCATATTCTTGACCTGCGCCGTTTTATGCCAATTATCAGCACGCCATTGTTTTTATTCCATAGCTTAATTTGCTTGGTAACTATGTCGGCTATTTTAGTCTTCGTTACCCTAGCACCTGGCTGGCTTATTACTGAATTAGGTGGCAGCGTTACCGACTTTACTTTCTGGTTTACCTGTAATGCGGTATTGAGCATTGTGGCAAGCTTTATAATGCCACTGTACATCAAACGTCAACCAAAGCGCGCGTTAAAAGCAGGACTCCTGCTGCTTGTAATCGCAGGAGCCTTAATGTTAGCCTTTAGCCAACAACGTACTGCGCTTGCGTTGATGTTTCCGATGTTTATTGCTGCGTTTGGTTTTGCACTGACACTTGGCTCATCAGCAGGCCGTGCATTAAGTTTGTTCCCTAAACAAGCAGGTACGGCTTCAGCACTTATAGGCTTAATGCAAATGAGTGGCGCAAGTTTATTAGTGTTTATAACGCAATTGTTAAATTTGACTACACCAGTATTAATTGGCGTGCACTTTTTAATGCTCATCCCATTTACCTATTTATTGTTCAAACATAAGCATTTGTCATAAAAAGTTTTATCATACTTTTAGGTTATATCGGGTAAATGAGAATCGTTATATTCTATTTACCCGTTTAGACATCCTGTTATTTCCTACCGTTATAAAAAGCATCTTTCTAGAATAATTTGTTCCAGTTTTGTGGATTATTTTTCTTGTACCTACTGCCCCATTAAACTATTGTTTACTCTCGTTAACATTTGGTTAACTCAAAAAACAGGTTTGGGACACGAATTATGAAAAAGAATAAATTAGCATTAGCACTGATCATCAGTGGACTATGTGCAGCAGGAACTGCAAACGCAGCAAATGATCGTTACATCATCCAAGTCGACAACAATAAAAAAGGCGTAGTTAAAGCCCTCGCTAAAAAGCTTGGTGGTGATATTAAAGTTGATGGTAATGGCTTTATTGCAGCGCAATTTACAGGTCATGACCTTGCTAGTGTAAAAGGCTTACTAAACAACCCTCACATCAAACTGGTTGAAGAAGACCAAAAGCGTGTACCAATGGCGCTTTATAACGATGACGCTGGTAATGCAATGCAGCAGCAATTAACGCCTTACGCAGTTTACCAATCACAAGCTGATCAAGTTACCTTCGATGCAAATGCTGGCATGAAAGTATGTGTAATTGACTCTGGTTTAGATGCTACAAACCCTGATTTTGTATGGGGTAACATCACAGGTGATAATGACAGTGGCACAGGTAACTGGTACGACAATGGTGATCACATGGTACTCACGTAGCTGGCACAATTGGTGCAGCAGACAACAATGTTGGTGTGGTTGGTATGGCACCCGGTGTGGCAATGCACATCATCAAAGTATTCAACGCTGAAGGCTGGGGTTACTCTTCAGACTTAGCACACGCAGCAGATTTATGTTCTCAAGCAGGTGCAAATATCATCAGCATGAGCCTTGGTGGCGGTGGTTCAAATAGCACCGAGTCTAACGCATTTGCTAATTTCACAAGCGCTGGCGGTTTAGTCGTTGCTGCAGCGGGTAACGATGGTAACAGCGTACGTTCATACCCTGCAGGTTATCCATCTGTAATGATGGTTGGTGCAAATGATGCGGACAACCAAATTGCAGATTTCTCGCAGTTCCCTAGCTGTACAACTGGCCGCGGTAAACGCGCTACTACAGATGAAACTATCTGTGTTGAATTAACAGCAGGTGGTGTTGATACTCTTTCTACTTACCCTGCAGGTATGGCAACATCAGCTAGCTTAGCAGCTGATGGCACAGGCTTTGCTACTTCATCAATGGAAAACTCAGGTAATGCATCAGGCACGGCGTATTACATGGGTACTGCTGAAAGCGTAGATGCTGGCGCAGCGGGCAAAATTTGTATGATTGACCGCGGCAATATTTCGTTCTATGACAAGGTAAATAACTGCGAGAACTCAGGCGGTATCGGGGCTGTTATCATCAATAACGAAGCAGGCATGTTATACGCTACACTAGGCGAAACTAACGATACAACTATTCCTGCTGTTGGCGCTGCACTTGAAGACCGTTCAGCTCTTCTTTCAAGCACAACTATTGATATCGCAATTGGTACTAGTGATTATGGTTTCATGAGCGGTACATCAATGGCAACGCCTGCTGTTTCAGGTATCGCAGCTCTAGTGTGGTCAAATCACCCTGAGTGTACGGGTACAGAAATCCGTGATGCACTAAAAGCAACGGCAGAAGATCAAGGTGCTTCTGGTCACGATGTTTACTTCGGTCACGGTATTGTTAAAGCAGCTGACGCAGATGCATACCTAACAGCCAATGGCTGTGCAGGTGGTGGCGATAATGGCGGTGGCACAACACCAGGTGGTGATGATATTAGTCTTTCTACTTCAGGTTATATGTCAAAAGGCACTAAATACATTGATTTAAGCTGGAGTGGCGCTGCTACAAGCACTGTAGATGTTTACCGTAATGGTAGCAAAGTAGGCTCAGTGGCAAACACTAACAGTTATACTGACACTATCACAACAAAAGGTGGTAGCACTTACACTTACCAAGTATGTGAAGCACAAAGCACAACTGTTTGTTCAAACAACAGCACTGTGACGTTCTAATACTTCCCCAACCCAAATTAGCGGGCATTGATTGCCCGCTTTTTCTTTTTCTAGAAGCTTGTTAAAATCAACTACCTAGCTTTTTATCTTTGTGCCGATGATCAATCCAGAATTTCTACTGTCGTTTTTAGGCGCCAGCTTTTTAATTGCCGTAGCTCCCGGCCCTTCTAATGCATTTTTAATGGCACAAACCTTTGCCAATGGCCGTAAAGCCGGAATGCAAAGTGCCTTTGGTTTTGCCTTAGGTGGTGTGGTGCATACTTTTTTTGCGGTGGTGGGTTTAACAGCAATCTTAAAAGCGTCGACTGTTGCTTATACCACGGTGCAGTATTTAGGTGCGGCGTACCTGTGCTATTTGGGCGTAATGACGTTAAAGGACACCTTCACACAGCCTGAGCCAGACTGCGACGAAAAACCCCATGTAAGTACCAGTAAAAAGCAAAATGTGATGTTTCAAGCAATGATGACCGAGGTACTTAATCCAAAAGTCGCCTTATTCTTTATTGCGTTTATTCCGCAGTTCGTCGATCCGAGCTTATCTTCAACGACCTTTCAGCTCGCTTTTTTTGGCTTACTCTACCCACTTTTTGCTTTTCCGATCGACTGCACGTATATTTATTTCGGCGATAAGATAGCCAGTTATTTTCGTGAGCACCCACAAACCCAAATTTGGATTGATCGGATCACGGGGCTGGTGTTTATTGCACTAGCAATTAACCTATTGATATAAGAGCACTTATGGAACAAAAACAACAAGCCTTACCAGCCAAAAAGAATATTGCCCTCGTAGCCCATGATGGTAAAAAAGCTGCCCTTCAGGCGTGGTGTGAAAAACACCAAGACATTTTAAGTAAGCACACGCTATACGGTACGGGTACAACCGGTCATTTAATCGAGCGTACAACAGGGCTTGAAGTGATTAAGCTGCTAAGCGTACTATGGGTGGCGATCAACAACTTGGTGCTAAAATTGCTGAACATGAAGTGCACATGCTGGTGTTTTTCTGGGATCCACTTGCATCGCAGCCACACGACCCAGATGTAAAAGCATTACTGCGTTTAGCTGCGGTTTGGAATATTCCTGTTGCCTGTAATGAAGTCAGTGCCGATATGCTATTAAGCTCACCTATGATGGAAACTGAGTTGTGCCGCACGTTGCCAGATTACGAAAAATACCTCGCAACGCGCCAAGTGACTCTTTAGTTCTATAAGTCGATATATCAAAGTGGGGCGATTAGCTATAAAGCTTATGCGCCCACTTAGTTAAACCTGCAGTCACACTACCAAAGTGATCGCCGTTCAGCATTGCAATATCACCTAAATGGGCTTTTAACGCAGCCTTGATAAGCGGTGATTGTGCACTACCGCCCGTTAGGTAAATAACATCAGGCGTTGTACCTGCTTCTTGAATCGCTTGTTTAGCTAGGCTCACTATCTGGCTTATCGAATCATCAACGGCTAAAGCGAGAATCTTTTAGCGTTAAGCACTGCGTTAAGTCTGAATCTAAGAAGCGCAAATCTGTAGTAAATTCATTCGCTGATGAGAGCGCAATTTTTGCCGCTTCGCCTTGCTGCACTAATTGATGACCTTGCTTATTTTGCTGCAATTGAATTAAGCGTTTAAAAAGCGCAGGCTCTTTGACTTCACGAAGTTGAGTCAGTAACTCACGATGATGGGCATCGCTATAAAACTGACTTTGCAGATTTACATCATTAATTTTACAAGCTTGCCAAAACGGTTGATTCGGCAGTGGAAGTCCCGATTTAAACTCAGTGCCTAAACCTAGTAATGGCATTAAGCCATGAAAGCTCAGCGCAATATCTAAATCATTTCCACCCACACGCTTACCACTGTGAGCTAAAAAGTCATTGTCACGGCACTGCTTGTCACGAAAGCTGTATCCATTTGTACAAATGAGCAATCGCTAGTCCCCCCGCCAATATCGACAACCAACACTTTTTGGTCTTGCTGCAATGAGGTTTCATAATCAATCCCCGCCGCTAATGGCTCATACAAAAATGAGACCTCTTTAAAGCCTGCGCGTTTTGCTGCTCGCTCTAATATACCGAGCGCTTGTTGATTAGACTCTTCACCACCGACTGATTGAAAGTTTACCGGTCGTCCAATGACCGTTTCTGTTAATGTGTCTTGCAAAGATTGCTCGGCGCGTTGTTTAATTTTTAAAATCATCGCCGTGGCAATGTCTTCAAAGAAGTTTATTTGCCCTTGCTTTAAGCCTACCGCACCAAAGAATGACTTAGGTGACTTTACAAAGTAACCTTCTTCAGGAAATTGCACATACTCGCTAATTGCTTCGCGACCTATAAATAAGGTCTCATCACCAGCTTGTATATCGAGGTCAGATTTAATACGAGGAATGGTATTTAAAAGCGCTTGGCGCTCAGTTTTAAAATCGTGCTCAAATGGGCTACCCGTCAGATGTTTTGTGACAAAATCGACAACTAATGCACTGTGATGAGTATAAAGTGTTGAGGGTAAATATTGCTTACCCTGCTCAAGCGGCACTAAAGAGACTTGTTGCTCGTTATTCATTACACCGATTGCACAATTTGAGCTACCGTAATCAAAGCCTGCAAACATTCTAACACCTATACATCAATAAAAAGGCCGCGAAATTTACCATAGTCGCAGCCATTTTTGAATGACGCTATGGCGTTTCATGCAAAAAGCTTGCAAAACGTGGTAAGCCATTTTTAGTAAAGCCATGATATTTGTAGGTAATGGTACTACCTATCGCAGGGGGTGATGATCTTTGTTGATCGGTAAACCCCGAGCCAATTTTAAATTCGGTCCCATCACTGCTGCGCACTTTAAGTGCACCAAGCATATTTTTAAACTTACCCTTTCCTGCGATATAACCGATTACAACCGCTTCAGCGTCAAAATAAGGCTTTAACTTTAACAATGCATCACTACGCCCTGTACTGTGCTTAGCTAAGGCTAAATGCAGCATGACGCCCTCAGCACCTTGTGCGACTAGCTCATCCATAAACAAACTAAGTTGCTTGTTATCGTTAAAATGTTTTTGCTCAACAGCTTTAATATGCTCAATTTTCAGCTGGTTTACTAACCTTGAATAGTTTTCATAGCGCTGACTAAATGGCGTTGTCGCATCAGGCATATCAAATATCATGTAACTGACGGTTTGCCATTCAGACTCTACAGGTGTGACTTTTCGAACAATCCCGCTCACATTGGCAAAGTCTTGGCGCTTAGTCCAAAGCTCGCCATCAAGCCAAACATCTGGCAGCGGCGCGGTAAACCACTTGGGGGCATAAATTGGGTTACCATTTCGGGTTACTAATTGACTCCCAGTCCAAATAGCTCGAATGCCATCATATTTTTCACTAACTAAATAGTCGCTTACATTCACCTTTTCGGCTTGATAAACGTTTGCTAAAAGGACTGAAGGGGCTTGTTGCGCTTCGGCTGAAAAGCCTATAAATAACGTGATTGCGCACAAAAGCGCACGAGTGAATTTAACCATTATTGCTTCCTTGCAAATTTGTAAGTTTTAAAGTGGCTATTCCTGCTTAATCATAACCACTTAACAATAGCTGTTTTGTGATTGCCAGCTAATTATAGTTTAGTTTGTAGCCATTTGAAAAATTCGTTCAAATCAGCAAACACGCCTGCCGCTTTACTAAAATCATGCTCTAACGTGAAATGATTCGGCACAGCAAACACAGCAACACCGGCATTGCTCGCAGCGGTGACACCGGTATAGGTATCTTCAACTGCTACGGCTTCATTAGCTGTAATATTTAACGTATCAAGAGCTAGTTGATAAGGGTCACCAGCAGGTTTAGGATTGTTAACATCATCTTTGGTAACCACACAATCAAACCAATCAAAAATGCCATAGCCTTTTAAAATAGGATAGGCTTCATTTTTTGCACTGCCTGTTACTAAAGCCATTTTTAAACCACTGGCTTTTACTTTCTCTAGCACTTCTATAGCGCAAGGCATATAGGCGGGTAAATGAGTACTAACAAAACGGCCAAATGCCGCGTACTTATCATCCGTTAACTGCTCTGGATTGATACTAAGCCCATAACTTTCAACAACCTCCTTTGCGGCTTCAAATGTTGGTCTGCCAGAGAAGCGCTTACAAAAAGTAGCTTCATCATATTGCACACCAAAAGGAGCTAATAAATCATTCCAAATAGTAAAATGCACACTTTCAGAGTCCACTAAAGTGCCATCCATATCAAACAATACTGCTTTTAAAGTCATCCTCATTCCTTCAAAGTAAAAAGGTGCCATAGGCACCTTTAAATATGATTATTCAGTTAAGCCCGCAGGTGGCTCAGCAAATGCTTCCTCGCCGGTTTCTACATCAACCAGCTCGTAGCCACGTTGCTTTCTTACCACTTTTAAAACCGGCTTAGAAAACGCTGTTTTTAAACGATCTGCATCTGCTTCAAGTTCTTCGACTGTATTACCAAATGGTGCGGCACCGGTTTCTGACCAGTTAGTCACTTTACCATTTAAGTTATATTCAACTTCATGAATTTGATATTGTGCCGCTTCATCTTTTGTTGCTTCACAAAAAATGACACGGTAGTTCCAAAATCCAGCCATAGCTATTCTCTTTCTCTTTAATTAATCCTGCCACTTTAGCAGTTACCAACGCGATTATAAACGAAAAAACCCGCTATACAGCGGGTTTTCATAGGACTTATTTCTCAGCTTAGAAGAAGCTTACTTTAAACTCAGCACCGATGTAACGCTCTTCGTTCACCATTGCTGTGTTGTTATTGAAGTCGATAGCACCGATTGATTGCTGCTCATCGAACATGTTACGTACGAATGCTGATACTTCATATTCGTTGTCGCCTTGTGCCCAAGCATAGCCTGCACGTAAACCAACTTCAGTTAAAGGCTTGCCTTCAAACTCAACTGACTCGTATAAGAAGTAGTTGATTTCACTGCGGTAAGACACGTCACCGTAAGTGAAGAATTCACCATCAGCTACTTCGCGGCTATAACGTAATGTAAGGTTAGAGATCCACTCAGGTGCGTGCGGTAAGCTGTTACCGTCAAGAACAGCTTGACCTGCGTTGTTTAATGAGTTTGTTACAGTACACTGCGCACATACGTCAACAGCTAAGTCTTTATCTTTAAGCTCAGTGTTGTTGTAGCTTAAGTTAAATGTAGCATTTAGGTTGTCAGTTAATACCCACTCAGTGTCTAACTCAAAACCGTAACCAGTTGTCTTATCAGCATTAACTAAGCGGTTGAAGTTTGCACCACCACCTACAGCTGTTAATTGTTGGTCATCCATTGTGTAGTAGAACACAGTTGCGTTTACACGACCTTGGCCGTCAAGTACGTCTGATTTGATACCTGTTTCGAATGACGTCACAGTTTCAGACTCAGCAACAGTAACTTCATCACCGAATAAGATACGACCTTGGATACTTGGTGCACGGAAGCTGTTAGCAACACGTGCGTACCAGTTTACGTCATCGTTGATCTTGTAGTTAGCAGATAAATCCCAGCTAACGTGGTCGTCACTTGGGTTTTCTGTTAGGAATAACGCACCGCCACCTGCTGGGCTTAAAGTACGGTTTGCAGAGAATTCTTTTTCGTCATCTGAGTAACGAAGGCCCGCAGTGATTTTTAAATCATCTGTGATTGTGTAATCTAATGAACCGAATACCGCCCATGCTTTAGTATCTTGTTGCTGGATAACATAGCCGTTTAACTCACCTGGTGTTGAACCGTATGTATCGTAGCTGAAGTTTTCGATTGTTAACGCTTCGTCAAAGTAGAAAACACCTACTTGGAAATTTACGTCGCCAGCATAGTTGCTAGATAAACGAAGTTCTTGCGTGTATTGGTCTTGATCTGGAATGCCGTCAGCACTTTCAGAGTAGAATGGGATAAAACCAGGGCCCATATCTGGTAAGTAGCTTGCACCGTAACCACCGTCGATGTCAGCGCGAGAATAGATTTCAGCGCTTTCCCACGCAGAGATTGACGTAAGAGTTAAATCATTGATATCCCACTCAAGCTTTAAGCTTGCGCCTTGAGATTCAACTTGCTGTGTCGCACGAGAAGCCGCATCGTGATAAACCACATCGTGCTCAAAATTATCTACTAAGTCGTTTGAACCCGCTTTAATAGCGTTACCACGGAATGCGATTGGCTTACCGTCCATATCACGAACGTGGTAGTTGAAAAGACCTGTGAAATCGTCACCTTCGTATAAAAACTGAATACGTGCCGCTTTTTCAGTGTAACCACCTAAAACGTCATCTTGTTCAAAACCTGGTGCACGATTATCAATATAATCGTCTTTTTCTTGCCAAAGTACAGAAACACGCGTTGATAAACGGTCTGTTAAGCCACCGCCAACAGCACCTTCAAAGTCAACTGCGCCACGGCTACCGTAAGATACTGAACCATAGCCTTCAAATTCTTGTGATGGTTTAACTGTATCAAATTTAACAAGGCCAGCCGGTGTATTACGACCGAATAAAGTACCTTGTGGATCACGTAGAACTTCTACACGTGCTACGTCAAATACAGGGAAACCTTTTAAGATTGCGTTCTCTTGAACAACTTCGTCTACAACTAACGAAACTGGTTGAGAAGCATTTAGGTCAAAGTCAGTGTTACCTAGACCACGAACATAAAAGCGTGGGAAAGAACGACCAAACGAAGATTCGATTGATAAGCTTGGGATCTTCGCGTTCATAAAACGAATATCCATACCAGCTGAGCTGTAAGCGTCTAAGTTGTCACCTTGTAATGCAGATACAGCAACAGGTACTTCCTGAGCATTTTCTACACGTTTACGTGCGGTGATTTGAATAACTTCTAGTTGGTTGTTTTTTGCTGCTGGCGCTTCGTCTGCAGCAAGAGTTGAAAATGAAGTACCTGCTACGGCAGAGAACAACGTTGCATTGATAAGTGTTGCTAACGTAGATCTTTTCATTGCTTTCATGTCGGGTTTTAACCTTTTTTATGCACTCTTATTCAACGGTGATGATGTTGCGTCAATTCATTTGACGGGCTCGGCCAATTTTTCGCGCCTTGTAATAAGCTGCGCGGACCTCTAAATCGAGAGTGCAAAACGAAGTGAAGAGGCTGAACGAACGCTGACGATTATAACACTTTATGACACTTTTACTGCATTAAAAGTTAGAAATATACAAATTTTTTACAACAATTAGCGGCAACATCGACGCATTTAGAAGATTTTATGCAATTATTTTTCAATAAAGCGGACATATGTCCTGTGCATCTAATTACAACAATGTGTAGACATTATGTACAAATGAGAGCCACTTTCATTTGCTCCTTTTTCAGTAACTAATCGGTAACTCGTGCGAATTCTGGGTTAGCTAATTCGCATTCATGCTCATTTAATAAGCCTAACACTGCTAAATTTAATTCTTCGATTACTTCCATATAAAATGCAAAGTCGACGGTCTCTACGTAGCTTAGTACATCCACTTGTAAAGCCCAAGGCGTAAAGCCTTTAAAGCGAACCCGACACGGTTCAAAGGCGATATGCTTATGTTGTTCTAATAACTCTCTTGGATCTGCATAAACGACATAAGATTTTGTTGCTTGGTGTTGGCACTGAGCATCAGTTTAGGTCGATAAGAAATTCGCTCTCGTTCAGAGACGTTCTCAAGCTGCATATCAACAAACTTAGCATTTGCTACATAAATGACAGAGCGGTCAAGGGTTCGGATACGCGTGGCTCTTAAGCCTATTTCTTCCACAGTCCCCAACTGACTGCCAAATTTACATAGATTACCTATTTTTACCGGCGCAGAAATATAAAGGGTGATTGCAGCAATGATATTCTCAACAGTTTTTTGCGCTGCAAGGGCAATAGCAAGCCCACCAATGCCTAAGCCAGCTAACAAGGTAGTAGCATTAAAGCCTAAATTTTCAAACCACATAAATAGCAATGAAATGACAATCAGAGTTTTTGCTACATTGCTTATAGGTCGTAATAAGAAAATCGCTTGTGGCTTATCTTGTTTAATAAAACGCTGGCTTAATCTGTGTTTGGCAAGATCCACAGCACGTAAACAAATCCAACCCCACGCAATTAATAACACAGTTGCGCCATGGAATAGCGCCATTACAGCAATAGTGACATTTGATTGGTCGTTCAATGAACGCGCCATAAACACAGCAAGTAACAGGCTAATTGGCCCATTAATAAAACCAATAACGTCATTTTCTACAGGTACTTTCAAATGTGCTAGGATAAATGTGATTAAGCGAGTAATGATAATCGCGACTAGCAAAAACAACACAAATGAGAAGGCAAAATAAATCCATTGCCAAAGCATCACCCCCAAAAATTCGATGTCTGGCAGGTTATCATATAGCCATTCACCTACTTTGTTATAACCATACTCTTTGGTGAGTAACGGTATTTGACTTACCGTTGCATTTGATATTTTCCAGATCCGATTATCTGTTTTATCATCAGGTACTAGTTGTAATAAAATTTGTACCTTACCTTGTGATGTACTGATTTCCCCCACCAAATCACGATAGCTAGGCACACTTTCTTTTTGTTTACCTTCAGGCTTATTACTCAAGTTATCAACATCAACCCATAAGGTACGATCCAGTACCACTGATAAATTTTCAGCAAGTTGAATTTTTCCTAATGCTTCAACGTCTTTAGGTAGATTACGATAATCAAGATAATGGCTGGCCAGTTCAAAATCGCGAGCGCGAGCCGCTTTTAAGTAACCCTGCATTGAACTACGTGGCGTTATCCGGTCAAAGGCATCATAGGGCAAGTCATCTTCGAGAGATTCCTGCGCTTTTTCAGCTGTTGAAGGTTTATTGGTTTCTGATTCTTGTTTGACGGGCTTTTGTTCGACTTGTTCTTCCTTGCTATCTTTATCAATTAAGGATTTAACGGTCACTTCTGGTGTGGTTGTTGCCCATAATGGCGCGTTAAACAACAGTAAAAAACACACTAATAATTTACTAAATTGTAATGAAAACTGGGTATTACAACGGCTCACGCTTTATTCCTTGTTCGATAAACATTAAATCGCTGAAATATTCAGCTAATTAAATTAGAGCATGGTTTGTGTAACTGTACAAAAAATAATTAAAAATCTTTGCAAGTAAGCGCTGAGATGTTAGTTATATAGAGACTAAAGCAAAGGAAAACGATAATGCAGATTTCAAGTTCACTCATTCCTCATTGGTCGTCATTGATGATCCATGGCGCCATTGCCATCGTTTTTGGCTTATGTGGTTGGTTTGCCCCAGAAGCTTCACTAGCGATTCTGATGTTTATTTTCGCCGCTTACTTTTTTGTCGATGGTGCCATTAGGACTTGGTTAGCTATTGCTTCAAAAAATGAAAACCCACTTTGGTGGATGCTATTAGTGGGTGGTTTAATTTCAATTGCTGCTGCACTTGTAACCCTGTTTGCTCCCAACGTAACGGCTATCTTAATGCTCTACTTTATTGCCGCATGGGCCATTGCTATCGGTGTAATTGAAATATTGATTGCGAGTAAACTACGTAAAGAGATCAGTAATGAGTGGCTGCTAATTGGTAGCGGTATTATTTCAATAATCTTTGGTGGCTACCTAATATTTAACCCAGGCGCAGGCATAATCACCCTCCTGTGGCTAGTAGCAAGCTATGCAATCGTGTTTGGCATAATGATGGTGTTACTTGCTTTGAAGCTGAAAAAACTCAATGAACAAGCATAAAAAAGCGGCTTAGCCGCTTTTTTTATTTTTGGCTGTTACGCCTTGTTAAAGCAATTTCACCATCAATATGAATATCGCGCTGCGGGAATGCGATAGTAATGTTGTTTTCAGCAAATACTTTATAGATGCTAAAACGCAGCTCACTGCGCACTTGGCGAAGCGGTGCTTCTGATTCAGCACATACCCAGAAAATAGCGCTAAAAGTTAAAGAGCTATCAGCAAAGTCATCAAACAATACTGACGATGCAGGTGTTTTTAAAATGGCTGGATGCTCATTAAGAATTTGCTTCATCAGCTTTTCAACCAATACCACATCTGAACCATAAGCAACGCCAACATTTACAAACGAACGAGCATTACGGTCAATTAAGGTCCAGTTAGTTACCGTGTTTTCTAATAAATGGCTATTAGGTACCAGCATATGCACACCATCGTTACGACGGATACGAGTTGAACGGGTATTAATAGTCTCGACAACCCCTTTTGCTGTGCCTACTTCTAAAAAGTCACCAATACGAATTGATCGCTCCCACATTAATATCCAACCACTAATAAAGTTATTAATAATGTTTTGCGCACCAAAACCAACACCGATAGCAATGGCACCAGAAACAAATGCAAACGCCGTCAGAGGAATATTGAGTACCTCAAGCGAGGTAAACACGAGCACAGCAATAGTAACGACAAGATAAATACGCGTGAACAGGTGAACTGTGTCAGGGCCTAGGTTTTTTGCCTGCAATGCTTTTTTAATTAATCGACCAATCCAGGTGACCACAAACCACATTAAAAACAGTACCAAAGGTACTTGAATTACTTTTAGTACAGTAATTTGCACATCATTGTAGGTGAACAAGACAAACGATAGTGCAGATTGCAAATCAGCAAGGGTCATAAATTAACATTCCTAGTAAAAAATGAGTTTGATTCAGTTGTGACTAAGTTTAGCACGGCATAATAGGTGAAAACTTGGTAAATACTAAGTTCTTTATGCGCAATATGCGCTAATTATTAACTATTTTAGACTACAGCTGCTATATACATAGAGAGAGCTTGAGGTTTCACAGGCTTTGAATAGCACGAGGAGAACACAATGTCACAAATGACGCTCACACAAAAACTTGCCACTTTACAACCCTTGGTCAATCTAAACTTATTTGAATCAAGTTTAGAGTACCGTAACCGCATCTTAAACTTACTTGCTGAGCAAGAACACTCACTGACTTTAATTAACAAAGAGTTTGGCAACGCTATGCCAGAAAAGCTTTGGCTCAGAGAAAAAGTTTGTGTTGGGTTACAACTAACCTATGGTGATTTATTACCAACAAGATTTAAACTGGCAGCTAGTGCCACTTTTTACTTAAGTGAGCCATTAATACACAATTGATGGCTTTTTACGCACATTTATCCCCTCCATCACATTATTTGCGTTCAAATTCCCCATTCAGACGACAAACTTGATTGTTTCTAGCCAAAAATTTGATAAGTTAGAAAAGATTTATCCACATTTTTGGAGCTCTCATGCGTAAGACCTTAGTAGCAACTACGATTGCTAGTGTGCTTTTATTATCTGCTTGTAGTTCACAACAAGCCGACACTCAAACTCAAGTTGAAACTGCCGCTGAAACACAAACAGCTAATGTTGAAAACGTTCTTTTCAAGCCAAGCCCTTTACAATACATGGCCCCTGAGTTTGATAAAATTTCGACCAAAGATTACGAGCCAGCGTTTGAAGCAGGCATCGCACAGCAAAAAGCTGAAATTGCAAAGATTGCAAACAACCCAGAACCAGCAACATTTGAAAATACCCTTGTTGCTATGGAGTACTCTGGTGAGCTATTAGACCGTACGTCTGCGGCATTTTTTAATCTATCGGGTTTAATCTCTGACAGTGAGTACCAACGTATCGCCGCGAAAATGGCGCCGATTATGTCAGCTCACACAGATGATATTTACTTAAACAAAGCTTTATTTGCTCGCGTACAAAGCATTTACGACAACAAAGCGTCTTTAAATGCTGAAGATCAACGTCTTGTTGATTACTACTACAAAAAGTTCGTTAACGCAGGTGCAAAACTAACTGAAGCTGAAAAAGCAAAAATGCGTGAAATCAACGCAGAGCTTGCCAAGCTTTCAACTGAGTTTTCACAAAACATCTTAAAGTCATTCAAAGAAGATGTGATTTTAGTTAAAGATAAAAGTGAATTAGCGGGTTTATCTGAAGGTGAAATTGCAAGCCTTGCAGCTGCTGCCAAAAAAGCAGGTAAAGAAGGTTACATGATCACGCTAGTGAACACGACTCGCCAACCTATCTTACAAAGCCTTGAAAACCGCAAGCTTCGTGAAAAGATTTGGACAACGTCTTCAACGCGTGCACAAGCAACAAACAGCCCTATCATCATCAAAGAAACTAAGCTACGTGCAGAAAAAGCGGCATTACTTGGTTATAAAGATTGGGCTTCGTATGTAATGACTAATCGTATGGCGCAAACAACTGAAAATGTTTACGGCATCCTTGATGACTTAGCACCGAAAGCGGTTGCTAAAGCAGAGGCAGAAGCAGAGCAAATCCAGCAAGTAATCAAAAAGTCAGGTGAAACGTTTGCGCTTCAACCTTGGGACTGGGCGTTTTACGCGGAGAAAGTTCGCCAAGAGAAGTACGACTTAGACCCAGCTTTAGTTAAGCCTTACTTTGAAATGCAGTCAGTGATCCACGACGGTCTATTCTTTGCGATGAATAAACTTTACGGTATTACCTTTAAAGAGCGTAAAGACCTACCGATTTATCACGAAGACGTCATGGTGTTTGAAGTATTTAACGAAGACGGTAGCGCTATCGAACATATTCTACATGGACCCTTACGCACGTGAAGGTAAACGTGGTGGTGCCTGGATGAGTGCTTATGTTAGCCAAAGCGGTCTTAAAGACACTATGCCTGTGATCTACAACGCACAGAACATTCCTAAGCCAGCTGAAGGTCAACCTACACTCATGACTTTCTCTGAAGTAACGACTATGTTCCATGAGTTTGGTCACGCTGCACACGGTTTATTCTCTGACGTTAAATACCCAAGTTTAGCAGGTACAGCCACTGCTCGTGACTTTGTTGAATTCCCTTCACAAGCACACGAAGACTGGAATATTGAACCAACAGTACTGGCAAACTATGCCAAGCACTACAAAACAGGTGAGCCAATTCCAAAAGCGCTTTTAAATAAAGTACTTGAGTCACAAAAATTCAACCAAGGCTTTGATACAACTGAGTATTTAGCTGCGGCACTGCTTGATATGGAATGGCACTCATTTGGTGTTGATGCTGACGTTACAGACGTTCAAAAGTTTGAACATGATGCATTAGACAAGCACGGTATTGCTTACTACCCAGTACCACCACGTTATAAGTCTTGCTACTTCAGCCACACCTTTGCCGGTGGTTACTCAGCGGGTTATTACGCTTACCTTTGGACTGAAGTATTCGCAGCAGATGCGTTTGCACACATGACTGAAGAAGGTGGTTTAACACGTGAAAACGGTGATAATTTCCGTAAAGAGATTTTATCAAAAGGTAACAGCCGCGACTTAATGCAAAGCTACATTGAGTTCCGTGGTCAAAAACCAACAACAGACGCACTATTAAAGCGTCGTGGTTTAGTTGAATAATCACACTGTTGTTTAGAGTATGAGGGGTAACCCTCATACTTTTTAAGTGTCAATTAAATTTTCACCCCGCTTTTATTCCTATTCACCTCAAAGTCGTTGTCAGTTAACTCGTTTTTGCTAATCTCAAAGAAAAACACGAGCTCACACATGAAAAACGCTTTACTTTTAGGACTTTGCTCAGCATTAGCTGCATGTTCATCACCCCCAGATGAGCGCGCTGACATCGTGATAGAAAACGCCCAAATTATTGATATGCAAACTGGGGCTATCGCAACACAGCAATCTCTTGCCATTCGCGATGGAATTATCATTAAACGTAGCGATAAACCTTTAAGTAGCCACTATCAAAGCTCAACATTGATTGATGCCAAAGGTCAGTATGTCATGCCTGGTCTATGGGATATGCATGTTCATTTTGGCGGTGGTGATGAGCTTATTGAAGAGAATAAACAGCTCTTGCCACTGTATTTAGCTTACGGCGTAACGACTGTTCGTGATGCTGCGGCTGATTTAAGTGAATCTGTACTTAGCTGGCGAGAACAAGTAAAACAAGGTCAGTTAGTGGGGCCAACTATTTTCACCTCAGGCCCGAAATTAGAAGGTAAAGGGTCTATTTCGGCCTGGTGATTTAGAAGTAGAAACGACTGAAGAAATGCATGCTGCAATGGATCTGTTAGACAGCATGGACGTTGATTTTATCAAAATTACCGACAGCGCTTTAACGCCTGAGCTTTATCTAAAGGCAGTAAAAGAGGTTAAAAAACGGGGTTACCAAATTTCGGGGCATATTCCATTTTCATTGTCTGTGACTGATGTCTCCAAGGCGGGGCTTGATGCTATTGAGCATATGACCTATATGCTTAAAGCTGCGGCTAAAAACGAAGCGGATATTTCTGCAAAGGTTGCCTCAAAAGAGCTGAGCTATCGCACTGCGCTGCCCATTATCACCGCGCAGTTTGATGAACCAACAGCCATTGAGAAGTTTACGGTTCTTGCTAACAACGACACCGCCGTGGTGCCAACCTTGATTGGTGGCAAAATAACGGCTTACATTGATGAAGATAATCATCAGGACGATGCCTATTTAGATTATTTAGGTAAGGGTTTAAAAGCGACTTATCAATGGCGAGTTGATAGAGCTAACAAAGACACCCCTGCACAAATCAAACAGCGCAAAGAGCGTTTTATTAAAACCGCACAGTTACTCCCTATCGCCCAACAAGCAGGTGTGAGCATTATTGCAGGCACAGATGCAGGCTTTTTAAATTCGTATATTTATCCGGGGCTTTCTTTACACCAAGAACTGAGTATTTTTACTGAATATGGCCTAACACCACTGCAAACGCTGCAAGCTGCGACACTTGCGGGGCCTAAATTTTTAAATAAACAACAGCAATACGGTGCCCTTAGTGAAGGCAAAGTAGCGGATCTCATTTTGCTTTCAAAAAACCCGCTTATTGATATTAGTAATACACAAACGCTAAAGGGTGTTGTCTCGCACAGCACGTTTTACGATAGCAACGCACTTGAGCTTTTAAAGCAACAAGCCAAAGCCTTTGTTGCCAGCCAACCCTAACCCCCCCCATTGCCCATGACCGCGTATTATCCGTCATGGGCAATTTTAATTTTCAGCCATCTCATATACACTGCCCTTTTTGCACATAACTCGAATAACATGACCTACTTATTTGCTGTAACCCTGCTTTGGGCCTTTTCGTTTAGTCTTATTGGTGTCTATTTAGCAGGCCAAGTGGATGCATGGTTTAGTGTATTAATGCGTATTGGCTTGGCAACTTGCGTATTTTTGCCCTTTTTACACTGGCGTAAAACGCCTAAAGCCTTAGCCCTAAAGCTCATGGCAATTGGCGCAGTACAACTTGGTGTGATGTACAGCTTCTATTACCATTCGTTTTTGTACCTTAGCGTGCCCGAGGTACTGCTATTCACGGTAATGACGCCACTTTACATCACTTTGTTAAACGATTTGCTTGAAAAACGTTTTAATGCCAAGTTTTTATTCGCCGCATTACTGGCTATTTTAGGCGCCGTTGCTATTCGCTATGAAGGCGTCGATGAGAACTACCTTATTGGTATGTTAATGGTGCAGGCTGCCAATATTTGCTTTGCCACTGGGCAAGTAACCTACAAACGTTTAATGCAAGATGAGCAGCTCCCCCACTCTCGGGTGTTTGCTTGGTTCTTTATTGGCGCTTTAATTGTCGCGCTGATTTGTTACGGTTTATTTGGTGATACCAGTAAGCTACCCACCACAACGACACAATGGGGCGTGTTAATTTACTTAGGCACGATTGCTTCAGGGCTTGGTTATTTTGCTTGGAATAAGGGCGCGACCATCGTCAATGTAGGTGCCTTGGCTGTCATGAATAATCTACTGATCCCAGCAGGGATCATCGTTAACATTGTGATATGGAATCGTGATGCCGATATCATCAAGCTTACCATCGGCGCAGCGATTATCTTATTAGCACTTATTATAAATCAGAAACTTAATAAAACTGCCATGGAGCAATGATAGGCTAAACTCTATTAGATTAGAGGAATGCTGTTATGCGCGCACTGGTTTTATGTTGTTTAGTTTTAATTATTCAAGGTTGTAAGAATCTGCCTGAGGAGCAGGCAGTGCAAGTGGGTGCTAGGCCTTACTATTTAATCGACAAGATGACTGATGGACCTTTAAAGCAGCAACTTGCGACATGCGCTAATGGCCCTTTCTATAAAACTGATTTTGTAATTGGTCATCGCGGTGCCCCCATGCAGTTTCCTGAGCACAGCAAAGAGTCATATTTAGCCGCTGCAAGAATGGGCGCTGGCGTACTTGAATGTGACGTCGCCTTTACTAAAGACAAACAACTCGTGTGTCGCCATTCACAGTGTGATTTACACACCACTACCAACATTTTAGCGATTCCTGAGTTGGCTGCAAAATGCAGCCAACCTTTTACCCCGGCCAAAGGCGGCCAACCAGCTCAGGCTAAATGCTGCACCAGCGATATCACCCAAGCTGAGTTTTTAACCTTAAAAGCTAAAATGGATGGCGCCAACCCAAACGCCAAAACCGTCGCAGAATATATGCAAGGAACGCCAAGCTGGCGCACTGACTTATACGCAAACAGTGGCACCGTAATGACCCACCAGCAAAGCATTGAGTTATTCAAATCACTGGGTGTAAAAATGACACCCGAGCTAAAAATCCCAGAAGTTAGCATGCCATTTAATGGTTTTAGCCAGCAAGATTATGCGCAAAAAATGCTTGATGAGTATCGGGATTTAGGTGTGAATAGCGATGATGTGTATCCGCAATCATTTAATCTTGAAGATGTGAAGTATTGGCTAAACAATCACTCTGAATTTGCGAGCAACAGTATTTATCTTGATGGCCGAGATGAGCAAGCAGACTTTGATGCCATGGATGACACCACCTGGCAGCCATCAATGCAGGCTCTGTATAACGATGGAGTACGCATTATCGCACCGCCAA
Source organism: Pseudoalteromonas sp. GB43 (assembly GCF_054923805.1). Lineage (NCBI taxonomy): Bacteria > Pseudomonadati > Pseudomonadota > Gammaproteobacteria > Alteromonadales > Pseudoalteromonadaceae > Pseudoalteromonas > Pseudoalteromonas sp. GB43. The sequence goes on from NZ_JBPCHJ010000001.1 coordinate 759,111, forward strand.
TGTGGATGCTTTTGAGCCTTGATGAGTCAGGTGCAATAGTGCCATCGCTTTATGCTATTAAAGCTAAACAAGCCGGACTGAACATCATTACTTGGAGTTTAGAGCGCTCTGGTCCATTAAATAATGGCGGTGGTTATTATTACCAGTCGATTGCCCGTGTAATTAAACAAGATGGGCAAATGATGAAAGTGGTAGACGTCCTTGCTAAGCAAGTGGGTGTGATGGCTATTTTCTCTGACTGGTCTGCTACTCTTACCTATTACGCAAGCTGTATGCAGTATCCTGCCTCAAAGGAATAACTGAGCATCAATAAATTTCAAGGGCTTTGACTCGTCCAAAAGGTGGGGCTGAGGTATTATTAGCTAAACCGTTTTTTACAAGGATAAACATGATTATTCAGCACCAGAGCCACGACATAGCGACCAACACAGGCGCAATGCGCACCAGTATTTATCGTCCTGTAGAAGAAGGTAAATACCCGTGTATTATCTTCTATTCTGAGATTTTCCAAGAAACAGCACCAATTGCACGCTCTGCGGCAATACTTGCTGGCCATGGTTTTGTCGTGTTAGTGCCAGAAGTTTTTCATGAGTTAAATCCTATTGGGACAGTACTTGCCTATGATGATGCAGGTAAAGACAAAGGCAATGCCGACAAATGGGCAAAACCGCTTGAGAGCCATGACTCAGATACTGACGCTTTAATTGCATTTGCACGCCAACAAGATTACTGCACAGGGAATGTAGGTGCGATGGGCGTATGTATTGGTGGTCACCTTGCATACCGTGCTGCATTAAACCCAAGTATCAAAGCCGCTTTTTGTTTATACGCGACAGATATACACAGCGATACCTTACCAGCGCAAGCGGGTAATAACTCATTTGAGCGCATGGCAGATATTAAAGGTGAGATCCACTTTGTTTGGGGTAAACAAGACCCTCATGTACCAAAAGAAGGCCGCCTTAAAATTTACCAACAAGCGGTGGCAACAGGCATTAATTACCAGTGGCAAGAAGTGAACGCCCAACATGCGTTTATGCGCGACGAAGGCGACCGATACGATCCAGCCCTTGCCATCAGCATGTATCAACAAGCCGTTGCTTTATTTAATCGCACGCTTGTTTAAATAGTGCTTTAGTAAACACCTTGCATATCAAGGTGTTTACCTTCACTTTTAATAAGTTATACTCATTCGGTCACATTGATTTAAGAGCTTCTCATCATGACTGAAAAAAAAACTGTCAAAATTCCTCCTATCAGTAGTAAGCGATTCGCAATTTTCGGCATTATGCTGGTGTGCTTGGTACTGCAAATAATTAATACCCTACCCGGCATAAACTTAAACGGTTTAGGTATTTTGCCAAGACAAATGTCTGGTTTATCAGGGGTATTTTTTGCGCCATTTTTACATGGTGGCTGGGCGCACCTTTTTAGTAACCTAGTGCCATTTGCTATTCTCGGCTGGCTAGTTTGCCAATTTAGCGTAAAACGCTTTTGGCTGGTGTTTGCAGGCACAGCGCTCGTTGGTGGGTTATTAGTATGGCTATTTGGCCGCAGCAATATTCATGTAAACCTAAGTGGTGTTATCTACGGTTTATGGGGCTATTTAATTAGCTACGGCATTATGCACCGCTCATTCAAAGCCATTTTAATCAGTATTGCGGTTGTTGTGTTATACAGCGGCCTGATTTGGGGTGTTTTTCCGCAGCGCGTTCATATTTCATTCGAAAGCCATTTATTCGGCGCAATCAGCGGCGCATTTATCGGTTATATTATGGCAAAACGTGATAAACAAAAGAGCCCAAAGCTTTAAACTGACAGCTGAAAGCTGAAAGCTGAAAGCTGAAAGCTATAAGTTAGTCTCTTAACTTCATTGTCACCATCACGACGCCATGGTCGGTACTTTGATCATCATAGGCAAACTGTGGGTTGATTAAGTGCTGATCATAGGTGTGATAATCAACTACCTCGAAAAAGCTGCTCTGAAACCCGGCATCAAACTCACGGGATAACAAAATATAATCAAATACTGAGCTGCTACTACCAAAATAGTGGGTGGCTTCTCTGTCGTTCTCAGTGACAACATGGCGCTGATAGAGTTGCCAACTATCTTGTAGTTTAAACTCTGAACGAGATGGGCTATTTTGGCTATGACCGCTAAAACGAAGGTGGTCAGCGATTAAATGGTTAAGCACACCATCGTGTAACTCATTATTAAAGTCCCCCATCACAATCACAGGGTTATTGGTGTGCGCTCTGCGCTTAATAATTTCAACGAGTAACAGCGCTGCTTCACTGCCACGCTGCATACTTGATGCCCAGCGCCCAAGGGCTTGCGATTTTAACTGCATAACTAAGTTTTGCTGTTCGCTTTGGCTTTCATCATCTTGGTGATGGAGCATGCTGCGCTTAGATTTAAAGTGCACTACATAGCAATCGACGTGTCCTAAGTGAGGTACTTCAAGTGTTGCGCGAATAATACTGCGGCTAAAGTTAAAATTATCGCTCAAGCCCATCGCTAAAATATCATCTTGCTCTGCCTCAACCTGACTGACAGCAACAATTTTAAAGCGTGAGGCAATGGCCACAACCGGATCGCGATAAATAAAGTCATCAATCACCGTTGGCTCATCAACGACTGCAAAATAAGGGTAACCCTCTGCGTTAACTTGATGTTTTAGTTCATTGATACTGAACACTTCTTGAAAGCCAATAATGTCTGGCTGCTGATTTTTAAGGTAATCGGCCAGCCAGCGCTGCTTTTTGGTCCATTGCTCAGCGCTATAAATGCGCTGAAAATCATAAAAGGCGTCAGGTGGCGCTAAATAATTATATAAATTAAATGTCGCCACCTTTAATTGGCTGTTTTTTATCACTTAATTCCTTATTCGTGTAACCACTCAGAGGCAATAATCGGGTCTTCAAAGTATTTCACTTCGCCACTGATAAACCAGTTACCCACTTTGCTTGCCACTTGTTGCCAGTGTTTGTTACCAACTACTGCTATACGGCAAAACTCTTTGTTGTGTTTAAGGCCTAGCTTAAAATCATCCCACGCGGCTTGTAACTCCCAGCCTTCTAGTTCAGTAATATCAACATAGGCTCTTATTTTTGCACTCGGAACTGCCGCTACAGCATTATCTATAAGCGGAGTGAGAGTTTTATAATCCTCGTGGGTAAGCTTCCCAACAATTTTCATTGTGAGATAAAAAGTCGTGCCAGTGCGCTCAAGGCCAATGGCTAAACCATGCTTTTTCATGTCATCCTCCTTGTTATTCATAATTAATAACTGTACTTCCCTTGCTCTATCTGATCAACTAGGATGGTAGTCTCGTAATGACATTCATTAAAGCACAATTTAGGAGTTTCAATGAGTAATACCGACAGTTATACGCCACCTAAAGTGTGGCAATGGGATGCAGAAAACGGTGGTGAATGGGCGAAGACAAATCGTCCGGTCTCAGGTGCAACCCACGAGCAAGACTTGCCCGTTGGTAAACATGACCTACAACTCTACTCACTTGCGACACCAAACGGCCAAAAAGTCACTATCATGCTCGAAGAGCTATTAGAGCTTGGTATTGATGAAGCCGACTACGATGCATTTTTAATTAAAATTGGCGATGGTGACCAATTTTCTTCAGGGTTTGTCAGTGTTAACCCTAATTCAAAAATCCCAGCCTTAATGGATCACAGTACCACACCCGTTACTCGCGTGTTCGAGTCAGGTGCAATTTTACAATACCTGGCAGAAAAGTTTGATGCGCTGATCCCAAGCGATCACGCCAGTAAAACAGAATGTCGTAATTGGCTGTTTTGGCAAATGGGCTCTGCCCCCTACTTAGGCGGAGGCTTCGGTCACTTTTATAGTTATGCACCATTTAAAATGCAGTACCCAATTGATCGCTTCACCATGGAAGTAAAACGCCAGCTAGACGTATTAAACCGTCATTTAAGCGACCATGACTATATGGCTGGTAGCGAATATTCAATTGCCGATATCGCTATTTGGCCTTGGTATGGCAGCTTGGTACTTGGCAATTTATACGATGCGGCAGAGTTCTTAGATGTTGAGTCATACAGCCATGTGATGCGCTGGGCAAAACAAATTGAGCGCCGCCCTGCTGTAAAACGAGGTCGTAGAGTCAATAGAACTTGGGGTGATGAAGCTGAGCAGTTAGCAGAGCGCCACTCTAAGGAAGATTTTTAAGGGCTTAACGGCCCTTTTTCATAAAAATAAAAAGTATGAAAAAGCTCAGTAAAGAAGATATCTATCAACGTCTTAGCAATACCGAAGATGCCCGTGCCTGTAAAGCGATTGATGAAACTGCTTGTAAAGTGGTGCCCGGCAATTTTATTACTTTATTAGTGAGCCAACTATTTAGTAAGTTTGCAGATGCCCTGCTAAACCCTAAAGTGACTCTGCCTTGGCTACTGCAAAGCATTAATGTACCAAGTAGTTTTATTGCTTGGCTTGTGCCTATTCGTGAGTCAGGCTCAATGTTGCCACAACTGGTCATCGCCAGTGCTATTCGTAGGCTGCCTGTTAGAAAGTGGGTTTGGGTGATTGGCGCCATAGTGCAAGCTTTGTGTATTGTAGGCATGCTTATTTGTGCTTTAACACTTCAAGGTGCAACAGCAGGTTTTGCTATCATCGCGATTTTGATTATCTTTAGCCTTGCTCGTGGCTTTAATTCCATTGCTGCAAAAGATGTATTAGGCAAGGTCATACCTAAACAACAACGAGGCAGTATTAGCGGTCTTGCTGCGAGTTTTGCCGGATTTGCAACGCTCACCTTTGGTCTTGGTTTATGGTATCTACAAAGTCTTGGCTATGAAAATGGGGTGTATGTTGCTTTAATGCTGGCCGCTTTAATGTGGCTGTTTGCAGCGCTCAGCTATAGTCGCATTCAAGAATACAAGGGCGCAACCGAGGGCGCTGAAAACGGCTTTTTGCATGCTTTGTCAAAATTAAAACTGCTTTACCAAGATAAACAATTTGCTCACTTTATTATCACTCGTGCGTTGTTGCTATGTTCTGCTTTGAGCGCCCCGTTTTATATCGTTCTTGCTAGTGAACAGGCTTTCGACTTTTCACTACTTGCTACGTTTATGGCGCTTTCTGGGCTTGCCAGCTTAGTCTCTGCGCCTATCTGGGGTCGACTAAGTGACTTATCGAGCCGCAAGGTATTAGTGTTTGCTGCAATGCTCGTCACCCTCAACGGTTTCGCCGTTTATTTAGTTGCTTATCTGAGCCCACAAACGCTCAATGAGTTTTGGCTATTACCACTCTGTTATTTTTTACTCACCGTAGCTCATCAAGGGGTTCGCCTTGGTCGTAAAACCTACCTTGTTGATATGGCTGAAGGAAACAAGCGCACTGACTATGTCTCTGTTAGTAATACGGTGATCGGAGTTATATTATTACTGCTAGGTAGCGTCGGCTTACTAAATACCTACTTAACGACTGCTGAGTTAATTTTTTTCTACAGTATCTTAGGCTTACTTGGTGCAATTAGTGCGTGGTTTTTACCCGATGCCTAGACCCTCGGGTAAAAAAAGCGCATAATCGCGCTGATTTTATTTCCAAAAAGGACTTACTATGAAAAAGGCAGCGCTTGCACTTTTTACCCTACTAACACTTTCTGCTTGTAGCACCAGTGTGCCTATTCGTAACTTTGACGCAAACCCTGTACCGCAAATGGCGTCTGATAACATGACCTTGAAAGTATCAAAACCAATATTTTAAAAGCATGTATGAAACTAGGCTGGACGTGTCGTTCAAATGCCGAAGGTCAAATTTTAGGTAAACTTGATATTCGTAAACACCAATTACGCGTTGATATAACGTTTAACGAGCAAGAATACTCTATTGATTACAAAGATTCGATAAACCTTGATTACAATGGCAAAAAAATCCACCGCCAATATATCAATTGGGTTACCAACTTAATGCGCAATATTGATGCTGAATTAGCCTATAAATAAAATTGACGCAGAATCAGGTATTAAAAAAGGCGACCTAGGTCGCCTTTTCTTTGCTAATTCTAGTTTTTCAAGTTCTTATCGAAGAACTCTAAAAACGCTTTCAACGTTTTAATTCTGTATGGCTGGTGCGATAAGTAATGATCGCCATCTTCAAGCTCAATGTAAGTAACATCTTTACCTTCGTCTTTAAGTTCATCATCCATTTCACGGCTATGATAAACAGGCACTACATTATCATCAGAGCCATGAACCAACAGCACCGGACGATTAATTTGCTTTGCAAAATTAACAGGCGACACCTTTTCAAGTTTATCGCCATCAGTTCCAAATTGCTTACGCACAATTTCTTTATTAGTGAAATAACGCGCTTTACTAACAATACGCTCAAGATCAGTAACGCCTGCAAAGCTTGCTGCACATTTGAATGTTTCTGGGTGTTTAACCACCGCCATTAATGCAGCATAACCACCATAACTTGCCCCGCCAATACAGATTTTATCTTTATTAGCGATACCTTCCTCAACAAGCCAATTCGCCGCATCTTGCAAGTCATCTTGCATTTCTTTACCAAAACCTTGAACTGCAGCCATCTCAAATTCATGGCCATAGCCACTAGAACCACGGAAGTTTGGTTGCAGTACTGCATAACCATTATAAGCAAGTAATGCAGTCCAATAGTCAAAACCAGCGTAATCACGAGCCATAGGACCACCATGCGGGAACACAATAGTGGGTAATTTATCGCCTTCTTTGTAACCCACAGGTAAAGTTAAATACCCTTCAATAGTTAAACCATCACGGGCTTTATAACTGATTCTCTTTTTACCGCTATAAACAGTTTCATTTACATCTGGAAATGCGCTTGCAAATACCGTTAGCTCACTTGTATCACGGTTCCCTAACATGTATGTTCCAGCACTATCGTCGCTTGTTAAATAAAGCACATATTGGCGTTGGTCTTTACTGGTATCAATTATATCAATATCAAATTTATCTTTTGGTAAAACAGCGCGTAAACCTGTATAGAGCTTATTTAAATCTTCATTCCAGTAACGGATCCCTTCATCTAATTGAGAGTGTGTAAAGCCTGCTACTTCACCTGTAAGTGGTGAGTAGAAAATATGACCGTCGAAGTCATAATTATCATCGCTGAACACTAACTCTTTTTTCATGGTCGTTAGGTCCATTTTATAAAGCGCATCATAGCCATCTTTAAGAGCTTTGAAATAAAGAATATTAGGGTCTTTATCGAAGCCCAAAACAGTCACTACATCAGGGGTAAATGCTTTATATTTAAATAACGTTTTACGGTTATCTCTATCTTCATCGTAAAGAATATATTCGAATTCGTCTTCATCCATTTTAAGGGCAATACGCACATTACCTTGGCGGTCTGCTGTCCAATCAATCACTTTACTGCGTGAGCGCTGAATTTTTTTCTTACGAAGTGTACTTAAATTAAGTTCATACACGCCAGGGGCATTGGCAACATCAAAGTCACCTTGAACTAAAATTTTATCTTTTTGATCGGGTAAAAAGCTGATGACCTGATCACCAAATTGCGGTTGGCGTTCATTACGATTAAAGTTAGGCTTTATAGCCAGTTTCGCTTTTCCATCACCACCAATGTTATACGCATATAAACGCGTAGATGTATATTTAGGACGCCAAATTGACGTTGAATATAGCGTGCACCTAAAAGCAGTACTTCATCATTTGCCCATTCATACCAATCGAAGAAGATAGTGTGATTATCTGAACGAATAACAGCATCTGCTTCTTTAGTTTTGCGGTTATAAACCATTAAAACCAACTCACCATTCACATTTCGAATAAACGATATGTGTTCACCACTAGGCGAAAATTTTACTTGGCTAAAAGCGCGTAAAGAGGCGAATGATTCTACAGGGAGTTGCGTGTTTTCAGCAGCACGGGGCATTAAGCTCAGCACTGCAAAAAATGTAAGCAGTAAGTACTTCATAGTAAAGTCCATTTTTTTATTGTTCCGACAATATTAACATTAAATTACAAAAAAAGACTAACTCAAAAAAACTTAGGCATATCTTTCATTCGCTTAAAACGAACATAACACTCGATTAATAGCATTATTAATTTATTTTTTTGATAATTATAATGGCTGCACTACTTCAGTTTTCTTAGGTGACATGATGAAAAAAGTACTTGTGTTAAATTCATCTTTAAATGGTGAACAAGGTAATTCAACCAAACTTAGCCAACAATTTGTTGAGCAACTTGCTAACAACCAACAAATTTCAGTAACAACGCGCGATTTAAGCGACAATGCGATTGCTCACTTAACGCAGACAGAAATGGCTGCTTGGATGACTGATGCAAACGAGCGTAGCGATGAGCAAAAAGCACTTGCTGCAATTTCTGACGATTTAATTGCTGAACTTAACGATAACGAACTGATTGTTATTGGTATGCCAATGTACAACTTTGGAATTCCATCAACATTCAAAGCTTGGATTGATCGTATTGCCCGTGCTGGTATTACGTTTAAATACACTGAGCAAGGCCCTGTAGGTTTAATTGCAGACAAGAAAGTGGTGGTACTTGCAGCACGTGGTGGTTTGTATCAAGGCACTGACATGGATACACAAACTAAATACTTAAAAGATGTACTTGGTTTTGTGGGTATGACTGACGTTGATTTTATTTATGCCGAAGGTCTTGCGATGCCGGGTGCAGAGCAAAGCTTAGAAGCAGCACAAAACGAAATAAAGACTTTTGCTGCAGCACTGTAATTAGCAGAGCATAAAAAAGCGGTCATCATGACCGCTTTGTGATTTACGCTGTGACCGATAACAGCGATTCACCTTCAGATAAACCAAACTTTTCTTGCACAGAAGCTAGAATCGCTTCTTTATCTTCTTCTCCCAGTTGATCAGAATATTGCGCTAACAACTCATCTAAATAACTGACAACTTCTTCAGTATCAACCTGCTCAAGTGAGTTACCACTAGGCGGAGGTGGTGGCGAACCAGGAGGACGCTCACCTTCAGGACGACCTAATTCACCGACTTTAGCGGCATCAAAGCCTGCTTCAGCCATAATTGCTTCCATTTCTTGACCCGGTTGAATACCCGCATCTTTAAATGTTTGCATAATAGATTGTGCATCTTCTGCAGTTAAGTTTTCAGGATCAAACTGAGCTAAAGTTTCATTCATTAACTCTGTCTGTTCACTGGTTAACGGCTCTGCTTGCGGTCGTTGCATGGGCTGAAAATTCGCACCCGATGAGACACTGTTGATCATCGTTGATTTTCCTTACGTTTTGGTGGTTTATGGTTGTTGAACTCGTCTTCAGTTACTTCACCATTTTGATCAGTATCCATGTCATTAAAAATGGTTTGCAGCATATCTTCTGGCATAGGCTGTTCACTAAACTCAGTAAAATCAATCACCCCATTGCCATCAATATCAATCGTCGTAAAGTCAGGTCGCTGGGGTGGACCGCCTTGATGGTCGCGAGCAAAGCAAGCGGGCGCTGTGACTAACAACGAAATAGCTAAAACAGAAAGTGCAGATAAATGCTTCATAGCGAACCTCTTATGTCATTCAATTGACCATAAGCATAATCTGAATATCATTCAAAAGTGTGTGGGCAATATGCTACAAATGTGGAAACTTTGTGGATCGTTGTAGCAATTAATCGAAGTTGTAACTTGTTACGTATTAAGAGCAAAACACTTTTTCAACTCCACGTTTATGGCAGACTCAAAAAAACAAAAAGTAAATCTTGTTTGGTTCAAACGTGACCTAAGGCTGTCTGATCATCAACCACTTGCCAGTGCGATTGCATCAGAGCTGCCTTGCTTACTCATTTATAATTTTGAGCCTCTATTACTCGACGACCCCCATTACAGCTTAAGGCACTGGCGTTTTGTTGCTCAGTCACTAAAAGACATCAACCAACAACTTGAAAAATACAACGCTGAAATCGCCATTTATAATCAAGAAATGATTACCTTGTTAGAAACCCTCAGTGAAGATTTTGATATTGCAGGGGTTTATAGTCATCAAGAAATAGGCCTAAACAATACATTTGAGCGAGATAAACAGGTCACACGCTGGCTAAACAGTAAAGCAATTCCATGGCACGAAACGCCACTTGGAGGTGTAAAACGAGCGACCAAAACAGTTTGATTGGCAAGCACATTGGCATGGCGTGATGAACCAACGTCTTGTAACGCCAAATTGGCAAGCCTTTAATGCAGTGCTGCCTCATAATTACCAAGCCGCGACCTGTGTTAATGATTTTCTAAAGCACGACCCGCAGTTTCAATATGGTGGCCCTCATGCAGCTAGAGCTTGCCTACAGAGCTTTGTAGAAGAGCGTGCAAAAAACTACCAAAGTGGCATCTCAAGTCCTTCCAAAAGTAGAGGTTCATGCTCTAGGCTTTCGCCTTACTTAGCTTTTGGCAACCTGAGCCTCAGACAAGTTTATCAAACCCTAAAATACTATTTAGTAAAGCAGCCTTTAAGCTGGCGTCGCTCATTACATGCTTTTGAATCTAGGCTTCATTGGCATTGCCATTTTATGCAAAAGTTCGAAACTCAATGCAGCATGGAGTTTGCACCGCAAAACGCGGGCTACCTACACTACCCTTATCGTGATGATGAACTCGTTGCAGAGCACTTAAAGCGCTTTGAACAAGGTCAAACAGGTATTCCTTTAATTGATGCGTGCATGCGCTGCCTCGCAGCAACAGGTTACATTAACTTTCGAATGCGCGCTATGTTAGTCAGCTTTATGACTCATCATATGAACATTCATTGGCAATCAGTCAGCTTTATTTTATCGCGTTATTTTTTAGATTTTGAGCCGGGTATTCACTACCCACAAATCCAAATGCAAGCATCGGTCACAGGAACTAACACCATTCGTTTGTATAACCCAATAAAGCAATCTGAAGACAAAGACCCAGATGGTATATTTATAAAAACATGGTGCCCTGAGCTTAAAAACTTACCCATAGAAGATCTCCACCAGCCATGGCAACAACCGCCAATGGAAGCCTTGTTTAATAATTTTAAACTCGGCGAAGACTACCCAGAGCCCATGGTCGATATTGAACACGCAGCCAAACAAGCACGTGAGCGGTTATGGTCATTTCGAGAACGTGATGACGTAAAACGTGGCACAAAAGCCGTACTGCATAAGCATGTGATAAGCCTTAAAAGACAACGCCATGGCTCATAAAAAGCTGAATTTACCCAGCAAAACCTGCCCCGTTTGCGACAGTCCATTTATGTGGCGTAAAAAATGGCAACGTGATTGGCAGCATGTTAAATACTGCTCAGAACGTTGCAAGCGTGAGGCAAAAAGAAATATTGGCGTTTAAGTTGCACTTATATCGTGAACTCACCGTTTTCGGCACAAAACCCTGAAAGCCTTTCACGGTCGTCGAAAAAATTTACAAAGGAGATGACGATGACAATTAAAAAATCTGCAAATACGAGTTGGTCTGGTGATATTAAATCTGGCAAAGGCTATATTTCTAGTCAAAGTGGCGCGCTTGAGAAACAGCCATTTGGCTTTAACACTCGCTTTGAAGATAAGCCAGGTACTAACCCTGAAGAACTGGTTGCAGCGGCACACAGTAGCTGTTTTAGCATGGCGCTATCGCTGGCACTAACTGAAGCTGGCTTTGTCGCTGACGACATAACGACCAAAGCAACAGTGAGCCTTGATGAGGTTGATGACGGCTTCGAAGTGAGCCACATTGCACTTGATGTCAGCGCAAAGATAAAAGAAATCTCACTCGAAAAGTTTGAGCAACTTTGTGAGAAAACCAAGCAAGGCTGCCCTATTTCTAAACTGATGAATGCCGAAATATCACTCACCACAACGCTTAATTAATCTCTGTAAACGCCAAGCAGTGCTTGGCCTTTTCACAAACTAACAGACCCACAACACTTTATTACATTCTTTTTACCGCCTCGTTGTATTATCTTTATGAAGCAAAACCAAATACAACAAGGATATGTATGATTAAAAAATTAGCCCCGATCGCTCTTGCAACACTTGCTTATTCAAACTGCTCAATCGCCACAGAACAACAAGTAAGTAAACAATGGTTCAACAGTATCGAATACACTCATATTAATAATGACTATTATGACTTTGATGGCTATCAATTAGTAAGCCATTACTACTTTGAAGAGCAGCAAAGCTCGGGGGTGCTCGATGATTATGGTTACCTAGATACAGATACAAACTTTCGAGTGAATTACTCAGGAGGAGACTATTACAACGATATTGGTTTATCAGGCGAGTATTTTTTTAACAACTGGTTTGCTGTAGCTGATATGAGGGACGTGAGGGATTTAGACAATTACACGCTAGGACTTGGCTACTTATTTGCCGATGCCTTAAAAGTCTCTGTAAATAGGGATGTGCGTAGCTATGGTGATGATTATTTCCGCTTGAAAGCGCAGTATAACCTCCAAATCAACGATAAGGATTACCTTGGTTTTAGTGCAGAAACAGATGATGAACTCGACGTTTGGAATGTCTCTGCCAGATACTTTAATCATTTAAGCGGTAGCCATTACATTACCGTCGATGTTGGCCATCAAGACAGCCTTTATGATTCAGCAAGCAATGCCATGATCAGCTACTACTTCGGCGATCACTATGCCATAGGTGCAGGGTTGGATGATTCTGAACTCGTTTTACAAGGTAAGTACTTTATTAATGATAAATACTATTTAACCGCGAATTACACTGAAAGCGGCTCTGCTGAACTTTATAACCTTAAGTTTGTTGCCCAATTCTAAATAGGAATGAGTCACCAGTTTTAAACAAAAACGCCGCTATAAAGCGGCGTTTTCAGTTTATAGAATTACATATTACCTAGCTTCATCATCATTGCAGTATACATTTTTAAGTTCAGTGCTAACTGCTCTTCAGTAATAAACTCATGCTCTGAGTGACCTGTGTACTTTTTACCTGGCATTGATGGACCAAATGACACCGCATTATCAAACAGCTTAGCATTTGTGCCACCACCAATTGACACAAAGCCCGCGTCCTTATCGCCGGTAAAGTGCTTAAAGATATCGAGTAATGCTTCTGCATGAGGCGCACCATCTAACAGCATTGGCGTACCAATAATAACTTTAGTGTCTTTTAACGTAGCACCATTAGTGGTTTGCCAAGAACTAAGCGCTTCATTAATTTGCTGCTTAAGCACCGCTTCTTGTTTACCTACCGGACGACGCATATTAATCGACAGTTTAATGTCGTTACCGTCGCGGCTTAATAAGGTAGGTGAAACAGTCATCGGATCATAAAGTCATGCTTGTAACCAATTTCACCGAATTGCGCGCCGTATAAATCAAGGCCAATTAGTTGATTGATAAACTCAATGGCTTGACCATCACTATTGTTCTCAAGATCAATACCTTTAAAGATTTCTGCAAGGTGCGCAATGGCATTTTCACCCGCTTCTGGCTCAGATGAATGCGCTGAAATCCCCTTCACTTGGACTAACAAGCCATTTGTTTGCTCTGTCATCGCCACTTTGACGTTTTTAAGCTTAGCAACATTGTCGTGTAATTTAGCCACTGTCGCCGCATCAGCGTTATGCACTAACACGCTGGCATCTTCAGGGATTTGGCTAACAAAGGCGCCGCCTTTTAAATCACTGACATATAAGCCTGTTTGTGCTGAGGTCGCAGAGAAAGTCGGCGCAATTAGGCTCCAGCCTTTTTCTGCAACAACCACAGGGTATGAAGCATCAATAGTGACAGCATATTTTGGTTGCTGATAGGTTTTCATGAACTCTTCGAGTGGTGCCCAGTCAGACTCTTCTGCAAGGTAAACCATTAATTCAATACGGTTATTTAAAGTAATACCGTTATCTTTAATCGCCTTCATTGCATGCAGTGCAGTCGCAATTGCGCCTTTATCATCTTCTGTACCACGAGCTATTAGCTTTCCTGGCTCAGAGGTTTTATCCATTTTAAAAGGACTTTGCTGCCATTTACTGGCGTCTGCTGGTTGCACATCACCATGGGTTACTATGGTTACTTTGTCAGCTTGGTTACCCATGCCAATTAACACTGTGTAGCCTAAATCTTGATAATCAAAACCAAACTGCGCCGCTTTCATTTTTAAGAACGACTTAAAGCCAATAAAATCTGGGTTATCAGGAGTCGCTAGACCTTCTTTATTTACCGTTGGATACGAAACTAAATTCTCTAAGGTATGAATTTGCGCTTGTTGATATTGCTCTACCGCGTAGCTAGCCAGCTTTTCACTTTGCTCAGACACAGTTGCCTGACTAGAGAAAGCACTTAATAAAAATGCAGCAAGTAATGAATGTTTCAAGATAAGCTCCAGAGTTTAAGAAGGTTTTTAGAAAGTCGCCTTGATTGTAACGCTTATAACGCCGACATAACATCTCTAATTCAAGCAAAATAGATCGCTTAAAAATACCAACAAGGTACAATAGCCACTCACCCTATTAATTCGTTTGTTAGACTCATGAACCGCAGAAAAAAATCTTCACAAAACTTAAGCAAAAAGATAAGCGTGCCAATGCAAAATTGCATAAGAGCAATAAACCGGTCTACATCTCAAAGGCAGAACGCGAAAAATTAGCACAGCAAGAAGCTGAGCAGGAAAATTAAAATACCTAGCGGTCAGGGGTAAAATTGTAGGCGCGATTTTATATCGCGCAACACTTCTATGATTCACAAAGAGGATAAGAGACGCTTCGCTTTAGAGAAAAACAAAAAAAGTTTTAATATTACTTCCTCATTTTCTTCTCATTAGTTTCTCTTTGTGCAATTTGTTTTAACGCGAAATAAATTTCACGTCTACGGCAAAGACATTTTTTCACAAAGAGGATTAGAGACGCTGCGCTTTAGAGAAAACAACAAGTAATCCAGTGTTTTACCTCATTGTCTTCTCATTCTTTTCTCTTTGTGCAATTTGTTTTAACGCGAAATAAATTTCACGCCTACATCAAAGACATTTATTTGCACAAAGAGAATATGAGGCGCTGCGCTTTAGAGGAAAACAACAAGTAATCCAGTGTTTTACCTCATTGTCTTCTCATTCTTTTCTCTTTGTGCAATTTTTTTTTACGCGAAATAAATTTCACGCCTACGTCAAAGACATTTATTTGCACAAAGAGAATATGAGACGCTGCGCTTTAGAGAAAACAACAAGTAATCCAGTGTTTTCCCTCATTACCTTCTCATTCTTTTCTCTTCGTGCAATTTGTTTTAACGCGAAATAAATTTCACGTCTACATCAAAGACATTTATTTTCACAAAGAGGATAAGAGGCGCTACGCTTTAGAGAAAACAACAAGTAATCTATTGTTTTTCCTCATTACCTTCTCATTCTTTTCTCTTTGTGCAATTTGTTTTAACGCGAAATAAATTTCACGCCTACGTCAAAGACATTTATTTGCACAAAGAGAATATGAGGCGCTGCGCTTTAGAGAATACAACAAGTAATCTATTGTTTTACCTCATTGTCTTCTCATTCTTTTCTCTTTGTGCAATATGTTTTAACGCGAAATAAATTTCACGCCTACGACAGCTTATGTCACATTTATATCGGACACGTGATCTGACTCGCTAACTTTACTCTCGTAACTAGAAACTCTGGTTTTAATCTGAAAGCTGACAGCTCTCTTCACTCTTTACCCTAGCAGCTTGCTAACTTTACTCTAGCAACTCGCTAACTCCCTAACCTAAAACCTATAACTCACACTGGCATTATACGAACGGCCTTGTCCGGCAAGTTGCTCAAAGCCATTGCTCATATCTTGCTTGTAATTAGCAATGCTTACACCGCCAAGTGGCTGTTGGTAATATTCATCAAGTAAGTTGGTAATTGCTAACTTAAAGGTTAAATTTTGCCACGTTTTCTGGCTTGAGATAGCCAGTAACTGATAACTGTCGGTTTGGTTTTCTAAACGGCGCTCATCAACATGAGTTTTACTATCAACCCATTGCCAGCTCAGTGCGTTTTGCCAGCCTTTGTATTCGTGCTCTAGGCTCAGCTCAGTGTGCAGTGGCATAATTTGATATAAGTCTTCATTGCTATCATCACGCTCACCATGAGTACTGGTTAGTGAGCCTTTTAACTGCCATTTTCCTGCTTGCTTTGAGTTGTAAAGCTCTACCAAGCCCGCCAGTTTTGCACCGTAAAGAGTGGCATCTAGGTTCGTAAAAGTAAGAATATTACGCTTGGTATGCGCCATGTCGGTGCGATTAAAGCTCTTAGTCACTTCAGCATCAATATAATCATTTACTTGCGTGTACCAAACATTTGCCGTTACTTGCCAGCTATCGTCTTTGGCAAGTTTGGTGTAGCTAGAGCTTAATGTGTGAGCTGTTTCGGCTTCTAAATCTGGGTTACCAATATAACCATTACCATCACCAAACCAACCAATCATGGTGGTTGCCATCGTACCTACACCCCAGCTATAACGCTCATATAAATTAGGTGCGCGGTTTTTACGAGCTAAACCAAATTGCAGCTCATCGTTATTCGATAATTGATAGCGAGCAAGCAAGCTGATATCAACTAAAGTGTCGTCACGTTTACGGTCTAATTGGTTAAATTCCATCGCAGCTTGGGCGTCGGTTTTTGACATATCCATCATTGAACCCATATTAGCCATGCCGCTCATGCCACCTTCGTTATAAGCCTGCACTTCGCCAGTATCTGTGGTGACTTGCTCAACTCGAACACCTGCCGACACCCACCATGCTTGGTTTACTTGGTTTTGGTACTCCGCAAATGCCGCAAGGCGGTCACGTTTGCCATCGTTAATGTTTACGTATTCATTTGGGCCCATCATCATTGACCCTGTAACCGCTGGCCACCAATCATCAATTCGATAACCGTAATATTCTTGCCCTAGCATTAGTGATGACTGTTTTGATAAGTCAGTGCGCCAATGAACTTGGTAACTGTAATCTTGTGCATCGGTATTCATTGGCATCATGCCGGTTTTCTCATTACTGAAAAAACCCATTTCGTGTTTTACATCATGCGCATTCACTTGCACCTGCAAATCACCATTTTCAAGCTCACGTTGATACTGAACAACGAAACCATAACTGGTGTTATCGGTCATATCCATGTATTGATTTGCAAAGCCTTGGTAAGGAATTTTTTGATGCGTCAGCTTAACCACAAGCTGTTGTTTCTCATTACGAATAGCGCCTGTTAAGGCATGATTTTGTACTCGATATAAGGTATCAAGTACACGCTCACCATGCCCATCATCATAGCTGTTAGCATCTTCAAAGCTGCCTTGGTAAGACAAGCTAAACTGTTTGCTCGCAAGGCTGGCACCTAGCGCGTATGCTTGGCTATCGTTAACGCTTTTGTACTGGGCGGTAACATAGCCTGCGCGCCATTTCACTGAGTCTGAATCACTAAATCCAGGGGCAATCGTATTTACCCTAATAACACCGGCAATATTATCCCCGCCACTGCTTACCGGTGATACACCAGCAACGACACTGTAAGAGGCAATTTGGTTTGCCGACACATAAGAGAGTGGCGGGTTCATTTGGTTAGCACACGCTGCTGTAACATCAGCACCATCAACTAAAACTTTAACTCTATCGCCCATCATGCCGTTCATTACTGGCAAGTTAGACACCCCTCCGGCCGCAGAAAAATCAACACCTAAATCTTTCAGTAACGCGTCTGCAGAGCCAACTAATTGATGGTTATTTTGGGCATGACCTTGTACTTCTATCACTTCAATAGAATCATCAGCAAAGGCAGAAATACTTAAAACACAGCTAAGTGCTGCAGCAATTTTGGAAAATAAAAAACCAGGGCGAGAAGATTGCGTGTTCATAACTCTTTTAAAATCAAAGCAAATAATTAATGACGCCGATTATAAAACTCATTAATTAGTCTGAACACGTGACATATTGTCGCACCCTGTCACAGGTAAATAACTTAGCGCAACACCACTAAAGGAATACGGCTATCTTCAAGCATTTTTAAGGTCGTGCTGCCTAAAAAGAACTGCCGCCATTTAGAGTGACCAAATGCGCCCATCACCATTAAGTCAACGGCGTGGTCACTTTTATATCGCCACAGCGCTTGGTAAACATCGCCATCGAGCATACGCGCTCTCACATTAAAGCCGTTTTCAGCCAACCTTGCTGAGGCAGTATCGAGTTTGTCTTGGCTGTGACCGTCTTGTTTATCAACCATCACCAAGTGGCAATCTAAGCCGGATAAAATACCGCCTTTGATAATTTGTGTAATCGCTTTGTCGGTACTTTCGCTGCCATCATAAGCCAGCATAAAATTTGTAGGCTCATGAAATTGCGGCGGCACAATCGCAACCGGGGTATGCACCTGACGGATCAGCGTTTCAATATGCGAGCCCAGTACTTTAAAATCATCGTAGTGGCCCTTGCCAGAGCGGCCAATTATCATCACGCGGGCATTGTCTTCATGTTCAAGTAAGGCATCAACAAGACTCATTGAAAGCTGCTGTTGCTCAATCTCGGTTAAGCCTGCATGCTCGGCTTTTTTCATTGCTTCATCTAGCAATAATTGACCGTGCTGCGACGCTACTTTGTTGCGCTCTTGTTCAAGTTTTGCCAATTGCTCTAAC
Organism: Pseudoalteromonas sp. GB43; assembly: GCF_054923805.1. Classification (NCBI taxonomy): domain Bacteria; kingdom Pseudomonadati; phylum Pseudomonadota; class Gammaproteobacteria; order Alteromonadales; family Pseudoalteromonadaceae; genus Pseudoalteromonas; species Pseudoalteromonas sp. GB43. The sequence continues at coordinate 777,746 of NZ_JBPCHJ010000001.1, forward strand.
AATGAGGTTTGCGAACCTAAACCAATAATTGCGGTTAAATCATCACTGCCCTGCGGCAAAGGTGGCTCTAATGCATGCAGAAAATTAATTGGATGGCTGGAGCGCTTAGAAATCCAAATAGCCGCTTCTGTCACCGCATCGGTCATGCATGAACCGTCGATACAAGCAAATATCTTTTTCATTACACTCTCCTTCAAACCAATTTAATTAACCAAGTATAGTTGGCTTTTTCTCTGTATTTATTTTGAACAGCAAAGACTTAAGAAGTTCAGGTTATTTTCTTATAGCAAACTAATATAGAACGTTCCAAAAAGTACTGTATCAACCCCATTAATTTGTATTACAATAGCTCTGGGCACACATCTCTACTCCAGAACAAAGTATTTGTTACTGGCACTTTCAATTATCAAAAATCTATTTTGTTTTTAAATTTATTTTAAAGGAATTACATGACTAACGTAGCCAACTCCCAAGGCAACGCAAGCACGTTTACCATTCTGATAGTATTGGCTTTAGGCACATTCATTTTAGGCCTATCAGAATTTTCTATGATGCCAATGTTGCCCCTGATCAGCGAAACATTTTCGTCTACGCCAGCGCAAAGTGGTTATGCCATTAGTGCTTACGCGATAGGCGTCGTCGTCGGTGCACCGCTATTTATGATCACAACCGCCAACATGCGTAAGCGCAATGCACTGTTGATGTTTGTCAGTATGATGTTTTTATTCAATGGCTTAAGTGCTTTTGCAAACTCGCTTGAGCAACTTATTTTATTTCGCTTTTTAAGTGGTTTACCACACGGTGCCTACTTCGCCGCTGCTATTTTATTGGCAGCCGACATTGCCCCTGCCGATAAACGCGCAAGCTTTATGTCAAAGGTATTTATGGGTTTAACCATTGCCACTATCGTTGGTGTGCCCATGGTCACCTTAGTGGGGCAAAACTTTAGCTGGCGTTATTGTTTGGCAGGCACCGCTGTACTTGCGTTAGTTGCCTTGGTATTGATTGTGAAATACGTACCTAACGTAAAAAATACCGCGCCAACATCGATTCTCGATGAGTTAAGTGTATTAAAGAACAAGCTCGTATGGACCATTCTAGGTATCATCATTATTGGTTTTGGTGGTGTATTTTGTGTTTACACTTACATTGCCGACACTATTTTAGAAGTCACCCATACCCCTGCTTACACTATCTCTATTGCTATGATCATGTTTGGTATTGGTTGTACTTTAGGTAACTACCTATTAGGTAAAGCCGCCGACCACTCACCGCTGAAAACCACAGGCGCAGCGCTAATTGGTGCTGTAGTATTTGCAGCCAGTTATGTAAGCGCAAGCCATAATATTTGGCTGTTATACGCGGTGATTTTCTTTATTGGTTTTAGTGTTGGTTTAGGTACCGTGATCCAATCGTTATTAATGGATGTATCACCACAAGGGCATGCCATGATTGGTGCGCTAGTACAGTGTGCGTTTAATACTGCCAATGCCATAAATCCCTGGCTTGGCGGCATGGCTATTGCTGGGGGCGCACTCCCTAGTCAAACAGGCTATGTTTCGGCGGCATTATTCTTAGGTGGCTTTTTAATGTGGTCGTTAAGTGCGATGCAGATGAAAAGACAAAGCTGTAAGCCTTAAGCTCTCAGTCTGATAGCTGAAGGCTGAAGGCTGAAGGCTATCAGACTTACTCATCCTGAAATATCTCTTCGATACTCAGGTTAAATAAACGCGCGGCTTTAAATGCTAATGGCAAACTTGGGTCAAATTTACCTTTTTCAATCGCATTAATAGTTTGCCTAGACACATCCAAAAGCTCTGCGAGTTTCGCTTGGGTGTAGTTGTGCTCAGCACGAAGCACTTTCAAGCGGTTTTTCATTCTTCGCCCTCGTCGTTTAACTGCTTATTCATCGTTAAAAGACTCACTAAATAGGTTAAGCCCATAAAGAGCACGAGGTGCGATATATCTTCTTTAAAGCTTATTAAACCACTTGATTGCACCACCGAGTAAGCTAAACCAAATACCAAGCTTGCACCCAAGGTAATGGCCATTGCATTAAGGTGCATACGCTGCTGCAGCTCATCCATTCCTTGAAGTTGTCGTTTGTTCGATAAAATCATCATGATGCCAACTACTACATTAATTAAGATTGCTACAACACTAAAAATAGCCTGCTCTTGCCATAAAAAATGCGGCCCAAATGAGGCAATTGCTAAAGTAATCACCCATGCTGATGTCCATTTAGCGAGGTTTAGCGTGTTCTGCTTATTACGTTGTTTAAAGGTTAATCCTGTTTGATTCATTATTCTCACCTTAAAAGTAAAGTAAACTTGACTAAAGATTAACCTAGCAACACAAAAAGTCAAACAAACTTTACAAAAAGTTTTATATACACGACATCAATATGATTTTTTAATGTCAGAAAAGGCAAGGCGCTTGCTGTTGATCTCATAATATTGTATTAATCAAAGTATCCCGTAATCTAATATAAAATCGGTCCAATCGGACTGCGTTTCTAACAATAACAATGAAGATAACACTATGAATACGGCGCTGTTTTTCGTTGGCGAATGGCAAGTTACTCCGGCTACTAATTCAATCAGACGCGGTGAACAAACAAAGCATCTTGAACCCAAGGCGATGGATGTATTACTGCTGCTATGCGAAAAACAAGGTGAGCTACTAACAAGTGAAGAAATTATCAGCCACTGCTGGCCAAATGTAGCGCTCGGTGACAACCCCCTGCATAAAGTGATCACCCAATTACGTAAAGCCTTTGAAGATAAAGCAAGTGATCCGCATTACATAGAAACCATTCGTAAACGTGGTTATCGGGTTATTGCCGAAATCAACTTTCCACTCAACGAAGAACAAAAAGCCAGCCAAACCAGTTGGCAAGGTGATTCGCCCTTTGTTGGCTTAAGTGCGTTTGCACCAGAGCAAGCTGATGTGTTTTTTGGTCGTAACAAACAAATTGCCACCTTGTTACAGCGAGTGTCGGCTCAAATTGAGTTTGGTCGCGCATTTTGCTTAATTTTGGGAGCCAGTGGTTCAGGTAAATCGTCGTTAGTTAACGCAGGTGTATTGCCCGCTTTAATGTCGAGTAATGGCTACGATGGCATTAGAGTACATAGTTACTGCCAACTCGACTTTGCCGATGTCAACAAAGAACGCTTACTGCTTGATTTAGCCTCAACCTTGCTCGATTTAGAAATAAACGACGCACCTGTACTTAGCGATATAAGCGCCGATGCGTTGGCTGAATTGTTATTAACAGATCCAGAACAGGTTATTTCTCGCTGTAAAGCAGCACTTGCAGCGCTACAAGCAGAGCGCACTACGCCCTATTTATTTTTATTTATCGACCGGCTCGAAGTGCTATTGTCATCGCCGTTATTTAGCGATGACGAGCGCAACCAGCTGTTAGCACTTATTGAGCGCTTAGCAACAAGTGGCTGCATGATCATTTTTAGTGCCTGTCGTAATGACTTTTACCCGCAAGTAGTGAGTCAACCAAGTTTAATGGCAGGTAAAGCCAATGGCGCACACTTTGACTTATTAGCGCCAACTCGCTCTGAGCTTAAGCAAATGATCCGTTTGCCAGCACTTGCAGCAGGCTTAAGTTGGCAACATCACCCAGAGCATCACACACCGCTTGATGAACAACTTTGTAACGATACTGCCAATAACCCAGATGCATTGCCAATGCTGCAATACACCTTGCAGCAGCTTTACTTGCAGCGCAGCCCAGACAACGAATTATTGTTTTCTGAATACCAAGCCCTTGGCACCATCGAAGGAGCCATGAACCAAAAAGCCGAACAGGTATTTTGCCAATTACCCAAAGACCAACAAGCTGAACTTGCCGCAGTACTTTCTAAGCTGATCACTTTAAGCCCAGATGGCGAAACACTTACTAGCCGTGCAGCACATTGGAGCGAATTAACCAGCCCTGCCGCGACCAAGCTTGTTCAGGCTATGGTCGACAGCCGCTTGTTTGTATCACACCTTAAAAATGAGCAAGCCTGCTTTAGCCTTGCCCACGAAGCGCTGCTGCGCCATTGGCAACGCGCCATAGATTGGGTGCAAGAGCATCAACAAAGCTTAGCAATTCAAAGCCGTGTGCAACTTGCCACCGAGCGATGGCTGCTAGAACATAAACACAGCGACTTTTTATTAGCCCAAGGCAAACCGCTGCAAGAAGCACAAACCCTAGTTAAAAACCCTATGTTTAGCTTATCGAGTGACGAACAAGCGTTAATTAAGGCTTCTAACAATAAAGCCAAACGTAAAAAGCGCGTGTTACAAATAACGGCTGCTGCACTTGTGTGCTTAACCTTTATTGCTACATTTATGAGCGTGCGCAGCTATCACGCCGAACAAATAGCAAAACAAAAACGCCAAGAAGCGGAGAGTTTATTGGGTTTTATGGTCGGTGAATTTGCCGACAAACTTAGAAGCGTTGAACGTATGGATTTACTTGATGGTATTAGCAACAAAGCCCTTGAGTATTTTACCAATCAAGACGAGGAAGTTGCCTCGTTGTTTGACTTTAGCGATAAACAAGACCAATTTAATAACCGTTTTCAATACGCTCAAACCTTAGAGGCTATGGGCGAAGTGGCCTACTCTCGCGGCAAAACCGACGAAGCCTTCACCGCCTTTGAAAATGCGCGAACACGCCTAGAATCATTATTAAAAACTCAACCCAATAACCTAGATGTTTTAATGCTCGCAGGGTAATGCCTTCTGGCTTGGTAAATTAACTTATGAGCAAAGTAATTACTTAGCGACTGAGCCTATGTTCAAACGTTACTTGGCTTACAGTGAAAAAATGTATCAGCTTGCCCCTAATGACTTTAATTCAATTATGGAGCTATCTTACTCGCACAATTCACTTGGATCGCTGTATTTAAAACAATTTAATTACGCACTTGCAAAACAAAGCTTTACTGAATCTTTAAAACTTAAAAACCAAGCTCTTGAGCTTAAACCTGATAACAAAAATTTATTACGCGATAAGACAGATACTATCAGCTGGATTGCAACCACAGAAGAAAGACTCGGTAATTTAAACGCTGCACTTGAACTACTTGAACAAGCTTCTCAACAGCTAGTCAACATGCTTAGAACGTCACCGAATGATGCAAGTTTGCAAAGTCATTTAGCAAACACTTATATGCAGCAAAGCTTTTTATTGAGCTACTTCCCAAACAAGAGAGCGGCATTTTTAAAAGCAGAAAAAGCAGAAAAAGCGATTAAACAAGCAAGAATACAAGATCCAAAAAATCAAAACTTTCAACGCACCTTTTATAGAACGCTTTCATACCAATTAATGCTGTTAGATAAAAATAAAACTAGTGAAAGGGTAAAAGATGTTTTGAGTTACATTGATAACCAAGGGTTTTCAAATACAACTTTAATAAACATTCAAATAGGTGTAATTCATTATTTAATAAACAGAAACCTTTTAAGTGAAGCCGAGTTCCACTTATTAAAATTAGAAAGAAACTCAGAATTTATCGAGAGAATATCTGATACTAATAAAATAGAAAACAACTCTATTCTAATAAAGATTAACTTAATTAAAGCAAAGCTTACTGAAGACAAAATTGCAAAACAACAATTTTGCCAGGCAACTATAAATACAATTAATAAAAACATCAATGGTAATAAAAGCATAAAGAGAAATTACCCACTTATTCAAGCTTACACCTGTTTGAATAAGGAAAGTGAAGTCAACACAATTAAAAGTAAACTATTAGAGTTAGGCATAACTAACTTTGAACTATAAAAAACAACTAGAAGGTAATAACTATGAGCGAAAGTCAAACTTACAACTTTACAGTGAATGTTACACTTAATACTGAAAATGAAGCTGTATTCACATACTTCCAAGACGGTCAGCAAGTTTCTGGTGGCGGTACTGTGAATGAAAGAAACAGCCTCGGTATTTATACACTTGATGACGCAACTGTTGATGCTGGCTTTCAATTTTCAGGTGCTAAATTTGCAAACCTTGAAGGTGATTGCGAGCAAGACTTTAGCTTTAAAGTCACTAACAATGGTCAAACAATTGAGATTGCCGATACAGATGATAATAGCGGTACTGCGTGTATGATTTTCATCGTAGAGTGCAATGGCACAAGCTATGAAAGTGCCGACCCGCAAGTAAAAAATGATAAAGAAGACTAAATACCTCTCGTTAAAAGCTCCTTCTTAGGAGCTTTTTTACATTACAAAACAACAAATTAAAACCAGAAGATTACCAGAAGGTTAATTTGCACTTTTTTAAGTAACTTTATAGACACCAAAATCGTTTGCATCGGCAAAAAGGAAACGAACGTGTCTACTAATAAAAATGAACAACCAAGCACTGCAAAATCAGAAACGAAAAGCGCACTACCGCAGTCTATCAATTCAGAGCAACTTGCACTGATTGCCCAAATGTTTCAGAACATTCCTGAGGGAGTGTTTATCATTAATGACCAAGGCACGTTTGAATTTGCAAACCCGATGGCGGCACAACTTTTAGGTGACAACCAAGAAGCGTTAATCGGGCAAAACATTTTACATTACCTACACGACACCGACCGTGATAAATACATGTATACCCTACTCAGTTGGTTAGACCATAAAGACTCGCCGATAAGCCTTGGGCCAAACGAAGTTAAAATAAACCGCGCCGATAATAAAACCCTTGAGGCGGATTTATGTGTATCGAGCCTGCCAAAAAACATTGCCGTTGCAGAAAATTTATTTATTTGTGTATTACACGATTTATCATCACATAAAGAGCAATATAATCGTTTAATTAAACAGGCTACCACTGACCATTTAACCGGCCTTGCAAATAGATTAACTCTTGAAGAGTCATTAAAAGAAAACTGGCAAGAAAGCGTACAAACCAACCAAGCCATTAGCACTATATTAATCGACATTGATTACTTTAAATTATTCAACGACCGATTTGGTCATGTAAAAGGCGATAAATGCTTACAAAAAGTAGCAAGTATAATCGCAGAATCACTCCCTTCTCGCGATTGTTTAGCAGCGCGTTATGGTGGTGAAGAATTCGCCATTATATTACCCCGCTGTCAAAAAGACACGGCCGCCGCCATTGCTAAACACATTCAAATAAAAGTAAGTAACATGCCATTTACTGATATAGGTTTACCAAGTGATTTTAGAATAAGTGTAAGCCAAGGAATTGCCTGTGAGTTTAATAATCAATATCGTACTTCAGAGGCATTAATTTGTGCAGCAGATACTGCTTTATACCGAGCAAAAACAGAAGGTAGAAATAAAATAAGCATTAGCGCGTAAACATAACAGTAACAATAAAAACATAAATTCAACAACAATCATAAGTAACACATATACTATATTTTAATGTTATTTGTTTGTTCCCGTTTCGTATTATAGACTAAATTCAGTTAGATAAGTCAGATGGGAACAATAATGACATTATTCAAAAAATTACCTTTGCAACTTGCAATCGCAAGTACGTTAGCTGCATCAGCGACTGCAATCGCTGCTGAGCAAAATACAGAAGATACAGCAAAAGATATTGAGGTTATCTCTGTTACAGGTACACGTAGGAGTTTACGTAGCCTTTCTGAAAGTACAGTGCCAGTTGATCTACTAACAAGCCGCGACTTAGCAAGTACTGGTCAGCTTGAAATTAGCCAAGTACTTGCTTCACAGTTACCAAGTTTTAATTACCCTAGCGCCACTCTTGCCGATGGTACTGATCATGCAAAACCAGCCGTTTTACGTGGTATTGCTCCTGATCACACTCTGGTATTAGTAAACGGTAAACGTCGCCATGCAGGTGCACTATTAAATTTAGGTGGCACAGTGGGTCGTGGCTCGACGGCCGTTGATTTAAACAATATTCCTACTTCAGCTATTAAGCGCGTTGAGATTCTTCGCGATGGTGCTGCAGCACAATATGGCTCTGATGCCATTGCTGGCGTGATCAATATTGTACTAAAAGACGCTGATGAGGGCGGTAGCGTTAGCTACACTTACGGTGAATACGACACGCAAATGGCTGGCTCGCCGCAACTACTAAGCACAAGCGCTGATAACGATGGTAACTTGAGCTTTGCAAAAGGCAGTGATCGTAAATTAAACGATGGTATTTCGCGAACAGCAAGCGCGAATGCCGGTTTTGCTTTAGGTGATAACGGCTTTATAAACATCTCTATCGAATCTCGCAATAACGAGCCAACAAACCGCTCGGGAATTGATCAACGCGAGCAATACAGTCGTGATGATAATGGCAACCTAGACTCACGTGAATTTGATTTCGACCGTTACAATCATCGTTTTGGTAAAGCCGATATCGAAGACTATGCACTTTTTTATAATCTAGGTTACGAGTTTGATAACTCACTATCACTTTACTCGTTTGCTAGTTACTCAAACCGTAAAGGTAATTCGGCAGGCTTTTATCGCCGTGCCAAAGACTCTCGTAACTTAACCGAAGTATACCCTAACGGCTTCTTACCTGAAATAGATACGGATGTTGATGACTATTCATTTGCGATCGGTGCTAACGGCGAAACCAATGACTGGACATGGGATGTAAGTACCAATTATGGTCGCAACGATTTCGGCTTAGGGGTCAGTAATAGCTTAAATACGTCGATGGGTGTTAGCAGCCCAACTGAATTTGATAACGGCGCCCTTGTCTATGAGCAATACTTAATTAACATGGATGCCAGCAATACTCTTGACCTTGGCTTACCTGATGATGTGTTTGTTACCGTGGGCGCTGAGTATCGTCACGAAAATTATCAAATCAAAGCAGGTGAAGAGGCTTCATACATCACCGTATTGGATGACGATGGCAACCCTGTTGCTGCTGGTGGCGCACAAGTGTTAGCTGGTTTCTCTCCAGAAAGTGCAACTGACGAAAGCCGCCATAACATTGCGGTATTTGCTGAGTTTGATACTTACCTAACAACAGATTGGAATCTAGTGTTGGCTGGTCGTTTTGAAGATTACAGCGATTTTGGCAGCACTTTTACCTCTAAACTAGCTACGCGCTACAGCATTAACGAGTCATTGTCGTTACGCGGTGCAATTAGCACAGGTTTTAGAGCGCCTTCACTTGCACAAACTTCTTATAAATCAGTAAGTACTGTATTTGAAAACGGTATTCCAAGTGAGGTCGGTTTATTCCCAGTTGATGAACCTGCAGCCCAAGCTCTAGGGGCACGCAAACTTGATGCTGAAGAATCAGTTAATATGACGGCGGGTTTTATCTTTACGCAAGGCGGTTTTAGCCTGACGCTTGACGCATATCGCATTGAAATTGACGACCGTATCGTATTGTCTGAAAACTTAAGTGATCCGAAGTTGAAGCGATTCTAGCTGCAGCTGGTGAACAAAACACTCAAAGCGTTCGATATTTTACAAACGCTATTGATTCACGTACGCAAGGTGTTGATATTGTAGCTACCTACTCATTAGGTTTAGAAAACTATGGTGATTTACGCTTAAGTGCTGCGGTTAACTTTAACGACACAGAAGTCACACACGTTAAAGAAAACCCTGAAGAACTTGAAGCACTAGGTGATAACTATCAATACTTCGCACGTCGTGAAATCACTCGCTTTGAAGAAGGCACTCCTGCTGATAAGTGGAACCTATCTGCAACATGGGATTATGAAAACTTTCAGACCACATTACGTGCAACCCGTTATGGCGAAGTCGTTGACACTTCAAGTACGCCTGAAGGTGATGAAATTATTGATGCTAAATGGATCACTGACTTAGAGGTAGCTTATCGTCCCGATGAGCAGTGGAAATTTGCATTAGGCGCTAATAACCTATTTGATCAGTACCCTCAAGATACTGTAAGCAATATAGGTTATAGTGATTTCAATCAAATTTTTACCTACAGTGCATTTACGCCATACAGTTTAGATGGTCGTTTTGTTTACGGTAACATCACTTATAGCTTTTAAAAAATAGGGCGTGAAAGCAGTAATTGCTAACACGCCCTAACCTACAATGATGGGTTGCTTAATTAATCTGAATAGTGTGGTAGGCCAATAAAGTGCCATCACTATTTTGTGCTGTATTTAAAATAAACTGCTCATAATCACTACCAAACACATTATCGCTGCTAGCAAGGGTTGTATCTTGTTCACCACGTGATTTGTAATCGCTATGAGTGGTACAAATTTCTTTTGCAAACGCATCTGTAAAACAAAACTGACTAATTACATAGTCGTTATTGTTGTTCGACACTTTAAAATGAATATGAATAGTTCGCCCCGAATACCAACCTGGAAAATGCGTTTTAAAGTTCACACGACCACTACTATCTGTGATCAATGAACCTCGGTACCAGGTGCTTCCCTCAGCTTCGGTATCGCCATCAGTACAGAAATCACCCGCAAAACGTGAGCTATCAGAACTACTACTTGTATCACCCGAGTAAATACCGCGGGTATCACAGTGCCAAACCGATATTTCGTAATTTGCTAGTGGGTTACAGTCACTATCAATTAACTTTAAACAAAGCATCATAGGCAAACCGGTTAAGCCATCCGAAATATCTTCGTCTGAATCAGCTTGGAAGTAACAGGGGCCTTCTGTTGTTGCTTTAGTAAGTGCTAACACACATGCGGTGGATGTTTCAAAAATACTGTCATCCGGAAAGTCATCAGTAATAAGCGCTGTTGTGCCCGATACATATTCACTGTCGTTCGTGGTTGTTGTATCGCCTGTATCAGTGCTGGTGCCTGTGCCCGTTGATGTGTCGGTGTCTGAGGTTGTGTCCGTTGAAGATATTGTGTCTGAGTTACAGCCTAAAAATGCCAACATAGGCACAGTAGCAAGAGAAACCCCTAATGTTTTTAGCATTTTTCTACGAGTATAAAGTTCAGGTTTTAAAGTCACCTTATGCCCCTTCGTTAACTTGAATAATTAGCGTCGAGTATAAAGAACAAATGTAGAGACTTTGTGTAGAAAAAGTGGTGCTTTTATAGAGTGATTAGGATGCACATGCCAAAAAATAGACATTTATAGTATATTCAATTTTGGCTATTACATTTTACTATTATACCTATGAAGTTAATTCACAAACTCTTAATTACCAATCTTATTATTACGTTGCTGCTGGTACTGACCATGTTTGGTCTTAATGCAATAACTAATAAGCGTATGCTCAATAGTGTATTTGAGGATATAGACAACGAAGCATTTAACCTTATAGCCACTGAAATTAGCCAGCAGTACCAGCAAACGGGTTCGATTGGTATGTTTATCGACTCTAAAGCTCTGTGGTATGAGCTAATTAACCGCAATTTTCACTCAAGCCGTTTATTGTTTTCGCCGAACAGACCAAAACCAAGAGAGCCCAGACCTTTTTCACTAGAGGTTCCCCTCAAAAGCACATGCAAAATGAGGGAATGCCACCACCTCGCAATAAACCGATGGCTGATGACTTTATGCCTTTTGAAAAACGCCTCAGCTTGCTTGATGCAAAAGGCAAAATATTGATTGCAGGCAATACCGATACTGAGGTCGTGAACGAGCAAGAAATCACTCACAATGGTGCCGTTGTTGCAGTGCTGCAGTTGCATGCTAACGGTAACCATGTCAGCGCGCTTACTCAGCATTACCTTAATACACAAATTAATATCAGTTTGTGGACAGCGGGGATTGGTTTATTAATTGCTTTATTGTTTAGTTACTTACTCGCACGTCATTTTACTAATCCTATTTCACAACTAAAAGAAGGTGCAAAAGCCCTTGCTGAGCGCGAGTTTGAGACCAAAATTACAGTAAATAGTAGCGATGAATTCGCCACCTTAGCGGAAGATTTCAACCGTATTGCCACAGAGCTTAGGCGTTTTGAATCGCAGCAAAGTCAATGGATTATGGATATTTCTCATGAACTGCGTACGCCTTTAACTATTTTAGAGGGCGAACTTGAAGCAATTAACGATGGCATTATCGAACCCAACCAAAAAGCGATAAGTTCACTACAAGAAGAAGTGGCGCTGTTAAGTCGACTTGTGAACGACTTACATAAAGTCAGCACACTTGACAGATACAGCTTCAACTACCAGATGGAAGAGATTGATTTTAATACCTTAGTAACTTTACAAGCGCATAAATATGCCTTTAAATTTCAATCAAAAAACATCACCCTCAATGCAACCTTATCTGAGCAACCCGTAATAATTTTGGCTGATCAGAATCGTATTACACAAGTACTACAAAACATTTTAGAAAATAATTTACGCTATACCGATGAACAGCAAAAAGTCTGGTTAGATTTAACCGTGTCTAAGCATCATGTATTTTTGTCGATAGAAGATTCTGGCCCCGGTGTCCCCGATGAAGCCCTTGAAAAACTGTTTGATCGTTTATATCGCACCGATAGCTCTCGCAACAGAAAAACCGGCGGTTTTGGCCTAGGTTTGGCGATTTGCCAAACAATTGTTGAAGCCCACCATGGAAGCATAGATGCAACTAAAAGCCGGTTAGGCGGTCTGTGTATAACGTTAAAACTCCCGCTTGCAGAGGCGTAATAATATGTCAGAAACCATAGCAAAACAGCATATTCTCGTTATTGAAGACGAAGTTAAAATTGCCGAACTAATAGAAAAGTATTTATATCTGGAAGGGTTTAAAACAAGCTTAATTCACGATGGCACCTGCGCACTTGATGCTGTTAATGAGCTAAACCCTGACCTCATTATTCTCGATATCATGTTGCCAGGCACTAACGGCATCGAGCTGTGTAGCAAGATAAGACAATACAGTGATGTGCCTATTATTATGCTTACGGCACGGGTTGAAGAAATTGACCACTTAATTGGTTTTGATGTCGGTGCCGATGACTATGTTACTAAACCATTTAAACCAAAAGAGTTAATGGCACGTGTAAAGGCTATTTTAAAGCGCCGCCGTATGCCAACTACCGCACCAAATACGCTCAAAGCGGGCAATATTATTGTTGATCCGAGCGAATACAAAGTACTGGTAAATAATGCAGAGCTAAAACTAACAATTAATGAATTTAGCTTATTAAAAATATTAATTGCCTCACCCAATAAGGTTTTTTCACGCCAAGATTTACTAACCATGACCCAAGGGAAGTACTTTGAAAGCTACGAGCGTAGTATTGATTCACACATTAAAAACTTGCGTAAAAAGCTGACACAAGCCGACCCTAATAGTCATTACATTGAGTCAATTTATGGTGTGGGATATAAATTTAAAACTTAAACAACCTTTTTCATACTTGCGACGACTAACTAAATAACATAACCCTATAGGATATCATTATGAATTTAGTACGCATCAGCGCAAGCGCACTCTTAATTGCTGCCACTACCGCTTGTATCGGCCTCTCTAATGCCAGTACAGCGAACGACCAAGGTGATTATCGCGTTATCACTTTTAAAGACTGTAAAAAGGTGAGCGAAATTACCCTCAATAACGAACAGATTGCTGCATACCTAGAGCTTAAACATGAGCAAGTAAAACTAGAAGCGCTAGAGCAACCAATTAGCAACATAGAACAACAAGTGACTGAGTACTCTGAGCAAATAGAAGCGATCGCCGAAAAAGCTGTTATTGAAGACGAGAATCACCTGCGAATTAATAAAAGCTTATTAAAAGAGCAAGATAAGTTGGCTACAGAGCTCAATAAACTGATGGCTGCTCATGATGCCGATTTTAAAGCGCTAGAGCAGCAAGCAAAGTTAATTGAACATGCCGCTAAGCAGTTTGATAAAACTATGAAACCTTTGATGGAGCAAGGCGATTCAACCCATCTACAAATTTTAGCGCCAGGTGAAGATGAAAAATCTGGGTGTTTTTACACTATCTAAAGCACATTACTAAGATGTGCATAAAGTTTCGCATGTGATTGACGAATGTCTTCTTTATGCACTTGTTTAAACCACTTTAAAGCCTGTGCTGGCTTGCCAGCTTGCCAATTGATTTCAGCAAGGCGTAATTTATAAATAGCAACTGCGTTGCGATCTGAGTCCGTGTCCATGAATTTGAGTGACTGCACATAAACATGATCAGCTTTCACATAATCAGCAAGAAGTTGATGAGTACGGGCTAAGTTACCTAATGCTACAGAAATCTTACGGTTATGATTAGTTTTTAAAATCCAATCAGCTGCAATTTGTCGGTTTACAAGTGCACCATCTATATCCCCTAATGAATGAAAAACATTCGCTTTATTCGACGCTAATTCAAAATGAAAAATGGGGTCTTTGCTTTTGCCAAAACGGCGCTCTGCCCTATCAAGAATTTGCAACGCTGTTTCTTTATTACCAAACACAAATTGCAAATTGACCAGCTCGACCATACGCATCGGATTACCAAACAAATCAAAAATAGCTTGTAGCTTTTCAAACGCTTTCGTCGCATATTTATGACCAGTTTCTGAGTCACCTAAATAGTGTGTTGATTTTGCGTAATAAAAGTAAACTTGTACTTGAAAGACGACTGGCAATTCTTCACTTGTAATAAAAGGCTCAGCGCTATCCTTTAAAGCTTGAAATTCCATTTTGTCGTAGAAGTAATCTAACTGATACGATTTAATCTCATACCAACGCGCAGAGCTAATCTCGCTGCTGGCAAGCTGCTGATTAATGTAATCTAGGCAACTAATTTGCGATTGCCGCTCACAAAACATCTCATGATCACTAAAGTTTTCAGAGGCTGAGGCATTAAAACTAGATAACCCCAGCAATAACATGGCTAACTTTTTCTTCATCCACAATTATCTCAGTGATAACACCTTCAGAAAGCTAACAAAGTTTAATGCTTTATAACAGTATTTTTTAACTAAATTAATAAATGTAACCGACATAGTTCTAATCCAGTATCTTAATAGAGACGCTAAATAATGAATAAATTCGAATAGTCACTTGTATAAGTTAGAACAATTCAACTTGGACCTTTGATGGCAAAGCAAAACGTTGTGATATTGGAATTGTAGGTAATTGCAACCAATACCCGTAAAGAAACAGCATAATCGAAATGAAGCTGGCTAATTATCTTAGCCAGCGCATTAACCACTTAAAGTAAAAGAAGACTACCCAGGCCAAGGAAAGTGACAAAACCAACGATATCGGTGACTGTGGTAAGGATCACAGAACCTGAAAGGGCTGGATCAATTTTAAGCTTATCTAAAATCGATGGGATCACCACCCCTGATAACGACGCGGCAACTAAGTTAAGTAAAATAGCGATAGTGATTGTTAAACTTAACATACCATCGTTGAACCAAAAATAAGTGAGTACACCAATCACAAAGGCCCAAACACAGCCGTTTAATGCCCCTACTCTTAGCTCTTTCTTTAACAGTGCTTTGCGGTTGGAGTCGGTAACCTGACCAAGTGCTAGACCGCGTACAATAACCGTTAACGTCTGACTACCTGCAATCCCACCCATAGAGGCAACAACTGGCATCAGTACCGCCAGCGCAACCACTTGCTCTATGGTTGCGCCAAACAAACCAATAAACCAAGATGCTAGAAATGCCGTTGCTAGGTTTATACCAAGCCAAATACCGCGGTTTTTTGCCGACTTAGTGACACTTGAGAACAGATCCTCGTCTTCACGAAGACCACCGGCTTTTGCAACGGCTTCGTCGGTCACTTCTTGACGCAATTCATAAGCAGATGACACTGACAATCGGCCTAATAATTTGTTATCGGCATTCACAACAGGCATCGCCATTTGCTCACTGTGAATAACCACTTCAGCAGCTTCGTATAAGTCGTCATCAGCATGTAAAGCCGATACATCAAGGTTCGCGTAATCAAGCAGGCTGTCGTTATCATTGGCTTTAAACAAAGCATTGATAGCCACTTCACCAATGAGAGTGCCCTTACGGCTAACCAAATAAATCACCTCGGTGTATTGCGGTAAGCCTTTTTGAAAAATTTTACGCGCGCCAGCCACGGTGAGTTTTTCTGATACTTTTAGCGCATCAAAATCGAGCCAGTGACCTAACTGCTCTGGGTTATATTGCTGTGCAAGGTCGTACTGCTTTGTTTGAACTTCATCAAGTTGTTTACGTGCATAATCAACAAAGCGCTCAGGAATAATTTCTTCGAGTTCAAGTAATTCTTCTACGCTCACTTCGTCAAGTAGCTTAAAACCTTCAGCTTCATCTAAGCTTTGCAATAACCAGCGACAGCTATCACCGCCTAAGTTAATGAAGATTTCATGTTGCGTGTCTTCATCGAGTAATTGCCAAATCTCTAGACGTTGTTCTTTAGGTAGCGCTTCAAACAATAACGATAAATGTTCTGTAGAAAGCTTTTCTTTAGCATCAGTAAGTAACTTATTTTTGCGTGTTGTGGTGTCACACTGAAGCAAGTCATCAATTAACTGGGGAAGTTGGTCAACAGGATACTCAATCATTTGAGACCTCGGTTAATTACATCAATAACAATAGTCTAACGCAGCTCGGGAAAAATAACTGCTATGAATTAGCTTTAATTTTCAATGATGCGATTATTCTCAGATGGAAAGCATAGTTTCTACCTAAGCTTTCAAGTCTGAGTCACTACAATTGCATAAAAATGCACAAATAAACGCTATTAAGATCCATTATCATTCGTATTATAATGATAACATTCCCTCCCTTTTGAAATAACCAATAATAAATGCGGGTATAAACATGACTAATAGAATAAAGTATTTACCACTTGTGATTGCATTTGCACTCACTGGCTGTGGCGGTTCAGATAGTAATAATGCACCTGAGTTCACCAGCAACTCAGCGTTCACTCTAGATGAAGATACATCTATTACAGGTCAAGTTGTGGCAACAGGTGATAATGCTGTTAGCTATACCCTCGGCTCTGCAGCAAGTAACGGGATATTTGCTTTAAATGCTGATGGTAGTTTTAGCTATACCCCAAAAGAAGATTTTGCAGGCCAAGACACAGTAACCGTTACCGCCACTGATGGCAGCTTAAGTACTGATGCAGTACTTACTTTTACGGTTAATAACGTTAACGATGCGCCAACACTGGCGAGCCAATCAATCACTGTAACCACCTCAACAACGACTGAAGGCACATTAGTATTTAATGATGTTGACGGTGACACTGTGACTGTTTCTTTAGTAACGGACCCTGCCAACGGCACCCTTACTCTAGATGAACAAACGGGTGAATTTCTATTCACAGCTGATACGTTGTCAGAAATTAACGACAGCTTTGTTATCGAATTTACCGATGGCATTATTAGCTCGCCTATCAGCGCAACCATTGAATTAAAACCGTCCTATGTGACTAACGAAGATAAACTTAATTACTACTACAGCTCTAATAACTCTCATTTAAAACAAGCACAAGCGATTAGTGACAATATCAATGATGATGTTTACATGGACGAAGTAAACACACAATTAGCTATTGGTTATCTTATTGCAGGCTTTGCTGAGAAAGCAGACGAACACTTCAACAACATTTCAGCAATAGACACAAAAGCAAAAGCCTATTTAGATGCAGCTAAATCTCTTGATTTAGTAAGTTTAAGCGAGAGGGCTTTAACGTTTAGACAAGATGCTGCAACTCTTTACAATCAGTACCTTGCTGAAAAAGGCCTAGATAACATCAGCAGCTCAGATCCGGGGTTTTATCTGACTCTAACCAATCAATACAACGCAGCTGGCCAAACCGAATACGCTCAAGCCATGTTAGACACACTTAAACTTTATGCAAATGAGGTTTATACAGAAGAATATAATGCGACTTATATTAGATTTATATCTGCAATCAAAAAAACCGTTGAATCTTCTAAAGATCAATACGCAGCGACTCACACAGAAACAGTAAGAAATGAAGGAGTAAAAGTCACCCAAGCCATGGCCGAGTTAAGTGAAAAAATCGGTTATTTTACTCAAAAATCAGGTGACTACAAAGGCCAACCAACTGAGCGTATGAGAGTGCTTTACATTGCATGGGCTGCTCAATCTTTTATACAGCTCAATGAAGTTGATTTGGCAAAATATTATACGAACTTAGCGCTTTCATATTATGGTGTTGTTGGATTCGATAATACATATAGCTTTACTGCAAGCCCATATGCAGAAGCAACTTTAGCGACATACACCTATCCATTAGAAGTATTAACAGCAAATATTAAAGCTTTATATGATGTAGAGCTTTCAAATAACCCAGCCTTTGCTTTACTTACAGATCAAGATGACAAAGATGATGCTATTGAATTTTCTTTTGCTTATGAAGTAGCTAACAAACTACAAGCGGGTATCTCCATAGAGGATGCGGTGCAAAACGCTAAAGAATACTTTATGAGTGGCGAAACACCTAATGCAAAAAGTTTCTATCAAACACTTATAACTTCATCAGGTCAACCAGGTGCTGCTGATATTCTTCGAGTTCGAGGTGAAAATGAACTTGGCCTAATTCTGACGGATTACGCCGCAAACATCCTATTTTCTGAAGAGTATGTGTTAAATGAAACTAACGCATATTATGTCACCGGAATATTCGGTTGTGGCGGCCTTGTCGACTTTACCCTTAGTTTAGGTGGGGAAGAACAAGCAAATATTTTTGCACAACGCTGTGCTGAGGTTATAGATTCTTACTTTATAGAAAATAACACTAACTTTAGTACTTCCTCTGCTGCTTATGCTTTAAATCAGCAGTTAGCTATTTTTGGATTTGTATCTCAGAATGACTCGGTAGCCATCACCGCAGAAAGACTTAACACTCAAATTAACTTAATTGAAGAAAAACAAACACAAATAGAATGGCGATTGAGTTCACTCGGATACCTTGTGCAAGCTGGGCTAATTGATATGGCGTTAAATTGGTTAGATATCAGTTTAACCACACTGCAATCAGAACAATCAAACCTTGATATTAATGACTATAAAACTCTACTTGATAAAGTACTTTACGCGACACTTAGTAATAGCGAAACAAGTGGTGGACTATTCAAAAGCTATTCTCTCACCTCATCATTAGCTAGATTCCAAGTAAATAACGAGCAGTATGCTTCAGCTTATGCTGAAACAATTGAAATGTTAAAGCCATTCGTAGCCAATGCAAATACGTTTGTACTCTTACAAACCGATAAAGTTATTCAAAGTAACCTTGAAACATTGCTTACTTTTCAGGCCCGACTTGGCAATGATGCCGCAGTAAAAGAATTAATCGATCACTCAGTCAATGCAGAAGCAGATAAGCTATCACTTACAGCCCTTTATGCTAACTTAGTAGCTAAAAAAGATGACTTCCCTGCATCTGCGATCGCAAGTATCGATACAGACCACGATGGCAAACCTAACTTCTTCCTATCCAGCGCATCAGAGCAAGCAATTGCTGAATCGGGCTTAATTGCTGATAACGATGCCGACAATGATGGTATTGAAGATAGTATCGATGTGACTCCTTTAGGAGAATAACACCATCACAATAATGCGAGGTCGCCTTGCCTCGCATTATTATTCAATAACATTAAGAAAAAAATTTTATATTCAATAGAAAGTCAAACTTTAAAACACATCCGAAATCTCTTCGTATGTTTAGCATTGTAATTTTTCATCATTTACTTTTATGTGTAATGCGCAATAAAAGCAGCATTTAAAAAATGCAATGAAGCCTTACAAGTCATTTGACTGTTCCTATTTTAATCTAATCACTTGTATTTCAGGAGTTTTACCATGCAAATGCGCTACTTATCAGCGTGTTTGATGCTTTTACTTAATGCCCCTATACACGCTAATGAAGTAAAGCAGCAAGCAACAAATCCTCAATGTAATGATAAGAACAATAAGCAATGCTCAGATCAAGAGGTAGAGCGCATTACCATTAAAGGGCAATACATAGGGATTGAAGTACCTGAAGTAATTGGTCGCGCCTATTTAGATAGAAACTTTATTGAAGCAACTCCAAAAGGTAATGGTGATATCAACGAATTGATTGCCTTACTGCCGGGCGTGCAATTAAGTGAAGACTACTACTCGATTGATAACCTTGCGGAAATTAGTGCCCCTGAAATTAGTATTTCGGGTGCAAAGCCTTGGCAAACAGGCTTTATGATTGATGGCATGAACTATAACAATCGTCTTGATCCTGCCAGTGCGAGCCGCATTGGCGCCTCTGAAAATGAGGTGTCAGGCGGTGTGCAAAGTATGAATATTAACAGTCAAATCGTAGAGTCAATTACTGTGTACGATCACAACATTCCAGCAGACTTTGGCGACTTTTCTGGTGGCGTGATTGATG
This sequence comes from Pseudoalteromonas sp. GB43, assembly GCF_054923805.1. Taxonomy (NCBI): domain Bacteria; kingdom Pseudomonadati; phylum Pseudomonadota; class Gammaproteobacteria; order Alteromonadales; family Pseudoalteromonadaceae; genus Pseudoalteromonas; species Pseudoalteromonas sp. GB43. The sequence goes on from NZ_JBPCHJ010000001.1 coordinate 798,016, forward strand.
CCGAAACGATATCTGCTTTCTCTAGAGAAACACGTGTAAGCTTAGGTATTCGTGGTAATCGCAGTGATTGGGGGGAGTACCATATAATCGATAATGATGAGCCAGATGACACCGCTGAGGGCAAAGACGCCCTAGAGCCACCAACCTATGAAAAAACCAATATCGATTTTTCAATTCAAAAAGAGTTGACTGACAAGCATGCCTTATTGCTAAGCGTAAGCTATTTAAAAAGTGATATCTCAGATGTTTCGCTTTCAGCACAAAAGGTCGAAAGTAGAGAAAACATCAATGCATTACTTAAATACAGCTATCGCGATGGCTGGGTTGATTCACTTGATCTTAGCGTTATGTATGCCCCTTATACTTCAGATTCATACTTGAAAGACGTGCTTAATAGTGACTACCAAGTCGAAGGAGGAAGCTTTGGTTTTACGGCTAATTTAGGTGAAGAAACACGCTTTGGTCACTTCAGCAGTAAGTTTAATATGAGCCAAAGTGATAACAACCGTAAAGGGTCTGCGCATTTTTATACTTGGCTTCAAGCTAAAGGCAAAGAGTGGGGTCAATTAGCCGATCAGAGCCCTGATTCAACTCCTGTTTCAAGATACGGCGGTTATGGCAATCTTGATAACACGCAAACCAGCTTTAATTGGCGAAATTCCCTAACACTTGAGCGTAAAAGTTGGGGCAATACTGAGCACGCAATTCGCGTGGGCGCTGAACTCAACCATCAAAACTATGAGCGTACCCGCCAACAAAACTATTATAAGTATGACTCGCCAATTCAATACTCATCAACCAACGCACAACTAAACTGTAGTGGCTATACCCTTGATTGTGTTGAGCAAAATTTTTATGTTGATTTAGATACCCTTGCCGAGCAATTAGGTGGCAGTATCGATTTTAATAATCCAGAGCACTTACTTGCCTACTCGAATAACGTAGCGACAACAGCTCAGTATTTTAACTCACGTTTAGTCACACCCAGTGAACAAATAGACGTAAGCTTAAATAAAGCGGCACTATATGCCACCGATGTGATCACCTGGAAACAGTTTGATTTTCATTTAGGTGTTAGATACGACTACGATGATTTTTTCAAAAATCACAATATCGCGCCACGCTTATCAATGGGTTATGACGTATATAACGATGGCAATACACTATTGACCGCGGGTTTAAACCGTTATTACGATGCGAACCTACTCGGTTATAAAATTAAAGAGCAACAAAAGTTTGCTTATCGTGAGTATCGCCCTATTCAAAACGGTTATTTACAAGCTTGGCTTCCTTCTTCTTACACAGGTAACTTCCGCTATATCTATGACGACGTAAAAAGTCCTTACGATGATGAAATTGCCTTAGGTCTTCGTCACGCGACAGAAGATTTCGGTAACTTTGCATTAAAATATGTGCACCGTAACAAAAAAGAACAATTAGCGAGAAACGAAGAAACCAACCTAAAAAATGACGGTTTTAAATATATTACTATTTATAATAATGGTACAGGTGAAAGCGAGCGTTACTCGCTATCTTGGGATGCCAAATTTGGCGACCATTCAATATGGGCTAATGCATCTTATAGCCAAAACAGTGAAAGCAATAGCGACTACACTGCAACACCCGATAACACGCCTGTTGAAACACTGGTTTACTATGAGGGTGAGCTGATGAGCTTATCTGAGTTAGATACCCTTAAAGCGAATTTTGGTCGCCCTGTAACTGCTAACTTTGGTTGGAATGCCAACTGGACTGATACTTTTTCAACTGGTCTAACAGCAACCTACAGCGGTAGTTATACAACCGCTATTAAGTCTAGTAACGATCAAAGAATAGGCATTGGAAGTGAATGTGCTACGTGTGGTTCGACCGATATATATATATCCAAATATGAAGCTCATACCTTTGACGCTCGTATTATATTTGCCTTAAGTAGCCGTTGGGAGTATCAAGTTAGTCAATCTCAATCTCTTGAAGTTCGCCTTGATATCAGCAACTTATTTAATGCCAGAAGTCACGCTATTACAGAAGGAAATTCAGGTATTGAACCAGGTAGAATGTTTTGGTTAGGGGTATCTTATAACTATGAATAAATGGTTATTTCTCTTAACTTGCGGCATTTTTACAACGAGCGCCTTCACACAAGAGCAATCATTACGCAAGTTATACGCAAAGCCACAGCATGAGTGGCCTGCGATTATTAGCAGTAAAGATGTGCCAGCTGCCCCGCTCAAACCTTTAAAAGCTAAACCGTTTAATCAAAGTGATGAGATCATCACATTAGGCGAAAAGCTATTTAACGATACCCGTTTGTCACGAGATAACACGGTAAGCTGCGCAAGCTGTCATGAGTCTCGTTTAGCGTTCTCAGACAGGCGAAAACTAGCTGTCGGCATTGATGGCCAAGTGGGCACTCGAAATACCCAAGCTATTATTGGTGTTGACCATTGGCAAAGTTTCTTTTGGGATGGCAGGGCTAAAACTGCGACAGAGCAGGCATTAATGCCGATTGAAAACCCGATAGAAATGGGCACTTCCGTTGATCTTGTGCTTAACAAAGTAAACAGTGCTGAGGACTATAAAAGCCCAATATTCAATGCCTTTGGCAAAGAAGCACTAAACAAAGAACTATTGGCTCTTACGCTTGTTGCCTTTGAACGTACCTTTGATATTCCAAAATCATTATTCACGCGCTTTATCGATAAAGCGCAAACGAGTCCTAGTGAAGCGGTTGCACTTTTAAACAATCAACAACTTGAAGGCTTGCATCTTTTTAGAACCAAAGCAAGGTGTATGACTTGCCATGAAGGTGCTTTACTCAGCGACAATGAATTTCATATTACGGGGCTGCATTTTTATGGTCGAAAACTTCAAGATTTAGGACGTTTTGATGCCACCCAAGACCCAGCTGATATAGGCAAGTTTAGAACCCCTTCTCTTTTAGCGTTACAACAAAGTACACCTTGGATGCACCATGGTGGCTTTCAAAGTTTGCTAGGGATAGTCAACTTTTATAATGCAGGTGGAGCAAAACCAAAACCGAGCAAAAAATTTAAAGATGATCCAAACTACCCACAAACAACAGAGTTACTGCATAAGTTAGCACTTAGTAAAGATGAAAAAAATGCGCTTATCGCATTTTTAGAAACCCTTTAACTGCACGCTCGCTCTTAGCGATAAGAGCGGGCTTTCTTACCCCTTTAATTGACTTGGCGTAAGCCCGGTCCAGCGTTTAAATGCTCGTCTGAAATTAGCAATATCATAAAATGATAAGCGCATGGCGACTTGCTCATTGCATTGTTCGCGCATGGCAAGTAGGTAAATCGCTTTGCGCTTACTTTGCTCATCATACAAGGTAGAAAAACGTACGCCATGAGCTTTTAGTTTGCGCTTGAAAGTTGCAGGGCTCATAGCAAATTGGCTGGCGACTTGGTCTAAATTTAACGCCGGATTTTGATAAATTAATCGGCTTACGGCTTCCACAAAAGTGCTATTTGCTGAATCTAATGCCGCTAGCTGCGAGTTAATTTGTGAGAACCGAAAACTACTAAACGCAGGGTTAGTAAGCCTAAGCGCGTGTTTATTTAATACCCAGCGAGTTATAGGCTTTTCAAAAGCAACTTTAAGGCCCAAATGCTGCTCGTATTCTTGGCTATGTCTGGCACGTTTATAGGCAAACTCAAACTGACAAGGTACTCGCTCACCCGCCACTTTTTTTAGAACTTGGTAAAACGCGGCGCTATAAATTTCCATTACGTACTGGCTTATTTCATCATCCAAGCCCACAGCATTTTGCAGCACAATGTAATACTGCTCGTTATGTACATAACTGTAACTAAATAACAAAGGGGCTAGTTGCATGCGTAAATTGTGTAACTGCTTTAAAGCTTGGCCGATATGCGCTGCATGTAACACGCCTTGGGCGGCAACAGAGGTATCGTTTGCTAGTTGACTGCCTAATAAAAAGCCACTGTCGGCGGATTTCATCAACTGCTTAAACTGCGCCAATAAGCGTACTTGCTGCGAAATACTAAACTGATGCTGCACACTCATTAAGTCTTGCTCAAACACCCCTGTGCCTCTGAGTAACTTATGCAGTGCAATGCCGCGACTTAAGGCCAGCTCCACCAGCGTGGTGATCAGTCCCTGTGCGGTGAGATATTTGTCATCTTGATTAAGATACGGCTTCACAATGGCTGACTCTTTGTTGTTTTTGTTGTTGTAACTTAGCGTGTAAACGCGAGCTTAAACTTTGTGGTGTATCGCCATACATACTGCCCACTAAGGCCGCTGTTACATCTTGAAACTTAGCGTGTTTTTCGCCTTCGACCTTAAATGCACAATGGCTCAGCGCCGAGGTAATTTGCGCCACCAGCTCTTTCGCTTGTACTGCGCTGGTGTTTGGCATTAGCACCATAAAGCAGTCTCCTGCATAGCGGCACACCACATCGCTAAGGCGACAATTCATCAATAAAAGCTCGCTTACTTCACCTAGTAAGCGGTCGCCTTCGATAAAGCCAAATTCAGCGTTAAAATCAGCAAAACCACGAATATCAATAGCGATCAGTTGCAGAGGCTGTGGCTCACTTAATTGCTCTTTTAACACAGCTTGTAAGTAATCAGCCTTATACAGCCCAGTTATTGAGCATACTAATTCATGCTCACGATGCTGAGCTTCACGGCGTTTTAGTTGCCTGTTAAGCACGTATTGCTCTTGGTGCCACTGATACAGCCCAAGGCTTGTGAAAATCATGCCTATCGGCGCAGGCAATGATTCAATCCAAGTAAGCCACGTATTGGTTGGTTGATGTAACCACTCATCAAATAAATCAAGGGAAGCTGAAAACATAAAAAGCCCTAGCCCAAGCACTAAAAAGCTGGTGACTTTGCCGGGCGGCCTCGAAATAAGTAGCGCAGCTATCCAAGTCAGGGTCATTAGCACAATGCCACCCTCGCCTAAAATATCTAACCAAGCAATATCGGCAAAAGGCTTTAACTCTCCTGCTTGTGCGCTTAGCAAAAACGCAATCACAAACAAAGCAATAACGGCATTGGTTAAAAATCGATGATGAGTAAAAGGGTTATATCGCATTCTCAGTACCTAACAATAATTCACGCTGCCATGCTAACTCGTTAGCGCTTAAAGCAGCAGGGTCATATTAGCTCAATGATGTGACAGCAAAACGACAGTCATACCTTGTTAAACCCTTTAAGTACTGTAATTGCCTTAAAAAGATGGGGTTATTGCAGCTCAAAAGTACTTTTAAAAGCCTCTAATCACTTGTTTTTACTGGTTGTTAGCGATTTTCTGTCACATTTGCGTCATTTAAGCTGCGTACTTTGCTCATCAAACCAAGGACAACCAGGAGCAAACCCATGAAACAATTTAAAACGAAGGCGTTAGTAAGCGCCCTCGCCTTATGCCAATTTGCCGCTTACGCACAAGACGAACAAAGCAGCGATGAGAAAAAAGTAAAAGTCTCTGAAGAGCTTGTTGTATATGGCGAAATCGGCTATCGCAACCGCTCACAAGAGCTGGCACCGACGCTTGAATACTCACAAGAATACTTTCAACGTTTTGAACCGCTGACTGCCGGTGATGCATTAAAACGTGTACCGAGTGTGACGTTTTTATCGGATGTTTTAGAGTCTGATGGCGCACGTATGCGTGGCTTAAGCCCAGCTTACACAAAGGTGCTTATCAACGGTGAAGAAGTACCTGGTGCAGGTGCTGACCGCTCATTCTTTGTTGACCGTATTCCTGCCGAGCTAATTGAGCGTGTAGAAATTATTCGTGCTTCAAGTGCAAACCGCTCTGCCGATGCCATTGCCGGCACGCTAAACATTGTATTGCGTGACGGTTACAGCCTAGATGGTGGTTACTTGCGTGCAGGTGGCCTGCGTTATGACGATGGCGAATTAAAAGAAAGCTTTGCTGGTGTTTACGGCACTGAGTTTGCTGGCGGTCGTTTACTACTTGGTGCGAACTTACAAGGTCGTTATAACCCAAAACAAAAATCAAGCCTACGCTATGGCGACAGCCCAGAGAATAACGCCAATTACAAAACCGAAGAATTCGATAACCGCGAAGATCAAACAGACACCCGCGATGGTGACGACACCTCACTAAATGCCAGCTACGAAATTGCTTTTGATAATGGCAGCAAGTTTGATATCAGCGCAATTTGGGTTGATACCGACCGTACTGAAGATGAGCGTTCATTCGAATATGACGATCCAACAGCAATCAATAACTCAATTGTTGAAGGCGGTAATCTTGAAACCGACAACGCCAATGTGTCTTACATTGATCAAACCAACTACAACATCAACTCTGGTTATGAGTTACCCCTTTTTGGTGGTACCAGTAAATTTAAGCTTGGTTTTGCAAGCTTTGAAGAGTCAGTTTACGAGCAAGAAGTAGAAATCGATACCTCTGAGTTACCTATGGTGTTTGAGGAAGAAGAAGAAACTGTAGACCTGGATGACAAAGAATGGTCATTACAATGGCAACATAGCTTATTTGCAGGCGAGAGCAAAACGATTCAATTCGGTGCCTTTGTACAAGGTAAAGAGCGCGATACTGCGGTTTATCAAGCCGAAGGTGAAAGCGAGCAAAGCTTTACTAGCTGGGATCAGTTCAACAAAACACCACTGTCACTGGCAGGCTTTAATAACGAGTTTGAAGCAGCCGCTGGTGGCGTCAATAAACTCGAAGAAGACCGCCTAGATGTATTTGCATTAGTTAAGCACGAAGACCAAGACTTCTCGTGGGAGTTAGGTGTGCGCTACGAAACAACTGATTCAACCATTACTGACAAAGTAGAAGGTGTAAGCGCTAAAAACGATTATGACTTCTTCTTACCATCGGCACATTTACGCTACAACGTCTCTGAAAATGGCCGTGTTAGTGCATCGGTTGCACGTAGCTTACGTCGTCCTGACTTTGATTACATCACCCCTGCTCTACTTGAAAAAGAGCTAGGCGATAACGACTTTTTAGGTAACCCAGACCTACAACCAGAATCATCGTGGGGTATGGACTTAGGCTATGAATATCGCTTAGGTAAAAGCGGCGTCGTGGGTATTAATGTGTTCTATCGCGATGTCACTGACCTTATCGAAATAGCCAATACAGGCCAACAAGGCTCAGAAGGTGATGGTACTTACATTTTGCAACCGCGTAACACCGGTGATGGCAACGTAAAAGGTATCGAGCTTGATTTATCAACGCCGCTAAGCGCTATTAGCATGCCAAACACAGGGGTATTCTTTAACTACTCATGGCTTGATTCAGAAGTAGATGACACTTTCGGTAGCCGTAAATTCAACGACCAATCTGACTACGTGTTTAACGTTGGTTTTATTCAAGACCTACCTGATTTAGGCGCTTCGTTCGGTGCAACTTACCGTAAACAAGGTGATGCTTATGGTCGTATCGTGGGTGAAGAAGTAACCACACACTACGGTGCAGACCTTGAAGTATTCGTAGAAAAACGCTGGCAAGACGTCACGCTTCGTTTAGTGGGCTCAAACCTACTTGATGCAAGCAAAGACGAAACCTTCAACAAGTTCGACACGGTTGATGACCAAATCAACCGCGACTTTGACGAGTATGAACTGGAGTCTGAAGAAGCATATCCTGTTATCCAGTTAATGCTGCGCTACGCGTTTTAATACACATAAGAGTTATTAAGGCAGCGCATTGCTGCCTTGTTGTATATTTGGGGATCCCATGAATTTTAAAAAACCACTTAATCTTGTTGCCAGTGCAGTGATGCTAAGCACCCTAGCAGCGTGTAGCCAAACAACGGCAAACGAGGCACCAAGTAAAAACCAATTAACAGCCTTTGGCACAACTGAAAATATGCAAGGCTCACAAGCAGCAGCCCTTGCTGATGACGCTTGGCTATTAAGCTCACAAAGCCAAGGCCTACAACTTATTGATGTCACTGGTAAACAGCACGCATTACAAAAAGGTAACTTCGAAGCGCTATCTGTTAAGGCGATCGACAAAAACAGTTACCTTGTTGCCAGCATCGACAACGAAGCCGACCAAGCGGTGATTTTTAGCTTACAAAAAGCAGCTAAATGGCACCTAACTGAAATTAGCCGTATCAGCCCACCAAAAGCAAAACCTGAGGCGGTGTGCTTATTTGCCAACCCGACCACTCAGGCAGTTTCGGCATTTGTGGCAGACGCTCGTGGTCTTATCCGCGAAACACTGGTGTTTGATATGGCAAGCAAGCGCGCGTTAAACCTTGAATTACGTGAGTTTGCTGGTGTAAGTGAAACATCAGGCTGCGCGGTTGATGATAACAGTAAAACTCTTTATTTAAGTGAAGGCGAGCTAGGCATTTGGCAAATTAACGCCGACGCTGAATCGCGCGCCGATAAAAAGCCCCTTGCTATGATGTCGCCATTTGGCAGCTTAGCGCCTGAAGTTGGCGGATTAAGCACAACAGAAGATGGTAGCTTATGGTTCACCACTTCTGAAGATAACCAATTACATCGCTACGAAAATAGCACAAAGCGTTTTAGCAGCTGGCAATTTGCTGGTGAACTGGCGATTGAGTCTGCCGCAGTGCGCTTTAACAATAATCAAGCTGACATCGTGTTATACGATGATGAATCAGGTCATTATGTAAAAGGTCAAATAGATGGGCAGGCTAAACAACATAATAGCGCTAAAACAGCGGCTGTTACTTACATCAATGCACAAGCGCAAACCGATGCAGTACGTGCTTTTGGTGATGCCGCCGATGACCCTGCAATTTGGGTAAACCCTAATAATGCAGCTAAAAGCTTGATCTTAGGTACCGATAAACGCCGTGGCTTAATGGTGTATGACCTTGCAGGCAAAGAGCTACAAGCACTAGAAACAGGCCGTTTAAATAATGTTGATGTGCGCCAACATGCCAGTATCAACAACGCAACGAATACCTGGATTGCAGGTAGTAACCGTACTCATAACAGCATCAGTGTTTACAGCGTCGATACTCACAATCAGGTGCAACATATTGCAGAGCTGCCAACGACTCTAAACGAAATTTACGGTATGTGTATGTACTCATCAAACACAGGCAACTATGTGTTTATGAATGACAAATCAGGCCTGTTTCAGCAATACAAACTAACAGGTGATAATGAGAGCGTATCTGCACAACTAGTACGCGAGTTTAGTGTTCCAAGCCAACCTGAAGGTTGCAGTGCAGATGATAAAACCGCACAGCTATTTTTAGGTGAAGAAGACGAAGGTATTTGGTTTATTGGCGCTGAGCCAACAGCTGGAAATATACCTGTAATGCTGCAAACCGTGAACGATCTGTTGGTTGATGATGTAGAAGGCATGGAAATCTACCACGCAAAAGATGCCCGTTATTTAGTGGTTTCTAGCCAAGGTGATTACAGCTATGTGCTTTATAAAATTATCGATGGCGCTACCCCTAGCCTAGCGTTTGCGGGTAAATTTGCAATCAGCAATAACCTGGAGTTAGCAATAGATGGCGTATCAGAAACTGATGGCCTAACGGTCACACCAGCTGCACTACCGGGCTACCCTGAAGGGGTGCTAATTGTGCAAGATGGTTACAACCGTATGCCACAGGCACCGCAAAACTTTAAGATTATTGACTGGCGCGAGGTAAAAAAAGCTATTCAATAAGTTACTCTGTAGGGTGCTCGGTTTATCTGGGCACCTTTTTATCTGAACATATTTAATCAGTAAAATAGATAACTAAAACACCCAACTATTGCACCGTAAATTAGCATAGGCAAAAAGGTTTTCTTAAGCACGGTACTTCTTGATTATTCACTCCAACAATACTGGCTACAGCAATAATATTGCTAATGCAGATCATATTCCCCATCGCCGCCCCCGTTGATTGCAACGCAAGCACTAAGGTTTCTGACAAGCCCACTTGCTGTGCAATACCATATTGAATACCGCCAAAGGTAAGATTAGACACGGTTGCAGAGCCTGAAAAGAAAGTGCCGAGTGCCCCCAAGTATGAGGCAAATAACACCCAGTGCTCCCCGCTTAAATCAGCAAAGGTACTCGCCATATAAAATATGGGCGCATTATGGCCGCCTTGCATTAAAACATTCACCATCACCAGCGCCCCGATTAAAGCGATACATGGCATAGCAATACGGCCTAAGGTGTCGGAGCACATTTGCTTTACTTGTGGCTTGCTCATTTTAAGTAACGGCACGCAGATCAGTACCACCAATACAAACGGGATCAAGGCTGGTACAAACAAGGTTTTATACGACCACCCCACTGAGGTACCAAATATCTCATGTAAAGATAAGATCAGTGCTTTGCTTAATTCAAATTGTGCAAAGCCCAAATGAATACTCACCCATAGCGTTTCGTCGTTAAGCAATGCTTTAATGCCCAACTGATGAATACGGGTTATCACCAGCACAACAATCAAAAGTAATAACGGGAATAATGCTAAAAATAGCGCTTTGGGTGTGAACTCAGCTTTGCCTTTCGTGCTTTGTGCATTTACAGCTGAGTTATCTAAACCCACTCCCCGACTTGCTAAATAGATAGTGACTAATAGACCCACTGCGCCACCTATCAGTGATGGAAATTCATAGTTCCACTGGGCAAACAACCAATAAGGCAAAACACATGAAAACACACTTAAATAAATGAATACGCTATTTTGACGCACCTTTTTTAGTGGTAAAACAAGACACAGCGCAATCATAGGAATAACCAAAGCAGCAATAACATGACAAAGCGCCGTCCATCTTGAAATAGCCAGCACTTGCCCGTCATCTAATTGAAGCGCCGAAAAGCCAAACCATGTTGGTGTGCCAACTGCACCAAAAGATACGGGAATCGAGTTTAAAATAAGAGTGAAAATAATCACTTTAAAAGGCGAGAAACCAAGCCCGACCAAAATAGGCGCAGCGATGGCCGCAGGCGTGCCAAATCCCGATGCACCTTCGAGCATAAATGCAAATGCCCAGCCGATGATCATCAACTGTGCAACTTGATTACTGCTAATAGATTCGAGCCAATGTTTGATCGTGGTTTCGGCCCCTGATATTGCCAACATGCGGTTAAGTAAAATAGCCCCAGCAATAATCGAAATAGGCGTCATAACAGACAATACACCAGCAAACGAATTAGCAAGCAACAGCCTTAAATCAGCTTGAAAGTAAAACAGTTGCAGTAAAGCAGCGAGTAGCGCTGTTATGGGTAAGGCAATATAAGAGGCGATGGGGCTGCTTTTTACCATCATCCAGATCAGCACCAAAATAGGCAGTGCAGCCACTAGGGTATTCATGGGTCATCCTGTTGTTTTTATTAAGCGCTTTCCTTATTTCAAAGTATAGACAGGATAACCCTAATCAGTATTTTTTATTTGTTAAATGAGTGTATTAAATGAGTGTACTTAGCCACCAAAGTAACAGTACTAACACAGAAATAGCCACTAGGGCTTTGGTTTTGTGCTTTTGAATAATTCGCTCAGCCTGATTACCCGCGTAATAAACAACGGCAGCAAGAGCAAAGTAGCGAATTGAACGCGCAATGACCGTTGCCAGTAAAAATAGAAAAATCGAATACTTAGTAGCCCCAGCGGCAAGCATGGCAATTTGAAATGGGATGGGCACAATACCGAGCGTCAATACAAACCAAAAGCCTTGTGCCTGCATTTTTTGCTTAACTTGCTCGAATTGCTCAGGGTTTGAGAAGGTATTAATCACCCAATCGCCCACTACATCAAATAGATAATAGCCGAGGGCATAGCCAAAAATAGCACCGATTATACAACCTATGGTCGCCATTAAGGCAATTAACCAAAGCTTTTCACGGCGGGCTTGCATTAACGGAATAAGCACAGCTTCAAGAGGAATAGGCACTATGGTTGACTCTAAAAATGATGCCACCGTAACCGATTTAAGCATATGTTTTGAGTCAATAAACTGCCGTGTTTTTTGCTTAAGCTTTTTTGCAATCGCCATTATTCATCCTTAATCGTTTTGTTGCATTTTAGGTTACAACAAAAAGTCTTAACCGTCCCTTACGGTTTATGAACATAGCGACTACGACCCTGATTTTTAGCCAAATAAAGCGCTTGATCAGCACGTTTCAAGGTACTACTAAAGGTCTCAGTAGCACGTTTGATCGCTGAACCAACACTCACGCTGAGCGTTTTACTCGGTGTCACCATCACATTACTGGCCAGGCTCAGCAGTTGCTCGCAGGTAGCATGTAATTCATCTGCATCATCTGTGGCAACATACATTGCAAACTCCTCACCACCAATTCGCGCAAATAGAACGTCTTCTCCTAATGCTTGGTGACACTGATAAACAAAGTCTATCAATACCTGATCGCCTACATCATGACCATATTCATCATTAATCGCCTTAAAATGATCAATATCGGCGATCACTAAACTATGTGGTTTACTTTGGTTTTGCTGCACATAATGGTAAAAATAACGACGATTGTACGCCTTTGTTAATACATCGGTTTTTAGCTCTTCTTCGAGCTGCTCTCGGGTTTTAGCTAAATCAGTAAGCGCTAAATAAAGACCAAACCCAGTGATAAGCATCCCTAAGGTGCGGGTAATATCTTCGATATAAATGCCGATCCAGATTGGTTGGAACACCAGCTCATCTAAAAAATCAAATGTAAGTCCGACGCTCCAAAGGAAGATACCCACACTTAAAAATAAGTAACTGCGCTTAGCAACCACCGAGGTTTGCACAAACGCAAAAATACAAATCAAAATGAGCAAATTAATAGCATCACTGAGCACACCATTTAAGTAAACATCACTTTCAAGCCGATTAAAGTTATACAAATAAGTCACGACTATCATCAATAAAACGACAACAAAAAAGCTAATAAAGAATTGCTTTACTACAAGAGGTACTGAATTTAACTCAGCCTTTACTTCTGGAGGGGGTGCTTGCTTATTCATAATTAATCACGACAACTTGCTGCAATGAATTAAACATTAGCAAAGCAAATTTAAAAGTGCATGATAAAGCCACTATAAAGGGGAAAAACCAGCGTTTTTACTGGAGTAAATATTCTAAACATAAGCCGTTTTAGTCAGTAAAAAAGTCTAAGTTCATGCCATTTGCCACTAACGGTCGCAATTTTGTCGTTATTTTTTTATTATCCCAGCCAGTTTTAATGACATTACACAAATCTATGAGCAACGCGCGATTCATCCCTTTCCGAAAACACGACATCATAAATCTTTGCCAAGCTTACTTGGGTGAGCCGCAATCAGCTTCGTTTATGGAGTTTGCTACTCTTTTGCAAAGCGTGACTCATTATCAATATCACGAGCTGCTGGAGTCTTTAAAAAACAACTATGCGCCATTTGACCCAAATAGCGACACCCGCACGCTAACACCGATTACCAACGAGCAACGTGCCAGCTACCAATCTGCCTTTGCAAAAGAGTTTGCCAAAGTACTCAATGCTGCCAATTTTGAAACCATTACCAATCAAGACTTACAAGATGCACTGAATGAAGAGTCTTTATTTAAAGTACGTTTAGCCGTTGAGTTTGATGACTTTGCAGAAGTGGTCTTTTACCGTCGCGGCGAATCGCAAAAAACCGAGACGCTACGCAGTTTTTGGGGGCTTAAGAAAAAGCAGATTCAGTTTACTAACTATGACCGCGTTGCCATATTCATCCGCTTTAAAGACGAGCAGTACTTTTTAGAAAAAGGCAAAATGCCGGTAGGCTTTGAGCCAAACTCAACCATCGTCAAATTATTCCAGAATGTGCCAAAAGCCGATTTAGAAATGCTGTTTCCGAATAGCGAAGTAAAAATGCGTCCAATAGATAAACTGATTATTGGTTCATCAGCACTGATTGGTGGAGCTGTGGTACTGGTAACAAAATTAGGTGCGTCAATTTTACTCCTGATTGCTATGATTGCCTTTTGGGGTGGTTGGCGCAGTGAAGAAGTGCATATGAGTCAGCAACACTTTATTACCTTTGCAATCGGCATGGGGGTGTTTGGCAGCTTTATTTTTAAAGAATGGAGCAAGTTTAAAAACCGCAAAATTCGTTTTATGAAAGCACTGGCCGACAATTTGTATTTTAAAAACCTCGATAACAACGCCGGGGTTTTTCATACCCTAGTCGATGCAGCTGAAGAAGAAGATGTTAAAGAAGCGCTACTTGCCTACACCTTTTTACTAAAAAGCGAATCAGCGATGACTGCACAGCAATTAGATAGTCAAATTGAGCAATGGTTTAACGCGCAGCATCATTGCCAGCTTGACTTTGAAATTGATGACGCTTTAGACAAGCTAGTAAGGCTTGAGCTGGTTAATCAACAAAATGACGTTTATACAGCGGTTGATTTAGATAAGGCCAAACAGCGTTTAGATGCGCGTTGGGATGACTATTTTAAGTTTGCCTAAGCCTTTAAAATCAGGTACTAGCAAGTACAAATAGAGTTTGAGTCTATTTAACTCTCGTTACGGCATTTTGGTCTCAATGTGCTTGCGCAGTAAATGGTCTGCTTTTAGGATAAAATTTTACGGCTAAAAAAAGACCATTCCATGCAATTAAAAAAAACAATTCTTATTGGAGCAAGTTTGCTGTGCGCAGCAACGACGGCTCAAGTATATGCTAACGACAAGTTTGTCTCTGAAGATATTTTTCAACTTGAATTCGCAGGCGACCCACAAATAAGCCCAGACGGTAAAAAAATCGTTTATGTGCGCAGCGGCTACGACATCATGAAAGATGGTAACAAGCGTAGCTTTTGGCTGTACGATATAAAGTCAGGTCAACACACGCCGCTGTTTTCTGATGAGCATAACTACAGCCAACCCACTTGGTCTCCAGATAGCAAGAAAATTGCTTTTACCAGCAACTCAAGCGGTTCGAATCAACTTCACGTTTATTGGTTAGCGCAAGACAAACAAGCATTATTAACGCAACTACCAAAATCAGTACGAAACTTAACGTGGTCGAATGACTCTGCACAAATTGCTTTCACTATGAGCATTCCTGAAGGCAAATCTGCGTTCGCTAAATCAGTCAAATTACCGAAAAAACCAAAAGGCGCTGAGTGGTCAAAACCAGTGAGAGTGTTTGAAAAAGCACGCTATCAAGCTGATGGCGCTGGCTTTTTAGAGCCTTCATATCGTCACGTTTTTGTTATTCCGGTTTCGGGTGGCACACCACGCCAATTAACATCGGGTGATTATCAGCATTATGGCCCACTGGCATGGGATCCAAGCAACACAAAACTGGCTTTTTCTGCTGATCGCAATGATGAGTGGGAATATCGTACAACTGAGTCAGACCTCTATGAAATCAATGTAAAATCAGGTGAGCTTACGCAACTAACTGATTTACCAGGCCGTGAAAGTAATCCGCGTTACGCTGAAGACGGTGATGAACTAGCCTTTGTTGCGCGTGACAACGCCCCTGTGCCTTACATTAACTCAACACTATCTATGCTCGATTTAGACGATAAATCAATCAAGCATATTACTGAAAAATTAGACCGCTCAGTGGCTGATTATAAGTGGTCAGGCGATGGCGACTTTGTTATTCAGTACGATGATTTTGGCAAGCGTAAGCTCGCTAAAGTAAACAGCCGCGGTAAGGTCACTGACTTAACTGATACGGTATCGGGCACTTCAATTGGTCGTCCGTATATCAGTGGTAGTTTCAGCATGGCCAATAATGGCGCTATTGCGTACACCACAGGCAGTGAATACCGCCCAGCTGATTTAGGCTACCTATACAAGGGTAAAAGTAAAACGCTAACTTCATTAAATGAAGATGTGTTAGGCCATAAAAATCTTGGTAAAGTGCACGAACTAAATGTTAAGTCACAGTTCGATGGCCAAGCTATTCAAGGTTGGTACATTACGCCACCTGATTTTGATGAGAACAAACAATACCCATTAATGGTTGAAATTCATGGCGATCCACATCTTGCCTATGGCCCAAGCTTTACTGCTGAATTACAACGTTATGCCGCTGAAGGTTATGTGGTTGTGTATGTGAATTACCGTGGCTCAACAAGTTACGGTAAAGACTTTGCACTACTGCTAGATGGTAAATACAGTTCAGAAGAAGACTTTGCTGACCACAACTCAGCAGTTGATGCCATGATTGCTAAAGGCTTTATCGACAAAGATAACCTATTTATTGCGGGTGGTTCAGCAGGTGGTATTGCAACGGCTTATGCGGTTGGTTTAACAAACCGCTTCAACGCTGCGGCAATTACCAAGCCTGTGATCAACTGGTTAAGTAAAACGCTTTCAGCTGACAGCTATATTGGTCAAATTCGTAACCAGTTCCCTGGCATGCCTTGGGATAATGTTGAGCACTACTGGAAACGTTCGCCGCTTTCATTAGTGGGTAACGTCACCACGCCATCATTGATCATGACAGGTGAAGAAGACCGCCGTACGCCAATTTCAGAATCAGAGCAATTCTATCAAGCATTAAAACTGCAAAAGGTAGATACCGTGCTTATTCGTGTACCGGGCTCACCCCATGGTATTGCGGGTCGTCCATCACGTATGATTTCGAAAATTGAATACACGCTTGCGTGGTTCAAACAATATCAGAAGTAATGAATTAAGCAGGAGTGAGATGCTCACTCCTCTTAAAAATAATGATGACTAAGCGCAAGTTGAGCAGAACCTATCGACTGCGCTTTTTCCCCGCACACGCCTAAACCCACTTCACAGCTACGTAGTCCACGACTATCTAAACGTGCAAATGCGGCAATTGATAACTGCTTGAGCTGTTCAAGTGCTTTACTCGGTAACGGCGAATCAATAATCACAGCTTGCATATCTAATAAACTTAAACTGTTATGCATGGCAATACTGATAGCCTCAGCGGCTTTTTCAAGCCAAGGCTGAACAAGTCGTTTATGATCTGAAAACTGACTGTCTGTTAGCTCATACACTGAAATACCCAACTGCAGCTTATCAAACTCGCTTTGCAGTGAAAGTAATGAACATTGGCTAAGTAACTGTTCACGATCAGTGTTTAGCATTGAGCCTATAGCACCGGCATTACCACTTTTACCTTCGAGAAGTTGCTGGTTAATCACCACAGCCCCACCTAAAAAAGCCCCCAAATAAACATACAAAAAATCGCTGTAGTTATTAGGGTTACCAAGGCTTAGCTCTGCACAGCAGGCAGCGTTATTGTCGTTACTAATATAAACAGGGAGCTGGAACTGGCTTTCTAAGTAACCTTTTAAGTCGAAGTTTTGCCACTGACTAAGTGTATTGGTTGCTGAGCCTGAAGCGGCTTGCCATTGCCAAATATCAAACGGCATAGCGACCCCAAGCCCACACACATGTGAGCGCAGCTCAGTCTCTAATTGACTGATTAGCTTTGGGATATGTGTTTCTAAAAATGATTTAAGCTCTTCAACCGATGCTTCATGCACCTCAACAGATACAGACGTCCTTTGCGTGCTTTGTAAGTCAACGAGTATCAGGTCAAAGCGTCGTCGCCCGATTTTCAAACCAAAACTAAATGCACCATCTGGGTTGAGCCTAAACGGCACACTTGGCTGCCCTACTCGCCCTTTAACAGGTGCATCACGAAGCAACAGCTTATCTTCTTCAAGCTTATTAATATTCACTGTTGCCGCCTGAGCAGACAAGGCTAACGCTTTTGCTATTTGTGCTTTAGGCATGCTTTGCTGTTGCCTAATTAAACTTAAGATTGCGCGCTCGTTATTGCTTCTTGGTGCTCGCGATAAACTGCTCTTCATAACATCCTTCTTGATACAAGCTTGATAAGCGGCCTATTAGACCTGTTTGCAGTACTATCTACCAGTCAAAATAATAAATCAACTAGGTTGATTTATTGTTTATAGTCGTGAATACTGTCGGCCACAACAATATGAACACATTAACCTGGTGAACTATGCAAACACAGTCCGCTATTGTATCGCGCCAAATGCTTTGGCCTTTTATTCTGCTTACGATTTGCTTTGCTGCTTGGGGTACTGCGGCCAATATGACAGACCCATTAGTGAAAGTTTTTAGCAAAACATTTTCTATGAGTGCGTTGCAATCAGCACTGGTGCAGTTTAGTTATTACGGCGCGTATTTTTGCTTAGCTTTACCGGCGGCCATGATCAATAGACGGTTTAATTATAAAACAGGGCTGTTAGTGGGTTTAGCCATGACCGCTTGTGGTGCCTTATTGTTTTACCCTGCTAGTCAAACCATGCTCTATAGCCACTTTTTATTGGCCTTGTTTATTCTTGCTGGTGGTTTGTCTATTTTAGAAACCTCTGCCAATCCCTACGTCATGCAGTTAGGATGCGAGCAAACAGCAACCCGCAGACTTAACCTCGCGCAAGCATTTAACCCTGTTGGGACTAATATTGGTGTGTTTTTAGCGGCGACGTTGATCTTACCGAACTTAAATCAAGCTGATAGCGCAAGCCGTGCCCTGATGAGTGAAGCGCAATTAAAAACCGTTGTGAGTGCAGAGCTCGATGCTGTGATGGTGCCGTATGTGGGTATGGCCTGTTGCTTAATCTTACTATGGCTATGTATCTTCTTTAGCCGCTCTCCTGCAACAGAAACAAAAGTAACATCGCAGCCGCGTAAACTTAAAAAGACCTTTCAACATTTGTATCAAAACAAGCATTATCGATTTGGTGTGCTGGCACAATTTTTTAATGTTGGCGCGCAAACCTGTGTATGGACCTACACCATTGGCTACACCATGGAAGCACTTAACACTACAGAAGTTACCGGCGGCCAAGTCTTACAATATTCGATGTTGGTGTTTTTAGTATCTCGTTTCATTATGACATGGCTAATGCGCTTTATTAGCGGCGCTAAATTACTGCGTTTTATGGCTTTAATTGCAGCCGTGCTGTGTTTTATTGTTACCACACAAGTGAATTTAGTGGGTGTAGTCGCACTTGTAGCTATTTCAAGCTGTCTATCTTTGATGTTTCCAACCATCTACGGCACAGCACTTGAAGGCCTTGGCGAAGATGCAAAAGTTGGTGCAGCTGGTTTAGTAATGGCAATTTTAGGGGGCGCATTTTTACCTCTGATCCAAGCCGCAACCATAGATGCTTTTAACACTGCGGTTTCGTTTGTTGTACCACTTGGATGTTTTCTTATCGTATCTCTTTATGGGCACCACAGCATTAGGTCACCACGACACCAGCAATCATAATTTTTAAAGGCATCTTGCAAAGTCAGATGCCTTTTATAATTGTACTTTGTGGTTAGATAATGTGAAAATCACTATCTTTCTAACTACCTATAAGTGAGTATGAAATCACTTAAGCTTTTTATCTTAAATTACACAGCAAAGCTTAAAAACATGAGTAGCTTTGAGCACTTTCGGTTTTTTTTAATAAAGTATATTTGTTTCTTTTTTGGCTGCTTTATCTGTTTCGTCTTACACGAATATTTTCGTGTTCCTATTGTTGTAGCCGCTGCTGCGACAGGCTTAATCGGTACGTTTTTACCTTTTTCAAGAACGTTAAAATCACACCCTTATGCGGCCATTTACGCTGGTAGCTTTGCTGGCATGTGCTCTTCAAGTTTAATAAACAGTTATTGGGAGCTAAGTCTTATTTCATTGATCGGTGCCAGTCTTTATATTTTGACTATGAATCTATTTGCAGGTTTTGGCGGCCGACTTGGTAGTGTGGCTTTTGCCAGTGTGGCGCTTTATATGCTTGCAAAAGGGATTTTTTGATGAATATATTTATTGCGATAACAGCGTTATTAGGTGCTTACTCAACCTACTTTTTAGCACATCATAATCGCTTCGACGGCATTCGCGCATCAGCGGCCACCAGCATTATTGCATTTGCGATTTTGAGTCTATTTCCCGTTGATGTTGAGCTATACAGCGTGGCATTTTTCGGTGGTACTTTCATCGGTATGAGCGCACCAAAACGCTTTGGCATTTTTACATTAGCCATTGCGTCATTACTATTTGCTTTGTTGTTTGAGTACCTCGTGCCGCGCTTACATGGCTACGGCGGTGCATTAGGATTGAGTGCGTTTTTATCTGTCTGTGTTTGCCACATCGGTATTTTACTCGGTGCGCCACGAAGCAAAAAGAACAACTAATTCCGACTCACCGATTAAAAACCTATACCTTTTTATTAATATTCATTACTATGTTAACAATATGTTTAAAGGTGTAGGTTCTTTATGCTTCTTCGTTCATTGCTGATTGTTATTATCTTCTGCTTTATCAGTAGTGCTACAACGGCGAAAACACTGACCTTTATTGCCGAAGATTTACCCCCATACCATTTTAAAAATCAACAAGGTAAAGCCGATGGTGCGCTTGTTGAAGTGATAAAGTCTGCCCTAGCGAAAACAAACATCGCTGGCGAATTCGCAATTATGCCAATGGCCCGAGCTTTTCATGAGTTTCAAAATGACCCAAGCATATTGATGATTTCATTGCTAAAAAATGAGTCTCGTGAATATAAATTCCAATGGCTAGCACAAACCTATTTTGCCGATGCTTATTTAGTTGGGCTTGCCAAACAAAACCACGAACTAAAAAGCTTAAAACAAGCAAAGAAATATCGTGTGGCAACAATTCGTGGCTATTCAAGTGAACATTATTTGAAACAAGCCGGCTTTAATGAAAATAAAAATTTGGTGCTGGTCAGTCATTACCATCAACTTTGGCAAATGCTAGAGAAAGGACGAATTGATTTTGTACTAACCAACACCCTGACCTTACAAAACGAACTCGCGTTATCAGGAGTTCTCCCTAGTGACATTAATAAGAGCCTCCACTTAGACGACTACCCATCAGGCCTTTATTTAGCCGCGAATCTAAAATTGGACAAACAACTTGCTATGCAATTGAGTGATGCCATAAAAGCATTGAAACAAAACGGTCAATACCAAGCAATTTTACAAAAATGGCATCTGCCTTTACCTAGATTATAATGAAAAACACGCAATCATCTTACAAAGGCTTAGCTTTAGCTATTTTGCTTAGCTGCTTATCGCTAAATACCCTTGCTATTACCCCTGAACAAGCCTTAGAGAAGCTTAACGAAGCACAATTGTTACGTAACAGTAATCCAAACCAAGCCACTAAAATATTTGAGCAATTAACTAACGACTCGACCCTTTCCAATGAACCTAACATCATACAAGATGCATTCGAATCGCTGGCATTTATGAATATGGGCAGTGGCGATTATGACCAAGCTCTTAGCTATGCAGAGCAGCTGCTTGATTACGGGGAAAAGCACAATAACCAGTCAGTAACAGTACGAGCAATGCTTATTCAAGGTTACGCACAAGGCAGAAAAAGTAACTTTCTTAAGGCAGAGCAACACTACCGCGATGCATTATCCATTGCCAAACAGATAAATAACTCAGTGCTGATCGCCCAGTCCTATGAGCGATTAGCAGCCATTTTACGCTGGCAAGATAAGTACATAGCTGCCCTCAATGAAGCACAAAAAGCAGTCAATATTTTACAAGAGTTTGATGACGATAAATCTTATGCCTCTGCATTGCAGAACTTAGGTATTATTGAAGCAATTATTGGTGACCACCACGACGCACTAGCCAATCTTACTTTGTCGTTTTCTTTACATCAAAAACTTGACGATAAAAAAGGCATTGCTGATGCACTTTATGAAATTGGCGAAGTTTATCGACGTATGGGTGACAGTGCCCAATCGTTAAAGCACTTTAAAATGTCGCACGTTCTGGATTTAGAAATTGGCTCTAAAGTCGATATCGGTAATAGTGCCATGAAGGTCGGCTATGCAGCGCTAAAACAAGGTGAGCTTACAACAGCCACAGACTATGCTGAAAAGTCGATTAGCTATTATCTAACCTCATCTTCAAACACAGGATTGTGCCGTTCATATAATTTAATGGCGTTAATTGCTCTAAAACAAAATAACATTAGTGAAGCGCAAGCCTATATTGATCGCGCCATGGCAATCGCCACTGACTTTAATTTCCGCTCCCATTTAGTGTCTTTAGCGATCACCCAAACACGTATCTATCAAGCTCTTAATGACCATGCAAAAGCAATTAAAACCGCAGAACAGGCCTTAAACCAGGCTAATGAGTTACAAGATGTCGAAGATCAAATTAGCTTAAATAAATTACTCACTGACTCTTACCTTGCATTACAACTTTATAAACAGGCATTTGAATCGCAAAGCCGCTATCAAACCCTTGAAAATAAAACGGGTAAAAATCAGCACGACTTAACTGTGGCCGCGATGCAAAGCCAAGTCGCCTTTATGCGAAATCAGCAAGAAATAAACCAATTAAGTGCAGATAAACAAATTCAAGCAGCACAACTAAGCGAAAGTGAATGGCAATTTAAAGCCTGGTTACTCGGCCTAAGCTGTGTGATTTTATTGATATCAGGCTTTGGTTACCGCTCATTTAAAAAGCGTAAACTTGCCAGCGAGCGAGCACAACTATTACAAGAAGTCGTTGATAAGAAGAACCGCTTACTAGCCGATGTATCCCATGAAATTCGCACACCACTCACAGCGCTACAATTGCAAGTTGAAGCATTGCAATACAATATCGCAAAAGACGTTGATGCCTCTTACGATGCAATTAATCGAAAGCTAACCGATATCAATGTACTGATCCGTGATATCCACCAACTAGCACAAGCAGACTCAGATAGCCTATACCTAAACCTAAAACCCTATTTACTTGCTGATGTATTATCCGTTTGGCAGCAAGACTTTGCTGCTTTTGTACAAAGCAAAGGCTTTGAATTTACCAGTGACATTCATGTTACTGCTGATTTAAAGGTGACATGGGATATCGATAAAATTAAGCAAGTACTGGCTAACCTTTTATCAAACAGTACCTTTTATACTGATAAACCGGGCAAAATTAAATTTATAGCGACAGCCTCAGCGCAGAGTATTACTTTTAGCATTGAAGATACTCCACCCGGCGTGACCAACAATCAGTTAGTTGAAATATTCGAACGTTTATACCGCGTTGATAAATCGCGTAGCCGCCAAACGGGTGGCTCAGGCCTTGGACTTGCGATTTGTAAAAGCCTAATAGAAACGTTCAAAGGTACTATCAAGGCTGAGCACAGTGAGTTAGGTGGCGTTAAGAATCATTATTTGCTTACCGCTTATTAGTGAACAACAGGTTTAATTAGCATCTCGATTCCCTGAAATCGCCCAAAATCCGGGCGATTTCACGACATTTAGCCCCATTAATGCCGACCAAGGTCGCATATTATTTAATCAAATATAGCCCTATATTTTTTAGTACGTTGTACAAATCTCTCACTAAAAAGTATAGGAGCCTCACAATGGCGGGCGAATATCAACAACAATACCAACAGTTCCAGCGCGATCCGGGTCAGTTTTGGCTTGAGCAAAGTAAACGAATTCCTTGGTTTAAAGAGCCAAGTGCCCCTTATCAATATGACGATAATGATTTTTACCATTGGTTTGCCGATGGTCAACTAAACACTTGTTATCTAGCCCTCGACCAACATGTCGAAGCAGGCTATGGCGACCAAACTGCACTAATTTACGACTCCCCTGTTACCAATACTAAACAACAATACACTTATGGCGAGTTACAAACTCAAGTTGCTAAATTTGCAGGACTCATGCAATCCCTTGGCGTAAGCAAAGGTGACCGTGTAGTCATTTATATGCCAATGATCCCACAAGCGGTTATTGGTATGCTAGCATGTGCTCGCCTTGGTGCCATTCACTCCGTTGTATTTGGTGGTTTTGCACCGCACGAACTCGCGGTGCGTATTGATGATGCAAAGCCTAAGCTTGTGCTTACTGCGTCTTGCGGGGTCGAAATCAATCATGTGATTGAATATAAACCACTGCTTGATGAAGCACTCGAAAACGCCCAGCATACTGTTGAACACTGTATTGTCTTTCAGCGTGAGCAAGCCATTGCCGAGATGCAAGATGACCGAGACATCGATTGGCAATCAGCCACTGATGCAGCAAGTGCAGTCGATGCCGTGCCGGTTGCAGGTGACGACCCGCTTTATATTCTTTACACCTCAGGCACCACAGGCACACCTAAAGGGGTGGTTCGAGAAAACGGTGGTCACGCTGTTGCAATGCATTACAGCATGGAGACCGTGTATGGCATGAAACCCGGCGAAGTATTTTGGGCTGCTTCTGATATTGGCTGGGTGGTAGGTCACTCATACATTGTATATGCACCGCTTATTTATCGCTGCGCTACCGTACTTTATGAAGGCAAACCCATAAGAACCCCTGATGCCAGTGCGTTTTGGCGTGTTGTTGAAGATTACAAAGTCACCGCCTTATTCAGTGCTCCTACTGCGTTTCGCGCTATTAAAAAAGAAGACCCTACCGCAGAGGGCTTTAAACAATACGATACTTCGAGTTTAAAACGTTTATTCTTGGCCGGTGAACGCTTAAATCCTCCCACGTATGAATGGCTAAAAGACAACACCGGCTTGCCCGTACTTGACCATTGGTGGCAAACAGAAACTGGTTGGGCCATTGCGTGTAATCCAATTGGTATTGAACAGCTTGCCACTAAGGCGGGTAGCTCAACAGTGCCAACACCGGGCTTTGATGTACAAATTCTTGATATGAATGGACAGCAGTGCTCAGCAAACGAAAATGGTGCGGTGGTAATTAAACTGCCTTTACCTCCTGGCTGCTTACCAACAATTTGGCAAAACAATGAACGCTTTCAAGCGGGTTATTTAAGCGAGTATCCGGGTTATTACCTCTCTGGTGATGGTGGCTATATTGATGACGATGGTTATCTATTTATTATGGGTCGTACCGACGATGTAATTAACGTTGCGGGTCATCGCTTATCAACCGGTGAAATGGAAGAAATTGTTGCAGCCCACCCTGCTGTTGCTGAATGTGCAGTATTTGGCGTTAACGATGCACTCAAAGGGCAATTACCTATGGCGATGATAGTGCTCAAAGACGATTACCTTGGCGATAGCAAAGAAGTCGAGCAACAGCTAGTCCATTCTGTAAGGCATCAAATTGGTGCCATTGCCTGCTTAAAGAATGTTTTGCATGTTGAGCGCCTACCAAAAACCCGTTCAGGAAAAATACTCAGAAAGAACTTACGCCAATTGGTCGATGGTGAAGAACTACAAATTCCATCTACCATTGATGATGCGAGTATATTTGATGAAATCAACCAACAACTTAACAATCGCTGATCTGCGTTTGTAATTTTGTAATGTTACCAAAGGCCTTGTTTAAGGCCTTTATTCGTTTTGGCCTATGGCTTGCAACTTTACTAATAAGTTAGCAAACGAAAAGGTGGTTAACATGGCTATTATTGCAGGTTATTTCCAATTCAATGATTCAGATAAAACTGACTTTAAGTATATAAATCAACTAGCTAATGTATTTAGTAACTATGAAGAAAAACATGTTCGTTTTTTTAATTGCGAGTATGGAGCCATTTTTCAGTATGATTTTGATGCCTATCAGCAGTCGAGCTGGTTGCGAACTGAGTCGCAAATTGCAACACTCATTGGACACCCTCTCATATCAAGCTCTAGAACACAGGACCTAATTACACTTGCGGGCTGCGAGTCTCTCGACTTTTCTTTGCAGCAATGCGAAGGAGTATTTAGCTTTTGTCAATTTGATCTGCAGAGCCAGCGCCTAACATTAGCGACTGATCCACTTGGATTAAAACCTTTTTATACCTTACAAACACAGTATGGTTTACTATTTTCCACTAACCTTAATTTATTCAAGCAGTTGGATATCCAACTACAGAACAATCCGGATGCATTAACTGAGCTTGCCGTGCTTGGTTATCCTCTTTTAGATCATACGCCGTTTAAAGACGTAAAATGCTCATATCCAAGTGAAATGCTATGCTTTAATGCAAAACAGGGTGTAACTAGAAAAAGATATTTTGATTGGGTATCACTTGCAAAACAAAAGCTCGTTGCACCAGATGCAATTGAAGGGATCTCAAAGGCTTTTAAAACTTTAGTTGCAAAGGCAAAACATAAAGATAAAACAATTCTTAGCACTTTATCTGGCGGTTTAGACTCTAGGCTTATTAACAGTGAGTTATTGCGCCAAGGCGTGCAATTGAAGTCGTTTAACTTTTCGCAATCTGATAGCCAAGATCTATTTTGTGCTAAACAATATGCATCACAAAATGCAGTACCATTAGAAGTAATACAAGTTTCAGACACCCAGCGGCTATCTGTCGAACAGCGCCTTGGCAAATATTGGCGTAAAGCGAAACATCAAGATTTCACTAACGTATGCAGACCACAAATAAGCTGGTCAGGAAATGGCGGTAGTGTTGGGGTCGGGCTTATTTATTACGGTGATGAAATTTATGCTGCAGCAAAAGAAAACAACTTAGATAAACTAATCAGTGCTTACCTCAAACAACAATACGCTTTTTTACCTAAGTCAGTTGTTCATAATGCTGAACAATTACAACAAAAACTGATAGCTAACTTAAAAATTAGCTTCGAACCACTCGCTGAATTACCACTTGAAAAAGCATTTCAATTATTCTTGCTGCTTAACGATCAACACCACCATTTGAGTGTTCCTAACGAGCAGGTTTGCGAATTTAAAATGGAGTTTTTCCATCCATTTTATTCGTGGAAGGTCCTACAGTATCCGTTGGGTTTACCGGTGGAGTACGTTCGCAAACACCGTTTTTATCAACGATGGTTAAAAACCGATTACCCACGAGCTTTACTTGCGCCTTGGCAAACTTACCCAGGACACTTGCCTTGCCCAATAACCGTCAAGCATCAAACCCAATGGCAATTGAATAGCGCAAAACTTATGTCGCCCACAGAACTATTAAAGCTATGGTTTAAAATTATGTTTTTTGACCGCCATTTATTGATAAAGCGCTGCCATTTCACTTTACTTTGCATCTTACAGTTAACTCATTTAAAGAATGTTCAGCCTAATTTACGTGTTGCTCAGAAATTCTGCCAATGGTGAATGAAGTTCAGGCCATCATTTTGAATTAATTGCTTTGAAGTAAAAACAGCTTTCTAACAACGAACTTTTCGGGCTAGAATCTATTAGGTTATTAATATCATAAGCTGAGATTTTAATGAGAAAATGGACTCTTCCTCTACTGCCCCTAATCGTATTAGCAGGCTGCACCTCGGTTAGCAAAAATGAATGTTTACAAGCTGACTGGTATGGTATTGGTTATAAACATGGTGCAGATGGCACTGAGTATCGCGATGGCATAGATGCACTATCACAATGCAGTGAGTATGGTGTAAATGCTGACATTGCTAAATATAAAGTGGGATACGATCAGGATATCGCTACATACTGTGAACCGGAAAATGGCTTTACGTTAGGCATGCAAGGCGCGTCATACAATGGTGTCTGTAATAGCACAGCGTTTCGTAAAGCATGGCAAGAAGGTAACGATAGATATCAAGTGCAACAAAGACTGAGTTATATTGATAATCGCATTGACGATATCGACCGTCGATTAAAAGATATTCGTGGCGAGCTTAACAGTAACCAACTTAATAATACTCAGCAAAAAGAGCTTTATCGAGAACGCAAAGATTTAGAAAACGAGCGTAAAGATTTGCGCAAAGAACGCGCATTACTTCCGCTTTTGAATAAACTGCCTAGTGTTGAAATATCAACCGAGTGGTGAGACTTTTAGAGCCAATTTCATTTCATACATTTGTTTATCAGCGATGGCCAAAAGTTCCTTTGCACTGTGTCCGTGTAAAGGATACATGGCGATACCAAAGCTCGCACTTACCGGCTGAACCGTTTCATAATCTTGCGCTACTTTTTTAACCGCCTGCTGACATCGTAGCGCTATATCTTGGCACAAACTAGCCTTTGTTAATGAAGGTAAAACAATAACAAACTCATCACCACCAATGCGCGATAGCACATCTTTATCTCTCATTTGTAAACGCAATTGCTGACTAATGTCCAGTAACAAATTATCACCCTGTTCATGACCATATGTATCATTAACGAGTTTGAAATTATCAAGATCAAGATAGATCAATGCAAATTGGTTATGCTCTGCTGGCGTTCTTTGTGAGAAAGCACGCAATTGAATATCGAGTCCTCTGCGATTCAATAGCTTAGTAAGTGGATCTTGATTAACTAGCTCATTGAGAAGCTGGCGCTTTTCTACCGCCGAAGAGATATCATCAAATGCACCGATATAATGAGAAACTAAGCCATTTTCATCATACAGTGCATCTATGGATAATTGCTCAGGAAACACCTCTCCTGACTTTCGCTTATTCCATACCTCTCCTTGCCAACAGCCTTTATCGAGCAACTCAGTCCACATTTGTTGATAAAACTCATCTGGTTGCTTCTTTGCAGAAAGTATTGAAGGTTTTTTACCTATTACCTCATGCTTCTTAAACCCTGTTATTTGCTCAAAAGCAGGATTTACATCAACAATCACAGACTCAGCGGTGGTGATCAGAATCCCTCGGCTAGTTGTAGAAAAAACAGCCGTTAATAGTTTAATTCTCTCATTACTTTTAACTTCCTCTGTAACATCCTCAGAATAACCATTCCATTCTACACTGCCATCAGCTCGGGCTATAGGAGATGATTTTGCCGAAATCCAGATCTGTCCTTTTTTGGGGTGGTTAACGCGAAACACTTCACACCAATCAGTTAGCTCTGCACGTGAATGCTCAATACTTCGTACAATACGTTCCAGATCATCTTGATGTATCGCTTGCATAACTCTATCTGCTGATGACTCAATATCTTTGGGAGAGCAGCCATAGATATCAAATACTTTTGATGTAGCAAATGGGAAAAACGCTTCATCTTTATTGTCTATTACATATTGATAAACAAAGCCTGGGAGGTTATCAATGAACTTTTTTAGTTCTTGATGTAGGAATTCAATTTCGCGTTCTTTTTGCCATTGTTCCGTAATATCAATATGTATTCCAACCATCCATTCTGGATTACCGTTTTCATCCCACGTTTGTACTTGGCCTTTATCAAGCACTTTAACCCAGTGGCCTCGTTTATGTTTCATACGCGCTTCACAGACATATCGCGCTGATTCACCTTCGAAGTGCTCATTTAATAATTGCTCAGATTTCACTAAGTCTTCAGGGTGAGCAAAGGTAAGCCAAGTATCAATTGAAACGGGTTCTAGTTCGCACAGAGAATAGCCAATGATATCTGCCCATTTATCATTAAAAATTGTTTCGCCTGTTTGCACATTCCAGAGCCAAACTCCCACATCACCACTTTCGAGAAGCAACTGTGCAATATCTAGTCCTAGCTGCGACTTTAGTTCATTGTAAGCTTCACTAAATGCCATAATCTGCCTTAATAACTAGCCTAATGATAAACAATTAAGTCTTATTCATTATTTTAGTTAAAAAGGCAAAAAATACTAAAATATAATCAAATAAATATACTCTTACAGATTTATTGCGGATTGGTATTTTTCACCTTGACGGCCAGTCAACCTCATCAACCGAGTCAAAAAGCGTTGTGGTCGTTTGCTCGCCATTCCATTTGCGAATGTAACGTGACAAAGGATCATAAAGCGCTGTTTGCTTATTGATATGAAAGTGACGCCCACCTCTAGGGTCGACACCGACACCCGCAATATATTGCCAATTGCCCCAATTTGCAGCCACATCATAATCAATAAGTTGCTGTTCGAAGTAAGCTGCACCATAGCGCCAATCAAGAGCTAACTCATTAACCAAACAACTTGCCGCAATCTGCCGCGAGCGGTTAGATATAAAGCCTGTTGTGTTGAGTTCATGCATTATCGCATTTACCAATGGAAATGGAGTGCAGCCATTACACCAAGCAGTGAAACGCTGGCTGTTAAACGTTGTTAGCGGCGCATTTTGCTTTTGACCTTTGAATAAAAAAAGCTTTGCTCCCGCTTGCAGTGCATGCCATTTGAAATATTCGCGCCATAGCAATTCAAACTTTATCCAATAGCTCGACTCATTTGCACCGTTTTGATGCTCATATTTTTCAACTTCGTTATACAGTTGTTTAGCACTAATTGTGCCTCCAGCGAGCCAAACACTAAACTTAGTGCTGTTGCTAAAGCCATCTAACTCATTGCGAGTCTCTTTATAGCTGCTTGGTGCTTTTGAGGAAAAGTACGCACTGCAATGTTGCTGAGCTGCAAATAAACCTCCTTTAAAGCTAGCTGACTGGGTAACTACGTCAGCAATATTGTGTTCAGCGCATAACTGTACTGGGTGAGGTAATCGGCTGACCGCAGGTCGCGGTGCAGCTATAAAGGTTGGCTCAGCTTCTACCTTTTTTCGAAAGGCGGTAAAATTTTTTGGTAATTCATCAAGCTGAAAAGGTAAGTCCGCTGCTTTAAACAAGGTATCTTGCTGATAAGTTTTCACGGCAGCTTGAGGGCATAAAGCTTTAATTTTTTCGAGCTGTTTTTGCTCATAAACGCCAACTTGCTCGGTACAAACCAATGTTTCAATATTATATTTTTGCAAACGCTGGCTGATTACATACTCAGGCTCACCTGTGATCACATGAAGTGTTTGGCCAAGATTCTCAACTGCGTTTGCAAATGCAGATAGGCTCTCAAGTAAAAAGTTGTACTTATGTTCCCCATATGGCTTCTGTTGGTAATTTGTTTGCCTAAACCAACGCGGTTCAATCACAAACACTAAATCAAGCTCGCCAGCAAAATCTGCTAATTCAGATAAAATTTCATTATCAGCTAGGCGTAAATCATTTTGTAGCCAATATAAAACTCGTTTTTTCATGGGATAACTCATATGTTTTAACATACATACGAATACCCTTCTTATCCGGATTTAAATATCAGAACAAAATGATTAACTATAATTTGCAGATAGGTATTAAGCATCTTGCTCTTTACTCATAAGCTCGCTCATACGTTGCATAAGCTCTTGCTCACTGAGGTCTTCTTTGTGTGTCCCTATAGTCCAAATATGACCAAAAGGGTCTTCTAGAGTCCCTGACCTATCG
Source organism: Pseudoalteromonas sp. GB43 (assembly GCF_054923805.1). NCBI lineage: Bacteria > Pseudomonadati > Pseudomonadota > Gammaproteobacteria > Alteromonadales > Pseudoalteromonadaceae > Pseudoalteromonas > Pseudoalteromonas sp. GB43. The sequence continues at coordinate 829,033 of NZ_JBPCHJ010000001.1, forward strand.
CCATAAAATTGGTCATGTACTGGACGCAGCTCTTTCGCCCCAAGCGATAAGGCTTTAGCAAAAACAGCATCGACATCTTCAACATACAGCATAATGCTCACCGGCGTACCGCCAAGTTGTTGCGGCGACTTAAATTGCACATCAGGGCAATTATCAGAAAGCATAATATGAGAGTCGGCTATTTTTATTTCAGCATGTGCCACCCCACCATCAGGTAGAGGCATTTGCATTACAAGTTCAGCAGCAAAAGCTTGTTTGTAGAACTCTATCGCCTTAGTGGCACCTTCAATAACCAAATACGGGGTTACCGCATGGTAACCTTTTGGGATTGCAGAAACAGCCATGTTACACCTCAACGTTAAATGTGTGAGTTATAAAGGTAGCAGTTGTAGCTAATTTCACTAATCTAATGATAAAAACGCCAGCGAAATATTTCGCTGGCGTTTTAAATACGAATACCAATCAACTTAACAACGCGGTGTATTATTCAGGCCAGCTTTGCGTCCCATTAATTGCAACTTCTGTTTGATTTAACGTCGTACAATAGCCGGTGGCAGATGAGGCATAGTAAACATCACCTAATACCGTGTAGTTTTTCGCTTTAACCTGCTGTTTTGCTTTGTCTGACGTTGCCATGCCCCACATGCTGAAGTAGTCGCTCAAATCGAGCTCGGTTGCTTCTGAAAGTGCGATTAGGAGCCAATCATTGTTGCCTATGCTTTGTGCCTCTGACAAGCTGTAGCTTGAAAAGCCAAGTGTATCTTTTTGTGCCTGCCAATTAGTCTCGCTGTTATCAGCTAGATTAAACGCACGCTCCAAAATGTGTAAGCGAGGGTATAAATGCCAGCCGTTTTCAAGCTTATTGTGTGCCTGTGCGGCCATCATAATTTGTAAATAAATAGCGTGACTTTGCGACCACTCTGACATCGCTAAATCTTGCATATAAGCAAATGCGTCTGCGCTTTGTTTACTGGCTTGTAAATGATCGAACAAGTTCTCGAATGGCAAGTTTTGGCACGATGCCGAAAAGCCGGTTTCATCCTCAAACTTCGACTTACTGTAGTAGGAGTAAAAATTGGTATTTGAATGGCCACCAAACCCTTCGATACGGAAGCGCCCTCTTTCAAGACCATGCCCTAACTCATGGATATCGCCATGCCCTGTTGGATTAAAATTCCAACCTGCGTCATACGGATTGCCCGAACAGCCCCAACCACAGGTCGGTTGGTCTGCATTCATATGTTTTACAATATCAATTGTTTGTACTTCAATATTGCGTTCACTCGCAAAGTCATGAATTTCGCTAACCACATCGATGCCCGGCCCTTTGAAACCAGCAAGTACATGTGGATAGTTATGGGTATAACGCTCTACAGCATGGGCGAAGTCAGACGCTACAAACGCCAATAACCATCGTTAATTGAAATACGCATTTTCTCGAGCTTTGAATGCACCTCAAAACCACCGGTTGCGACCTCAGCCCAATCATAATCCCCTTTTTCAAGCAACTCAGCAAAGCGCTCATCATCACTGCTGCTACGCCAATACGGGTGCTCACCTACATTGCTAAATTCAAAGCTGACATCTAAATCATTTTGATCAAACTCAATTTGAATTGGTCCACCATAAGGTGACGTAAAATAGACCGTTTCATTTGTCTCTATAGGCACATGAACCGACTGCAATTTAGCGGGTCGATTATAGCCATTGCTGCTCATGTAATGTGTTGCGCCATCGCGCAGAGTATTAACAAACACCTTGGTATTCACTGCTTGATTATCAGTGCGTTTGATAGCAAATGTTTGACCCGGCAAGGCATACACACCCGTTGAGCGAAAATACGCCTTACTCTGCATATTCACGGTGACGGTTTTAGGTGTTACATGACTAAAATCACTACGGCTGAAATTCCCCATATCAACTTGAAGTGGATTAACTTTACGTATATTTAATACCGCATGATCGGTAAACAGGGCACGAAAGAAGCTTGTATTCTCGGTGCTTAGCTTATCCATCGGGAAGCTCACAACTTGGCGATAATGATCTGCAAGCAGCGCCAGTAACTGGTAAAAGCGATAGCCCTGCTCAGTAAAGATATCTGTTTTCGCTTGGTCAAAACCTCTAAACACCGAATTAATGATCGTTGCCGCATCACTAAACTGTTGCTGATATTGGCTTTCAGCTGGACAGCTTCGATTATCGCAAGCACTTAAATCAACACTAAATTCGCTGCTTTTAAAGCGGCTAAGTAAGTCTTTAATAGTTTGCGCATCAGTTGGCAAGCTGTCGTTGATAGCAACTGGGTTCCAATTTGCCAGTTCTAATCGGTGCCAGTAGTTATCACCTGCAACGCTCACATGGAGTAATTCAAATAGCGCTTTACCTAATGCCGTTTGACTACCATCACGCTGAATATAGATCACTGCTATATCGTTTTCTTGCGCTTGCTTTACTGCAGCCACAACATTATCAATATTTAATCCTTCACGCTCATGCTGAGAAATAATCAGTACATCCGTGTCAGTTGTTAAACACGCCGCTAAAGCGTCGTTGTCACAACTTGCATTGTCGTTATAGCTCACCATGCCTTCATATTGACTATCAAACCACTCTCGCGTTTTGATCCTATCTTGAAAGTAATAGCTTTGATCTAGTTGTGCTAATACAAGTTTGAGTGGCTGCTCTGCGGTTATTTCTCTGCCAGCTAACCATGTGGTGCTGTTTTTCAAAAACTGAGTCATTTGCTCGTTAATGGTATTTCGATAAGGATTACTACCAAATACCAAGTAACGGCCTTGCTCACCATCACTAGTCCCGACTAAAGCAAGATTTCTAATTTTTGTCTCGTAGCCATCTTGCCAACTATTGTTGGTAAGTAGTACCGGCTCATTGAATGGATACGTGGCATTTAATAGCGTTGCATCCCAGGTTGGATACCAGCTTAATTCATCAAGGGTGGAGCTTGAGCCAAACCCAAATAAGCTATTTTTAATGTTTTGAAAGCGCGCTTTGTGGGTATCAATTTCATTAAGTGTCGCATCAAGAAGTAATTCGCTGTTTGGCACAACCAGCGCATTACCCGTTTCGAGTGCCTCGGTCACATAACTTTGAGTAATGTTTAACACAAACTCGAAGCTAGTCTCTGTACGTGAATCAGAGGCTGTGATTGTGAATTTATGTTCACCAAGTTCTTCATTACTCGCGGTGCCAGATAAGGTGCTAGTTTGCTCATCAAAACTTAGCCACGTTGGTAAACCTGTTACGGTTAAGCTCACATCATCGTTGTCTGCATCGTTGCTGACTAACTGCACACTCAATGCCTGCTCAGCACGCACTTCACTACTCAGTGGAGAAACCACTGGCGCTGAGTTTGCTCTGGCAGCGATGTTAAATGTTTGCTCTGCCTGCTGCGTCACTTCGCCATCTGAATAACGAAAACGAATTTGCTGTTCGCCCGTATTCGCAAACAAGGGCGTGCCGCTAAAACTGAGGTTAGTCGCATCAAAGCTAAGCCAATCAGGTTTACTAACTTCACTTATTACCACAGTGTCATTTTGTGCATCAGTAAATGTTAGCTGGTAAGTATAAGCTTGGCCTTCATTGCTATCCGATGGTGTAGACGTGAGCGTTGGCGGCGTATTTTCGACAAGCTTGGCTTCTACATTAATATCAATCAAAAGCTGGGCAGACAGCTGCCCATCAGTGACCGTAAACTCAATGTTTGCATACTTACCTGCTTGCTCTGGCGTGCCACTGATACTTGCTGAGGCTTCATTAAAACTTAGCCAACTTGGTAAGTTTGTTACAGACAAAGTAAGAGGGTCATTATCTGGATCAGAGACTTCAGGACTAAAGCTTAAGGTTTCACCAACACGTAAAGTCTGTGATTGACCACTGATTTGCGGCGCTTGATTTTGTGGTGTTTCGGTTACAGGAGGGGTTGTTGTTTGTTTTTCATCTGAGCCTGAGCCGCCACAAGCAGCAAGTGTCAGCAATACAGCCGAGCATAATAGCGAGCGTTTGCACAAAGAGTAAGGTGCGTTCATTGAGTTCTTATCGGTATGGTAAACAATTTTTTAACATTATAAGCCGATACTACAAACTAATATCTCGGAAAAAATACGTAAATTGATATCGCTGTCATTAATTGTTTAAACCCATGAAGGGGCTATTTAAAGGTTACGAGCTTGGGTTTGCAAAATCGGGTCTGGGTAACTTTTCGAGTATGGCGTATAAATAAATCACCACAATGCAAAGCCCTCCCGCTGCGAAAAATAACGTTGGGCCATCATAATAGTCTAAAATTAAACCACCTCCTAGTGGCGCTAAAGCAAACCCTAAATCATAAAACGAAGCTGCGCCAAAGTAGGCACCACGAAGATGTGAAGGCGCCAACCTATCAAGGTGAACGTTCATCGTCGGAAACAAAATGGTTTCAAACAAACTCATCACCACTATCGCACCAATCCAGCCCCAGAATAAATCGATTGGATTAAGTGCTAGCCAAAACTGCGACATCATCAATAGCACCAAGCCAATTTGAATGCGCACCGTTAGGCTAAATCGCGCCATCATTTTTAACAGCAGAAATTGACTTGAAATGATCACTAACGCATTGGTAAAAATAAGCGCAGAAATCAATGCAAGTAGGTCGGGTGCCTCTGCACGAGTTAGGTATTGTATGAGTGAACTATCCATTTGCGCATAAATAAACATGCACATAATATTGGCTAAAATTAAACACTGCAGCAGCTTATCTGCAAATAGAATACGTAAGATTTGCTTGCCTTGTACAGCTGGTTTTTTCTCTTCTGGCTCGTCGATTGCGGCAGTACTTTTGGCGGCTTTATCACTAAAATTAAAGCCCCAAACAAGCAGCACTAATAAAATAGCAAATGCCCCTGCGGTAATATAAAAGCTCGACTGCTCACCGGTTAAACCTAGCCATACCCCAGCTAATGGGCCCACCGCACAGCCCACATTAACAATAAAGTACAGCGACTGCATGGCCAGCTCACGAGTTTGTGCATCATCAATAATATCGCCAATTGCCGCACTGGTTAATGGTCGCCAAAGCGCAGTCGCAATCGAGCATAAGGTCATCACAATCACATAACCGGCCACGGTTTCTACCTCAGCCAACAGCGAGAAAGAAATGATATACAGCACGCCGGTAATGTACATCAGCGTATGCCGGCCCACTTTATCGGATAGGCTACTGCCAATAAAACTGGTAAACACCGAAATCACCGCAGCACTGGTAAGTACCAACCCGACTTCTGTTGCCGATAAAGCAAACTTTTCGTACAAAATCACCGCGAGAAATGGCCATACCATGTAATAGCTGCCACGGGTAATAAACGAGCCAAATAAGAAGATCCACATAAGCACAGGAAACTGCTTAAAGCGCGCTAAAGAGATGTCTGAATTCATTATTTTAATTTTTATGGTGATGATGGAAGCACTATACATTAACAGGCTTTAAGATTGTAAATTGACTTCGCTTTAATCATCTTATTTTACTAATCAACAAAAACATAAATAGAAAAAAGTTGTAATAACTGTAAATGCAACTTGAAAAAGATTAATCTAAATAAGAATAATTATTGATTGTATTTTTCATTTCTGTACTATACGCAGCGTCCCTCAAAGGGATAACCTACAAAAAGAACTGGAACCCTACAATGAAATCAATAAAACCAAGCTTACTGGCACTTGCCATAGCAACACATTTTTCAGCCTTTGCTGATGACGCTAAGCCAAAACAAGATATGGAACGCTTAGTAATCACTGCAACAGGTTTTGAGCAAAAAGTTACCGAAGCACCTGCAAGTATTTCAATTATCACCAATGAAGATATTAAGTCTCATGCCTTCACCTCAGTACTTGATGCTGTGCAGTATTTAGAAGGTATCGACATTGGCACAACTCGTGATAAAACGGGCCAAGGCAGTGTGAGTATGCGTGGTTTAACAGGTGAATACACCCTGTTACTAATTGATGGTAAACGCCAAAATAACCATGGCGACATTTACCCAAACAATTTTGGTGGCAACGCGTTTAACCACGTACCACCGGTTGATGCGATTGAGCGAGTTGAAGTAATTCGCGGTCCTGCATCAACACTTTATGGTGCAGATGCGCTGGGTGGTGTAATCAATATCATCACTAAAAAGCACACTGACAGCTGGAGTGGTGCAGTATCTTTTAGCCGTTCACTACAGCAAAACGATGATTTTGGTGATGACATTACCACTGACTTTAGTGTGATGGGCCCGCTAATTAAAGACGTATTAAGTTTAGGTGTGCGCGGCAGTGTTTACGAACAACAAGCATCATCGCCAACATTTGAACCTGCGACCGATCCTAACGGTGTTGTACATACTCGTTCATTAGGCTTTGGCAGTGGCGGTCGTACCGTTGATAACACAAATGAGCAGTATGGTTTTACGTTAACTTATACCCCGTTTGAATCTCATCATTTACGTTTTGATTATGACAATTCAAGCCAAGTGTACGACAACACACCTAGCTACGACATTGAATCAGGCACCATTACTTACCCACTTGGTACTAAAGATAACATTGAATCAATTTGGCAAGATCGCCGCGGCCAAGTAAACCCGCGCGCAGGTTACGCGGCAGACCAAGAGTTTGACCGTGAATGGTGGTCACTCAGTTATGATGGCGATCTTAACTGGGCAACGGTAAAAGCCTCTGTGTCTTATGTTGATACGCAAAACAATGGCCGTACTTTACCACTGAGTGTAAGCGAGCGATTAGAGCTGCAAGCTATGTACGATGGTACTGGCGAATACGAAGGAATGGACGAGCAAGCACGTAAAGACTTAGCTGAAGAAACATTCTTACCACGCCCTGCTCGCCCACTTGAAAGCAGCCAATATACCTATGACTTACGTTTTGATATTCCAATCGAGGGGCGCTTTGGCAGCCATAACCTAGCAATTGGTGGCCAGCTTATCGACGGTGAATTAAAAGACGGTGTATTTGGTCTTGAAAGTGATCAAGCTGGCAAAGTACAAGAGCAAAACATGTACTCAATCTTTGCCGAAGATAACTGGATGGCAACTGATAACTTCACCTTTACACTAGGTGCTCGTTACGATGACCACGATGTATTTGGTAGCCAAGTATCACCTCGTGTTTACGGTGTATATAACTTATCTGACACTTGGACCTTAAAAGGTGGTGTAAGTACAGGTTACAAAACACCAAAAACAACTGACCTTTATGACGGGATCACCGGATTTGGTGGCCAAGGCACAAGCCCATTTGCAGGTAACCCTGAATTAGAACCAGAAACCAGTGTTAACTCAGAAGTTGCACTTTACTGGACTTCACTTGATGACGATCACAACATTAACGTGACTTACTACAACACCAAGTTTGAAGACAAAATTGCCAGCGGCGATACAATTTTAAGCTGTGAACAAACTAACGACGTACGTCCATGTGTGAACCTAGGTCAATATGATCAGCTTGGCTACGATAGCTACAGCCAAAAGATCAATATCGACGAAGTAGACCTTCAAGGTGTTGAAATTGCTGGTCAATACACAATCACTAAAACAGTGTCTATTAACGGTAACTACACGTGGACTGATAGCGAACAAAAGAGCGGTCCTGAACAAGGTCAACCATTAACTAACTCAGCTGAGCACATGGCAAACCTAACCCTAAACTGGGAAGCGACTGACTTTATGAACTTATACCTACAAGGTGTATATCGTTCAGACCGTTACCGCGGTTGGGATAACGTGCACGATAAAGCGCTGTATTACAAAAACTACAACCTACTTAATTTAGGTGCGCAGTTTTATGTAAATGAGTACGTGCAAATCAATGCCCGTGTAAACAACCTATTAGACGAAGATTTCACCTCATATAGCACTAGCTATACCGACCTAAATGGCGATGGTGAGTACGAATACCTAACAGGTCGCGGTGTAGTTAGCGAAGTTACATTCACAGACGACTACAACGTTAAAGATAAAGGCCGTAACTTCTGGATTGGCGTTACCGCTTACTTCTAAGTAAGCTCCCTGAAAATAGACAGCATGTAGTCATATGCTGTCTATTTTTCTTACCGTCCCTATTACTGCTCCTATTATCAGTATTCTTTTTACTGTCACTAAATTGCCAACTTCACACATTAAGCTGATGGTACCTGCGTAAGCCTATTTGTCAGTCTATGGAACATATCCTTACAGCCAGCGGTATCTGTATTAGTTATCAAGATGAAGGCGATAAAAATGCGCCGGTGATCATCTTAATTATTGGCTTAGGTGCTCAATTTACCGTTTGGCCAGAGTCGCTATATTTTGGCTTGGTCGAAAAAGGCTTTCGGGTTATTCGTTTTGATAATCGTGATGCAGGGCTATCCTCATCGTTAGATGAGTTAGGCAAGCCGAGTCTAGTAAAGCATTGGCTTAGCCGCCGATTACCCATTCGCGCAAAGCTGCCCTATTCGCTCGATGACATGGCTCGCGATGTAAAAGAATTAATGGATGCACTGGCTATCAAAAAAGCGCACTTAGTGGGGGCGTCGATGGGTGGCATGATTGCGCAAATTGCCGCGGCAAAGTATAAAAAACGTGTACTGAGCTTAACTTCAATTATGTCGAGTAGCTCGCCGTTATCGTTTTCGGGTTCAAACATTAACCTGTTGGTAAAGCTCGCTAAAATACGCCCCCGAAGCAATAATAAAGAAGCCGCGATTGATTACAATGTTAGGCTCAACCAACTCATTGGCAGCCCAGCCTACCCACAAGATGAACACGCTTTATACGCCAACGCTGAACGCTATATTGAGCGACCACACAAATCAAACAGGCTTTAAACGTCAGCTTGCAGCCATTGCCGCAACGCCTTATCGCGAGCAATTACTAAAAAAGATTAAAGCGCCCACGTTAGTAATTCACGGCAGTGCTGATCTTGTTATGCCGCTGTCTGCGGGTATCAACACCGCCCTGTTAATAAAGCGCAGTAAGTTAAGAGTCGTGCCCGGAATGGGCCATGATTTTCCGCCCGCTTTAATGAAAAAAATGACTAAGTGGATAGCTAAACATGCAGCTAAAGTCAGCGCCAAAAAAGCCGCTAAAAAACCCTAAAAGCATGATAGAATTATCATATAATTTATAAGGTTAGCGTTTTATGTTACGTGTATTTTTTAGTCTGTTTTTAATCATCCCTTGGTTAAGCTTTGCCGGTGTGTCACTGAGCGAGCAGCGCATTATTTATCAAGGCGAAATTAATGCCAAAAACAATCAACATGTTGCACAGCTTTTGGCTGAGCAGCAAAACATAAACAGCATACAAATCACCAGTGGTGGCGGAAACATTGATTTAGGTATGGATCTCGCCGAATTGATTTTGGCGCATAATTTAAAAGTTCATGTAAAACAATTTTGCTTTTCGTCGTGTGCTAATTACGTATTACTTGCAGGAAACCCTACCACCATAGCTAAGAACGCCATTGTCGGTTGGCACGGCGATGCCGCTTCAGCTCGCTGGCGAGATAGTGATATTGATGCCATGGTAAGCCATTTAAAAGAGCCAGAAAAAACAACCAAGTGGCAGGCTTTGCGCACTCAATACGATGAAATAATCGCAAAAGCCATGGCTCGTGAAAAAGCCTTTTATGCAAAACGCGGAGTTAATCATGACTTGCTAACGATTGGTTTATCTAAAGAGCTAAAACGTGCAGCTGTGGCACAAAAAGCCAGAGGCTGGAGCTACTCAAAAAAAGCACTCAATACACTGAATGTGAGTAATATTGAGTTTGCAGATTGGCAGCCCCGCTCAGCAAAGAACTTTCCGTTACTAATAATTAGTGACCTTGGGGATTAGCTTTTGTAATCACGGATATAACGGTAATCAAATTCGGTGTCATCTAGAATGTCGCAATAATCACGAAAATCATTACTCTGCATTTGCTGAATATCGATGATCACCGACTGCTCTGTTACGAGTTTTTTAAAGCTTTGCAATAGCGTACGTCCTTGCTTTGCATCTATATGGCAACCGAATTGATAAATGTCATATAGCCGAGCGAACTGATCACCGCTCTGCCTTGAGCTTGCCATGAGTGCTTCACCACGCTCAAAAGCAAGCATTCTACCCAGAATAAATTGCGCTCTAGGTTCATTTTTATGTTCAACGAGATAACGTAAAATAGTTTCTGATTTAAATGTATCTTGTGGAAAATTCCCCTGATAAACGCCTCGCTCATCAAAGTGACGACCCGAATAGTAGGCAAAAGCATAGCTAAATGCTTTTTTGTCAGACAAGGTTGCAAGAAACTCATCATCTGTTGGAATATGTTTTGCTCTAAACTTAGCTGCTTGATGTTGCTCTTGCTCCACCTGTCTTTCAACAAACAAATACTGCTGGTGAGCAAATGCACCAACGGCGCCTGCAAAACTCAAACATGATGTAGCAATTAGGGTACTCGGTAATACTACCAACCAATGATTTTTAATTTTTTTATACCCTGCCAGCTCCCCCGATTCATACACCTCAGCAAATAACTTATGGTCAATAAATGGAATGCTTTTACGTGCAATAAATGCTGCTGACCAAGAGCCAAGTGCAAATAACAAAGCATAAATTGATAAAGACAATGTACCGCTGATCAAAACCTCTGAACTGAGCGCAACAGCGATTACAGATAGGTATGCAATAAGTGAAATAACTGAAAAGATACGATCATAGCCACGCCCATGAATACGAACGGCTAGGCCAACGAGTACGCCGCTAATCACTAACATTACTGGCCCAATAGCACTTTTAATTGAAAATACTGTGATCCATAAAATAATGATTGGGATACTCCAGCACGCTACGCCGATTGCGGCTGCAAGTGGACTTTGCTTAACTAGTTTTGCTTTAACTTGCTCTCGACTCTGCTCAGTAACAGACATATCAACTCCATTTTCGTTTTATTATTATTTTCCTGTGAAACAAAGTGATTCTAACTAGAACAGCTGATTATAAAAAGAGGAACATAAATTTTCGTGATACAAAAAAAGCCACCTCGCAGTGGCTATTTAAAATAGACTTTAATTAAACACTAAATTGATGCCATGGGCCTGTTATAGCAAGTGTTTTTGAAGGTGAGTAAACGTTCACAAACAAAGTGCTACCATCGGGTGAAAAACAGGCACCAGCCAGCTCAGTTTGCGCCACTAAGCGGGCAAAATTATAAACTTGGCCTTGGGGTGTCACACCACGAAGATGATTATCAACCACATCGGTGTATTGGTCTTCACAGACAATTAAGTGACCATTAGGTGACACGGTTAGGTTATCGCCAAAGTTGTAGAGAGTTTTGCTAGTACTTTCTACAAACAACGAGATCTTACCAGGTTGCTGTGCTTCTTTATCTGTGCCCTCAAATTCTGATGGCTGATATTTCATAACCTGACCAAGTTGTTTTTTACCACCATTGGTACAGCAAAAATAAAGCTCTTTATCACCCCAGTGAATACCTTCACCGCGAGCAAACAATGCTGCACCTTGTTTGTAGCCGCGTAGGCGTAGGTCGTCTTTCGGGCTTTCAGGGTTATCTAGATTGACCCACTCAACCTCAAGCTCTTGATGTAGCCCCATGGCTTTATTATTCCAGTTACGGCTATCGAATTGTGGCTTACCTTTTACCACCATAGCTTGTAATTGCCCGCCTTTATGCAGCTTGCCATATTCATTTGGAATAAAACGATAAAAGACACTATCACCTTTATCTTCAGTTAAATAAACAATGCCGGTGCGCGGATCAACAGCAGCCGCTTCGTGGTTAAATCGACCCATGGCTTTTAATGGCTCAGGTTTAATTAAGCCTTTGCTATTTGCGGGTACTTCAAAAATATAACCATGATCTTGGTTAAATCCATCGGCTTTGGTATCTGTGGTTTCTTCGCACGTAAGCCAGGTGCCCCAAGGCGTGATACCGCCAGAACAGTTACGAATAGTGCCGACCAATGACAAGTATTCTTGCTCTTTTTGATGGGTTTTTAGGTTATAAATGATATGACTTGTGCCACCCGGTAACGCCACACCGTCACTGTTAGTATCAAAAGCCAGAGGTGTTTTATGATTGGCAATACTTGCTTCAGCTTTCGCTAAGTCTTTTGGTTTCAGCTCATGGTTTCGCACTAATGCAACACGGTCATTACCAAGCGCTAGACAGCCCATGCCATCAGCTTTGTCCGGTACTGTAAACCCATCAGACATTTTCTCACCTAGGCTTGAAACTACTTGATAACTAAAGCCCTCGGGTAAGTCGAGCAATTTATCTGGATCAGGAATTAACGGACCAAAGCCCACAGCCGTTGTTTTTAAATCACCTAACGACACTTTACCTATGGCACTTTTTGATAATCCTAAAAAGGCCAATGTGCCCGCCCCTACTAAAAATTCTCGACGTGAAACCATGCTAACTCCAAGCTAAAAACCAGCTTTATCATACAAATAAAAAAGGCATTATAAAGCAATGAAACAATAAAAAGTTACATTATCACAATATTCACGAAATTGTCATAAAGCACTACTCTTTGATGATTGCTAGTTGCTCATTAGGTAGCAGCACAATTAAGTAACCACGCAGCTCTAAGTTACAAAAATCAAATTCAAAACCAGCAATTTGTAAGTCACTAGCGCAATGAGTTAACGGTATATAAGCTGTTGCTGTTGCTTCAGTTAATTCACTATTAGCAAGTTTATAGCTGTAGTTCGTATTGCCGATAAAACTAACCAGCCTAACCACAGGGTAATCACCACTAACTACAGCCTCAGTGCGTGCTAAAAAAGCCAGTTTCAGCGTTCCGCCATCCATATAAATGATCACATAATTAGCTATATCACTAACAACCCACTTTTGTAGATGAGCTTTTATTTCAGCATCATAAAAAGCTGCAAAGCCAACCTTTCCGACCACAGAACGCTTAAAGTTAAGCTTTTCAAAACCACCGTAGCCATCGATTGATTTTTGGAAGTTCTGCTCCTTATAAATTGCGCTTGTTGGTGTGTTGTTTCGTAGGTTCATCATATAAAAATCAACCGGGTACTCGCTAAAGTTATAAACATAATAGTCACTTTCATAGACACCTTGGTATAAATCGTCTTCGTCAAACACTTCCTCTTCAGCGCTATTGCAACCAGTTAGTAAGAGTAAAATGCATAATCTCAGTAGATAATTCATTGCTCATCCCTTTTTCTAAAAACGATAATTTATAGTTGCAGCGAATTGCTGCTTGGCAGTTTCACCCACGAGCGGGCTTTTTTTGATAGTTGAGTCAAGTTGCTCATACCGCAAGCTCGTAAAAACAGACCACTGCTCATTAAAAACATAAGTCAGGTTTAGCGAGGTAAATGGGTTAAGGGCTGCACTTGGCTGATATTCATATCTGCCAAACTCAGGGGCGATATTGCCATTAGCTATGCCATACAGGTATTGAGTGTATTTTTTATCTTGCCAATAAAAACCGAGATCAGCACTTAGCTGTAACCCTAATCCTTGGCCATAAATCGGTAGGTTATAGCGGGCAAGAAACGTAAGTCCATCGGAGTGATTCGAAATATCTTGCGCTAAACGAACAAAAAGCTGTTTATATTGCAGCTGAGTTCTGAAAGTTAGCTCACCTTTACCGTCTTTATAGTCAGTGAAAACCTCATCATCCGACAACTCATCACTAAAGATTAAACTGCTATCGTAGGTTTCATCTCGGAGACTAAGCCCCATTGACGCTTCAAATTCTGCGCCTTGTAAAAAGGCATATTGCACTAAGCCATATTTAGGCCCTATGCGCCAGTTGCCTTTTCGGGCGTTGAAATATGGCAAGACCATGGTTTGAATATCGTGATCTCGCCATGCTGTATCAATAGCCAATTGTGCAGCACCGACCTCCATTTGCCATTGCTGTGATTGCTCATCGGTCTTGGCATCATCAACAAATAATGCTGCTAAACAATAAGCTGCAATCAACAGATAAGAAAAAAGACTATTTCGCAGAAATTCATGTTTGGTCATGATAATGTCCCTATATTGGTGTTTTAATGCAGTTTAACGCCTCACCATTAGGGCTGACTTGCTGCAAATGTCACATATTTAATCGTGACATTTGTCATATACATAAACGAATAATTGCGAATTAAACTAAGCGTATGAACAAACTCTTGCAAACGTTGATACATCGAAGCGATTTCATACTCTCAGCAATCACCTGGGGGTTTGTGTTTATTTATACTCTGCACGCTTGGTCGCAAAGAGCAGAGTCAGCGCAGCTAAGTTTTAGTACAATAAATACGTTTTTGATCAGTGTGTTATTTATAAGCTTTTTTGCTTTTTTAATTTATTTTGAGTTTTTCAGATCACGATTTAAGCACTATCAAACCCGTATTTTGAACTTCACTATCGCTAATGTTGTGCTATTGATGTGGCTATTTAATATTGGCTTTGTTGCAATTCTATTGATCATCTTCTTAGTTAAATTCAGCGATTACGAGCCAAACAAAGCCAGTCTCTATTTACTCATTTGCCTGCCCTTTTTGATGGCGCTGACGCTTCACTATGGCTTTGATAAGCAATTTGTATTGCTCAACGGGTTGGCTTTCACTTTATACAATAGCTTTGCCTATCGCTTTGCTACTCGGCTTATTTCTGAGCGTAAAGCCAAAGAACAAGCAGCCCATTTATTACGTGAATTAAAAGCAACTCAAGCGCTTTTAAACGACACCGCAACTCGCGATGAACGTATTCGTATTGCCAGAGATTTACATGATACCCTTGGCCACCACCTTACAGGACTCAGTATTCACTTAGAAGTCGCCAATCATTGTGCTAATCATGAAGCACCAAAACACATAACTAAAGCACAGCAAATTACCCGCTTGTTATTAAATGATGTGCGTGACTCTGTCTCGTCAATGCGAGAAAACCAAACCATTGATTTACATGCATCGCTTAATTCACTGTGCAGCCATGTTACAGGCTTAAATGTCACACTCAATTACGATGAAAATATAAAAATAAGTGATACGTTATTGGCACAAACGTTATTTCATACTGTGCAAGAAGCGATTACGAATTGTATTAAACACAGTGATGCGACCGAGCTGTCGGTAAGCTTAGACCTCCAATCTGATTCAGTGCATCTCACTATTTATGATAACGGCGGCGAAATGCCCAAGCTGAACTTAGGCAATGGCTTAACAAGCATGCAAGAGCGCTTAGCTTTAGTGCGAGGGGCAATCGAGTTTGAACAAAATAATAATGGGTTTGCGATTGCTGCAACGTTACCTCATAAACTTAATCCACATACTTTGGCGTAAAAAATGATTAGGGTATTACTCGTTGATGACCAAACATTATTAAGAGAAGGCTTAAAAAGCTTACTCGCCCTTAAAGCAAGTATTCAAGTCGTGGCTGAGGCTGACAATGGCCAAACGGCTCTTGAGATGCTCAAGCAACATTCTATTGATGTTGTACTCCTTGATATTCGCATGCCTATTCTAGACGGTATTGGCGTACTGAAAAGTATGCAAGCACAACAGCTGAGGCAACCAGTACTGGTACTCACGACCTTTGATGATAGTGAACAAGTGCTAGAATGTATTCGCTATGGCGCTAAGGGTTATGCGTTAAAAGATATTAATTTAGAGCGCTTGGTCAGCGCCATCGAAACACTTGCTAAAGGTGGCTCAGCGCTAGCTCCTGCGATCACCGAGCGAATTTTGAATAAGCCCACTAAAACAACCGATACTTCTTTAGCAACTCCTGATAAATTAAGTAAAAGCGAGCTTAGAGTGCTCAATTTAATCGCTGCAGGCTATTCAAATAGTGAAATCGCCGAGGCACTTTATAAGTCTGAAGGGACTATCCGTAATCAAGTGTCTTTTATTCTCAGAAAGCTAGATGTACGTGATAGAACCCGTGCAGCATTAAAAGCAATTGATCTAGGTTTGATATAATTACAAATCATTTTTAATCTCATTAAGCTTTTATCATACAAGTAAATCGCTTAAACTAAGGCTTAATTTTATTTCAAGAAGCAACCGCTATGTTCCTAAAATCAAAAACATTTATTGTATTCTCATTGGCGCTTTTAAGCTTTAGCCAGCACGCCTTTAGCTTACAGTTTGGCAATCAAGTCGACAGTGACAAACTCATTAAAATTTCGACTGTTATGGCCTCACCAGACGATTACCTTGCAAGTCCAATTACCGTGGAAGGGACTATCACTGGGGTTTGCGAAAAACGTGGTTGCTGGATGACGCTCGCATCAGACAAACGCTTTGAAAACTTACGTATCAAAGTTGAAGATGGCGACATGGTATTCCCGATGACGGCTAAAGGCAGTAAAGCTATCGTAACTGGTAAGCTCGATAAAATTCAGCTTAGCCTTGGCCGCACTAAAGCGTTACTTGCTCACAAAGCGCAGCAAGCCGGCGAAAGCTTTGATGCAAATTCAGTGACTGAAGCAATGGCTATTTATCAGCTCGTACCGAGCGGAGTTGAAATCATTGAGTAATAAATCAAGTATCAACTGGTTTAAGTTAAACAGAAACTTACACCGCGATATTGGTTATTTTTGTGTTGGTTTAGTGATTATCTTTGCGGTTTCTGGCATTGCAGTGAACCACAAAGATGATTGGAACCCAAACTACAAAGTAAGCCACCAGCAAATCAGTGTGAGCGATGAAACTTGGCAATTAGATAATGACGAGTTGCTGATTGAACAAATTATCTCTCATGCTGATGTAAGCGAGCCGGTAAAGGCCTCTTATTGGGTGTCGCCGCAAGAGTTTAAGGTGTTTTTAAAAAACGGTAACAATCTCAGCCTTAAACTTAATAAAGATATCATAAGCTATGAAGCCATTGAGCCTCGTCATGTATTTCAAGCATTTAACCGTTTACACTTGAACGAGACAAACGAATCGTGGGTTATTTTTTCTGATATTTTTGCAGGGCTGCTGCTGTTTTTAGCGATCAGCGGCTTGTTTATGATCAAAGGTAAAAATAGCCCATGGGGCAGCCGCTCAGTTTTAGTCATTGGCGGTATGCTGCTCCCCGCTGCTTATGTGTTTTTATAAACTAAAGTTCCCTGTTGCCATTCTCGCTAAGAGCGATGGCAACTTTTTTAATTAATTTAATACTCACCAAATTTGTAACACAGTCTTTCTTAAAATAACTATTCGCAGAACCCTCCCTTTGCTTACGCATTTTATAGCAGCTCAAAGTGTGTTTACTTAGCTCTTAAAACCTCTCACCTACCTATTATTGTTTTTTTAAATGATGGCTTTATTGCTTTTATTTGTGAGCATTTTCATCGAAAAAGCAAAAAATGCTGTCAAACAGAACCTGAAAAAGGGACTAACTTAGTCATAATTTATGACTAAATGGCAATTATTTATTACTAGATAAATTTAAAAACAAAACACTTTCAACTTATTAAAGGTAACTAAATTGTAAAGTAAATTAATGATTTATTATTATTGATATTGATAATCACTATCATTACGATCCCAATTCAAATTAACCAAGAAGGAATTGAGTCGTGAATCAATTAGCCCCCGTGCTTAATGCTCATTCATCAATAAACGTTGATGAACAGCCCCATGCGTTTATTTTTAACGAAAATAATTTACTCAAATATGAGATGGCTTCAATGCAAACAATGTCGCTCATCCATCAAGCGCTGCGTTCTGCAAAACAAGTTCATTCTGGCGTCTGCCACAAAGAGCTCAGTAAACAAATAGCCAGAGTAGAACTAAATCAACCTCTCAATAACGTTGAGCAAGCGCTAAATGAAGTAAAATCGTTGTATTTAGATCATGCTGTCTATTTTCATCATCCAAAGTATGTTGCCCATCTAAACTGCCCCGTTGCTTACCCTGCGGTGATAGCCGAACAGTTATTAACTGCTATAAATTCTTCGTTAGACACCTGGGACCAAAGTGCTGGCGGGACGCTCATTGAGCAAAAGATAATTGACTGGAGTATCGAACGCATTGGCTTAAGTGCTACTGCCGATGGCATATTCACAAGTGGCGGCAGTCAATCTAATTTAATGGCATTGTTACTTGCTAGAGACCATGCAGCAGAGCGCTTATCAGGGCACCTTATTCGCGATTTTGGTTTAGGCCCAGATGCTCATCGCTACCGTATTTTTTGCTCTGAAGTCAGCCATTTTAGTATTCAAAAGTCAGCCGCTTTACTGGGCCTTGGCTATAACGCGGTTGTTCCGGTTACAGTTGATAAAGAGTTTAAAATGGACCTAGCCGCACTTGATGCAGCGATTGATGAATGTAAAGCACAAGGCAATATTCCTATAGCGCTTGTTGCCACCGCAGGCACAACTGACTTTGGTTCAATAGACCCTATCGATAAGCTAAAAACGCGGTGCAAAGCTGATAATTTATGGCTTCATGTCGATGCAGCTTATGGCTGTGGACTACTTGCCGCTGATGATCACCGTCACTTACTCAATGGCATTGAACTGGCTGACTCGGTGACGTTAGATTACCACAAATCATTCTTACAACCTGTCAGCAGCAGTGCATTTATTGTTGCTGATAAAAAACAATTTAAACATTTAACTCATCATGCTGATTATTTAAATCCGTTTAACGACAACCCGCAAGCAGCGCCAAACCTTGTTGATAAAAGCATTCAAACGACTCGCCGTTTTGATGCCTTAAAACTTTGGCTAACTTTACGCATTATGGTCACGAACAGATTGGCAAAGTGTTTTCTTCTGTTATGGCATTAGCCCGTAGTAGTTATGTGGCACTCAAACAAGACCCTGAATTTGAGCTAATTCATCAACCTGAACTGAGCACCTTAGTGTTTCGCTTTAACGATAAAAACCTCAGTGATGAGCAATTAAACCTGCTTAATTATCAAATTAAAGATGAGCTATTCAAACAAGGTGAGTGTGCCATTGCTCGCACCAAATTTAGAGGTATCAACTACTTAAAGTTCACGCTACTTAATCCAAACACACAGATTGAAGACATTAAAAGTATTGCAGCTGATATTAAAGCCTGCGCCTACAGCATCAAGGCACGTCTAAAAGTAGAGGAAACTAGCTATGAATAAAGTGTACGATTTAATTGCCGTAGGTCTTGGTCCGTTTAACCTCAGTTTGGCATGTTTAGCTGAGCCAATTGAAAAACTTGATTCGTTATTTTTAGAACAACGTGATGAATTTAATTGGCATCCAGGGCTGATGCTCGATGGCGTTACATTACAAACACCATTTATGTCAGATTTAGTTACATTGGCAGATCCAACCAATCCATACAGCTTTTTAAACTATGCGAAACAACAAGGTAAGCTGTATCAGTTTTATATTCGAGAAAGTTTCTTTTTACTGCGCGAGCAATACAACCAGTATTGCCAATGGGCAGCAAGCCAATTAAGTAACATACAATTTGGTCATAAAGTCATTCATAGCCAATTTGATCACACTAAGCAGCTCTATGTACTCACTGTCGAATCTGCAAAGCAAACTAAAACGCTTTATTGTCGTCACTTGGTACTGGGCACAGGTCCCTCACCTTATTACCCACCCGCTGTTCAGGCAGAAGATACACAGCTCTGCCATGCCACTGAATATCTGTATAAACGGGATGAATTAGTAAATAGCAAGAGCATTACTGTAATTGGCTCAGGGCAAAGTGCTGCTGAAGTATTTTATGATTTGTTGTGTGATATTAAACAACATAACTACCAACTCAATTGGGTAACGCGAGCGCCGCGTTTCTTTCCTCTTGAGTACACGAAACTCACGCTAGAAATGACCTCTCCTGAGTATGTTGATTACTTTTATAACCTAGAACAGACCACCAAACAGGAGTTACTAGCCACGCAACGTAATTTATACAAAGGTATCAACTCAGAGTTAATTAATCAGATTTATGATCAGCTCTATCAACTTGATATTCAAGGTGTGAACCGTGCAAGGTTACTAACCAACAGCGAGCTCATTAAAAAACAAGGCAGTAAACTAGTTTTTAGACACAGTGAACAGCAGGCTGAATTTAGCTTACATAGTAATCAGGTCATTATGGCAACAGGCTTTAGTTATCAGCTACCCGATTTTCTAAGTGGCTTGATGAGCGAAATAAATTGGCTAGATAACGGGTGCTTTGCTGTTGAGCGAAATTATAGTATCGACAAGCTACAAAGGTTGTTTGTACAAAATGCTGAGCTGCACAGTCATGGTTTTGTAACGCCAGATCTGGGCATGGCCGCTATCGAAACAGCCATATTCTGCGCTCAATCTTAGGTTATGCACCCTACCCTGTTGAAACACAAATTGCCTTTCAAGAGTTTGGTTTACCCGATGTTGTCAACGAAAAACAGAAGCAAATAGCATGAAACAACCCGCATTAAAGTCAAGCTTGGTGCTGCTGACGATTATATCTGTTGTTTGCGACACCATGATTTTGCCCTTTTACCCGCAGTTTTTTAGTGCCCAATTTGGTTTGCAATCAAGTAATCACATTGGTGCCTATATCGCTGTTTGCTGCATCACTGTGATGTGTGCTTTCCCTGTATGGGCGAAAATAGCGCAGCACGTGCACGAGCTGTATTTATGGGCTATTACCCAGATAATGGCTGGGCTATTGGGTGTTGCGTGCTTTTACAGCGAAAACGTGTGGAGCTTTTGGCTGTTATCACAGCTGATGCTGGTATTTAAAGCAAGTTACCTGCTTATTTACCCCTTTGTTCTAAGTATCGAAGAAAAACAACAGCACCTCGGTGTCGTTGCTTTATTTAGTGTGCTTTTACACTTTGGTGGTATTGGCGGTGCTTTATTAGGTGGCTTAATCATTCAAAGTATTGAGCCGCGCTTTTTATATTTAGTGATGGCTGCGGGCGACTGCTTACAGGTTATGCTCTGCTTGTATTTAATTTACTTATTAAAAGTAAGCTACAAGCCACGGGAATTAACCGCATCATCAGTAAAACGAAAGCGTTTCCCTGGCTACATTATTCGCTTAGGGGTTATATCTATGGGCGTGTACTTCAGCATGTTCTTAGCAACGCCATACTTTACGCTACTTTGGCAACAAGTAAGTGATTTCAGCAATGCACTGTTAGCTGGCGCTGTGTTTGCTATCCCTGCTTGGGTTGCACTTGTCATTTTGATTACAACCAAAAACAAACCTGCAACCAATCAACACAGTAAAACAATCGCCTATGCACTTGTATTAAGCAGTATCGGCCTATTTATACAACTTAGCTCACACTGGCAATGGCTTGTGTTCGGCCGTGTTGTATTTGCTATTGGGCTATTTTTACTGACCGTGCGTCTGCAAGTCATGTTGTTTGCAATGAGCGAACCACGCTTTTACTCAAGCGACTTTGCCAAGCTTCATTTTATGCAAAATATCGGCGTCATCTGCGCCTCATTTTTAGCGGGAGATTTAGTCTCTCGCTTTGAACTAAACACCCCATTACTGACGGGCTCTGTTGGCTTTGCCATCACTTTATGTTTGTTTTATCTGCTTTTTTTACGCAACAAACATACCTCAACAGACCCTATTCACAGTTATTAATTTTTAAGAGAACACGACTATGAAAAATATTACTGAAACTCATATTAAGCACGCTTTGCTTGGTGATGTAAAAATCAGAACATTAAACCCTGAACACGATCTAACGACGATTACCCCTTGGCTTAAACATCCCCAAGCTCAATTTTGGGGAGCAATGGAACATTCTCCCGAAGAGATTTTAGATTTTTATACAACACTTAATAAAGATGAGGCTCAACAAGCCTATTTGCTTGAAATAAACCAAACACCGATTGCTTTAATTGAGATTTACAAACCACACATACTAAAACTTGAGAACCACCTAGCGCTTAAAAACGGCGATTTAGGCATGCATATTTTACTCGCTCCAAAGCAGTTCTCTGTGGCAGGGTTTAGTCTTGCTGTTATGCAGTCGGTGTTAGAGTTTATGTTTAATACCCTCTCATGTGAGCGAGTGATTGTGGAGCCAGATGTAGCCAATCATAAAATTCATCGCCTTAACTTAAAGGCAGGTTTCAGCCATCATAAAGTTATTAAATTGAGTGAGAAAACTGCATTACTAGGTAGTTTAGAAAAAGAATTATTTTAATTACTTACAGCATCTTTCGTCTCGCTTCGACACTTCACAGCAAGGTCCCGCAGTGCAACAAGCAACGCCATCTTGCAGTACCTCACATCTAGACCAACAAGCGTGGCAATACGCAAACCGTTTACTGATTGCCAAAATGCTCAGTGAGTTTTATCACGAACGACTATTTAGCTACGACAGTGAAAAACCAAACCATTACGTGTTGCATACCATGGGTGGGCAAAGCTATCAGTTTAAAGGTGAATCAATGCTGCTTAATCACCTACAAGTTGAGCCAAGTAGCATTACTAAAATGGCGCTTGATCACAGTCAACCATTAGATGCTATTGCGTTTGTGCTTGAGTGTAATGACAAGTTAAACATAGATAAATCAATGCTTGGCACCTATCTCGAAGAACTCGCGAGCACACTCAGTGGCTTTGCATTTAAATTTAAAAATAATCGCTATAGCGCTCAGCAATTAGCAGACGCAGATTTTCAAGTGATCGAAACCCAAATGACCATGGGTCACCCAAGCTTTATTGCCAACAATGGTCGGATTGGTTTTAACTCACAAGATTTTCACCAATATACGCCGGAAGCCGCAAACCCATTTCAAATTATATGGCTTGCGTGTCACAAACAGCACACCACCTTTAAAAGTACCGATGATTATAAATACGAGAGCTTGATTGCCGATGAGCTTGATTTAGCTGAGCGTTTACGCTTTGAAAAAGCACTGACTGAGCAAGGTTTAAAGCCAAGTGACTATCTGTTATTTCCTATGCACCCATGGCAATGGTTTAACAAATTAGTCCATGTTTATAGCTATCACATCTCGCAAAAACATATTGTCTGTTTAGGCTACTCACAAGATAGTTATTTACCTCAGCAATCAATTCGTACCCTGTATAACATCAGCAAGCCACACAAATGCTATGTTAAAACCGCCTTATCGATTTTAAATATGGGCTTTATGCGGGGCTTATCGAGCGCCTATATGAAAGTAACTCCGGCAATAAATCAATGGTTGTTCGACTTAGTAAACCAAGATAGCTATTTAAAATCTCTGAAGTTTCAACCTTTAAGAGAAGTCGCAACCCTTGGCTTTGATGAGCAGTATTACACTCATCCAGCGCTTGGCGATAACCCTTATAAGAAAATGATGGCGGCTCTTTGGCGTGAAAATCCTGCTCAATATATGGACGAGAATGAAAGCCTTGCCACTATGGCAAGTCTGCTTCATATCGATAGCGAAGGCCGTTCATTTGTAAGTGCTAAAATTGCCAAATCGGGGCTTAGTGCTGATAAGTGGCTAGCCCACTACTTACAGGCTTATATGACACCATTGCTACATTGTTTTTACCAGTATGATTTAGTCTTTATGCCACATGGTGAAAATCTCATCGTTCGATTTAATAATCATGTTCCGGTAGGGGTATTCATTAAAGACATTGGTGAAGAAATTGCCTTATTAAATAGTAATATCGAGCTGAATGATGAAATAAAGCGGATTAAGGTAACCATTCCAGAAGGCGTTGCCGTGTTGTCTATTTTTACTGATATTTTCGATTGCTTCTTCCGTTACCTTTCGGCAATTTTAGTAACTGATGGCCTACTGACCGAACAACAGTTTTGGCAAGCCGTCGCCGATACAATTGTTCAGTATCAGGCGAGTCATCCTGCACTTAAAGACAAGTTTGCTGAGCATGATTTATTTGCTGAGTCATTCCCATTATCTTGCTTAAACCGCTTACAGCTGCGTAACAACCAACAAATGGTTGATATTACCGACCCAGCTTCAAGCTTGCAGTATGCAGGTGATTTGCAAAACCCATTAGCGCAATATGCACTTGCAAACACAACAGCATAATAAGCTTGAGTTAGCCTTACGTCAGCAGTGCTCACTGCTGACGTTTTTAACTCCAACAATCGATGAGCAATGGTTTAGCAGTCAATGTTTAACTAGCAAGCAATTAACCGATTTAGCTAACGCTATAAAATTAAGAGGGACAAATGTTACTGAGGGATATGTCGCAATCAACCTCTATTTACAACTGAGCTGGCAAGTTATTTACTTATTAGTAGCCTGTGTAGAGCACCTTGGTTGCATTCCTGATCTGGTCAATATTAAGCAGCGGGTAACGGGCTCACATATTTATGGTTTGGCTAATTTAAATATCATGGCTCAACAAGACTCTTTTAATAATGCAGATTTGATTGAACTGGCAGCCAATCATTTATTTGACCACCAGCAAGCTTGGTATAATAACTTGCCATTGCAATACAGGCTAAATAAAGGATTATTAAAACGTTTACAAAGTGATACTTTCCACGCAGCGTTAATCGCTTGCTGACCAGAGAAATCGATAGAATTTATAGCAAAGCGTTTTCAACCATGGCAAAAGCTATGTGGTAAACATCGCTTTCGTGATCAAAACAATACGCTGACATTTATGCGTAAAACCTGCTGCTTACACTACCAACTTGTAACCGCTGATTATTGCGCTAACTGTCCGTTAAACAAAAAAGGCACTAGCGCTTGCTAATGCCTTTTTCCAAACGTTTTCTATATAAAGGCTCTAAACCTATTTACTAAGCGCGTTCATCCTTCGGCGATTCCATCACTACATGAGTTGTAATGGTTCGTACTTGTGGGATTGAGCCAAGTACATCAGCATGAAATGCTTTATAGGACTTGAGATCCGCCGTCTCAACTCTCAACAAATATTCAAACGAGCCAGTTACATTGTGGCACTCTTTTACTTCATCAATAAACTCAAGAGCGTGTTCGAATGCTCGCTGAGAGACGGTTGAGTGCTCATTTAAACCAACCCCAACATAAGCGATAAACCCAAGGCCAACAGCCTGATTATTAATAACCGCCCGATACCCCGCAATAACCCCAAGCTTTTCTAGCTCTTGCACTCTACGAAGGCATGCCGATGGCGATAAACCCACTTTATCTGCCAGCTCGGCATTGGCAATTCGGCCATTGCGTTTAAGCTCATGCAATATTCTGTCGTTAATTTTATCTTTTTTCATTTTTCATTGTGAACTTTAAATATACAAAACAACATTAAGCGCAAAAATTGCGCGCATTACAACTTATAATTGCATCTTAATTCAAATGGAGAGATAGCGATGAGTTTCGAAATTTTAACAGCCTTGGCATTATTTGCTTTGGTATCATCAATTACCCGGGCCAAATAACTTAATGTTGATGAGCTCAGGTGCTAACTTTGGCTTTAAAAGAACCACACCACACTTACTTGGCGTAACGTTTGGCTTTATGTTGATGTTAGTTTTGGTGGGCCTTGGCATCATGCAGCTATTTGACTTGTTTCCACCAAGCTATTTGATATTGAAAGTATTTTGCATTGCTTACTTGCTCTATCTGGCGTTTAAAATTGCCACAAGTAACGCACAACAAAAAGCCAGTAGTGAAAGTAAGCCGTTTACTTTTATTCAGGCTGCACTATTTCAATGGGTGAACCCAAAAGCGTGGGCAATGGCATTAAGCGCGGTTAGTTTATATGCCCCAGATAAAAACCTCACCTCAGTGTTAATCGTAAGCCTCGTATTTGGTTTAATTAACCTGCCTTGTGTCAGCTCGTGGACTCTACTTGGCGAAAAGCTACAACACTGGCTTGCCAGCCCAAAGCGCTTAAAAGCATTTAACTACCTAATGGCAATACTGTTAATCGCTTCAGTGATGTTTAGTTTGTTTTAAATAATTATTAAGATTGAAATACCAATTCACTTGATTAAGTGAATTGGCTTGGATTTAAACTACATAAATTCAAACTGCTCAACAGTTGCGAGCTTTAATTTGTCTATGTCTTTTTTGGTTGCTTTACAATGACGACGTAACTTTGAAGGAACATCTTTATCTGCAACAAGGCTTTTTAGCATAGCTTGATAACGCATCGTTTGTGCATTGGCAATAATTTTACAATAGTACGCGACACCATCTAGCATACGCCCATCGACAGTATATTTATTTTGCCAGAGCTTATTCGCTAATGCGTCTAGGTATTGCTCTTTATAAACACCGATATTATAAAATTTCTTACCAAGGATTTGAGTTTCGGTACCATCAGCTTGGTTCACTACATCAACAAACTGATAATGCTCTTGGCTATTAACATTATAAGTTAACTTTGAGTAAAACTGCCCATCTGCAGGTGACTTAACCATTTGAACACTGCCAAGATTTGTGAAATGAAATATTTGTATTTCAGGCTTGTTATTAAAAAAGCCTTTTTCAATATAACGAATATGATCAGGCTCACCTAACTTCTTAATAATAGCTTCTGCGCTTAGCCCCTGCTCAAGAAAAAACAATGGGTTATCAAATGACTCTGTTGTGATAGCAACCTGCTTTTTAATAGTCGCTTGCGTTTTTGGCGGCTCGGGAAGTACAACTTTACCCTTAACTAATTTGGCGATTACAGCTGTACTCTTATCAGGATCACCTTTTAAAACAACAGCATCAGATACTTGCTCACCAGCGCTATTTACAAGCCAAACAGACGAAAAGTCACTACTCAAATATCCCTTTACTAGATAGCTTTGTCCTGCTTCTGGAATAAAAGATACATCACCTGTAACAATGTAATTCGTTCCTGAATTAAACATATAGTTAATAGGTGCGGCATGATGGACCTGCGCTACAAGTGTTAGTGTCATTTCCTCTGCTGGTACTTTTCGACTAAACCCCACTGGTGACAGAACCATACCTTGTCCATAAGTAGCTTGGTTTGTTGCCCTAATAGCGTTATTGACATCTTTAC
Source organism: Pseudoalteromonas sp. GB43 (assembly GCF_054923805.1). NCBI lineage: Bacteria > Pseudomonadati > Pseudomonadota > Gammaproteobacteria > Alteromonadales > Pseudoalteromonadaceae > Pseudoalteromonas > Pseudoalteromonas sp. GB43. Next base: position 855,961 of record NZ_JBPCHJ010000001.1, read on the forward strand.
CATTCACTTTACTCAAGTAAAAGAAGCGACCTGTACTAGTTGCCATGGTTCTGAAGGTGTCATCTATAGTTGCTGTTTCGCCCTGATATCCTTGAGGAACAGGGTTATAAGTTGTCATACAAGCAGATAAAGTTGATACAAAGAATAAAATAGCAAAGATTTGTATTAATTTTTTCATATTTTTAAATTCTATATTTAATAGTAAATTCTAAATTAAAATGCTTAAGCTATGTGCATAGTGAGGCTTTAAGCATATTAAATACAAACAGAGGCATGATTCTATTTTTCTTAAAGAAAACGTGAGGGACTTACTTAAAAGTGGCACAAGTTGAAACATCCATGTTTTGCGCAACGCACTTTATCAGCTTTCAGCTGCTTATTCACTAAAACCGTATAATCTAATTAACAATTCTAACCGTAATGAATTGAAGACTATTTTTCACACGGCACTAAAAAGTCGACATGGTAATGCTCATCATGTCGCACCCAGGATGGTTTAGTCGAAAACTGAATATGCTCTTTTAAATAATCGGCATACTTGGTTTTATAAAGCCCAGCTTGCAGGCTTGGGGCAAAGATCACGCGCCAAAGATCGTAACCTTTTGCTGTTGCCGATTTATGTAGCTCAACAATATGAGCTGCTAAAGCGGTGTAATCAATCTTAAACTGTTCAAACCTGTATTTGTTTATCAAATTCAATATCGTAGCCAAAACGATTAAATACATGTGTTGGCAAATGAACTGATTGCCCCTTTTCGTTAATAACAGGTGTCATAAAATCAACCGACAAACCATTTTGATGGGTTTTATGCGGGCTAAATTTCCCGCCATTTTCTAAGCCCGTTTCAGCGTATTTGTATCGTTTATCAGGATGGGATTTCTGGAGCGCTTGGTAGGCATCAACAATGATGTTTTTTACCTGCGAATGAACATACGTACGCCCTGCCAGCTCTGCCATTTTGCTGTAACTGGTAAAGTTATCACCCTTGCTGGGTAGTTTTACTGCATTACGCACATAGCCATTGGCAGTCGTTCCACCACAGACGCTATTAGCCAAAACCGATCCAGAGCAAAATAATAAGGCTAAAACTAAACATGTTTTCATTGCAGTAGCTTCTTTAAAAATTTAAAGCTTAGTGACCTGTGAATGAACAAAAAGTGAAAGCTCTGTCTAGCTTTCAATAAGTTAGCTAATTTGATGGAAAAAGTTAAAAATTTTTGGAATAAACCTTTCACCCACTCGTTACCTCTATGTCAATTCGCAAAAAAGAGGACGAGACAATGACAAATTTAAAACAATCACTTATCGCAATCTGTGTCGTAACTGCAACAGGCTTTTCAGCGGCTTCATCAGCAGCTAACGTGCAACTATCAGTCGCATCTGAACAGCAAACAGCCAGTGATAATCAAGTTTCGACTGGTTCAAACCAAGCAACGTCGAATACGACAATGATGCAATCAACTCAAGTGTCGGGCTCGGAAACAACACAAAATTCATCAGATGGTGTGAATACTGAAAGCTCAAATAGCGGCCAAGCAAATAATCAAACAACGCTTAAAAACGATGAACAGCAGCCTGCTGAAACTATACCCGAACTAGGTTTAACAAACTCGGTATCAAGCGCTTCTCAAGCTGCCAATACCGTAGTACTAGCTGGTGAATCAATGCTGTCAACTGCGACATCTGCTGTTAGTAATGTAGCCGTCGCGAACACTAATTCGAACACAACCAACGCATTGCAAAATCAATTGAGTCAGCAAACAGATGTATTAGCGTCTTTAGAGCCTAGTGAGCTAAGCTCTGCTGGTCTAAGTCAAGCCTCGCAAATCACTAATGACCTGCAATCATCACTGACTAGTAATGTACAACAAGCTGCAATGAGCTCTGTACAAAGTAGTGTTGAGCAAACCATTTCATCAACTGTTAGCAACAGCGTTAACCAACAAGTTGCTGAGCAAATAACCGCAGCGACAACTACCGAAGTCGTTAATAACATTCAAAACAGCCTGAACTTAGGCCTTTAACCAATAGCGTGCCGGGTTATCCCCCGGCGCTCCTTTAGGAGATTATTATGCGTTCAATTAATAAGCTCATCACTTTAAGTGCGTTAACCACAAGCATTCAAGTATTTGCTTCGGATGCAACTTTTCATGCTGATGCACAAATTGGCTTAACGACTAACTCCGATTTAGCCATTAAAGAGTTAGATGATATTTCTTCACAAAGTGATACGGGTTCAATACTTAAAGCCGGCGTTAGCGCTGAGTTACATGCAACTGACAACCTTAAGTTCACACCAAGTTATCGATACGAGCAAACCAATTATAATCAGCTTGACCAGTACGACTTGGCGTTGCATCAATACAGCCTTGATTCTAGCTATAGCCTTTCTGGTACTGATGTAGGTATTCGTTATGACGGCGCTTTAGCAAAAGTAGCAAAAGAAACATTTTTAACCTTGGATCAAGCAAGTTTGTATGTGGACCATTACTTTAATCCAACAACCTATCTGCGCACTGCGATTAGGGCTTCAGATAAACAATTCGCCACACAGTCAATGCGCGATGCAAAAGGGTTAGGGTTTGATTCGAACCTGTATTACTTTATTAACCAGGGTAAAACGATGCTGCTTTTAGGCGCTAGTTTAGATAGAGAAAATGCTGATTCAGAGCAATTTAACTTTAAAAGTTGGGGCTTAAATACGGGCATCACTCATCGTTTTAAAGCGTTTGATATAAGCAATAAAGCAGGATTAAGATGGCGCTATCAAGATAAAAACTACCAAGAAGTTATCAGCCAACCACTTACACAAAGCGAGCCATCTCGGGATGAAAGTCGCAGTGTAGTCAGCGCATTTTGGCAGCTTTCTGTTTTTGACTCTTTGCAAATTGTTACTGAAGCAGAGTACGGCGATTATCAATCTAAGCTGGCAGCAAACACCTATACCCAAAGTATTGCTTCGCTGTCATTAAAAGCCAGCTTTTAATCAATTACGCCATGTCCAAACACCGCATCTTTGCCTACTTCACCTAAATCATTCGCTTGTTGCTGTAACGCCTGGTAAATGTTTTTAGGAGAAGCATTTGGCTTTGCCGCTAAGCATGCAGCCGCCGCTGAAATACGCGGCGCAGCAATAGAGGTTCCAGATTCCCGACCAAGATCCCCCCAGCTTTTAACGTCATGACATTGACGCCTAATGCCGCAAAATCAATATAATCACCTTTATTTGACCAGCGATAAATTCGGTTTTGGCTATCTAGTGCCGTGACAGCAATGACATGTTGGTATGCCGCAGGATAAAGTGGCAGCGCAGCAGGTCCTTCATTGCCTGCAGCCGCCACTAAAGTTACTTGTTTAGCCGCTGTAGCATTGATTGCTGCCGCTAAAATAGCGTTGTCGGGCCCAGTAAAACTCATATTGATAACAGGCACCTCGTTAGCAACCAACCAATCAAGTGCTTCAACTATTGCAGCTAATGTCGCCCCTTGTGATAAATCAGACTGCTGATAAAACACCGCCGCGCTGTATAATGTTGCCTCAGTTAATAACGGCATGAGCTGCTCATACTTACCTACCAAAACGCCAGCAACCGCAGTGCCGTGCAAATCGGGTGAAACTAAGTCATTTGCAAGAAATGACTGCATTTTTATCTGTGTGTTACTAAATCCCGGATGAGTCGTATCAATCGCACTATCAATCATGCCAATTTTTACAGACCAGTCACACATTGCTGTAAGCTTTGATGAAGACGCATCTTGTTGAGAACCATTTTGCGCTTGATAAATATGATTTCTGTCCAGTAACGCTGCATCATCGAGTAAAAGTAAACGTTGCAAATGCGCTTTTGAATCGTAATTGGTCGGGACAACAAACCGCACTAATGACAAACCCAATGACGTGTATTGTTTAGTGACGATAATTTGCGCACCAATTTGCAACAGTTTTGCCTGATGTTGTTCATTCGCGAGCATTATCCATTGCCTTTCAACTGCACGAAAACCATGCTCAACGTCGACTTCAACAAATGCAGGAGCCTGCAACTGATTAAGTATCTCTAGCCTTTTGGGTAGCGAGGTCACAATGGCTGTTGCGTCGTCGATTAACTCATGTTTGCGTATGCTTTCTACTTGGCTGGTTATGCGCGGTTCAAGTTGATTAATAACAGGATCTACCTGTTCTATCACACCATTTATTGGCTTGATAATCGCAGCTGATAGCGTACTTGAAGTAAACAGCAAACTACTTAAAATGACTGATTTCAATTTCATGTTACAGTGACTTCTCATTTAGTTAGGTACTACTATAACGTTTCAGTGAAAGAAAAATTGCATTTATTGGGAATAAAACTTTTTCTTGCTCGTTATAGTAGTGTGAGTTGGCTGAATCATTGATGAGTTATTTCATTAATCGGCCCTTGCCCTAACCAATAAGGGAAACTATGACAAATACAGTAACCAGTTTATTACCAGCGCTGCGACGTTTTGCATTTTCGCTTACCGGCAATCAAGCAGATGCCGATGATATTGTACAAATGACCATCGAGAAACTTTTACAAAAAGGCATGCCCGATGATATTGAACCACTAAAATGGGCTTTCAAGATTTGTCGCAATGTTTGGATTGACGAATACCGCTCGCAAAAAGTGCGCTTAAAGGCAGTTCAAAATACAGAACTTCAAGAACCCATCTGTGACGATGAACAAGAGAGTTTCGCAACCCAAGAGACTTTGCAGCGGGTAAATAACGCTTTAACAACCTTGCCAGATGAACAACGCGCTATTGTATCCCTCGTGGCAGTGCAAGGTATGGCTTACAAAGATGTTGCGCACACCCTCGAAATACCTGTTGGCACCGTGATGAGTAAATTGTCACGAGCCAGAGCTGCACTTTATCAATTAATTAAGCCTGATTTCACTAAGGAAAACGCATGAAGATTGATGACCAAACACTCAGTGCTTTTTTAGACAATGAATTACCAGCAAACGAAATGGACGCAATACGTAATGCAATTGCTGAAGATGAGCAACTCGCTTTACGCCTAGCTGAACTATCTGAAGTTGACATGCTCGTTAAACAACACGCAGCACAGATTGATGCAATGCCCTTGTCTGATGAACTTGCACAAACAATCGAGCAACATAATAAAGAGAATGTCGTTTCGCTATCTAAATGGCAGCAAATTAAACTAGCTGGTCGCAAACAAATGGCCGTTGCAGCAAGTATTGCGGTGCTTTTTACAGTCGCTATTGCTAGCTTTGTTCAACAACAAGGTTTGGAACAACCCATTGCCAACGCATTAGATCAACAACTGAGTGGTGACAACACACTATTAGATACAAACAGAAGCCTAACTGCACAGCTTAGCTTTGTTAATACTAATGGCGATTTTTGCCGCCAATACACGCTGTATTCTAAAACTACCCAGCAAACACATATTGCTTGTAAACAACAAGGAATTTGGCAGCTTCATGCATCGAGCGAGCAACGCGCAATTTCAAGCCAAAGCTATCGCTTAGCAAGTAAAACACCTGCGCTTGATAGTTACATCGACGAGCACATTCAAGGCCAACCGTTAGATTGTAACGCCGAACAACAAGCACTAAATAACCATTGGCAATAAGCGAGACAATCATGAAACACGTATTATTAGCTTATATTGCCATTGTATTAATTGGCTGCACCAGCAGCCAACATTCGAATGATAAAAACATTCCTGGCCTAACAACTAAGCAGCTTGCAGATAATCAATATATCCTTCGATACGAGACTCGTCACGGTTCAAAGCGCTCAGCGCTTGAGCAAAGTATGCTGCAAGCCGCCAACATTACGATAGACACCGGTTATGACTGGTTTCTCGTTGCCGAGCAGGCAGTTGATGTTGAGCGTTCCAAGCCCACTAACAAACCACGTTTTGAGCAAAGAGCACACTGCGGTTTATTAACCTGCACAAGTCAAACTTCGCCAGCACTGCATGAGTCAACGTTATTAGAGCGCACAATCATCATACAATTAACAATCATTTTAGGAAAAGGCATAAAACCAAGTGAAAAAGCGCATGATGCTTATACGCTAATTGAACAAGCTAATAATTTCATAAAATTAATATTTAAAGGTAAAAATTATCCTCATTACATCTTTTTACCTACGGCTGAACTGCATAAGTAATTACACCGTTAATCACTAATACTTTGATCTCACTTAAGTGAAATTAACTAGATAAGCGCTAAACTTACCACAACTTGATTAATTGTAAGGATGTAGCCATGACACACCTAGTTAGTGATTTAATGACGCCAGACCCATTTGCTATTAGCGCGCAAAATACCCTGCATGATGCTCATAATCTAATGAAAGAGAAAAATGTTCGTCATATCCCTGTGATCAATGAGCATGGTGGTTTGGTTGGCATGTTAACGCAAAAAATCATGATTGCTCAGGTAATGAATATCATGGCTAATTACAGTGCCAGCGCCCTCGAACGCAAGGAAAAGCAAACTAAAGTAGTTGATATTATGGCTACCGATTTTACCAGTATCTCGCCAGAGCAACCGCTACACGAAGTTGCTAAGTTTTTTGTTGAAAACCGTCATGGCTGCATGCCTGTGGTTGATAAAGATAACAACCTAGTGGGCATTCTAACCTCATCTGATTTTGTTCGTTTAGCGGCGGCTTTACTTTCTTAAGTCGTAACTTTGTATCTGCACACTGAATTTTTTACAGAAGGTGTGCAGAGTTTTCATACTTCTTCTTAGCTAGTACCACCCTCACTCAAGACTTAAATAAAATTAATCTTTTAAATTCAATATTTTATAATTTAAAAATTATTAGGCACAACGCTTGCTTCTGTGTAATTACACATGCTTTTTAGATTAAAAGCGAAAGGAAATTTACAGATAATCTCGGAGGAGTAATGAGTAATTCATCATCAAAAATCGCAGAATTTACAGCACCGGGTGTTAAAGACCAAGCTGCAGCGGACACGATTGCTATTCTAGACCAACGCATGGTCGCTTTAATCGATTTACACCTCACTTTAAAACACATTCATTGGAATGTTGTTGGTCCTAATTTTATTGGTGTACACGAAATGTTAGACCCACAAGTAAGCGCAGTGCAAGAGATGACTGACACGATTGCAGAGCGTATTGCAACCATGGGCGGCGTACCTGTTGGCACACCTCAATCAATTGTAGAACGCCGTACTTGGCAAGATTATTCAATTGGTAAAGGCTTAGTTACTGACCACCTAACAGCGCTTGATAAAGTGTATAACGGTGTTAATAAAGACCACCGTGCAGCTATCGATAAGCTTGGTGAGCTAGACCCAGTTTCTGAAGATATGATCACTGGTCCAACTGGCTGATTTAGAACAATTCCAATGGTTTGTTCGTGCACATATCGAATCGTCTACCGGCGAATTGAAAGGTTAAACCCCCTAGGTCTATCCGAAGACCCCTTGCCCAGCATTTGCTGGGCTTTTTTATGCTTTGTTACAACCAACCTTTATGTTTAAAGAACAAGTAAGGTGCAAAGCCAGACAGCAACATAATGCCAATTGCAAACGGGTAACCCCATGCCCATTGCAGTTCAGGCATACTGTTAAAATTCATCCCATAAATACTGGCGACAACGGTTGGAGGTAAAAACACCACTGAGGCGATAGAGAAGGTTTTGATAATTTGGTTTTGTTCGATGTTAATAAAACCCTGAGTCGAGTCCATTAAGAAATTCACCTTATCAAACAAAAATGTACAGTGAGACATAAGGGTATCAATATCGAGTACAATTTCACGTAGTGATTCGCGGTCTTCTGTCGGCGCTCCTAGGTGGCGCAGTAAAAACGAAATATTCCGGCGCGTATCCATCAAACATAAACGCACCTTACCGTTATTATCTTCAAGGCGAGAAATTCGGCTAACGGCTTCTTCTAAGTCAGAGTCATCCTCTTCAAGTACATAGGCACTGAGTTTTTCTAACTGATGATGCATGTCTTCAAGCATATCAGCGTGGTTTTCGACTTTTTGGTCAAATAAAGTCACCAAAAGTTGCTTTGGATTATCACACGCCACTTGCCCTTTCCGAGCACGTAGTCGTAATAGACGAAAATCGGCTAGTTCATCATCGCGGATTGTCAGCAAACAGTTGTCTTGTAACAAACAAGCTACGGTTACCGTATTAAAGCGCCCTTCGTTTGGTGACATGAAAAGCGCATGCACATGCAAGCCTTCATGGTCGATAAAGCAACGGGAAGAGGCCTCGATTTCTTCAACATCATCAGCGCCGGGTAAGGTGATATTAAGGGTGCTTGCCAGCGCTTGTCGTTCTTCTTCAGTCGGATTTATAGTATCAATCCAATGGGCATTCTTAATAGCGGTTGCAAGAGGCATATCAGCAGCTGGCTCTGTTTCTGTGATCACACCTTGGTCTATAGAAAAAAATCGTAACATGCGCCCTACTTAAAAAATAAAATTATTTAAAGAATTTAGATGTTTCAAAAACAAACAATATATCAGTGTTTTTATGGAGCAAGCCATTAAAATAGCTTGGCAAATGCAAGCTGGTTTCGCCCAGATGATTTAGCACTATAAAGTGCATTATCAGCTCTTTTCATTAACGATATTAAGTTTTCTTTATGAGGACGGTCCCAATCAGCTACCCCTAAACTAACTGTAATCTTTAGCGGTTGCTCAGCGTAATTAATTGTCATCTTTGCGACAGATTTACGGAGCAATTCTAGCTTCTGTTTTGCCTCTACCACTCGCGTGTTTACCAAAATTAGAGCAAACTCTTCGCCCCCTAAACGACCTAGTAAATCCTCTTGCCTTAAAGTTTTCTTGACTAGGTTTGCAAAACTTACCAATACCTCATCTCCAGCAGCATGACCGTATGTATCATTAATTTTTTTGAAGTGATCTAAGTCTAAATAAGCAAATACAACTGGTTGATTATTACTTTGACACATTTGCAATAGTTCATTCCCTTGAGCTAGAAACTCTCGACGAGATAGCAATCCTGTTAAATGATCATACATTGCTAGTTTTCGATGTGTTTCCTCTAATTTTTGAACTTTAATCATCAAACCACTAATAGACCATGAAACGATTGGTGCAGTAACTGCAGGAGCAATTGTCGCTATAATAAAAATGATAGGCATCATTTCTGTCCCTGTAGCAAGAAGAATCAAGAAAGTAATCAGTAAAGAAATTGCAATACTAATCACAGTAATAAAAAGCATCCTAAGCCAACGGCTTTTTTCTCTTTCTCGATAATCCATTAAAGTTCGTTCTGTTTCATAAAAACGCCTCATGCAAGCCTCCCGCCCTCAAAGTAATAGATGATCGAGTATAATCTAAATTTCATCCAACAAGACTAGCACAAAGAGTTGAACTACGAAGTTACACCCTCAAACGCATATTGATTGTGATAACTATTTTCATTTGCATTTAATTAATTATAATAGGGCTACTATCATTCAAGTGAGTGCAAATATGAAATACTTAAGCGTCATGTTATTACTGCTTTCAAGCTCAGTCTTCGCTGAGCAACGAATAGTAAGTGCCGGAGGAACATTAACAGAAATTATATTCGCGTTAGGTCAGCAGCAAGAGCTAGTAGGTGTTGATCAATCGAGTATGTATCCAAAAGCGGCCACAGAGTTACCTCAGGTTGGGTATTACCGCGATCTTGCTGCGGAAGGTGTACTTTCTTTACGCCCAACGGCACTTTTTGCACTTGAAGGAACTGGCAGACCTGAAGTATTGAAACAAATCAGTTCGACTGGTGTAACGTTAAAAACCTACCCTAAGCCAGACTCTATCAGTGAGCTAAATAGCTTAATTACTAATTTAGGTAATGAATTAGGTGCGCAAGAGCAAGCACGTGCTTTAAATCAAAAAATCCAAAATAGCTTACCTGAAAAATCTTCGCTTACTGGTAAAAAAGCACTTTTTCTATTATCGGCCAATGATAGAGGCTTAGTTGCTGCCGGTACTGATACCGTGCCGCAAATGTTGTTTGAATATACTGGAATTAAAAACTTAGCGCAGACTCACTCAGGCTTTAAACCATTAAATAGAGAGATCCTTGCCGTAGAGCAACCCGATTTTATTATTGCACCTGCTCATGTCGTTTACTCATTAGGTGGTAAAGATGCATTTTGTAAGCTGCCCGCTTTATCTTTATTAAAAGCAGCACAAAACTGTAAGTTACTGGTTATGGATAGTTTATTATCATTGGGGTTAACACCAAGAATAGCGATTGCCATTGAGCAAGTTAGTGAATATCGCAATAAGCTATGAACGGTTCAATTACTTTACCAATAGAGCTAAGAACAAGGCTTTTTCCTAATAAATGGATAGTCCTTTGCGTTCTGAGTATTGCCGCCTTATCTTTACTAAGTATTGGTTTTGGCCCCGCCGGCTGGGACTGGCGTTTAGCTATTGCTTGGCTTGCGCCAGAGCACTTTACACAGTTTGACCCGTTACAAATTAATGTTGTTACGCAAATTCGTTTACCACGTTTTATGTTAGCAGTAATGATTGGTTTAGTGCTGGCTCAAACTGGCACGGCAACTCAAGCCCTGTGCCGTAATCCACTTGCCGACCCATCTATTATTGGTATTAGTTCAGGCGCTGCAGTTATTGCAGTGGCATTTATCGCACTGGGTGCGAAATTTGATTTTCAAGCCGATAAATATTTACCTTATGCCGCATTTTTAGGTGCATTGGCTGTCACGCTTTTTGTTTACCTTATCGCTAAACAGGCCGGTCAAGTTAATGTGACGACCTTGATTTTGGTCGGTGTAGCAGTAAACGCTCTTGCCTTTGCATTAATAGGGTTATTAAGTTTTTATGCTGATGACAGTGCGCTGAGGTTAATAAACTATTGGACTATGGGCTCACTTGGCGGTGCTACGTGGACTAATTTAAATCAAGCATTACCACTGTTACTTATCAGTGCAATTGGCCTGTGGTATTTAAAAGAACCTATGAATTGTTTGCTGCTAGGTGAATCACAAGCTCAGTATTTAGGAATAAACACGCAGACTCTTAAATTTCAAATCATTATTTTAGTTGCATTAGGTGTGGGAGCAAGTGTCGCAATGACAGGCTTAATCGGGTTTGTTGGTTTGGTTGTTCCGCATATTGCAAGGCTTATGGTGGGTCCCCATTTACGGGTTATGATGCCTTTGTGTATGTTGCTTGGCATTATCGTTTTATTACTCTCTGATTGGCTCGCACGCACATTAGTCATGCCAGCAGAACTTCCTATTGGGATAATCACCGCCCTACTTGGTGCGCCTTTGTTTATCTACCTTATTTTAAAAAGTAAGCAAGGAGGCGCAATTGCTTAGTTTTAATAACTTAAGTGTTAATTACGGCGAAAAAGCCATCTTGCAAGATTTAACTGGTGAGATTAAAGCAGGTCAATGTGTGGGCTTAATTGGTGAAAATGGAGCTGGAAAATCGACCTTGCTCCACACTCTAGCCGGAAGTCATCCTTATCAAGGTGAAATACTGCTCCACAACCACCCCTTAGCAAAATTTAGCCAAGCTAAACTGGCCCATCAACGTGCCGTTGTTATGCAGTCTCAGCAGCTAGGTTTTGCATTCACAGTGCAAGAGCTTGTTGCAATGGGGCGCTACCCTTACAAAGAAACAACGCAGCACTGTGCTAAAAAAGTAGCTCAATACATTGATTTTATGGAGCTGGGACACTTGAGAGATTGTCGTGCCACGGCTTTATCGGGCGGCGAGTTACAACGAGTGAGTATGGCACGTTGTTTAGCGCAACTCGATGCATTTAGTGATGATGCTCAGCCGAAGCTCATGTTATTAGATGAGCCAACTTCAGCGCTCGATATGCGCCACCAGCATGCTTTATTGGGTTGTGTTAACAAGTTTGTTGAGCAAGGCAATGCCGCCATTATTGCAATCCACGACTTAAATTTAGCAAGTCTTTATACCAGCGACATTATTATGTTGCATCAAAAACACATTTTGGCGTCTGGCAGAACATCAGATGTCCTCACTGAACATAATTTAAAACACATTTACGCCATGCCTTTGTATGTTAAGTCACATCCACTGCATGACGCCCCAATGATTTATTCTCAACGTCAGGAGTTTTCATGAGAACACAAGCCGTCAACGACGCCAAGCAATTGGTATACAAAAAAAATAGCGGAGTAATGTCTACCCTTTCATATAATTTACGCGGCTATCCATTTGGCTCTGTAACTCCTTACATGTGTGATGAGCAAGGAAAACTGTATTTTTTTATCAGCGATATTGCTCAACACACTAAAAACCTAGTTCACGACAAGCGCATGAGTCTAACAATATTTGATGCAGCGCAAACAGGCGATCAAAACGAACATGGTCGAGTAACCATCGTGGGTGATGGCTCATTAGTTCCAGCAGAACATGCTGAAGTATTACTCAACAAATATATTGCTTTATACCCAGAAGCTGACTCTTATCGTAGCGCTCATGACTTTAACTTATGGCAATTAGACCCTGTTCGCATTCGCTATATAGGCGGCTTTGGCAAGATTTTTTGGATTGAAAAAGATGAATGGCTTACATCAGAAAAAGCATGGGATGACAACCAAGAGCTGCATATGATCAATCATATGAACGAAGACCACAAAGATGCAATGTCCTTAATTCTAAACAATCACTACCACGTTGACGACACAGCACCCGTTATGAATGGTTTGCTACCGCAAGGCTGCTACATCAGAAGCCATAATAAGAACTACTACATCCCTTTTAATGAGGTATGTGATAACCCTCAAGCAGTACGAAAAGCGCTTGTTCAACTAACTAAAGATGCACGTGCCACTGTGTAAATATGTTCATTTAAGGAGAATACCATGAAGAAAATTTTAGGCTCTATTTTGTTTATTCTTGCAGCTTCAGCAAATGCTAATGAATGTGAACTAACAATTGAATCAAACGATATGATGCAATTTTCCACTAAGTCATTAACTGCCCCAAAAAGCTGTAAAGAAGTGACGGTAACACTAAAACATACTGGCAAATTACCAAAAAATGCCATGGATCATAACTGGGTGCTTTCTAAACAAGCAGATATTCCAGATATCGCCAGCGATGGCATGGGCGCAGGGCTTGACAAAAATTACCTAAAAGAAGGTGATAGCCGTGTACTTGCTGCAACTAAAATTATAGGGGGTGGCGAACAAACCAGCGTAACCTTCGCAAGCAACCTTTTAAAAGAGGGCGAAAATTATGCATTTTTCTGCTCATACCCTGGTCACTACGCAATTATGCAAGGGACGTTTACCTTAATTTAAACCTTATATTTTCACCAATAGATAGCCAGCTAGTTTGCTGGCTTTCTTGACTTAAGTTAATCGCTATTCACCCCAATAGCAGGTTTTAATATTGCCGATAGAATACCCAATAAAAATATACCACCAATTGTTAACTGATGTGTTTTGTAACATTTATCTCGTTTCCTTTTGATTTTAAATCACCTAATCTGGGCACATATCTGCAAGGAGAGAACAATGAAAGACTTACAAAAATTAGTGGGTAATTTAAATAAATCAGGCGCGCTGAATGGCTTTTTGGGTGGTGTTGCCGGCGGTGGGCTAACGAGCTTGATGGGCGGAAAAAGTAAAAAGAGCAGTAAAAAAGCCGTTAAATACGGAGCATTGGCTGCTGTAGGTGGTCTTGCCTGGAAAGCCTATAAACAATATTCAGAGCAAAAATCAGCCCCAGTTCAGCAAACTAGTTCACGTGGTTTTGATTTTACTCCCGCCACGCTGCCTGAGCAGTCATTTACTGATGCAATCGACGATAATCACAGTGATGGGCAATTATTACTCATGCGCGCTATGATTGCAGCTGCCTATGCTGATGGCCACATTGATGAAACCGAAAGACAAAAAATCTTCGCACAAGTGGAAACAATGCAATTGTCAGTGCAAGAAAAAGCCATGCTGTTTGATGAGCTAAGAAAACCAATGCAACTATCAGAGTTAGTTGCCGCTGTGCCAAACGCACAAATGGGTATTGAAGTATATGCAGCCAGTGCCAGTGCAATTGATTTGAACCAAACAGTTTCTAAACACTACTTAGACACATTGGCCAATCAGTTATGCATTCCTAGCGAACTGGTAATGAGTATTCATAGAGAACTTAACACTATTAGCTAAACCATTAACATTATTAGTTATTAGATACAAAAGAACGCCAGCAAAAATTAAACTTAGTTCTGTTTATATGGATATTTTGCAAGTGACGTACAGCAGCGTCATCGCACAAAATAAAATATCAAAATACAATCAAAAAAAATGGCCACAATTAACATGTGGCCATTGAAACGCTAAAATACTATAGAGCTTATTGCAGCCACTAATTCATTTTATTGTATTAGTGCTATTTCTTTGAATATCACGAATCCCTTGCTTACCTTCTTTTTCCAAAGCAGCAATTTGTTCAGGTGTACGACACACGCGAGTAGCAATATTGCTGCCAGTCGGTTTTTCCATTTTACAAATTAAGCCATCGTTACTTGCTTGTTCTTTACCTGAGTTTGCGCATCCAGATAAAACTAAACCAACCAAGGCCAACATTAAAAACCTCATAAACAAACTTCCTTTTAAAACTAACTAAAACTAATAGATAATCATGAAAACGAGCCGCCACTATAGCAATTCATTATCAACAAGAAAAACGCTAATGTGCTTTTTTAGTCCCATAACGGATCATATCTTTACCGTTTTCATAAACATCATTACTTACGTAACGACCCAGTAGCAGCTTATGACTATCATCAAGCACCGCAACAAATGGGCGACCATCACTATTGTTTGTAGCAAGTGCAACTCCGGCTACGTTCTCAAGCCCTAAACCGCCATTTTCAACTAGGCGTAAAAACGTTTCTAACTCATCTAATGTTTCAATTACATCGTTATCGTTAATCATCTCAAATACTCAGTGTTGCAAATGCGCGTAGCATAGCAGGATTCAAAATAAGGTGCTAATTGGCGTGTCTAAGAAACTCTATAAAATGTCGTTTTTTTGCAATATTAAACAATGCATAAGCACTAAGCTCGTTGAAAATATTATTTAAGGATTATTTATGAAACGAGCTAACTATTTTTCTTTACAACCACTGCTAATAAAGCACCTAATGGAACAAGAGCAACTTATAAAACAGGCTGCCGAAACGACTTTCAGCTTAAAAACATGGGAGCTTATTAAATTAAGAGTGTCGCAACTTAATCAATGTGCTTTTTGTATTGCGATGCACACACAACAAGCAAAAGACTATGGTGAAACTACGAACCGTATTATTGGTTTATGTGCTTGGAAAGATATGCCCTTTTACACTAACCAAGAACAACTTGCGCTAACTTTGTCAGAAAAATTGACACAAGCACAGCCAATTGATGATACTTTCTACCAATCGCTAGTTAAAGAATTTACAGACGAAGGGTTAGTCGCTCTCACAATCGCTATTAATGCCATTAATAGTTGGAACCGTATTGTGAAAATGTTTAAACCTGAAGTGGAGTTTAATGAGTAACCACCTTACCTTAGAACTGATGACCCCTAAAGGTGATATTGCCCAAAGTATTCAAGCTATTTGGTTTGCCAAGGCGAATTTTCAAGGGGAGCAATGGCTTGCTTGTGACGGAGCTACAGGTGTTATATTTCCTGTTGCAGGTGAGCTACTGCTTGATGACCATCAGTTGCTCCCCCCTTATGCATTCCAACAAACATCTACACATGCTTCTAAACTTACTTTTTCAGAAAATGCTGTGTTCTGTGGTATTCGTTTTAACCCGACCGTATTACCTGAACTTGAACGCTCTGCACACCCTATCGTCGCAAAGAGCTCATTAAATGCTATAGCAAAAACCTTGCAACAGAGTGCCAACCTCGAAAAGTTTGTGACCTTGGTCAAATCGTATTTCACTAGCCAGCACAGATTAAATCAACATAATAAACACTCAAAACATTTAATCCGTAATCTCATTGAGTTAACGCCTCTCGAAACGGCTTATCAGCGTGCCCCACTGAGTCAACGTCAGCTTGAAAGGCAGGTTAAGGAGCAATGTGGTGTCACACCTAAATATTTTGAACGTATTTACCGAGTAAAACTGGCTAAACAAGCAATTAAGGAGAACCCTGAGCAAAGCTTTGCAGATATTGCTGTAGAGTGTGGCTTTACCGATCAGCCCCATTTAATCAAAGAGTTCAAAGCAATAATGCACGTCACCCCGGCAAAATACCGCAAGTTATTAAAAGACGCTCAAACTAAACAAACAAAACTCATTTTGCGTTAGTCATCTTCAAAACGCAGAATATCACCTGGCTGACAACCTAAGTGCTTACAAATTGCATCTAAGGTTGTAAAGCGTACAGCTTTAGCTCGCCCAGCCCTAAGAACGGATAAGTTTTGTGGCGTAATACCTATCGCTTCAGCTAATTCTGTAGATTTCATTTTTCGCTTAGCTAACACAACATCTAAATCAATAATAATCGCCATTAAATCACTAACTCTTGCTCTTCTTGTAGTTGCTGTGCTTGGCCCATAATCCAACCAATAACATAAATAATCAACCCCACCACTAAACCTATAATATCAGTATCTTGTATCGTCACGACTCTTCCCATATCAGTTCCTGTTGCAAAATTAAGAAGAGTTATAAGTAGTGATGGATAGCAGACAACTAGTGCAAATTGCGCTAATAATACGCCACCTAACCATTTAAAACATTGGATATTTTCAATAGTGAAAAAAGATCCACATCGGTAAAGCAGAAATAACCGAATCAAAATTATATTGATAAGAAAAAACGGCAGCAATTGCACAAGACCCAGCCATAAAACACAATCAAAGCCATGCTCACCCAATGTCTGAGCGATTCCTTGCCAAGATCCACTGACTTCAAGACCAATCCACATATGCGCACCGTTACTTTGCGTAAAACTTAACACATCACTGTCACTGAAAAGGACAATAATGCTTGTTACTAACAAACTAATAAGCGTAAAAAGTAGCAAGCTTAGGATCAGCGTACTCATCCACACTATTTTTTTCATGACGATTTACTCAGTGTTATTTGTTTTAAAAGTTGCTCATAGTGAGTCGCTAACTGCTTACCTGTCAACGCATTTGAATGATGCTTACCTTTTGCAATGTAAAGCTGCTTTTGCTGAGATTTTGCATGTTGATATAAATCTTCCGCTAACTCAGGTGGCGTTTGTGTGTCTTTTTCACCGGTGATTATTAATAGCGGTGCTTGGTAAACTTGTAATACTTTTAAATTATCAACTTGATTAATCTCTTCACTAAATTCAACACTAACAAACGGTTTAGCAAACCACGGAATTCGTGCTGCTGTCATCTGCTCAACATTTGTCACACTGCCTTCGAGTACGAGAGCATCGACGTTGCGCTGACTGGCAACATAACCTGCGATCATACTTCCTAAAGAATGACCATGGATCACCACAGGCAAAGTACTTAGATCGGCTCTGCTTTTCACATAATCAAACACCAGTAATGCATCAGCTTTTAGATTAGCCACACTGGGTACTCCAGAACTCAGCCCATAACCGCGATGGTCCATCATTAGAATATTTACCTGAAAAGGTAAAAGTAGCTTGGCAGGATCTCCACCTGCGGCACTAACGCGAAACTGGTTGCCACCAAAGTAAATAACTGTTGCGCGTGCATCTGCAACTTTAATTAGGGTGCCCTTAAGAGTGATGCCTTCATCGGTGGATAAAGTTACTTCTTGCTTTTTGGCTGTCGCATCAACATTTTGTATATCCTGCATCGTTATTTTTTTATCCGGATACAAAAAGTGAGACTCCTCAACTTTAATTGTCGTACAACCAGTTAATAACAACACAATCAGCGAAACGATTGCTATAGAACCAAATTTCATTTTCACGATCCTTCTAGTAAAAAAACTACTATGGCACTGAAAAAGTTAAAAAACAAACCAAAATTACCGAAAAACGATAATTAATTAACTCATATCGAACATTTAAAGTCCTTCCTTTGAGGTAAAGTATTGAGCAAAAGCGCTATCTCTGTTCATTCATTATTTCTCTAATTCTGTTTTGAGCGATTTTATTTGCGCTCAGCTTTTATCCATAGGATAGTTAACTCAAGCCTACAAAACCTGCTGTAACTAAATAGGATAATCATGAAAAAAGTTTTACTTGCCACTAGCTTAATCGCCTCGTCATTTACTGCATTTGCAGCCAATTTAACCGTTGAAGAACTGCGTATTGAAAAAGCCAGCAAAGCCATGCCAAAGGTGTTGAGTGCTTTTTCTGATGAAGTAAATCAATTTGAAAAACAGTGGCAAGCTGCCACCAGTTATCAGCAAGCAAGTGACCTTATTGATGATTACGCCAAACAATTATGGCGCGATGCCAAAGCGCGTATAATTAAAACCAACAGCTTCGACGACCGAGAGCTGTATTGGGCACGTTTACTTTCAAGCAAGATTATTCGCACCAGCAAACCTCAGTTTGCAATGACCGACAGTGAACAAACCGCGTTATTAACCATGCTTGAAAATGGCAGCCGAGGCCGAACCGACCTTGATTACAGTAAAAAAACCGATAAACGCATTTTAATTACAGGTTTTGATCCGTTCCTTTTAGATAGAAATATTAATCAAAGTAACCCATCAGGTGTTGCGGCATTATTACTTGATGACCAAGTGATTAATTACAATGGCATTAGCGCAGAGATCAATACGGTGATGGTGCCAGTACGCTACGAAGACTTTGATCAAGGTATTATCGAATCATTACTTGCGCCCTATTACGCACTTAACAATGTCGATATGATTGCCACTATTAGTATGGGCAGTAAAGACTTTGATCTTGAACGCTTTCCAGGTAAACGCCGTAGTGTAACGGCGCCCGATAACGCCAATATTGTGTATGGCGGCACAGCCACTGCACCGAAAATTTCGAGCCTTAACGGTCGCCCTCTTCCGGGCAATGAGTTTGTCACTTTTAGCTTACCCGTTAAGCAGATGCAAAAAGCCAAAGGGCCATTCCCAATCAACGACAATCATAAAGTCGTTACGCTTGAAAAAGCATTTGAGCCACAATCTCTTAAAGAATTAGAAGGTGCGATTGCTGTCAAAGGCGGTGGCGGCGGCTACTTATCAAATGAAATTTCGTATCGTAGTATTCGACTGCGTGATGAGCTTAATTCAGACATCCCTACAGGGCATATTCACACCCCACGTATTCAGCAATTTGAGCCCGAGACAGAAGCTAAAATTGTTAAGCAAATTAAAGCGATGCTGGAGCAAAGCTTAGTTGCAATTTAAAACGTTAAGCTCAGCTATTTAGTAATAGCTGAGCTTTTTCCAACTCACAATAAGTATTTATTGTGGGCCTGTTCCGCCATTCACTTTACTGCCCAAAGAATTTGGATCATCCAAGCGGTATGGGTAAAGTTGAACATCACCAAATACCGCTGCTCCGCTATCACGATATTGATCAGTTGCTGATCTTCCAGTGTAAATATTTCCTGAAGCACTAAAATAACCCGAGCCTTGATTCCAGTGCGGTTTTGCTGAATTTTCAAAGTAATTGCTTTCTACTAAAACCTCAGCGCCATTACCTGCACTAATTGAGAAGTAAGTAATGTTCTTCCAGTAATTATTAAACATATGCACACGTGAATTATAGCCATCGACTTTAGGATTTCGCCCTGCTGCTGTATCCCAAAAATTGTGATGCGCTGTTATTTGAGAGTTTCTGAATAAATGAGTATACCAATGCTGGTTAGCGCAAACTTGCATGTTATGCCCGTAAAAACGATTCCAACTTAAAGTAACGTTTTGACTATTGTCTACATCAATATATCCATCACTTATTTTATTAAATGCCATGTGATCAACCCATACATGACTACTATCATCTATTGAAATAGCATCACCAGCTTCAACAAGCGCAGGGTTAATATCCTCAAGCATAATGTTCTTAATAATAATATTTCGCTGCTTGCTAATAACGAGGCTGGCACCAATTATTTTCGAGTTTTTACCTAACCCTTGCAGCGTTTTATTTGATTGCACAATGATACGTCTATCATTGCGGGTAACATTCACGGTTGAGTTTGAGCTACTTCCCAACTCACTACAGCTTTGATTACCAACAGGTATTCTGTACCAAGTTTTACCGTAATCACCCCATTGGCCACAATCAAGTGGGCAAGCTGGCACCGTTCTATTGGCGGTTCTACAATCAATCACGGTGTTATCTGGAACCTGAATAACCGCAGCAGAGCCAGAACTCAACGCCGTACTTAAATCATCACAGCTATATACTGTGATGGCTGTGTTATTCCCACCACCGGTCGTTGTGCTCAATCCATCTTGGTCTGCTTGAGATGCAAAGCCTATTAAGTCACTAGGAGTGGTTCCTGTAGTCCCACAGTCGCCATTTACTGGATTAATAAACCATCTTTGTGAACTGATCCCAGCATCATCATTTTGATAAACATTTGCAGTATTATTTGAGCCTGCAACTGTCAAAGATTTACCGGTTAACTTATTAACGATATTGAAGCCGCCCGATGAAGATGCTTTTAACAACCAACGTTGATTTGCTCCTTGCCAATCATCATAAGCAATTATATTTGCACCATTTGATTGCGATGAGTTCAACACATCAAGAACTTTATTATTAAATTTAGAGCGAATAATCCAATAGCCATCTGCTTCTTGAATAAGCTGAAACTTTTGGTTATTTCCACCCCAGTATTCGTAGCTAATAATATTCGGGGCTGAGCTAGAATCACTGGTATTTACATCAAGTGCAAGGCCAGACCCCCTATTAATTACAGAGTATACATTGCCAGATTCTGGCATAGCACTACATTCTCGTGCCTGTAAGGTATGTTGAGTAAAGCACAAAAGTACTATTAATGTTTTCACTAACAACTTAGTTGAGCTGTAAATCTTCAAGACTATCTTCCTTAACTATTTATAATATTAAATTACCTATAAAGATAGACTACCTGCATGTACCCAAAAACACAATTAATGTTTATTTTTTGTAAAGAAACTAGTAAGCCATCTGAAAACTACATGGCTACAACTCCCGACAAAGTCTGTGTTATTTAAAGCAAAAAACTTAATAGCTGATTTTATCGCTAGTCATACTAAAGTTTGATACATAAAAATTGTAAAACTCTTGTTTATATCTAAACTTTAAGTATGAAAAATCATTAGGCCAATTATATGAAAGGTATCGTCTTTACCGAGTTTTTAGAAATGGTCGAAAATGAGTTTTCTTATGAGGTCGCAGACAAAATCATTGAAGAAAACTCACTTACTTCAAACGGCGCTTACACCAGCGTTGGAAACTACGACAATAAAGAGCTGTTAATGTTGGTCAGCTCATTAAGCAATCACATAAATAAGCCCGTTGATGAACTGGTTCATGCTTATGGTAAGTATTTGTTAAAGCGTTTTTTTGTTTTATTTCCACACTTTTTTGATAGTGTCGAAAGTACTTTTGAATTCCTTGATACCATTGACCAACACGTACATATTGAGGTTAAAAAGCTCTACAACGACGCTGAATTACCAAGCTTTGAAACTAAACGAATTAGCCAGAGCGAAATGCAAATGTTTTATCGCTCTGGTAACCCATTTGCATGTCTAGCTGAGGGCTTAATTGAGGGCGCATGCGAACATTTCAATGAAGTTATTACCGTTAAAAGCGAGATTGAGGATAACTATCAATCTGCCACTTTTACTCTAACAAAAGAAGCTTAATGTGGATGAAGAACTCTATAAACGTAGAATAGAACGAGAGCGCCAGGCTCGAAAAGAAGCCGAAGCGCTTTTAGAACAAAAATCCTTAGAGTTATATGAAGCCAATATGACGCTAAAACATGCAGCCGAAAATCTAGAACAAGAAGTCATCATTCGCACCCGGGATTTAAATAAAGCCAAAGAGTTAGCCGATGCCGCCAACCAAGCTAAATCGATGTTTTTAGCGAATATGAGTCACGAAATCCGTACGCCAATGAATGCAATTCTAGGCATGGCCCACCTCGCCCTTGATACAGAATTAACCGACAAACAATATGATTACATTGAAAAAATCCAACTCTCGGCCAAATCACTGCTTGGTATTATCAATGACATTCTCGACTTTTCTAAAATAGAAGCCAATAAGCTCGAACTTGAAAACAGTGATTTTAATCTAAACAACTTTCTCGCTAACCTAGCTAATTTAGCCAGTAGCTTAATTGAGAAAAATAACATCGAAGTCATTTTTGAAATTGACGATGATATTCCTGAATTTTTAATCGGTGATGCACTTAGGCTCAATCAAGTTTTGTTAAATTTACTGAGCAATGCTATTAAGTTTTCAAACCAGCAAAATGTCACGCTAAAAATGACAAAAGAGTCACAAACCAATACCTCTATTTGTATTAAATTTCAGGTCATTGACCAAGGCATTGGTATGTCTCAAGAGCAAGTAAATACTGTGTTTAAGCCTTTTTCACAAGCCGATGTTTCAACAACACGTAAGTTTGGCGGTACAGGTCTAGGTCTTGTTATCAGTAAAAAGATCATCGAGCTTATGGGTGGTCACATTGAGGTAAAAAGCCAATTAAACAAAGGGAGTTGCTTTAGTTTTGATGTGTCATTTGCGCTATCGGGTATGCAAAGCTGCCACGACACAAACATTTTCAAACATAAGCGAGCTCTTATTATTGAGCAAAGCGACCTAACCTGAAGCTATTCTCCAAAGCATGCTCAACACATTAAGCATCAATGTAAAAACTATTGATTGCATGGATGAAAAACTCTCTGAGGTCGATATTAGCCATAGTTACGACTTTATTTTTTTAGATTGGCACGTTTTAAACTGTGAACAAAATAACATTTTAGAAAACCTCAAAAAACAGCTTTCTATCGACATTAAAAAAACCATTATTCTCGCATCTTTTGAAAACCAACAAGTTAAAGACACGCTAAGTACGCTAGATAAAACCGTTGAAGAAATACTTTTAAAGCCGATTATAAAAGGGAACCTGTTGAAAACCCTTGAGCATGTGATGGGGATTGCTACTAAAAAGGAAAACAAAGTAGATAACACCTGTTTTAAAACGCTCGCGGGCTCAAAAATACTTCTCGTTGAAGACAACCCGCTAAACCAACAAGTCGCATCGCAAATATTGCGTTCAAATGGCTTTATTGTTGATATCGCCGAAGACGGCATTGCAGCGATTGAAGCTGTTGAGAAAAACACTTTCGATTGCATTTTAATGGACTGTCAAATGCCGAGAATGGATGGTTATACCGCCGCGAATAAAATTAAACAGCAATCAAAGTTTGCCCATATTCCAATCATCGCCATGACCGCCAACACCATGGAAGCCGACCTAACTAAAGCAAAAGAATCTGGCATGCAAGGCTACATCGCCAAGCCAATAGAAGTGCAAACCATGTTTGAGGTCATTGCTGAGCATTTAACGCAAAAGCCTCTGTAACTTTTAGTCAGTAAGCTCTATGATTTTTTGTTCACCTATTGAGTTGTTCTGCTTACGAAACTCGTTAGGGTTAACCCCAACGATGTTTTTAAAAACACGGTTGAAGGTAGCAAGCGAAGAAAAACCACTTTCCATTGCAATACTGAGTATACTCCAATGACTTGCTTCGTCTTTTAGTAACAACCCTTGCGCATGCTGTATTCGGTACTGATTAATAAATAAATTAAAATTTGTAGCTTTAAAGTGGTAACGAATTGCCCGGCTGATTCTTATACTCAGGTACTGCTAATGCTTGGGCAAAATCAGAAATTTTCAAATTAGTTTGCAAATAAACCTGCTTATTGATGAGTGCTTCTATACCAGTAATAAGCTCAGCCTCTACCTCATTATTTTCAGATTGTTCAGCCTGATTGGTAGCTTTCACTACCTTTTCAGAGTTCACCACTTTGCTATCAACAGCTTCAGGCACGCTGTTGTGGGCACGTTTTTGCAAGAACATTACTAGCTGCATGGCAAATACAATCAACAATGCAGATGAGGTAATTATAAGCGGCTCAAATTGTCGAAACTCGCTCTCACTGAATAAAAATTTAGGCAAAATGCTGGCATTAAATACAGCTAAGAAGTAGCAGCTAGCAAAAATCTTTGCCTGCAACTTTTGCGTTTCTGTTTTACCTTTATAACCCCGTAATGCTTCCCAAAAAGAGAGCACCAGAATACTAGACGATAGCAACACCGTTATTTCGGTCATCCCCTGCTTTAAACGCCACATAAATTGGCTATCAGGGAAAAGCTTTACATCAATATTCACCAAATAATGCCACGTCTGGTTAAACATAATTAACCCCGCAATAACAGTTGCCACTGCAATATGCACCTTAGAAATAGGCTTTTGCTCTCGAAATAAAGTCCGTGAGATAAGCCAAGCCATATTACAAGTTGCGCAGGTAAATAAGCCAATTAAATAACTGTAAACACCAATACTGGGCGCACTAATTTTTTGCACCCCAACCATGCAAAGCGAGCCACAAAATACAGCAAACAGATAATGAATAAGTTGCTTATCTTTTTTCATGCCATTTAGCAGCATGAGCCCCATACAAACGAAAACGAGTAAGTAATAAGGGGATGTATTTTGCATAACTCTTCATGCCTTAAATTGGGGGATTGATGAATTTTTTACCAATCAGATAAGTGTACTTTTTCAAAATCAACATAGCAAAAAGAGTTTGTTAGTGAATGTGTCAAACCCTGTGTGAGTTCTCATAAATAATCACAATATTTTATTGATCAAATTTCGAATTTGAGAAGAGTTTCTTCTCTAGCCCTTTATATTTGAGGTATTAGAAAAATATAATGGATTTGATGATGTTTAACAAAAATAGCAAACTCACGCCTTTAAAGGCGCTCGAATACAGTAAAAAGCTTTGGTTTAGTAGCCTGATAATGGCGCAAACTTGCTTTGTGATTTACCTCATTCTTGGTTATGGAATGACAGGGTTAACTACAGGTCTATCAGGTTGGAACCGACTTAATAACACCGCTTATGTTGCCAATGATGCAACGGGGAATTTGATGTATGCAGTGCATGTATTATTTGCTGTCGTGATGATCCTTGGCGGAAGCTTACAGCTGATTGAAAAACTGAGAACAAAATACCGAACATTTCATCGCTATAATGGCCGTGTATTTGTTGTTTTAGCTTGCTGTATTTCATTTGCTGGCATGTATTTAATGATAGTAAGGGGCACCGTTGGTAATACCTTGATGCATGCGCTGACAATGTTTGGCGGCTTAGTGGTTATCGTATCAAGTCTATTTGCGGTTAAAACCGCAAGGGCTCGTAACTTCAACGCCCATCAAGTATGGATCATACGCTTATATCTTGCCGCTAACGGTGTGTTGTTTTTTAGATTATTAATATTTGCATGGTTTTTAGTATTTGGCACCTTAGGCGTCGATACCGCTACATTTACAGGGCCTGCCGTGCTTGCCGTTAGCCTTTGCTCTTACTTAGTCCCCCTTTTAATAGCCGAACTTGTCCGCTATGCAGCTCGAACGAATATTACCTTTATCACTATCGGCACCGCCTGTTTGATGACGCTAATATCAATCGTGTTCTTAATCGGCTTATTTGGGGTGACTATGGCAAACTGGTACCCAGCTATTGTTAGCTAACTAAACCTCATACAATAAAGCCACCTGAGTAGGTGGCTTTGTAAGCGAATTTTGAATCACTGTAAATTAATACAATTCAAATAGCGGACGACCATTTTCGTCGTATTTTACTTCCATCACACGAGCGTGGCGGTTTGGATCGTAAAGTGGATCTTTTACTATTTCCTCAAGTGGACGAGTGTCTGTTTTTGGCACCACACTTGGTTCACCAACTGCGTGCTCATAGTCTCGGGCATGGTAAATACACAGTGGTGTTTCACCATCTTCAGCTACTGTAAAACAGTTATGACCTGGACCAAAAATTTTCTTATCAACACTTGTTTCAAGTACTGGCATACGTGTTTTGGTCCACGAATTACGATCAAGTAAATCGCTGTTTTCATCCGCTTCCATATAGCCCATACAGTAACATGCACCTGTTGCGCTTGCAGAGAAAGCAATGAAGATTTTACCGTTATTTTTAAGTACTGCCGGGCCTTCGTTTACCCAAAAGTCGACACGCTCCCAATCGTAATCAGGTGTCGTCAGCATAAACTGTGCTGTTTTTAGCTTAATAGGAGATTCCATCTGTGCTAAATACAAGTTGGATGCCGCAAATTGACCACCCGTTTTCTCTGCCCAGCAGAAGTAGCGCTTACCGTTATTTTCAAAAATAGTGGCATCTAAAGAAAAATCAGTGAACGACTTTTCATCGCCCTCAGCCGCTTGCATCATGCCAAGTTCAATCCATTCATCATTTAGTGGATCTTGACCTTTACACTCAAGCACATACGGGCGTAATGCCCAAATATCATCTTCTTCACTCGCTGCAAAATAGATATACCATTTGCCATCGAGGTAATGAATTTCAGGTGCCCAGATATGACGACTCATCGGACGCTGTCATGTTTGAACCAAATATCAAAGGTTTCAGCGTCTTTTAGGCCCTCTAATGTAGCAGCCCTACGAAGTTCAATGCGATCATAAGTTGGTACAGAACCGGTAAAATAATAAAAACCATCGCTGTGCTTATGCACAAATGGATCGGCACGCTGCTCTACTAACGGACTATTTGTTTGTAATGTCATCTTGAAACCTGATCGTTAAATTTTAATTTGTATTATTTTATTACTTTTTGGTAAGAATACAAATATAACATTATTTTTAACAGACAGTAATCATAAACCTTTCATACCTTCAAGCAGCACATTTGCATTATTCACTTCACGGCTCGTTTCAGAAAGTCCTACCTTTGTGGCGCCACCCACTAGCCAAATTTGGCCGTTTAACGTAACAGCTCCTAAACCGTGGCGTGGCGTTTGCCACTCGAAAGATTTGCGCCATTGCTGCTTAGACAAATCATAGCTAAAAACCTCACGATCAACTCCTTTCCTATGTTCACCGCCAAACACAGTGATAGCATTATCAATAACCGCTGCCGCATGCCCTGCTCGTGCTTTAGGGAGTGCTGCATGTGCTTGCCATGTGTTTGTATCGGGTAAGTATTCGAGCATGTCTGAGATAGGCTCACCGCCAACGGTTCTGCCACCTAGCACAAACCAACGACCGTTTACTTGAGCACTCGCCGCACTGTTTCTAGCTGAAGGTAAAGGAGCCGCTTCTGTAAATGTGAAGCTATTAGGATCAAAGACTAAATGCGCACTCACATCTGAACTATGCTGCCATTGGCCATTTTTCTCACTGCTTGGGCTACGTCCACCTGCTAAGTGCACTTTACCATTAAGCACTGCGCCCACAGTCTCACTTAACGCAAAAGGCAAACTCGCCACCTTTTGCCATGCTTTAGCGCCTTTATCTAGCATTAGCACATCACGGCTATTGGTCCATTGGCCTTGGCTATTAACAAAACCTCCAAAAGCAAATAGTCTGTTTTCTACTGCGATTAAATACGTGTGATGACGCCCTTCAGGTAAACTCGGGGCTGATTGCCAACTTGCATACTCAGGCGACCAAAAATGAACTTTTGCAGTCATCTTATCCGCAGATGCTGGCAGCTCGGTAGAGATACCCCCTGCAACCCAAATCTGTTGATTCATGACTGTAGGGTAGATTTCTTGTATAGCCTCAGGGAGCTTTGGTGCTAACGGCTCTTTTGCCGATAACGTATAAGGAAAACACGCCATAAAAAGCGGCAACAGTTTGGTTAATCGCATATAAATCCTTAATAAGCAGTTGATTAGCTAAAGACTAAGCCAGCTGTACCTATTCGTACACTGCCAAATAGTCTTACTCGAACAACGATTACTATTCCTAAATGACATCAAATTGATATATTATAACAAAACATTTAGCGTATTTTGTTTAATCTTATTAAGGGTCACTACTATGAGCAAACTCCCCGTCACCGTGCTCTCTGGCTTTTTAGGTGCAGGTAAAACCACTGTGCTCAGCCATATTTTAAATAACCGTGAAGACAAAAAAGTGGCTGTAATCGTCAATGATATGAGCGAAATAAACATCGATGCAGCAACAGTTAAAAACGATGTTTCGCTTAGCCGCGGCGAAGAAAAACTAGTAGAAATGAGCAATGGTTGCATTTGCTGCACACTGCGTGAAGACTTACTCATTGAAGTACGCGCTTTAGCGCAAACAGGCCAATTTGATTATTTGGTTATTGAGTCAACGGGTATTTCTGAGCCCCTTCCTGTTGCCGAAACATTTACCTTTGCCGATGAAGATGGCGTGTCACTGTCTGATGTTGCAAGGCTTGATACCATGGTCACGGTCGTTGATGCCGTTAATTTTTTAAACGACTTTAACGAAGCCAAATTCTTACAAGAAACCAACGAACACTTAGGTGATGAAGATGAGCGAAGCGTAGCCGACTTACTTATTGATCAAGTTGAGTTTGCTGATGTCATTTTAATTAGTAAAACAGACCTAATTAGTGCCGATGAACTTGAGAGTTTAAAAGCCATTTTAAACTCATTAAATACCTCTGCAGAACTGATTGCCATTGAAAATGGCCAAGTTGATATCAATACAATTTTGGGCACGGGCCTGTTTAACTTTGAAAAAGCTCAGCAAGCACCTGGCTGGCTAAAAGAACTGCGCGGCGAACATACCCCAGAAACCGAAGAATACGGTATTAGCAGCTTTACTTACGGATCGCCGCCCTTTTCACCCTGAAAAATTTTATAACTTTATTCATAACAATCAGCGCGAAGGCAAATTACTTCGTTCCAAAGGCTACTTTTGGTTAGCCTCTCGACCACAATTTGCTTGCCAATGGAATCAAGCTGGCGGCATAGCCCGCTATGGTTTTGGCGGGGTATTTTGGAAAGCCTTACCGAAAGATCAGTGGCCAACAGATAGCGACTACTTAGATTCAATTAACCAAGTATGGCAAGAGCCCTTTGGTGATATGCGCCAAGAGCTGGTTTTTATTGGTCAAAACCTCAATCAAGCAGCGATCATTCAAGCTCTCGATAACTGCTTACTTAGCGACGATGAACTATTAGCAGGCAAAGCGCTTTGGCAAACCCTGCCCGATCCATTTCCTGTCTGGGAGGAAGCATAATGACAGCCTACGCATTAGAACATGACACTGATAACCTACCAACAGCGGCCGCAACAGCGTTAAGCCCTGTGGTGTTTTCACAAATTTATAAACCTGAGCATAACATTGCAATTTGGCAGCGTAACTTAGCTGAACAGCTGCAATCAGAAGTAGCTGAGAGTATTACAGCCAACCCAGAACTCAGCATTAACGCTGTGATCAATCAAAACAGCATTGTGGCTGACATTGATAAAGCCCTTGAAAAACTACCTCAAGCAAAAGAGCTTAAAGCCGACCTCGCTCAGCTTGTTGATATGTTTTGTTATTTATTTGAGTTAAAGCGAACCGGATTACGCCTAAGAGTTCTTGAACGTGCCATGTGCCCACGTTTTCATGTTGATAAAGTCCCTTGCCGGTTAGTCAGCACATATTATGGTAGTGGTTCGCAGTGGTTGCAAAATGCAGGACTTGATCGCACCAAACTTGGCGCTGGTCATCAAGGATTAAGCGATGAAGAATCAGGATTAATGACAGCAAATGCTAAAATTCACTCTCTAAATGTGGGTGATGTAGCCTTATTAAAAGGCGAAACTTGGCAAGATAACGAAGGCAAAGGCCTTGTGCACCGCTCACCAGCACTCGCTGCTGGCGAAAAACGACTACTTGTAACCCTTGACTTTATTGCTTAATTCGAGCGTACCTGTTGCGTCTATTGATTTTAATAGGCGCTATTTCATTCAAGAATACACAACAACTGCTCATGGCTTTAAATTAACGAAAAGCATACTAAGCGCACTTGCAATTGCTGATAGAGCAAACATCCTTAGTAACAAAATTAAGACATTCCCTGCACCACCAGCAAAAGTGCCTTTAAAGCTTAATGGATAACCATGAAAAACCATTAAATATAATACGTTAAAAAGCCCTACCCGCATCCCGTCAATTTCATGGGTATCACCATTTTTTAAGTGAATTTCACACACATGCAAAGTAGGTAATCTAACTCGGGGTTCGCCAAACTTTCGTTTGCGTTTTAGATCCATCGTATAGTGAAATAACACCTCTGCGATTTCATTTTTAGCAATTGTGATGGGACGATTTTGGTGCTTTTTAAACGTCAACTTATCAACTTTAAGCTCATCCTTGCTTATGCTCATTGCCCATTTAGAACCAAAGCCATACTTCTTGTAAGTCATGATGCGTTTGGTAATAAACACCAATAAAAAGCTTGTAAGGCAAATTAAAAAAGCCAACCATGGTTTAACAGCATCTACTAAATAAAAACTAGATAGTGAGATTGCGCATACCATAAGCGCAAAAATCACTTGGATCATCCTGATAACGTCGCTAAGCCTGGCAAAGATTCTAGTTCTGTTAATGAATCTTCGGTTAGTGATGATTTCCCTTTAAAGGCTGCATATCGAAACCATTTTTTATCATTTAAATCCAGTTCCAGTGAGTGCTTAGCCATAGAACCCATAAATATCCCTTTTAAAATAAAGCTTAATAAGAACAACCTTCAATGTTCCTTAAACTTATACACAACCCGACCTTACGAGTAAATACGCAAAGAACTAATAAGTTAGGTTTAACTTGGCATATAATATGTTCAGTAATTAATCAAAAACGAGCTAAACTACGTATATTAAAGAAATTAATTTGTGTGAGTTGATATGGAGCGCATTTTTCAAAATAGCCGGTTTTTAGTTATTATCGCGATTCTCACCACAGCCATTTCATCGTTACTCGTTTACATTGCCTGTGTGAATATCGTTTTCAATGTTGTTAAAGTCACCATCACCGCGCTACCTGACTCAGCAAAAGGAGGGAAAGAGTTAATTGTCGAGCTTTTAAAAATTCTCGACCTATTACTCATCGGTATTACTCTTCAAGTCATTACCATCAGTCTGTACCGGCTATTTATATCGCCCTCAACAACAAAAAGCAGCCAGTTTTTGGCCGCCTTTCATATCGAAGATTTTCATGACTTAAAAATTACTTTAGTGCAGGTAACATCTGTGATTTTGGTGATTCTGTTTTTAGAACACGCCGTTGAGTTTGGCGGCACAATAGAAACCCTCTACCTTGGTATTTCTATTGCGATTGTGGTTGCCGCCTCGACCTTTGCATGGCGCTCAATGAAATAGTGAATACTCGCTACGCTAGTTTATTTTTCAGGGTAACGTAGCTTATATTGCTCTTTCATCGCGGCATTAAACCGCTCAAGTAAACTGCCCTTTTGGGGTTCTTTAGCCAGTTCGAGCAAATCAATTTTTAAGTGGTTATGCTCATTAAATTGGCTAGCAAATGTGCCCATCATTGCTGATTCAAACTTACCATCAGTGAGCAGTTCAAGTACCTGATTACCGAATTGAAACGCCTCGTACTCATTAAGTAGTGTTAAAAAATCACTAAATGATGCGCCCGATAAGTTACTCTGCGTTTTAAATGCACTTAAGTAACCTTTTGCTAATAAGTTTTGCTCTTTAAAGGCTAGCTGAAATTGGTATGCATGGCGGGTTTCGTGTAATAAAAACGCTAATGGCGCATAAACTTCCATCTCTTTGAGCTTATCTGGGTTTAAATAAACTAATCCTGCACCTGGGTAACGTACATCAAACACAAAATTAACTGCTCTTTGCGGATACAAGGTGTTATTTATCACCAAGGTTGGTGCTGTAATAGCAAAGCTTTTAATTTCAATTGCAAACACCTCTGGTAGTAAAGCCATTCGCTGCTCAAACGATAGCGCTTCCCAGTTCATTAACTTTTTATAAAGCGCTTTATTTTGCTTTAAGGCGTTGACCAGTTTTTCTGCATCAAGTTGTCTTTGCTTATGTGCTTGCTCTAACCAAGGAATATTAGATTCACTGAGCGCGTATGCTGTTGGCGTTTGTTTTTGCAATACTTCATTAGCATAAAACTTTGCAGGTTCTGCATAAACAAAGCAAGATAAAGCTAAACAAGCGCTTGAAAATAAATGGGTAAGTTTCATGGTGTGATTTTTATCGATAATTTATTGCCTAGATTTTACTAGCTTATGCAATAGAATTAAACGTCTTCAATTTTTTAAAAAGGCGTAACAGCTTATGTTACGCCTTTAAATTTAAGCCCTAAAGTGCAAGCGCTAATATTTGCTTAACTTTCGCTAAATCAATATCACCGTGTTCACCTAGCGTAGTTAACTCATTCTTTTCTAAGTTTTTAACAACCGCGTCGATTGCTTGTTCATCAAGGTCATAATCAGCAAGGCGTGTTTTCACAGCCATTGCTTCGAAGAAGTCTTGCACTGCTTTAATCGTTTTATCGATTTGTTCAGCTTCATCGCTATAATTAAAACCAAACACTCGCTCACCAAGTTGCTGTATTTTAATAGACTTCTGCTCTTTTTGAACATGCATTAGCGCAGGTAAAACTATCGCCAGCGTTTGTGCGTGATCAAGATTGTAAAGGGCTGTTAATTCATGACCAATCATATGTGTAGACCAATCTTGCGGTACACCCTGACCAATCAAACCATTAAGTGCCATTGTAGCCGACCACATAACATTGGCTCTTACATCATAGTTTTGCGGCTCGCTCAGCGCTTTAGGTCCTTCGCTGATCAAAGTTTGTAAAATACCTTCTGCAAAGCGATCTTGTAATGGCGCATTTACTGGGTAAGTTAAGTACTGCTCAATAACGTGTACAAACGCATCTACTACACCATTACTTACTTGGCGCTCTGGTAACGAAAAAGTATATTCAGGATCAAGTACTGCAAAAACTGGTTGCACACTCGATGATGAAAAAGCACGTTTCTGCGACGTCTCTTTTTTAGTAACCACTGAGTTACCGTTACTCTCAGAGCCAGTTGCAGGTAAAGTTAAAACTGCACCAATAGGAAGCGGGTTACTAAACTCAGCACCTTTAACAAGGATATCCCACGGCTCACCTGCAAAGTTATAAGCTGCTGCAACAAACTTAGCGCCATCAATAACACTGCCACCGCCAACAGCTAAAATAAAGTTAACATTATGCTCTTTAGCACTTGCCACAGCTTGCATCAGTGTTTCGTATGTTGGGTTAGGTTCAACACCACCAAACTCTATAACATCAACATCAGCTAACGCACTCATTGCTTGGTCGTAAACGCCGTTTTTCTTTATTGAGCCACCACCAAAAAGTAATAGTACTTTAGCGTTTTCTGGTAAACGTGACGTGATCTCACTCATTTGACCTTTACCAAACAAAATTTCGGTTTGATTTTTATAAATAAAGTTCAACATTTAAATGCCCCTTAAATTAGGTTTAAATTGCTAATTAGCTAATTTACTTAGCTAACATTTCTAAAAGTTTTTCTGCTAATAATTTATCTGAAAACGGGTTTTGCCCCGTAATGAGTTCGCGGTCAACAACCACATTAGGCTGCCACTCACTAGCGAATGCCATATTTCCACCGGCGTTTTCCATTGCCATAGCTGGATAAAACTTAAGCTTTTTACCTTCTAAACTGCTTTCAAAAACACGCTCTTCAGGGTCTGAAAAAATAGTCATTTTATAGCCGTCATAAATCCAGTTGTTGGCCGCTGCCTTTTCGCCATCTTTTATTGCTTGATAATAAGAATTTGGCTGAACTTGTGCCGACAACAACGTAATTGGGCCATGGCAAATTGCCGCTGTTGGTTTACCTTGCTTATTAAAATGACGCAAAATCTCACCCACTTCTGGGTTGTTTGCTAAATCAATTAAAGGTGCATGGCCTCCAGGGATAAACACAGCCTCATATTGGCTTAAGTCACCCGCTAAAATTTCGCTCAAACTCGCGGTATCATTGATATCAGGAAGTGATGCTACAAAACGCTGAATGCTCTGCATTTTAGCTTCATCACCATCAAAGTAATCGGTGCTCACTGATTTTTTATCTACTTGAGGCGCATTACCTTTAGGTGTTGCAAGTACAAGCTCATAACCCGCATCAACTAATGCTTTTGCTGGCACACCAAACTCATTTAGGTAGTAGCCTGTTTCAATGCTCTGGCCGTCAGCTAAGTCCATGGTTGTTTCACTTGATAAAATAACCAATACTTCGCCTTCACCCGCCACTGCAAACATCGACATAGTTGATGCAGCAACAAGCGTTAGTCGCTGTAATATCTTTTTCATAACTCATCCTCTTAGAAAGTGAAGCCATCATAGTGGGTTTGCGGGGCGAGTAGAATTCGGATAAATTAAGAGGAGCAATCAGAATATTTATGGCTCGTACAGTTACATGTCTTATCTCACGCAATTAAAAACCTTTGTTGAAGTTTATCGTTGTAAAAATATTACGAAGGCTGCGGCTAATTTAGGCTTATCTCAGCCTTCGGTGACTTCTCATATTCAAGCAATGGAGTCAGTCGTTGGTAAATCTTTATTTGAGCGCAAAGCCCGCGGTGTTACCCCCACTGCCGCTGCACATGATTTAGCGCTGCAGGTTTCTGGTCATATCGATATATTAGAGCAAAAAATCATGTCGATACGGGCACGTTCTGATGCCGCGCATGGCACTGTTAATATTGCAGGACCTGCCGAATATATTAGTAGTGTATCGGGGCCACAAATTGCCAACTTACTGCAATCTGGCAATGTAAATCTTGTTCTGCATATTGGTAATAAAGTGAGAATTTTTGATGCCTTGCAATCAGGTACTGCAGATATTGCTATTGCCGCATCAGCGCCTGATCCTGCACTATTTGATAGCCTAGTGCTCGACAAAGAAAAGCTCATTTTGGTTATGAACCGTTTACATGGCCGAGAAATCAAAGACAGCGCCATTACCGCAGATTTACTCTCAAGCTACAATGTCGTTGCTTATGATGAAGAGCTGCCTTTGATAAGACAATACTTTGAAGCTGTATTCAACGCAAAATGCCACTCAAACGTCATTGCTATTTGCCCGGACATACGTGCTATTAGCAATATTATTCGTTCAGGTATTGGTTATTCTGTATTACCCGATTACCTTTGTCGCGATCAGATAAAAGCCGGGGAGCTTGTGCAACTGGGGCCCGAAGGCCCAGAAAACATAATTTACTTAGTTTGGAACAAAGGGGCATTAAAACACCCCCGTATTGCATTTGCCAAAGATGTTATTTCGGCCTTTGCAAATATTAATTACTTTGCAAACTAAGCAAGGCTTGCTTTGCGTCTAGCAGTTTTACTCGTGGGGCAAGCGCATTTAGTGCGATTAAATGTAGCATTTCAGATACTGTGGTACACACATCTGTTAAAACTGCCACATCGTACTCTTTAGCTTGCTCTGAGATAGCTGTATGAGTTACACAGTTTTGCGTCATCATACCTGCGATCAATAGTTTTTTAATACCATGCTGCTTTAAAACATCTTCTAAATTAGTTTGATGAAAGCTGTCTGCATAGTGTTTTACAACCACAGGGGCTTCTGGTGCTGCATTTAAAATATCAGGATGAATATCAACACCTTCTGTACCTTCATTAAAAAATGGCGCTAAACCCTGAGAAGGATCAGCAACATGCTGAATATGAATAGGTAAAACCCCGCGCTCTGTGGCTTGTTTTATCACATCGACGAGCTGATCTTTTACTTGTTTAGCCTGCCATAAAGGAAACGCGCCATCCTCAAAGTAATCATTCTGTAAGTCGATAATTAGTAATGCTGTGTTTGTCATTGTATAAACCCTTTTTCATTGTATTGACGCCTAGTTTGCTGAATTTTTAACGCATCAAACAGTGACCCAAACACCATTTATCGATAATATTGGGCCAAAGTGTTTGATAAGGCTTTACCATGAATGTTGCAGTATTAGCATTTCCAAATATCAGTCCATTTCACCTTGCAGTACCATGCATGGTGTTTGGTGAAGGCGCTCGCTCAGCTGGTATTAAAGAATTTAACTTAGCAGTGTGCAGCGAAAGTAAAGCTGTAATGCCCTCAAGCGCGGGGTTTGATATTCAAGCGCATCACTCAATAACAAAGTTTGATCAAGCAGATATTATAATTATTCCGTCTTGGTCATCACCTGAAACAGCCCCCTCTAAAGAATTAGCAACCAGTTTGCTAAACGCGCATAGCCGTGGCGCTATAATTGTAGGGCTTTGTTTAGGCGCTTATGCGTTAGCGCACATTGGGCTTTTAGATAATATTGAAGCAACCACCCACTGGGCATACAGCGATGACTTCAAAGCGCGCTTTGCAAAAGTGAAGCTTAACAATCAAGTGCTTTACCTTGAACATAATCGGCTATATACATCGGCAGGAACAGCGGCAGCCATTGATTGTTGCTTATATTTAGTTCGCAAATTTTTAGGAAGCGAGCAAACTAATGCTATTGCCAGAATGATGGTAACTGCGCCGTATCGCACTGGCGGGCAAACACAATTTATTGCCCTACCCGTCCCGCAAAATGTTGCTGATGAGCGTTTAGCAAGCTTGCTTGAACAGATGCAAAAAAACTTAGCTAGCAACCATACGATTGATACACTCGCAGAGCAAATGCACATGAGCCGACGCACCTTTACCCGCCACTTTCAATCGCTTACTGGACAGAGCGTTGGGCAGTGGCTGTTAAATCAACGTTTAAACCACGCGCAGCGACTTCTTGAGTCAACTGATTTACCTCTAGAACATTTAGCCGAGCAATGCGGCTTTGGCTCATCTGTTACTTTACGTCATCATTTTCGCTCTCAGTTTGGTTTATCACCGCGAGACTGGCGTAATGCATTCCGCCAAGCTTAAAGCTTAGGTATAATTAGTTTTTCGACTCGATTTTGGTTTTTAAATGAAAAAGCTTTCTAAAGTACAATTAAAACAGCAAGCCCTTGTATTAAATGTTGCCAATTTCTAAAAAGCCACCTTAACTAAGGTGGCTTATGAAGTTATCGATTAATTGCCGCATCTATTGATAAATACACATAGTTACTAAATTTAGGGTTTGCGAGATGCCCCCCCTCAGCAATGGTTTCTAACAGCTGCTCATAAGTTTGTTTATCTGTATTATTACCAGCATAACCATAAAGTAAAATGTTCACCCTCTCTGCCGTAACGTCAGCTACAGGTTCCGCGAAAACACTCCCAAACGATAAGTCAGGTATTTCACCTCGGATCCCTCCAGAAATTTGCCAATCAAAACGCGTTGCGGCTGCATCATCAACTAAAAAGCTAAATGACCAATAAACACGAGCAAAGCGACTGTCAGTACTACTAAAATCATAATTCAAATCAGAACTACTTACGAAATTTAGTAAGCTGTCTCCAATTTCATTTGAAATTTCAGGCAAAGCAGTTAGTTCAAAGCTACCGTCATTATCCACACGACTTCTAGCATAACTAGTGGTTCTCATAGTGCCACTTTCTATACTTTGTGATTCAGAATTTACTTGAACATGAAAATTATGTTCAGTTGCAGATGGGAATACATAAAGATATTCAGAGTTGCTAAGAAATGAAAAATCAATAAGGTGATATTGGTGCTCTTCTAAAAAATAACCTCGGGTGCTGGTATAGTCGATATATGGGTTATAATCAGCAAGAACTTCAACACCTTGATGGATAAAATCAGACTCTTTTATTTCTATCGTGTTTGAGTTTTTAGGGATTTCAATAATCGCGGCTTTTGCATCGTAGCCATATTTAGATTTAGCTTGAATATAAAGTTTATTGTCTTCAGGGCACACTGAATAAGTATCACCTAATGTCGTACCATTATCCAAACCTAAAGTGTAGTCATAGGAAATACTTCCTAATTGCGAAGTGTCAAGTTGATAATCTTCACAACTACAGTTTAAGCTAGAGTCAAAAAAACTAAAGGTACCTAAGTTTGAGCGTCCTTCAATATCTAGTTCAGAAGAAATAAACGTATATTTTTCAGCGTCTTCTACTGTCTCCCCCAAGATTGAGATGTGTTTAGTGCCTTTTGGAACCGTATCAGAGAACACTCCCTCTTCATTCGTTTTAGCAAAACCAATCGGTGAACCATTTTCAGCATGGAAGACAATATCGGCTTGGTAAGGTACATCAGAGCATCGAAAGCTATAATTGCG
The DNA here is from genome assembly GCF_054923805.1 of Pseudoalteromonas sp. GB43. Lineage (NCBI taxonomy): Bacteria > Pseudomonadati > Pseudomonadota > Gammaproteobacteria > Alteromonadales > Pseudoalteromonadaceae > Pseudoalteromonas > Pseudoalteromonas sp. GB43. The sequence goes on from NZ_JBPCHJ010000001.1 coordinate 894,215, forward strand.
CGCTTTTAAAGATATTGTTTGTAAATCACTAGCTCCTCCGTCACCTAAACCTTGGTTTCCAGAGCTGCTTTCGTCTGATGAACTCCCCCCACATCCAGTCAATGCAAGTACGATAGCAGTGAGTAGAGGTAGCTTAAGAAATTGCTTCATTTATTAATCCTTTAAAATATAAATATTCAATCTTTATTATCCATATTTGTGTAATACGGTAGCAAGTTTTATTTTTCACTCAGTGCAAATGAACGTTAAGTTGTTACAGCAATCAAAGCTTAGGTATAATTAGTTTTTCGACTCGATTTTGGTTTTTAAATGAAAAAGCTTTCTAAAGTACAATTAAAACAGCAAGCCCTTGTATTAAATGTTGCCGACGCCCTTGAAGAGCAAGGTCGCGCAGAACTTGAAGGCATGTTGCAATGCTGGTTTGATGTGGAATACCACTTATTCCCAGGCTCATTGCTTTTATGTTTTCAATTTGAAAACCAACAAACACTCGATGCAGCGACCCCAGAGCTATTAAAATGGCAAAAACGCCTAAGTGGCGCAATGCTGAAAAAAGGCGTGATTTTAAAAGACATGCGCAGGCATTTAGTGTTTACCCTAAAAGGCCCAGACGATTAAATGAGGTGAGTTGCGAGTTAGCAAGAGTGTAGCCGCTATTTTATACCGCGTAGTTCTCTTAATACTCACAAAGAGGATAAGAGACGCTGCCCTTAAGAGGGATTATTAAAAACAAATTTGATGGTTTTATTGGGTTACTCATTCACTTCTCATGGTCTTCTCTTTGTGCAAAAAATATTGAACCACAAAGCGCACCTAGACGATTCACGTTACATAGAGATAAACCGCAAATTACGCGGGGTAAACCCGTTGCTACCAGTTCGGCGTTGGAACACCTCGTATCTCGCAATTTTCCCCCTTTACTCTTTACCCTTGTAACTCGCTAACTTGTTGGGTTTCACTCCGTTCTACCCAACCTACCGTCCTATAGCTTAAAGCTTTTGCTTTTCCACACCCATTTGCTTCACATGCTCAACCAGCTCAGGGAAAAACGCTAAAAACACCGCGTCTAATTGTTGGTAGTGGCGGGCTATATCGTCAGCGGCTCCTGCAAAGTTATTAGCAAAGCGAATACGCTTGGCGATGTTATCAAGGGCAAGGCCGATCCCATCGAGTGTTTCATACTCTTTAAACCAATCATTGTTGGTCATACTAGTCACAACTTGCTGCATACGCGAAGGCATCATGGCTTGCCTAGCATTTAAAAGCCCATAACTGTGCTGTTTGAATTCAGCTAATGGTTGGTCATTAAACCGCTGCCAATGCTGAATTAGAAAGTGATCGAACGCTACATCAATGGCGACACTTGCAAAGCGTTTACGTGCTGGCGAAAAGTACTGCTTAGCCTCTTTTACAAGGGGATGTGAGTCAGTAAACCTATCAACCAAATAATGATTCTCAAGGCCATTCTTAACCGCATCAGGTAACTGCGCAGAATACCGACGCCCACCAAAATCCCCAAGCAGGTTTCCAAAATGTGAATCAGCTGTCGGTTGTGCTAAGTAAAGGTGAGCCAAGTAGTTCAACGCATTCTCTAAAAAAGTCATTTTATGCATTGTAAAAGAATACAGGTGAAAGGGTCTAGGGGCACGAGTTGCGGGTTAGCAAGAGTGTAGCGGCGATTTTATATCGCATAATCCACTGAATACTCACAAAGAGGAAAAGAGACGTTGCGCTTAAGAGGAATTATTAAAAAATTGATGGTTTTGTTGGGTTACTCATTCACTTCTCATTGTCTTCTCTTTGTGCAAATAATATTGAACCACAGAGAAAACTGTAAATTACGCGGGGTAAACCCGCTGCTACCTGTTCAGCGTTAAAACGCCTCCTACACCTCGCATCTCGCAAACTTTTCAATCTGATAGCTGACGGCTGAAAGCTGATGGCTCCAAACGTTGAGTTTCACCCCGCTCTAACCAACCTACGAGCTAATGAATCAAGCACTGTAGGTCGTCATTTATGGCGACACATAATCGCTAACATTGACGGGCTAAAGCCCGACCTACATCTTGCTTCTGTGGTTTAGATAAGCATCGCGCGAAATAAATTTCACGCCTACGGGTATGCATTTCACTGAAACTGCGTGCAGGCTGATCTGACTTATAGCTTAAAGCTTAAAGCTCTTTTGTTTTAATCTGACTTCTAACGACTGATATCTAATATCTTCTAACGCCTCCTACACCTCGCATCTCGCTAACTTTTTCGTCAGATAGCTGAAAGCTGATGGCTCCAAACGTTGAGTTTAAATCCGCTCTAACCAACCTACCAGCTAATAGTCATACAAATAACTCACCTTTATGACTTTAAATTAAATGCCAACATGACAAGAGCCGATATGATCGCAGAAAGAGAAATTAACCGCATAATAAAAATAACTATATTACCTGCGCCGCCTGAAGTTGTACTTCTGAATAGTAGCGGGTACTCGTGGAATTTTAAAAGATACAGCACATCAAAAAGACCTACTCGCATATTATCTATTGTTACAACCTCGCCATCATTTTTATGAATTTCACAAGCGTGTAAATTGGCCGTTTTATCGTTCACAATATGACCACTTCTACCGTGAAAAGTATAATTAAAAATGATTTCTTGGATATCGCCCTTAGCGATTTGCAAAACTTTTGAAGCTTTACCCTCTATTGCTTGCCAATCTATTTCGAGTGAGTCTTTAGATATACTCATAACCCACTTACGACCAAATCCAAATTTGTTATAAATCACAATTCGCTTGATAACAAATACACAAAAATAACAGCTCACACAAGTTACAAAAGCAGGTATAGGCTGAATCGTTTCTTGAAGCACTAGGCTCATTACAGCAATAGCGATAGTCATAAAGAAAAATAAAAATTCAGCTCCGCCCGACAGCACAGCTAGGCCCGGTAGCGACGTTAGTTTTGTATTAGAATCAGCCTGCAATACTGGCTTTTTATAGAAAGTTGAATACCTAAACCAAACTCGGTCGCTCAGGTTTAAATCTAGGGAGTGCTTCGAAAGTGGCTGATTATAATCCATTATCTAAGTTTCCATTTTTAAAACACAATTTTGCCATTACTTTCCTATTAAGCCAACCTATGTACTTGATAGTATATTTACTTTACCTTCATGTACTAAACTAACTGCCCAACAAAGTTAACCATATTGTGCGCCACAATTGGAAAAACAAGGCTACCAGTACGCTCTCTTAACCACAGCAAAATAAATCCATAGCTCCCAGTTAATACGATTCTGAATGCAGAAAAATGCCACTCACCATCTATATACATAACCCCATGAACTAGACCAAATAATAAAACTAAAAGTAATCCTGCAATGTTTATTGGCGAGCCAAAAAAGTTAATGCGCGATGAAACAACAGCCAACGAAAAACAAAATAATAAAACCCCTCTAAACATTGGTTCTTCATCTAATCCAGGAATAAGAGCTTGATAGAGTAGCGTTTCAAAATCGTAATTTGGTCCGTTACCAAGGCTAAGCGTTACAACAATCTGCAACACAACAAACAGGGTTAAAACAACGAGTGCAGGCTTAATAGAGCCTTCATTTTGTCTAAGAGTAAAACCAGCGTCCTTGATTTTAAAGTCACTTTTAAAAGCAGCTAATAAAGCCAAAACCAAAGCCCAAAGAGTAATAGCGACAATTTTACCTGACCAATTCCATTTGAGATCTGTAAAAAGTAAATCTAAGGAAATGAACTCTTTACCTTTGAATAAAGCTAAGAAATAACAAAATAGAATTAACAGAGTAGCAAGCAGCCAAGTTAAGTTTACCCGAATTCAGATAATAAGTGCACCACTCATGGTTAAACGGTGAGAAGAGAATCAACTGCCTGTTGGTGGTACTCTGTAATCGCCAAAAAACAAGAGTAGATACCATGAGTTACAAGCAGTTGATCGAAGGGCAAAGATACCAGATTGAGGCCTACTTACGCGAGGGTTTTAGCTATCGAGAGATAGGGAAAAGGCTAAAAGTGAGCCACAGCACTATAAGTCGTGAAGTTAGGCGCAATAGTACTCGAAGTCATTACTTGCCTGAGGTTGCACATTCAAAGGCATGTAAACGAAAACATCTAGCTGCCAAGTATTCCATGCCAGCACTTACAATTGCGTTCGTTGAGTTTGGATTGGAGCAAAAATGGAGCCCTGAGCAGGTTGCGGGTGTAAGCAAAATTATCGGGCATCCTGTGAGTCATGAATGGATTTATGGCTATATTCAAAAAGATAAATTGAGTGGTGGCAAGCTATACAAACATCTGCGACAAGGGCACAGACGTTATCGTAAAGGCAGCCGAAGCAAACGTGTCATCATCCCAAATCGTGTTGGCATTGAACATAGACCTGCGATTGTTGACACTAAGACACGATTTGGTGATTGGGAAGCGGATACAGTACTTGGCAAGCATGGTACGGGAGCAATCGTTAGTTTAGTCGAGCGTACAAGTAAGTTTTACCTGATACGCAAAGTGCCAGCAAAAAGTGCAGCGCAAGTGAGCAGAGCAATGATAGGTATGCTGTGGCGCTATCGACGCCATGTTCATACGATAACCGCAGACAACGGGAGTGAGTTTTGTGAACATGAGCATGTTTCAGACAAGCTAAAAACCGACATCTACTTTGCTAACCCCTACTCATCATGGGAAAGAGGGTTAAATGAGAACTTTAATGGCTTGTTGCGTCAATATATTCGCAAAGGCACTGATTTACGAACGGTGACAGATAAGCAAATTGCGCACATAGAAAAGGCGCTCAATGCGAAGTTCGAGAAAATGTCTAGGGTTTAGGCAACCAGCGGTAATATTCGATGAATTACGCAAAGCAGCCTAATTTAGCGAGTGGTGCACTTCGGACTTGAATTCGCGCTTCATCTGTATTTGAAATTAAATTTGTAACAACTATTCCTTCAGAATTACTTATACTCTGCCCATCTATATGTTTTTCTTGAATCATAGAACATGCTGATAAAAGAAGCATAGCAATAACAAATATTGTACTTTTTAGAGATCTCATCATATTTTAAAGTTTTAATTATTTTGCGTTAATAGTACCCAATACGTAACAATAATAAAATACTGAAATTAAGAAATACATAGCTGCCTTAGACCACAACCCGTGAGCCTGCATTCACACTCCCCTAAGTCAAACATCAACCTCACATTTACGTTCACATCAATTATATTTTCAAGGAAATAGCGTGATGCTTGGGTGACTAGTGACCGAAACGAAGTTTCGCAGCGCGAGGAAGTGGAAGCATGGATGCTGACAGGAACCCTGCTTTAGGGATGAATTATTTACAGCAGAATTAAATTGGAAAACTCGCCCCTTGGTTGCCGCCAGCAATCTGGCAAAAACCTTGAATAAGGTTTTTAATGTAGGTCGCGGATTTATCCCGACAAAAGTTAGCAGTAGTAATCATCAGCCAAGGTGATACAATTTTTGGGCTAAAGCCGACTCCTACAACAATATTGAGCTCGGTGTAGCATGAAGCGCCTCTGTGGTGAAATAAATTCATTTTTCGCCCTAAAGGACGACCTACAACAAACTATTGCGAGCGAAATAAATTTCACGCCTACGGCATCGGGTTTAGCCTTGTTTGTGTGCAAGCACAATCTTACTTAAAACTTGTGGCTTACAGCTCCATTACTCTTTCCCCTAGCAACTCGCTAACTTGGATATTTTTAACCTAACTTCTAACGACTGATATCTAATAACTCTTTTTTCGGCGTTAAAACGCCTCCTACAACTCGTTTCTCTGTAACTTTCCCCTTTCTCCTCGCGACTCGCCAACTTGTTGGGTTTCGCTCCGCTCTACCCAACCTACAAGCTGATAGCTTTTCACCAACAAAAAAGCCGTTGCATTGCTGCAACGGCTTTTTGGCATTTGAATTTAATCAAACCTTAGTCACGGTATGTCTCAACCGCTGGGCATGAACAAACTAGGTTACGGTCGCCGTATACGTCATCGATACGGGTTACTGTAGGCCAGAATTTGTCTTTTGCTACGCTTGGTACTGGGAATGCTGCGTAGAAACGGTCGTATGCACGATCCCACTCATTGCCTAGTACGTCTGCTTGTGTGTGCGGTGCAAATACTAGCGGGTTGTTTTCAATTGACCATTCGCCAGATGCGATACGGTCGATTTCTGACTTGATTGACACCATTGCTTCGATGAAACGATCGATCTCAACTTTAGACTCAGACTCAGTTGGCTCAATCATTAAAGTGCCAGCTACTGGGAATGACATAGTTGGTGAATGGAAACCGTAGTCTTGTAGACGTTTAGCTACGTCCATTTCTGTAACGCCTGTTTGCTCTTTGATTGGGCGTAGGTCAACAATACACTCGTGCGCAACGCGGTTGTTACGGCCACGGTATAAAATTGGGTAGTGTTCGCTTAGCTTCTCAGATAAGTAGTTAGCGTTCACGATAGCCATTTCTGTTGCTTGTTTTAAGCCTTCAGAGCCCATCATGGCAATGTATGCCCACGAGATTGGTAAAATAGCTGCTGAGCCGTAAGGAGCAGCAGAAACCGCACCGTTACCGATATTTGTGCCAGCAACATTAATTACGCTGTGGTTAGGCATAAATGGCGCTAGGTGAGATTTAACACCGATAGGATAACACCTGGACCACCACCACCGTGTGGAATACAGAATGTTTTGTGTAGGTTAAGGTGCGATACGTCAGAACCGATTGAACCAGGGCTTGTAACACCTACCTGCGCGTTCATGTTTGCGCCGTCCATGTACACTTGACCGCCGTGCTGGTGCACGATGTCACAGATTTCACGAATTGTTTCTTCGTAAACACCGTGTGTAGATGGGTAAGTGATCATGATACAAGATAGGTTTTCAGATACCTCTTCGGCTTTCGCTTTAAGGTCTGCCATATCAACGTTACCGTTTTTATCACAGTCAACAACCACGATTTTCATGCTTGCCATTTGTGCAGACGCTGGGTTTGTACCGTGCGCTGAACTTGGGATCAAACATACGTTACGGTGACCTTCACCGCGTGACTCGTGGTATTTACGAATCGCGATTAAGCCTGCGTATTCACCTTGTGCACCTGAGTTAGGTTGTAGTGAAACTGCATCGTAACCTGTGATGTTTACTAACCAGTCATGTAACTCTGTCATCATGATTTGGTAACCCGCTGCCTGATCAAGTGGGCAAAATGGGTGTAAGTTTGCAAACTCAGGCCAAGTGATTGGGATCATCTCAGCTGTCGCATTAAGCTTCATTGTACATGAACCTAATGAGATCATTGAGTGGTTAAGCGCTAAGTCTTTGTTCTCTAGGCGCTTGATGTAACGCAGCATTTCAGTCTCGCTGTGGTACGAGTTGAAGTTAGGGTGCGTTAAAATTTCGTCATCGCGTACTAGGCTTGCAGGAATTGAGTTGCTGCCGTTTACTTCGATTTCGTTTGCAAGTGCATCAACGCTCAGACCGTGGCCTTCACCTAAGATGATGTCGAATAACTCAGCTACGTCTGCACGAGTTGTTGTTTCTGATACAGAAATTGAGTATTCACCTGCGCGGTTAGACGCAAAGTTAACGCCGTGCTCTACTGCACGTGCAACGATTTCGTCTTTGTTATCTGCAACAACAGTCAGTGTATCGAACCATGTGTCGTGCTTAAGGTTTACACCTTTCGCTTTTAAGCCTGCTGCTAAGATGTCTGCAAAACGGTGGATACGCTCAGCGATAGTTTTAAGGCCTTGTGAACCGTGGTAAACCGCGTAGAACGCTGCCATGTTCGCTAGTAGTACTTGCGCTGTACAGATGTTTGAGTTGGCTTTTTCACGACGAATGTGTTGTTCACGTGTTTGCATAGCCATACGTAGTGCGTCGTTACCTAAACGGTCTTTAGAAACACCGATAATACGACCTGGTAGTGAACGCTTGTACTTGTCGCGTGTTGCGAAGAATGCAGCGTGTGGACCACCGTAACCCATAGGTACACCAAAACGCTGTGCTGAACCAAGTACTACGTCTGCACCTAGTTTACCTGGTGCTTTAAGCATTAATAAGCTCATGATGTCTGCAGCAACACAAGCAATCGCTTTTTTGTCTTGTACTTGTGCGATTAGGTCAGTTACGTCAGTGATTTCACCGGTTGTTGATGGGTATTGGAATAACGCACCAAAAATCTCATGATTAGCCGCTTCGCTTGCAGGACCAACAACAACTTCAAAACCAAACTGGTCTGCACGTGTAGCAACAACGTCGATTGTTTGCGTGTGTACGTCATCAGCAATGAAGAAGATGTTTGCTTTTTTAGCTTTAGCAACACGCTTTGCAAGGCCCATTGCTTCTGCAGCAGCCGTTGACTCGTCAAGTAATGACGCGCTTGCTAAATCAAGACCAGTTAGGTCTAGGGTCATAGTCTGGAAGTTTAATAATGATTCTAAACGACCTTGTGCAATCTCTGGTTGGTATGGTGTATACGCAGTGTACCAGCCTGGGTTCTCAAGTACGTTACGTAAAATTACGTGTGGTACGTGAGTTGGGTGGTAGCCTTGACCGATGTATGATTTGAACACTTTATTTTTGCTTGCTACTGATTTTAAGTAGCTTAGTGTTTCAACTTCAGTGCGGCTTTCGCCAATTGATAAACCTTGCTCTAAGCGAATGCTTGCAGGTACCGTTTGACCGATCAGCTCTTCAACACTCGATACTCCAAGAGCGCTTAGCATGTCGCTTACTTGCGCTGGGCTTGGCCCAATGTGACGGCGAATAAAATCTTGCTTTTGCTCTAATTGTTCAAGAGATTTGGCGTTTGACATTTGTCCAGATTCCTATGATCCAAAAAAAAGTGGTTACTGCCAATGGGTAACTGGCAATAACTTAAAAACAGGTTGATTCAGTAACTTACAGCGTATGGAAAAGTAAGCTATAAAATCATAAAAGCCCCACTTATGAGGGGCTTTTAGTCGGCGTGACTAATTAATTAGTCTTCGTCGATTGTGTTAGCGTAGCCTTCAGCGTCTAACAGGTTATCAAGCTCTGATGTGTCAGATGCTTTGATACGGAATAACCAACCGTCAGTGTACGGGTCGTTATTTACTGTTTCAGGCGAATCTTCAAGCTCTTCGTTGATTGCAACGATTTCACCGCCGATTGGTGCGTAGATGTCTGATGCTGCTTTTACAGACTCAGCTACTGCGCAGTCTTCACCCGCGTCAACTTCATCACCAACTTCTGGTAATTCAACGAATACCATGTCGCCAAGAAGTTCTTGTGCGTGCTCAGTGATACCTACAGTAAACGTACCGTCACCTTCGTCGCGAACCCACTCGTGTGAAGTAGCATATTTTAATTCGCTTGGGATATTGCTCATCTTTTTGTTCCTTTGGTTCTGATACCAATCAACTTAAATATTTAACCATTCTAGCGGTCTAAATAAAGCGCTAACAGCGTTATTAATTTCTCAGGTAGAACAACTACATATCAAAATTAATGCCTTGTTATCACTCTATTTATCTGTCGCTATAAGTGGCTAACAACTCAACATGATTGGCATTATTAGGTGATAACACCAAATTTTTTATAGTTTAGATAACTGATTTGCCGTTACGTACAAAGCAAGGTTTAACAACCTTAACGTTAACCAGTTTTTTACGCATCTCTACTTGGGCTGTTTCGCCAGTTGAACGCGGAACGCGTGCTAGCGCAACACTGTGACCAAGGGTTGGTGAGAATGTACCAGAGGTAATCACCCCTTCACCACCTTCAACGATGACTTTTAAACCGCTACGCAATACGCCTTTTTCTTCAAGCACTAAACCAACTAGTTTGTCTGTGCTCTTGTCAGCGCGTTGCTGCTCTAATACTTCACGACCGATAAACTTACGATCTTCTGGCTCCCATGCGATTGTCCACGCCATGTTTGCAGCAAGTGGAGAAACACTTTCGTCCATATCTAGGCCGTAAAGGTTCATACCCGCTTCAAGACGTAACGTATCACGTGCACCTAGACCTGCTGGCGCTACACCTGCGTCTAGAAGCTGTTGCCATAAATCAGCAGCTTGATCGTTAGGTACTACGATTTCATAACCATCTTCGCCAGTATAGCCTGTTGTCGCAATAAATAAATCACCTGCTTGCACACCAAAGAAAGGCTTCATACCTTCAACAGCAGCTTGTTGCTCTGCGTTAAGTACTGTTGCTGTTTTAGCACGTGCGTTAGGGCCTTGAACGGCAATCATTGCAAACTCTGGACGCTCAGTAACCGTTACGGCGAAATCAGCCGAAACTTTAGCTAAGTGCGCTAAATCTTTTTCACGTGTTGCTGAGTTAACTACTAAACGGTAGTTCGTTTCTGAGAAGAAATAGATGATTAGGTCGTCGATTACGCCGCCTTCTTCGTTAAGCATACCTGTGTAAAGTGCTTTACCTGGTACAGTTAACTTAGCAACGTCGTTTGCAACTAGCTTACGTAAGAACGCTTGTGCTTGCTCGCCTTGAATATCGACAATAGTCATGTGAGATACGTCAAACATACCTGCATCTGTGCGAACCGCATTATGCTCTTCGATTTGTGAGCCGTAGTTGATTGGCATTTCCCAGCCGTGGAAATCAACCATTTTTGCGCCAGCTTCAAGGTGCTTAGCATGTAAAACTGTTTTAGAAGTCATAATATTCCTTCACTTTTAAATTAACCCACAAGTTGTGGGGCGTGGCCTCAATTTAATGAGGGGGAATAACATGGGCGGCGATTATACATTAGTTGCACAGTTGTCACACCCAAATTGCGATTTTGTAACTAAAAAACAGCTAAACACCCAAGTGAGTAGCTGTTTTAAAAATTTTATGTTTTAAGCAACGTTGGCTAAGGCTAAATCAAAGCCGAGCTGCTGCAAGTGCGTTTGCCATTTATCAAGCTCTGCTTGGCGCGCCACCAGCTGAAATTGCTGTGTTGCTTGGTTATCTATGGCGGTAATAAATACCTCACCGCTTTGTGCACCATAGCAGCTGCGCATGTCTGATAAACGCAGTCCCGGCGTTAGCTTAAAGCTGTCAACCAAAGCATCAAACGCTTGCTCACCACTTAGGGTTAGTGCGCTTAAATCGTCACGCATTACATAATCAATGTCGTAACGTAGTTGTTGCTCATTAATAAGCGACTGTAATTGCACGCTGGCATCTTTACCTAATACAAAACGAAATGCAGTTTCGTTAAAGTAATACAGGGCATAAGCGTAGCTGCTTGTTAGGTCATCGTCTAATGAACTACGTAAGCCTAAACCGCTGGCAGTTAGCTTATTAATATCAAGACCTAAAATAGCCGTTAAAAATGGGATTGCTTCAGTGCCACTAAAATCCATAATGGCAGTATCGCTATTAGCTTGTAGCACGTTGTCTGCTGGGGTCTCAGCTTGGCTGTGGCGAGCAAACATTATTGGCGTAAAAGTCATATGTGACACCTATCAATCGTTAATGCTTGAAGTATATTGCGCCGTGCTGGCAACAACAAATTGTAATTATTTATCAATTGATAAATAATGCTTATATACATAGCCCTATAAATAGAATTTTTTAATGAAAAACATTTCTACCGATAGTTTACGTACTTTAGTCACTGTTGTTGAAGTTGGCGGGTTTGCCAAAGCGGGTGAATTATTAGGGCTATCGCAACCGGCTGTGAGCTTACAAATAAAGCGCCTTGAAGACATGCTGGGCCATAAGCTGTTTAAAAAGCAAGGTCAGCGCCAAGTGCTTAATCAATATGGCGAACTGCTCATGCCATTAGCAAAGCAAATGCTGCAACAAAACGATGCCATTTTGCAGCAGTTCACCAGCGAAAACGTGACCGGTAAAGTGCGCTTGGGGATCCCTAGTGAATTTGCTGCACGTATTCTACCTTCGATCATAGGTGACTTTGTGGCCCTCTACCCTGACGTGTCGCTCGAAGTGCGCTCTCGTTTGAGTAAGCATTTGTTGTCGGTCTCGCGCCAAGATCAATTCGATTTAGTATTGGCATTAAACGAAGAGCTTGAATCAGCTAAGTTCCCTATTTTTATGCAAGACCAACTAGTATGGGTGGGTGATTTAAACCTGGCACAAAACGATGTGGTAACGCTTGTAACCGCCCCCGAGGGATGTATTTATCGCCGCCGCGCAATCGAGGCGCTACAAAGTGCGGGTATTAAATACCGCATTGCCTACAGTAATGCCGACTTAACCGGCCTAACTGCGGCGTTAAAAGAAGGCTTAGGCATTACGGTACTCGCAAAAAGCACCGTACCGAATGAGCTTAACTACCAAATACAAACCAAAGACCTCCCCGAGCTTGGTCAAATCGGTATTAGTTTAATTAAACGCACCGACGACCCCGGCACCGCCGTAGACAAACTCGCCGAATTCATCGCCCTACGTTTGACGTAGGTGTGAGTTAGCGAGGTGCGAGTTAGCGAGTTAGCGAGTTAGCGAGTTAGCGAGTTAGCGAGTTAGCGAGTTAGCGAGTTAGCGAGTTAGCGAGTTAGCGAGTTAGCGAGTTAGCGAGTTAGCAAGATTGTAGCCGCGATTTTATATCGCGTAGGAATGGTGCTAGTACCCTTTCACATATATTTTGATCAGTTGCCCTTACTTAAATTCAGGTAACTGATCTTTTCCAATCAATAATTCAATACTCCTGCTTTTTCCAGTAACTGATGTTATAAATTTCTTCTTCTTAAGAACTGAAATCATTGAATGAACACTTGAAGATGCGGTTCCAAAGTAGCGCTCAAAATCACTTTCAGCAGGCGCAATCCCATTCACTTTTGTGTAGTAATAAATAAATGCTAAATACTGACCTTGCTTTGCTGTAAACCGTGGCGACTCTTCTTTATTCATAATGAACTTTTACCCTAATCAACGATCCTTTAACTCATATAAACTTACTTAATATTGTTATGAACCGAAAGTATATTGTTGAATTATCAGAAGAAGAAAAACAAGAATTAGTAGACTATTGCAAAAAAGGCATGGTCAATGTTCGAAAGTACAAGCGGGCTGCTATTTTGTTAAAAGCTGACTGTTGTAGATATACAACAGAGCAAATATGTGAAGCTGTTCAAGTGAGTTCTTCAACCGTATTTCGAGTCAAACGCCAGTTCGTTGAAGAGAATCTAGCGGCAGCTATGAATGAAGGTGCACGAAGTGGTGCTATGAGAAAAACCTCTGCGAAAGATGAAGCAACGTTAATCGCCACAGCTTGCACTAAGCCACCAACAGGTCACGCTAGATGGACATTATCTTTACTTGGAGAGCGATTAGTTACGTTAACCGATTTAGATAGTATCTCGTATGAAACAATACGGAGGCGCCTTAAAGAGAATGCACTAAAACCATGGCAAAAAAAGATGTGGTGTGTGGCGACAATGGATGCTGAATATATAGCGCGGATGGAACATGTGCTCGAGTTGTATGCTGAGCCAGCAGACGAGTTAAACCCTATAATTAACTTTGATGAGGCGATGAAACAACTTGTAGATGATACTCGACCGGCACAACCAATGAAGCCGGGGCAGACTAAGCGGTTAGATTATGAATATAAACGTGTAGGTGTGGCCAACTTATTTGTATTCTTCGATCGCCATCGAGGGTGGCGGCATGTTAAAGCAACAGAAAGAAAGACGAAAATTGACTTTGCTAATTGTATGAGGGATTTAGTTGATCTTCATTATCCACATGCGAACAAAATAAAAGTTGTGTTAGATAACTTATCAACTCATACAGAAGGAGCGTTGTATAAAGCATTTTCTCCACAGGAAGCACGGCGGATTTTAAATAAACTAGAATTACATTACACACCAAAACACGCAAGTTGGTTGAATATGGTCGAGATAGAGATTGGCAATATGAATAAGCAATGTTTAGATAGACGTATAGCAAGTATGGAAGAACTAAAGACAGAACTCGCGACCTGGGAATGGAGCCGGAATAAAGAAAGAACAAGTATAAACTGGATGTTTAATGTTGAATTAGCTCGTGAAAAACTTCAGAGGGCTTATGGTGCCCTCAACTAGTCAGAACTTGTGTGATGAAGTACTAGGGGCTAGGGGCTAACAGAATATTTTTTTTGGGTTGGAATACCTTCCCCTTTACTTTTTTCGGCGTTAAAACGCTTCCTACACCTCGCATCTCGTTCCTCGTATCTCGCTAACTTTCAATCTGATACCTGACGGCTCCAAACGTTGGGTTTCGCTCCGCTCTAACCAACCTACGAGCTAATGAGTTAAGCACTGTAAGTCGTCATTTATGGCGACACATAATCGCTAACATTGACGGGCTAAAGCCCGACCTACATCTTGCTTCTGTGGTTTAGATAAGCATCGCTCGAAATAAATTTCACGCCTACGGGTATGCATTTCACTGAAACTGCGTGCAGGCTGATCTGACTTATAGCTTAAAGCTTACAGCTCTGTTGTTTTAATCAAACTTCTAACCACAGTTATCTAATATCTCCATTTTTTCGGCGTTAAAACTCCTACAACTCGCATCTCGTTCCTCGTATCTCGCAAACTTTCCCCTTTACTCTTTCTAACTCGCTAACTTTTTCAATCTGATAGCTGACGGCTGAAAGCTGATAGCTCCAAAGTTGGGTTTCGCTCCGCTCTAACCAACCTACGAGCTGACAGCTGCACTCATTAAGTTTTACTTAACACCAAACCAAAACTCAATATCGTAATACAATACTACTGTATTCCTTATAACCCCTTCAATTCATGAACTTACAGTTCAGACCTGTTTTATTACAAATAGGATTGATTCGCATTTTTTTACATGTTTTAATTGCGCCTGTTAAAAATATCTAAACATATACAGGACTCACAATGACACCTAAGTTTATTGTTTCTACGCTTTCGACTGCGGTCGCTTTATCTTTAAGCGCTAATGCTTTTGCAAAAGATGTAACTAAAGAAGAGAAAAACTTCGAGCAAATCACTGTAATTGGCTCTGCATCTGCAATTAACGATATTCCTGGCTCTGCTACTTTTATTGATGAGCAAGAACTAGAAAAGTTTGAATATACTGATATCTCACGTGTTTTAAGTGCTGTACCGGGTGTATATGTACAAGAAGAAGACGGCTATGGCCTTCGTCCTAACATCGGTATGCGTGGTACAGGTACAGGTCGTAACGACAAAATCTCTGTAATGGAAGATGGTGTACTTGTAGCACCAGCACCTTACTCAGCGCCTTCTGCTTACTACTTCCCTACTATGGGTCGTATGGAGTCTATCGAAGTACTTAAAGGTGCGGCGTCTGTAAAGTATGGCCCACGTACAACAGGCGGTGTTTTAAACTTAGTTTCTCGTAGCTTACCAACTGAAGGGTCTAAAGGTTTACTTAATGCTGAACTTGGTAGCGATGGCTTCTATAAAGGTCATGCTTACTTCGGTAAAAAGAAAAACAATGCTGCGGATTTGTAGAAGTATTCACTTACGGTGCAGATGGCTTTAAAGATTTACCAGTAGGTAGCGACAACACTGGCTTCGAAAAGAATGATTTCTTATTAAAGTTTGGTTTTGACTTTGGTGATAACGAAGCACACAGCCTAGAAATGAAATTAAAGTACTCAGACGAACGCTCTGACGAAACTTACATGGGTCTTACTGACGCTGATTACCAAGAAAACCCTTACCGTCGTTATGCAGCATCGCAAAACGATGAAATGAACACACAACACAATGCATACCAAATCAACTATGCATATCGTTTTGGTAAAGGTTACGAGCTACTTGCTACAGCTTACCTAAACGACTTCCACCGTAACTGGTATAAAGCAAGCAAAGTAAGCAGCAGCTACCTTGAGCAATACAGCGAGTTTGAAGCAAACCCAACGAGCGAAGGTATTGAAGGTATTGGCGTAAAAGCGAATAACCGTGATTACCAAGCGAAAGGCTTACAAACTGAATTCCATATCCCTGCGGGTAACCACTACATCACAGTTGGTGCACGTTACCACGAAGATGAAATGGATCGTTTCCAATGGGAAGACAAGTACACGCTTAACCAAGACCTATCAATGACGCTTACAGAAAAAGGCGTTCCAGGTTCAAACAGCAACCGTTTAGATAGCGCTGAAGCAACTACCCTATTCATTCAAGATGAGTGGTCACTTGATGCATTAGTCATTAGTGCAGGTCTTCGCTACGAAGACATCACAATCAAACGTGTTGAATGGGCTAAGTCTGATCCAAGTCGTGAAAATGGCTTAACAAAAGATATCAGCAACGACACTGAGATCTTAGTACCATCACTAGGTGCCACTTACACAGTAAGCGACAACCTAACGCTTCTTGCTGGTATTCAAAAAGGTTACGCTCCAGCAGCCCCAGGTAATGCGGATCAAGAAGAAGAAGAGAGTGTTAATATTGAGCTAGGTGGTCGTTACGATTACGCTGGCATTCAAGGTGAAGTAATTTACTTTAACTCTGACTACACAAACATGCACGGTAACTGTACTGCAGCTGTAGGTTGTAGCGATGACAATATTGGCGATCAATACAACTACGGTGAAGTATCTGTGTCTGGTTTTGAGCTAAGCGCAGGTAAAGTATTTGCTACTAAAGCAGCTTCATTCCCTGTTCGCTTAACTTACACTTACACTGATTCTGAGTTCGACAATGCGTTTGAATCGGATCTTTGGGGTAGCGTAGAAAAAGGCGATGCAATGCCATACGTGCCTGAAAACCAATTAGCGCTTTCGATGGGTGCTGAGTTCTCAAGCTTCGTATTCGATACGCAAATGCGTTATTTGTCTGATGCACACGCAGACTTAACAGACTCAGGTCGCAATGCAATCGACAGCCGCGTTGTGTGGGATTTAGCAGCTAAATACCTAATCGACGACAAACAAAAAGTATACCTAACAGTAGATAACCTGTTTGACAAAACCTACGTTGCAAACCGTGCAAATGGCGGTATTCAACCAGGTAAACCACGTACCCTACAACTAGGTTACAGCTACTCGTTCTAATAAAACGACTTAGCGAAATATCAAAAGCCGTGTGATGAAAATCCCACGGCTTTTTTGTGGGTGTTAGTTAGCAAGTTAGTAGTCGCGATTTAATATCGCGTAATTCAATGGATATTCACAAAGAGCATAAGAGGCGCTGCGCTTTAGAGGAAAGTAACTAATAGTTTTATTGGGTTGCTCATTCACTTCTCCTTGTCTTCCTTTGTGCCGAAAATTGAACCACAGAGTACACCGAGGCGCTTCGCGCTACATAGAGAAAACATAATTTAAAATAATAATCACAAAGAGGATAAGAGGCGCTGCGCTTTAGAGGAAAAACAACAAAATCTTATGGTCTTTCTCATTCTTTTCTCATTGTCTTCTCTTTGTGCAAAAAATTATTGAACCACAAAAAACAGTAAATTACGCGGGGTAAACGCGCTGCTACGAATTCGGCGTTAAAACGCCTCCTACAACTCGTACCTCGCTAACTTTTT
Organism: Pseudoalteromonas sp. GB43; assembly: GCF_054923805.1. NCBI lineage: Bacteria > Pseudomonadati > Pseudomonadota > Gammaproteobacteria > Alteromonadales > Pseudoalteromonadaceae > Pseudoalteromonas > Pseudoalteromonas sp. GB43. The sequence goes on from NZ_JBPCHJ010000001.1 coordinate 911,719, forward strand.
CAATCTGATAGCTGATGGCTCCAAGCGCTGGGTTTCGCTCCGCTCTAGCCAACCTACGAGCTAATGAATCAAGCACTGTAAGTCGTCATTTATGGCGACACATAATGGCTAACATTGACGGGCTAAAGCCCGACCTACGTGTTACTTCTGTGGTTTAGATAAGCATCGCGCGAAATAAGTTTCACGCCTACTGATGAGCATTTCAGCTCCTTTGTTTTCAATCTGATAGCTGACGGCTGAAAGCTGATTGCTCCAAAGTTGGGTTTCGCTCCGCTCTAGCCAACCTACGAGCTAATGAATCAAGCACTGTAGGTCGTCATTTATGGCGACACATAATCGCTAACATTGACGGGCTAAAGCCCGACCTACGTGTTACTTCTGTGGTTTAGATAAGCATCGCGCGAAATAAGTTTCACGCCTACAGGTGAGCATTTCAGCTACTTTGTTTTCAATCTGATAGCTGACGGCTGAAAGCTGTTAGCTTTAGTTTGCCCACAAAAAAGCCGCGGTGATGGGCGTACCGCGGCTTTGCCTAACTTGAAAAATTAGTTTGCTGGATTACTTCCAGCTTCTCATCTTATGGCCTTTTAAGGCGTAGAATAAAATGAATACATAACTTGGGATCATCACAATGTAAGCGCCTTGTGCGCCTAGGCCTGCTACGTTTCCTAAGCCGATTAGTAATGGACGAGTGCACCACCAGCAATACCCATGATCAGTAAGCCAGATGCAGTGCCTGTTAAGCGACCTAAGCCAGCTAGAGCCAGTGGCCAGATTGCAGGCCAAACCATGGCATTAGCAAAGCCTAATAATGCAATGCATAACAATGGGTCTGGTAATTGTGGGCCACCAAATGGCACTAATAATAGGTTTGAAATAATGAACGAGTCATTGCTACCAAGTACCACTAACAACACGGTGATAATACCGGCAATACCCGACATTAATAATGCCGTTTGTTGGCTCATAAAGCGTGGAATAGTCAAAATACCAATCGCGTAACCAATCAACATACACGCCATGGTGTAAGAGGTCATAACTGAGTAGTCAGCAACGCCAATTTGTAAAGCGTACGAGCCAATGGTGTCTGCGGCAATAACTTCAACAGCAACATATAAAGCAATACCCACCACACCTAAAACTAAGTGAGGGTGTGCTAGGGTTTCTTTAATTTCCCCTTTGCCGTTTGATGTTTCGTCTTCATCAAACACTAAGTCAGGCAATGGTGCAAATTTAGCAAAGGCAGCAAATAACATGATTAAAGCAGCAATCAACACATAAGGCATGATAAGGCTATTTGCCATAATGTCTTTTTGTTCTTGCGATAATTTACCTGCGCCATCAACCACACCGCTTACAACTACAGCCGCAAAAATAACAGGCACAATAACACCCGCAAATTTGTTTAATAAGCCCATGATACACACGCGCACAGCGGCTGATTTCTCAGAGCCCATTTTAACCACGTATGGGTTAACAGCGGTTTGTAGTACGGTTTGTCCAACACCTATCATTAATTGTGCGAACAAGAATATTTCGATCATTTGCAGTTTCGCAGCGGGAATATACATCAGCGCCGATAAAGCCATAATCGCACAGCCAATCGCCATACCATTCTTATAACCAACGCGCTTGATCAGCATAGCCGATGGGATACCGGCAACTGTTACCGCAATATAAAAAGAAGAGATGATAAACGAAGCTTGTAACGGCGAAAGCTCAAGCATTTGCTGCAAAAATGGTGTAATTGCACCATTAAGCCACGTTATACACCCTAAGATAAAAAACATTGAGCCGGCCAATATCATTGGCAGCCAGATGCTTTGTTTTGTGTTGTTGTCACACTCAACCGTTGCTTCCATAATTGTTCTCTTAGTTTAATTATTTTTATTTGGTTGGAAACTAGTATACAACCCAACAGAGCTGTTTAATTTCCATACCAATCACAAAAATTTAATCATACACTAACAAAAATGACAGCGCTATCATTTTGCGTTCATATAAGTGCAAAAAAGCCGCAGCTAATTGCTTAGCTGCGGCTTAAACTAAATAGTAACAACTAGTTAGGTGTTATTTACCAATTGCTTCTTTTGCGAACAAATGTTTAATTGGGCCAAGGTTATCAACTAAGCTTAAACCAACACCACGTACAAGTTTTTTCAATGGGTTAGCGCCTGCAAATAGCTCTTTTAAGCCTTGCATCATAGCTATGTGTTTTTGTGCATCAAGCTTACGAGTACGTTCATAATCACGCAGCGTGCGTGCACTTGCAAACTCGCCTTGCTCATTACTTAATAGCTCAATTAAATAAGCGGCGTCTTTTAGGCCAAGGTTCATGCCTAAACCGGCTAATGGATGAATAGTATGCGCTGCATCGCCCATTAAAACCACTTTGCCCGACACCCACTGCTGGGCATAACGCATCTTAAGTGGAAACGCCATGCGCTCACTTTGAACTTCACATAAACCACATTGGCCATCGAGGGCTGCCATAACCGCTTTATTAAAGTGACTATCATCAAGTGCTAAAAGTGTGTCGCAATGCTCTGGGCTTGTTGACCATACAATTGAGTGCGTGTGTTTATCTGGCAAGGGTAAAAACGCCAGCGTACCGGTTGGTAAAAACACTTGGCGTGCCGTGTTGTTATGCTCATCGGCAGTTTTAACCGTGGCAACAATGGCGTGATGGTCATAATCTTTAAAAGTAATTGGCATGTTGAACTGCTTGCGAATAGCCGAGTTAGCACCATCTGCCGCCACTAATAATTTAGCAATCACAGGCTCGCCGCTTTCTAGAGTTATAAACACATCAGAGTCGGTTTGATGAATTTGCTGATAGCGGGTTTCGAACAATAAAGTGGCATTACTTTGCTTTTCAAGTTCGCTAATTAAAGCGTATCGAATAATGTCGTTTTCGACGATATGACCGAGCTGCGGTAAGTCGAGATCGTTATGATCAAAATGAATTTTGCCAAAGCTGTCTTGATCACGTACATCCATCGACGTATAGGGTGTAGCACGCTGTTTAATGATCTCTGGCCATACATTTAATGACTCAAATAAACCCTGACTAGCTAGGCTCAATGCGCTCACGCGAAGTGCGTAATCATCACCCGGTAAGGTTTGATTTTTACTCGCATCAATCACCACAACGCTGATATCTGCTTTTGCTAAACCAAGTGCTAGCGTAAGGCCAACACAGCCACCACCGACAATACAAACTTGTGCTTGTTTCATATCCGTTTACCTTGCTTAACCTGACCCATAAGCTGTTTTGCCAGCGGGGTTTTTAACGAGGAGAATAAATCCATTGAGAAAAGGCCAATGCTGCGACCAAGCGCGAGCAATCGTGATGAGTTAGAGAACAAACGCACTAGGCTGTCTGTGAGTGTCATCACGGTAGTAATATCTTTACTGCGAGTTTGGCTGTAATAACGGGTAAAGGCGTAATCACCAAGGTCGTCTCTATTTGCCATATCACACAGTAGTTGCACATCACGCAGGCCTAAATTAAAGCCCTGCCCTGCGATTGGGTGAATAGCATGCCCTGCATTACCAATTAATACCGTACGGTGGCTGCTCAGTGATTCTGCTTTACCATACACAAGCGGATAACTTGCTCGCATACCCACTTTGCTAAATGCGCCGCCGCAGTAACCAAATGCTTTTTGTAACGCAGCTAAAAAGGCATCATCTTCAAGCGCCATAGTGTGCTCAATTTGCTCAGGCTCCATACACCACACCAGTGAGTATCGGTTATTGCTCATTGGCAACAGGGCCATTGGGCCGTGCTCAGTAAAACGCTCAAAGGCATGATGATGATGACCACCAGCCACTTCGATGTTAGCAATAATCGCCGCTTGCTGATAAGCGCGAGTATTAAACTCTATATTAGCCAGTTTACGGCTTTGCGAATGAGCACCATCGGCAATCACCACAAGCTTTGCGCTTAACTGCTCGCCTGAGCTTAGCGTGATATTGGCAAAATCGCTTTGGTATTCAAGCTTGGCAACCGTATCAGGGCAAAACAAACTAACATCAGTACGCGTAAGTTGCTGATGAAGGCTGCGCCCAAATGGGTTCACTTCGACCACATAACCAAGGGCATCATGGCCATATTCTTGGCAATTAATATGCGTTTTACCAAAATGACCACGATCAGACACAGTGACTTTTTTAATCGCTGCCGCAAATGGCGCTTGGCAATCAAACGCATTGATTGATTTTAAGTACTGAACAGACTGCTGAGCCAGCGCAATGCTTCTATCATCAAAGCTTGGGTGATAGTCTGCGCTTACTTCATTTGCTTCAATTACAGCGATTGATAACTGCTTATTGCTCTGTTTTAGGCCCAGTGCACAACTTGCACCCGCCATTCCACCGCCGATAATGACAATATCAAACTGCTTTGCCACGCTTGCTCCTAGCCTTTGTTTGCTTGCATCACTGCTTCAATGTCACCAATGGTTTTAGGAACCGAAATGGTCAGGTTTTCATGGCCATCTTGAGTGACAAGTAAGTTATCTTCGATACGAATACCGATGCCTTTATATTGCTCTGGTGCTTTTGCATCTTCGCTAATATATAAACCCGGCTCGATGGTGAGCACCATGCCCGGCTCAAATACGCGCTCTTTTTCATCAAGCTTATATTCGCCAACATCGTGTACGTCTAACCCAAGCCAGTGGCCAAGGCCATGCATGTAAAACGCTTTGCAGGCTTGGTTTGCCATTAGCTCATCAAGCTCACCGGTTAAAATGCCTAAATCAATAAGCCCTTGTGTTAATACCGTTGAGGTCAGTTCATTCGCTTTCGATAAACTACCGCCCGGCTTTACTTGGCTAAATGCTGCTTCTTGAGCTGCTAATACAATATTGTAAAGCGCCGCTTGTGGTTCGCTAAACTTGCCATTGATTGGGAAAGTACGTGTGATATCTGCCGCATAACCTTCAAGTTCACAGCCAGAGTCAATTAACACTAAATCGCCATCTTTTAGCTCAGCATCATTTTGTGTGTAGTGCAAAATGTTGGCGTTATCGCCACTGCCGACAATCGTGCCATAAGCAGGATGACGAGCACCATTCATTGCATAATGATGATGAAGCTCAGCTTCTAATTGGTATTCAGTTGCGCCAGGTTTGGCAAACTGCATAGCGCGAATATGGCCTTGTGCACTAATTTCGCACGCTGTACGCATAATGTTTAATTCTGCGTCAGATTTAAACAAACGCATTTCATGCACTAAACCACGAATATCTTTAATGGTATGTGGGGCTTTATAGCCTTTTTTAGGTGCGCCGCGAAGGGTGTTTAATAAATCCCAAACCTTTGCATCGAAATTTGCGTAAGTGCCTTGTGCATAAAATAAAATCTGCTGGCCGTTCACCAAATCTAATAATTGTTCATCTAGTTCACTAAGTGGGCTAGTTGCGTCGAATAAGTACTCAGATTTAGCTTTTTCGAAGCCAATTCTACGGCCATGCCAAATTTCAGCTAGTTTATCTTTGTTACGGCAAATTAGGGTACTTGGTGTATCGCTTGACGGGCAAAGCACTAAAACCGCATCCGGTTCGTTAAATCCTGTTAGGTAGAAAAAGTCACTGTCTTGACGAAATGCATATTCAGTATCACGGCTACGTGTTACTTCTCCTGCCGCAGGAATGATAGCCACGCTATTTTTATCCATCATCGCAAGCAAGCGCTCGCGACGGGCTTTAAATTCAGCTTTATCGATTGCAATAGACGACATGCTAAACCTCTGTAATTTGATTAGTGAAGGGTCTTCTTAGGGTTTTTATCTGCTGGCTCTTTACCTAACTCAGCAAAACATAACAGCGCAGAAACACGCACATACTCAATCACTTCGTGCAGTGCTTGGCTGTCTTCTTCGGTCTCTTCAAACATGGTGTCTAGGCGGGTAATTTCACTAAAATCGCTGATCACTTCTTTCACATCAGCAGATAACTTGCCGTAATCTTTTTGTTTTAAACCAAAACCAAGCATAAAACCCGATACCCAAGATACTAAGCCATTGGCTAAATCGATCAGTGTTTCGTCGTCGCTTGGTAAGAATAGGTCAAATTGAAATTCTTCATCGCTGAAGCTGGCAACAACCTGAGAATACACATCAGCAAAAAATGCTTTTAAATCTTTATTGAAGGCTAAGCCATCGTTAAATACATCGCTTAATAAACCTAAGTATTCGTCGGCTTCGATATTGATGCCACAGGCTAATAAACCACTGATCACACCATGGGCTTCTGCTGGTGCGACAAAAATTTCATTCTTTTCTAATAACAATTGGGCTTGTTGGTAATCAGGTAACGTGCTCATAACTTTTTCTTTGTTCGGCTAAGTAACGCCATGCTACCACTCGATAAATCGCAACTCCAATTAATTGTATGATTGAGGTCAAAAAGCAATCTGAAAAGTAAATAAGCAGTTAAAGGTGGGGAAAAACTACGCGAACGATCCGCTTTTTTTACTTCTATGGTTTAAGGATTGAAACTTGTCTTATATACTGAAGGTGTTCCCTAGGGTGCAGGAGCTTGGTTAAGTCCCTGAGCCGATAAATTTTATGTTAGGGTTTCTGTTCGTTTACTATTGTGCAAGCTCGGCATGTACCGAGAAGCCTACGGTAGACCGCAGATCCCCGCCCTGAAACCTCAAGGTTTCAGGACTGACACCGGGCACCGCATACTTGGGGAACACTATCAGCTATTAGCTATCAGCTATCAGCTATCAGCTATCAGCTATCAGCTATCAGCTATCAGCTATCAGCTATCAGCTATCGAAAATCTTCCATGTAGTTTTTCTTTTATACAAGAGCTTATTATTCTTATTCGCGCGAAATAAATTTCACGCCTACGGTACTAACTTTACTCTTTCCCCTTGCTAACTCGCTAACTTATTTTTATCTGACTTCTGACGACTAATATCTCCCATGCGTTGGGTTTCGCTTCGCTCTACCCAACCTACGGGCTAAAGCCCGACCTACGACTTACCCGTTATTTAAGAAATATCGCGCGAAATAAATTTCACGCCTACGGCACCGGGTTTAGCCATAGCAATGTGCTGGCACAATCTAACTTTACTCTTTCCCCTTTCTAACTCGCTAACTTTTTTGTTCTGAAAGCTGATTGCTCCTGTGCGTTGGGTTTCACTTCACTCTACCCAACACACATGTTTTCAACCTATCGAACCCTACTTAAACCATCCCTGAAAGCGCTCCATTAGTAGGTAATTAACTGGCACTAATAGTAAGGTGATCAGCGTTGCGAAGATAATCCCAAAGCCCAGGCTTACGGCCATTGGAATAAGGAATTGTGCTTGCGTTGCTTTTTCAAATAACAGCGGCATTAAACCAATAAAGGTGGTTAAACTAGTTAGCATTACTGGGCGAAAACGTGCCGCCCCTGCAAGCTTAACAGTTTCAAGTAAATCACCGCCCTCTTCACGCTTCTTATTGATAAAATCGACCAATACTAGAGAGTCATTCACTACAACGCCTATCAAGGCTAGCATGCCAAGTAGGCTCATAATGGTTAACTCCATGCCCATTACCCAGTGACCCATTACCGCACCTATCATGCCAAACGGAATAACACTCATCACAATTAATGGCTGCATATATGATTTAAACGGTATCGCTAATAACGCATAAATAATAAAGAATACAAACACCAGGTACCAAGCGAGTGAACCAAATGATTCTCGCTGCTCTTTGGCTTCACCTTCGAGCGAGTAATCAACACCAGGGTATTGCACCATTAGCTCATCTAAGTAAGTTTTTAAGTCTGCTTGCAGTACTGTCATATTGGTATTTGATTTTTCAACATCGGCTGTCACATTCAACGTACGATAGCGATCAATACGATAAATAGACGATGGACTTTGCCCCGGTACTAAGGTTGCCACATGCGACAATGGCACTGTGCCACCCGTTGGGGTTTTAATTAAAATATCTGTTAAATCAGCAACAGAGCGACGCTCTTCAATTGGCAAACGCACCATTACACGCACATCATCGCGGCCACGTTGAATACGTTGAACTTGCGCACCAAAGAACGAATTACGCACTTGTTGCGATACATCAACACGGTTTAAACCAAGTGCCAAACCTTGCTCTGTTAGCTCAATTTGCAGCTCGTCTTTACCATCTGACATGCTATCGGCAATTTCGTAAACAGTTGGGTAAGTAGCTAAACGCTCTTTTACCTTTTCTGCTACAGCTTCAAGGGTGTCGATTGAACTGCCGCTTAGCTGCACATCAATAGGGTCTGAACTGCGACCAAACTCAGCACGGAAAGTTACACTCTCTGCGCCCGGTATAATACCGATAAGGTCACGCCATTCACTGGCAAGCTCTCGAGAGCCAATATCTGATTCACGTTTTTCGGCTGGTGTGATTTCAAAGCGCACACTACCTGTATTTGATGAACCACCACGGCCACCTGTGGTTGCCAAAATATTTAAAATCACGCTTTGACCATCTTCATCGCGATACTTGTCTTGTAGCTCTTTGGCCTTATCTGACATATCGATGATGTATTTGTTGGTCACTTCAAACGGTGTTCCTGCAGGGAATGTTAGCTCTGCGCGAACGGTTTCACTTGGAATACGCGGGAAGAATATAAACTTTGTCCAACCGCTGGTGATCAGGGTCAAAATGATAAAGAAAATACCTACGAACAAGCTGACCGTTGCTAATTTATTCTTTAGCGCAACATTTAGTAGCGGCTGATAGTACTTCATAATGGCGCGTTCAAAGCCATCGGCAAAACGCTGCTGAAACTGCTGCAGTTTTGACGGATTACTTTTTTCGCTGCGCAGTTTTAAGTACTTTAAGTGAGCCGGCAGAACAAATTTAGACTCAATTAAAGAGAAAAGTAATACCGGAATAACGACAACAGGAATTTGCGCAAATAAGGCACCACGGTTACCTTCGATAAAGGCTAATGGTAAAAATGCTGCAACCGTTGTAAGTACACCAAAGGTAACGGGTGTCGCAACTTCTTGCGTACCACGAATAGCAGCTTGTTCACCATTTTCGGCTGTTTTTAGGTGGGTGTAGACGTTTTCACCGGTCACAATGGCATCATCAACAACAATACCGAGTACCAAAATAAAGCCGAATAGACTCATTACATTAAGCGTAATACCAAAAATTGGCATCGCTAAAAACGCGCCCATGAATGACACAGGAATACCAATAAACACCCAAAACGCAATGGCAGGACGCAAGAACAAGGTAAGTAATGCAAGAACTAAAATGCCACCCTGAATAGCATTGGTTGTTAGCGTCGCAATACGGCTTTTCACTATTTCAGAGTCGTCATCCCAAAAGCTTAACTCAAATCCTTCAGGCAGCTGACTTTGATGCTCGGTAATGTAATTTTTTACCGCATCAGCAACTTCAATCGCACTTTGCGGACCAATACGATACACATCAATAAATGCCGCTTGCTTACCATTGAAGCGAGTACGGACTGGGGTTTCTTCGAAGTCATCGGTAATACGGGCAATATCACCTAGGCGAATAATGGTACCATCAGCTTGGTACTTCACCACAACTTGGGCAAACTCATCTTTACGATAGGCTTGGCCTTTTTGAACGAATGAGTACATCTCCCCCTTCGGTTTTTAAGTTACCAGCAGAAACATCGGTACTTGAATTACTAATTGCTGAAGAAATGTCCGATAAGCGTAAATCATATTGGCGTAATGTATCTTGGCTTACTTCAATAGCAATTTCGTAATCTCGCACCCCACTTAGCTCTACCTGAGTGATTTCTGGCAAGCGTAATAAGTCATCACGTACATGTTCGGCATATTCTAAAGTTTCTTTTTCGCCGTATTCACTCGACACGGTTACCGCTATTACTTCACGAGTGCGCTGTGCAAGGGCTACAACCGGTTTTTCGGCATCAACCGGAAAAGTGTTAATGGCATCAACCCGGCTTTTAATATCGGCTAATAGCTCCCGTGGGTCATAGCCGGTATCGACTTCAATTGATACCGAGGCAGAACCTTCTGATGAGCGGCTAGTTATGCGCTTTACGCCTTCGAGATCTTGCACCGCTTCTTCAATACGGATAGCGACACCTTTTTCAACATCTTCAGGTGTTGAGCCACGTAGGGTAACACTTACACTAATGCGGTCTGCTTCAAATGACGGGAACACTTCGAGTGGTATTTGCGTCGATACGCTAAATAGCCCCGCTAATAAAATGCTGATCAGCAATAAGTTTGCTGCAACATGATTCTTTGTAAACCAAGCTATCATTATTGCGCTCCTTGCTTACGAGCAGCGCGGCGTTGTTCAATTAATTTTTCAACGGTAATACCTTGCTCTTTTGCTTGCTTTTCAAGCTCTTCACGGCTTGGACGCTGTGCTTTACCACGCGTAGCTTGATACGCTTCGCTTCCCATTACCGTCACTTGGGTACCTGAGCTAACTTGACCAAGCGGCGTAATCACTAAGTGATCTCCTGCTGATAAGCCTTCGGCAACCATAGCTTGAGTCGCGTTTTGCCAAGCCAGTGAGATGTTTTTGCGACGCAACACACCTTGCTCTTCAACATAAACATAGGTGCCTTGGTAAATAGCACTGTTTGGGATCACAATGGCATTTTCAATCGCCTTGCCGGTAATTTGCGCTTTGATGTACTGACCAATTTTAATTGGGTATTGATTAGCTGAAGTGGCTTTGTAAGGGTCGTTAATTTGTGCAACCACATAAAGCTGCTGCGCGCTTTCATCAATGGCACCTTCGGTGCGAATAACTTGACCTTGCCATTGCTGTTTACCAACAAGATCTGAGCTAAATTTAACGAGTGAACCGGCACTATTTTTAGCACCATCACGAAATTGCTCTGGTAAGTTAATGAACGGCAGATCTTTATTTTTGATTGGTAAGCGAATTTCAACACGGTCAATGGCATAAATACTGGCAAGTTCCATGTTATTACTCACCACTTGCCCTAAATCTACGCTGCGACTTAAAACTCGCCCCGCGTATGGAGCAGTGATTTTTGTACGCTCTAAATCAAGTTTCGCTTTTTCAAGCGTCGCTTGGGCAGACAATACACTTGCTTCGGCTGCTGCAAGTTGTGGCTTACGCAGTACCAGGCTACTTGCTTGTTCACCCTTTCCTAATCGCTCCCAATCGGTAATTGCTTGACGACCACGAGCTTGCTCTTCAAGTAGGCTTTGCTCAGCGGTTAATAAAGCTGCTTGTGCTGATTTTACTTCGGCGCGGTGATCTCTATCATCTAATTGCAACAACACATCGCCTTTTTCGAAAAAGCCACCTTCACGAAATTGCTCACTAATTTCGATAATTTGCCCTGAAGCCTGCGCGACTAGCATACTTTGCGTACGTGGCTTTACGGTGCCAAAACTATCAATCATCACCTGATAGGTTTCTGGTGTTAGGCTCTTAACTGCCACATTTACTTTTGCTTTTGGCGGTGAAGAAAAGCGGTTTGCTTGAGGCGGGTTGCCTTTAATAAACATGACAAGCAGTACCGTCACAACGATCACTACCAATGGAATTAAAATTTTACGTGTCTTGCTATTCATGATTATTGCTCTGCTACTTCGCTGTTTGCTTCACTAAAATCACCACCAAGGGCAATATGTAAGTTGATTCTGTTGATAATTAATTGGTTTTTAAGTTCGATTACCGAACTTTGCGCATTGAACGAACGGTCTTGTGCATCGAGTACCGTGGTGTAGGTAACTAAACCACTTTGATATTGTTCAAACGCTAATGCCTCTGCGGTAATGGCATTTTCTTGCGCTTCTAAGGTTTTTTCGTAGCGTACTTTAAGCGCTTGCTCTTGGCTGATGGCTGTTTCAACATCGTTAAAGGCATCGTAAAGTGTGGCAAGATACGCTTGCTCTTGGCGCTTAACGTTTAACCTTGCTTGTTCTTCATTGGCTTTTAAGCGACCACCTTCAAAAATTGGCATCGAAATATTACCAATCAGCGACCACGCTAAGCTTGAAGGCGAAAATAAGTCGCTCACTCTATCTGTGCCATCACTGATTGATGCAGAAAGATTTAAGCTCGGAAAACGCTGTTTATGCGCATAAGCAAGCCCAGCGTCGGTGCTAAGCAATTGATACCAGCTTGCCATTAACTCAGGTTTGCGAGTGATAAGCTCTGAAGGTAAACCAAGTGGAATGGCACTGTCGAGTAGAGGTAAATCTGCACTAACGCTTAACGCGCCAGTTGGGTATTGGCCTGTTAAACGCTCTAAATCACGAATTGATTTAGTTAACGTTGCTTGCTGCGCGGCAATGTTTGAGCGCTCAGTATTTAGCTCATTCCGAGCAAGATAAACATCAAGCGCTTCATTTAAACCTTGGCGATAACCTGACTCAATAATATCTAAATTTTTTTCTGCGTTTTGCTCACGCTGCTTGTATAGTTCAAGTAATTTGTGATTCGTAATAACATCAAACCAACCCGCTACCACATCAGCAACTAATTGTTGTTTGCTTTGCTCAAATGTGGCTTTTTCAGCTAGGTATTCAAGATTTGCTTGTCGTTCTGAGGCTGATAATTTACCCCATAAATCAACTTCGTAGCTTAATTCTAATGATGCTGAGCTGGCGTTGTTATAACTAACAGGGCGGTTATCTTTACTACGGCTCGCACGTTTTGATAAATCAAGGCTTGGCCATAAATCAGCCCCAGCAGCAATAAGCTGCTGCTCTTTAATCGCGACATCATAGCCCGCTTGTAAAATCGCTTGGTTATGGGCTAATGCTTGCTCAACTAAAGTAAAAACTTGAGGGTCGTGTAATTGCTGCAACCAGTTATCTTCAACAGCAAGCGCTTTATCGCTAGAAGGGAGTTGCTGCCATGCACTTGGTACTGTCTCAAGCTCAGCAACTCGTTCATTGTGAGTCGGCTGGCTCGCACATGCACTTAGCAAAATTACACTTAAAGCCAATAAACTCGGCTTATATTGCCAATTCATTCTAAAAACCTGAAAAACATCTATTTATGAGTGTAATTCAAGCACCACGTTAAGTTTTGCTCAACTGACTTTACATAACATTACACTGCCTGACATTTGGGGACGATGAATGGTAGGAAAATGGAGGTAAGTTGCAAACTATCAGCTATCAGCTATCAGCTATCAGCTATCAGCTATCAGCTATCAGCTATCAGCTATCAGCTATCAGAACTTTGATCTAGCTTCTCTCTTTTTCCAAGAGTTTATTAGCGTGTAATAAATTTACATATACGGATGAGCATTTATCTGAAACTGAGTGTAGGCACTTTTCAATCTGATAGCTGACGCCTGGAAGCTGATAGCTCTTTAAAGTTCACGCCTACGGAAGTAAAATCGTGATTTGGAGGGGGTAAAACAAAAAAGCCTCGCGATTGCGAGGCTTTAAATTAATGGTGCCCAGAGGCGGAATCGAACCACCGACACGAGGATTTTCAATCCTCTGCTCTACCGACTGAGCTATCTGGGCAATATTTAGTTTCATGCAGAATATCCATAAGGATTTTCAATGCAATTCCCGATGGCTCTACCGACTGAGCTATCTGGGCATAACAAAAAGCTAGATGCTTGATGTTTAAATAAATGGTGCCGACTATCCGAGTTGAACGGATGACCTACTGATTACAAGTCAGTTGCTCTACCAACTGAGCTAAGTCGGCACACTGAATTTGTGTGCTATGCACTTAATCACGTTGTGATTATAAATAATGGTGCCCAGAGGCGGAATCGAACCACCGACACGAGGATTTTCAATCCTCTGCTCTACCGACTGAGCTATCTGGGCAAAATTTAGTTTTATGCAGAATATCCACAAGGATTTTCAATGCAGTTCCCGATGGCTCTACCGACTGAGCTATCTGGGCAAAACAATTAGCTAAATGCTAACTATTAAAATAAATGGTGCCGACTATCCGAGTTGAACGGATGACCTACTGATTACAAGTCAGTTGCTCTACCAACTGAGCTAAGTCGGCACACTAAAATCGTGTGCGTTGTGCACTATAATCACTTTAAAAGAGATTATCAAATAATGGTGCCCAGAGGCGGAATCGAACCACCGACACGAGGATTTTCAATCCTCTGCTCTACCGACTGAGCTATCTGGGCAAAATTTAGTTTTATGCAGAAAATCAACAAGGATTTTCAATGCAATTCCCGATGGCTCTACCGAGTGAGCTATCTGGGCATTTTAAACTTTCGTTTAAAAATAAATGGTGCCGACTATCCGAGTTGAACGGATGACCTACTGATTACAAGTCAGTTGCTCTACCAACTGAGCTAAGTCGGCACACTAAATCTGTGTGCTTGGCACGATATTGATGTTTAAATCATAAGTTAAACACCAATATACTAAATAATGGTGCCCAGAGGCGGAATCGAACCACCGACACGAGGATTTTCAATCCTCTGCTCTACCGACTGAGCTATCTGGGCGTGCGGCGTATTAAACGGGTTTTGCCTTCTCAAGTCAACTTTTTTTTGAGGATTCTAACTGTTTGCACAGTTTTCAATCAAGATTGCTGATTTCAATAGTTTTTAGCATATTTAACCAACAACTTTTATGCTTTTAAATTGACTCTCATCATAAAAGAGTTACCTCTGTTAAAAACGTGATGAATTTTTCTTCACAGATGGTAGGATTGTCTAAATATCAAGGAAATGTACCTAGCTGTAAAATTGTTGGATAAGAACCATGCCAAGTAAATCGAATTCACCTGTAAAAGGCTTACTACCGCTTTTTATAATTACGAATCTCGTCATCACCCTGTTAGCGGTCGTTGCTTTTTCGTTTTATCCAACTAATGATGAAGCACCAGTAAAAGAGTTGCAGCCAAATTTAACGGCCATTCAAGTTTCAAATCAATTGCGTGCCCCCCTTGTTAGTGCTTTAACAATGCCAGGGCAAGATAAAGTAAAAGAAGTACTGGATTTAAGCTTACTTCTTAATACTGGCTTTGATTACTATTTATATAGATACGAGTTTAACGGTGATGTTTCTTTAGTTTATGCAAACAACAAAGAGCTTATTCAACCCACTAAAGTCAATCAACAACTAGCTGAAAAAACACTAATACATACTGTTCTTGAATTTAATGACCAGCCTGTTGGCGAGTTAATTGTGAAACAACACCCTATTGAGCAGCCTATTACACAATCTTCTGTGCTTTCAATCGGTCTTGCTGGCTTAACGCTTCTAGCTTTAATTATATTATCTTTTGCCCTGAGTATTTTTATCAATAAGCGTTTTAGTAAAAGTAGTTCATCGTTAAATAAAGAGCTAAAAGCTATTACTGACAATGCGGACTACCAAGGGCAAGTAACTGAAACCCTTGACTTTGGCCTAGACTCTGTCGCAAAGCATGTAAATCAATTACTTAAAAAAGTTGAATCAGCAATTACCGAGAACAAAGCAGCACAAGCTGATTTGCAAAAATTACAAAACAGCCTAGAGACAGAGGTACAAAATCGTACTCTCGCTCTTGAGCAAGCAACTCTAAAAGCTGAACAAGCAAACGAAACTAAAACCACTTTCTTGGCTACCATGAGCCATGAGATTCGCACCCCAATGAACGGTGTTATTGGCACAATTGATTTACTTCGCCAAACAGAGCTTGATGGTGCGCAACATAGACTAAGTACAATTATTCGTGATTCTGCATTTTCGTTATTAGGGATATTAGATGACATTCTCGATTTCTCGAAAATCGAAGCGGGTAAATTAAATATCGATAACATTCCTTTTTCAGTATCTGACACGATTGAAGAAGTTGCCCGTGTTTTATCATCGGTTGCCAAAAAGCGTGACCTTGAGCTAGAGCTCGCTATTGCGCCCGATATCCCAACAAACCTAATTGGCGACACAGTACGAGTTCGCCAAGTACTTTACAATCTATGTAGTAATGCAATTAAGTTCACTAGCACAGACGACAAGCAAAAAGGTCATGTAAAAATTTCGGTGGAGGTTGCACAAAACACCACTGATCACTACACATTACGCTTTAGTGTATTAGATAACGGTAAAGGGATGACGCAAGCGCAGCTTCGCGAAATATTTAATCCATTTATTCAAGCTGAAGGGTCAATAACCCGCGAATACGGTGGCACAGGGTTAGGTTTATCGATTTGTAAAAGCTTAACCGAACTAATGTTGGGTTCAATTTCTGTAACCAGTGACTTAGGTATTGGCAGTGAGTTTGTCGTTGAATTACCTTTTAGTACACAAGGTAAAGTTGATTATGCTCACAAACAAGTCATGAAAGATCAAAGAGTTGTTGTGGCCTCTAATCATGACGGTCGAAAAAAACTACTGACACGTTATTTATCATTTATGGGGGCAACACCAGTTATCGCCCAAAACAATGAGCAAATTGAAGTTGAGCAGGACCGAAAAGAGCTGATTTGGATCCTTGATGGGATCGAAACCATGGAAGATATTAACTATATCTTACGTCGCTTACTTTACACTTTAGAAGATAATAATCAGCAAGTTATCGTCTTAAGTAGATTAGATGAAGCTGCCGTAAATCATAAGAATATTTTTTATCTAAATGCAGTACCATTATGTAAGTCAAACTTTATGATGTCACTTCTCGTGGCAGCTGGATTACATAAGCCTAAACAAATTTCTTCTACCAAATCATTTAACGACTACCTAAGTGTTGATAAGGCTCGTGAAGAAAACAAGTTAGTACTTCTTGTTGAAGATAACGTGCTAAATCAGCAAGTGCTGACCGATCAGCTACATCTACTAGGCTATGGTGTTGAAATGGCTGAAAATGGTGAGAAAGGTTTAGAAGCATGGCGTGAAGGTAAGCACTCTATTATCTTAACTGATTTACACATGCCAAAAATGTCTGGTTACGATATGGTAGAAAAAATACGCCATGAAGCATCGCAACTTGAAGATATCAACGCCCAGCCTTATGTAATTGCTATAACAGCTAATGCGCTTAAAGGTGAAAAAGAGCGTTGCTTAAGCATAGGCATGAACGATTACATTACAAAACCTGTTGAGCTAAATGTGCTTGAAGGAACACTTCATAAATGTGCTTATAAAGCAAACCCAGAAGCTGCAAAATTGGAAAGTAAAAAACTTACAACACCAATTGATATGGATGTGCTAGGTAAATATGTCAATGATGAAGCGAAGAAGCTACGTTTCTTTAAGATGTATTTAGAACAGAGTAATCAACTCAGTAAAGAGGTAAACGCTGGGGTTATAGAATATGATTTAGATAAAATTATCACTTCTTGCCATCAGCTAAAGTCAATTTCGAAAACCATAGGAGCAATGAAGGTTGCTGAGCTTGCCGCTGGATTTGAACAAACCTGCAAAGAAGGCGAGCCTACAAGCGACGAATTAATTGCACTTAGAGATAGTTTCGAAATTGAATACTCTAAGGTGGCTCAGTTCTTAAAAGAACAAATTAACAAAGCCGAACAAGAAGCTGAATAATACAGATTAAAAAGGGCCATTACGGCCCTTTTTACTTTTGATTATGCGCTTATTTTTCTGGTGGACGGTAGCCTTCTATTTCTACGTCTTTACCTTCAAATAAGAAACCCACCATTTGCTCTTCTAAAAAAGCACGGTGCTCTGGGTCCATCATGTTCAGGTGTTTTTCGTTGATCAGCATTGTTTGCTTGTGTTGCCATTATCCACGCTTCTTTACTGATGTTGTTGAAAATCTTTTCACCAAGCTCACCTGGGTATAGTTGGAAGCCTAAGCCTTCAGCTTCTTTTTGTAACTTTTGACAAAATACTGTACGTGCCATAATTGCTCTCTACTCTTATTGCGTGATGCTATTGTAATCTATTGCGCTTAATTGTTTAACCAGCTTTTTCGTTGGTGCAGCAAGACCAACCTCAACAGACTCATCAAGCGGATACCAAACCAGTTGTCGTTCATTAATGAGATCTGGAATGCTCGGCAAGGTTAAAACATGTGGATTGATGGTTAGCTCAAAATGCGAAAATACATGGGTAAAGGCTTCAAGTGCTTGCGTATTGTTTGATAAACCATGCTGGGATAAAAATGTTTCTAACTCAGTTAATTCGCTAAACTCAAAAAAGCCAAACAATCCACCCCATATCCCTGAGCTTGGGCGCTTTTCCATAAGCACTTTATTGTCGCAGGCTAGAATGAGCTGATGGCATGACTTTTTCGGTATAGCTTTTTTAGGCTTTGAATGCGGGAACTCTTTTACTTTACCTTCTTTAAAAGCAAGGCATTTACTATTCAAAGGACAAGGCTCACAGTCAAACTTACTACGTGAACAAAGGCTTGCACCTAAATCCATCATTGCCTGATTAAACTCAGTAACCGACTCTTTAGGCGTTAATTGCGATGATAATGACCAAAGTTGATTTTCGACCTTTTTCACTCCGTACCAGCCTTCAACCATAAAAAAGCGTGCTAGCACTCGTTTAACATTGCCATCTAAAATTGGATGATGTTGACCAAGCGATAAAGACAAGATAGCCCCTGCCGTTGAACGACCAATACCCGGCAAGTCCATTACTTCTTCAAGCGTAGTTGGAAACTCACCTTGGTAGTTATCACGGACTATTTTTGCCGTTTTATGTAAGTTACGCGCTCGGGCGTAGTAGCCAAGGCCAGTCCAATGGTGTAACACCTGATCTTCATCGGCATTAGCAAGCGCAATAATGTCAGGAAAGCTTTGCATAAACTTTTCAAAGTATGGAATAACAGTCACCACTTGAGTCTGCTGTAGCATGACCTCAGAGATCCATACCTTATAAGGGGTTTTATTTAACTGCCAAGGGAGAGTTTTACGGCCGTGAAGGTGGTACCAGTCAACCACTTGGTTTGCAAACCAAGTTGACTCCTTATTGCTTAAATTCAAAATAACATCTTTACTTGCTGAAGCTCATTGCGGCCAAGTCTATTGCAGTTGGTTAGGCCAAGCAAGTCGAACAGCCCCTACTTTACCTAAATAGCTAGCATATGGCTGCAATATTAATCTCATAAGATAAACAAGCCCAGACTATTGTACTCAAGGCGCAGGTCAGGGATAATACGCACCCTTTTTCTATCGTCAGTATTTTTATCAGGCCAAAATATATGAGTGACTCAAGTAACCCAAACCTCGAGCAAGCAAAGCAAGAGGGTAAATACATCCGCACGATTCGTAGTTTCGTAAAGCGCGAAGGTCGCCTCACAAAAGGCCAAGCGGCAGCCATCGAGAAGTGTTGGCCAACGATGGGCCTTGAGCATAAAAATGGCATGCTAAACCTAAAAGAAGTGTTTGGTAACGATAACGATGTGGTACTAGAAATCGGTTTTGGTATGGGTAAATCGCTAGTCGAAATGGCTAAAAACGCACCAGAGCTTAACTTCATCGGTATTGAAGTTCACCGCCCAGGTGTAGGTGCCTGTTTAATGGATGCCGACGAGGCAGGTGTAACAAACTTACGCGTATTCGAACACGATGCAGTTGAAGTTCTAGCTGATTGTATTGCCGATGAAAGCTTATCTAAGCTGCAATTATTCTTCCCTGATCCATGGCATAAAAAACGTCACCATAAGCGTCGTATCGTACAACCAGAGTTTGCGCAAAAGTTACGTAGCAAATTAAAAATTGGCGGTGTTTTCCATATGGCGACTGACTGGGAAAATTATGCTGAGCATATGCTTGAAGTAATGCAAGTTGCTGAAGGTTACAAAAACCAGTCAGAAACTAACGATTACGTTCCTCGCCCAGATTCACGTCCACTGACAAAATTTGAGCAGCGCGGTCACCGTTTAGGTCACGGCGTATGGGATCTAATGTTTGAGCGTACTAAGTAACAAAAGGTAAAGCAGCATGAGTAAGTTAACCAACCCAAGTTTATTATTGCTTCGAAATGAAGACGAACTTGTTGGACAATCGATTTTAGTGGTTAACTTTGAGCAAGATGGCTTCTTACGCGAACTTAAAACGCTAAACCCTGACGCAAAAATTACTGCGTTCAGTTATAACCACGCAAATGCCATGTATGCTAGCAAAATTGCCGGTGTACATGCTGTGGTTAGCCACACTATTCCAGATAATAACTACGATTTAGTTATCTATTATTACCCAAAAGCTAAGCCCGAAGCACAAATGTGCCTCGATAACATTCGTGCTGTTTGTCATCAAGACGCGCAACTATTTGTGGTAGGTGAAAATAAAAGCGGTGTTAAATCAGCAGAGAAACAACTAAAAGATCACTGTGGTTTTAGTAACAAAATCGATAGTGCCAAGCACTGTATTTTGTATTTATTCTCTGAGCTTACGCTAAACGATAACTTTGCTATCGGTCGTTATCATAAGCAATTTCAAGTGAAAGCCGGCGATATTGAATTTACGGCGATTAGTGTGCCGGGCGTATTTAACCACGGTGCGCTTGATGTAGGTACCGCGGTACTTCTAAATAATGCGCCAAGTATTAGCAAGGGTAAAGTGCTCGACTTTGCATGTGGCGCAGGCATTATTGCTACTTATTTAGGAAAAAAGCAGCCTGAGCTTGAGTTTGTATGTAGCGATGTAAGTGCTCTTGCTACTTACGCCACAGAGCAAACACTTGCATTAAATAACCTTAAAGGCCAAGCGGTATTAAGTGATGGCTTATCTGATATTAATGGTAAATTCGACTTAATCATCAGTAACCCTCCTTTCCACACCGGTATTGCCACTGATTACACCATTGCCGAGGCATTTCTTAGCTCTGCAAAGCAACACTTGAGTAAGCAAGGTAAACTGACCATAGTTGCAAACAGCTTCTTAAAATACCCACCTATTTTAGAAGCGCAATTTGGCCAATACAGTACCGATTTCAAAAATACAAAATTTGCAGTTTACTCAGCTAAATAAAAGTTGAGTAAATAGCTTATTCGTAGCAAAAATATTTTTTAAAATATTTAGTTACTTTTAAATGTCTTTGCTAGACTAAACTCTTACTAATAAAATAAAAATTTAGGCTTTCTATAGCGCATGTCAATTTTATCGGCACAAACGAGTATTCGTAAGGCATTAACTAATGCGGTTATGCTTGTTACTGCGTTGTGCTTGTCTTTGTCTATCTCTATTTCGACCTACCTAGATGTAAAAGAACAAAAAGCCTTAATTGTCGATAAAATAACTATTCTATCTGAAATTATTGCATATAACGCCCAGGTCACAGTGTTATTTGATGATAACGAAACTGAAACAGAGCGCCTAAAATCTTTCGAGACAGTGCCGCTCATTAAAAACATTCACATATACGCAATTGACGAATTATCGAATGAGCCTGTTTTTTTCAGCAGCTTTAACGCCAATAGAACTCCGCCAGTTCCTATCAAAGTAAACAGTATCAGCGATCTGTCTGAGCCAAAGTTTAAAGATGATGTAATAGAATTAATAAAACCAATCAAATATGAAGGAGAAGTGATTGGCTATGCCTATGTTCGTGGTGGCTTAGATAGGCTCAATCAGTATATTAACCGTAAAATCTTTATTGATATTTTACTAACCCTATTTGTTTTAGTGTTGGTGTATTTTGTTGCTCTGCGTATTCAAAAACGTATTGCGAACCCAATTGATGAACTGAGTAACTTGCTTCAAGATGTGTCAAAAAACCATAACTATGATACTCGCGCACAAAAAACTAATGTCGATGAAATTAATCAGCTTTCTAGCAGCTTAAATATCATGCTTGCCCGAACCCAAAAGCAAATCGAGCGCCACGAAAAAGACAAACAAGAAATAAAACAGCTTAACCAAAGTCTTGAAGAGAAAGTAAATCAACGTACTATTGCCTTGCGTGAGGCTAACCAAGAACTACTCAATACACTTGAGCGTATGCATCAATACCAAAATCAAATAGTAGAAAATGAAAAAATGGCCTCTTTAGGGCAAATGGTTGCAGGTGTAGCCCATGAGGTAAATACACCTATCGGCTTAGGTATTACGGGTTCAACTTTGCTGCGTGACAAGCTGGCAGAAATCAACGCGCAGTTTGAGCAAAAAACACTCACCTCAGCACATTTAAAACGCTTTATAACTGATGGCATTGAAAATCTAGATCTTATCTATCGCAACTTAAACCGAGCCGCAGAGCTAGTCTCAAGCTTTAAGAAAGTGGCAGTTAATCAGGATGTCGAAATAACCACTAACGTAAACTTATATAATTTATTAAATGATGTGATTATGTCGATGCGCTCAGAAATACAATATCGCAACCCTAAAATCACGATTAACTGCAATAATGACTTTAGTATTGAGACTAAATCGGGACCATTACAGCAGGTGTTACAGCAGTTATTGAGTAACTCTGTGATCCATGGTTTTAGCGACGAGCTTGATAACGAGATCACCTTTAACGTTGAGCGCAATGAAAGCAGCTTTATTATTCACTATTTCGATAATGGCGTTGGTGTTGAAAAGACGATTCGAAAACGTATTTTCGACCCATTTGTGACAACCAAACGAGGCGAAGGTGGAAGTGGACTAGGTATGCATTTAGTTTATAACCTGGTAACCCAAGCCTTAGGCGGTACAATAATTCACGATGAGTTAAATACCGAGGGTGCTCATTTTATTATTACTCTGCCCTTATCTGAAGGTAATGCATGATGAAAATCATATGTTGCCTTTTTGCTTTTGTTATATACGCCACCCCGAGTTTTGCAAAATCACCAGAACAAGTAAAATCGGCGTTTTTATATCAAATTGCTAAGTTCACTAAGTTTACTGAAAGCATGGATCCTCCACCTATTTCTTTCTGTTTTTATAATGTAGAAACAGGACGGGTCGTTCCTAAAGGACAAAAGTGAACTGCAAATTAACAAAAAACCTATCAACGTTATTTTAGTGAAAAAAACTCAGCAAATTTCTGAACTTTCTCAGATTTGTGATATCACATACATTGATGAAACATTAGAAAATGATATACTTCCACTTTGGACCGATACAATTTCATTAAATACTTTAACGATAGGTGAAAGTATTCGCTTTTTAGAGAAAGGCGGAATAGCCTCTCTGGTTCAAGAAGGAAATAAAATCCGACTGTATATCAATAAGCAGCACGTATTGCAGCATAACTTTAAAGTGCAATCTCGATTGTTAGCTATGGCTAAGTTTTATCCAAATTGATTTTACTTGTTAACAATTGGATCTAATCCTATAATCTCTAGTATTCGGTTTTGCTTGATAATACCGAATTTTTGTAAATAAAATTTCCGAAAAGGTTAATATACAATGCAAACGCCAGTCATTCTGATCGTAGAGGATGAAGACGTAACTCGACTAAACCTCGTTAGTTTATTTGAAGCCGAAGGTTACAAAGTTATTGAAGCCATTGATGGCGATGATATGCATGACAAGCTTACAAATAATGATGATGTGAACCTTGTAGTTATGGATATCAACCTACCAGGTAAAAACGGGCTTATTTTAGCGCGTGAATTACGTCAAAAACGTAATGTTGGTTTAATTTTCTTAACAGGTCGTGACAACGACGTTGATCGCATTTTAGGTCTTGAAATTGGTGCTGATGATTACATCACAAAACCATTCAACCCTCGCGAATTAACTATTCGTGCTCGTAACCTTATTTCGCGCACAGCATTAGGTGGCGAAGAAGCGAATATCGAAACAAATGGTGTTATTACATTTAACGGTTGGGAACTTGATGAAAACAGCCGTTGTTTAACATCTCCAAGTGGCGACGCTAAGCGTTTACCTAAAGGTGAATACCGCGCACTTCGTTTAATGCTCGATTCACCGGGCCGTATTTTCAGCCGTGAGCAATTAATTAAGCACATGACTGGCCGTGAGCTTCGCGCAAATGACCGCACTGTAGACGTAACCATTCGTCGTATCAGAAAACACTTTGAAAGCGATAACAGCACCTCTGAGCTGATCAGCACCATCCATGGTGAAGGCTATCGTTTCATTGGTAAAATCGACAGCTAATTAGAATTAATCTTCTAACTGTTGTAAGAATAATTGGAGGGCGTCACGCCCTTCATTTATTTTAACTGCAAGTTCATCAAGCCACTGTTGTAACTCTTCACTACTTTCTTCAAGCGCGCCGTGTTCCATCTTCTTAGCATGTAACTGCACATCGTTTAAGCCCACAGAGCCAGCTGCACCTTTCAATTTATGCGCCACCGATTTGTATTCTTCTTTATCATCTTCAGCTAACGCATCTGCTAGCTCAGTTTGATACTGAGGGTTTAACTTATTAAATAACTCACAGCTACGATTAAAAATAACCAGCCCCATTGAGCCTACAAAGTCTTCGATGGTTTCTATATCGAGAAGCTCAACACGTATACCCGATAAGTCTTTTTCCGTCACGGCTTTAATTGGCTCAGGCTGACAATTTTGTTGCTGTTTGATATCAAATAGCTCGCCGAGCATTTTATCGAGTTTTGTGGTGTTGATAGGCTTAGCGAGTGCACCTTGAATATTAATACCCGCAAGTTCTTCTTCGGCACTACGCACGTTGGCAGTCAAGGCAACGATTGGCAGCTTATCAAAGTGCTCATCATCACGAATTTGACGAGCAACTTCATCACCATTGATGTCTGGTAATTGCATATCAAGTAAAACGAGGTCTAAGTCATCTTCTGTGTAGACAAACGACAGCGCATCTTCACCTGTTTCAGCCCAAATAACTTCGTGACCACGCTGCTCAAGTAGGTTGGTAGCAATCTCAGCATTTAGCGGCACATCTTCAACTAAAAGAATATTTAAGCTGCGTACCGCATAACTTTGCTCAGCTGGCGCAATACAAAGCTTAAGGGGAATTTCGACAACAAAAACACTGCCCTCACCTTCAGTACTGCTGACATTGATTTCACCTTTCATCGCAGTAACAAGTGCTTTAGTTACTGCAAGACCAATCCCTGAACCAATTGCATTGGTGCCTTTGATATCAGGTGCCTTATAGTACATGTCAAAAATACGGTGCAGCTGCTCTTGAGGAATGCCTTGACCGGTGTCGCTTACACGCATCACTAACCAAGGCCCATCAGCGCGATTCTCACGGCGACATTCAAGCTCAACATGACCCTGTTGGGTGAACTTAACCGCATTATTGATGAGATTCCAAACAACTTGACGTAAACGAGTCGGATCAAGTGACGCATAAACGTCTAACGTACCTTTGCGTTTAATATTGAACTCAAGCCCCTTTTGCTCAGCAATTAAGCCTGCAAAGTTCACCACATCATTTATAAAGTCGGCCACATTGACTGAGTCAGCAACAATATCAAGCTGCTCACGATCAATTTTATCCAAGTCGATAATATCGTTAAATATATTGCCAAGGGTTTCGGCGCTTGAGAATACCGTGTTACACCAACTACGTTGTTGTTTATCAAGTTCTGTATCTAGCAACATGCGGGTTAAACCCACTATACCGTTAAGCGGTGTTCTTAGTTCATGACTTAGAGTCGCAATGAATTTACCTTTATCTTTGTAAGCCGCTTCAAGGACGTTTGAGCCGCCTCTTTACGGCTGGTGATATCACGGCCAAAGGCAAGTAAACCAATGTACTCACCTTTTTCATTAATAAAGGGTAACTTACGCATCTCAAACCAACGCTTTTCACCATTAACAGGGTATTCAACGTCAAGTGTAAGAGCTTGGTGAGTTTGAGATACTTTTTTGTCGGTGCGAAGTACCTCCGGTAAATAATCACTTGGATAGATTTCTTCGACACTCTTGCCGATTAACTCATCGCTGCTTTTACCAATCACTTGTTCGAACATTTTATTACAGCCAGCAAACACACCATTGTTGTCGCGGTAATAAAACAAATCGGGAGATGAGTCGACAATAGAGCGTAATAGCATGCCTTGTTGAGCTAGTTCTTGTTGAGTTTTCTTACGCTCAGCAATTTCGCGTCTAAGTTCTTCTATTGCTCTGTGCTTAGCATGAAACGCCATTTTACGTTCATCAATCTCTTCGTTTAAGCGACTGATATTGTCTTTTAGTGTTTGATTGAGCAGTTTTTCTTGTTTGGTTGCGCTATCTAGATAACTATAAGATGCTTCTAACTGGCGAATAGAATTGAGCAGCACTGTTATTAATATCGGCGATACTACTGCGGTAAAAAACAACACAGCTAAAACATCAACTAAAGTTACCGTACCGACTGCTACATAATAAAACATGCACGATAAAATCAGCGACATGACCAGTAATAAGGCATAACAGGCAGCGGCAGTTTTAAACTCACCGTACTTAGAAATAAAGCTTGAGAGTGTGCGAGCCCAGGGACTCAAAGAAGAATCAATCATATATTAAAGCTTAGGCACATAATCGAAAAAAAACAGCATAGTTAATTTTATCACTATTCCTTTAGAAATATTCATATTGTGCGATAAACATAGAATTTTTTCATCAACGCCGCTTTTTTATATTTTTTCATGTAAAATACCGCGCTTTAATAATTGCAAAGAATGAGTATTACCATGCAAACCACAATGCCAGATATTGCTGATACGGCTCCCGCCTTACAAACAGGTAAATTAGACTGGGTTGGCATGGGCGAAATTGAACTTCCTTTCATTTTTGAAACTCGCAATATTGCCCCTGTAAACGTAATTGCCAAGGCACGCGCTTTTGTAAACTTGCATAAAGAAGACGCCAAAGGCATTCATATGTCGCGTCTATTTTTAGCCCTTGATACCTTATCAACCGAGCAGCAAGTTAATCCACAAACTCTCAAGCAAGCACTTGATGCCTTTATTAGCAGCCATGATGATTTAAGTGACCAAGCACAAATCGAATTCAAATTTGAGCTACCACTGCGCCGAAAATCTTTATTAAGTGGCAAAGTAGGTTGGAAAAACTACCCGATTCATCTGATCGCTAAGATCAACCAAGGCATTGTAAGCTTTGAGTTAATGGTTGATGTCACTTACTCGTCAACTTGCCCATGTTCAGCGGCTCTTGCTCGTCAATTAATTCAAAATGCCTTTAGCGAAAATTTTGCAGAGCAAAATGTTGATAAGCAAACTGTTTTAGAATGGCTAGGCACAACTGACGGGATTGTAGCTACACCACACTCACAGCGTTCAATCGCCAACGTGAAAGTAAAACTCGACAGCCAAATTGACAGCTTTGATGTGGTTGGCTTAATTGATGCTTTAGAAGCTGAGCTAAAAACGCCAGTACAAGCGGCGGTTAAACGTGAAGATGAGCAAGAGTTTGCCCGCTTAAATGGTCAAAACCTCATGTTCTGCGAAGATGCTGCACGTAAAATTAAAGGCTTACTTGAACAGCATAACTACGCAGATTACTGGCTACAAATAAACCACTACGAATCACTTCATGCCCATGACGCGGTAGCAATAGCTGTTAAAGGGGTTGCTGGCGGATACACGGCTTAAAAATTTCGGGTAGCTCCATACAGTTAGGCACGCTAATTGCTATTAGTTTTCAGTGTCAATTTGTTGTTGTGGAGTTACCGTATGGAATTCGCTTTATTATCAATTTTAGTATTAGTCGTCGTAGCCTCTGTTGTTGCGTCAAAGTTTACCGATGAAGGCGGAAACCCTTACCCTTTCACTCGTAAGCAAACTGTTTTTACGCAAGTTGAGAGTGCTTTTTTACACCTGCTAGAACGTGCTGTAGGTGACCAGTACAAAATCGTCAGCCGTGTTAAACTGATTGATTTAATCGACTGTAAGCAAGGCTTATCTGTCAAAGCTAAACGTGCTGCAATGGCTAAAGCCAAAAACAAACAGTTAGATTACGTGCTTATCGACAAGGACAAACTTAGCATTGTTGCCGCTGTTGATTTAGTAAATAACACCAACCGCGACAAACGCCATAAAGCACAACGTGACTGGTTTGTCAGTGGCGCGTTAGAAGCGGCAGGCATTCCGCATATTCGTATGAAAGTAAAATCAGGCTATCAACCAAGAGAAGTGCGTGACGCTATCATGTTTAAACTTGGTAAACCTGCAGCAGCACCGGCAAGACCTGCACGCAATCGAGTAACTAAACCAGCAGTACTATCACCATCACAAGCAAAAGCACACTCAACGGCGCTTGCAGAAATATAGTCCGTCATAATATTGGCAAAAGCAGACTTTAAGGTCTGCTTTTTTGTTTGTTTTAGACATTTTTAGGTATAATCACCCTATTCAACCTAAGGAATCAAATATTATGCACGTTGGTATTATTGGCGCGATGGAGCCAGAAGTAAAAATCTTACGCGAAGCAATGGTAAACCCAAGCATCATGACTAAAGCTGGTTTTACCTTTTACACCGGTGAATTAGCGGGTAACACTGTTACTTTAGTTCAATCTGGTATTGGTAAAGTAGCTTCTGCAGTAGCAACGACACTACTAATCGACAACTTCAGCCCAGATTGTGTGATCAACACAGGTTCTGCAGGTGGTTTTGAGCCATCGCTAAATGTAGGTGATGTCGTTATTTCTTCAGAAGTTCGTCACCACGATGTAGACGTGACTGCATTCGGTTACGAAATCGGCCAAGTACCACAAATGCCAGCGGGCTTTGCTGCGCACCCTAAATTGATTGAAGCGGCAGAGCAAAGCGTAAGCCAAATCAGCGATGTTAAAACCATGATTGGCCTAATTTGTACTGGTGATTCATTCATGTGTGACCCAGTAAGAATTGAAAAAACACGCGCAGAATTTCCAACTATGCTTGCAGTAGAAATGGAAGGTGCAGCAATTGCACAAGCTTGTCACGTGCTAGAAACACCATTTGTTGTTATTCGTTCAATGTCTGACATTGCTGGCAAAGAATCGCCGCAATCATTTGAAGAGTATATCGAAACTGCATCTATCAACTCATCTAAAATGGTTGTTGCTCTTTTAGAGAAGCTAACATCGGTGAGTTTATAAGGTGATTGCAAATATTGTTCAAAACCATTTGGACATTATTGTATTTTTTGTAGCGCTCTTAGCTGAGCGCTTCTTTCCTTTGGTTAGTTGGTATCATCCTAATACCTTTTTAAGCGTTATTTTCTCTGCCCTCAACGATTGTTTATACAACCCAACGAATCCTAAAAGCTATCAATATTTAGCCTCAACTTTGGCTTTTACACTCACTATTTTAGTGATAGTGACATTAGTTGTGCTGTTTTTAGAGTTTGCTTTTTATCCTGAGTTATTAAGCGGCTTAATTTTATATTTGTTACTCAGTAGCCGCGCGCAAGAGAAGAAATCATTACGTATTGCCAGATTGCTCAAGCTCAACCAAAAAGCGACTGCTAGAGAACTACTCTCGAGCCTTGTTGCCCGTGATGTATCACGTTTATCGGCTTCTGGAATTTGTAAAGCAACCATGGAGTCACTGGTGTTACAAAGTGCGCGGCATTATTTTGCCGTTATATTCTTTTATCTACTTAGCGGCGCTATCCTTGCTTTAGTTTATCGCTTACTGACATTAATTCATCAAGCATGGCGAAAAAACCAAAAACCAAACAACCCGTTTTTGGCTACCATTGCTAAGTTACTGTTTGTATTGGAGTGGTTACCCACTCGATTAGTTGCATTAACCATTGCAGCAACCAATGCCAGTAGACAGAGCATTCATTACATTAAGCACTATGGCAGACACTTTTATCAAACCAATACGGGTTGGCTGTTAAGTGTTACATCGGCTGCTTTGCAAGTACAGTTAGGCGGCCTGCCCTTTACCAAGGTGAGCGCTTTAATAAAATGCGTGTTGGTACCGATCGCCTACCAGATGCCGATGATATTCCCGCTTTAGTGAATCGCTTAAATCAAGCGAAAGCATTTTGGTTACTACTTATCATCGCCATTGAAGTGGCTACGCTGTTTATTAACTAAAAAAGACACAAAAAAACCAGCCGCAGCTGGTTTTTATTCTGTTAGCTTATTTAAGCTAAGGTGATTTTAGCAAACTTACGTTTACCTACTTGGTAAATCTGTGTAGTGCCTTTAGCAACTTCAAGCTTAGTATCCGTTACTTTTTCTTCACCATTAATCTTTACAGCGCCTTGTTTAATCATACGCATTGCTTCTGACGTACTTGCAACAAGGTTCGCTTCTTTTAATAGATTAGTGATAAACACAGTGTCTTCAGCAATTGTTACTGTTACTTCAGGGATCTCATCTGGTAATGCATTCTTTTGGAAACGCTTGATGAAATCTTGATGAGCACCTTCGGCTGCTTCTTCGCTGTGGAAACGTGCAATCATTTCTTTGGCAAGCTCAATCTTAATGTCGCGCGGGTTTGCACCATCTGCAACACGTTGTTTAAGCGCTGCAATCTCTTCGATAGATAATGCACTTAATAAGTCATAGTAACGCCACATTAGCTCATCACTAATAGACATCACTTTACCAAACATGTCGTTAGGCTCATCAGTAATACCAATGTAATTACCTAATGACTTAGACATTTTCTGAACGCCATCAGTACCTTCAAGCAGTGGCATCATAAGTACTGTTTGTGGCTTTTGACCTTCGTCTTTTTGTAATTCACGACCCATTAATAGGTTAAAGCGTTGGTCTGTACCGCCAAGCTCAACATCAGCTTCTAATGCAACTGAGTCCCAACCTTGTACCAGTGGATATAAAAATTCGTGGATAGCAATTGATTGACCGCTGGCATAACGCTTTTTAAAGTCATCACGTTCTAGCATACGTGCTACTGTTTGACGCGCAGCCAGTTTAATCATACCTGCTGCACCTAAGTTCTCCATCCAAGTAGAGTTGAATGCAACTGTAGTTTTAGCAGGATCAAGAATCTTAAATACTTGCTCTTTATAGGTTTCAGCATTAGCTAATACATCTTCACGGGTTAACGGTTTACGCGTTACGTTTTTACCCGTCGGATCACCAATCATACCGGTGAAGTCACCGATCAAGAAAATCACTTCATGACCTAGGTCTTGGAAGGTTTTCATTTTGTTGATAAGAACTGTGTGACCTAAATGCAGATCAGGCGCAGTTGGATCGAAACCCGCTTTGATCTTAAGTTTCTTACCAGACTTTAGCTTTTCGACTAATTCGTCTTCAATTAATATCTCTTCTGCACCGCGTTTTATCTCAGCTAGAGCGGTTTGTAAATCCACTGTGTATTACTCCAAAAATTCAGCTACCGGGGCGTGGTGGCCTGTCAGGGTTATAAATATAAAGCTAAAAACTTTAAAATTTAGCTAGTTAGCACCAAAAAGCGACACTAGAAAAAAGCCTAACTTAAATAGTTTAAGAAACAGCCCTGAAGGCAGCGCGCATGATTGTTCTTTATACCGCGTTATTGCAATTTAATGAAGGGACTTTAGTTAACTAATGTAGATTTAGTTTAACCATAGACATCTGCTGCAATTTTAAACAAAAAAGTTTAACGCGCAGGCCAATTCTAGCGTAAAATAGCGCCAGTTTAAATCTACAAAACACTGGTATTTGCTCTATTTTAGGTATATCCTGCGATATTAGTATTTAAATTTCTTGACAGCAGAAAAGGCACGATATGGTTCACGTAGTGCACAAACTTCCCAAAAAACACAAACTGCTTATTCTCGGTTTGGTTTCTGCTATTGTCGGCTTGGCGTTATTGCCTTCTGAAAAAGCCACCGCATCAAAGGACAACAGTGCAAACGCACTTGAAATTGGCAAACGCTACGAATTACAAGTTAAAGTTGATGATAACGAAAAACTAACTGAGCTTAATTCGGAGCAAGCAGCAGCAAAACTTCCAGAATACGAGCTTATCGACCATGAAGTACGTAATGGCGATAATTTAGCACTTATCTTTAAACGTGCGGGTTTCTCAGCGCAAACATTACACAAACTAGTTAATACCAACGCTGAAACTCGTAAGTTAACAAAAATTCACCCAGGCGAAATCTTAAGCTTTGCAACCGCTGAAGATGGCTCTTTAGCGCAGCTTCGTTATGTGATCTCAAAAACAGATACCTTATACGTTACATTAAATGACGAAGGTAACTACGACACTTCTATCGATAGCAAAGAAATCGAAACGCTAAGTAAATCTGCTGGCGGCGAGATCTCTAATAGCTTTTGGACATCAGGCATTGCCGCTGGCTTAAGCGAACGTCAAATTATGAATTTTGCTGACATCTTTGGTTGGGATGTCGACTTTGCTAATGACATTCGTAAAGGTGACCAATTTGGTCTTATTTACGAAGCTCACTATGTTGATGGTGAATACATTGGCGACGGTAAAATTATTGCCGCAGAGTTTATTAACCAAGGCGAGCGTTACACTGCTATTCGCCATACCGATGGTAACTTCTATACGCCTGAAGGCCGCAGCATGAAAAAAGCTTTCTTACGTGCGCCAGTTAACTTTAAGTATATTAGTTCGAGCTTTAACCCGCGTCGTTTACACCCAGTGACCAAAACGGTAAAACCACATAACGGTATCGATTACGCAGCGCGTACAGGTACACCTGTTGTGTCATCAGGTAATGGTAAAGTGATTAGAGCAGGCTACAGTAAATACAATGGTAACTATGTATTTATTAGCCATGGCACACAATATGTAACTAAGTACTTACACTTAGACAAAAAGATGGTTAGAACTGGTCAGAAAGTGAAGCAAGGCCAAAAGATTGGCACCGTTGGTGCGACAGGTCGTGTAACATTATCACTTACACTATGAATTCTTAGTTAACGGTGTACACCGTAACCCTAAAACGGTCAAACTACCTAAATCAGAGCCTTTACCGCGCGATGAGTTAGCTAAGTTTAAACCAATTGCTGATAACTTCTTGGCGCAATTACAGCGTAACCGTGAGTTACAATTGGCGCTAAATAAGTAGTTAAGTAAACATAAAAAAGCCGCTTCAATTGAAGCGGCTTTTTTGTGCCAAATAAACCCGGCTAAAACTATTATAGACTTTACTAAAATGAGTACTGATAGCACTGCGGTTTAATACAACTATTACCTTAAAAGAACATAGATAAGTTGAATAATCAGCGAAATCATCACCAGTGGCCAAATGTACTTTGCATACTTTGTCGCGCCATCAAGCCCCATTCTAGACTGATACTTTTCAAGTAGCGGTATCAGAATAACCAAGGCAACAAAAAGGCATAATAAGATAATAAAAACATTCATGGCGGCTTCCTTACACAACTATCATTTAACTACAATTTCTTTAGGGTGACCCTAGTCTATAGGCAAAAAAAAGCGCAGTAAAATTACTGCGCCAGTCGGTTGGAAGTAAATCGACTTAGCCAACAATCGCTAACAGAATACCTGCTGCAACGGCACTTCCTAATACCCCTGCTACGTTTGGTCCCATGGCATGCATTAACAAGAAGTTATGCGGGTTGCTCTCAAGGCCGACCTTATTAACCACCCGTGCTGCCATTGGTACCGCTGACACACCTGCTGCGCCTACTAATGGGTTGATTGGCGATTTAGAGATCTTATTCAGACCTTTTGCCATAAACACCCCTGACGCTGTACCAATTGCAAAGGTCAATGCACCTAACACCAAAATACCGATTGTTTCTACGGTTAAGAACTTATCGGCCGCAAGCTTTGAGCCTACCGCTAAGCCTAAGAAAATGGTGGTAATGTTGATGATTTCGTTTTGTGCACTATTGCTTAAACGATCAACCACGCCCGATTCACGCATCAAGTTACCTAGGCAGAACATGCCCACAAGCGGCGTTGCTGCTGGTAAAAACAAGATGGTTAAACTAAGCACCATTAACGGAAAAACAATTTTCTCTTTCTTCGATACTGTACGAAGTTGCGGCATTTGAATTTCGCGCTCTGCTTGCGTTGTTAATGCACGCATAATTGGCGGCTGAATAATTGGCACTAGTGCCATGTATGAATACGCCGCTACTGCTATTGCACCAAGTAAATCAGGTGCCAACTTAGATGCTAAAAAAATAGCCGTTGGACCATCAGCCCCACCAATAATGGCAATGGCCGATGCATCCTGAAGTGTAAACTCAAAACCAGGAATAAAGTTAAGTAGAATTGCACCAAATAAAGTAGCAAAAATACCAAACTGCGCAGCCGCGCCTAACAGCAACATACGCGGATTAGCGATTAAGGCACTAAAGTCTGTAAGCGCCCCCACGCCCATAAAGATCAAAAGTGGGAACACCCCAGAATCAATCCCGATATCGTACACGTAATAAAGCAAACCACCCGGTTCAGATAACCCGGCTACAGGAATATTAGTTAAAATAGCCCCAAAGCCGATAGGTAATAACAATAATGGCTCAAATTTACGGGCGATTGCGAGATATAATAACCCGCAACCTACCGCAATCATTATTAATGCAGGAAAGGTAAAGTTAGCAATACCTGTCGCATGCCAGAGGTTTAAAACACCATCCATCCTCTGTCTCCTATGCTAGCGCGATTAACGCATCGCCAGTGGCAACAGAGTCGCCCTCTGCCACTAATACTTCTGCAATTGTACCTGAGTGTGCGGCGCGAACTTCTGTTTCCATTTTCATTGCTTCCATAATGATAACCACATCACCTTCATTTACTGTTTGGCCAGCTTTTACTTTCACTTTGAAAATATTGCCTGCTAACGGCGCGTTTAAGGTTTCGCTAACAGACGCTGAGGCAGATTGAGGAATTAACTCACTGTCTTTTAGAGTTACTTCTTTTAGTTCACCACCTTGCGCTACAACGACATCGTAAACTTTACCGTCAACTTTAACGCTGTATTGCTCTGCTTTTGCAGGACTTGAAGCGGCTGGTTTACTTTCTGACTTAGCAACTTCACCCGTTGGAATTGCTTCAAACGCATCAGGGTTGTTACGGTTTTTAATAAACTTAAGGCCAATTTGAGGGAATAATGCGTAAGTAAGCACATCATCAATCACGTCATCAGCAAGCTCTAAACCTTGCTCTTTAGCTTCACTTAATAACTCTGCTTCAAGCTTCTCAAGTTCAGGCTCAAGCTTATCAGCAGGACGGCAAGTGATTGCTTCAGCGCCATCTAGTACACGTTCTTGCAGCTCTTTATTCATTGGTGCTGGTGTTGCACCATACTCGCCTTTGAGCACACCCGCAGTTTCTTTAGTGATGGTTTTATATCGCTCGCCAGTCAAAACATTAAGTACCGCTTGAGTACCAACAATTTGTGAGGTTGGTGTAACGAGTGGAATGTAACCTAAGTCTTCGCGAACACGCGGGATCTCGAGTAATACTTGATCAAGTTTGTCAGCAGCACCTTGCTCTTTAAGCTGATTTTCCATATTAGTTAACATGCCGCCCGGCACTTGCGCTAATAAGATACGTCCATCAACGCCTTTAAGGCTGCCTTCAAATGCAGCATATTTCTTGCGTACGTCACGGAAGTAAGCAGCAATTTCTTCTAATTGGTTTAAATCAAAGTGCTGTGTCTCGCTCAGTGCCTTCTACAATTGAAACGATGGTTTCTGTGGCGCTATGACCATAGGTCATACTCATTGACGAAATAGCCGTATCAAGCATATCGATACCTGCATCGATCGCTTTTTGGTAAGTTGCAGTGCTTAAACCTGTGGTTGCGTGGCATTGCATCGCAATAGGAATAGACACAGTTTCTTTTAAACCTTTGATCAACTGTTCACAATCATAAGGCTTTAATAAACCTGCCATATCTTTGATACAAATTGAATGACAACCAAGATCTTCTAGTTGTTTTGCAAGCTCAAGCCACATATCAAGCGTATGGACTGGGCTTACTGTGTACGAAATAGTACCTTGGGCATGAGCACCTACTTTAACAGCAGCTTTAATGGCAGTTTCAAGGTTACGCACATCGTTCATCGCATCGAAAATACGGAAAACATCAACACCGTTTTTGTGGGCACGCTCAACAAACTTTTCGACTACATCATCAGCATAATGACGGTAACCTAAAAGGTTTTGCCCACGCAGTAGCATTTGCTGCTTAGTGTTTGGCATTGCCGCTTTTAGCTCGCGAATACGTTGCCAAGGATCTTCACCTAAATAACGGATACACGAGTCAAACGTCGCACCACCCCATGATTCAATTGACCAATAACCCGCATTATCGAGTTTTTCTGCCATGGGTAGCATGTCGTCTAAGCGCATACGCGTTGCCAAAAGAGACTGGTGTGCGTCGCGCAATACTAGTTCGGTTAGTTTTAATTTAGCCATGTTTAAGCTGCCCCGTTATTTTTGTTTATTTCGAAATTGAGCAATTGCAGCGCTGATTGCTGCAATATGTGCCTGTGGCACACCCTGTTGAGGTTGAACTTTTGCTGTACGCGTAGGTTCTGCAGTTGCAGGATCATCAAATCGACCCACCAGCTTTGACATTAAAGTGACTGCTGAAATCAAAATAGTCAGAAAAACAAACACGCCTACCATGCCTGTCACCATCAAACTGGCCGCAGTGGTGAGTAATCCACCTATATCCATACGACTCCCCTCGCTTAGTTAAAATAAAAAGTTATTTTTGTTAAATAATTATGCACCAATAATAACAAACAAAATTCATTTGTATAGCATCATTGTAAATTGGTAAAACCAATTAAATTTAAAATAACATGACGTACATATAATTAACACCCCACTATTTATGCATTTAAAGCCCCGCTATAGATGATATAAATAATCAATATAGCCAGTCGTTATATGCTGAACTATTAATTAATAGCAACAAAATGGCTAAAAACCACACACAACAAGGTGTTAGAGGTAGCCAACCCAAATAAAGTTAAATTGGTCTTACCATTTATTGGTGCATTATCTCTTTTTCTCATGCATCTCAATATGAAAAAATATCACTATGAATAAGTTACATGCTTACTCGTAAAAGTTACCAAATGATGAACCCTCTAAAGAACAACAAAAACACACAAACCATTGAAATATATAAATTAAAACTTCTGGCATAAAACTCGCTTTAGTTACATCGAACTTAAGAAAATTTAAATAGCCAAGGAGACCACTATGTTACGCTGGACAATTACTTTTCTAGTTATCGCGTTAATCGCAGCAGTGTTAGGTTTTGGCGGTATCGCAGGAGCCGCTGCAGGCATCGCTAAGATTATCTTTTTTATATTTTTAGTATTACTTGTTATTTCGCTGGTATCAGGAGCACTTAGAGGCAACGTCCCTAAGTAGTTAAAAGCAGATAACCACTTACTTTATTTTTAAATTTACAAGGAATTTCATTATGAAAAATTCAACTTTAAAAGCCGCAACTATCGCCCTATTTTCAGGTCTTTTCATCATGGGTTGTGAAGACAACTCTGCTGAAGACGCAGGTGAGCGTATTGACGAAGCAATTACTGATACACAAAATGCAGTTGAAGATGCATGTGAAGAAGTAAAAGAAGGTGTTAACGCAGAAGAAACTAACTGCTAATAGCACACCTTACTTAAGAAAAGCGGCCAAGTGCCGCTTTTTTGTTTTTTAAATGATGCATGAGATCTGAGATAATCGTAGGAATGGTTTTAACCGTGAACTTTTGGCTATAGCGTGAGTTTTTTCGGCGTTAAAACGCCTCCTACAAGTCTTAACTTGGGTTTAAAGTCTGATGACTTTATAAACCACCGCGCGAAATAAATTTCACGCCTACGTGAGCCTCAAACTCGATAACTTTACTCTTTCCTCTAGAAATTCGCTAACTTGTTGGGTTTCACTCCGTTCTATCCTACATCATGTAGGTCGTCATTTATGGCGACACATGTTTTATTACTCATACCTGACGGGCTAAAGCCCGACCTACGACTTACACGTAGATTTAAGAAACATCGCGCGAAATAAATTTCACGCCTACGTGAGCCTCAAACTCGATAACTTTACTCTTTCCTCTAGAAATTCGCTAACTTGTTGGGTTTTAATCTGATAGCTGACGGCTCTGAGTGCGTCTCCGTTCTACCCAACGTTATTACTCACATACCTTAGTGAGGGGCTCGTTTGTCGTTATACTTGCTATATGCCATTGGTCGTCGATAAAACTTACTTTTGCGACATCGCTTACAGCAAAATCTCCGGGGACATTTAAACGCGTTAAGTTACTCGCTAACTGCTGCTGGCAATATGGGCCGGTATCGCCATGCATTACAAGCACAGGCTTCTTAGTGTGCTTTGCAAAGTCGCTGATGGCATCTCGGTATAGTTTAAATGCATCACATTTAGAGCGCTGCGATTCACTACAGGCGGGTTTACTGCTTGGGTGGTAAATATCAGCCTGAAAGCCAAACACATAGGCCTTAGCATCTTGTTGAACAAGTGCTTGTTTTAACCAAATTAAGTTGTACTTATCACGTTTGTCAGCGGCATCAAGTGCTGCGTTTTTGTCACTTTTTAAAATTTGCGAGCGGCCATTAAAAGTGCCCGGTATATGCAAAGTACGAAACTCAATACCATCAAACTGCCAACGGGCATTCTCTAGCATTTCAGCTTGTGTGGCATAACCCTGTAGTTGCTGTGCTTTTTGTGTATAAGCATCGTCGAACATTAGGCGTTTAACAAAGCTTAGGCGCTCAAGCTCATCAAAACGCACCGATAGCTTCTCTCGGTCACAATCGGTCCATTCATTATCACCGGGGGTATAAATAAAAGGCTGTTTGGTCAACGACGTCAATAACGCTTTATTTGTTTGCAAAAGCTTGTTCGTGCAAGCAAGTGCTCCCGATTTCATATCACCAAGGTGCATTAAAAAGCCATGGGGTGTTGCTGCGATTGCTTTAGTAATTTTTCCATCTTTGGCGAGATTAATTTCATCAATCGGGGTGTATGGCATATCGCCCATAACTAAAAAAGTATTTGTGGTCATTGCAAGTGCTAATGACATTGAACTAACAAACATACAACTTACACCTAAAAAATACAGATACCTTAAGCTCTCATAATGACAACTAAATGAAAACCAACTGCGGCAGTTTTTTTCTATCAATGTTAAACTGCTGCCAGTCGATTAATTGAGTCCCCAAATGACATTAAGTACAACTTACACACTAGATAAACCGTATTATTACGAATGCTTTGATGAGTCTTTGCCTTATTCATCTCAAGCCAAGCCTAAATACCCGCTGTTGATATTGTTAATAACCTTAGGCTTATTGGCGTTTTATCAATTAGAGAATCATTACCTTGGTAGCTTTATGATTATGCTTGCCGTCGTTGAGTGCTTATCGTTTTATTACAAGCGCCCATGGTGGGTCGCAAGACAAATGATGAGCCGTGCATCAGGCAGCGAAGTGACTATCGTATTTGATGATAATGGGGTGAAAGCCGAAAACCCGCATAAAAGCTACCAATTAAGCTGGCAACAGATTAGTGAGATTATTGAAACTGAGCGAGGTTATATTTTAAAGGCACAGCGCGGTATGCAATATATTTCTAAACAAGCGCTAAATGATGAAATGACAGCCGAACTAAATAAAAGAGCCACTCAGTGAGTGGCTCTTAAAATATCTGTCGCTGATTAAACGTTGCCCGGATTTGGGTTAGATTTCTCTGCTTGAATTCGCATGTAGATTTCTTCACGATGTACTGATACATCTTTCGGTGCGTTTACACCAATGCGAACTTGATTTCCTTTAACACCAAGAACAGTAACTGTTACTTCGTCACCGATCATTAGGGTTTCACCTACTCTACGAGTTAGTATTAGCATTCTCTTGCTCCCATGTTCCAAAAAATTAAAAGATTCCGCGTCAAGAACATTCTAATGAAATCTAGACTTAAAAGTAAGTAAAAACTCTAGATCTTATTCATTTTCGGTTAAAAAAACTTTGTGTAGCGCACGTACAGCCAGTTCTAAATACTTTTCGTCAATTAAAACTGATATCTTTATTTCTGATGTCGATACAAGCATCACTTTGATGTTTTCATCGGCAAGGGCATTAAAAAATAAACTTGCCACACCAGAGTGAGATTTCATCCCTACACCTACTGCAGACACCTTGGCAACATTGCTGATCCCTTTAATAGATTCTGCGCTGATACCATCTTGGTTACTGGTCAAAATTTCAAGGGCTTGCTCAAAATCATTCGTGTGCACAGTAAAAGCATAGTCTATTTTTTCAAAGTTATGATTAACTTGATTAATCATATCTATTTCGACGCCAAATTCTGCAAAAAGTTTCAAAATTTTTGCAAGGTTTTCCGTTCCTTGGTGTACGCCATTGACGTAAATCAAGCTTTCGTCACGATTAAAGGCGATACCCGACACAATGTTTGCTTGCACATCCGGCTCCTCAAAACTGATCAAGGTCCCTTGATCCGGGTTAAAACTCGATAACACTCTGAGCGGTATATTATATTTTCCTGCCGCTTCGACACTACGAATATGCAGTACCTTAGCCCCAAGACTGGCCATTTCGAGCATTTCTTCGAAGGTGACATGGCTCATACGTCGCGCATTAGGCTCAATACGTGGGTCGGTGGTGTATACCCCATCAACATCGGTGTAAATTTGACATTCATCGGCATTAATAGCGCCTGCAATCTCAACCGCAGAGGTATCAGTACCACCGCGACCAAGCGTGGTGATATTGCCTTCAATATCGCGGCCCTGAAAGCCCGCTATTATAGCAATCCGGTTATGTTCAAGTTCATGCTTTAGACGAGTCGCCGCAATCTCTTCAATCCGCGCTTTACCAAACATGTTATCGGTGCGAATGTTGACCTGATCAGCAAGTAAGCTTACCGCTGAGTGACCACGTTTAATAATAGCCATAGCGAGTAAAGAGACCGACACTTGCTCACCGGTGGTTAGCAATACATCAAGCTCACGAGCACTGGGTCTAGAATCGATTTGTTTAGCGAGTTCAATCAGACGGTTAGTTTCTCCCGACATCGCCGAGAGCACCACCACAACTTGATGGCCTTGTTGCTTGGTTTTTACAACAAGGTCGGCGACGGCCTCAATTCGCTCTATTGAGCCAACTGAGGTGCCACCGAATTTTTGGACGATAAGTGCCACTAGTGATTAAGAACGCTCAGTTAACCAAGCAGTTACACTTTCTAAGGCTGCAGCAAGGTTCTCTGGCTGAGTACCACCTGCTTGCGCCATATCAGGACGACCACCGCCCTTACCGCCTACTTGTGCAGCCATGTGATTTACAAGTTCACCGGCTTTCACTTTACCTGTTAAGTCTTTAGTTACACCAGCAATTAGGCTTACTTTGTCGCCATTAGCAACACCAAGGGCAATAACACCTGAGCCAATCTTCGTTTTCAGGTCATCAACCATGCCACGTAGTGCTTTAGACTCAGTACCTGCAACATCTGCAACCAGTAGTTTAATACCGTTCACTTCAACAACAGAGTCAAGTAACGATGCACCTGCCGCACTTGCTAGCTTGTCGTTAAGCTGTGCAATTTGCTTCTCAAGGCCTTTTGATTTCTCTAGTAACGCAGTTACTTTTTCAAGTACTGTGCTGCTATCACCTTTTACTAGTGCTGCAACATCGTTTAACTGTTGTTCTTGCTCACTTACATAAGCAACCGCTTCAGCACCCGTTACCGCTTCAATACGGCGGATACCGGCAGCGATACCGCTTTCTGATACGATTTTAAATAAACCGATATCACCTGCGCGCTTAACGTGAGTACCACCACATAGCTCGATTGAGTAATCACCAATGGTTACTACGCGCACTTCGTCATCGTATTTTTCACCGAATAATGCCATCGCACCTTTTGATTTAGCATCTTCGATAGCCATTAGCTCAGTTTCAAGCGCAAAGTTACGACGGATTTCATCGTTTACTGCGCGCTCGATTTGACGTAATTCGTCTTTTGTTACCGCTTCAAAGTGAGAGAAGTCAAAACGTAAACGTTCAGGGTCAACTAGTGAGCCTTTTTGACTTACGTGCTCACCTAAAATTTGGCGTAATGTTTCATGCAAGATATGCGTTGCAGTGTGGTTTTTCTTGATGCTATCGCGACGTGCTGCATCAATGGTTGCCTCTGCTTTATCGTTTGTACCAATACGACCTTGTACACGACCATGGTGTGCAAATGCATTACCAAGTTTCGTGGTGTTAGTCACTACAAACTCACCACCAGCTACTTTTAACACACCCGTGTCACCAACCTGACCACCTGATTCAGCGTAGAACGGTGTACGGTCTAAGATTGCGATACCTTCTTGACCATCTTCAAGTACAGAAACCGATTGACCTTCAGAGAAAAGTTCAACCACAGTACCTGTGTAATGTTCTGCATCGTAACCTTTAAAGTCTGTGTGTTTTTCAGACTTAAGTTGTTGGTTGTAATCAGCACCAAACTTACCCGCTTGCTGTGCTTGCTTACGCTGAACAGCCATACACTCTTGGAAGCCGTGCTCATCAATCGTCATGAAACGCTCACGCGCCACGTCTGCCGTTAAGTCAGCTGGGAAACCGTAAGTATCGTAAAGTTTGAATACTAAGTCACCTGGGATCACATCGCCTTCGATATCAGTTAGGCTTTCTTCTAAAATAGCCAGACCACGCTCAAGTGTTTTACCAAACTGCTCTTCTTCAATACGCAGTACTTTTTCAATAATTTCTTGTTGCTTTGCAAGCTCTGGGTACGCTTGACCCATTTGCTCAATTAGCGCAGCAACTAGCTTGTAGAAGAATGCACCTTTCGCACCTAGCTTGTTACCGTGACGAACAGCACGACGAATGATACGACGTAATACATAACCACGGCCTTCGTTTGATGGCATAACGCCGTCAGACACTAAAAACGCACACGAACGAATGTGGTCAGCCACAACGCGTAACGATTTATCATCTAAATCTTGCGCGTTTGTTACTTTAGCCGCAGCTGCAATAAGCGCTTGGAATAAATCGATTTCGTAGTTTGAGTGCACACCTTGTAAAATTGCAGAGATACGCTCAAGACCCATACCTGTATCAACAGACTGCTTAGGAAGCGGCTCCATTGTACCGTCGGCATGGCGGTTATACTGCATAAATACTAGGTTCCAGATCTCGATGAAACGGTCACCGTCTTCTTCAGGTGAACCTGGAGGACCACCCCAAATTTCTTCACCGTGATCGTAAAAGATTTCAGAACATGGACCACAAGGACCTGTATCACCCATTGACCAGAAGTTATCGCTAGTTGCAATGCGAATAATACGATCTTCACTTAGACCCACTTCTTTATGCCAAATGTTGAAGGCTTCTTCATCATCATGATAAATAGTAACAAGGAGCTTTTCTTGCGGTAGTTTTACAACATCAGTTAAAAACTCCCACGCAAACTTGATTGCGTCTTGCTTGAAGTAATCGCCAAAGCTGAAGTTACCTAGCATTTCAAAGAATGTATGGTGACGTGCAGTGTAGCCTACGTTTTCAAGGTCGTTATGTTTACCACCTGCGCGTACACAACGTTGAGAGCTGGTTGCACGTGAATAAGGGCGGCTTTCCGCACCTAAAAATACATCTTTAAATTGCACCATACCGGCGTTATTGAATAATAACGTGGCATCGTTACCCGGGATCAGCGAGCTTGAAGGAACAATTTGGTGTTGTTTAGAGGCAAAAAAGTCTAAGAACTGTTGCCTGATCTGTGCGGTAGTCATATGCTGCATGTGAAAATCTCACCCGTTTATTGCTGTGCTTGCATTGCAAAATCAATTTGTTCGTAATTAAAGCCTCGATACATCAAGTAGCGTACACGTTTCGCTCTTTCTTTCTGGTCGAGTTCTTTACCTGAATTTGAAAACTTCTTTAAATATGCGTCCTTTGCGAGTTCGAACCAATCGACTTCGAACTCCTCGAGCGTCTTATCTAATAGTGCTCGGTCTATCCCTTTTGCCATTGCTTCGCTCTGAATGCGTTTTACACCATGATACTTAGCTAAATGGCGGCGTACAAACCCTTCGCAATAGCGCTGTTCGTTAATAAAGTTGTGTGCTTCACACCAATCTAACAAGCGCTCTGTAAACTCAGGTGTCGCCTCTTTTTGCTGTAACTTTCGCGTTAAATCCCGACGCGAATAATCTTGTCGGGACAATAACCAAAGTACGTAATTCTTTAACTTTTGTTCTTTATCATCCATTACGCGTCAAAGCGTCCTGATTGTGACTGTGCTTCAGGTGCTTTTGTTTGGTCATCACCTCTTGGCACAACTGGCATAAAAATGGCCTGAAAAGACACGAAGAAGCTAATGTAACAAATTGGCATTAAAACCAATAGTGGAATAAACGATAAAGGAATACAGATCACCATTAAAACAGCGCAAATTAGGCCATAAACACCAAGTGGCGCCATATTATGGTAAAACACCATGAATGAGGTTTTTAAAACCTGAAACATATTGCTTTGCTTTTGAAAATAAACCAAAGGCACTGCATAGGCAAAAGCAGTTAAATATACACAGATCGCCAATAGAAATACCGCAACTTGCCCCATTGAAATGGTTGCTAATAAATCGGCAATATGTGTTTGGTTTTGTGGGTCGAAAGTTTGACTCGAAATAACTGCGTAGGCATCTGCAAAAATGAAATTAGACAGTAAGGCTAATAAAATACCTGCCGCCATCTGATACACAGCCACACGCACTAAACCTATACGGTTTCCTTTATTACTAAATGGCTTAAAAATATCAGCTTGGCTGATAGTCCCGCCTTGCTGCTTTGTTAGCACAGCTTGATAAAAACCTGCCATCAAAAATGGCGTCACAAATGCACCAACAACTTGCAGTAAAGGTAGCAGCAATGCCAAAAAGCTAATTATCACGATTAGCAGATGCATTAAAATAAAAGTCAAAGGTTGCAGCTTAAAGATTTCCCACCCAGCTTTAAACCATTTAACGCCCGCATCAGCTTTAAAAATACGTACTTCGATCGACATA
This sequence comes from Pseudoalteromonas sp. GB43, assembly GCF_054923805.1. Lineage (NCBI taxonomy): Bacteria > Pseudomonadati > Pseudomonadota > Gammaproteobacteria > Alteromonadales > Pseudoalteromonadaceae > Pseudoalteromonas > Pseudoalteromonas sp. GB43. The sequence goes on from NZ_JBPCHJ010000001.1 coordinate 956,510, forward strand.
GTTTCTCATTCAATAACGACAAAACGCACCGAGTATAACTGGGTGCGCCGCTTGTTTATAGTCACCTGTTGTGAAATTTACTCAGGCTTTTTAATTTTTTTAATATCAAGCATGTGCGAGCCATGTTTGATTTTCGTTTCAAGGTAAGCTCGGTTACCTACCACACCCGCTTTAATGTGCGCATGAGTGCCAACCACTGAATCAACTTCAATACCCGCATCACGCAGTGCTTTGAGCTTATTTGGGTTGTTAGTCATTAACTTAACATGCTTTTGATTCAATGCTTCGAGCATTAATACCGCGTCTGAAAAATCACGTAAATCATCAGCAAAACCCAAATGGTTATTTGCTTCGTACGTATTCATACCTTGCGACTGTAATACGTAAGCATCAATCTTATTGTATAAGCCAATACCACGGCCTTCTTGGCGTAAATACAGTAAAATACCACCTTGCTGGTGCATCATCTCGATACACTCATTTAATTGCTCACCACAATCACAACGTGAAGAGTGAAATACATCGCCCGTTAAACACTCTGAATGCATTCGAATTAAAGGAACATCTTGCTCTGTGTCGGCTTGATTAAACACTAAAGCGACATGTTCTTGGCCATCATTTAAGCCACTAAAAGATACGATTTCTGCAGGGATATCACTGTTTTTGCCAACATTCAGCTGGACTCTTGCTCTTACTTGCGCCACGACAAATCCAAATTAAAAAATAAATGCGATACTGCAAATGTGATTACAACAGCTTGAGGTTGTAAGGATGCAACATACGACGAGTGATAACTAATATTGAGGCAGTTACCAGCAATTCAAGTATTATACACTCAAACCACCCCAAGATACGAGCTTTGCGCCTCGCTTTAGTGGCGCTCATCAAACACTTGAAAACTCGCCGCCATACAGCTACCTAATTGAATTGTAATGCGTTTTAAAAAATCACATTCAAAATATTCGAAAAAATAGATTAGTTTAATCTCGATAAACAGTCAGACCTTGTTCAAATTGTTAATAAAAACATACTATGTATCTTAATATTCAACAGTGACACAGCGAGTGTAACTTGCTACCTTGCACCTAATGATGATAATGATTATCATCAACTAGTATTAATTCCCTTCTCTATCTCAGGGCAAAATAATAAGGAATATTATGAAAAAGAGCTCGCTTGCCTTATGCATGGCACTTTTATTTAGCCAGCAAAGCATGGCTAATGAAATGACCACACAAGAGTTTAACGACACCTACCGCGCTTACGTCGCCGCTGTAAAAAATCAGCAAGACAGTAGTGAGCTTGCAAAAAAAGCGTTTGAACTAGGCAAAAAAGTTTATGGCGAAAGCGCCGACAACACTGCGAACCTTGCTATTAACTATGCAAACAGCCTAGATAAAAGCGAGCAAGAGCAACGCTTTGAGTTATATCGTACAGCCTACGAAATACTAGAACAAAATCACGGTAAACTCAGTGCACAAGTGTATGACTCATTAATCGGCATGGCAGAATCAACACCTTCAGCTAAGCGTGCAGATACGTATTTAGATGATGTCATTGCCATTACTGAAAAACAAAACTCCGCCAAGCTTGTTGCAGATGCAAAAATGACCGCCGCTCGTATCCTTGCATATAAAGGCACTGGTGAGCGCTATTACACTGCAAAGAAATATCTTGAAGAAGCCGATGATTACTATCAAGAGAATTTACCCAATAACGCTGTCGATCGTATTAGCGCTGACTTTTTAGTTGCCGCATTTGCAGAAAATCAACGTAAATACAGCACCGCCATTGAGCGTTTAAATCACGTGGTAAGCGTATTTGATCAAGAGCTAGACTTTGATCATCAAACCGAATTAAACGCCCATTCAAAGCTAGTTCACCTGTACGAAAAAACAGGTAAAAGCGACGAAGCAACTAAACATTGCTTAGCGATTGCGAAAATGGTGCCGTGGAAAGAAAGCCAAGAACAAGAGCCGTTATACCGCGTACATCCTAAATATCCAAAATCAAAAGTTCAACGTATGGAAGATGGCAGTGTCGTAATGGAGTTTGAAGTAACCCCGTCAGGCTTTGTAGACAACATTACTGTGGTTGGCTCTGAGGGTGGCTCTGCATTTGAAAGAGAAGCTGTTAAAGCAGTAAAACAGTGGCGTTATGCCCCTAAGTTTGAAAATGGGCAAGCTATTGCTGCGACTTCTCGGGTGCAATTAGATTTTAAAATCAACAACTAAATAACAGGGTCGCAGTGCGACCCTATCATATCTTGTTAAGTAGTTTATCTGCTGCGTTCTCAATTAAATCGAGTACTTTTTCGAAGCCTTGATCGCCACCATAGTAGGGATCAGGGATCTCGCTTTCCCCTGCGTCACCATGACTTAAAAATAGCGACAGCTTATATTGTAAGTGCTCTGGACACTGGGCTTTTAAATCAGCAAGATTTTGCTTGTCGGCTGCGAGGATTAAATCAAACTCATAAAAATCAGCTTGAGTCACAGGTCGCGAATAAATTCCTTTAAAACTATAGCCGCGCTTTTCGGCTGCTGCTTTTGAGCGAGGATCTGGTGGATTACCTTGGTGATAACCAATGGTGCCAGCAGAATCAACTTTGACATTAATACCTAATGACTTTGCTCGACTACGAAGCACCGCTTCAGCTGTGGGTGAGCGGCAAATATTGCCTAAGCAAACAATCAAAATCTTCTTCATTAAATGAACCACCTTTATTATTTGCTTCAAAAAATTGCTTAAAACTCATAACTCAAGTTGATACCACCATCAACACGTTTATTATCATCGCTTGAGGCTTCACCGTACCCTAATTCAAACCTCAATCGCCAACCGTCTTGGTTTAAGCCACTGAAATTATAGCTGTAACTAAGCCCAATACCATTAGTGGTTTCTTCATCAAACGCTTCAGCGAGAGCACAACCAATTGCGTTGGCAAATGCTGCTGTAAGTTCATCGCTATTTTGAGATTCATCGCACTGAGTATCTACTTCTCTGTTTCCTAATGCGCCAACCAGCAAGCCGATTGCATGTTTATTATTATCACTTATAGCTTGCTCAAAACCCACAGCAAATCCATCATCAAGGCCTATCTTATAATTGCCATACCAACGCTGGCTTAAGTCAGCACTAGCAACAGATACTTCAGGTATTACAAAGTACGGATAGCCACCACCAATCGAAAAACTAATATCATTAGCGCTAGCAAAAGTGGGGCCTAGTAGCAGCAACGAGACAACTGTATGTGTTATTTTTTTCATTGTTCACAATCTTTAAAATTTTGACGCAACAAAAAATAAAGCAAAATAGGTACAAAGACAACTTTTTAGTATTGATTTAGTATCTTTTCGTCATACTTATCAACATCTAAAGTTAAATTGTACCGCTGCGCAACACTATCAAGCTCAGCCTGTTTAATTGCCAACTCATCCATGGTAATAGTGTTGTCATCAAGCTGCCATAACAAACGTGACCCCGCATAACTGTATTGAATTGCTAATAAAGCATCGGCATTGCCCTCACGCCCTGCTGCTTTTAACTTTGGCATTTTACGGGTGATTTTATTCAGCGCTTTTTTAAGCTCCCACACATAGACAATTTCAGTCATGTAATCATGATTGCGGTACTTATTAAGCACAAAGCCCACCAGCAAACTACACACAACAACACCTAATAGGTTCCAATGAAAATGGCTACCGCTTGGATCAGGAAATAACGCAATTAATGTTTGTGAAATGGCTAAACTGCCAACGGCTAAAGCAATTACACAAGCAATAATTACTTGGTTTAAATGTTTACGGTAACGGGCTTTATCTATTTGAATAAGTTTCATAACAACCTAAAAAACTTGTGAAAAATAAAAAGTGAAAAAATTTCACCCCTTTTTTATTTGCCAGCCATTTTAGCTATGAAAGCAATTATCCAAAGAGGAACGGCTATGCATACTTTACCACTAAACTCAGCAAGCTTGAATAACAGCAATGCTGCTTTAAAGACAACCGCAGCAATTATTGGTGGTGGTGTCATGACCTTTGCAGCATTTGCATTTATGCAGTACTTAATTTCTGCTGAGCAAAGAGCCGATGTAAAAACAGGCCCAGACATCACGGTTGAAATTTATGAAGTACCGGAAGACTCAAAAGTGCAAGTAAAGCAAACACTGCCGCCACCGCCAGTTGCTAAAATGCCACCAAAAGTGCCACCGCGGCCAACCATTGATACGACCGAAACAGTTGTGGTAGCTGATTTAACACCAACAATGACATTCGATAACATTGGCGACACACTGAGCAAAACTATTAATCAACCAACAGGAGATGCAACGCCAATTGTGCGTATTAACCCTAAGTACCCTCCGGTAGCAGCTCGCGACGGCATTGAAGGTTGGGTGCAAATTAGCTTTAGTATTTCACCGACTGGTGAAGTGATTGATCCTGTTATTATTGATGCTGAGCCAAAACGGGTATTTGACCGTGAAGCAATTCGCGCCATTAAACGTTGGAAATATCGCCCTAAAGTTGTTGAAGGTGTGGCACAATTGCAAACAAACCAAAGCGTTCAACTTGATTTTAAAATAGATGGATAACTGCCTATGCTAATGAGCATCAAGACATGGTTATTTGACAAGCCAAACACAGATTGTTTGGCGCAGTATGCCAAAACGGGCGACAACCGTTACCTTAACCAACTCGTTGCTCAATACGGGAACGATCTTTATCACTATCTAGTTACACAAAGTGATAAAGATCTTGCCCTTGATATATGCCAGCAAACCTGGTTAAAAGTTATTGATAAACGCGACTTTTACAATGATCAGAACAACCCAAAAGCGTGGCTTTTTCGCTTAGCTCGTAATTTATTAATTGATGAATTTCGTAAGCAGCAAAAGTTCGTTGAATTAGAAGATAACCAACTATTTTCTGAATCTCAGGATGCAAGTTATCACTACGACTATGAAGCCTTTGATAAAGCACTTATGGCGCTTAGCTTTGTACAACGTGAAGCGCTGACCTTACAGCAAGAAGGCTTTAGTCTCGATGATATTGTAGCTATCACACAAAGTAACCCAGAGACCATTAAAACTCGGCTGCGATATGCCCGTCAAAACCTGAAACAACAACTAGGAGGCCTCCATGAAGCGTAACGACGAGCAACTCGATACTGATTTAAAAGCACATTTTCAAAAACGTAAGGCAGAGCACAGCTTAAGCAGCGACGAGCTTTCACATATGCAAAAGCCACAGTCGGCAACGCCAAGACCACAGCGCTTTTTAGGCCTGCAAATGACCGGAGTTTTTGCTGCTTTAGCGATTCTTGGCTTTGTCATGCTGCAATATAACAACCGCGAGTTAACCGATGTTTATGCAGTAGATTTATCAAACTATCAATGGCTTGAGGTACACGAGCTCGACGCCAAAGGCAGCTATGTGAGTAATCTTAAACAACAAAAACAAAACCTAGATGCGAACTACCAACAAGCATTAGCCAATCACCAAGCCCGTACCAGCTTCACCGACCGTCTCGTCAGTGCTGATAACGACTGGTATATCGCCGACTGCGAGCAAAATGTCATAGTACAAATTAAACAATCACTCCTAGAAGAGCTACAAAAACACGGCACCCTAGATACTCATATTCACCAAGGTGACCTACTCGCCCTAGACCAAAACAAACAAGGCCAAATCATCGCACTCAAACAGCTAACTCACGAGGCGAAAAAGTGTACGAGTTAGCGAGCTCGTAGGTTGGGTAGAGCGTAGCGAAACCCAACACACTCAGAGCAGTCAGATTTAAAAAAGTTAGCGAGCTACAAGGGGAAAGAGTAAAGGAGTACCGTAGGCGTGAAATTTATTTCGCGCGGTGGCCGCAATCCATACTCTTGTAGGTCGGGCTTTAGCCCGTTAATGAAAAGATAATTTGTCGCCATAAATGACGACCTACGTGACGTTGGTTAGAACGGAGTGAAAACCAACACACTCAGAGCTTTCAGCTATCAGATTTAAAACAACCTAGCGAGTTACAAGAGTAAAGTCGCAAGTTTTTAGGTAGCAGCTGGTTTACCCCGCGTAGTTAGTCTTCAGATGTCAGATCATTCTTCTGACATCTGATCCCTAATATCAATCTCACTCCCCTACCTTCGGCAACATGCTTTTACTAATCACTTCAAATGTATCTAAGTCTACCAGCATAGAGTAAACTTCATCGTTGTTGGTAAATACAACGAATAAATTGCCCTCAGCGTTGAGGTTAGACTCTACAATGCGGTTGTAACCTGAAATAACTTCGCTGTAGTTTGAGCCATCAATCTTGCTTAGCGCGAAGGTGCGCTTATCTTTGCCATCGAGCAGTTTGTCGTTGTTGGTATCGTTTTTGATAACTTCGTAAGAAACGGCCTTAGGAGCATTGGCTTTTTGCTCATTGTAGACTCGAGTATCAAACTCTTCGTAATGGCTTAAAGCACCAAACTCTATGATCAACTGATCCGTTGTTTTAAATAGCCACTTGGCGTGATTGGTTTTGTCATTAAGAAACAAAATGTTCTTTGAGCGCGTAGGTCTGTATTTATAACCACCGCTAAAATTATTGTAAACTGTTACATCAGCTTTCACCTCGATATCCAGTTTTTCTGATTCCAACGGGATAAAGTAAAAATCACTCCCCTCGACCTTACGGGGGTAACCCAGTTTCCACTTTTCTTGCTGCTTTTCATCTTCAGCTAAGTTTAGTGCTTGTTGCTGAACATGGTTATCGGACTTTAGTAAGTAAGCAACAAAGTTATACCCTATTGCTGCTCCAATGATTAAGCCCATAAGTAAAATTAGGCCGTTAACATTCCACACCCATTTAAAAAACTTTTCTGACTTCATACGACTGGTTAAATCCTTTTAAGAATAAGAACTTGCTAAGCTAGCAGATTTAAAACAAGTTAGCGAGCTACAAGGGGAAAGAGTAAAGGAGTACCGTAGGCGTGAAATTTATTTCGCGCGGTGGTTCAACGAGCCATCAGCTTTCAAACTGACGGCTGACGGCTAATACTCCACTCTTTACCTCGCTTTTCCTACCAATAATCGCACATTGCTCTAATGTTAATAACAATTTAATGCTGAACCAGCTAGGCTAGTAACATCGTGTTTAAATATTATGGAGTTACCATGAAAAGGTCTTTGTTTAACAGTTTAATCATTACCTCAATTAGCTTGTCGAGCTTGCAAGCGTGCGCTCAGCCGGAGCAAAAGATCCCTCTGGATGCTAGCGCTAATGACTACAAACTAGAATTAGTAAGTGAAGGAATTCAAATTCCGTGGGGTATGGCTTGGCTTAACGAGCGTGACTTACTCGTTACCGACAGACGTGGCGAGCTTAGATTAATTCGTGATGGCAAACTCGTTGAGCAAATAGTTAAAGGCACACCTAAAGTACATGATGAAGGTCAAGGGGGCTTATTAGACATAGAGCTTGATCCGAACTTTGCCGACAATGGCTGGATTTACTTTTCGTACTCGGGCTATGAAGGCGATGGTGAGGGTTATAACACCTCGATTATGCGCGCCCGCTTTAAAGATATGGCTCTTATCGATCAGCAATTATTGTTTGATGGCGAGCCTAATATTGAAACAACAAAACACTATGGTTCGCGTATTGAGTTCGACAAACAAGGTTACTTGTACTTCTCTATTGGCGACCGTGGCAAAAGAGACGTTCACCCACAAAGCCTTGACTATGATGCTGGCAAAATTCACCGTATCAATAGCGATGGCTCTATCCCTAAATCAAACCCGTTTTATAACCATAAAACAACTCACAAAAGTATTTATTCATATGGACACCGTAACCCTCAAGGTATGGCGATGCACCCAGAAACGGGAGTTATTTGGAGCCATGAACATGGCCCGCGGGGCGGCGATGAAATCAACATAGTTAAAGCAGGTGCTAACTATGGTTGGCCTGAGATCACTTATGGGATCAACTACATTGGTACAAAAATTACTGACGAAACCAGTCGCGAGGGAATGGAACAACCTGATTGGTATTGGGTGCCTTCCATTGCCCCTTCTGGAATGGAATTTATCACCAGCAAATACCCGCAGTGGCAAGGTCAAATTGCCGTAGGTTCGATGAAGTTTGGTCACCTTGTTTTGGTGAAACTTGATGGTGACAAAGTAACAGGCCACAGCAAGGTATTTGAAGGTGTAGGTCGCGTGCGCAGCCTAGCCACCCACCCTAATGGTGATTTATATCTTGGTGTTGATGGTGTCGGTGTTTATAAGGTTGTACCTAAATCGTAGGGTTGGATAGAGCGAAGCGAAACCCAACACCTCAGAGCTATCAGCTTTCAGCCGTCAGCTATCAGATTTAAAACGAGTTAGCGAGTTACAAGGGGAAAGAGTAAAGGAATACCGTAGGCGTGAATTTTATTTCGCGCGATGGTTCAACGAGCCATCAGCTTTCAAACTGACGGCTGACGGCTGACGGCTGACGGCTGACGGCTGACGGCTGACGGCTATCAAACTTGAACATACGACTTACGTTACAAGCAATAAAAAACCACAGACTCCTCTGTGGTTTTCTACTTATAACTTAAAGCTTTCAGCTATTACTTATAAAACAATTATGCTCGTCACTAGGTAAGCAATAAAAGTTAGCGCACCGCCGAATAAAGCGTATGGCATTTGGGTTTTTACGTGAGTTAATAAATCACACCCTGATGCAATGGCCGATACCGCGCTGGTATCTGAAATTGGCGAGCAGTGATCGCCAAACACACCACCACCTAGAATAGCAGCAATGACCAATGAAGGTGGTAAACCTAATGCTTGAATGAGCGGTACACCAATTGGAATAAGTATTGCGAATGTGCCCCACGAGGTACCTGTGGTAAATGAAATTACTGCACCCGTTAAAAACAGCACTGGCACAACCAAGTAAATAGGTAAGAAATCACCGACTAGCCCGGCTACAAACACACCCGTACCTAAGTCTTTTAAGCTTGCACCTAAAGTGAGTGAAAGTAATACAATAGACACTAATGGCAGTAACTCACCCATTCCTTTAAAGCCAATATCAACCAGCTTATGATGCGTAAATTCACGCGAGCTAATCATTAAAAAGTAAGCCACAACACAAGCTAAAATAGTTGCATACAGCACTGATTTAGAGCCGCTGCCGCTGGCAATATCGCCATCGCCAGTCCAGAACATAAAACCAACCATGCTACCAATTAAAGTGATAAGTGGCACAAGCATGTAACGCGCTTTTGAGCCTTTGACTTCTTCTGCAAGCTCCGTTTCTTGTTGTTCAAAATTTTCTTCTGCTTGCTTTAATGGGCCATGTACCTTGTCGAAAGTAATCGTATAAAACACGATAAGTAGCGCGATAATGGCATAGAAGTTATAACCAATACTGCCCCATAATACCGATACAGCTGACTCTTCCATTTCGTAGTTGCCAAGCAAGCCCAACACATAAGCGCCCCAACCATTTAGCAAGATTAAGATACACACAGGTGCACTAGTACTATCGATAATGTAAGCAAGGCGCGCTCGGCTCATTTTAAATTTATCAAACAAACCACGCGATAAAATCCCCGAGGTTAATATACTTAAGTTCGATTCAATGAACACCGCAATACCTGAGAACATGGTTAAGTAACCCACTTGGCGCTTACTTTTTGCAACCCCTTTGTTCATCAGTAAATTAACCGTCGCAGCCACACCACCAGATTCACGAATGTAGGCAAGTAAAGCACCGATTAGAACACTAAAAATAAGGATACGGCTATTACCAGGGGAGCTGGCAACTTCAATGACTCGCTCTATGGTATTGATAAAGGTGAAAAACAAGGTATTACCTTCACCATTCAGAGCAAGTAAAAACTCAGACGACGCAACAGCGACTAATAACGCCATGATCACTTCTTTGCGCCAAAACACAATTAAGATAGCAATCAAGGGTGGTAAAATTGAATACCAAGACATAAAAACCCTTTTAAATTAAGAACAACATTTTATTTTTATTATGCGAAAACTTGCTAAGCTTAATGGCTTTGCCACCAAACTCAACTTAATTCGACTAGTGATTTAATATACTCTCATAAATCAGTGAGATAATAGAGCCATACTTACCTGTTTCGAAACGCTTGCCGACAAACTGGTAATTTTCTTGCGAGCCTTCAATAGGGGTATGACGCGCATTGGTTAGTAGTACAATAGCAAGGTCGTATTCGGGGTCAATAACGGTTACAGTGCCTGTCCAGCCCGTATGACCAAAAGCCCGCGGGCTAGCATAAGGGCCAAAATGCCATTTGCGCGCTTGATGCCCAGCGCGTCGCCACCCTAACCCATAGGTCTCATCGCTTGCTTGGGAGTTTGTGAATTGCTCAAGTACTTGTGGCGTAAAAATTTGTTTGTTGTCGTAACCGCCACCATTGAGTAACACCTGCATAAGTACGGACAAGTCACCAGCGGTACTAAATAGCCCCGCATGCCCCGCTACACCACCTAAAGCATAAAAGGCTTTTTCATCATGTACTTCACCTTGCAGTACATTGGTTCGAATGTTTTCAAACTCAATGCGACCACCTCGGGTGTTGCCGTTAATCTCAGTAGCGGCAATCTGTGAAGCTAAAAAGCCTTTTTGCAATGGATTATAAACCGTATGTGTTAAACCAAGCGGCTGATAAACTTGGCTCTCAACATAGGTATCGAGCGCCATACCGCTGATACGCTCAACTAATACACCAAGCAACATATAATCGATATCAGAATATAGGTGTTTTACGTTACGACCAGCCACAAAAGGCACGCCTGTTAATAACAGGTTTTTAGTACGCAGGCTGTTTTGAGAAAAAAAGCTCTCACCAAATTTATTGTCTTTACGATGAAAATCGACCACGGCTGGGTAACCCGCACTGTGGGTGAGTAAATCTTTTACTAAGCGCTGTTCACGGCCGCTGCCCCTAAATTCTCGTAGGTAATAAAACAGTGGCTTTTCTACGTCGAGTTTCCCTTCGCTGACAAGCTTCATCAGTGCAAAGTTAGTGGCAAACATTTTTGAATTTGAAGCTATATCAAACAAGGTATCGTTTTGCATGGCTTGTGGGCTTGCAAGCTCACTGCCATCAGTATGGTACTTTTTAGCCGCGCCATAATGGCTTAGTTTGATCAACTTGCCATCTTTAATAACGGCAAGTACTGCACCCGGAAAGCCCTCTTTAATCTCTTGATTAATTAACTCATCAACGGCACTAAAACGCTTTTGACTGTTGTTTGTATCAAGCGTTGGGTAAGGAAAACGTAAGGTTAAGCTTGCCCCTTCAGGCAACACATTCTCTACCTTATAAGTGTTAATGCCATCGCGGGTGCGTTTAGCTAAACTGTATTGATATATTTTTTCAGCTGTTAATGGTGAGGCAATATTAATTTTTTCACCATTAATGAAAATATCAGCACTGGTTGCATCTTGATTTTCTATGATGATTTCACCGCGGCCTTTATAGGCTATAAAAGTGCCTCGGTCGTTCACTAGCGCGCGGCTACTCGGATCAAGCGCCGGAATACGCGCTACAACTTGTGCATTGGCCAATGTTTTTGGCGCAGGCTCAACCGCTTGCTGTTGCTGCTGATATTCTTGGAATAACCGCTCAAGCTTTTTAGGAAAGTATTTATCTAATAACGCAAATAGCACTGCGGCACTTCTTGCATCACTATTGCCACTGACATGCCAAGGCAAAAAGTGCATTTGAAAAGCACTTAGGGCATCGAGCGTTTGCGAATCAAGCTGACCCGTTGCAATCACCTCATAGCCGTAACTGCGCAATGCTTTTTGCATTAATTCAACAGAAGGTTTTGATGCACTAAATAGCTGCCAATACTTATCAACGGTGTTGCTGTCATACCACGCACCGATACCTGCTTTATACAGTTGATACCAAGGAAAACGCGGGCCTGGGTCGTTCTTACGGCTTGGGGCAATATCAGAATGGCCAATAACTTGAGTTGGGCCGATATCTGGATTACGAGCAAGAATATCTTTGCTTAGCTTGATTAGTAGTTCAATTTGTTTGGCATCATAGTCTGGAAAAATACATAACTTGCTGGCGTCGTTTTCCATTGCAAGCTTTGTTTGCTCAGGAATATGACAGCTTGGTACATTCACTATTTCAATACCAATAGAATGATCGTTTAAATCTTCTCGTCCTTGCCAAAAGCTGCGTCCGGCGTGCCATGCCCTATCTTTTTCATCAACTAGCTGAATAATTTCTAAATCATCTTTTGGGTAACTAGGATCGCCTGATTCGGGTAATAAATAATGTGAACTCAATCCCCCTTCATCCACGAGCGCACGCATTGATTTTTCGTAATCAATAGCGGTGTAATGCATCACTAAGAACTTAACACGATGGCTGTAATTAGCTGATTGTGTGTAGGTATATGGATTACTGGCACAGCTTACTAATAATGCCGCACTACTGAGATAACACAGCTGTTTAAGTAATGTTTTCAAAGGGGTAAAACTCATAACAGATTCATACCTGATGATTTAAGCATTGACGATTCTCAGCAATACAGTAGCAACACCCACTTAACATGTAAAATATTTTATTTCAAATTTAAAGAATAAAAAGCATACATTATCGCTAAGTTACTAAAAATAGGGCTTTCTCAATAATTAGTGTTGTATCTATTATGGAATAAAACTATATTATTCCATCTAAATTAAGAAAAATATTCCAAACTTAGGTCTGCTAAAACAAAAATAAGTCGTCGTGTTAAGCAAACAATGCGCCCAAGCCCTGTGTTTATAATAGAACCATGCTTTGCGTTTTGACTAAGTTAAGCAAACAAAGTGAGCCCTATGTCTACTTTTGTAAAAATTAAAGCCTTACGCCAATCTCTATCGAGCAGCGAAGCTAAGCTTGCTGACTTTACGTTAAATTCAGCGAATGCGATTCGTAATTTATCATCGGTTGAACTAGCAAAAGTGGTTGGTGTAAGCCAATCGAGTGTGGTGAAATTTTCGCAAAAGTTAGGTTATAAAGGCTTCCCTGCTTTTAAACTTGCAGTAATTGATGCCCTTAACGATGAAACGAGCGAACCTAAACTACATGGCAAGATCACCCTTAATGACTCGCTAGAGCAAATCGCCGAAAAACTATTAAGCAGTAAATTGGCGGTATTAACGGAAACAAAAAACCTCAACGAAGCGCCTGCCGTCGAAAAAGCGGTAGAGCTATTAAAATCAGCAAAACGTATTCTGATTTGTGGTTTAGGTGGCTCAGCGCTGGTTGCAAAAGATTTTTCTTATAAATTACAAAAACTCGGTATGCCTGCAATTGCAGAGCCAGATGGGCATGCACAACTTGCGTATGTTGCGACCTTTTCGAAAGGTGATTTGGTCATCGCGATTAGTGAATCAGGTATGACTCGCGAAATTGCCGAAGTCGTTAAGCAAGCCAAGAAAAATTCAAGCTCGGTGATCTCAGTGACAAAATTTGGCAGTAGCCTTGTTGCCGACTCAGCTGATGTAAAACTTTACTCGGTTGCTGAGGGTGAGTCTGTACGTTTATCGTCAATTTTAGCGCGAACGGCACAAGATTTTGTCATTGATATTTTGTTTATAGCCCTAACGCAATCAAGCCGTCAAGGCCGTAAGTTACTAGAACATTCTAATGAAGTTGTTGGCGAATTTAAGAATAACTAATTTCTTCATTAAAGTTACTTAAATACTAAAAAGCAGCTTAGGCTGCTTTTTTTGTGTCTATTTTATATTTGTAATTAACAATTCATTTTTACCCTCTAAATCATTTACTCGTTTAGCTAAGGTACTGACCAAAAAGTCATAATTTCTTACAAAGTTTTGCTAACACTAAATTAGCCACTCGCTAAGGCTAGTTATTGCTAAGCTTTACCTAAAATCGGTTATATATTTTATTCCTAAAAACACACCTTAAAATAAAAAAATATTCTTGACCACATTCAATAACACCTGTTTAATATATGGGCAACATAATTTTAAAGTTCATAAGTCTCAATTGGGTAAGTAGTCCAGCAAAGCATATAAATATAAGGACGGGAAACAATGAAACAACATGCATCCACACTCGCAATGAGCTATATAGCAAAAGCGACTAGCAATGCACTTCGCGCAAAGAAAACAGCCTTAACCGGTGTTGTTATGGCCGCGGCACTCGCCAGCGCGCCAGCCTTTGCAAATCTAACCGGGGGGATCAAAGGTAAGGTATCATCACCAGAAGCACAGCAGTCACTGGCGGGGATCACCGTTACAGCAAAAAGTAATGTGATGCCAAAACCACGTACTGTCGTTACACGAGAAGACGGCAGCTACGACTTACCACAATTAAAACCGGGTACTTATGAACTGACTTTCACCGATAAAAACGGTGTAACTCAAACCATGACTGTGGATGTTTTACTTGAACAAACTTCGAGCCTAAACGTCACTATGGGTGGTGCTAACGAAAACGTTGAAGTCATCACGGTTACCGGCAGTAAATTATTCCGCCAAGGTAAGTCTGCACTAACTAACTCATTAGGTGAAGAAGCAATCAACAGCGTGCCTGTTGGTCAAGATTATCGTGACCTATTAAAACTTGTACCAGGTGTTGAGCTTTCGGCAAATACAATTTTAGGTCCGTCAGCGGGTGGCTCTGGGGTTGATAACTCTTATGGATTTGACGGTGTAAATGTTTCAATGCCAATGTTTGGTAACTTAGCATCAGAGCCATCAACTCACGACGTTGCTTACGTTACTATGGACCGCGGTGGTGCAAAAGCGGTTGGTTTTAACCGCTCAGGTGGCTTCTCAATTAACACCGTATCAAAATCAGGTACTGACGAGTTTCACGGCAATGTAGAATACAAAGTACAACCAAAAAGCTTTGTTGCAACACCTGTTGGTGAAGAAAGCTATGAGCTTGATAAAAGCTGGTTAACAGCAAGCTTAGGCGACCCACTTATTGAGGATACATTATATTTCTATACCTCTTATTATCGCCCAGAAGAAACTAAAGCGAACAAAGCTACCGCTTACGGTGATGTGAAGGACTATGAAAGTATTCGCGATGAATACTTTGGTAAATTAACTTGGGCGCCTACTGACGATATTTTAATTAATATTTCACAGCGTACATCTGACAAAGAAGTTAAAGGTGATTCAATTGGCGCTTACGAAACTGACAGTGTATCTGTCGGTAGTAAAGCTGACCAAGATATCTTTACTTTAGATGGCTCTTGGATTTTAGGCTCTGCAACTACTCTATCATTCCAATACAGTAAGTTTGAATTAGAAACAGGTTCAAAACCAGATACTGAGTTAAGCGTTATTCCATCATTATCTAGCCAAGTAGATATCAATAACCTTACTCAAATGGGTTATTTTTCTGTTCCAAACCTAAGAGAATATGATTCTGAAGGTGCTTTCACAGAAGAGCAAATAGCTTCTTATAATGCGGGAGCTACAGCATTAATCAATGCTTATGGTTACTTAGAAGATGGTGTGATGAAAGGTGAAGGTGGTGTTGGTGCTTACGCCCAATATGATAACCAAAACTTTTACAGAGACTCTTTTGAAATTAATTTAGAGCATGAGTTTAACTGGGGTGACACTTACCACACACTACACTTAGGCGCAAAATGGGAAGAAGGTGAAGAGCAGATTACTCGTTTATCAAATGGTTGGGGGCGCATCTCTTACCTAGGAGGTTTAGTCGATCCTGATGCAGACACTGAAGGTTTTGACCCTGCCGACGCTATATATAGAGCACATGTACAGCAAATGAGTCTAGCAACTGATGGGAGCACAGTCTCTGGTATCAATTCTGAAATGCGTAGCCTCAATTTCGAAATAAACGATACTATTGAACATGGTGATTGGACTTATAATATTGGCCTACTTGTGAGCCAAGATACTTGGTACGGGCAAGGCTTAAAAGAGAAATCGGGAACAGTATCGGGTTACGAGTTAGCTCCGGGCCATAAGTACGAAATGTATAAAACAGATTGGAGTGATATGCTTCAACCGCGTTTAGGTGCAACTTGGAATTATGCAGAACAAGACTCAGTATTTGCGAATTTTGCTATTTATAACCCTGAAGCAAGTTCATTAGCTCGTGCAGCATCTTGGGACCGTAACACACGCTCAGAAATTGAATTATTACTTGATGACTCGGGTAATATTCTTTCTGCATCACCTCGACGCGGCTCGTCAGGTAAAGCATTCCAAGAGGGTATGAAACCTCGTCGTATCAATGAGTTCACGCTTGGTACCACTAAATACGTGGGTTCTGATTTAGTATTACGTGCTCACGTACGTCACCGTAAAGGTATGCATTTTTGGGAAGATATGCCAAATGACGCTCGCTTAACTGACTACTCTGGTGTTGATGCAGAAGGTGTACCACAACACATAGCAGACAAAGGCCTTTATGTAGATAACCTAGCCGAAATCCGCGATGAAATTGGCGGTTCATCTTATGTTATTGCTGAAGTAGATGGTGGCGAGACTAAATATTGGGAAGCCAGTATCGAAGCTGAGTACCTAGGTGAAAACAGCTACATCAATGCTTCTTATGTTTGGAGTCATTACTACGGTAACTTCGACCAAGACAATACCACAACAAGTAATGATGCTAATAACTTTATTGGCTCATCATACTATGGTGATGGTCGTGGTCGTTACTCATGGGATAACCGCTACGGAACACTATCTGGAGATAAACCGCATAAAGTCAAAGTGTATGGTTACTACACTGTGCCGTGGGAAGCAAACATTGGTGCTTACTTTGTATTCCAATCTGGTCAAGCTTGGGAAGCATGGGATGGTACACAATACGGATACGCTTCAAGTCATGTGAGTCGCTATGCAGAACCTGCGGGGTCTCGAAGAACAGCAAGCCACTGGCAACTTGACTTAAACTACACCCAAGACTTTAAGTTCTCAGGTGATATGGAATTACAATTCCGCGCAGATTTATTTAATGTCTTTAACCGCCAAACAGGGTTCAACAAAAACCCGTACGCTCAGTATGAAAACTTTGGTGAATCACGCAGTTACTATAACCCGCGTAGTTTGCAGCTTTCAGTTAACTTCAAGTTCTAAGTTAATCAATCCTGTTGGGGCCGCTATTGCGGCCCTTTTTATGCCTCAAAAAAATAAAAGACAAAGCTTAAATTGTACAAAATGCTTTTGCAGCATCTATATTAGCCGCTTCTATCATGAAGTAGTCTAGCTGCACCGTTCGGGTTATCGCTCGCGACTCGCTGTTACTTTTACTTGCCTGCCACAGCCAATGTTTAAGTGACTCTCGCGACACATCGATAAATAGTTCTTCTGGGAAGCTCTCTACAAAACGGATATCGGTGGTATTACCTTGTTTATCAATAGTAATAATAAAGCGCGCACAGCCTGTCTGCTTAGATATTAAAGCAGCTTGAGGATAGTTGGGCTTTGTTGCATGTTTAAGTGTCCACAGCTGCTCTGCTGCGTTTTTATCATCACGAAGGTCGAGCACATCGGTTGAGTTACTTGTTGCACTGTTTGGGAGTTGTGAGCAGCCAGCGAGTAAAGAAAATGCAGCAATTAAATGAACTTTCATGGTATATCCTTATAAATCAAGTCCCTGAATATACCACAATTAATTTTTAGAAATATAAAAAAACGAGGCAAGCGCCTCGTTGTTATTGCTCTAATTATCTAATTATTATTGATACAGCAAATATGGCCTTCGCTTGCGTTTAAAAGCGTTCAAATCCGCTTGCCAGCTTTTGCTTGATTTGTTGCTCAGTTTGGCCAGCTTCAATCGCTAAACGCAATTTATCAGTTCCTGCAAGTTTATCCATAAAACCAGCTCGTTCAAAAAACGTTTGATCATTCGCGCTCAACTGTTGATAAGCCGAAATAAACAAACTTAAATCTAAACCTTGAATATCAGCATCTCGTAAGTCTTGACCAAATACTTCAACCCCTTTGAATTTAGGGTGCATTGAAGCGCCTTTAATCGCCCTAGGCGTAAAACTAAATTCGCCCAGTTTAACTGGCGAGTAACCGACAACTTGAAACGGAAAATCAGTGCCACGACCAATAGTCACAGGCGTTGCTTCAAAGAAACACAAAGATGGATAAAGCGCAATTGATTGGGCATTTGGTAAGTTAGGGCTTGGCTTTATTGGTAGCTCATAAGCCATAGCACGGTCGTAGTTTGTAACAGGCACGACACTTAGCTCAAGCTTATCTGCGTCATTTATCCAGCCTTCGCCTTTGATCATTTGAGCAAGTTCAGCCACTGTCATACCGTGTAGAACAGGAATTTCGTGCATGCCAACAAATGAGCGAAATTGTGGGTCAAGAATAGGCCCATCAACATAGGCAATATTCGGATTAGGTCTATCGAGTACCACAACCTGTTTACCATTTTCAGCGGCAGCTTCCATTACGTAATGCATTGAGCTGATGTAAGTATAAAAACGCACACCAACATCTTGAATATCAAAAATAATGACATCTAGATCTGCAAGCATCTCAGGGCTTGGCTTTTTATTACTGCCATAAATCGACACAACATCAATGCCGGTTTTAGCATCTACTGTGCTTTTAACGTGAGCACCGGCGTCATGATCGCCGCGAAAACCATGCTCTGGGGCAAATATTTTGCCGATCACTACGCCATTATCAAGTAATGCATCAACCAAATGTTGACCATTCACCACTGACGTTTGATTAACGACCAAGCCAACACGTTTACCTTTTAATGCAGGAACATAAGCTTGAAAATTGGCTGCGCCAACCTGTAAAGGCTGTGCATTTTTAGGCGCTTGTGCAGGTGTTTCTTGGCAACCTAAAAGCGCAAAACAACTAAGAAGTAAAATAACTAATAAACGCATTATTCTTCAACCGCCTTACGTAAAAAGCCACCTGCTTTTGACAATAACTGTTTTGCTTCAGGAGCTGGTTTTCCGGTCAACACAATTAAAATAGCCAGTTTTGCGCTTTGCCCTGCTTGCTTTAATGCATCAACGGCTTGCTGCTGCGAACACTCTGTTGCTTGCATCACAATACGAATAGCACGAGCATGTAGCTTTTCGTTACTGGCATTTACATCAACCATCAGGTTTTTATAGACTTTACCTGTGCGGATCATGCTGGCTGTACTTAGCATATTCAACACCAGTTTCTGTGCAGTGCCCGATTTCATACGTGTAGAACCAGTCACAGCTTCTGCACCAACTACAGGGCAAATACCAATTTGTGGTAAACGCATCACAGCTGAGTCTGGGTTACAAGTAACACCCACAGTGACACAACCTAACGATTTAGCGTATTCAATTGCCGAGCAAACATAGGGGGTACGGCCACTGGCAGCTATGCCAACCACGACATCTTTACTGGTTAAACTCACATTTTTTAAATCTTCAACAGCAAGTGTTGTACTATCCTCAGCGCCTTCTACGGCTTTTTTAACCGCGGTGTCACCACCTGCAATAATACCGAGCACTTGCTGATCGCTAACGCTATAGGTAGGCGCACATTCAACTGCATCCAAAATACCTAAGCGACCACTGGTGCCAGCGCCAATGTAGATTAACCTGCCACCTTGTTGAAATGCGTCAACCACATGATCGACAGCTTCACTAATTTGTGGGATCACTTGTTTCACGGCACCCGCTACTTTGTGATCTTCATTATTGATCTTAGTGAGGATCTCAGTGGAGCTGAGCAGATCGATATCCAAAGTGTCTGGGTTTTGCCCTTCGGAGACAATACCGTTTAACTCTTCGAGTAACTCACGTTGTTGCTTAAAGACGTGCTCAGGGCTCATTGGGTTGTCCTTTTTCAATAATGTCATGGTAATGCTTTGCCGCTAAAATGGCGGCACCAGTTAATGAATCTCCTTTACAAGGAGATAATTCGTTTTGTAAGGCACGTGGCAATAATGGTTGGCTGACTTTCGCTAAACCACCAATTAAAATCACCGGTAACGGCGAGTTACCTCGGCTTTTATTTATTAACCTAACCACCGATTGGGTATGCTCTGTTAATACCGTTTTTGCCGCCTCACAGTCGTTTTGTAAGCTAAACACTAATGGGCTAAATGCTGCATAATCCGCAGGTTTTGCTTGTTTAAGCCAACTACTAATTGTTTGACGAGTGCATCCTAGCTGCTCACTCAAACGAACCGTTAATCGACTTTTTGGTAAATCATAAATATCTATATCGTTTAATAATTGCTGCACTGCCATCGAACGATGCGGGCACCACCGCCAAAATCATCAACGGAAAAGCCCCAACCGCTCACCAACTTTGTTTGCTTTTGGGCGTTTAATCGTGCACCGACAGCACCGGTGCCAAGGGCAATAACCACACATGGGTCACCAAGATTAGCACCATATAATGACGTAATTGCATCGCTGGTAATTTGCAAACTGGCAAATTCTATTTCGTAAACTAGCTTGAGCATCACTGTTAATTGTTCAGCAAGACTCTGCGATGAGCCACCAGCAACACCCATAACGGTGACAATTTCACTTGGCTTTGCGCCACTTTGCTGGCAAACATCGCGGGTCACTTTAACAATGTTTTCTAACGCTAAATCAAGATCATTCGAAATTGATGCCGAACCCGCTTGGGCACGGAAAGTCGCACCACTTGCCTGCTCTTTTAGCTCAGCTAACACTTTGGTGCCGCCGCCATCGATGGCTAAAATATAGCGTAAGGCCATTTATGCGCTCTTCTCGTGTGCCGCTTTACCTAGGCAACATACAATAGTTGCGAGCAATGTACCTATGCATAGCTGCCAAGTAAATCCTAAGTAAAAGCGCATTGACCCAGGTAGTAGCCAGTCAATCATGTAGGGCTGCATTAATAAGGTCACCATAAAGCCCGCTATTAGCGCCGCTAACACTGAACCTTCACTACCTCGTTTGGTGAACAAGGTAGTAAAATACACACCTAACAAACCGCTGTACGAAAACACCATGACACTTAGCGCAAATTTTAATAATGGCATATCACTGTATTGCTGCCAGAAATAGCAAAGAATAGCCATAAGCGCTAAAGCAAGGCTTACTAGAGCCATGCCTACACGACCCGCTTTTACAAAGTGATGGTCATTTACTTGTTTATTGTGTTTTTCCAAGTAAGGGCGATAGATATCTTGTACGATGACTGAAGACATCGAACTAAGCCCAGAGTTCAAAGTAGAAATAGCGGCAGCAATAATACCCACGCTGACTAAACCTTTAACCCCGGCTGGTACTTCGTTTAATACGTAGTACATAAAGATAGTAATTTTTTCGCCATTAAATTCTTGTACGACCGTTTGCCCAGCTTCGCTATTCATTAGTGCAGGTTGCTGATAAACAATATACAGCAGCAAACCAATAAAGATAAAAATAGCCATAACTGGGATCACCATCACCACCGATAGTAATAACGCTTTACTGCCTTCTTTTGGACTTTTACAGGTTAATAAGCGCTGCGTCATATCTTGGTCTAAACCAAATGCAGCGATGTTTAATAGCACAAACCCCGTCAACACAGAGGCCATGTTAAACACACCTGACGGGCCAAAATCTAAATCAAATTTAAACAGCGCAAGTTTTGAATCTGCACCAGGACTTGGCTCACTCAAAGTTGCAATAATGGTTGAGAAATCAGCCGGAATAACACTCAACAAGCACCAAATAACCGCAATAGCCGCACTGACATAAACGATACTTTGCAGTACATCAGAATAAATAACGCTGCGAATGCCACCCAAAAAGGTATAAAGCAGACCCGCAAGCGCCAATACTAAAGTCGCGATGACCACACTATCGGCATCGATATTGCCATATAGAATCATCGCCACAGCAATAGCGGCCATGTATAAACGGGCGCCACTGGCAAACACACGGCCAAATAAATACATCATGCCGCTACGGCGCTTGGCCTTTGGCCCGATACGTTTTTCAAGCAACTCGTAAACGGTATATACTTTTTGCTGGTAGAACTTTGGAATTAAAAATGCCGATACTATGAAGGCCGCAATAAAGGCACCGATATTAGTCGCAATATAAGAAAAGTCCCCTTGATAGCCTTGATCTGGCCCACCAATAAACGTTGCCGCTGATTGCGAAGTCGCTAAAACAGAAATAGCCACCATCCACGTTGGCATGCTATTTCCGCCTAGAAAAAAATCTTGGCTTGAGTTAGCGCGTTTGCGATTAAACCACCAGCCACTTAGCAATAAAATTGCACCGTAACTTGCGAATACTAGCCAATCGAGAAAAGCGTAATTTGCACTCATTTATTATCCTAACCCAAACCTTAATGGAATATATTATTCCATTATTATGACAAAATTAAAATACTTTTATTTCATTATTTTTATTTAGCTAAGTTAGGTAATTGCCACTGACTTTGCTTTTGTTGATATTGCGCTTTGGTTAAGCTGACTAATAGCGGCTTTTTACGCTCATCTAACCACGCAAGTAACGCATCCATATTGCTTTCTGTCATTGCTGTGCAACCTGCTGTAGGCTTACTTGGCGCCCGCCATAAATGCATAAAGATACAACTGCCCGCGCCATTGATATTGCTTGGGTTATGCTTAACAACAATGCCTTTTTTATAAAGGTTATCTTGGCTGTAAATATCACGACGCATCCATTCTGAAGAGTCTTTTACGGCATCTTCACCTACTTGTGCTTTATCAACCAATTGGTTGTAAAACGGTGAGCCTTTCACATCGATACAATAATCATTTGCTGTCATTGCTTGATAACTAAGGTTCGTTTGTAATGAATCTAAATAGCCAAAAGCAGTACCAAGCTCAAAAATACCTGCCGGCGCTTTACCATCACCTTCTTGTTTTTGCTGACCCGGCTGTGCAGGATGCAGCCCCACTCCCCACGCAAGGCCAGTACGACCCAGTACCACCGCGTGTTGCTGGCCTTGTTGTTGCCAACTACCAGCGGTTTTTTCAAAGCGATACAAGGTAGCATCAATGGCATCACTGTCATTGGCTACCACCACGACGAGCTGTTGATGACTGTTAT
Source organism: Pseudoalteromonas sp. GB43 (assembly GCF_054923805.1). Taxonomy (NCBI): domain Bacteria; kingdom Pseudomonadati; phylum Pseudomonadota; class Gammaproteobacteria; order Alteromonadales; family Pseudoalteromonadaceae; genus Pseudoalteromonas; species Pseudoalteromonas sp. GB43. The sequence continues at coordinate 979,570 of NZ_JBPCHJ010000001.1, forward strand.
CAATAACAGGTTTAGGTAACTCTTTACTGGCACAAGCCGATAAACTCATAACTGCAATAAGACTGACTAGTTTTTTCATGCTGGCCATACTCCGTTTGTAATTAGTTCAAGCCCCGTTATTGATTCAATACCAAGACCTGGGGCTTCCGATAAGCGTATTTGTGGGCCGCTAAATTCAACGCCCCCTAGCACAGGGTCATATTGACCAAGGGCTGGGCCATCTAAATCGATTTTACTGATTTGCTGCGCTTTGGCAGAGGCTAAATGTGCAGCCCCTGCAACGGCAATACTGCCCTCTAGCATACAACCTATCATACACTCTGCTTGGTATTGGGCTGTGATATTAGCAATCTCAATTGCTCGGCTTAAACCGCCCGTTTTCATTAATTTAATATTGATGATATCAACTGCGCCAAGTTCTAAAAGTTGTATTACTTGCTTCGGTGAAAAGGCGCTTTCATCGGCCATAATCGGGGTGTTCACTCGCTCAGTAATATATTTTAGACCTTGAATATCACTGCTTTTTACTGGCTGCTCAACCAACTCTAATACCACGCCGGCTTGCTCAAGTTGCTGCAGTGCAAACACAGTTTGTTTGGCATTCCAACCTTGGTTTACATCTAAACGCAGCTGAGCCTTATCGGCAAAGCCGGCATGAATTGCTTTTACACGTTCAATATCTTGATTAAGGTTATTGCCGATTTTTATCTTTAATACATCAAAACCTTGCTCAACCGCTCGCTGACAGTCACTGAGCATTTTATCTATGTTATCGACACTAATGGTGATATCGGTTTTTAGCGCTGACTTACCACCACCAAGTAGCTTATACAATGGCGCTTGATAGAGCTTGCCCCACAAGTCGAAAACCGCCAGCTCTAAAGCCGCTTTAGCACTACTGTTACCAACCACCGTTGATTGAATAATGTGGGTAAGCTGATTAATGTTTTCGATTTCTTGCCCCACTAATTTAGGAGCAATAAACTGCTGAATGACCGCTATCATTCCTTGATGGGTATCGCCTGTAATAACCGGAGTTGAAGCCGCAGAGCCATAGCCAATTTGGCCACATTCGGTGTCGATTAAAACCACTAAATCCTCAATAAAACTCACTTCTCTCAGTGCTGTTTTAAATGGGGTAACTAATGGCACTTTGAGCTTTGCAAAGCGAACAGCTTTAATTTTCATACTGACCTCTAGCGAATACGCTTAATGTTATAGATACGATCTAAGTAGCTGGTTTCTTGAGATAATCTAAGTGGCAATAATGGCGTGACCGACACCCCATTCAAGGCACTATTATAAAAACTACCATCGCCTTTGTTATAACCTAAGCCTTTAACGTCATGAATAACATAAGGCTCACCATGATGCTCTCCTAAGTACATCATTACATGACCCGGAATATAAATTAGATCGCCAATCGCCATGTTTTTAACCTTTGGCAACTTATCATCTGCCGCAGTATTTTTATCAAAACGACTATTTTGCCCGTATTCACTACTGCCTTGCTGACCTGAATTACGCGGCATTAGTAGGCCAAAGCTCTTATAAATTTCACCAACAAAGCCAGTACAGTCGCGACCATTGTAATCATGGCCCCAACCATAACGCTCGCCTAAAAACTTAAAGCCTTGTTTAATCAGATTCTGTTCGTTGTAGTCTAGGTAGCCTAAGTTTACATCGGCAGTTTTACTGATCATCGCCGGTTTAATTACAAGTTTGCCTTGCTCATCGCGGGTTGGTAGCTGTACAACATGGCTAGCATAGCTGTTTTGACCATTTAGCAAATACGGTACTTGCTCACTATCAACTAATGGTAAGCGCACTCCCATATCGAGCTGAACTTCTGAGAGGCCTTCATCATTTGGCACATAAGCAGTATTTACTTTTGCACCGGTTACCACCAAAAAGTTATCTTGTTCGCGATAGGCTTTAATTTTATCTGCATCAGCAAAGGCAAGATCTTCGGCAGGCGTCCACGCAAGATAGTTGTAAGCACGTACTAACAACCATTTTTTATCTGCGCTTTGATGCAATACAGCAACCGCTTCGCCCGGGAACATTCCGCTTTCTTGAAAGCGATCTAAGTCTTGATCAAGGCCGCTATTTAAAACCCGATCCCAGGTTGGAAAAGTGCGTAATGCGGTGCGCTTAACGACCACAGCAAAGCGTACCTCATTGTTATCTCCGACTTTGTTAAGGTTTAAGTTTTCCTGATATTTAGCAAAATCTTTCGCGGTGAGTTGTCGGCCATCAGTAAAAAAGCGCGGGCTTTTTGGAATTGAACTTGCTGAATGAATGGCGCTTGTTAGCTCGTCTTTAGTGAGCGATTTTTGAAATGAAAGAGGATCAACAATGTATTTATTATCTTTAATTAATTTCTCGTTGAAGGCTGCAATTTGCGCCTCTGTCATGATCACTTTTGCCGATGCACCTTGTGCTAGCCAGTAGCTGGGCGAAAGCTGTGACTGCGTGACCCCGATAACATCTGATTGCCAACCCTCAGCATGCATAGGTGCACTAAAAGCAACACCTAAAGTAATTGATAAAGCGATAATTGAACGACGCATAGCTGTACCTTATTGAACGCGTTAATCTAATAATTTTGTAAAAGCATGCTGCAACTTTTGCTGCATTTGCTTACCGACTGTTGGCAAATTGGCTTCGTCGGCCCCCGAAGTTGACTGCTGTACACTAAACGTAAACTCTCGGCCACCTTGGTAATTGCCTAAACACACATGTGCCAACATTACGGTTTCTGTGGTGGAGCGCGTTTCACTTAATCCCAACCAACTTTTTGCCAAACACGCCACTGCCCATTCGTTGCGCCATCGAGCACTTCCTTTGCTGAGCGACTATCATTTGGTGCAATAACATTTGCCAATGCATTTGTTACGATATGACTGATACCCACCATCATGCCGCCTACAGGAGCATGTTCATCTGTATGACCTGTGCCGTTAAGTAGCACATCAACATCAGTTGCTTGTAAATGAGGCATTTGCGTACTTGGTTCACGCTGATGACTAACCAGACGTTTTAACCATTCCGCTTGAGCAAGTGTGGTCATTGCTTTGTTGCCCGTTAAACCACAACCCTCACAACGATAACCCAAATAGCCAGGATCATCACTGCTTGCTTTGTACCGGCTTATCTTTGCATCAAGCTCATTATTAGCAGGGTTATGCCAGTATTCGTCTGATGGCATAAACTGCTCTGAGCCATATGCGCCGTTAAATAACAAACGCTGATCCTGTAGTTTTAGCCAGCCATCATTAAAAAGCCCACGTAAATATTCGCGCCCTGCCACATTGACAAAATAACTGGCTATCGCATTTGAGTTACCATCAGCTTTACCAAATGCTTCGTAGCTATTAATACTGCTGATCAAATCAGCGAGTGCCGTATCACCAGCAAAAGAAGCTGCGCCAAGCTCTGGGTGGGTTTGCCTTACTTTTGACAGCGCACCGCTAAACGCTTGAACCTTCGATGAGCTCCAAGGTTCATACAGATCATTGTGGCTGCCGTCACTTAAATACCGGTAAGCTAATTGCCCTGCTTGAACTTGATAATCGATTAGGAGTAGCTTGCCCGGTTGCTCTGGGGCTAAAAAATACTGCCAGTCGGCTGCCACTCTGTTTTGCCAACCCGCCTGCTGGTAATTAACCTCAGCTGCTGATTTATAGCCTTGCAGCTTAGTTTCACTCTCAAGCGATAAACAGCCGGTATTGGTTAAATCGCTTGGCAAAATAGCAGGCGCTAACATTACCTGCTCGAAGTATTGTTGGTCGGTTATCGGGGCTTTTTCAGTGCTTGTTTGACAACCAGCCAAGAGTATCAGGGTGCAACTTATAGCCAGCCTGTTTTGATATGCACCTTTCACATACATAAAATAAAATTCCCACTTGTTATTATTTTTGGAATATTTTATTAAATCTAACACAAATTGACCATGAAGCAAATTAACTCAATTTTTTAAACGTTTTTTGCATCCAATATTAGCAATTACTCGTTTGTTGATTAGCACCTTTCAAATAAGGATCTTTCAAATGAATAAGCTATGTATCAGTGTTGTAACCTTCTGCTGCTCTTTTAACGCGTTTGCTAATATAGAAAAAATAACGGTTTATGGTCACCGTACTGGATTAATCGGTGAGTCTATAAGCGCCTCTAGCGGTATTATTGGTCAGGGTGAAATAGAAAATAGACCCATGCTTCGATCTACTGAATTGCTTGAGTTAATTCCCGGTATGGCTGTCACCCAACACAGCGGCTCTGGAAAAGCGAATCAATATTTTATTCGTGGCTTTAATCTTGATCATGGAACAGACTTTGCCACGAACATTGATGGTATGCCTATCAATATGCGCAGTCATGGTCATGGGCAAGGCTATACTGACTTAAACTTTATAATTCCAGAAACAATTGCCACTGTTAGTTATCAAAAAGGCAGTTATGATGTGCGCCAAGGCGACTTTTCAACGGCTGGCAGTGCTTATTTTCATTTATCTGACAACCCTAAACATGATCAGCTCAGTATCACTGTAGGGGAAGATAACTTCTATAGAGGTGTTGCATTAGGGAGTACCTCAATCGGTAGTGGCAAACTGGTAGGCGCGACAGAGTGGCAAGTTTATGATGGGTATTGGCAGGATATTAATGAAGACGTTAATAAAAAAAACGCATTGCTACGTTATAGTCGTGATTCAGAACAAGGTAACTTATCAATTACGGCAATGGCTTATGACAACAGTTGGAATTCAGCAGATCAGATCCCGCAAAGGGCTATTGAGCAAGGTATCATTTCAGAGCTTGGCTCACTCGATAAAACACTTGGCGGAGAGTCAAGTCGGTATAGCTTATCGACAAATTGGCAAGGACAAAACTTATCAGTAAGTGCATACCTCATCGACTACGAGCTAAATTTATACTCTAACTTCTCATATTTCCTTAATGATCCAATTAATGGCGATCAGTTTAACCAACGAGATAATCGCACTATCTCAGGTGGAACACTAAGCTATCAATTTACAGCTAATGTAGGTGATATTCCCGTTAATCATACCGTTGGAACAGAGCTTCGGCATGATAATGTGAATAAAGTTGGCCTATACAATACACAAGCCCGAAAGTACCTTTCAACAGTACGACAAGACAGTGTCGAGGAAACAAGCTATACAGCATACTGGCAAACACAACTTCATTTAAGCCAACAGTTAGAGGCAACCCTTGGTGTTAGATATGATTATTTAGATGCTCACGTTGATAGCGACAACAGTTTAAATTCTGGAGATGCAGATGATGATTTACTCGGCTTTAAGGCGAGTCTAACTTACTTATTTACTGATAACCTTGCTGGTTATGCAAACTGGGGGCAGTCTTTTCATTCAAATGATGCTCGTGGCGCAACCATTGCTCAAGACCCAGTAACATTTGAGGCAACAAACACCGTAGACTTACTCGTTAAGAGTAACGGTGCAGAGTTAGGGTTGCGCTACTTCGATGAGCAACAATTTAACTTTTCTGCAGCCCTTTGGTGGCTAGAACTCGACTCAGAATTGTTGTTTGTTGGTGATGCAGGTAACACTGGACCAGTGATGCATCACAGCGCTATGGTATAGAACTAAGTGCCTACTACTGGCTTAGTGACACATTAAGCTTAGATGCAGAAGCGTCATTTACGTATTCTCGTTTAGACATTAGCAATAACAACAACCGTATTGAGGGAGCTGTACCAGTGGTTGCAAGTGCCGGGATTAGCTGGCAGTTTGCACAACAGTGGCAAAGCTCATTACGTTTACGCCATATAGGTAAACGTATGTTGAGTGATGATGGCAGCAAACGTTCAGAGCCTTTAACTGTGGTAAATGGTTTAGTGAGTTATCAGCAAACTCATTGGAAAGCAGAACTTGAATTGCTTAACTTGTTTGATAGTAATGACCATGACATTGATTACTACTACTCATCAAGACTAGCGGGCGAACCAACAGAAGGGGTAGAAGATAATCACTTTCACCCCATTGAGCCACGCACAGTTCGATTAAGCATGAGTTTTTTATTTTAAAGAATTCACGACTGAAGTCGCTCCTACAACCACACCTACGCGAATTGCAGGCACAAAAAAACCGACTTTCGTCGGTTTATGTCACTTTCAAGAAGAAAGTGGCGGACGCGGGACGTATTTTAAAACAGTGAACCTCCGGCTGCGTGGTTCAAAGTCGCCTAAAGAATAATAAGGTGCAATAAAACGGTATATTTATTCACGACTGAAGTCGCTCCTACAACCATACCTACGCGAATTGCAGGCACAAAAAAACCGACTTTCGTCGGTTTATGCCACTTTCAAATAGAAAGTGGCGGACGCGGGACGTATTTTGAAACAGTGAACCTCCGGCTGCGTGGTTCAAAGTCGCCTAAAGAATAATAAGGTGCAATAAAACGGTATATTTATTCACGACTGAAGTCGCTCCTACAACCACACCTACGCGAATTGCAGGCACAAAAAAACCGACTTTCGTCGGTTTATGTCACTTTAACTCTACATGAGAGAAAGTGGCGGACGCGGGAGGATTCGAACCTCCGACCGCCTGGTTCGTAGCCAGGTACTCTATCCAGCTGAGCTACGCGTCCGCAGTATGTTTCGCATGTTTAAGTCGCGCATTGACCATGTCTTAAAGACAAAAAAACCGACAGCTTGTCGGCTTATGTCACTTTCTAAGAGAAAGTGGCGGACGCGGGAGGATTCGAACCTCCGACCGCCTGGTTCGTAGCCAGGTACTCTATCCAGCTGAGCTACGCGTCCGCAGTTGCATTTTATAATCTTGCAATGATTTATCTTTATACTCGATGTGAGCTTTCAAATATGGCGGACGCGGGACGTCTCTTGAAAGAGTGAACCTCCGACCAAATTTGTATCTTTATACTCGATGTGAGTTTCAAATATGGCGGACGCGGGAGGATTCGAACCTCCGACCGCCTGGTTCGTAGCCAGGTACTCTATCCAGCTGAGCTACGCGTCCACACGCACATTTGAATATTGCTAATTTATTCTCCTAGCAGAGTCAAAGTAAAAATTGGCTTACGCGGGACGTCTCTTGAAAGAGTGAACCTCCGACCAAATTTACTAACATCTTATACTCGATGCAGAGTCAAAGTAAAAAGTGGCGGACGCGGGAGGATTCGAACCTCCGACCGCCTGGTTCGTAGCCAGGTACTCTATCCAGCTGAGCTACGCGTCCACACATATTACTTTCAAGACATGCCATTTTAGAAAAATGGTGGAGAAGGAGGGATTCGAACCCTCGATAGAGCTACAAACCCTATACTCCCTTAGCAGGGGAGCGCCTTCGGCCACTCGGCCACCTCTCCGTCTTGTGGGGCGTATAATAAAGACTTCAGGAAATATGTCAAACACTTTTCAAGGAAAATCGTACAGATGGTTATAGATTATCCACAACGCACAAAAACAACTCGTTTTTGTTTACCCTTTAGTCGTTTTTTCTTTATCACTCAACGGCTCAAGACCCGTCAGTGGGATTAGTTCATCTGTTAATTCGGCTAGGTATTGGTCTTGATAACCCAATTGTTGGAATTCGGCGATGCAGGCACGATAAAAAGCTTCACGTTGATGCTCGCTTGGCGTTGTCTCTACTGAAGACTGCGAAGGCTTTTTTGTCATTATTATTAAGTCCGTTTAAACGTTGAAGAGAATGGCGTAATGATGTCATATCTTGTGTAAAAATAATACTATCGGACTTAGAATTAGTAGAAAACTTTACAACTTAGTAACTTCGTTTGAAGAATAATTCAGCATTTTCTTTTAGATCAGCTAATTACAATTAAATATAAAAATTGAGAGCAATAAAAATCAGAAAATTCTGATAACAAAAACGCCGCTAAAAAGCGGCGTTTTCAGAACATTTAGCTGATTAGTCAGCTTGAGGACGCATGTGTGGGAATAGGATCACGTCTTTAATTGTTGGTGAGTCAGTAAATAACATCACTAGACGATCGATACCAATACCCTCACCCGCTGTTGGTGGTAAGCCGTACTCTAACGCACGAATGTAATCTTCATCGTAGTGCATTGCTTCATCATCACCTGCGTCTTTCTCTTCAACTTGACGAGCAAAACGCTCTGCTTGGTCTTGTGCATCGTTAAGCTCAGAGAAGCCATTTGCTAATTCACAAACCGCCAACGAAGAATTCGAAGCGGTCAGTTACAAACGGGTTTTCATCGTTACGACGTGCAAGTGGAGATACTTCCCACGGGTAAGCAGTAATGAAAGTCGGTTGAATTAGCTTATGCTCAGCTGTCTCTTCGAAGATTTCACATAGGAATTTACCTGGGCCCCATACGCAGTTTTCTGGGATCTTAACGTGTACTTGCTTCGCGTACGCTTTAAGTTCTTCAAAATGGTTTTCAGGGTCATTAAATACTGCAGCATCAAAGTCTGGGTTGTACTTAAGGATAGCCTCGCTCATCGTTAAACGCGCAAAAGGTTGACCAAAATCGTACTCTACTGAATCTACAACTTCACCATTTTCATCTTTCGTTGTGTTTACCACAATTGGTGAACCAAGTACGTCTGTCGCAACAGTACGTAACATGTCTTCAGTGATGTTCATTAAGTCAATGTAATCAGCGTATGCTTGGTAGAATTCGATCATTGTGAATTCTGGGTTATGACGCGTTGATAAACCTTCGTTACGGAAGTTACGGTTGATTTCGAATACACGCTCAAAGCCACCCACAACTAAACGTTTTAAGTAAAGTTCAGGGGCAATACGTAAGTACATGTCGATATCAAGTGCATTGTGGTGTGTTACGAATGGACGTGCAGACGCACCACCTGGGATCACTTGTAACATCGGCGTTTCAACTTCCATGAAGTCACGATCAGCTAAGAAACGACGGATACCTTCAACAACTTTTGAGCGAATACGGAAAGTTTCACGTGTCGCTTCATTCGTAATTAAGTCAACATAACGTTGACGGTATTTAGTTTCTTGGTCAGATAAACCATGGAATTTTTCTGGTAACGGACGTAATGACTTTGTCAGTAACTCGTACTCTGTCATTTCTACGTATAGGTCACCTTTACCTGATTTATTTAGTGCGCCTTTAACACCGATGATGTCACCGATATCAAGTTGACCGTATTTTGCTTTTAAATCTTTTTGTACGTCTTTTGATGCGTACGCTTGAATTTGACCTTTCATGTCTTGTAACGCAAGGAAAGGACCACGTTTTGCAAGAATACGACCTGCTACTGATACAACGTGTTGCTCAGCAACTAATTCTTCTTTCGATTTATCACCAAACTCAGCTTGCAAATCAGCCGTGTAATGTTCACGACGGAATTGGTTTGGATGACCGTTGGCTGGGCAATTTTCGCGGATTGCGTCTAATTTGCCACGACGCTCAGCGATTAACTTATTTTCGTCTTGGATTTGATCAGTCATTTTTTAGCTCTTTTTTAGCTTGGTGGTTATAAACGCCAGATTTAAGGCTGGCTTCAATAAATTTATCTAAGTCGCCGTCAAGAACCGCTTGTGTATTACGGTTTTCAACGCCAGTACGTAAGTCTTTAATGCGCGAGTCATCAAGTACGTATGAACGAATTTGACTACCCCAGCCAATATCAGATTTAGCATCTTCTTGGCTTTGTTTCTCAGCATTTTGCTTTTGAATTTCAAGTTCAAACAATTTCGCTTTTAACTGCTTCATTGCTTGGTCTTTATTCTTGTGCTGTGAACGCTCATTTTGGCACTGTACAACAGTGTTAGTTGGTATGTGAGTAATACGAACCGCTGACTCTGTTGTATTTACGTGCTGACCCCCAGCGCCTGATGCGCGGTAAACGTCAATACGTAAGTCTGCCGGATTAATATCAATTTCGATATTATCGTCGATTTCTGGGTAAACGAATGCCGATGCAAACGAGGTATGGCGACGACCACTTGAGTCGAACGGGCTCTTTCGCACTAAACGGTGAACACCTGTTTCTGTACGTAACCAACCGTATGCATATTCGCCAACAAAGCGCACTGTTGCGCCCTTGATACCAGCCACATCACCATCAGTTGCTTCAACCAGTTCAACTTTAAACCCTTTTGCTTCACCCCAACGTAAATACATACGCAGTAGCATGTTGCACCAGTCTTGGGCTTCAGTGCCGCCAGAGCCTGATTGTAAATCAAGGTAAGCATCGTTTTGGTCATGATCGCCTGAGAACATACGACGGAACTCTAGCTTTTCAAGCTGTGCGTTTAAATCGCCTAATTCAGCTTCAGCTTCAGCGAAGGTTTCTTCATCTTCTGCTTCAACAGCAAGCTCGACTAAACCTTCAACATCTTCGGTACCAGACACTAGATTATCAATGGTCTCAACGATAGCTTCGAGTGCCGACTTTTCACGGCCAAGTGCTTGAGCTCGCTCTGGCTCATTCCACACTGCTGAATCTTCAAGTTCTGCGTTAACTTCTTCTAACCGCTCTTTCTTAAGAGGGTAGTCAAAGGTACCCCCGAAGCAGTTCAGTACGTTCGCGAATTTCCTTGATTTGATTAATCACAGGATTCACTTCAAACATGTACATTACTCCAAAATGGCTGATTTACCGCGCACCGTTATCGACAATAAATACGGTAAATTATCTACAAATATTAAAAACGCCCGATTTTAACAAAAAACCGAGCGTTTTATTAGCCTTTTATGTCGATTATAACGATATTTTTATGTCGCTTTTTGTAGCTCTCGAATAATCAACTGTAACGAGAATTTACCACGGAATTCATTTATATCGAGTTGATAAGCAGCTTTCACATAACGCACTTCGGTATCTGGCCATGCACGCACATCAACCCCAAATGCAATGCCATCAACTAATCGTCCAGACTGATGTTTTAAAACCAGTTTTAAGTGTTTTTCACCGACAATGCGCTGCTGTATTACTTCAAACACATGTTCAAACACTGGCTCCGGAAATTGCTGCCCCCAGGGGCCGGCATTTTTTAGCTGGTTTGCAAACTCCATCGAAAAGCACTCATTAGGCAATTCACCATCGGTAAGTAAAATACTTTGCTTATGCTCTTCAGTGAGTGTGTCTGTCACCATTTGCTCAAACACGGTTTTAAATTCAGTAAAACACTGCTCTTTGATACTCAGCCCCGCTGCCATAGCATGGCCACCAAATTTACTGATCAAATGCGGGTAGAGTGTATTTACTCGCTCAAGCAAATCACGCATATGCAGCCCTTCAATAGAGCGGCAAGAGCCTTTTATTTCGCCGTTATCACCCGCTGCAAAAATAATCGTCGGGCGGTGATACTTTTCTTTTAAGCGACCAGCCAAAATACCAATCACACCTTGGTGCCAATCAGCTTGGTATAAACAAATGGCATCAGGCACTGACTCGGTTTTAAATGCTAGACGGTCAAGCACCGCTTGTGCTTCAGTTTGCATGCCCTGCTCTATTTCACGGCGCTCATGATTGAGGCTGTCGAGCTCACCGGCAATGCGGCGTGCTTGGTTTATATCGCTTGATAACAAACAAGCTATACCTAAACTCATATCATCTAAACGCCCAGCTGCATTTAAGCGTGGTGCCAATGAAAAGCCAAAGTCACTGGCACTTAAACGGGCAGCATTACGATTTGCCACTTCGATTAGGGCACTAATACCTGGGCGTGTTTTACCACTGCGAATACGTGCTAAACCTTGATGAACTAAGGTACGGTTATTGGCATCAAGCGCGACCACATCGGCAACGGTACCAAGGGCTACAATATCAAGTAACTCAGCCAAATTTGGCATTGGATTTTGCTGAAAGTACCCTTGTTCACGTAAGTGGCTACGTAAAGCAATCAGCAGATAAAAAGCAACCCCAACGCCTGCTATCGATTTCGATGGAAACTGACAGTCATGGCGATTCGGATTCACGATAGCATCTGCATTTGGTAGGGCTTCACCTTGTAAATGATGATCAGTTACCAGCACCTTAATACCTGCTTGCTTTACAATGGCAATGCCATCGATACATGAAATACCGTTATCAACGGTGATCACAAGTTCGGGTTGCATGGTTACTATTTGCTCAGCAAGTGCGGGGCTTAGGCCATAACCTAGGCTGAATCTGTCTGGTACCAAGTAATCAAGGTTCTTTAAGCCGAACATAGCAAGACCTTGCATTAAGGTTGCTGTGCTGGTTGCACCGTCGGCATCAAAGTCACCGACGATTAACACGCGACTTTGAGCCGCGAGGGCTTGTTGCAATAGCACGACAGCTTTGTCGATATCTTTAAACAACTTAAAGTCATGTAATGTCGCGGCACTGTTATCGAGTTCGGTGGCACTTTGCACCTGTCGAGTCGCATATATTTGCTTAATTACAGAGTGTAAATGGTGTGGTAGATGCGAATCATCAACACGAGGACGAGCTTGAATTATTTTTTCCATGTCGGAAATGGTACTTCTTTGCTTAAGACAAATAAAAAAAACGCTACGACAAATAGGCCTTTTCGTTAAAAAAATCAGTTATGAAGATGTTTTTGGTAAAGCATCAAGCGCTTGGCTAATTTGCGCAGCTGATTGATAACCTGGGATCATGGTACCATCTTCTAAAATAATTGCCGGTGTGCCCGACATTCCAAAGCTTTGACCTAGTTGGTAGTGCTCTGCAATTGGTGCGTTACAACCAGGCACGACAGCGACTTCTGCACCCGCTTTTGCTTCTGTTAATGCTTCAGCAGGGTCTTTAGCACACCATACATTCATTAAATCTTGGTAACCTTTACCACGTAAACCACCACGTGGGAAAGCAAGGTATTTAACCGTGATACCCGCATCTAAGAAGTCATCAAGTTCACGGTGTAATTTACGACAATAACCACAGGTGATATCGGTAAAGACTGTGATCGAATGCTTTTCGTCTTTCGCTTTGTAAACGATCATTGAGTCTTCGTACTCAGCAACACCTTCTTTACGAACGTCACTTAGAGCATGCTCTGTTAAATTAACTCGATTATTAAGGTCAATCAGTGTTCCTTGCATTAGAAATTGACCGTCAGGGCTTGCGTACAACACACCTTTGTCAGTAATTAGTTCTTTAAGACCTGCCACTGGGCTTGGGTTGATTTGCTTAACGGTTACGCCTAATTCAGCAAACTTAGCAATGATAGGGGCATCAGCAGCGTCTGTTGTTGATACGCCATTGGCAAACACATTTAAGCTTGTGCCTAGTAGTGCTGTGGCTAAAACTAACTTTTTCATAAATATCCTATATCCTGATCATTTTTTATATAGACCGGTACATCTTTAAAAATCTTGCACTAAGCACGTGGATGATGTTGCTCGTGTACCGACTTCAATCTTTCATTCGCTACATGGGTATAAATTTGTGTTGTTGATAAGTCACTGTGACCTAACATCATTTGCACGACTCTAAGGTCCGCCCCATGATTAAGCAAATGCGTTGCAAACGCGTGTCTGAGCGTATGCGGTGATAACGGCGATTCAACTGATGCCAAAATAGCATAGTGTTTGATGCGATGCCAAAAAGTTTGTCGTGTCATGCCAATCCCGCGCTTTGATGGGAACACAAAGTCAGTGGCATGTTTAATCATTTGCGAACGACCCACTTTTAAAAACTGCTCAAGCCAGTACATTGCTTCTTCGCCTAAGGGAACTAAACGCTCTTTATTACCCTTACCTTTTACAAAGACCACCGCTTGGCGCAAATTAATTTGCTCCATTCTGAGCCCCACCAGCTCTGTAACACGAAGCCCTGTGGCATATAACAGCTCAAGCATGGCTTTATCGCGAAGCCCTATTGCATCTTCTATGTCTGGGGCTGCAAGCAGAGCTTCTACTTCGGCTTCTGACAGTGTTTTTGGTAATGACTGCCCTGCTTTTGGCTGAGCAATACTGACCATCGGCGAATCAGCAATGGCTTTTTCGCGTACAAAATACTGATAAAAACGCTTAAGTGCACTGATGCTTCGCGCTGTACTGCGCGACTTCAGTCCTAAATCAACACGGTATGCTAAATACGCTTCAATATCATCTGAGCGGACAGCCAGTAGGTCTTTATCTTTTAAAAATTGGCAAAACTTTTCAAGGTCACTGCGATAAGCGGCTAATGTGTTTTCGCTGACTCCCTGCTCAAGATACAGCGTATCTAAAAATAACTCTAAATGTTCGGCGTTATTTGCTGTTATTACACCTTTTTGGGCTTGTGAATTATTATCAGCCACGCGTACTCTCATCCTTATCAAGGTATCAATTGATTATACCTTACGGTAAACTTACGCCTATCATATCAGGCAAATACACAGTGATAAATACGATGCAGATTGGTTTATTTTATGGTTCTACAACCTGCTACACAGAAATAGCGGCAGAGAAAATTCGCGATATTATTGGTCACGACATCGTGAGCCTTCACAATATCAAAGATGAGCCATTAAAAAATGCAGAGCAATTTGATTTCGTGATCTTCGGCATTTCAACTTGGGATTTTGGTGAGTTGCAAGAAGATTGGGAATCAATCTGGGATGACATTAAAGATGTTAACCTAAACGGCAAAACCGTGGCTCTGTTTGGTATGGGCGATCAACAAGGTTATGGTCAGTGGTTCCAAGATGCACTTGGCATGTTACACGATGAAATTTGTGATCAAAGCATTACCTTGCTAGGAAAATGGCCTAACGATGCAAGTTATGAATTTGAGGCTTCAAAAGCACTCACTGAAGATGGCAAACAATTTGTTGGCCTAGCCCTTGATGAAGACAGCCAATACGAGCTTAGTGATGAACGTATCGCAAGCTGGGTTGAACAAGTCATGACTGAGTACAGCGAAAGCTTGTAAATCATGAATAAAAAAGCCAAGCATTGCTTGGCTTTTTTAATGGTTATTCAACGCGTTGCCAATATTGATTTCGATAGAAAAATGCAATATAGCCGCGTACTTCAAGCACCTTACCTTGTTCTTGTGGCGTCAGTTTAAGGGTATAGGTTTTACCATTGTTCGGGTCAAGAATTTCACCCTCTTGCCAGCTACCATCACTGGCATCTTTAGCACCTTCTATAATTTGTAACCCTAGAATAGGTTGATTTTTCTTATCGCCTTTGCACTCTTCGCAGATTGCGTCTTGCTTGGCTGGGTTAAGGATTTTTTCAACACTACCAACCAATACACCATCTTGCTCACTAATACGTACTAAAGATTTCGCTTCATTCGTTTCTTCGTCAATGGTTTTCCAAAGACCCACTGGCGTCAATGCGGCAAAGCTCAACTGAGAAAATAATAAGGTAGATAAAACAATTGATAAACGGAACATAAAAAACTCGTATAAAACTTAAGACTTTGGCACTATATCAGGGCTTAAGCAAACACACCATTTAGCTTAGCTCTGAAATCGACACAACATTGCGAGGGAACACAATGAGTCAATTCACATTAATTACCGGTGATATTGTCAGTTACGACAGTAATCAGGTTGCTACAATTAACGCCACGGGCGAAATAAAAATAAATCGCTTTGCTGAGCCATTATTTATTCCTGACAGCGCCAAAGCCGCTATTGAGCTGGGTCGGCTTGATGATAACTTATTTAATTTAAAAAAATTATTACGCTCAGGCTATGCTGACCCTTGTCCAACAACCCGCGTACTAATTGAAACTACACATCCTTTACCTGACATCGAAGGTCTGCTGATCAAGCGTCGCTTTAGCATTATTGATTTTTGCAGCGCCGAAATAGAAAAGTCGCACAGTAAAGCTGTATTAGATACCCTATTAAAGCTTGAATATGTGCAGCAAATTCAGCTTGATGAAGTCATGCAATTACAACCACCGGTACAATTTAGCAAACAATAAAGGTACAATGACTTTTTGTTTAGCCTAAACAGCTCCTTCATTTGTAAAAGGAATAACAATGAAAAGTGCGCTACCAATAATAGCTGCCGCAAGCATTTTGCTCGCAGGGTGTGATGAATTAGAAGTTGAAGAAACTCATAACTTTGGCGACGAAATGTATGAGAACAATTACACGCTCGTAAATACCACTGATTTAGAAGTGGATTATTACATGGCGAACACTGATTTATTTGGTGATGCTCAAGAAGTTAAAGACTCTAAATACTATGTTGATACGCTTGCATCGCAATCACCTCCCGTTGATGTAATACATGCTCACAATGAACGCAGTCGTATTTCCTTTTATGTAGTCGATCACAGCGACACAAGTAACTCAGCCACACAGATGTATCAGGTAGCTCAAGATCAACCTTATCATTTTATTGCTTGGCAAAATGCTGAAAAGCTCCGTTTAACACTCGTCAAAAAAGCCAATGATAATAAAGATGACTTTTTTGCGATTCGTATTCTCGCAACTGAAAACCTTCGCTTAAAAGTCGAAAAACAACTCGTTAATTTATATCAGAATCAATTAAGTTACTGGTACCACATTGATGACTGCGCTGATGACTTGAAAATATCAAGAATTAACGATGAGGATAAGCGAGTCTATGAACCCGTCTCAATCTGCGACGCATCATATGGGCAGTCATATACCTTGCTCTTAAGTGAAGATGGCCTTGAAGCGAGCATTGCTGAATAACCATTACATCTTTAGGTAAAAAGCTTTACATAGCTCCTTATAATCTTGGCTGTAGCTGCCATCAGCTGCATGTATGGTTAACGACGTTGTTTCGCATTCACCGTTGTTTTGGCTGAATAGCATCAGGCTTCGGCTCGCTTGCTTTTTGTCGGTGGTGCGAACCAAGCAATGGCGGTTTAAGTACCAGCCCGCTTGCTCAGCAACAGCAATGAATTGTTGTGCCTCTACGCAAGGCAAGATCACATTCAAGCGCGTTTTGCCATGACTGAGCCTAGTACATGTCGCTATTAATTCGTTGAAGCTAAGGCCGTCAGTATGGCGGGCAGTGTTTCGAGCATGATTATCACCTTTTAGGCTCGCATTAAAATAAGGTGGGTTGGTGATGATCGCATCAAAAGGCTCTGCTGCATTAAATGACTGCACAGCTCCTTCGAAAAGGTTTATATCAGGCCATGGGCTAGCCGCAAAGTTATCTCGGGCATCATTACAGGCATCAGAATCAATTTCAATGGCACTTACTTTTGCATCAGGCGCTCTTTGTTTTGCCATTAACGCCAACAACCCTGTGCCTGTACCAATGTCTAAAATGTGCTTAGCACCACTCACATCAGCCCACGCCCCTAACAAAATACCATCGGTCGACACTTTCATCGCTGCGCGCGTTTGCGTTACCGTAAATTGTTTAAACACAAAGCCTGACATTTTTTCACCTTTTCATTCACCACAGCCGCGTTAACGCGTATAATTAGGCTCAATTGTCCTCTATTTATGTCACTCTATGCAATTTTCTGAATTTGATATCGATAACAAGCTGTTAAATGCCATTAATAAAATGGGTTTTGATACGCCAACCAGTATTCAACAACAAGCGATCCCTGAAGCACTTCAAGGTCGTGATATTTTGGCATCTGCCCCTACTGGTACGGGTAAAACAGCCGCGTTTTTGATCCCTGCAATTCAATACTTGCTTGATTTCCCGCGTCGCGATCCTGGCTTTGCACGCGTATTGATCATGACACCAACCCGTGAGCTTGCTTACCAAATTCATGAGCAATGTGAATTACTCGCAGCACAAACTCATCTTAAAATTGGGGTTGTGACAGGTGGTATAAACTACGGGACACACAGAGAAATTTTCGAAAGCAATAACGATATTCTCATTGCCACACCAGGGCGTTTAATGGAGTACCTCGAAACAGAGAACTTCCATGCTGAAAACGTTGAAATGCTTATTCTTGATGAAGCTGACCGCATGCTAGACATGGGTTTTCGTAAAGAAATGCTACGCATTTGTGATGAAGCACGTAACCGCCGTCAATGTTTCTTATTCTCAGCCACCCTTGAAGGTGACAGCGTTGAGTTATTTGCAGAGCGAATCTTAAACGATCCGGCACTGCTTGAAGCCGAATCTTCACGTAAAGAGAAAGGCAAAATCCATCAATGGGTTCACCTTGCGGATGACTACGACCACAAGCTAAAAATGTTGGTTGAAACGTTAAATGGTGACGACATTCATAAAGCAATTGTGTTTGTTAAAACTCGTGAACGCCTTGAGACACTGGTTGGCGAGCTAAATAACGAAGGTCTTCGTGTTGCTTGGTTACGCGGTGAAATGCCACAAGATAAGCGCATGAAAGCGATGGAAAACTTTCACTCTGGCCGCAACAATATCCTAGTTGCAACAGATGTTGCTGCTCGTGGTATTGATGTTGCTGATATCAGCCATGTTATCAACTTTGATATGCCACGCACCGCAGACGTATATGTACACCGTATAGGACGTACTGGCCGTGCTGGTAAAAAAGGCATTGCGATTTCATTTATTGAAGCTCATGATGTGGCAATTGTTGGTAAAGTTGAGCGCTACATTGAGCAAAAGCTTAAACGCCGCGTAATTAAAGGGCTTGAGCCACAGCACAAAGAAGCGAAGATCCATCTAAGAAGAAAAAAGATCCAGTAAAAATGAAGGCAAAGAAAAAAGCCAAAGCTAAAACGAAGAAGAAAAAGTAGTTTTAACTTTAACATCATAAAAGTAAAAATGCCGAGCTTGCCTCGGCATTTTTGTACCCTACCCTTTTTACTTATTTAGTGTGTAATTAGTTCACACTTTCTTACCCATACAGACCGGCAAAAATAGAAAATCAATTAAATTCAAAAGCTTAAAAAATGGAATAATAATTGTAACTGGTTCAGCAATAGTTCACAGCAGACTAGAACAAAGAGGGAATTGTATGAGCCGCTTCAAATTAACCATAGTAATTACTTTATTAAGCTGTATTTTTTTACTTGCTTGCGCAACGAATGTGAGTGCCAATACTAGCGTGCTAACAACCAGCACATCGGCACAACCTCGCCTACAACAAATGGCCCTGAAAAAGTTAACAAATAATCCGAATTTTAAGATTAAACATCTTCAGGTGATTATCGATGGCAATACTGTTGAATTAAAAGGAATTGCAGAAACAGGATTTCAACGTGCTTTAGCGCAGAAATTTTTGGAGCACAGTCATGGTGTAACCCAAATCAGAAATAACCTTAAAGTGAACGCATTAAACAACCCGACACTTTAAGGTTAATAATTTAACAGAGGTTTATTTACCGCTTGCTTGTAAATTAATGTAGCTAGCTAATTCTTCTGGCTGCCCCATTAACGCCATAATCTGTTGGTTTATCTCCATCATGGTTTTTCCTTCAGGTAAGCTTGCTGACACAGTCAATTCAGACAATCCACTTACGAAGTTTGTGATAGCAGCTGCTAGCTCTTCACTTACTGGCGCCTGTTGTAACTGCATGGCAACAGTCTGTTGGAACTGCTCGTGGCTCATACCTTGTGCTTCTAAGAAACTATCAACAACTGCTTTAAGCTCACCTTCGTCGGCGATCGACATATTAATGCTACGTGGCTCAAGTTGAGTCATTGCAGCCATCATTTTTGATTGCTGTTGCAGTTGTTGCTCTAAAGTCAGCTCTGCACCTTGCGCTTCATTTTGCATTTTACTTATTGCCATTGATGCTTCCATTAATGGCGTTGAGTTGGCAAAACCTAAGTTAAAACGCACATCAGCAACTTGGTTTGCAATAACGTTTAAAGCAAAATCACTGCTACCAGTGTCTTTATCATAATCTAGCGATGAATTTACGTCATAGCTTGCAGATGCTAACTTATTGTTCGCATTTTCAGGAAGTTGCGCTAAAAAGTCATCACTAAAACGAAAGCTCTTCATTACAAATCCAGTGTGAGGCGGCACTGCATCGACTTCATATCCTGTCACTTCAATATTGTCGATTGTGGCAATCATCTCATCACCAGTATAGCTTTGAACCTTAATCCCTGAAAGCTGCATGCTGCTAGCAAATACATTTGCTGAAATATCATTGTAAGTAATATCTACACCACTTTGCGCTGATAATGCACTTATTTGCTGATCAACGACCTTTTTTACTTCCTGTGTAGCTGCGTAGTTTGCGTAAAACGCACCGCCAACAGCCGCAGCAACAACCGCTGCTATAATTAACTTTTTCATTTTATTTCCTTTAATTGGTGTAAATTTTTAGCAGTGTATCATTAGTTGATTAACGACAATAGTTCATGCACGGTTTTCACTGGCGTGATCTTAGCGCCGAGCCCTTCCATTGATTTATGGTAATTGCGATGCGGAATAAAAATCTCTGTAAAGCCGTGTTGCGCAGCCTCCTTCACTCGAGGTACGCCGCTGTCGATTGGTCTTACATCACCATTTAAACTAAGTTCGCCCATAATACAGGTGGTGCGTGGTACAACAAATTCGTTCAAGCTGCTTAATAACGCTGCAACCAATGCTAAATCGATACAAGTCTCTGACTCATCGATTTTTAAGCCACCGACAATATTAAAAAAGGTGTCGTGAAAGATTTTTGTCTTTGTGTGTTTACGTAAAATTCCCGTGAGCATCTTAATACGGTTCATGTTCAAACCAACACATACCCGCTGTGGGAACTCAGCTTCGGTTTCTGTAGTTAAACATTGAATTTCGAGTAGTAAGTTACGGTTACCTTTACGTATACAGGTAATGGCTGAGCCTGGGGATTCTGTGCTTGAACCAGATAAAAAGATTTCGCTCGGGTTATCAACGCTCAGCATTCCGCGTTCACACATTCTGAAAATACCCACTGTGTCGATATCACCAAAACGGTTTTTATTGGCACGCAATGTTCTGACTTGCCCATCGTTAGTATCAATATGCAGTAAGGCATCAACTATATGTACCAGTGTTTGCGGCCCAGCAATTTCGTTATTTTTGTTTACATGGGCAATGATGAACATAGTTACATCGTTTTGCTTACAGTATTGCGTTAATGCTTGAGCTGCACTTTTTACCTGTGACGGTGAACCTGGACTACCATTTGCCGTTTCTGTCACCACTGCCTGAATTGAATCGATAACTGCAAATTTAATTTTGTTTTTATCGAGTTCTTCAATGATTGCTTCAACACTGGTTTCAGAAAGCAAATAAAGCTCATCTTCGTTATAATCTAAGCGCAAGCGATTCACTCGGTTTTTAAACTGAGATAAAGACTCTTCCGCTGTACAGTATAAAGACGGCATCAGCTTTGACATACGTGCAACTAAATCAGACAACAAAGTCGTTTTACCGGCACCAGGGTCGCCTGAGATAATGTTGACGGAACCTGTCGTTACACCACCGCTTAATACTCTGTCTAACTCACCGATTTCGGTAAGGCGTTTTTCTGCCTCGGTGCTTGCAACTTCGTTGATTTTCTTTGAGCCACCGCTTGCGATACCGGCATAGCCTGCCACTGCAGCACGACTTGCCGCTTGCTTTGATTGCCCTGCCGATGGTTTAAATTCTGCAAGTGTATTCCATGCACCGCACTTACACTGCCCTTGCCAGCGCTGATAGTTCATGCCGCACTCAGTGCAAACAAATTCGATTTTTGCTGATTTTGCCATTCGATTACCTATTGAATTATTCTATTTTGACTAATTAGTAACTTAAAAAACTGACTAGCTAAATATTTCATGTATAGTAGTTTTATGAGCTGAAGCCTTTGAACTTAAATCTGTTCGGCTTTTTTACACAGCTATAAGCGCAATAAAAAGTGCTTTAAGGCACATTTTTTGCTTATAAATAAAACTTTACAAATCTTGCCATTTATTTGGCAGGTACTTATAACAATAACTAATACAATAAAAAAGTAGCGATTACTCAAGTTTTAATAATGTACTGCCTGCAAGTATACCTACTTTTTTAGATAGACGGTGATGGTTTTATAAATGGCTGAAGACATTTTGCTTAAATATGAGAGCCTAGTTGAAGAGCTAAAGGCGCATTTAGGCACTCCTAAGTTTGACAAATTATTTAAATCAAAGACAGCTAGCTTAACGAAGCCAGAGCAGTTTTTGATTAAAATGGAAATGTCACGCTTATCTCAGCCAGTAGCTCGCTTTATTGATTTACGTGGTCAAGTAACTGGTCAAGTCAAACCCTACGAATATGATGGCAAACAACACTTTATGGACGATACCGCCATTGAAGTGTTCGAAGATGCTATAAAACGCCACGGTGGTTATACTCTTGCTGTTTACGAAGCGGTAATGAACACCGAAAACAATCACCGGGTAATGCAGAAAAAAGCCGCTGAGCAAGCTTTAGCTGACGATAGTGCCGCTACAGAGCAGCCAGCTAAGGTTATTAAGTTTGCATCATACGAGAGTCGCCGCGAAGAGCGGATGAATTACTCAATTAAAATCACCGTTGAACTCGATAAAGACAACAAAGTTGCAGCATCAACGTCTGATATTTCTCTGAGCGGCGCTAAAATAAAACTAGCTCCACGTTATCAAGTTAAAAAAGGTCAGTTAATAGGTCTTCGCTTAGTTGGCTTAGAGCAAGATTTTGAGCTTGGTTTAAAAAACGGTATTCAATATGAAATAGTAGCGGTAGAGAAAGTTTCTCGTGAATATAACCATATACGCCTAAAGCGTACCTTTATTGAAAATAACGAAAAATTTGATGAGTTTCTAGAAAGCTTTATCCATGGCAATAAACGTCGCTATAAGGTTAATCTCGACAACACCTTAGATGCTGTTGTTTCAAAAGGCTACGAGCAATACTATATTCCTCGTGTTACCTCACTTTATACCTTTTTAAGCCTACAGGGTGATAAGCTATATCCTAGCCTTGCGCTAACCACAGAAAATAATATTTTTATTCAACGCTATTTTTGTGATGAGCGTAAGCTATCTTGCCTGTACAGCATCATCAATCAACAACGATTGGGAGACTTACTAAGCTCTCCAGAAGCTGTTAAAGAAGAGTATTTATATACTTTTACTCATACCGTTGCCGGGAAAATTTATTATTATTCTGCAACTCGATCTGAGCTTGATAGCCAACCAAACTTAAAAAATTTATTTTTAGGATTTGGTAGCCAGAAAGATAGCTGGCAATGCTTTAAGCTTCAGTTGATGCCAAGCCATCCGGAAGATTCGTATATTCCACTGTCGCTACCAAGCAGTGCTGGTAAAAACATCGAAAAACTAAATAAGCCACCGACACCTCGTGTGCAAGGGTTGATCAAAGATGTTAAATATCTACTTATTTTGACCTCAATCGGTACTAAGTTTGAACAACAAACGTACCAACAGCTTGATTACAATAAAGATGCGGTAAACCAACTTAAACAGTTTGGTCACAGTAAGCATAAAACGCCCCCTCATTTAGAGCCTGTGGCGCTTGAGTATGTGAACCTTCGTGCTCATAAACGCTATTTATACAAAACAGCTGTAAGTGTAGAACACCATGAGCAAACTATTACAGGTCATACCCGTGACTTATCTGTGATGGGCTTACAAATTGAGTTCGACCAGCCTGTTGAGTTCAAAAAAGGCGATATCATTAAATTAAACTTGCCTGAATTGCAAAAAATCACCAAAAAGCATGATTTAACAAACCTTGCTTATGAAGTCATGGCGGTGAGTAAGTCACTGACGACCGTGAATTTAAAAGTGCATCGAATTACTGACTTACCGCATATGGCAATTAAGTTTTTCACGGTATTAATTGATAACAACAAAGACAAGCTACGTGTTTGTGAAGAATCCCCTAAAATTCCAGGGCTATCTACTGCACTAAGAAATATGGTGACTAAAAGCGTTTGCCAGTTTCCGTTTTATTTACATAAAGAAGCAGCGCATTTTAAAACCGGCGCTATTGGCCAAGGCTTATACCCAAGCCAACTGCATGTTTTATTACAAAATTTTGGATTGTTAAATGAAACAACTAGTATCGATGGTTTCTTATCGACAGATCAAATTACAGAAGTGATCACACCGCTGATCAAAGACCGTAGTCGCCAAGACCCACCGTTACCATTCACTTTATTTGTTCGCTTTGACCCACGTAAAACTGTTATAAGCGATGCCATTACTAGTCGTTGTATTAGTGAAGATGACTATAAACCACAAACCTTGTTTGTAAAAAAAGCACTAAAAAGCGATTTAGTATATATTTTCAGGCTGTACATTTCTCGCACAGGGCGGCCTGATATTGATTATTTGGCGAATGAATTGAAATATATTAGTCAGTACGCATTACATAAAGCAAAAGATCTTGAAGAAGCGCTATGGGCAGTAACTGGCGTAGGCGATATAATTGATATTACCGACGAAGCGCTTACCCATTTTGATATTGACCAAAGGTTGATCAATGAAATGAGTAAACGCAAAGCAACATGGTTAAAGCGAGTAATCTAATGGTAAACGCCAAGCAAGTAGGCAACTTGTAGTAATGAGCCTTCATTAATTGCTGTTTGTGCTTGCTCAACTACTTTCTGTTTACCGTGCACAGCAACACCAAGTCCTGCAGCAGCCATCATTTTTAAGTCGTTTGCTCCATCACCCATGGCAACAGTTTGACGGTTATTTAAGGTAAGCCTTTGTTCGATTCGTTTAAGTACACGGGCTTTTTCCTCAGCATCAACTATCGTGCCTATGACCTTGCCTGTTAAACGACTATCTTTGAACTCAAGGGTATTCGCATGCACTTCATCTAAATCAAGCAGTGACTGCACTTGCTCTGCAAAAGGCACAAAGCCACCTGATGCGATTGCTAAATGCCAATTATGCGCTTTTAGGTATTGGCATAATTCACTCACCCCCGGCATCAGCGGTAAACGCGCTTTTAAGCCATCAATTAAGTCACCATCAATACCTTCAAGCTTAGCAACACGCTGCTTTAAGCTTTGTGCAAAATCTAGTTGACCAGCCATAGCTTGCGCGGTCACCGCTGCAACTTCGTCATAAACATCGGCTAGGCGCGCAATTTCGTCGATACATTCAATAGTAATAGCTGTTGAGTCCATATCCATCAGCAATAAGCCTGGTTCATTTACCGTTGGCGGATCCGTTAATTGCACCAATTGAATACCCAATTGCTTTGCAAATTCCACTAATACTAGTGGACTAAGTACTGTTGTTGTTTCGCTATGAAAGCCCCACGCTACTGGCATGTCTGCGACTGGCTGATAACAACAAAGCGATAAATTACTAAACCCTTGCGCGGCTAAAAAATCACTAATCGCGAGTAATTGCTCAGCATCAAGCTCATTACCAAAAGCAATACTGAACACGCCTTGATTTGCTTTTGGCGTAAAGTCTGTTGTAATAAGGTGTTTATTTTCAATTTTATACCAGCAATTTAGGCTGATTTGTTCAGCTAAATTTGCTGAAGGTGTAGCAGCTAAGCTAAGCTGTGACATAGTGGCTCCACATTAGACTTATGTCTGTCCTTGGAAGTGCTTTTGGCACTCGCACTCAAGGGGCTGTTAAAGTTATCATGTTGTACCATCAAAATTAAATGCTGTCAGTAACGTATACGGTGACTATGAAAAATAACCAACTTAAAATTCCCTTTTCAGCCACTTATCGCCAACGTGTTGTGCGCTTAAGCTTGGCTACAGCCTGTTTTGTGCTGTTAAGTTGGGTTGCCATGAATAGTAGCTTTCAAAGCCACCAATTACTTTATGATAGCGCTGATAGCACAGCGATAAGCTTAACCAAGTTTATGGCACTGAATGCCAAAACGCCGCTACAAGAAAAAAATAAACCTGAATTAAATGCGTTGTGTAATCACATTGCTGAAGATGAGTATGTGTTAGCGGCAACTATTTACGATCAGCAAGGTATTCAAATTGCTGCCAGTGATAATTGGCAAAGCCACCACACCTTTGGTTTATTACCCGATTCAACCCCTGGTATAAGTAAGCTTAAAACCCCATTTGTAGAGCCTGTGATAAGTGATAATGAAAGGCCAATTGGTTTTGTATCGATAACCTATTTAACACAGGCTTCTATTGCAACCAGCCACAGTAATTTCCATGACTTAGGGCGACAAGTGTTATTAATGCTGGTGATCACCTGTATATTCACTTGGCAATTAGGTCGAGGCTTGAAGCTTTGGCAAATAAATCGTTATATCAAGAAAAGTTCAGAGCAAGAATCGTAGAGTTCTGCAGCTAGTTGCAGCTTTGCATCGCCTGTCGCGCCTTTAAGCTCACATAAATGAGTAAATACATCGCGCACCTTTAGCGGCGTATTAACCTGCCCTTGAAAACCTGCCAGCGGCATTGATGGCGAGTCGGTTTCAAGCACTAAATGCTGCAGCTCAATTAAGCTGATAACTTTACGAGTTTTAGCAGCACGCGGGTAACTTATCACACCACCAACACCAAGTTTAAATCCTTGTTTTATATAACTCTGAGCTTGTTGTTCTGAGCCAGAAAAGGCATGAATTACCCCGCCAAACTTTGGTTTGCAGCGCTTAAATGAGCGAGCAATTAAATCATGGCTTTGCCTGTGATGCACAATAAGTGGTAAAGCGAGTTGGTTGGCAAGCTCTATCTGTCCTTCAAATAACTGCGTTTGTTTATCGAGGTTATCGATGCTTCGATCAAGGTCGCACTCACCGATGGCAATAAACCGCCCTGAATGGGTTTTCGCTAATTGCTCTAGTTCAGCGAGATGATGAGTTTGGTGATCAGATAAAAAATAAGGATGTAAACCTAAAGCCACTGAAATACTTGGCTCTGATTTAGTAAACGATAATAGTTTTGTCGATTGTGCCAAGCTCACACCCGGCACAATGAAATGCTCGATCCCTACTTGCTTGCATGCTGTGATGAGCTCTGTGCGAATCTCATCAAATTCGCTAAAATCAAGGTGACAGTGGGAATCGATAAAACGCATTTACGGATTTAAGCGACCAAACTGCCAACTACCATCGGCTTGGCGTTGATACATAAAGCGGTCATGTAAGCGGTGTGCTCCGCCTTGCCAAAATTCAATTTTAGTAGGCTCAACACAATAGCCTCCCCAAAAATCAGGCAATGGAATTTCACCCTCAGAAAACTTTTGCTTCATTTTCGCAAATGTTTCCATTAATACCTTACGTGATGACACAGGACGACTTTGCTGAGAAGCCCATGCAGCTAACTGGCTTTCTTTAGGACGCGATAAAAAGTACTTAGCCACAGCAGTTGTTGGTAAGGGTTTAGCCTCGCCGTAGACTATGACTTGTCGCTCCATGTGGTGCCATGGGAAATGCAGAGAAATTTTGTTATTACCTTTTAGCTCCTGCGCTTTGCGCGAGCCGGTATTAGTAAAAAATACAAAGCCATTTTCATCAAGATGCTTTAACAGCACAATACGCTGCGAAGGCTGACCATGCTCATCAACCGTTGCAACGACCATCGCCGTAGGATCAGGCAAATTAGTTGCAACAGCTTGCTCAAGCCATTTCTCAAACTGCTTGATTGGAGATGCATCAAGCATGTCTTCAGATAAACCATCCTGTAAATATTCACGGCGAATATCTTCAAGTTTCATAAAATTCCCTCTATCGCTATCAGCTATCAGCTATCAGCTATCAGCTATCAGCTATCAGCTATCAGCTAAAGATTAATCAAGGTTGTTGAGCTGTCAATTTTGTTGGGTTTCGCTACGCTCTACCCAACCTACGAAGCTAGGTTCTACAAGCTACTCCCCTGGCGCCTAGAGTCTAGGGTCTGCGATTTATGTTGGGTTTCGCTGCGCTCTACCCAACCTACGAAGCAGAGTTCACCTAGGTAGTTTAGCCTAAGACAAGGCGGAAAACCGACTTATCCCTACGAGCTCTTAAACGTTGTGCAAGTGTAGGAGTGCTTTCAAAGCGAACTACACGAAGCAGAATTCACCTAAGTAGTTTAGCCTAAGACAAGGCGGAAAACCGACTTATCCCTACGAGCTCTTAAACGTTGTGCAAGTGTAGGAGTGCTTTCAAAGCGAACTACACGAAGCAGAATTCACCTAAGTAGTTTAGCCTAAGACAAGGCGGAAAACCGACTTATCCCTATGAGCATACGTGTTTTGTATGTGATTAGGGTCAGTCGGTTTGACAACGCAGTATTAGGTTAAAATACGACGGTGATTACATTTGCTCCATTACTTCGATGCCTAAAAGATCTAAGCCAGACTTCAGTGTCTTCGCAACCAAATTACAAAGTACTAAACGGCTGTCACGAACACTTGGCTCTACGCCTTCTTTTAGAACTGGGCATGCTTCGTAGAACGTCATGTATAGGCTTGCTAGTTCGTATAGGTATCCACATAATACGTGCGGTGTCGCTTCGCTGATCATTAGATCGAGTACTTCTTCTAGCTGAAGAAGTTTAAGTGCCAGCGCTTTTTCTTGCGGCTCGTTGATTGCAACGTCTGCTGTTAATGACGCCGCATCAATACCTGATTTACGGAAGATACTGCGAACACGTGTATATGCATATTGTAAGTAAGGCGCTGTCGCACCTTCAAAGCTCAGCATTGTGTCCCAGTTGAAGATATAGTCGCTAGTACGGTGCTTAGAAAGATCCGCATATTTTACTGCGCCAATACCTACTTTACGGGCAATTTCGCTACGCTCTTCGTCGCTTAAGTCTGACTCACGCTCAGCTAGTTTAGCTGCGGCACGAGTGATTGACTCTTCAAGTAAATCAGCAAGCTTAACGGTACCGCCAGTACGTGTTTTGAATGGCTTACCGTCTTCACCCATCATGGTGCCGAATGGGCAGAACTCATAACTTGTTTCATCACGTAATAAACCTGCTTTACGTGCGGTTAGCTCAACTTGATTGAAGTGTAAGCTTTGACGTGCATCTACAAAGATTAAGATGCGATCAGCACCCAATTTATTTGAACGGTAATCACAAGCAGCTAAGTCAGTTGTCGCATATAAGAAACCACCACCTGATTTCTGTACGATAAACACTGAAGGCTCGCCGTCTTTGTTAGCAAGCTCGTCTAAGAACACCACTTGTGCGCCATCAGACTCAACAGCAATATTTTTGTCTTTCAATAGTGCGATGATGTTTGCAAGTTCACTGTTGTAAGCACTTTCTGCCATGATGTCATCTTGCGTAAGTGTTACGTTTAGACGCTTATAAACTTCTTCAGAATGCTTTACAGAAGTGGCAATGAATAACTTCCACAGCTTTTCGCAGTGTGCGTCGCCGCTTTGTAATTTAACAACGTAATTACGGGCTTTGTCGGCAAACCCTTCTTCATCATCAAAGCGTTTTTTCGCATCACGGTAGAAGGTTTCAAGATTGGTCAGCGCTACAGACTCTAAGTCTACACCTTGGTTGATTTGATCTTCTAAGTGCGCGATTAACATACCAAACTGAGTCCCCCAGTCACCCATGTGGTTTTGACGAACAACTTCATCACCACGGAACTCAAGGGCACGAACAACCGCATCACCAATGATGGTTGAACGTAAATGACCTACGTGCATTTCTTTAGCAAGGTTAGGTGATGAGTAATCAACAACTACTTTTTGTGCTGTTGCATGTGGCGCAACTGCTAGCTTTTCGTCTTCGTTTGCTGCTTTTAAGCTAGCTGATAAGAACTCAGGCTTTAAGTGAATGTTGATAAAACCAGGACCCGCGATTTCTGTTTTTTCTGCGATATCTGCAAGGTCTAGGTTATCAATAATTTTTTGTGCAAGTTCACGCGGGTTTGATTTTAATTTTTTAGCCGCGCCCATTGCGCCATTGATTTGATAATCACCAAACTGTGGACGTGTGCTTTGTGTTACCGCTGGATTAGTGTCTTCAGGTAACCCTGCTGCAACCATAGCAGCAATTGCTTTGTCGATTAAAAGAGTACGAATATTCATTGTAATTTTTACCTTTATGGCCCGCTGTACGGGCACTTAAATTTGAAGCAGACTTAGCGTATTAGTTTTCGCGCGTGTGGTTAAACTTGATGTCTGGATAGCGTTCCATCGACAAGTTTAGGTTTACACGGCTTGGCGCGATATAAGTAAGGTTATCGCCACCATCAAGCGCTAAGTTGCTTTCGCACTTACGCTTAAACTCTTCAAGCTTTTTGGTATCGTCTGAGCTTACCCAACGTGCAGTGTTAACACTCACACCTTCGTAAATCGCATCAACGTTGTATTCTGCTTTTAAGCGCGCAACAACTACGTCAAACTGTAGTACACCGACCGCACCAACGATAAGGTCGTTATTAATAAGCGGTCTAAATACTTGCACAGCACCTTCTTCAGATAGCTGAACTAAGCCTTTTAATAATTGCTTTTGTTTTAATGGATCTTTTAAGCGAATACGACGGAATAATTCTGGTGCGAAGTTAGGAATACCACCAAACTTCATTTTTTCACCTTGCGTGAAGGTATCACCAATTTGAATTGTACCGTGGTTATGTAAACCAATGATGTCACCTGCGTAAGCATCTTGCGCTCGCTCACGATCACCAGCCATAAAGGTTACCGCATCAGAAATACTCACTTGCTTACCAATACGCACATGGTTCATCTTCATACCTTGGCTATATTTGCCAGATACAATACGCATAAAGGCGATACGGTCACGGTGTTTAGGGTCCATGTTCGCTTGGATTTTAAATACGAAGCCAGAGAAGTTATCTTCTGTTGCAGCAACTTGGCGGTCTTCTGTTTCGCGTGGTAATGGCGCAGGAGCCCACTCAGTTAAGCCATCAAGAACATGGTCAACACCAAAGTTACCAAGTGCTGTACCAAAGTAGACTGGTGATAGTTCGCCCGCTAAGAACAGATCTAAATCAAACTCGTGTGATGCACCAATTACTAACTCTAGCTCTTCACGAAGCTGCTCAGCAAGTTCGCTACCAATCGCAGTATCAAGCTCAGGATTATCTAAACCTTTGATAACGCGAACTTCTTGAATTGTGTGGCCTTGACCTGTGCTATACAAAATCGTTTCTTCACGGTGGATGTGATACACACCTTTAAACTCTTTACCACAACCAATGGTCAAGTTACCGGCGCACAGGCAATGTTTAGCTCAGTTTCAACTTCGTCTAATAACTCCATTGGATCACGAATATCACGGTCACACTTATTCATGAAAGTTACGATAGGTGTGGTACGTAAGCGTGTTACTTCCATTAATTTACGAGTACGATCCTCAACACCTTTCGCTGCGTCGATGACCATTAGGCATGAGTCAACCGCAGTCAGTGTACGATAAGTATCTTCAGAGAAGTCTTCGTGTCCCGGAGTATCAAGTAAGTTAACTAGACGCTCATTGTAAGGAAATTGCATAACAGACGTAGTTACCGAGATACCACGTTCTTTTTCCATTTCCATCCAGTCTGATTTTGCGTGCTGGTTTGAGCCACGACCCTTTACGGTACCCGCTTTTTGAATCGCTTGTCCGAATAACAGAACTTTTTCTGTAATCGTGGTTTTACCCGCATCCGGGTGCGAGATGATCGCAAAGGTGCGTCGTTTATTAATTTCGGTAGTTAAATTAGACATGTAAGCTGCTTTTAGTCATAACAAAGCGCACTTAACTGCCTTATAAATTATAAAGCTCGGTGCGCACTGTAAAAATAAAATAGAATTGCCAAGCATTATACCTTGTTTGTCTTAGCCAAAAAAGCAGCGATTGCGAGTAATTACTCCCTTTTAGTTAGGTATTTTCGTTGTTCACTTTTTTGCTAGGCTTGTGTAATCAAGTTGTAACGCATACTATTGATAAATTTCACGGAGGGATGTCAATTTAGGTCATGAAAACCAGTAAGCTCAGTATTCGATTATTGTGGTATATCACACCATTAGTGATCTTACCTTTGTTGTTTTTAGGTGGCTTTACATTAACAAATGTGACCAATTCAACAAAAAAACAAGCTGAACTTATTGTCAGTCGCTTTGTTGAGCAACAGCAACAAAAAATCTTTAATTACATTGACTCATTTCATTCGATTACTAAGCTACTCTCAACCTCTCCTGTATTAGCAGACTTTTTAGCCCGCGAACCTGACTCAAAAAACCAATATATTGAACGTCTTGGCGAGTTGATGAATGTATTTGCAAGCTATTCAGAAGCTTACCCAGATATTGTTAGCATTAATTATGTTGCCCCAGACGGTAAAAGCGATGCATTTTATTCAAGTCAATTAACTCCAGCACCTAAAAGTTACCCGTTTTTTGAGCAAGTGCTACAATCGAATTTACGCCAGCAACAATTCATGATCCCCAAAGAAGATGGCTCTACTAGCCTCTACTTTGTGCACCCCATTTATAATATTGATTACTACTTAAAACAGCCGCAGCAACTGGGGTTTATTGTTGTGCATGTAGAACCATCAATATTGAATGCTAGTATTCTAGAAGCACCATTTAATAACACGCTAAATTTATTTTTAACGACTAAGGGGCAGATTTTATTTAGCTCCGACTATGACTTACGCGGCAATTATTTAAGTGAATATGAGCTTGAGCAAATTAAACAACTCGCTAACTACGGCAAACTTGCCAATATCGAACTTTCAAGTATTGATAAAGAAGAGCGCATAATTTACGCAGTTGAAATGACTGATGGCGATTATTTGATCTCAACCACCCCTAAAGATTTACTTTACCAGTCAGGTAAAGCCA
Source organism: Pseudoalteromonas sp. GB43 (assembly GCF_054923805.1). NCBI lineage: Bacteria > Pseudomonadati > Pseudomonadota > Gammaproteobacteria > Alteromonadales > Pseudoalteromonadaceae > Pseudoalteromonas > Pseudoalteromonas sp. GB43. The sequence continues at coordinate 1,012,167 of NZ_JBPCHJ010000001.1, forward strand.
TTAGTTTAATCACAGCACTTATAGTTATTATTTCTGTGATTTCGCTGCCTATTCTTATCTATATTGTGGTACGCAACTTACTGCTGACCCCAGTTGAACTATTAGGTGCGGCAAGTCATCGGGTTGGTGATGGTGATTTATCTGTGTACTTGCCAGCCCACACAAACGATGAAGTAGGCGTGCTTTTCAACGATTTTAATCACATGGTGAACCAAATTCGTCATTACCAAGACGAGCTTGAAGAATATAAACATCACCTAGAAGAAAAAGTAGAGAGCAGAACGAAAGCACTCGAAGCAATGAACAGCAAGCTAGAAGTAGCCATTGCGCAAGCTGAACAAGCAAACCAACTGAAAAGTCGCTTTTTAGCGAATATGAGTCATGAAATTCGTACTCCACTTACCGCAATTATGGGCTTTACAGAGCAACTTCTGCACAACAAAGATGCGGTGAATGATGAGCAACATTTAAGCACTATTTTACGTAACTCTAAGCACTTGCTTGAGCTTATTAACAACATTCTTGATTTATCAAAAATAGAAGCTGAAAAACTCGCCGTTGAACGCGGACCATGTAATGTAGTGCAGCTTATACATGATATTGATTCAATTATTCGCCCACTGGCTAATGAAAAACAACTTACATTTAATATTAACTACCAACTACCAGTACCCAAAACCATTAATAGCGATACCACACGTTTAAAACAAATCTTGATCAATATTGCCAGCAACGCAGTTAAGTTCACTGAGAAAGGCAGCATCTCGATTGATATTAGCTACAACAGCAATAAACAACATTTAGAGTTTGCGATTCAAGACACAGGTATTGGTATGTCAGAGCGTGAGGTTGAAAGGGTATTCAAACCATTTGAACAAGCCGATGCGACGACAACTCGCCGCTTTGGCGGTACAGGTCTTGGTTTGTGTATTTCAAAGAACTTAGCCCAGTTGCTAGGCGGTGATGTACAGCTTATTAGTGAACCTGGAAACGGCAGTTGTTTTACCATACAAGTTGCTGCTCATTTAAACGCCGAGCAGTTACAAGCAGAGGCGTTTATTCATAGCTACGAGCAACTCTCACCAAGTAAAGACGTTCAGCTTTCATTCGCAGCGAATAGCTTTGATGCCAATATACTAGTGACCGAAGATAACCCAGATAACCAGTTGCTGATCAAACTATTGTTACAAACCTGGGGACTTGAGCCTGACATCGCGAAAAACGGTGCAGAAGCAGTAGAAATGGCATTAGTTAATGATTATCAGCTGATCATCATGGATATGCAGATGCCAGTCATGGGCGGCTTAGAAGCAACGCAAATGCTACGTCACGCAGCCTATGATGGCCCTATTATTGCGCTTACGGCCAATGTAATGAAGACTGATGTTGATACCTATATTGAAGCGGGCTGTGATGAAGCACTCGCCAAACCAATCGACAAAGATGCCCTAGAGCAAGTACTTGTAAGCTACTTGCATATCGAAAAAGACAGTCAAAACAAGTGGGAAAACTTACTGAAAAGTGAGAAGTTCCAACAAATTAACGACAACTATCGCTCAAAACTACCTGATTATTTAAGCCAAGTCGTGCAGTTGTATCGTGCTAAAGAATGGGAAGCGCTACGTTCATTAGCACACAGCTTAAAAGGCAGTGCGGGGTGTTTTAGTTTTGAAGCTATTCACAAGACTGCGGGTCAGCTTGAAAATGCGCTACGCAGTAATCAAACTGAACAGGTAGAGCAATGCTACGATGCACTTATCAATGCCCTTGAAGAAGCATCTTAAAGGCTAAAGCTCATACCCATCAAAATAGCGTCTTCATTGCCTGTTGCGGTTGGATAGTAGTTCTTGCGCACCGACATATGTGAAAAACCAGCGCTTTCATACAAGCCAATAGCGGGTGCATTCGACTCACGCACTTCTAAAAATAGGTTTTCAGCTTGATGCTGTTCGCCGTGCTCAATAAATGCATTTAACAACTGCTTAGCAATGCCCTGCCCTTGGTACTTCGGCGCAACACAAATATCCATTAAAGTGTAATCTGGTCCCGCTTGTTCACCAATATAAAAACCTAGCATCTCATCACCTTGAAAAGCGGCCAGGTTAAAATAACGGCCAGCTAAACACGACAGCATGGTTTTCTCTGTCCAAGGGTGACTATGGCAGGCGTTTTCGATAGCCATTAACTGGCTAATATAGGTTGCATCTACAGGTTTAAAGCTTATCAAGTTGTTCACCGATTAAAGACCAAAGTTGTTTTTTCTGTTCGCCATTCAGCTTATCGCTTGGTAAGCCTAAGCAGCCCTCTTGCCAGCTAATATTTGCTGTTTTAACGATTTGAGTAATAACTAACGGCGCAAATGCCTTTTCGAGGTCTTGGTGAAACTGTAACGGGAGTGTCAGTGTTTCTTGTTGAGTGTTTGGCATCTGTTCGCCAGAAGTAGCAGGCGCAGTTCGATAGTGTTGATTTAACTCTAAAGATTGTACAGAGAATATCGCAGCGTAACTTGGATTCATAACAACTCAATCATGATTAAGAGCAAGTAATATAGGGAGATTTGCGATTAAAGTAAAGAAGGAAGAAATGGCAGGGGCGGAGAGATTCGAACTCCCAACCGTCGGTTTTGGAGACCGCTGTTCTACCAATTGGAACTACGCCCCTGCAATGACGACGAATTATATAGAGCTTTTTTCAAAGGTAAAGTAAAAAAACACAGTTTTTAGTTTAACTGCTTCTTAAATAAACAAAACGGCGAATTAGCAAGCTAATTCGCCGTTTTTGTACCAATTCAGGTCAGAATAATAAAATTATTCCCACTCGATTGTTGCCGGTGGCTTACCTGAAATATCGTAAACAACACGTGAGATACCATCGATTTCGTTGATGATACGGTTAGAAACCACACCTAAGAACTCATATGGTAAGTGTGACCAACGTGCTGTCATAAAGTCGATTGTTTCTACACAACGTAGCGATACAACCCAGTCGTATTTACGCGCATCACCCATTACACCTACCGATTTAACTGGTAAGAATACCGTGAAGGCTTGACTTACTTTGTGGTAAAGCTCAGCTTTGTGTAGCTCTTCAATGAAGATAGCATCTGCGCGACGTAGTAAGTCACAGTACTCTTTCTTGATTTCACCAAGTACACGAACACCTAAACCAGGACCCGGGAATGGGTGACGGTAAAGCATGTCGTATGGTAGGCCAAGCTCAAGACCAATTTTGCGTACTTCATCTTTGAATAGCTCACGTAAAGGCTCAACAAGACCCATTTCCATATCGTCTGGTAAACCACCTACGTTGTGGTGAGACTTGATTACATGTGCTTTACCTGTTGCTGATGCAGCAGATTCGATTACGTCTGGGTAGATAGTACCTTGACCTAACCATTTAGCACTTTTCAGCTTTTTAGCTTGCTCGTCAAAAACTTTAATGAAGGTATGACCAATCGCTTTACGCTTATCTTCTGGGTCTGACTTACCTGCTAAGTCTGCTAAGAATTGATCTTCAGCATCTACTTTAACAATGTTTAGGCCAAACTTGTTGCCGAACATATCCATAACTTGCTGACCTTCGTTTAAACGAAGAAGACCGTTATCAACGAATACACACGTTAGCTTGTCGCCGATTGCACGGTGAATAAGCATGGCAACAACAGATGAATCAACACCACCTGATAAGCCTAAGATAACTTCGTCATCACCTACAGTTTCCTTGATACGCTCAATCGCATCGTCGATGATTTTTGCTGGTGTCCATAGCTTTTCACAGCCACAGATATCAATCGCGAAGCGCTCAAGTAAGCGTAAACCTTGGTGAGTATGAGTTACTTCTGGGTGGAACTGTACGCCATAAAAACGTTTTTCTTCCCAAGACATTGCAGCATGTGGACATGTTGAAGTTTTAGCCGTTGTTTTGAAAGTCTCTGGTACTTCCATCACTTTATCGCCGTGGCTCATCCAAACGTCTAGTACGCCTGCACCGCCGTCAGTAATGTGGTCTTCGATAGCATCGAATAACGCACAGTTACCTACTTTTTCAACTTGTGCATAACCAAACTCTTTCTTATCAGAGCTGTGAACGCTACCACCTAGTTGCGTTGCCATTGTTTGCATGCCGTAACAGATACCAAGTACTGGAACGCCTGCGTTAAATACATACTCAGGAGCACGAGGGCTGTTTTCAAGTGTTGTAGACTCAGGGTCACCCGACAAAATAATACCTTGTGGATTAAATTCGCGGATTTGCTCTTCAGTTACATCCCATGCCCATAGCTCACAGTAAACACCAATCTCACGTATACGACGTGCGATTAACTGTGTGTATTGCGAACCAAAATCTAAAATGAGAATTCGTGAATCGTGAATGTCTTTGCTCATGGAGTATCTCGTTAGTCAGGAACTGCTCTCCCAAAGGGAGATGATCAATAAATTAGGGCTAGCAAATGCTAGCCCATGTAATTTCAATACCTTAAGGTAATTAACCTAAGCGGTAGTTTGGCGCTTCTTTAGTGATTTGCACGTCGTGAACGTGTGACTCACCCATACCAGCTGAAGTCACGCGAACAAATTGAGGTTTAGTATTTAACTCTTCAATTGTTGCACAGCCTGTTAAGCCCATTGCACTGCGAAGACCGCCCACTTGTTGGTGAATGATTGTCGCGATAGGACCTTTATAAGCAACACGGCCTTCGATACCTTCAGGAACAAGCTTGTCTGCTTCGTTCGATTTTTGGAAGTAACGGTCTGATGAACCTTCTTTTTGGTCCATAGCACCAAGGCTACCCATACCACGGTATGATTTGTAGTAACGACCTTGATATAGCTCAACTTCACCCGGTGCTTCTTCAGTACCCGCTAACATTGAACCCACCATTACACATGATGCACCAGCAACAAGTGCTTTTACGATGTCACCAGAGAAACGGATACCACCGTCAGCAATAACAGGAATATCACGGCCTTTTAAGCCTTCAACTGCGTCAGAAATAGCAGTAATTTGTGGAACACCACAACCTGTTACGATACGAGTAGTACAGATAGAACCAGGGCCGATACCAACTTTAACAGCATCAACACCCGCATCAGCAAGGGCAATCGCGCCTTCAGCTGTTGCAACGTTACCTGCTACGATTTGTAGATCTGGGTATGCTTGACGTGTTTGTGCAACACGGTCGATAACACCTTGTGAGTGGCCATGTGATGTATCGATAAGTAATACGTCAACACCTGCTTCAACAAGTGCTGCGATACGCTCATCAGTACCCGCGCCAACACCAACAGCTGCACCTACACGTAGACGACCTTGCTCGTCTTTACATGCATGCGGCTTGTCTTGTGCTTTTTGATAATCTTTTACAGTGATCATGCCTTTCAGTTTAAATGCATCATCAACTACGAGAATTTTTTCGATACGGTGCTCGTGCATTAGACCTAAGATTTCATCACGGTCTGCACCTTCTTTAACAGTCACTAACGATTCTTTTTTCGTCATTACTGTAGAAACAGGTTGCTCAAGTTTCGTTTCAAAACGCATATCACGGCTTGTCACAATACCAACAAGGTTATTGTCAGCGTCGGTTACAGGGAAACCTGAAAAACCTTTGTCTTCTGAAAGCGCGATAGCATCAGCAATTGTAAGATCCGCAGTCACAGTAACAGGGAAAGAAACAATGCCCGCTTCGTAAGTTTTAACTTTACGAACGTTTTTAGCTTGCTCTTCGATTGTCATGTTTTTGTGGATGAAACCTAAACCGCCCTCTTGCGCTAGAGCAATCGCTAAGCGTGCTTCTGTTACAGTATCCATAGATGCTGAAACTAGCGGCAAGTTAAGATTGATACCACGCGTTAAGCGAGTTGAAATATTTGCCGTGTGTGGCAAAACAGTAGAATGACCTGGTACTAAAAGTACGTCGTCAAAGGTAAGAGCTTCTTTAGCGATTCTTAGCATAGTGCAACTTCTCACATGTGGATCTGAGTATAAGGAATTGCGGCCAAATTTTATCAGCGTTATGAGCATGAGTAAATAAAATTATTCATTTATTTGTGTTAAAGTACGCAGAGAATTTTTTACTGGGGTTTTTAATGGCTTTTACGCACTCAACACAGCCTGTTTACACGGTCTCGCGCCTAAATAAGGAAATTCGCCATGTTCTTGAACAAGGCTTCTCATCGCTTATCTTAAATGGTGAAATTTCTAACTTTATAGCCCCTGCATCTGGACACTGGTACTTTACGTTAAAAGACGACCGAGCACAGGTAAAAGCAGCAATGTGGCGCGGCAATAATCGCGGCCAAACTTTTCGCCCGAGCAATGGTGCACAAGTAACCGTGCGTGCCCGCGTATCTTTATATGAACCTCGTGGTGATTATCAGCTGATTGTTGAGCATATGGCCCCTGCTGGCGAAGGCTTATTAAAACAAGAATTCGATGCGCTTAAAATGCTTTTAGCTGCCGAAGGCCTATTTAGCTCAGCCCACAAAAAACCATTACCAACCAATATTAATCGCGTTGGGGTGATCACCTCAGCCACAGGTGCGGCTATACGCGATATTCTAACGGTACTTAAACGCCGTGCTCCGCAGCTTGAAGTCGTGATTTACCCAGCGATGGTGCAAGGTGCAGATGCACACAGTCAATTAATAGAAAAAATAAACATCGCCAATCAACGCAACGAAGTAGATGTGCTTATATTAGGTCGCGGTGGTGGTTCACTCGAAGATTTGTGGTGTTTTAACCATGAGCAATTAGCTCGCGCTATTTTTGAAAGTCGCTTACCTATTGTTAGCGCCGTTGGTCATGAGGTCGATACCACAATTAGTGATTATGTTGCCGATATTCGCGCCGCAACACCTTCTGCAGCCGCAGAGCTAGTTAGTCCAAATACCGAAGAGCTATATAACAAAGTTACGCAGTTAGTTAGGCACTTAAATCATGCCTTTAAACACGCTTTAGCTGTAAAACGCAGTACTGCCACTCAATTTGAGCATCGCTTGCAGCTATGCCATCCGCGTAATCAACTCAATCAACAAGCGCAAAAGTTAGATGAGCTTAGTTTGGCCTTACATGGCGCGATGAGTAGTAAAATCCAGCGATATGAGCGAGTACTTGCTAACTTAACACCACGCTTAATGCAACGCTCACCCGAAAAGCAGTTAGCGAAAAGCGAGCATCAACTGGCGCAATTACATGCAAGGCTTACACAGGCGATGCAACAGCAACTTTCAAGTTTTCGAAACCAGCTTTCTTTACAAGCGAACCGTTTAGATTCTGTGAGTCCGCTTAGTGTGTTAGCGCGTGGTTACAGCATTACTAAAAATCAGCAAGGTGGCGTTGTAAAATCAGTTAACGATGTAAGCTCTGGTGAGCTTATAACTACCGAGCTTGCTGATGGTCAACTGCAATCAAAAGTTGTATAAAATTACTCCGTGCTTGCAATAATGGTTAGACTATCGTCACTTGAGGTGGTGGAGGTAAATTTAAATTGCTTCCACCAGCTTTGTTCCATCATCTTATCGGTCATGTTACGCCAATAATGACTTGGCAAGTCATCACTCCCCTCAGGTTGCAATAGCTTAAACTGACACACAGAGCTTTTGCATGTTGAGACACTCAGCTGTGGTTGCACTGGTAAATCTGCCATGATTAAAAAATCGCTCATGGCTGTTTCAACTTGGTAAATCCAAGCCTCATCCCGAGATTGCTCTTCTAACAAGGTATAAAGTTCATCTAGGTGTGAGTCGATTTGCTGTGGAGGTATCGCACTTGAACGGTAACTGGCAATCACCGCTTGTTGGTTTTCGACTTGTAACTTTAACTCTGCAACTTGCTGCTCAAGCTCAGTTTTGCTAACAGCTGCTGAACTATTTGAATTCACTTCAGCGACTTGTTTGTTAATAACAGGCGCTACAGCAGTGGCTTGCTGCTCGGGTGCTTGAGCTATGCGTTCTTCAACAAATTGTTGCTGATAAGTTTGCGGCTGTTGTTGTGGGTCTGATTGAAAAAGTGACATAGTGACAGCGCCACAAATAAATGACGCTGCAACAGCTAATCCGAAGGATAATTTAGACAATTCCATTGCTCTTTTAAAGTGTAAAACTACAACATAGCACTGGTGTGGGAGGCATTACTAGCGGTAGTGGTACTATCGTCTAAAAAGTTTTGGTTCATGCTTTCGGCAGGACAGGGACAGCTCGGTTTGCCAACCACTTTAGCTGGCACACCAACCACAGTTGTGTGCGCTGGAACCGCACTTAACACGACAGAGTTTGCACCAATACGTGCCCCCTCTCCTACTTCGATGTTACCCAGTACTTTAGCACCCGCACCAATCAATACACCTGCGCGAATTTTCGGATGGCGGTCACCTTGCTCATTACCTGTACCACCTAAGGTTACAGACTGTAAAATAGAGACGTTATCTTCAATAACTGCTGTTTCACCAATTACAATCCCAGTTGCATGGTCAAACATAATACCATGACCAACTTTACAAGCAGGATGGATGTCAACGCCAAATACTTCTGAGGTTCTGCTCTGAATGAAGCGAGCAAGCTCTTTGCGGTTTTGTTGCCATAAACAATTTGCGAGTCGGTGTGCTTGTATTGCATGGAAGCCTTTAAGATTCAGAATTACAGTTAAGTAACTATCGGCCGCAGGGTCACGATCTTTAACTGCTTTTATGTCATGAGCCACATGCGTCAGCATTAGATCACATTTAACAAAGGCTTGGTCAAATAATTCGCGGATAGTAAACGCCGATACTACTGCATCAGCAAGCTTATTTGCCACAATAAAGCTGAGCGCCGAACCTAGGCATTCATGATTTAACACACACGAATAAACGTGACTTGCTAAAAGCGGTTCACGGGAAACGACTTCGTTTGCTTCTTCTCGAAGCTTTTGCCAAATTTCATGACGCATAATATTGCCTTTCTGGTTGTACCTAACTGCTAAGCCTTAAGTTTAACGGATTTGTAGCAAGATGTACTAACCCGTTGTTTATTTGTTCTGGTTATATCTAATAACCAGAGTAACAACACCTATTTTTACTCTTTTTACTGTGCTTTTTTGCCAACCGCATATGACAGTAGCAAATTCTAACTCTAGCCGAGAAAATTAATTAAAGTGCTTATTTTTCAATAACAAGACAGATATGACATCTTGTCTGTCATATGCCAAAATAGGCACTGACATATCGCTGACGGCGTAAAAAACAAAAATAATCATTAAATTTACATCATCAACTTAACAAGGAAACGATGATGAAAAACGACGTACTAAACTCACACAAGCTAGGTTATAAATTTTACTTTCAAGATGGTGACAACCAAATCGCATGCTTTGGTCACATCATGAGCGGTAAAGAAAAAGTATATGTAAACGACGAATTGGTAAGTGAAAAACGCAGCTTCGGTTTTAAAAGTCATCATGACTTTAGCTACCAAGGTAATACTTATGCAGTCAAATTCGAGATGCAAAATATACTTACCGGCAAGCTTGAATGTTCGTTTTATAAAGCTGACAAATTAGTTAAACAGAGCACACAAACCTCACTTACTGATAATCCAAAACAAGTAGCTTTGGTTACCTTAGGCTGTTTTATTGGTGGCGCAATATCGGGTTATGCAGTTGTTACTTTTATTGAACCATTTCTTGGGAAGTAAGTAATGCAGCTGAACTCTAATACAATAAAAGCACTTAGACTTAAATTCGATTGGACGCAGCAGCAATTGGCCGATGCCTGTGATGTAAGCCTACGTACCATTCAACGAGTTGAAAAAGAAGGTGCGGCATCAAAAGAAACCACCATGAGCCTATGCGCAGTATTTGAAGTGCGCCAAGGTGAGCTTATTAAGCTCGATGACGAAGCACCAGAACAAAGCACAACACATGCAGTGAGTAAGCAAAATCTCGCTGCAATCGTAGCAGCTTCTTCGTTTGTCAGTTTTGCCCTTGGTATGGCAACAGTATTAGTTATTTTTTAGGAGTGAAAGATGACCAAAGAACAACGCGGCCACACTACACTTATCGGCTTTGTAATAACAACCATACTCTTTGCGCTAGCTGTTAAAGTTAGCTCACTACTTTAGTTGATAATAGGTCAATATAGAGCCCAGCTACATCACGGCTGGGCTGTATTTATGTTACTGCTTTAATTGATAGCGATTAAAGGTTGCAGTAGCTAACGCAACAGGTATATCAGGCGCATCTGATTTATAAACATTAGCAATAACCGTACATAAGGTTCTTCCCTTATGGATCACTTCTGACTCTGCAATAATTTTATCACCTGGAGAAAGCGGTTTAAAAAACTTTACGTTAAGCTCAACAGTACTGCACATTTGGCCTTTATCCATAATCGTTACCATCGCACAGCCTAAGCTTGAATCGAGAAACCCAGAGACAACACCACCATGAACAGCCCCTGTTGGTGAGACATGATCACGTCTAATTAATAATGATGTAATAACTTTATTTTCTTCCTTTTTGACTGAATCAATTTCAAAACCTAGCCAATCGCCATAGCTATCGCTTTGCTGGAAAGAAATACCGATATGTTCAGATAAAAAATCTAGCGTTTTCAACTAACCACTCCCCTACTTCTTTAAGATTTTAAAGGCCTAGTTGCGCATATACATCTATTAGTTCTTCATGTATTTTTGCGTTTGCGTATTCAAGCCCATCGGCGCGCCGAGGGTCATCAATGACCTCTACCCATTTTTGCCCATACTTAACAACCTCGTCTTCACCACAAGCATCTGCATTAAACATGTACAATGGCTGAGAATAATTCATTTTGGCTAAGTTGGCTGTAAGCTGAAATGGTTTTAAAACCTCAGGTACAGTAGCGAACATATGAAAGCCATTGTAATTTTTTGCTTGTCCTCCAGCAGAGCAAATTATTTGTAAGTCTTTGCCTTTAAGCTTGTCTCCTTTGCTTCCGTATGCAAATTGATATTGTAAAACATCATCAAGCCACTTCTTAAGAAGAGGAGTCATTGACCACCAATAGATAGGAAATTGAATCACGATTCTGTCATGAGACAACAACAACGCTTGTTCTTTTTCGATATCGATTTTAAAGTCAGGATATTCCAAATACATATCTCTACTTGTTGCTACTTTACCTGACTGCTCTAATTGCTTCTTCCAAGTATTATTGACTCGTGATGCGTTGAGATCGGGGTGAAATACTAAGTGTAAGATTTTCATAAAGATCCTTACTTTATTAATTTAAAATGTTTAAGTGCTGCAACAGCAACGGTGTCTCCAAATTCCTGCACAAAATGCCCTGCATTATTTATTTCTAGAGGTTCAGGGCAATTTTTGATTACGCTTTGCATAAAATTCATAACTGTAGGTCCTAACATTTTGTCTTTCATACCTATTGCCATGAATGATTCGCCTTGCCACTCACTTTTCCAAAATTGAAATGCTCGAGTTGAAATTTTTACGCACTGAGGATCTGGCGCAGCAACAATTTTAGGGAACTTTTTGACGCCAGCTTGATAACTTGCATCTGGATATGGAGATGCATATGCACTCGCTTCATCGCTGTCAATTGTTGGCGCATACTTATTTAAAAAACTAGCGAGATTTAATTCATTTGGCAGAACGATATCGTCATGCCATTTTAAGAATTCAGGACTGCTCACAGGCTCAACCAGCAACCCTGTATTCATGATGATTAATCTTTTAAAACGCTCTGGCATATCTTGAGGCAATGTAAGACCCAAAAGCCCTCCCCAATCTTGGCAAACCAAAGTAATATTATTTAAATCTAACCTCTTAATAAGTTCGATTAAGTAGTTACGATGAAACTCAAACGTATAAACTTTCTCATCAATTGGTTTATCTGACTTACCAAATCCAAAAAGATCTGGGGCTATCACCCTGCCTCCGACATTAACAAATTCAGGGATCATTTTTCTGTAAAGGTAACTCCAAGCAGGCTCACCATGCAGACATAAAAAAACTTCTTCAGAGTCAGGATTACCTTCATCAAGGTAGTGAGCCCTCAAGCCTTCATATCCCTTCAAATCACTAAAGTAATTAGCTTCAAAAGGATAATCTTTAATATTATCAAAGCTACTTTGTGGTGTGCGTTTACTATTTATCATGCCTATTCCTCAACAATAAAAAACATTAGGTCAAGTGACCTATTTAAATTTAGGTCAGATGACCTATAATGTCAACATTGAATTTAACTGTTGAGTACTCGTAAAATGATAAGGTTTGATTACTAAGCAGAAATACTTTGAGATTTTAATGAAGAAAAATGCCAAAACAGATTTAATAATAGATACGGCTTTGCATATTCTTAGACACGAAGGTGATTATGGCGTGACAATGAGAAAAGTTGCCAACGAAGCTGGTATGACTTTGAGCAATGTTCAATATTATTTCAAAAATAAAGATGAGCTTTTAAAGGCGATGGCAGATCGCTATTTCAAATCATGTCTTGACGATATGAGACAAATGGATCCAATAAGCAACCTAGAGAACCCAAGCAATGAGCTCCATTCGCTGCTAGAGAGCTTTCTAAGTCATGGTTTGAAATTAACCCAAATGTGCAGAATATTTAGGGAGTATTGGGCTATATCGACACGAAATGAAGTTATCAATCAACATATAAAATTTTACTACGAAGAAATGGCATTGATCTTAGCTGATAAATTGCGACCTATTTCTCACTCAGACTCAAACGTTTCTAGAGCTGTATCTATATTTATCCCATTTGTAGAAGGTTACTCAATCACTGCACAAGCTATGCCCGAACGTATTGATTCAATTTCAAAAATAATGACTGAAGTTATACTTAACTTACTTACTGATGAGCATGAATAAATTAAACTACACATAAATCTTCGTAAGTTATCTTCTGTAAAATTTATTCAATCACACTCTTTTTTACTTTTAACCATGCAATCTAATAATTTATTGCTACTCTTTAGAAAAGTGTAAAGCAGGAATTGGTGTGCTTGAGTCAAAGGAATTTTTAAGGTTAATACTCGATACTCTCCCTGAGCATATTGTTGTCATCAACGCCGAAGGCGATATCAAATTTGTAAATCGCAGCTGGCAAACATTTGGCGAACAAAATAACTGTGCGTGCAATGAGCAATGGCAACAACAAAATTACCTCGCAATTTGTAGGTCAGCGGCTTGCCAAAACGATGAGTTTGGAGCAAAAGCGTTTAATGGAATAAAACAAGTAATTAACCATCAGTGCGAAGAGTTCTATCTTGAATATCCATGCCATAGCGACATGGAAAAGCGCTGGTTTTTAATGCGAGCAGCTTCTCTTTTTTATGATAATCAGCGTTTTATCGTTATAAGTCACTTAAATATCACCGAAAGAAAGCTTGCTGAACAACAAGTCCAACAACTTGCTAGAATTGATGGCCTAACACAAATAGCTAATAGACGATTTTTTGATAGTTTTATTTTACAAGAATGGAGTCGTTGCTCGAGATTAAATTTACCTGTTTCGTTAGCTATGATTGACCTTGATAATTTTAAAACGCTAAATGATAAATTTGGTCACTTAGTTGGTGATAGCTGTCTAAAAGAAGTTGCAAAACTACTGCCTGAATTTACTCGCAAATACGGTGACTTGTGCGCCAGATACGGTGGTGAAGAGTTTGTACTGGTGCTTGGCAATACACAAAGTAAGCAAGCACAAAGTCTAGTAACACGCTTAATAGATATGATCAGTAAATTACAATTAGCTGAACTTACAGGTCATCCATTAACGGTTAGTATTGGTTTAGCTACTATTTACCCTAGTAGCGATAGTGATGCCATGTTACTCATTGAAATGGCTGATTGCGCGCTTTATCAAGCAAAAGAAGCTGGCCGAAATCAACTTGTGGTTGCTGATAACATCGAGCCATTAAACCTAGAAAAATGCCCCTAATTAGGGGCATTGATTAGAGCTTGTTTATCCAGTTATTACTGAAATACTTTTTCGACATCAAGTACTTTAATATTTTTTACTGGTATTGCGAGCTTATAGTCTGCAATGACTTTATCTTCAGCAACAAGTTCTGCTGGTTTTTCAGCGTTATACACCATTGGTGATGTTTGCTCTGAAGCTAAGCGTTTTTGCATGTCTTTGCCATCACCAGTAATAAACACATAGTGGATATTCTCTGTTTGCAGGTTATCGCGAATAACACGGTTAACATCATCAAGGGTTAGCTTTTCAAGCTTGCCACGCACATAGTCAACAAAGCTCTCTGTGTTATAGAACTCACTATCAAGGGCATAGCCTAATTGGCGGTCTTGGCTTGCAACCATTTGTGGCACAAAGTTAATTAAGAAGTTACGAGTCGCTTCAAAATCTTCTTTGCTGATGCCATTTTTAATTAGCTTATCAAGTTCAAATAATGCCGTACGTGTTGCAAAGTGCGCATCGTTATTAGAACGAAGCGGACGTAACCATACTTGGAAAATTTGCTCGGAACGGCCTAAGTTAGCATCTGGTTTAGTTTGGAACATACCACGCGGGAAGTACTCAATGTATGCATAGTCACCATAGTTCATACCACGGGTTTGACGAATACGCTGATACAAGAAGCTGTTTGAGCTGCGGTGTTCGCCAAAGTAAGAGCGCACTAACCAAAGCGCAGTCCAGTCATCACTGCTACGAATTGTATCGATTGGGAAACCAAATGACACAGCGGTAGATTGCGCTGATTTTTCAACAATCGTTGCATGATGACCTTTAAGTTCTGGCGCATCAGGGATCGTTAAGCGGCTTTCTTTACCTTGTGGAAGCGATGCTAAATCTTTCAGCATAGTCGATTTAACATCACCCGGGATCGCACCAATTAGACCTACTGTTAACTTAGATTGGGTAAACTGATTAGCATAAAATGCTTTTACATCGTCAAGTGTCAGTGCTTCAAGGTCTGATAAATCACCATAGTTATAGCTTTCATACGGGTGGCCTTTATAAAGTTGATGATAAAGCACTTCTTTACCTAGCTCTTCGTCATTAGATGCTTTAAGGCCTGCTTTAATGCTATCAATAAGCTCTTTTTTCAGGCGTTTAAAATCATCTTCTCTAAAGCCTGGGTTTAACATCTGGTCGCTAACAAGTGCATACCACTGCGCAGCATTATCTTTATGTACACGACCACGTAAAGAAATCATCTCTTTATCGATTTGATAGCCAAAGCTTCCCGCTAGTGGATATAGCGCTTTTTGAATATCTTTGTAGCTCATCGTTTCTGAGCCACCTTGCGCTAGCATTGCAGCTGTTAATGCCGCTAAGCCTTTTTTGCCTTGGGGATCAGCCGCTGCACCGGTATTGAATAACCAGTTCACATCAACCAATGGTGAGCTATTTGTTTTATCAAGTACTTTAAAGTGACGCTCTGTTGGGGCTTGCTCAATACTGGCAACTGCCGCATTTAAATCAACTTCTTGCTCAAAACCAGCCACTTTATCAAGCGCCGACATTGTCACCGTGGTACGGCTTGAATCAACAAAGTACTTGTTTGCTACCGTTTTGATATCCTCAGGCGTGATGCTATCAGCCGTGGCATAAAGTTGGTTAATCACCTCTGGGTCGCGCTCAAAGTGCATGTAGCTTGCAAGTGTTGAAGCGATTGACTGCGATGAATCTAAGCCATTAATAAAGCTATATTTTAGGTTTGATTTTAAATCAGCTAACTTTTGCGCATCTACTAACTCAGTACGCGCTTGTGCATAGGTACGGTTAATCGCATCACGGGCTTTAGCAAGGTCCGCTTCGTTCTCTACTTTTACAAAAACATGTAATAAACCTGGATCTTTAGTATCTGGGTTATAGGTAAACATTTGGCTGGCAATTTGTTTATCAACAACAAGTTCTTGATAAAGTGCCGAATTATTAGAGAAATACAACTGTGAGATCAAATCAAGAGCGGCACGGTCCTTTTGAGTAGGATCCCATGCCGTGCCTTTGTATGACACAAGCAACCAGTGACCTGGTAAACCATCATTTTTCTCATGTACATATTTTGCTGTTTTTTGCTTTGGCTCAACAGGAATGTCTGCTTGGTAATCGCCTTTTTTCCAGTTACCCCAATGCTTTTTCACCATCGCCATGGTTTCTTGTGGATCAACATCACCAACAATGACTAAAGATACATATTCTGGTTTATAAAATTTAGCGAAAAACTCTTTACCGTACGCCATTTGATCAGGCATTGCTTCAATGTCTTCGAAAAAGCCCATTGTAGTGTGCTTATACGTATGCTTTTCGAATGCTTCGTTACGAACTGCAGAAAGTAACTTACGAATTGGGCTAGCATTATTCTTTAAATACTCACCTTTTACAGTCAGCGCTTCGGTGCGGAACTGCTCTTCGCTGTATGTCAGGTTTTGGAAAATATCAGCTTCGATTTCAAGTACTTTATCTAAGTGCTCTTTTGAGAAGTTTAAGTGATAGTTCGTGTAATCGTTGGTCGTATACGCGCGATTATCAACACCCGAGTTCTTTAAAATATCTGAATACACATCTTGCGGGAATTTTTCAGAGCCTTTAAACATCATATGCTCAAAGAAGTGTGCAAAACCGGTTTTACCTGCTTCAACTTCATTACGTGAACCAACCGATACCGGAATTTGCAGTGACACAACATCTGGGTAATCCGTTTTAACGACCATCACGCGAAGGCCGTTTTCAAGCTCTTCTAATAGGTAATCTTGGCTAAATACACGGTTATCATCTTGGCTGACTCGCTGCTCAATTTCGACTTCTTTAACCATAGTTGACTGTGAGTTACTTGCGCAGCCACTCAGCGCCAGTGTTACAGCAACACTGGTTGCTAATAATCTAAATTTCATAATGTTACCTTGTTAGTTATTTTTCTCATAATCATTGCAGCTTGATTATGCATCAAAGCGCCAGAAAATATGAGGGTCAGCGCAATAATTTATGTAAACAGGTGTGTCAATTTTGCGAAACGCTCAGCTTTAAACTTGAGTAAAATTCATAGTCATTGAAAAACTTTCAAGAAAAAAATCTATCTAGACGTCTAAATGGCTGCTATATTATTTGTCATAGACATTAGCACGAGCTGGAATGAGGATTATGGCTTTATCATTACAAGAGAAAATTGAAGACACCAACCAAGGCGTCTACCTGATCGGTACCACACCACCAAAGTCAGGTACTGATAAAGCACAGCTTGAGACCATTGCTCAGAAGCTACTTGGTCGTTTACACGAAATTGAATACGACGGTGTAATCATCTACGACATTCAAGATGAGAGTAGCCGTATTGCAAAGCCACGCCCTTTTCCATTTAAAGAAACGGTGGATCCACGTGAATACAGTCAATTACTGCGCAGCTTGTCACAACTAGATGTGATCACATACAAAAGCGTAGCGCAACGAGGTGAAGCTGAGTTTACCGAATGGCTAAACGAAACACGTAACGACTTCGAATTAAAAAACTTAGTGTTAGTGGGTAGTCCATCATCTCATGGCGATATCAAACTAAGCCTTCCTGATGCATATAAAACGCTTGCAAAGCAAAGCAGTGATGTGTTTTTAGGTGGCGTTACCATTGCCGAACGTCACGCTAGCAAACGCAATGAACATGAGCGCTTAGTTGAAAAAACAGCACAAGGTTGTAAGTTTTTCATCTCGCAAGCGGTTTATAATGCGCAAGCGACGATTGATTTGATCACCAGCTATGCACGTAGCTGTAAAGCACAAGGCACAGCACCAAAACGCATTATTCTAACGTTTACCCCATGTGGTGGTGAAAAAACCTTAGAGTTTATGGAGTGGCTAGGTATTTCAGTACCAGAAGCAACTAAGTACCGCATGTTAGATTCTGCAAATACATTGAGTGAATCAGTGCGTATTTGCCGTGAGAATCTCGATTTAATTTTACAAAGCTGTGCGCATTTAGATGTACCGCTAGGTTTAAATATTGAGAGCTTAACTAACCGTAAAGAAGAAATTGATGCGTCAATTAACCTTTACCGTTTACTTAAAGCAACCATGGAATTAAACCTAGCTGAAAAGCAAATAGCTTAGCGGGCAAGTTTAGAGGCTTGCTTTTTCTCATACATATCTTCATCAGCCCGCTTTAATAGCTCAGCAAATGTTTCTTTAGGTTGAGCTACAATACCTGAACCTATACTCAAATTAAGTTCAGGTATTGCCATATGTTTAAGGTTTTCTTTAAACGCTTCATTAAGTTTGTAGCTAATCGCTTCGATACAGTCGTTACTTTTCACTTGCAGAACCGCAATAAATTCATCTCCTCCTAAGCAATTAATAATATCAGCCTCTCGTAGATATTGCTTCAATGTATCAGCCAGACATATCAGTGCTTTATCTCCTACTTCGTGACCATGCTTATCATTGAGTGGTTTAAAGTTATCTATATCGATAAACAAACAACAGATATTAAAGCCCAACCGGGCGGCAAGATTTAATTTATGTTGACAAAGTAAATTGAGTGCGCGGCGATTATAAATATTTGTGAGGGGATCTAGCATCGCAATTTCACGCATTTGGGTGAAATTATCAAGTAGAGCTAAATCATCTTCCACCATATCCCTAAGCTGTTCGATGAGTTCTAAAAGACTATGCTGATAATCAGTTTTCTTAAAATCCATTACACAAAAAGTACCAAACGGTTCCCCGCTCGGCCAAGTTATAGGCACACCTAAATAGGATTCAACGCCATCGACAGTAAGTGGACAATCATCCCATTGATTATCTAGACTAACTTGTGGAATGTATAAAGGAGCCATATCTTTTAATACCTTTTTGCAAAAGATATTGTCGTCAATGGCTAACTCGATTCCAGCATGGTAAGGGTTTTCTCGTTGTTCGCTAGAAACAATTATGCGGTATGCTTCATCTGTCTTATGAACAATAAAGCCTGCAGGCGCTGAGAATAACTCGGTCATTAAATCGACTGTTTTTTGCCATTTTTGCAAAGAAAACTGGTTGTCAGGCTGACAAAATGACCATTTATTAACTTCTAACATACTACACACTTATTTTAGTCAGTGGATAGTATAAATATACGTCACTTTTTACGGTGTCTCATACTTTTTTGACCCAAAATACGCTTTTTATCTCGCGAGCGACGAGCTTTATTAGTGTTTTTTCTTATATTTTTAGGCTCTTTCGTTAAATCTGGCTCATACCCCGGTAACCACTGAGGAGTAAGTCTGGTGCCCAGCAAAATGTCTATTTCATCTAATAACCATTGTTCATCAATGCTAACTAGCGATAACGCTAACCCTTTTTCGCCAGCACGACCTGTACGACCTATTCGATGCACATAATCTTCAGCCACATAAGGTAGCTCATAGTTAATGACATATTTTAAAGAGGCAATATCAAGGCCGCGAGCGGCCACATCAGTCGCGACTAATACCCTAGTTACACCAGATTTAAAGTTTTGTAATGCTTTATCTCGCGCCCCTTGGCTTTTATCACCATGAATTGATTCGGTTTTTAAGCCATCTTTAGACATTTCTTTAGCAAGCACATCAGCAGTTTGTTTAGTTCGGGTAAATATCAGTACTTGCTGCCAATTTTTCATGCCAATCATGTGTGACACCAGCTCACGTTTACGGTCTTCATCAACCGCATAAACTAGCTGCTCAACTTCAACCGCTGCCGAGTTGCGTTTATTCACTTCAACTAGTTTAGGATCATCTAGTAACTGCTTACTAAGCTTAAAGATACTGTCATCAAATGTGGCTGAAAAAAGTAAGGTTTGGCGTTCTTTTGGCACATGACGCAAGATACGTTTTATCTCGTCAATAAACCCCATATCAAGCATGCGATCAGCTTCATCAAATACCAAAGCATTAATACTAGAAAGTTTAATACTGCCTTTGATCAGATGATCAAGTAAACGCCCCGGAGTTGCAACAACAACCTGCGCCCCTTTTATCGCTTTTATTTGTGACCAATACTAGCGCCGCCATAAGCCAATGCCGCTTTTATTTCAGTATGCGCTGCATAACGCTCTACACTTGCAAAGACTTGCTGTGCGAGCTCTCGGGTTGGCGTTAAAATTAGGACTTTAACAGCATCAGGGAGTACTTCAGCAGATAACAAATTGTGCAGTAGTGGTAAAACAAAGGCAGCGGTTTTACCCGTACCAGTTTGTGCGCTGCCCATTACATCTGCACCCGCTAAAATAAGTGGGATGGTTTGCGCTTGAATTGCTGTGGGTGTGTGATAATTCTCTTCTTGCAAGGCTGTTAGCAATGCAGGTGCAAGATTTAACTCTGAAAAGGTCGCTACTGACATAGTCTGAAGTATATTTAGCTATAAAAACGCTATTGTACGCGGAACATCAGCAACAAAAAAGGCGCAATAAGCGCCCTTTGTCGTAATTGTAAAGATTACGCCGGTTTAAGTGACTCTTTCCGGTGATTATAAAAACTAATTAGGTCATCAACCGTTGTTTGGCAATAATCACGAATGCCAGATACAAGCATGTGCTTTTCACCCGCCCCTACTTTTTCGCCATTTTCTAACAGGTTGAAGCGAAGCGTAATTTTTCCGCGTTTGCCAGTAAACTCAAAATCAGGCTCAGCAAACTCTAATTCAGGTGCACTGATATCAAGGCGGTCAAGGTTAATCAACATTGATTCGTAAATCACCATTGGGCGGGCTGGGTTGATCATCACATCTTGCTTGCCCATTAATGGAATGATGACATGTGGGAAGGTAGTACCAGAAAACTCAACATAGTTTTTTATTAAGCTATTTGTTAACTCAGGACATTGGCTAACAGCCCCTTCACGCTTTACTTTTAGCATCACTTTTTCGCCATCGGTGATAGCAAACTCATCAGCACCTTCAGGAAAAGTCAGCTTTGAATTTTCATCAACCATACCGGCAAAAGTGAACTCCATTTTTTCACTAATACCATAGCGGTTTAAAACCAGCGAAAAAAGTAAATCGCCCGGCACACAAAACTTTTTAGCATCTTTATCGTGTAACGGATTGAAATCATCCGCCACTAACTTAGCAAAGCGACAGCCTTGCTCGCGTGAGATAGAAACGTAATCAGCATGCTGCTGATAATAAGGACTTAACATATTTGTTCACTGCTTAAACTACTTATAACCTATCTATACTATCAGAAAAAAAGCACACAGAGGTCGAATCTGTTGAGTATCATTTTCTATATTAACTTTGTGAAAGACTAATTACTTTCAGAGCGCGCACCAAATTGTATCAATTTGTACGAAACAATTAACAAATAAGCGTGAATAGTAAAAACTAATAGCGCATTTATATAGTGAAAAATTATTACATAAAAACAAATATAAATTCACTTTATCTTTTAAAACAACAAGCTAATAAAGATCTGAACGAGGCACTACAAAAAACTCTGAAACACAAGCTTTAATGTAAGGCAATTTGTAGCTAATGAAATAAATGAGGTATGATAAGCGCGCTTTTTTATCATGAAATAACTCATATAGACTGCATAAATAATAATGATAATAAGCGGTAAATAAATGAATACTCACTATGATTTTGAATGGTTTCATCTGTTTTTAATGGTAAATATTGCTTTGAAATTTAGACGACCAATCGCTCAGGGACTTGGTTAAATGATAAACCGATTAAGCTGGGCGGCTCTGCTTTTTTGTTTTTGCTGCTACTCTCAAGCTGAAGATAAAGCTGAACAGGTCTTTTTTAAAGTTTCACCAACAGTCTGTGTGACAGAAGCAAAACAAAAAGCCTGCGAGTTTAATGTGCAAGTTCATTTTCGAGTTGCTCCTTATGAAGAACTTTGTTTAGAAGTAACCCAACGCCCTCATTACACTCAGTGCTACACGCAAACAGGATTAATAGCCAAACAGTTTTTAATCAAAACAGAATACCCTCTTACCGTTAAGTTAATTAACCCTTTGAGCAGCAACGTTGTTAAACAGCAGCGTCTCTCAATAGTTAGCTATGAAGCCAAAGATTACCGTATAAAGCGGCGCTTTGGCTGGAGTTTATGATGCAGCATATTTTTTTAATTGAAGATGATGTGAAACTAGCCAATTTAATTCAAACATTTTTATTAAAACACGGCTATACCATTGATGTATTTAATACAGCTGAAGATTACCGTAGTAGTGAAATTACCTTTATTCCCTCATTGATTATCTGTGATGTGATGTTACCTGATGGCAATGGTTTTGAATTAATTTCACAACTAAAAGAAAAATACACCTGTCCTGTTATTTTTTTAACAGCTTTAGACTCAGTGCAATCACAAATTAAAGGCCTAAACTTAGGTGCTTACGACTACTTAATAAAGCCCATTAAACCTGAGCTATTATTAGCGAAAATTAAAACAATCATCGCCCACACTGTAAGCCAAGATAACTTTTCAGATCACAGCGACTGTTTACGCATAGACAGTAAAAAGCGTGATATCTACTTTCATAATACTGCTCTGAACCTAAACGAGAGTGAATTTGATATTATCGCCTATCTAGCGAAGAATATGCCGCAGCCAGTCTCTCGCGAAGTGCTGTTTAAACATGTCATTGGCCGTGAGTATGACGGACTAGACCGCGCTATAGATTTAAAAGTGAGCCGATTACGTAAAAAACTCAAAGATACGATAAGCAGCCACAAAAATTCGTTGGATATTAAATCGGTGCGAGGCAAAGGCTACAGTTTGGATATTTCAAAACTATGAAGCAGCAATTTTTTAAGCTTTACCTGATTATCACAGTAAGCTTAATTGCTTTAGTTCTTGCGTTTGGTCAGCTTTATAATGAGTTTTTTTCTAAGCATGTGCCGAGTATACAAATTAGTGTTGCTGAACTTACGCAAATAGCAGAGCAAAAAGACTCGCGGATCAGTAGCCTAAGCATAAGTGAAATTGCATTGCCTGATTCTTTGCTCGACACGTTTAATCAAGACGGTATTATCAGTGTCACTGAGCATAATCAGCAATTTATATATCTCAAGGGCAGTAATGGTAGCATTCAAAAAGTTGGCCCCATTAACCTGATTTCACACGCAAAAACTGACTGGTTTGCTTTTTTCGCCTTTTATTTTTTGCTTGGTGTGATGATTTTATTGTTTATACGCCCAGTGTTTCGTGATTTGAGCTTATTGCAACGTGCAGCCTACCGCTTCAGCAAAAAACCGCAACGAATAGAGCTCGATATAAAACCAAATTCATCCATTGCACCGCTTGCAAACACCTTTACTGATATGTCAGAGCGTATCAACAAATTTGTGCAGCTTCATAGCGATTTATCCCGCATTATTTCTCATGAAATTCGTACCCCACTCTCGCGTATGCGATTTGCGTTATCAATCGCAGAACTAGATTCGTTAGAAAGTAGCCAAATAGAGCGTGATATCGATGAGATTGAATTGCGCTTAGAACAATATTTATCGTTTGCTCGTTTAGAGCATCAACAAAGTGTGTTTAATCAGGAGAAAGTTAACTTAACTAAACTGATCAACACGGAAATAGCTAAATTTGATTTATACAAAGAACTCAAATTTATTCCAACTCTTGGGGTTGACGCTGCTTTTTGCGAAACAAGCTTTATGGCAATCGCGGTACAAAACTTACTGATCAACGCCACAAAATACGCAAAGCACACTATTTATATAAGAACTGAAGAGAAAGCAGGTAATTACTTGATAAGCGTCACAGATGATGGACCAGGATTGCCTATAAATGCTGATGCGTTAATTGAACCATTCAAACAAGGTGAAGGAGATAAATTGGCGAGTGGTTATGGATTAGGACTTTATATCGTGCATCGTATTGCTAGCTGGCATGGCGGTAAAATTGGTTTAGCCAATAACCTCGAAACCGGCGGCGCTCAAATCTCAATCAGTTGGCCTAAAAATGGTATGTAATGCCAGTAAAACCTGAGAAATAGCCATTTTTATTAATCATATGTGAGTTAGCTAAATTGCTATCAAGCCAAGTGTGCTTTAGTTTGAAATCAACACTAAAATTATCACTGATCGGATACTCGTAGCTTACTTTTAAATAGTAATTGGTGGCACTTTCTAAATTATAACTTAATAAGCGAGTTTTGCTCTCAGTGGGGCTAACCGTGTAGTAATAGTCAATTAACTCTTCATTTTTGTAGTTTATACCAGCCTCAATGCCAGCAATACCGGAAAACAGTGTAAATGCTTGGTAGCCATTGAATAAGATTTCATAGCCATTATGAACATTGGTTATATCGTGCACGTATGCCGCACTCAACCAAATGTCGTCATAAATATTTAAAGCTGATGAAAAGCCAGCCATATAAGAAAGGTTGCGCTCTATCGGTGTTAAGTTAATTGGTGAAGCACTTGGAATTGTAGGTCGACCTGAACTAGAACGAACCACACCTGTCGCGTAGAGTTTATCTACCCCATCTAACTCAAAGAAGAAGCCATCATCATTAAAGCGCCCCAGTAAATCAATATAAAATTTCTCAGATTCAAATAAGCTGTAACCAATAGAAAAATCATCGAAATACCAGCTATCACCATAATAAGCCAAGCTTGGCAGAATTGGCGAAATAACATCATCGGCATCAAGTACTGGGTTCTCAATACCACCGTAGCCTAGCGTAACGCTTGCATGAAAAGTAGACTTTTTAATCAATTGCGGCTGCTTAACATCATCCTGCGCAAATGCAGTTGATGCAGCTAAGCAACACATTGAACCAAACAACCTTTTCATTAACGTAACTCACCTTAATGCCGTAATAAACGACTACTATACTAACTTAATAAACTAAAACTCTTTTAGCCCTTTCTGTTCTGGGGCAATCATAGCGTTTGCATACATTTTTGTATAATTTTTTTGCCACACAACGCAGTAAAATGACTTATTTTATCTACTATCGTCAAACTAACATACTGAAAGAAATATTAAATAGCTTGTACATTTTGCTACATAGGTTTTCAGTTTTAGTTATTAAATTCCATTATTTAATTTACTCAATGACAAAAAAAGGGCCCGAATCCCTTTGCTACATAACACACTTAGGGAGTGTTTAGTCTCGCTTCATACGGCGACGAAGACCGGCAAAACCAGCTAATAACACTGTTATCCATGCTAAAGAGCCGCTTGAGCCAGAGCTTGATTGCGCTTCTTCTTCAGGAACGACCGTTGTTTCTTCAGCCGTTACTGTCACAGCAACTCCTAGTTCCATCGCTTCTATTCCATCACTTACCAATACAGTAAACTGATGCTCACCAGCCGTTAGACCTAATACTTCAGTGATTGCTGATGTTGGACTTGCGATAGTACCTGGGCCTTGCCATGAGAAAGTTAACTCATCGTTATCTAAATCATGAGATGCTGAGGCATCTAGGGTAATAACGCTGCCTTCAGTGACTTGCTGAGAACTTGCTTCAACAACCACAACAGGTGCGTCGTTTACTGCCTCGACTGTTAACATAAAGGTTGTGCTAGCTGCGTCTGATGGGTATTCAATATCAGACACCATTACAGTTACTTCTGTCTCACCAGAGAAGTTTTCATTTGGTGTAATAGTTACTGTATCGCCATCAACTTCGTAGCTTACATCATCAGAAATTACCGAGATTTCATTCTTCGAGTTCTTTTCATCAATGTGATGAACGTCGAAGCTAATCGGTGTTTCCTCAGTTGTCACCATATCATCAAGTGCAATCACTGTGATGTTACCAGGGATCGCCAGTGTTGCAGTTGAAGTCATGTCATTCAGACCCGAGATTGCTGCTTTAGCTGCAACTTCAAGTGTTTGACCTGTAGCGGTTGGCATAACTTCGGCCCATGCGGTGACTTCAAATTGTGATGACTCTGGACCAACATAGTCCATACATACTACGTATCCATCGCTGATTACTTCATCTAAGTTGTTGTAAGCAATCTGAATACCGCGATAGCTTTCAAGAGGACCGTATTGATATTGTGCACCGCGGAAACCTTGTAAACCGATACTTCCAGCAGGACGAGTAGTACCAAAATCTAAATTATCGTATGCATAGTAAATTTCATGCTCGCCTTTACCAAAGCGCGTATTGGCATTAAACAGCACTTGGAAGTCAAATGAGTTATCACGTTTAGTGTAAGTGTATTGACCCGTTTCACGATCATAAACAGGGTTGTCGTAATCTGACGCGTTATCCCACTCAATAATACCCCAACCTGTTGTTGTACTTGCAAGTGAGATCCCTTCGTTAGACGATAAACCCACTGACATTACTGAACGTAATAAGCCGCTCTCTGCAAACTCCCAACCACGCCATAATGGACCCATATTCTCATAAGGGAATGTTTCATAAGGAAACGGATTATGCACTGGGAAGAAGTAACGACTACCGCCTGTATTCACTGTCCCCATACCACGAATTTGAATTATCGAGTTTTGGATATTTGTATTATCAGCATTGTTATACAGACTGAATGTGTCAAATGCACCATTGTAAAAGCTTGCTATTGGTAACGAATAACCACTTCGTGAATTATATAGATTACTTTCATCGAAGCCTGAAAGCATAGGCATAATGCCAAACTCAGATAAGTCGACATAACCGCCTGGGTTTGAGTTACCAAAATCAGGTGTACGACACATTTCATCAGTGATGTTATCAGTGACGATGTAATCTGGCTCTACATCTCGGGTATCCGCTTGTGTGCCCGTTACAATCACTTTACCGTCAGCAATTTCAACGTTGATTTCAGATGCTGTTGAAACCATTACATTTCCTGCTTTGATATCAAGACCAGCAGGAATATCAAGTTCTAGTGAGAACTCACGATCTATACCTGAGTTATTCGCTAATACTTCAAATGTGTAAGGCACCATATCGCCCACTTTTGCACCTGTATATGGCGCATCAAGGTGAGCAACATCATTGCCACGGTTAAGCTTAAATGGAATAGAGCCTAGGTTGCCATGATTTACGGCCGATGTGCCCACATCAAGCAAAGAGTAGTAAACGCTGTCTGAATCAAATTCCATATCCCAATTAACAGTCATTTCAACAGTGTTTTGGCCATCACTGCTAGGAAGGCTGGCTGTCATTCCTGACGCCTCTTGGTCAGACACAACGGCTGTGGCAAGTTTAAAGGTTTCTTCTAACGCACCAACCGATGATTCATTTGAGTTGTAAATTACAACCCAGTATTCACCTTCTTCTGGGTTGTTAATATTACAGAAGTTATTGTAAATGATATGGTTAGATACACATAAGATCTCGTCTTGCGGCTGAACAATACCATCACCGTTATAATCTTTACCTACATAGACGATAGCATTACCGACTTTTAAAGTACCTTCTAACTCGGATTCAACACCTACGCTTTCAGCAATAAAACGTTTTGCGTTCGCAGGCACAGTAACAAACTTAGTAAATGTTGCTTCATCTAGAATATCACTAGCATCAACTTCTTCTGTTCGATTCATAGCCCACGGGAAAGTACGCTCATCATCTTTTGGCAAAGTTACTGTAGTGATATCTGCTTTAACCGGCTCATATGCGCGTGCAACAGGTGCTTCAACACTCGGTAATACAATACCTTTAGCAACATAAGTGCCTACATTTGAATGAGCAGTTGTTTCTAATGAAGATGGTAAATTACCGCGGTCATATTTAAACGCTACTGGCCAATGTGCATCTGGGATACCAGCTTCTTCAGCTTGGAACACAAGGTTGGTATGAAGCTCAACTTCTGAGTTACTAAACCAATCTTGGGTATCCATGATTGATGCTTTAACAATGATTGTTTGCGTTTCACCTTTTTTCAGTGTGAAAGTTTTCGGGAAGATATCAATATTCACACCATTTTGAGCGGTTTGTGAATTAACATCAAATGCCCAGTTTTCAACATCTTCATGGCTTACAGTCCAGGTTCCATCTTCTGTTGCTTTGATAGTTCGAACCCATTGACACTCTGGTGCACAAGAAAAGTTAACCAAATTTGGTAAGTTAAGTTTGTGAGGTGTACCGCCATTATATGGATCAGCCGCTAAGAAGTTGTCGGCTGTTTCGTCCATAACAAAACCTGCTTCAGCTGCTAATGCAACATTGATTCGACCTGCACCAGCACGGTAAATTTTAGCATCAGCAACAACATCATTTTCACTGTTTAAACGATGGTACTTAACTACGTTTTCGGCAGTCATTGATAGTGCAGATTGAATCTCGGCTGCACTCCACTCAGGATGAATCTGACGCAGTAATGCCATTGCACCGGCAACATGAGGTGATGCCATAGACGTGCCGCTAATCGCTGCATAATCTTGACCATGTGGTGCCACAAAAGGATGCTCATCAGAGTATGCCGCATAAATATCAACACCAGGAGCTGCAAGTGTTGGAGCTAGTACTTCAGCATTCGAATAAGATGGACCACGCGATGAGAAGGTTGCTAACCAATCAGCATCTTCAGCATCAACACGGCGCTCAATCACTGTTGGCTTAATAGTGATCATATGACCTTTCTCTGATGTGCTATCAACCCAATCTTCTAAACCGTCATCGGGCCACACACCATTCCATTGATCATAGGTAAAATGAACGCCTGGTAATGAGTAAGCCTCAGGTACTGTAGCTTGATCACTGTCACGGTTGAACATAATGAAACCATCAGCGCCACCGGCTTTTACATGATCTACTTTTGCGGTACGGGCATTGGCAGCTGTATCTGTAGCTGAGTGACGTTGACAGATTACAATAACATTCGTGCTGCCATCAGCCGCACCAGCTATTTCTGTCCCATCTTTGTAGAAATTAAACGTATTTTCAGGATAATCGGCAGTACAGTATCCATCAGAGTCTTTAAAACCATTGACGTCTTCATAGTCTTTAGCCCAGACAACAACGCCGGTAATTTCTTCGCTATTAATGGCACCGCCAACTAACCCCATATCTGACCAACTTGGTACTTCAGAACCCATCGTTTCATCAGCAAAGCCCGCATATTCAACTGCAGTTTCAACGACAACAGTACGGCCATGTGTTGTTGCTGCAACTTGCGCAAGCCACGGCGACGAGTTATCTAAATAGCCAAAACATTCAGCTGCGCCACACCCCTGACCGCTGTTACCTGCTGCCGCGGCAACGTTGATGCCCGCTTCACGCGCTGCTAAGAATGCAAGTTGTACTGGATCGGCCCAAACGTTTGAGTCGGCTCCACCAATTGAGAAGTTGATTACATCAACCCCATCAGAAATTGCATCTTCAATACCAGCTACAAGCGCTTCACCAGGACAACCTGCGTATTCTTCACTTGATGGGTAACATACTTGATAAGAAATAATATTTGCATGCGGTGCAACACCTGAGATTTCAGGGAATAAACCCTCTTTCAAGATATTGCCATCAGTATTTTCACCAAAACTAGGTAGCATATATGGAACGTCTTTGACTACGTTACCTGCCGCAGTTGACGCAACATGCGAACCATGACCTTGATAATCTTCACCAATCGCCGGCCAGCCTGGGATCATGGCATCAAACGCATCTGTGATCACATCGTAAGAACGTACACCAATTAGTTTGTTATTACATTGAATCTCTTCTGGCTCTTCAACACAGTCACCAACATAAACGCCCGCACCAAATGGGTTTTCATGCTCATAACCATCAGCACCCACAGCTGCAAATGACGGGTGATCTGAGTTAATACCTGTATCAATAATACCTATGATTTGGCCTTCACCTTTGCCCTTGATCCCACTTGGAACACTTGTTCCATCCCAAATTTGATCAGCACCGATGTGCTTAGGGCCTTCATCTGAAAGTAAATCATAATTTTTAGAACGCATTACTAATACAACAGAGCCAAGCGAAGCGACCTGTAATGCCTCTTGCTCTGTCATTTTTACAGAGAAACCATTTAGCGCTTTAGTGAATTGACGGCGCATCTCTGTACGCCCTGTAACTGCCGTTACGTTTTGCATAACAGCACGTTGTTTCGAATAAAGCTTGTTTTGATATTCTGTAACGGCTGAAATTGCAGCCTGACCTTTTTCAAAAACTTTGGTAATACCTTGAGCTTGCATAGATTTTGATAAAGACGAAGTTAAGTCTCTAGCTTCAAGAGCAACAGAGTTATCACGTAAACGAATAATATAAATATGTTCGCCACCCAGACCTTCTTCTTTAAATTTGCTTGCTTGGCTATTTAATTGAACATTTAAACCATCGTTTTGTAGCATGCTTGAAGAGTTACCTTGCTCGAACTCTTTGGAAAATGCTTTCACTTCTTCAAATGTAATATTTGGTGCTTTTAATTGGTGCTTAACTTGATTGTTCTCAACACCGACTGCATGTGCAGAACTAGCACTATAGAGAGCTGCAGCAACAGCAATCGAAAGTGTTTTGACTTTCATAAAGTATCCCCTGGATAGTTAGTTTGAATAGTTATTCAAGCTTTTTGAATTTCCATTTCAACGCTTGTAGTAACAATATAACCACAGGGAGAATCAAAAATGACGTACATTCGTGTAGCGTTTTGTACACACTGTTAACATTAAAGTTACCAAAGGTGGGCTAATATAGCGTTTCTATATACAATATCTCTGAATACAAAATAGAAGTAGCATATTTTATTTAGGTAAGAATTGAAGGTGAAACTTTTTATTAATCAATTGATTATGATTATGAAGTGGTAAATCGCATAATTCTTATGCAACTATAACTTGAGCTGGCTCATGGTTTTCAAATTCGAAGCAGTAAAGGCTTTACCAGCGATGAGCAAAACTGTCATTTTGCAACATTGTGTTCTGGTAAAGCCTATCGTTTTTAGCGGTTTAACGCTTGCTGTGAAATCATTTCAGCAACACTACCCACTTGTACTGACATACTCTCTTGACTAGGCGGAAATGCCTTAAAGGTTTTTACAAACTCTGCAATTTGATTACCTGCAGGGCCTAAAATCCAACTACGGTTTTCAGCCCACTCATCATACCCCCTAGCATCAATGAAACGCTCAAATGGATCCATTTTTAAGTTAATAATGTAAGGTGAAGTAAGAGCTTGCTGTGTAGACCTAAACCAATGATTTTGTTCTGTAAAAATTAATTTCCAGTCACCGTAACGCATTCCATGAAAGGTCGTTTCGGTGAAGTAATAGAACTCTTTACGCTTTGTTTTACCATTGTTCAGTAAGATATCACTTTGATCGAAACCATCTAAATGAACCTTATACTTTTGACCGTTGATTTTGGTACCTTTTAATAAATTAGCTTTTAAATCTTTATCGCCAACCCACGACATAATCGTTGGCATCCAATCTTCCATTGTCATGAACTCACCTGTGCTCACACCTTTAGGAATATGGTTCGGCCATTTAACAACCATAGGTACTCTGAAGCCACCTTCCCAGCCACCAACGCCTTTTTCACCATGAAATGGCTGATTACCACCATCTGGTCATGAGTTTGATGCGGCACCGTTGTCGGTAGAAAACATCACTATTGTGTTATCAGCGACTTTAAGTTCATCAAGTAAGTTAAGTAACTCACCTACATCATCATCCATTTCGGCCATACCATCAGCATATAAACCAAAGCCAGTTTTACCGTCATAAGCTTTATTAAGGTTAGTTTGGTAATGCATTCGAGTTGTGTTATGCCACACGAAGAAAGGTTTATTCTGTTTTACTGCATCACGAATAAAGCGTTTTGACTCTACAAGTACTTCTTGGTCTAAATTACGCTGACGCTCTTTCCCAAATGGGCCAAGATCTTTAATCTCTTGTTTGCCATTTCCAAGCGCTTTTGAATGAATGACTCCACGCATTTTTAAGCCTAACTTTTCTTGTGTTTTAGCGTCTTGAGGATAATCTTGCTGCTCTGGATACTCACCCGCATTGAGGTGATATAAGATACCAAAAAATTCATCAAAGCCATGATTTGTAGGTAAGTGTTCATCACGATCACCTAAGTGATTTTTACCGAATTGGCCTGTAACGTAACCTTTTGATTTGAGCATGGTTGCTAAGGTTGGATCTTTCTCTTGCAAACCTTGTGGTGCGCCAGGAAGACCTACGGTACTGAGACCTGTACGCATAGGATACTGACCAGTAATAAATGCAGCGCGGCCAGCAGTGCACGAGGCCTGTGCGTAATGATCCATAAATATCATGCCATCATTCGCAATGCTATCAATGTTAGGTGTACTGCCTCCCATCATACCTCGATGGTAAGCACTAATATTCCACATACCAACATCATCGCCCCAAATAACAAGTACATTGGGTTTTTCTGCAGCGACACTTGGTAAACTTAAGCCTAAAATGGCCACGCAGGCCAGTATGTATTTAAACATCACTTTCTCCTTGAAAACTGACTAAAGCATTTGCCTTAGCTTCAAAAATCCCTCGCTTGCAGTCACCTTATACTGCTTTCTTAAGATATTCATACAAGTGATAAATTGTGCATGTTTAATACTATTAGAGCAGTCCCTATTTACAAGTTAAATCTGGGGTAACTTTGATTTAAATATAAAAAAACCGAGCATAAAGCTCGGTTTATAAAACTAAAGGATGATTAAGCTTGCGGATAATCGCGGTATGCACGCTCAATTTTTTTCGCTTGCTTTTTAGACACACCAAGATGTGCTAAAGCAACACGTAAACGAGCACGCGATAAGTCAGAGCCTAAAATTTCCATCGCATCAAGTACTGATGTTGAAGATGTCTTACCTGTGATAGCCACAAAGATTGGCTCTAGGAAGTCTTTAATCTTCAACTCATGGAAAGTCGCCACTTCTTTTGCGATAGCAAAAATCGCTGGTTTTTCCCAACTACGTAAACCTTCTAATTGCCAGATGAAGAACTGTAATGCTTGACGGATTACATCTTCATCAGCTTTACCTGCTGTTAATAGCGCAGGATCATAACTTGGAATACCACCTACAAAGTGGCCCGCAAGGTCAACCATGTCAGAAAGCGTATTAATACGTGTTTTAGCTTCTGGCAATACTTTAGCGAATAGCTCGGTATTAAATTTCCAATCAACAAAACGCTGCATTAGCTCTGCATCAGATAAGTTTTCACGGATCCACATACCGTTTAACCAACTAAGCTTATCGATATCGAAAATTGGGCCGCCAAGCGACACTCGTTTCATATCAAAGTGTTCAATCATCTCTGCTAAGGTGAACTTTTCACGCTCGTCTGGCATTGACCAACCCATACGGCCTAAATAGTTTAATAGTGCCTCTGGAAGGTAACCCATTTCTTTATAGTAGTTGATTGAAGTTGGGTTTTTACGCTTCGATAATTTTGACTTATCTGGGTTACGCAGTAACGGTAAGTGACCTAGTACTGGCGCTTCCCAACCGAAGTCTTCATATAATTTTAATAGCTTAGGCGCTGAATTTGATCCACTCTTCACCACGGAAAATGTGGCTAATTTGCATGTGATGATCATCAACAACGTTGGCAAGGAAGTAAGTTGGGAAACCATCTGCTTTAAGTAGCACTTGCATGTCTACATTTTCCCATGGGATCTCAATTTCGCCACGTAGGTAGTCGTTAAACTTAAACGTGCCTTCGCTTGGGATCTTCATACGGATTACGTAAGGCTTACCCGCTTCAAGGTTTGCTTTAATTTCATCTTCAGAAAGATTTAAACCACGACCATCGTATTTAGGGCGTAGACCTTCGGTCATTTGCTCTTCACGCATTTGGTCTAGTTCTTCGCTCGTAGCAAAACAGTAAAAAGCTTTACCCTGTTCAACTAACTGATGCGCGAATTTCTTATATAAATCGCTACGCTCAGATTGACGGTATGGGCCAAACTCACCGCCTACATCTGGACCGTGATCCCAGTTTAAGCCTAACCATTGTAAGCTATCCATAATAGCTTGCTCTGATTCTGGCGTACTACGAACTTGGTCTGTATCTTCAATACGTAACACAAACTCACCGCCTTGCTGCTTAGCAAAACAGTAGTTAAATAATGCGATATATGCAGTACCTAGGTGCGGGTCGCCAGTCGGTGACGGAGCAACACGGGTGCGAATTGTCATGGTTATATCTCTCAAAAGACAATTAAAAAATTTGCCCAAATGCTAGCACAGCACGGGCTATAATCGAAGTGAAAAGCCGCTTTATGCCGCGACTTTATCTAAATAAGCAATGATATCGTTTGATTCATACAACCAAGTCACTTGGCCGTTTTCTTCAATGCGTAAACAAGGAACTTTTACTTTTCCGCCCTGCTCTAATAGCTCTTGGCGAAATTGCTCGTTATCTTTGGCGTCACGGGTTTCAACTGAAAGGCCTTGACGTTTTATGGCACGACGTACTTTCACGCAAAATGGACAGGCTTTAAATTGATATAGTTTAAATTGTGATGTCACTGAATCAAGCGCGGCTTGCTCTGCTGCCGGGCGCTTTTTACTACGTGGCGTGAATACAAAATCAAAAAACAAAATGATGCGGCCTAACAACCAACGAACAAACTTCATCTTACCTTCTCATAGGGTTCAAAAAAATAGTGAGCAATTTTAACACAGCTAAGCGCGCTGCAACACCTTAAAACAGCTCAATTGAATCATCTTGAGGTTGGCTTTGTTGAATATCTAGTTCGGAATAGGCAGTGACACAATTACGACCGCTGTTTTTAGAATGGTATAAGGCCTGATCGGCTTTTTGCACAAGGCTGGCAACCATTTCAAACTCGTAGATTGGCATAAAACCACTACTCACTGTTAAGTTGCCTACTTGAGGAAATGGGTATTGAGCAACACAGGAGCGAAAACGATTAAGTGCATTTCGTGCATCTAACTCGTCACTTGCTTGAAATAACACAGAAAACTCTTCGCCGCCGTAGCGAAAAACGTAATCTTCAATACGAAAGTTATTTTTTAAAAGCTGTGCCACAAGTAAAATAACCTCATCACCAATTACATGACCATAGTTATCATTAACACGTTTAAAATGATCAATATCGACCATAGCAAGGAACCAATGACACTGCTTAGAGTCATGCTCGACCGCTGTATTGGCAGCTATCTCAATCACTTTTTTATCAAATGTTTGCCTGTTAAGAAGTTCAGTAAGTGGATCCTGCTGTGATTTATGTAATAAAGAGAGCTGATTCGCATAGATATTCAGCATATAAATAGCTAGCATACTGCAGCGCTCGGTTAACTCTTTATCAGATTCAACAACAAGTATACCGACGACATTGCCAGTGTAATAAATTGGCACATATGTCGATATCACCCCACAATCACGGCTAATCCGAATTTTATTGCGACTGACTTTTGCCAATAAGTCTAGGACTTCTTGCTCGCTAAGCTCCTCAATGGCTGTGTTCTTATTTAACAGCCGTGCGGGAAGACCAATATTAAAGGTTTTATTAATATAGATTGCAAAACGTGTAAACTCACCTAATTCAGCAACAGCATTTATCAGTGCACTGTCTAACTCAGGCTCTTCTTCCTGTTGCGTTATAGTGACTACCCAGTCATGCCCGCAAGCATTAGAAGCCATTTAGAAGCCCCCAAAATAAAACATAACTTTAGTTTAGTTAAGTTTG
The DNA here is from genome assembly GCF_054923805.1 of Pseudoalteromonas sp. GB43. Classification (NCBI taxonomy): domain Bacteria; kingdom Pseudomonadati; phylum Pseudomonadota; class Gammaproteobacteria; order Alteromonadales; family Pseudoalteromonadaceae; genus Pseudoalteromonas; species Pseudoalteromonas sp. GB43. The sequence continues at coordinate 1,047,693 of NZ_JBPCHJ010000001.1, forward strand.
CTAGAATTACTAAAAAACTATAACAAAATCATATCATCTCGGTGAATGACTTCACTGCTTGGTGCAAATACAAGCAACTCAGTTATTTGCGATGAATGACAGCCTTTAATTTGATCAATTTCTTGATGGTTAAAGTTAACAAGGCCTTTAGCAATACATTGCCCTTGGCAGGTCACCACTTCAATCACATCACCACGCTCAAACTGCCCTTTCACAGTCTTTACGCCTTTTGCCAGTAAGCTTGCGCCACGTTCTCTAAGCGCAAGGCTTGCGCCATCATCAATCACTAATTGCCCCGTGCTTTTAGGCCCTGCAAGTAACCATTTTTTGCGGCCATCTTTTGGTGCGGTGAGTTTTAAAAAGCGTGTACCAGGGAGCTTGTCGGCCATGCAATTTAAAATCACATTTTTGCCTGCGCCTTTGGCAATAATTACCTCAACACCGGCGCGACGTGCAATATCGGCTGCTTGCAGTTTGGTTGCCATACCACCGGTACCTAGGGTGGTGCCACTGCCACCAGCTAGCTCTCTGAGCTCATCATTAATATGCTCAACTTCATTGATAAGTGTTGCATTGGCATCAGAGCGAGGATCGCCTGTAAATAAGCCTTCTTGGTCAGTTAACAATAACAGCTTTTCAGCATTCGCTAATATTGCGACTAAAGCAGATAAGTTATCGTTATCACCCACTTTAATTTCGGCGGTGGCTACAGCGTCGTTCTCGTTGATAATTGGCACCACATTGTGAGCGAGTAGTGCATTTAAAGTATCGCGAGCATTTAAGTAACGTTCACGGTCTTCTACATCGGCGCGGGTCAGTAGCATTTGCCCTACATTCACACCATACAAAGCAAACAGACTCTGCCAAATATGAATAAGCTGCCCTTGCCCAATTGCGGCAAGCATTTGTTTTTCAATCAAAGAGCGACCACAGGGGGTAATGAGTTGCTCGCGACCTGCAGCAACCGCGCCGCTTGATACTAAAACAACCTGATAACCCTGTTTTTTTAATTCACAACATTGGCGAACAAGTTCAACCATGTGTGCTTTATCTAATTTGTCGGTACCGCCTGTCAGCACGCTTGTGCCCAGCTTTACAACAACGACGTGTGGCCTTTGCATTTGATTCTTATATTCTGCATCTTGAGGTAGTTTGGGTATATATATACCAGCTAACAGTTTTTGAACAAGTTAAAAAAATTCATGCTAGGATCGCGCTCTCGTTTTTTTACTCAATAGCGACGCCTATGCCAGCCAGTTTATGCTTAATTATCGCGACCTTTTTATGGGGTAGCTCCTACATTGCTTTAAAGCATGCAATCAATGTTTATGATCCTGTGTTAGTGATTTTTTTAAGAATGCTAACCACGTTATTGATTAGCTTATGTTTATGGCGCTATATAATTCGCTTTGAATTCAAACCAGGTGACTGGAAGTACTTAATTGGTATGTCACTGGCTGAGCCTTGCTTTTATTATTTATTTGAAGGGCATGCCCTTGAATACACTTCGGCATCGCAAGCTGGGGTGATTGTCTCTTGTTTACCAATTATCGTCGCTATTTTGGCGTTCTTAATTTTAAAAGAGTACATCAGTAAAGCCATTGTCGTTGGTTTTACCTTATGTATTGGCGGCAGTATTTTATTAACGCTATTATCACCAAGCACAGAGCAAGCCCCTAACCCACTGCTTGGTAACTTTTTAGAGTTGATGGCGATGGTTTGCGCCGCGTTTTATACCGTGAGCGTAAAACACTTAGTCGCACGTTACTCACCGCTGACCTTAATAGCAATTCAAGGGTTCAGCGGTAGCTTATTCTTTGCGCCTTTTTTATTTTTCATCGAACTACCCAGCGAAAATCAGCACGACTTAAGTGCCCTACTGAGCATTTTATATTTAGGCTCATGTGTCACTTTAGGCGGCTATGGCATGTACAATTACGCCATCAGTAAGGTGTCGGTATTAACCGCTGCCGCTTACTCAAACCTCATTCCAATTTTTGCGTTGATTTTGTCTGCCATTTTACTTGGCGAAGTTCTGACACTTTGGCAATGGGTGAGTATTGCGGTGGTATTTGCCGGTGTTATTGTTAGCCAACGTCATCAAGAACTCAAAGTTGACGTAGACGATAATTTATCAGCCGACACCAATAATCTAAAATCAGTCCCAGAAGCTAACGAGTCAAAAGGATAACAGGTTAATAAATAAAGGCCTGATTGTGCTAAAAATCCTTGTTCGCTTTGTTGAATAACATCAATGCTGCGAACTTGATAGTGTTCAATTTGGCCATTTTGCAATTGCATACTGAATTGCTCACCCACTTTGACATGTCTTAGAAATGCAAAGTGGGTGTCGTTATGACCCGCAATCAACACCCCATTTGTGCTGCCAAGTTCACCGCTTGGCAAAAAATGCCCGGGGGCAAACGCGAGGTTTCGCCCCGATGCACCAGCAAGTACAGTCAATTCTTGCTGCTGGCTTGGCCATTCTATGTGTGCAGTGACATAACCATCGGCGTAAAACCAAGGCCTCACTTGCTGATTAGGACTTTGCAAAGCTTGCTGCCAAGCAGATTCAATCAGAGCCTGAGCCAGCCAAGCTTTCGCCTGCATATATCCACCATTCACAAACAATGCGATGCCAAGTAAGGCGCTGCAAACTGGCAGCGCTTTTTTTAGCGTCGCCATTGCCATAACCACGAGAATGAAAGCAGCAACAATCCTAGTAACATAAACACCCGGCTTTGTCCGTCGGTTTGCGGTAGCGTCATGCCGTTAGGAAGTTTGTTGCGTACTTGCATTGAACGCTCTGCAATCTCATTATCCGCATAGTTATCAACTGCAATAAAGGCTGTAAAAGGGCTAAGTAAATGATGCTGAAGTGCTAATGTCTCGACTTCTGCGCGTACCGCATCCTTTTCATTATAAAGCAGTAGTGACTTAATTTTTTGTCTTGCCCAGAGTCTAGCGATACCTTCGCCGTTTGCGGCATTGGCCGTTGCTAAATTAATCGTCATTGGCCCTGTGTTTGTTTGCCCCTTTAATGTTAAGTGCTGACTGCCATCAAGCTTCACGGCAACCAAAACCGGCTCTGAAAAATACAAGTCAGGTAATGGCGATGGCCAATACTCAAGGGCTGCTTTGTCGCCTTCAAGTGCAAGTTCTGTAACCGCGGGATGGGCTAGCTTATCAAATAGCAGCTGCATTTTTGGCTGTACTTGGCTGGTGCTACTTATAAAAGTGAATGTACCACGGCCAATATCCGCAGCTCTGGTCATAAAAAAGCTATTAGGCGCGCTACCAATACCGACGGTAAAGAGTCGGCTGTCACCTAAATCTGTTTGAATTTGTTTAAATAGCTGTGTTTCGTTACCCACACTGCCATCGGTTAAAAACACCACTTGGCGAACAAAGCCATCATGGTGTTTACCATCAAGTACCTGAGTCAGTGCTTTTGCTATTTCGGTGCCGCCATCGGCTTGTAAGCCATAAATAAAGCGCTCTGCACGGCGAATGTTAAAGTCATTGGCAATCATTGGCGTGTCACTTAATACCGACACTTCATTATCAAAGCCTATGATGTTAAAACTGTCATTTTCATCCAATAATGAAAGGGCATAAAACAAGGCTTGTTTAGCCTGCTCCATTGATTGACCATGCATTGAGCCAGAGGTATCTACAACAAACACCATTTCGCGAGGCAGACGAGCTTGCGAAGTAAAGTGATCGCTAGGCGGTACTAACATCAGTAAACCATATTCTTGCCCTGCTACTGTTTCGGTAAAAAATGCAGCCTGTGAGTGGGCTTTATCAAGGGGCTTAAATGTCAGCTCAAAGTCTCTATCCATCGGAACATCACGATTAAGTGATAACTGGTACCGACCAAAGCTTGGGTTATCGATTTGCATGCCCGCTAAATTAGCGCTGATATCACTCAGCTCAAGGCCAATATCCATCGCAATTGCAAGGTTTAGGCTCGCATCAGACTCTTGGCTTTGTGCACGATGAAAAACAGGCTTTAGCCACGCTGATGCCAATTGCGCTGTATCAGCTGTTGCGTCGCTCTGTTGTTCTGTGTCTTTTGTTTCTAGATTCACTTTTTGCTGCAGTTCTGCCGTTAAAGGTTCGTAGCGCGGCGTAATAGTGGTTGGAAAACGCAGTGAAAACACACCATCTCGAAAGCCGATTATCTCTTGGTATTGCAAGGTAATTTCAATCTCTTCCCCTGCTCCAAGGTTTGCTACATCAGTAGAGAAAATATTCGCACGTTGCTGACGTACTAAAGCGGCGCGTTTACCCTGTTTTTGGGCTTGCTCAAATTGCTGTTCAGCCTGCTGCTTAAGGGCAATATTACCGGTGATAATGCGCTCACCAATTTGCATTTGCATGGCATGAACTGCGCTTTCATCTGGTAACGGAAACACATAACGGGCATTTACTGCAAACGGGTGCGGGTTTTGATAACGCTGTTTAACAACAACATGATTAATAAGCCCAGTGAGCGTCATAGTGACATCGTTTTTCACTAATAAGCCCGACGACACTTGGCTATTTGAATCATCATAAAATCGCAGTTCGGCACTAGCATTGGCTGCAAATGCAGGGTTAACTGCATAACCTAATAAGAGGATAAAAAGGCTCCCAAAAAGGAGCCTTTTGGTACGGTTACTCAACATAATATGTCACTCCATCGACCGATGAATTAGTGGTTACTTTGTGCTGTACGTAAGCTGCTTTGTGACACAGGGCGTGTCGTTAAGGTTACGCGGCGGTCAAACACGTTGTCTTCGTAGTTATTTGAATCGGCAACACTTTGCTGCTCACCAAAAGCAGTTGCGGTTAAGCGCGTATGAGGCACACCTTGTTTAATTAAGTAGCTTTGCACTGCATTTACACGCTGTTTTGAGAGCATTAAATTAGCCAATTCATCACCACGCTGGTCTGCAAAGCCATTTAAGTCGATAGCCAGATTTGGCTGAGCGATCAGTAACTGTGCGACTTTGTCGAGTTGATTAGCAAAGTGTGGGGCTATTTCGCTAGAGCCGGTTTTAAACTGCACCGTCATCGCCAATAGGGTGTTCAATTGGGCTTGTAACAACTGCTCTTTTTCGTCAGCTAATAATTCAAGCTGCTCACTTAGGGCTGCGTTATCGGCAATCACTTGTTGGTAATCAGCGGTTTGCTCTTTCATTACAACTAATGCGTGAGCTTGTTCATCAATGGTGTTTTCTGCCGCTTCTTTTTCGCCAATTAAGCCACCTGCAAACGCGCCAATAAATGCACCCACTGGGCCGCCGACTATACCGCCAACAAGGGCACCTGCACCTAAGCCAATAGCTGTTTCTTTTGGTGTTTCTTGTTTAGTTTGACTCGCAGCGTCTGCAAAAGGGGCTACAGATACAGCAGACGTAATAACAGCGGCAATAATTAATTTTTTCATGGTTTAATCCTTTTTCTACTTAATTGCTTGGCAACATTGGTTGGTGTTGCGAACTTGGTATGGAGCTATTAAAACAAGTCGAAATGGCAATAAAGGGGATCAAAAAAGGCAAACTGCTGAGCAATTGTGGCAGAAAAATGGCAATCGCGTTTTTGCCAGTACGCAAGGCAAAAAATTAGGTATAGTTCGCTATAGAAAGAATTTAAGTAAGTATTAACAATGAAGAAAATAGCAATCGTTGAAGATGAAACAGCAATCCGCGAAAACTACACAGAAATGCTCAGCGCTCAGGGCTATCAGGTTGTAGGCTTTGCTGACAGAGCCAGTGCTGAAGTGGCATTTAGTCAATCTTTACCAGATTTAGCCATTGTTGATATTGGCCTTGGTCATGAAGTGGATGGTGGTTTTTTACTTTGCCAAACATTACGCAGTCTTTCTAAAACCTTACCGATTATATTTTTAACCGCCCGCGATAGCGAAATTGATACCGTATGTGGCCTGCGCATGGGTGCTGACGATTACTTAACCAAAGACATCAGTATGGCGCATCTTGCTGCTCGCATAGGTGCCTTGTTTAGACGCCTTGATGCCTTCGATCAACCCGCCGATCAAACTGCTCTTTTGCATCGCGGCCCGTTAAAGTTAGATACTCAGCGCATGCAGGTTTTTTGGCAAGAGCAACTGGTTGATTTAACTGTGACAGAATTTTGGATGGTACATTCACTTGCACAGCGTCCAGGCCATGTAAAAAGCCGCAACGAATTAATGAGTGATGCGAAAATTTATGTTGATGACAGCACTATTACCTCACACGTAAAACGCATTCGTAAAAAGTTTATTGCTTTAGATGGTGCATTTGACTGCATTGATACCGTTTACGGTATGGGTTATCGCTGGGAGCAAGCTTAATGCTGCGTTTGGGGCTTAGAACAAAGTTTATTTTCTTATCCTGCTTTTTATTTTTATTGCCTTGGCTTGGCTATGAATATGTTTGGGAAATGGAAAAATTCTTAAGACAAGGGCAAGAAAAAACCTTAGTGGGCACCACCCGCGCACTCGCAACCGCATTACATGAGCGCCCTGCTTTGTTTGACTCGCAAACCAACTTTTTAGATCAAGTTGTAAAAGGCCGAGATTTATATGCTTACAACCTAAATAACCCGATTCAACTTGATGGTAAATTGTCGGAATGGCAGCCGTATCAAAGCTTATTTTGGCATTATGACAAACGCTACCTACAGGGGCTAAGCAATGAGCATCAAGAAAGTGATCTAAGTTTTGATCACATGGTAGGCAAATACGAAAACTACCTTTATGCGGCTTTTAAAGTCACAGACAGCTCGCTGGTGTATCGTGCTAAAAATGTGCTTAGCTTTACCCGTAATGATCACTTACAGATCATGTTAAAAACACCTGAAGGTGAGTTTAAACGTTATGTGGTGGCCGCCCGTCAAGATGGTTGGGTTAATGCCTTTGATGCCACAACACAGGAGCCTGTCACAAAAATCCAAGGTTATTTTAAAAGCACCGACACGGGTTACAACATAGAACTGCGTTTTCCGCTTTCGATGCTAGGTAATAAGCTTGGTTTTGCGATTGAAGATTGGGATGAAGACAAGGTTGAGCCTCAGCTAATGTCGACCTCAAACCTACAAAACCCCAATGATATCGGCTCAGTTTTAGTGCCTTCACCAGAAATTAACCGTATTTTGAAAGGCATGGGCCACAGTGGCAGCCGAATTTGGGTCGTCGATAACCATCATCGCGTACTTGCACAATCAGGCTCAATTCATCATGCCGATGGCGTTTGGGCAGACGGCCTAAAAGATGCGCCGGCAACAACATGGTGGCAACGCTTTGAGCAAGATTACTTACACCCACTTTACTATAAAATTTTAACTCGCCCAGAAAATGAGTTCATTGATACCTTACATGATGTCGCTGCGATGCAAGGTACTCACATTGCCAGTGCTTTAAATGGGAAACCAGCATCATCATGGCGCTTAACTCCAGATAACAAAGCCGTTATTTTATCGGCGGCCTACCCTATTTGGATCCAAGATAAAGTCATTGGTGCAGTAATCGCAGAAGAAACCACCAATGGCGTGCGCACCCTACGTAATAAATCGTTAGAAAAGCTCTTTAATGTCATTTTAGCGGTGATGCTTGTAGGCACTGTGACGCTATTCTTTTTTGCTTCAAGAATTTCCAGCCGTATTCGCCGCTTACGTGACAACGCCGAGCAAGCCATTGATGCCCAAGGGCGCATCACCGGCAAAATTACTTATGCCGATTCGAATGACGAAATTGGCGACCTTTCTCGCAGCTTTGCCAACATTGTTAGCCGTTTAAGTGGTTATACTGATTACTTAGAAAATATGTCATCACGACTCTCCCATGAACTGCGTACGCCTGTGGCTGTTGTGCGCTCTTCACTTGAAAACTTACAAATGCAGCCGCAATCTGAACTGAGTCAAAAATACCTCGACCGTGCCAGTGAAGGGGTTGAGCGGTTAGGTAAAATTATTACCACCATGAGTGAAGCAACGCGCCTTGAACAAAGTATTCAAAGTGCCGAGGCAGAAGAATTTGACCTGACCAAAGTGATCACCGGCTGCATGCAAGGCTATCAAATAACCTATGGTGAAAGCCTATTTACCTTGTCGCTTTGTAAAGAGCCGTTAAATGTTAGTGGTGCACCAGAATTTATTGCCCAATTACTCGATAAGCTCATCAACAACGCACTTGAGTTTAAAACCCCGCAAAGCACAATTTCAGTCAGCTTAACCAAGCAAGAGCAGCATGCATTATTAAAAATCAGCAACCAAGGACCTTGCTCCCTGACGGTTTAGTTGAACACATTTTCGACTCAATGGTCTCGGTGAGAAGTCAGCAACATCAGCAGCAGCCACACTTGGGTTTAGGTCTTTATATTGTAAGGCTTATTTGCGATTACCATCACGGTAAAGTATTGGCAGAAAATTTAGCTGATGGCACAGGTGTTGTGTTTACTGTGGAGCTGCCTATTAAATAAGCATATTTGCGTTACATATGATTACAGTTTAGTGGCGCGATATTCACCGATAATTCAGATTACAGGACGTAATATTTGTAATACAAAAGGCAAATTATTCTTTGGAGGTCATCATGCGATCTGGATTACAACGTGAAGAGATTGAGTTCATTATGGGGCTATTTAGCTATAATGAAGCAACCGATAAACCAGCGGCTCCAAAAAAGCAGCCTGTAAAAGCTGACACTAAAAAAGTTGATACAGCGCAATATAAAGCAAACTACAAAGCAACTTATTTGACCTGAGTAAGCTGAGATCATTACAATGGCGCACCTTTGGAATATAACGCTTTGTAATGAAAAAACACTCACCTAAAAAAGAACTGATTTTACTGCCCGTTTTATTCGTGGCTATTTTACTTTGTGTTGCAGGTCACTTCCTACTCCAGCCCAACTATCAAGACAGCCATACCGTTGAGTATTTACTCGCTGCACTGCCATTTGCCTTGTTTGGATTGGTGATTATCGCCTTTAAAGTTGCCAGTAAAAACGATAACCAAGAATAGATCACAACACGTGATAGCCAAACCAATCGGGCTTCATTGCTTGTGCTTGCCCGCTTGGCGTTAATTTGATTGATAAGTTGCTATCTAACAAGTCAATCGCAAAACAATCGTCTACATCGTGTAAATCATCTTTATGAAGGTGTGTCATCCCTGCCAGTAAAGATTCTTTAGCGCGTTGCTTTGCTTCTTCACTGCTACGGGCAACGTACAATGCAAAATCATGCTGCTCTGCAAGGCTATCAGCTCGGTAAGCACCCAAATTCACAAAATACAGTTTTTCGGCTTGGTGATGCGCACTATCAACCACTTCGACCTGATAACCATCAATGTGCTGAATTTGCATGTAGCTATCCATGTGTACGTTGCTTTTATCACCCACCCATTGTGCTTTTAGTTTTGAGTAGGTTTGCTCAATGCTATCGCCTACGACAAATCGAACGTCGTGCATTTCAATGTGGCAACCTTGAATACGACCACCCAGATAGACTAAAAAAAGCGCCATGTTTTTCCTTATATTAAGCTTTCAACATTAATGTTGTGCTTTTTGATTAATTTATAAAAATCTGAGCGATTACGTTTCGCAAGCTTTGCGGCTTCGGCAACATTACCCGCTGACATTTTCAGCGTATTAATTAAATAATCTCGCTCAAATTCTTTTTTTGCATCATTTAACGAAAGTGGCTCAGCAATACTAACATTACTATTTAATGCACTCTCAACTAACTGAGCAGCTATCACTTTACCAGGTGTAAGGGCTACTACCTGCTCTATCACATTTTGTAATTGACGGATATTACCCGGCCAATCATAGCGCACCAAAGCATGCATCGCATCATTGGCAAACTGCTTTTGCTCTTGCCCCATACGTTTAGCAATTAGACCTGCAAAATGCTGTGCTAGCAAACTAATATCTTCTCGGCGTTCACAAAGCGGAGGCAGTTTTAAGTTCACCACATTTAATCGGTAATATAAATCTTCACGGAACTGCTGATTATTGATTGCCTCTGGGAGGTTCTTATGAGTCGCCGACACCACCCGCACATCAATTGGGATCTCTTCTTGAAAGCCCACAGGGCGAATGGTTTTCTCTTGTAAAACCCTCAGTAGTTTTACCTGTAAATTTAGCGGCATATCACCAATTTCGTCTAGAAAAAGGGTCCCACCTTGAGCTTGTTGAAACAAACCTTGATGGTCTTTGACTGCGCCTGTAAACGCGCCTTTTTTATGCCCAAACAATTCAGACTCTAAAAGCTCCCCCGGCACAGCGCCGCAGTTAATTGCCACAAATGGCCGTCACTAACATGGCTATGTTGATGTATTGCTTGTGCAAGCAACTCTTTACCTGTGCCGCTAGCACCGGAGATCAACACATTCACTTGCGTTGGACCAAGCAATTTAACTTGCTCAAGTAAATGCAACATCGCGCCGCTACGGGTGACAATATTTGTTTGTGTCGGTGTTTCATCACCGTGTACACCATGGATCTCAATAGCTTTAGCAAGGCTGTCGAACAGCTCATCTTTATCAACTGGTTTGGTAATAAATGCAAAAATACCTTGCTTCGTCGCTTCCACTGCATCAGGTATCGAACCATGTGCTGTCATCATAATCACCGGCATTGAAGGGTAACGACTTTGTAACTGGCGATGTAGAGCCATGCCGTCCATTTCATCCATTCTTAAGTCAGTGATCACCGCATCATAGGTTTGGTTTTTTAACGTTTGTAATGCCTCAATGCCACTTTCGACTGTGCTTACCAAATAGCCTTTAGACTCAATTCTAATCGCCAGTAACTTTAATAAACTCGCATCGTCATCTACTAATAAAACCCGTGGTTTTGTTACTTCATTCATGGTTACTGCTCCTTGGTTTCTTCACGTAGCAGAAGTTGTTGTTCGATAGTCGCAAGCGACGATAAGGTTTTTTCCATTTCATCACTTAGCGCCTGCTTAGCTTGTTTTGCTGCTAAATTCTGTTGTAAATATTGCTTTTGTAACCATAGATACTGCTTAATATCATCTGGCCAATAAAAAGCATGGTCACTTTTTTCAAGCTGACTAAGAGCTTTTTCTGGCTCTGAAGCACCGAGTAAACAAATCGACTCAAACAGACGCTTTAGCTCATTTTCGCCAACATAATTTGCTTTATCAGAGCTTGCCTTAAAGCCACCGCACTTGGCAGCATGCCAAGCAATGACTGTACTTGCAGGCGGATATAACGGCTCACTTTTCGGCCGAGGCTTTGGATTAGGTTGCCCTTGAGGTTTCACTTCTGTTGTCGGCTCTACTTGCTCTGCCTCAACATGCTTTTGCGTGATCGTGCACCCTGTTATAAAAAGTGTGCCTATAACAAGCATAAAACTGGCTTTATTCGCTAAGCCCATATCAGTTAACTCCTTGGGTTAATTGAATTGGTAAAATGGCTGTAAATACACACCCTTGTGGCTCATTATCTGTAATAGAGAGCTTACCGTTTAATTGTTCAACGGTTTCTTTAACTATGGTTAAACCGAGTCCGCTGCCCATTTCAGTATGTTGTTTTGCATTTTTGCCTTGGTAAAAAGCCCCAAATACAGCGGCTTTTTCAGTATCCTCTATCCCTACTCCTAAGTCGCTGACACACAAAATTAACTGTCCCTGTTTTAAGCTTGCTTTTATTGTCACTGACTCATGTTCCGGCGAAAACTTTAACGCATTTGAAGTCAACTGAATGAGCACCATTTCAAGTAGCTCAATTGATATAAACAAAGCTTTATTTGGTAACTCGTTCACCCACACAATGGATAAGTCACGCGCTGATAATCGGTGCTCAAAATGACGCTCAATTTTATTCATCATCAAGTTAAAATTAAGCTCGCTTAGGCTTTGCTTACTCGTGCGAATAGCGTTGTAACTCAATAAGCTTTCAATCATGGCTCTGAGCCGCACCATACTTTGCGTTATTAGCCCAAGGACAGCTTGCTGCTCACTATTGATTGGGCCAACAATTTCATCTGCGAGTAAGTCTGTGCCTTCAACCATCGAAGCTAGGGGCGTTTTTAATTCATGTGTCACATGGCGTAAAAACGTATCTTTTTGCTGCTCAAGCATATGTAGCTGTGCTTGAACCCACTCTAGTTTGTTACCTAATTCAACTAACTCTGACGAGCCTCGAACTTGAATTTTTTGCTGCCAATGGCCTTGTCCAAGTTTATCAATAACATGTGTGAGTTCCCTGAGCCGTCCGCTGATCCGCCAAAGAAACCCGCCCCCGACTAATAAAGTGAGTGGAATTAACGCAACTAACCAATTAATAAATGAAGCTTGAAGTGCTTTTAATTGCTGCTGATTTTTTGTGATGCGTAATTCATTTTGCTCTTTGAGCCAATTTGTTTGCTCACTGATAAGCTTACTAGCGGGTGCAAACAGCTCACCATCTTGCTTTTGTTCTATTAATAAATGTTGATGCGCAAACTGTAATACCTCAGCCAATTGCCGCCACTGCGAGACATAATCAGCGGTTGGGCTTAAGAAAATGAGTTCATCGACACTTTGTAATGACGATTGCCACTTGTTGGCAATCAAGCTATCGAGGGATTCACTTTTAAGCACCCAGTTTTGTCGAGTTGCCCTTTCTAGGCTGTTTAAGTCTTGTTTGAGGTTATTAAATGCTTTAGTTATCTCGTAATTGTCACCAACGATTTCTTGAGTCACCGCAAGCTGCTTATTAAGCGCATTTAAAAATAAAATCACCACCAAAGATAACGGTAGTAAAGACAGCAAAATGCTACAGACAAACTGGCCAATAAGACTAGGTCGCCAATTGAGTAACTGTTTTATTTTTATTGCTACTGTATTTTGCATATTCACTCTCAACATAATTGCAGATGCTGATTATTAGCGAACAAACTTAGACACTCGCTGAATCCGACCTTAAAAAGTACTGATTTTCCCCCAAAAACCGATACAAAGTTGCTATTTGGCAACAAACTAACTCATTGAAATAAAATAGATAAACTTTTAACACCTGAAAATCGTTGCAAAAAAGACACAACACCCTGTAACTATTTCGCATTCAAATCCACACGAAAACCATAACCACCTGATAATTAATAACTTTTAATATTGGCACTGATTTTGATTAGTACTAAGCAAATTAGTTATTTAGGACACAAAATGAAAGTAACGGCCCCGGTAGCCACCCTGCTTATAAGTCTGTTCTCAGTTCATAGTTACGCACTTGATTTGCAGACAACATTTAATGAGCTAGATAAAGACAGCAATGGTTTTTTGAGTGAAGCAGAAGCATCTGAAGATGCCTTGTTGCACGGCAACTTTACGCAAATTGATAGTAATCAAAATGGCCAAATTTCATTTTCTGAGTTTCAGTCGTTTATTCAATAGGAGATTGTAATGAAACAACTTTTAGCTGCATTCTCGCTGATGTTTTTAGTTATCAGCGCCACCGTTTTAGCATCACAAATGGATGTTCGATTTGCTAAATTTGATACAAACGCCGATGGCGAGATTTCATTAACTGAAGCAACCAAACACGATAACTTACTTAAGCAATTTGCCGATCTGGATGAAAACGGCGATCAGGTTTTGTCTGAACAAGAGTTTGAAAAATTCAAACCTTAACGGCTTAAAGTGCTTGCCATAATCCCAGAGGGAATGTGTAAACGGATTTAAATTTTGGGAGTTAAATTATGGCAAGCACTTTTATTTAGGAGGCAATTATGAGAATTTTCTGGCTTGCTCCATGCACCTTAATTACTATAAGCTTCAATAGCTTAGCATTGGACGTAAAACAACGCTTTGATCACCTAGATAAAGATAAAAATGGCTTTTTATCTGAGCAGGAACTGTCATCGCAACCGCACTTGCAAAAACGCATAGCGCAGTGGGATACAGATAAAGATCAACAAATCTCGCTCCTTGAGTTTAAACACTATTTAACAAACAAGAGTTAAAGTAATGTCAAAATTAACCTTTGCCAGCCTAGTTTTAAGTTGTGCATTTAGCACAATGAGTTTTGCTGCAGATAGTATTGGTGAAAAATTTAAACAACTTGATCGTAATAACGATGGTTACCTGACTCGCTCAGAGTCTGCGAGAGACCCAGCTCTGTGGTCGCGATTTAAAAATTACGACAGTGATAAAGATAATAAATTATCCCTCAGTGAGTTTAAGATTTATGCGAGCAAATAAAGAGTTATAGTTAATTATTAATCTCTGCTGAGTTGCAGTTTACTGCAACTCTGATACTGTTTTCATAAATCAATAAAAACTATTAGAAGATTATGAAACTCATCATCAGCTTACTCGCAACAGCTTCACTTAGCTGCTTTGCCAACACCACTGTTATTTATAATGTAAATGGCTATACGCCTACCTATAAAGGCGAAACCCAACACTTTTCTGCACTGGTTTTTAAAGACGGTAAAATCGTAAAAACAGGCAATGACTCAATTAAAAATAGCTTCCCTGATGCCACCGCAATTGATGGCAAGCAAGCCACATTGTTACCAGGCTTAGTCGATGCTCATGGTCATGTGATTGGTTTAGGAAATAACCTTTCACAACTTGATGTAAGGAATACGCGCTCGGCAGATGAGGTTGGCAAAATGCTGGCTGAGTTTGCCAAAGATAAACAAAGTTGGATCATTGGTCGCGGTTGGAACCAAGAGCAATGGCCTGGCGGTGAGTTTCCAACTGCAGCTGATTTAGACAAATACGTAAAAGACAAACCTGTGGTGCTTTCTCGCGTTGATGGTCATGCTGTGTGGGTTAACTCAAAAGCCATGGAACTTGCAGGTATTGCCAAACAAACTCCCTCTCCTGCTGGCGGTGAAATTTTAAAGCTAGATTCTGACTTACCTTCAGGGGTATTCATTGATAAAGCCGAAACGCTTATTACTCAGCATGTACCAAAAGTAAGCCATGCCAGCATAAATACAGCCTTAGATAATGCAGGTAAACATCTACTAAGTTTAGGCATCACATCAACCCATGATGCCGGTATCGATTACGACACGTGGCAAGTATACAAGCAGCGCTCTGAGCAAAGTACTCTTCCTGTCAGAATCGTAGCCATGCTAAGTGCTGCCGATCCTCAATTAGAAACCATGCTCAAAGCGGGTAAATATAAAGACATGAATGACATGCTGTCGATTCGCAGTGTCAAAGTGTATGCGGATGGCGCTTTGGGAAGCCGAGGCGCAGCCCTCATTGAAGAGTACGCTGATCGTAAAAATCATCATGGCTTAATGCTTGAAACTCAAGAAAAGCTTGAGCAGCTATTTAACCTAAGCTTTTCCCATGGCTTTAGTGCAAACACTCATGCAATTGGTGATAAAGCCAATCACGTAGTACTCGATGCCTATGAAAATGTATTTAAAAAAACCGGTGGTATTTTACTTCGTAACCGAATTGAACATGCACAAATCGTGACTCCTGAAGATATTCCTCGTTTTAAAACATTAAAAATTATTCCATCAATGCAGCCTGTTCATGCAACCTCTGATATGCATATGGCTGAGCAACGCCTGACTGAAAAACAACTTGAAGGGGCGTATGCTTGGAAGACCTTTTTAGCACAAGGCTCAGTGATTGCAGCGGGTTCTGACTTTCCAGTGGAGCTTGCTAACCCATTTGATGGTTTATATTCGGCCATCACCCGAATGGATCATAATCAATTACCAGAAGGCGGCTGGCGACCACAAGAGCTGCTATCGCGTGATGAAGCTTTGCGTGCATTTACTTTAGGTGGTGCTTATGCTGCACATCAAGAGTTTAAGGTAGGCAGTTTAGAGCAAGGTAAATGGGCTGACTTTATTTTGATTGATAAAGACTATTACAAAGCGCCAATTTCTGAAATTCACGATATAAACGTGACGCAAACTTGGATTGCGGGCGAGCTGAAATATAAAAAAGAGGAATAATATTACTCGGCGTCAGCTTTTTGCTGACGCTTTAATTTAACGATGTGGTAAATATTCACAAACGCCAGTAAGCCATTAGTGAAGGCAACGGGCACGGCTCCTATTGCTAATCCGTAGAAGGTAAATGCAATACACCCTGCTAAGTTAAGCCAACGTAGTTTTACTACATCGCTCATTGTCAAAGAAGCAACCAACAGTGCTGACGCTAAATAGCCTAAATATTCCCAACTCAATTGTTCTCTCCTAGGCTTTAGGTTAGCATTGGAGCTTGTCATTTTTTTTGACGCACTCTGTGCTATTTTGACAATAAAATAAAAAAGCTAACTTACTAAAAACCTTGTAAAGCTTAAGAATAACCTTGGCTTTAAAATCATTACACGGGAAATGAAGGTATCAGTAACGTGAAACACCTTACTAGCAAGTTAGCGTAAATTCTTAGAATCTTAATGCTAACGTCATTAAGATGTAATAAATAGGACAATTGTCCGAAGAGCGGCGTTAATGTTTCAATATCATTTTTCAAGCTACCTTGTTGACCAATTACTGACATTTGCTGGCAGCAGTTTTCAACAAGCTAAAAAAGAAGTGCTGATCCACCAAGATCAACCCTTGTCAAAACTCGTATTAGTGAGAAGCGGCACAGTGTCGTTCAGCTATGACGTGGGTAATGGTCGACGCCTTCTTTTAGGCCAGCTTGATTGTAACAACACACTGATAGGTGAAATTGAAGCTCTGAATAACTATCCGTGTATTTATACAGTTACGTGCTTTAGCGATGTAAGCTATAACCTAATAGAGCTCAAGCATTGGCGCGCACTACTGTTAGAAAAGCCAGAGTTAAGCTTGTACACAGCGCAAACAATTGCCGCTAAATTCCAAGAAAACCAAAAAATAAACTTAGATAAGCTGCTATTACCACTTAGCTACAACATAGCTAAAGATTGCTTATTAAGAGCTGAAAACAGCAACCCAACGTTACTGCGTGCCTACCCTACCGTAAATGCTGAAGCTGAGCGCTTTGCTACCACCGAAAGAGCATATAGACGCGTCGTTACAGAGTTAGTTGAAAAAGGCTTAGTGCAAAGAAGTAATCAAGGTTTACAAGTAGTAGATATCGACAAGCTTAGTGATTACGTCGATAGTTTTGCGCAGTTATAAGTGTAGGACACACTCATAACTGCAAGGGTATTCAAACTTACTTTTCTACAAGTAAATCATGAATATTAGCTAAATCTGACTTACCTTCGATAATTTCGTCTGGCGTTAGGCCTGAAAGCTCATGAGGGAACACAAGCCACTCTTCAGACTCATGAATGAAGTAATCTGGCACCATGTCTACTTTTGAGTTCTTTGGCTTGTAGTATGGGCAAGCAACGCGAATATCACGTGGTAGATTTAAGCGCATTAATTCAGAAAGCTTTTCTTTTAATGCAAAAATACTGCGGCCAGAATCGAACACGTCATCAACGATTAGTAATGAGTTATCTGCATTGGCATTTTCGATGATGTAATGCAAACCGTGAACTTTAATTTCTTTAGATTGCTGGTTAATACCGTAATACGAAGAAGTACGCACTGCGATATGGTCAGTTTCGATGCCTTTATAATCGTAATATTCTTGAACTGCGATACCAATTGGAGCACCACCACGCCAAATACCAATGATGAAATCAGGACGGAAACCATCTTCATAAACTTGTGCCGCAACACGAAATGAATCTTCAAGAAGCTGCTGCGCAGTGATATAGCACTTATCTGACATAAATAGAGACCCCAGTGTGAAATGATCATTCTAGTGTAGCTAATTTAATAAAAACTAACCACAGGATGAGAAAATGTGGGGCGGGATTTTATACTAATTTACTCAAAAAAGCTTGTATCAGTTTGTAAAATTCCCCTTTAAATCAAAAAAGCCCCTTAACTTAGATAAAGTTAAGGGGCTTTTAATTAGCTACAGAAAAAGTAAATTGCTTATGCTTTTTCTAGTAAAGTTCTTGCAACGGTACGCATACCTTGTGTTGTTGCGCCTGCAGCCCACTCGCTTGTGCTACCCATGTTAAATGCAGCAGCAAGGTCAATGTGCACCCAACCTTTGCCTTCATTTGGTACAAAGCGTGATAAGAAACCAGCCGCATTAGAAGCACCACCGTAACCACCACCTTTTTGAGGACGGCTATTTGCGGTATCTGCATATGGCGACGGGCAATTTTGTTGATGCCATTTTTCAAGTGGTAATGGCCATGCAGCTTCCATTTCTTGCTCTGCAAAGTCTTGTACGTCACGTACAAGCTCTTTATCAAGACCGAACAATGCATTGTACTCTTGACCAACAGCAACAAGCGCAGCGCCTGTTAGTGTTGCCGCATCAATGATTAATGGCGCGCCAGACTCACCTGCAGCCATTAAGCCATCAGCTAGGACTAAACGGCCTTCAGCATCGGTATTAACGATTTCAACTGTAGTGCCATTTTTATACGTTAAGATATCACCAAGTTTGTAGGCATGACCTGAAATTAAGTTTTCAGCACAACATAAGAACAATTTAATACGTTTGTTGATACCACGGCTAATAGCAAGTGCTAAGCCTGCAGTTACTGTAGCAGCACCGCCCATGTCGCACTTCATGCCTAACATGCCTTCACTTGCTTTGATTGAGTAACCACCTGAGTCAAAGGTAATGCCTTTACCAACTAAAGCGGCCGCAACAGGTGCGTTTTCGTCGCCCGTTGGGTTGTAATCTAATGCCAATAATACCGGTGGACGCTCACTACCACGGCCTACCGCGTGAATACCAATCCATTGTTGTTCTAATAAAGCATCGCCTTTAATGATTTGGTAGCTTACGTGCTCAGGCGCTAATGACTGAATAAACTCAGCAGCTTTACCAGCTAGGCTCTCTGGGAAAATATCATCCGCAGTGCCATTGATCATTTGACGAGCCCACGTCGCAGCTTGCTTTAACGAAGTCAGCTCTTTGCTGTCTGTTTTTGCATTTTCAACAAACTCAATTGCGTCTAAATTCTTTGGTGATACAAAACCTTGATAAAAAGCCCACTGTGTTTCTGTGCACCAAACATCGCCTACTAAGGCAATATTTTTTAAGCCTTGATTAGCTAACGTACGTGCTGCTTTTTGTACGTTTTTAAGTGTATCTTGCTCAGTTAAATGAACAGTTGCGCCTTGTTCAGTAAAAGAAAGAGCGGCTTTTTCGCCCCAATGTGCGGCAGCGCCCTGCTCGCTAAGTTGAACTAGAAATTTTTCTGACATGTTAGAATACTCTTTGCGCTAAAAATGTTGATTGAGTTTACTACAGCCAACGTCAGTTCCCAACAGCTTGCGATAAATAGCGTTATGAAGTGTGGTTTAATCCGCGTAATGAATCACTTACAATAAAGAAAAACCAATCAGGTAAAGTCATGAAGTTTACTCCTGCATTACAATCAGCCACCTTAATTAAGCGCTACAAGCGCTTTTTAGCCGACTTAAAAACTGCCGATGGTGCAGAGTTTACAGCTCACTGTGCTAATACAGGCAAAATGACGGGCTGCGCAGAGCCTGGGTTTAAGGCTTTTTATTCAACCAGTGATAATGATAAACGTAAGTACCCTCAATCCTTGCAATTAACTCAGAACCAATTCGACCACTTAATTTGTGTTAATACCGCTATTGCAAACCAGGTTGTGCTAGAAGCTTTAAATACAGGCGCGATTGCTGAACTTGTTGACTATCAAACCATTGCTGCAGAAGTAAAATACGGCCAAGAAAATAGCCGTATCGACTTTTTACTAACAGATGAACATAAACCCCATTGCTATGTAGAAGTAAAATCTGTGACATTACTTTCACAAACAGAACCACACTCCGGACAAGGGTATTTTCCGGATGCAAAAACTGAACGTGGCCAAAAACATGTCAGGGAATTAGTAGAAATGGTACAGCAAGGGCATCGTGCCGTTCTGCTTTTTGCAGTTTTACACGACGGTATCAATCAAGTAAGTGCAGCAGAACATATCGATCCGAAATATGCCCAGCTTTTGACTGAAGCTATAAAAAAAGGGGTTGAAGTGATAGCTTATAAAGCAGAAATTTCAGCCAGCCAGATCAGACTGGCTGAAAAAGTACCTTTTATTGCTTAGTCATTGACAGGTCGACTTCATCAATCAGGTTAAGCTCAATATCTTCATCTTTAAAAAGTAAAGGTCTAAGCTTAGCCGACTGAGAATAATAGCGACTTTGATCATCAAAATGTTCTGAATGTGAGTCTGAACTTTGTGACATGGTTAACAAACCTTTTGCCTCAGGGCCATTTTCTGTAAAGTTCATTACAAACATCCAACTAGAGCCATAGTTAACAGGGTATCCCTGCGGCGTTAAGTTTGATGCAAGAGGTTTACCCGTCACAGCATCATTTAGAACAGCATAATCCGTGTAGGGGATTAGTGTTGAACGCGTTAAGTTACTGCGATCATACCTGAACACGTTAAACCCACCTTCCACATGCATAGGACCAGCCCAAGGTAGCTTTTCACCTGAGCCACTGCCACCGGCAAGTGATTTTTCGACAAACTGTAATTCATCTAAGCGACTATCCAGTGCAACATTATTTGCTTGTAAATTATAAACAGCATGTGCCAATGCAGTTAAAGCAACTTTATCTTTGCGTAATGTATTTGGCGTATTAGCAGGGTTAGTCACATCAAAATTGTCATAAAGATGCTCTTTTGCGTTAAATAAGTGCGCAAACTCGCGAAATAAAGCAGCACCTTGCGTATCTAAGTTCATTTTACCATCGGCATTAGCTAATAAATCACATGCTTGGCTGATATCAACTTGCGTACCGTTACTTAATTCAATTGGTAAGTCCCCTTGTGCAAAACATTGTAATGCCAGCTCTTCAAACACTAAACTCTCAAGGTAAAAGTGATTACCAACTAATGCCTGCTCTAACTCATCCAAGGTAAATTTAGCATCTTCGCCTCCTCCTTGCTGAAGAAGCTTCAATCCCATTCTTGTTCTTAGTGATAGGGGTTTATGCACATCACCATATTGAGCCGCAAAGCCGATGAGTGGCTCGTTAAGATTAGTAACCCAATAGCTGTCATTAGAATTTTGTACATAATCTGTGCGTGTTAATTGCGGCGCTTCGTTAAATGGTACTTTGCCTTGGCTTTCAAATAGCTTCATATTGCCAGGAACAATGTCAAAGCCGACGGACTCTCTCAAAGCAACAAGCTCTGGTTGTAATCGAATGGCTAAGTTCGCTTGATCGTCAAGCTTTAAAACCGTGCTATCGTCAACATAAAAGACATTACCTTCTTTGTCTGCTGCCATGGTGTTATTGAAAGACACACCATCAAACTCAGCAAAGGCTGCTTTCATATCTTCAAGGCTTACAGCTTGGTTTAAAGCCGACCACTGAGCAACGACATCCATATTAAATTCGTTAGCATCTTTTATCGTAAATGCTTGAGTATCACTCCAACCTAAGCCATTTTCTACAGGTGTTTCGAGCATTAATCCATGATGGCTATAATAAAAGGGCTTGCTCAACTCAATTGTGCTGCCAGCACCAGTAGCCACTTCAACAGTAACGACTTTTTCAGTAATTGAGTACTGCTCATCTTCAACACTATAACTCATTCTATCATTTTCATTTAAAGCCAATTGATAAATTAAAAAGTGACGCGCAGTCGAAAAAGTATGCGTCCAAGCTACATACTCATTAAAGCCAATATTAATAACGCCCGGCATTCCCTGAAGGCTCCCCCCCATTACATCCATAGCACCAGGTATGGTCAAATGAGACTGCCAAAACCGCAAATTTCCCTCATAAGGAAAGTGTGGATTAGCGAGTAATCCTCCTTTGCCATTGCGGCCATCATGTCTTTACCTAGGCCCCAACCGTTTGAACCCAAATGTTTATATTTTTTTTCAAGTTTAAATTGCGCAGCTTGCTGAGCAATGTTGTTAGTGATACTAGAAACAGCTGAAGGAGCACCGCTCATTGGTACAGGTAAATATTCATTGCTATCCCCAGGGTTGGCAAAAAAAGCTAACTCTAAAAAATTAGCTGAACTGGCTAACTGCACGGTAGCCATTGAATAGGCAAGCATATCTTGTGCTGTTAGTTGGGTAACCCAAGGTTGCGATGCACACTCTGGAGCAAGGTTTTCAACACCGGTGTCTGTTACGTATTTATTAAACCCCTGTACAAACCCCTCGTAGTGGGCGCGACTGTCTTCATTGAGTTCATCATAATGTTGCAGTGCGAACTCATTCACTCCTAATGCTTTATAACCAAAGTCTGATATTAAGTGCTGTGAATCTCCACTTCCAGCAACCTTATCTGGGCCATAGTGTTTTGAGCGTTCGCCTCGCACTTTAATAATTTGGTCCATTAATAAGCAAGCATAATCTTTTGCATATGCAAACCCTGCTCCAAACGCCAAACTCTCTAAATTTGCTGCTGTGATATGGGGTACACCATAGGTTGTCCATCGCACATTCGCTTGTAACGTATTGCCTTCGGAAAATGCAGGAATATCTACTTTTACAACTGGATCTGGGTCAGGGGTAACAACGGGAGCTGTGGTGTCATTGTTATCTTTATCTGAATTACAGCCGACGAGCAAAGCCGCAGCAATACCGATTAGCAGGGGATTGAGTTTCATTGTGGATCCTTATTATGATTGTATGTCCACCCCCCAGCTTGCCTTAAATAGTAGGCTAAATCTTGACCTTTCACGCAAAAAATTGACTTTGCGCGCCAACTAATGCAGCGTTACCTCTATTAAAATAATAATAACTATGAATGACCTATGTTTTATATCAGTTGCCAGATAATTCGCTCACTTGTATTTTTTTTAGAACGCCAAGGCATGTGTAGCAAACAAATTGAAGCTTTGCTCGGTGAACGACTGAAAGATTTGGACGATGTAAGCGCCCGCTTTCCTATCGCTGACTATGAGTCACTCATGCACTATGGCGATAAAATATTACAACAAGAGCATATTGGGCTGGAGTTTGGCAACTCTTTAAAAGCACAAAATTGGGGGCTATTAGGTCATGTTGCATTAGTGAGCAAAAACTTAGAAAAAGCACTGGAGCATGCACAGAGATTAAGCAAAACAATACGAAACATTGGTCACATTGAACTCGTTTCTGAAGACGAGTTTTGTCGTCTAAGCTGGCATGCTCAAAGTAACATACAGCATTACATGGTAGATGAATTATTTAGCAGTTGGCTTTCATTTGCTAAGCACTGTTGTCAAAATCATGCCGATGTTAGCCTTGAAAAAGTACAGTTGACTAGACCCACCCCAACCCCAGAAAGTTTAACTGTTTATAAACAGGTTTTTAATTGCCCTATTGAGTTTTCAGCTAACTCAAACTCTCTTATTTTTAGTAAATCGATTCTTAAATGTCGACTGCAATCTCCTAACCCCGAGCTTGAAAACATTTTATTATCTCAAGTCGATACAGCTGTATCACAGCATGATTATGCCTCGCAGTTAGTTACTTTCATTAATACCCAATTGCCTCACATACCGACCCTTGAGCAAGCATCAATTCAACTCAATATTAAAAAACGCACTTTACAACGTCACCTTTCAAATCAGCAACTTAGTTTTTCTAAACTCATTGATCAGCAACGAAAACTACTTGCAAAAGAGATGCTTCTAAAAGGCCTATCTGCACTGGAAATTAGCAACAAGTTAGGCTTTTCTGAACAAAGCGCTCTACAACGCGCCTTTAAGCGTTGGTACAAAACCACGCCAAAAAAGTTTTTAGCTTTATATACTATTTAAGTTGTATTATTTTTTTTTGCCCATATAACTTAGCAAATTTAAAAAAATGACGAGTAGTTAAGGGCTTACCAAACCGCCCATAATTATTTGAGCAATCATTAGCACAAGGTCAAGAGGATTAATTAAAAATAAATTTGCCTCAGTCTAATGATTCTGCTATTTATAGCCGCCGGCTAACGCTGGGCAAAATATTAAGGATTTAGGAGAAAGTTATGCCAGACCAAAAAAGACTAGGGTTATTGGCTCAGGCCGGGTTGGAACCATACCAAGAACAGCCAGGTGAAGAGTACATGAATGAAGCACAACGTGCTCATTTCAAAACAATTTTAGAAGCTTGGCGTAACGATTTACGTAACGAAGTAGACCGTACTAAATCGCATATGCAAGACGAAGCAGCTAACTTTCCGGATCCAGTAGACCGTGCAGCACAAGAAGAAGAATTCTCATTAGAACTTCGTACTCGTGACCGTGAGCGTAAACTGATCAAGAAAATTGAAAAAACGATTCAATTAATCAAAGAAGATGACTTTGGTTTCTGTGAATCATGTGGTATCGAAATTGGTATCCGCCGCCTAGAAGCGCGTCCTACAGCTGATTTATGTGTAGACTGTAAAACGCTTGCGGAAATTAAAGAAAAGCAATCTGGACGCGGTTAATTACATCCTTTA
Source organism: Pseudoalteromonas sp. GB43 (assembly GCF_054923805.1). Classification (NCBI taxonomy): domain Bacteria; kingdom Pseudomonadati; phylum Pseudomonadota; class Gammaproteobacteria; order Alteromonadales; family Pseudoalteromonadaceae; genus Pseudoalteromonas; species Pseudoalteromonas sp. GB43. The sequence continues at coordinate 1,072,106 of NZ_JBPCHJ010000001.1, forward strand.
ATTAGCCCATGTCTACCACAGCCGTTAACACGCCAATGCGTGAATATCGTGGCCGCTTTGCGCCATCCCCTTCAGGGCCATTACATTTTGGCTCACTTATAGCGGCTGTGGGTAGCTTCCTTGATGCAAAAGCAAATCAAGGAAAATGGTTAGTACGCATTGAAGATATCGACACAACGCGTGTTGTAAGCGGTGCTAGCGACGATATATTACATACCTTAGAGGCTTACGGTCTTTACTGGGACGAGCCTGTCATATACCAAACCCAGCGTCATGAGCAATACCAAGCCATTGTTGACGAGTTAATTTCGCAAAACCTTGTTTATGCATGTCATTGCACGCGCAAAGAAATTAAAGCAATCGGTGGAATATACCAAGGCCACTGCCGGTATAAAAACCACGCTTTAACTGATTCAGCGCTACGTTTAACCCAGCAATTTGCAACCAGTCACTACCATGATTTAATTCAAGGTGAAGTGTATGTTGATAGCCAACTTGCCAAAGAAGATTACTTAATAAAGCGCAGCGATGGTTTATTTGCTTACCAACTGGTCGTAGTCGCCGATGATATCGCACAAGGTATTACAAGAGTCGTTCGCGGCGCTGATTTACTCGAGCCGACTGCACGACAACTCAGTTTGTTTAAGCAACTAAATAAACCGGCCCCAGAATACGCCCACCTTCCTTTAGCGGTAGCTAAACCTGGTTTTAAGTTATCAAAGCAAAATTACGCCCCCGCAATAGCAAAATCAAATCCAAAGCCCGCGTTGTTCGATGCCTTGCGCTTTTTAGGTTTAAAGCCAGAAAGTTCACTATTATCGTTAAGTACCGAACAGATGTTAGCTTGGGCTGTTGAAACTTACCGCCTTGAACACATACCAAAGGTGCAAGAAATACAAGTTAGCGAGGATCCTAACTCTCCTTTTTGTAACTTTGTTACTATTGAAAAATAAATTGCCAATTTTAAAGGCCGAGTAACTTAATTTTTCAGCCCTGCTGGTATATGATAGCGACCCAAAGTGTGCGAATCATCAACACCTTAATTTAGCGCCATTTAAAACACACTGATTACACGTCAATCTCACATCGGCGAAGTATCAAACAAACGCTATACTTGATGAGTCGCAAAGTCCGCGTCGTAGGAGACAGATTATTATTTCTAAGCTTTTTCAATTTTGTCGGCAGATTATTGGCCCAAATGCCACGACATCAAGTGATGCTTTGCCAACGAGCGAGTTACCTTTGGTGATCGAGCGCAGTGAACATGGTATTTCGCGCAAACAATTTAGCCCAAATGCAATCAAAGTATTGTACCGCCTTAAAGAAGGTGGTTTTGATGCCTACCTTGTAGGTGGTTGTATTCGAGATATATTGTTAGGCCAACAACCAAAAGACTTCGACGTTGTAACAAACGCAACCCCTGAGCAAATCAAAAAGCTATTTCGTAACTGTCGTCTAATTGGTCGTCGTTTTCGTTTAGCCCATATCGTGTTTGGTCGAGAAATTATTGAAGTGGCGACCATGCGCGGCCATCACGAAGCCGAAGAAAGCAAAAATCAAATTAGCCAATCAAGCGAGCACGGCCAACTCCTGCGCGACAATGTCTATGGCAGCATCGAAGAAGATGCCGAGCGCCGTGACTTTTCGATTAATGCACTTTACTACTCAATTAACGACTTTTGTATTTATGACTATGCCAATGGCATTAGCGCGATAAAAGCAAAACAAATTGAGCTGATTGGCGACCCAGAAACACGTTACCGTGAAGACCCTGTGCGCATGTTACGCGCAGTGCGTTTTGCCACCAAACTAGGAATGAGCATTGCACCTGGCACCGAAAAGCCAATTAAAGGCCTTGCTAATTTACTCGACCATATTCCGCCAGCTCGTTTGTTTGAAGAATCACTCAAGTTGTTCTTAAACGGCAAAGCAGAAGAAAACTACTTAATGCTTCGCCAGTATGGTTTATTCAAAGCATTATTCCCTGCGCTTGATAAGATCTTAGATGCCAACCCTGAAGGCTTTGAACATACATTTATCCTGCAAATGTTTAAAAACACCGATAAACGTATTAATGCTGATAAAAAAGTCACTCCAGCCTTTATTTTTGCAGCCCTTTTGTGGTTCCCATTACTGAGCATTGCTAAAAAATTACAACAACGCGATCAACTTTCAGAGTACGATGCATTTGCACAAGCGATGAACAAAGTACTGAGTGAAAACGCACAACATGTAGCAGTACCAAAACGCTTCACACTGGGTGCACGCGATATTTGGCATATTCAGCAACGTCTTGATAAACGAGGTGGTCAACGTGCTTATAGGCTGACTCAACAGCCTCGCTTCAAGGCAGCCTATGATTTCTTACTTTTGCGTGTGCAAGCTGGCGAAGAGCAGCAAAAAGAGCTTGCTGATTGGTGGACAACCTACCTAAGCCAAGACATCAACGGCCAAAAAGAGATGGTTAAAAATTTAGGACACCAAGGTGATTCCAAGCGCCGTCGTCGCCCACGCAAGAAAAAAGTAGACTAAGTATGCATACCGTTTATTTAGGTTTAGGTGCCAATTTAAACGCGCCACGTAAACAAATTCATGCTGCTGTCGCTGCCCTAAAAGCATTAGAAGATGTTGAGTTTGTTTGTGTATCCCATGATTACGCAAGCAAACCCATGGGGCCACAAGATCAACCCGATTATGTAAATGCGGTCGCATGTGTTAAAACTGCACTTATGCCAGAGCAGTTGCTTGATTTAACGCAAGCCATTGAGCTTGAGCATGGCCGTGTTAGAAAAGAACAGCGCTGGGGTCCGCGTACCCTTGATATAGATATTTTATTGTTCGGTAATGACGTAATAGACACCCCTCGCTTAACCGTGCCTCATTATGGCCTAACAGAGCGAGAGTTTGTTGTTTACCCCTTGTTGGAAATTGCACCAACACTTGTACTACCGAATAATCAATCACTTGCTGATATAACAAAAACGTTGCCTTTAAACGATTTACAACAACTCCCTCAGCAGTAATCAACCAAGGCTAAGCCTTAGAGGAAATTATGTCTAAAATCACCGTTTCAACCTTGAATAAAATGAAACAAGAACAACAAAAAATCACCGCATTAACAGCTTACGATGCCAGTTTTGCTAAATTGTTTCATGATAATGGCGTCGAGGTGATTTTAGTTGGTGACTCTTTAGGTATGGTATTGCAAGGTGCTGATGACACATTAGCAGTAACCAACACAGAGATTGCTTATCATACACGCTGCGTACGAGCAGGTAGCCGTGAATTATTTGTAATTGCTGACTTACCCTTTATGACCTATGCCAACCCAACTGATGCCTGTAAAAATGCTGCAGAGCTGATGCGTGCTGGGGCAAACATGATCAAGCTTGAAGGTGGCGAATGGCTGCACGACAGCATTCGTGCGATGACCCAACAAGGTATTCCAGTATGTGGCCACCTAGGCTTAACACCTCAGTCAGTGCATGTATTTGGTGGTTTTAAAATTCAAGGTCGTGAGCAATCTCAAGCTGATAAAATGGTTAGCGATGCGAAAGCACTTGAGGCGGCAGGTGCGCAGTTACTTGTTTTAGAATGTATTCCAAGTGAGCTTGCTAAACGTATTACTGATGAGCTGAACATTCCTACCATTGGTATTGGTGCAGGTAATCAAACTGATGGGCAAATCTTAGTAATGCACGACCTAGTTGGTATTTCGGCAGGCTATATTCCTAAGTTTTCAAAGAACTTTTTATTAGAAACCGGCAATATGCCAGCAGCAGTGCAAAAGTATTGTGAAGATGTAAAAAGTGGTGCTTTCCCAAGTACCGAACACGAGTTTAAATAAATGCAATCAATCACTGAAATCAAATCGTTACGCAGCCAAATCAAAGCTTGGCGTCAAGCGAACCTGAGCATTGCACTAGTGCCTACTATGGGCAATTTACACCAAGGTCACTTTTCACTGGTTGAAAAAGCCAAAACCTTAGCTGATAAAGTGGTTGTGAGTATCTTTGTGAACCCAATGCAGTTTGGGGCTAACGAAGATCTTGATAGCTACCCACGTACACTTAACGAAGATAAACAAGGTTTAGCTGAACTCGGTACTGATATCGTGTTTACACCCTCCGTTGAAACGATTTACCCAAATGGTTTAGGCGAGCAAAGCTTTGTCGATGTGCCGGGTGTTTCTATGGGTTATTGTGGCGGCTCGCGCCCTGGTCACTTCAAAGGCGTCGCAACCGTTGTTACTAAGTTATTTAATTTAGTACAGCCTGATTTTGCCTGTTTTGGCGAAAAAGACTTTCAGCAGCTGCAAGTGATTAAAACCATGACACGCGATTTATCTATCCCTGTAGAGATAATTGGCGTACCTACTTGCCGTGAAATCTCTGGGTTAGCAATGAGCTCTCGTAATGGCTATTTATCTGATGAGCAAAAAGACACTGCAAAAGTACTGTTTGCCACGTTAAATAATACAGCAACAGCACTGAAGCAAGGCAATGCAGACATTGCTACACTTGAGGCTGATGCAAAAGCACAGCTTGAAAGTGCAGGCCTTAAACCTGACTATTATGCGGTAGCAGAGCGCTCAACATTAAAGCCGGCAACAACGGCTGATAAACAACTTGTTATTTTAGCTGCTGCTTATTTGGGCTCAGTACGTTTAATTGACAATTTACAAGTTGAGCTGGATTAAATAGCAATAATCTGGGTAAGATGGATTGCAAAGAAAAGACATAAACTAGGGATAAGCATGAAAAAACTACCTGCAATTGCAGCAACATTATTTGCTATGACATTACTGTCTGCTTGCTCAAATAAAATTGAAAACCCAGAAATGCAACAATGCGCTCAACAAAACTACCAATGCGAGGCAAGCTGTGAACAACAAAGCACTGCTGATGGATTAGTTCATAAGGTGTGTAGTAACAAGTGCATTGAAGCTTATAATCAATGTAAAGCTAATGCCGAAAAATTAGGTGAAGTTAAATAATACTTACTTTTAGCTCGCTTATTAGGGCACTGAAACCTGTTCGGTGCCTGCACTTCTCTTCTCGATTACAATTTCATTTCCATAATTAAGCCTCTGGTAATTTTGTTCATATTTTTGTTTACCCTTTAATCTATTCATATTAGGGCAAGCTTTCGTTCATTAAACTTCTCTATATTGGTGACGAATAAACAACTGCAACCATGTAATTGTTTCTCACTAATTTCAAAATTTTACTCTTCGCATTTAACTGCACCAACTCAAAGTCATTGAGATTATTAGTTTTTATTTTGGGTTCAGTAATTGCTAAGGGATATGAATGAATTAACGTGATTTACGGCTAAAGGAAAATTGAATGAGACCAGAAACTCGAACCAAGCTCTTCAGTGCTGCTAAAAAGAAGACCTTATTGGGCGTATTATTAGCCATGAGCGCAGGTCATACATACGCAATTGAAGAACAAGAGCAATCAAACGTAACTAAAACAGAACAAACAGCCGTTAAAGTTCAAGCAGCCGAAAATGAAAAACTGGCCTCAAAGGAAAAGGCTGCTGTTGAGCTTAAGCCTGAGATGATCACTATTCCGCAAGAAAAGCTATTTGATGTTATCACTGCGCGTGCTAAAAAACTCGCTTCAGAGCCTTATGTAGCCCCGAAAGATCTTGAACTTGAGGCGCTCACAAGCATCAATTACCAAGACTACCGTGCAATCCGTTTTCGTACTGAGCAAGCGATTTGGAAAGATCAAAGCCTTTATGAAGTGCAGTTGTTCCACCCAGGCTTTTTATATCGTTCACCGGTTGCAATTAATACTCTTGAACAAAACGCTGAAGTAAAAAGTTTACCTTTTAAAACAGATTACTATCGTTATGATGCAACTGCTGCCCCGTTAGAGCAAGAGATCAGTACCGCGATTGCCAATACACAACTTGGTCATGCAGGTTTTCGTTTGCATTTTCCACTGAACAACAACCAGTACAAAGATGAAGTGGCTGTGTTCCAAGGTGCTTCATATTTTCGTTTAGTTGGTCCGCACCAAGTATATGGTCTGTCAGCCCGTGGACTTGCGGTGGATACTGCTCTTAGTTCAGGTGAAGAATTCCCTGTATTCAAAGAGTTCTGGTTAGTAAAACCAGCACCCGAAGATAGCACTATCGTGCTCTACGCATTATTAGATAGCCCATCTGTGTCGGGCGCCTATCGTTTTGAATTAACACCTTCGACCAACACTGAAGTGAAAACTCAAATGCAAATTTTCGCCCGCAAAGACATCAAAAAGCTTGGTATTGCCCCGCTAACAAGTATGTTCTACCACGGTGAAAACAGTACAAAGTTCTTCGACGACTACCGCCCTGAAGTACATGACTCTGACGGCCTTCTAATGCAATCAGAACAAGGTCAATGGGTTTGGCGCGCACTCAATAACCCGAAGAAGCTAAGTGTCACTTCGTTTAGCTACGAGAACCCGAAAGGCTTTGGTCTTGCACAGCGAGACCGTGACTTTAATAACTACCTTGATACCGAAGCACATTATCACAACCGTCCGAGTATGTGGATTGAGCCAGAAGGTAATTGGGGTAAAGGGCGTGTTGAGTTAGTAGAGATCCCAACAGATACAGAAACCAACGACAATATTGTTAGCTACTGGGTGCCAGAGCAGCCAATGAAAGCCGGTGACAGCTTAAGCTTTAGTTACAAGCTTTCGACTTTCAATGCCACGCTTGCAACTCAAGATAAAGCGAGTGTGTTAAGAACTCGAATTGGTAGTGCAGCATTACCTGGTGAAGACAATCCACCACCAAAAAGCCACCGCCAATTTACCGTTGATTTTAGTGGCGAAACCATTAATCAACTATCAGCTAATTTTGCCATGCAAGCGGATCTTACACTCTCTGCTGGGCAAATAAGCGATAAAACGGTACAGCAGTTACCAAACAATCAAGGATGGCGCGTAGCCTTTAAAGTGGCGCCAGAGGGAGATAAGCCAGTTGATATGCGCTTATCGTTAAAACTACGTGATAAAGAAATCAGCGAGGTATGGAGCTATGTCTGGTATCCAAACGACGTCCAATAGTAAAGCGTTAGAAGCAACAGCAATGCCATTTAAGAAAACCCGCGCTTGGCTTTTTTCGAGCCTAGCGCTCAGCATTACCGCCTATGGCGTGTGGATCATGTTCGATATTTTAAATTCTAACGGCATGACACCGCTTGAGTACGCTTTACTGGCATTATTTACAGTCACCTTCGCGTGGATTGTTACAGCCTTTTGTAGTGGCTGTATGGGCTTTATCTTGCAATTATTTCGTATTGACCCGTTGACCTTAAAACGTCAAAAGCCAATCGAGATTAATCAGCATGCCTTGAGCCAAACGAAAACAGCCATTGTTATGCCTATCTACAACGAAGATACAGAGCGTGTAATTGCCGGTTTTGAGGTTAGCCTTCGCTCGCTGGCCAAAACAGGACAAATGCCACATTACGATTTTTACTTACTTAGTGATACGCAAGACCCTGAAATCGCACGTAATGAACTAAAAGCATGGAATGCTCTCACTAAGCGTTTAGGTGATTTAGCTGCGCATACTTTTTATCGTCGCCGTGAAGACAACAAACACCGTAAAGTAGGTAACTTAACTGATTTTTGTGAACGTTGGGGCAGCCAATACGATCATATGATTGTGCTTGATGCCGATAGCATTATGACGGGTCAATGTATGCTTGAACTGACTTCTAGCATGATCAGCAATCCAAAATCAGGTTTGATCCAGACGATCCCTATTCCGGTTCGCCAAGACACGTTTTTTGGACGCTTTTTACAGTTTGCATCGATTTTATATAGCCCAATGTTGGCAACTGGTTCTGCTTTTTGGCAAACAAACCAAGCAAACTACTGGGGTCACAATGCAATTATTCGCGTTGAAGCATTTACAAAATGCTGCGGTATGCCAGTTTTAAAAGGCAATGCCCCATTTGGCGGTGAAATCTTAAGTCATGACTTTGTTGAAGCCTCACTGCTACACCGTAGTGGCTGGGATGTGTTACTGCTGAGTGATGTTGAAGGTAGCTACGAAGAAGTGCCAAGTAACATTCTCGATTACGCAATTCGAGATAGACGATGGGTGCAAGGAAATATCCAGCATTTAGGTTTATTGCCTAAATCTGGCCTTAAGCTAATGAGTAAAATGCACTTTTTATTTGGTGCCACAGCGTATATTTCATCGTTAATTTGGTTATCTATGCTGGCATTAAGTACCTTAGATGCAGTGACTCGTGCTCTTAATAGCGACGTATACTTTAACCATGCTTATCAGCTTTTCCCAACCTGGCAAATTGCCAAAACGGATCTAATTGATTCGTTGTTATTCATTACTGCCGTATTACTGTTACTACCTAAATTAATGGGTATTATTGTGACTTTAGTACACCGTAATAAAGCCTTTGGTGGCACGATGAAGCTAATTGCAGGTTCACTCATCGAAACGGTTTTTGCCATTGTAATTGCGCCGCTAATGATGGTGTTTCATAGCTATTTTGTCGTGTGCGTATTTTTAGGCAAAAAAGTGAGCTGGGATGCACAGCCTCGTGAAGGTAGAATGGTACCGTGGAAGGAAGCGATTGGTTATACGTTATTTTCGACTATTACCGCGATTATTTGGGGCTCGGTTGCTTACTATTACACACCGACCTTCTTTTGGTGGTTATCACCTATTTTAGTGGGCCTTATTTTAGCAGCGCCAATTGTACGTTACTCAAGCAGCATCGGCTTAGGTGTGAAAATGCGTAAAATGGGCTTATTCTTATGTCCAAGTGAAGTTGAAAACGATGATACCTTAGCGGTACTTCGTGTACATCAACAAGAAATTGGTTTACCTAAGGATGAGCACGCTGACTTTAGTGTACCTGCACTACCTAATGAATACCCAACGGTAATGCCAATTCAAAGCTTTAAGGCTCCCTCGGGTAAAAAGCGTAAGCAAGTACGTCTTGCTCAGCAACGCATTAAGGCAAAATTATTTGCTAAAAGCTAAACGAAAAAAAACCGCTCACTGAGCGGTTTTTTCGTCTATGTCTGTATGGTTGTTACAGAAGGCCTAGCTTTTTAAGTTCAGCCATTGCCATTTTACCTGAAAGTGGTACATAACCATCTTTCTCAACAATTTTTTGACCGTCTACAGAAAGAACCATTTTTAAGAACTCTGCATCGATTGGTGAAAGCGGCTTGTTAGGGTGCTTGTTCACGTAAACGTATAAGAAACGAGATAGTGGGTATTTACCTGTTGCTACGTTTTCTAATGTTGCATCAACAAAGTTGTCGCCTTTCTTAGAAAGTGGAACCGTACGTACACCTGATGTTTTATAACCGATACCTGAGTAACCAATCGCGTTCACTGAAGAAGAGATTGACTGTACTACAGATGCAGAACCAGGTTGTTCGTTTACGTTGTTACGGAAGTCACCTTTACAAAGTGCTTTCTTCTTGAAGTAACCGTAAGTACCCGATACTGAGTTACGACCGTAAAGCTGGATATCTTTTGCTGCCCAATCGCCCTCAAGACCTACTTCGCTCCAACGATTAACCTGTGCATCAGCACCACATTTACGTGTTGAAGAGAAAATCGCATCAACTTGGTCAATACGTAAACCTTTGATTGGGTTATCTTTGTGTACGAATACAGCAAGAGCATCGATTGCAACGCGTACTTCAGTTGGCTTGTAGCCGTAACGCTTTTCGAATGCTTCAATTTCTTTTGACTTCATACGACGGCTCATTGGGCCGAAGTTTGCTGTCCCTTCAGTTAATGCTGGAGGAGCAGTTGAAGAACCCGCTGCTTGGATTTGAATGTTTACGTTTGGATAGAAGCGCTTGTACTCTTCTGCCCAGAACGTCATCATGTTTGCAAGCGTGTCAGAACCTACAGATGAGAAGTTACCAGAGATACCACTTACTTTAGTGTACTCAGGCATATCTTTATCAACTGCAGCTGCTTGTGCTGATACAAATGTTGTTACAGCCACACCCATTGCGGCAACGAGATTTTTGAATTTCATAGGGGTTACTCCGATTTGTTCGTCCCATTTCCTAACTGCGGTCTACTCTAATGACACTAGATGACAGTTAGATTACCCTTAAATGACATTTTTATGACTTTGCAGTTTTCTTAATATTATCTGTTAAACGCACGACTTTTTCGCTACCAAATGCAAACGCAAAGGTCGAGCCTTGGCCTAATTTACTGCTGATATCTAAACGACTGTCATGCCTTGTAAGTACATGTTTTGTAATCGCTAAACCTAATCCAGACCCACCTGTAGTGCGGCTACGAGCCTTATCAACACGATAAAAACGTTCCGTTAAACGGTTAATATGTTCAGCAGCAATACCATCACCATTATCGGTCACACTAAACGCGGCTTGGTTATTTTTAAGCTGCCAATCAACCACAATCTTGCCACCGGGCTTGGTGTAATGAATGGCGTTAAACACAAGGTTAGAAAAGGCACTTCGTAATTCATCTTCGGCCCCTTTAATGTCTAAGCTCGCATCAACATTAAAGATAAGCTCATGGCCTTTGTCTTGGTTTAATGACTGTGCTTCGGTTTGAATATAGGTAAGTAACTGCGGCACATTAACCGGCTTATCGTTATCTTGACGACGTGCTCCCTCAATACGCGACAACGACAATAATTGATTAACCAGACTGTCCATGCGCTTACATTGTTCAAGCATGGTAGTTTGCGCTTTTTGCCACATTGCAGGAGGTGGTAAGCTATCTGAATCAAGCATTTCTAAGTAACCGGTTACCACTGTAAGTGGTGTTCTCAGCTCATGAGAAACATTGGCCACAAAATCTTTACGCATCTGCTCAAGTTGCTTTAAGCGAGTAACATCACGCACCACCATCATCAACTGTGAACTTGCATAGGGCATAACACGAAACTCTAAGGTTTGATCGTAGCTGTGGCCACCATCAAGCTCGAGCGGTTCATCGAAACAGGCTTTATTCATGTACTTTGCAAACTTAGGATCGCGAATAAGATTATCTAAGCGTTGCCCATGATCGGTAGGCCACTGTAACCCTAAAACCTTTAAAGCCAATTGGTTACACCAAATGATGCTGAGATCTTTTTGTAAAACCACTACCGCATCAGGCACAGCCTCGGCGCCATCACGAAAGCGGCGTATTAAGTCTGCAAGTTCATTACGTTTTTTACGGTTTCGATGTTGTAAGTGATAGATCCCTTCAAAGACTTGCTCCCACGCTCCCTCCCCTTCGGGTGGGTTGAAACTACGTTGATTAAGAAGCCAATCGCTGAGGCGATATAATTGATGATAATGCCAAATTAGCAGTGCAAAAGAGCCTAAAAATAAAAGCAAAAAAGGCGCACCTACAAGTACGCCAACTAATAACAAGGGTAAGAAATACATAAACAGGCGTTTTGCTAACGCCTGTTTATTCACTACTCGATACATACACTCACTTTACCTTAAGTATGTAAATTAGCTTGTTAAGGTCATTGCTATGACACTTATAATTTACTTGAAAAACGATAGCCTGCACCGCGAACGGTTTGTACTAAACGGTCATGCCCTAATGGTGCAATCGCTTTACGTAGACGACGAATATGTACATCAACTGTACGGTCTTCTACATATACATTTGTTCCCCATACATGATCAAGTAATTGTTCACGGCTGTAAACACGTTCTGGATGTGTCATGAAGAAATGGAGTAATCTAAATTCAGTAGGACCCATATCTAATTCACTCCCTTCTGATGTTACACGGTGTGAGATTGGATCAAGGCGTAAACCATGAACTTCAATGGCTTCTTCTAATGAGGTTGGTGAAACACGGCGAATAACCGCTTTAATGCGCGCCATTAATTCTTTAGGAGAAAATGGTTTTGTTACGTAATCATCAGCACCTACTTCAAGACCGCGTACTTTGTCTTCTTCTTCACCGCGAGCTGTTAGCATGATGATAGGAATTTGACGAGTGTATTCGTTTTGCTTAAATTTTTTCGCAATTTGAATACCGCTACCACCTGGTAACATCCAATCTAATAAAACCATATCTGGGTATGGTTCTACCATAGCTTCAATTGCAGAGTCATAATCTTCTGCTTCAATTGCTTGAAAACCATTTTGCTCTAGAACAAAAACCAGCATCTCTCTGATAGGCGCTTCGTCATCGACGACTAGTACTTTACGTGACATTCCAATTTATCTCTTTCGTTAGCGAACTGGTTTCATTATTATGACTAAGTATGACATTTTTATGAAAGTCTAACGAGTAATTCAAAAAGCGCAAAAAAATCAATGCAAAAATAGCCATTTTTTACGCTTTAATAGTAAATTTCGGATTAAAAGTCATACCTTAAAGTGACTGCCAAGTGATCTTCATCAGCATTATTATCTAGTGAAAACTGCGTATACCACATGTACATACGTGCTTGTTTTGACAGGCTTCGTTCAACGCCAACAGAGGTACCACTCCCCGAATCTTTTAACTTACCGAAGTTACCATCAGTATCTTGGTATTGCGCCAATAACTTATATTTATCTATTTTGTAGGATGCACTTACCAAAAAGCCATCCTCTTTATCAGAACCAGCTACTTTTTCGCTTTGTTGATACATACCACCTAAGGTTAAATCGCCTAATTTACCTTGCGCCGTAAACCGTGTTGTATCATAACCGGCTACTTTACTGTCGTGGGCAACACTGACAAAGTAAGGCGCTTTTTTAAATTTACTATCACCATACATAAAGGCCGTAGAGATACCGGTTTCTTCGTCTTGTTTAGAATTATCTTCAGCAATATAGGTGACCACAAATTGCATATTGCCGACAATTGGCGAGCTATAATGAACCACATCGCCAAGGCGATTTTCGCCATTAAATAAGGCTTTAACATCACCATTAAAGTCGTTCATTAAATCAATTTTACCCTGCGATACTTTTAACGCTGTATCATGTCGACCAAGCACTACCTGCCCATAACTGCCTTGAAGACCAACATATTGGTTGCGAGCGGTAATATTCTCTTCTGTTTTACCATCGCTATCTTGATCAGCCGCATTTACTGCAAATTCAAACTTATATACAGCTTTTAATCCATCACTTATTTCACCACTGCCTTTGATACCCATACGTGAACTGTAGCTCTCAATAGACGTTTCGCTGCCATCGCCAGTGTCGCTATTAGCAACCCCTAAATGGATCCGACCATACACATCTACAGCTTCGGCAACACTATGAAAAGAAATAAAGCACATTGCAAAGCTCGACAACATCATGGCAGGTTTGTTCATGGTAGCGATCCTTAATTTAAGCAGTAACTTAAAAATCGAACATAAAGGGCTTTTGGTCAAGGCAAGGTGGCTATATTTCACACAAAAATCACGGATCACTGATCTACTAACCCTATCAGATCAAGATCAGGTTTTTACTAAGTTGATCAGCCCGAGATCAGTATTTTACTTAGAGAATAAGATAACTTGTTGATTTAATGTTAAGGGGATCAGTATTTAGTTTAAAAGCTGAGCAAAGAAAAGCCGATGATCAGTGCGTAACTAGTAAAATAATGATCCGTGAAAGCGAAGGTTAGTAAAACACTGATCCGGAAAAACACGAGTAAGTAAATCGCTGATCCGTCTTGATCAAGGCAATAAAAAACCGGCATGCAAGCCGGCTTTTTCAACTTATTATCAATTACTTGATTTGTGGATCAAGTTCACCTGATAAGTATTTAAGGTGCATATCATCTAAAGAGATAGGCTTGATCTTACCAGCTTGACCTGCCGTACCAAAGGCTTCGTAGCGAGCAACACAGATCTCAGTCATTGCTTTCGTTGCTTCAGCTAAGTATTTACGTGGATCGAAGTTAGCTGGGTTTAAAGCTAAGTGGCGACGAATTGCACCTGTAGATGCTAAACGAAGATCGGTATCGATATTTACTTTACGAACACCGTATTTAATACCTTCGATGATTTGCTCTACTGGCACACCATAGGTTTCAGGGATTTCACCACCGTATTGGTTGATCACTTCTAACCACTCTTGTGGCACTGAAGACGAACCATGCATCACCAAGTGTGTGTTAGGAATACGCGCGTGGATCTCTTTGATGCGATCAATCGCTAAGATATCGTCTGTTGGTGGACGCGTGAATTTGTACGCACCATGTGATGTACCACAAGCAATAGCAAGTGCATCAACTTTAGTTTTACGAACGAAATCAGCGGCTTCTTCAGGATCTGTTAGCATTTGATCAGTAGATAATTTACCTTCTGCACCCACGCCGTCCTCTTCACCTGCTTCACCTGTTTCAAGTGAACCTAAAACACCTAACTCGCCTTCTACAGACACACCACAAGCATGTGCCATTTCAACAGTTTGACGAGTAACATCAACATTGTATTCATAACTTGAAGGAGTTTTACCATCAGACATTAATGAGCCATCCATCATAACTGATGAAAAGCCTAACTGGATTGAACGCTGACATACACCTGGTGAAGTACCGTGGTCTTGGTGCATTACGACTGGAATATGTGGCCATTCTTCAACGGCAGCTAAAATCATATGACGAATAAAAGGGGCACCAGCATAGGCACGTGCGCCTGCTGAACCTTGTACAATTACCGGGCTGTTTGTTTTGTCAGCCGCTTCCATAATTGCGCGCATTTGCTCTTGGTTATTAACGTTAAAAGCAGGTACGCCGTAACCATTTTCAGCTGCATGATCAAGAAGTTGTCGCATACTGATTAAAGCCATTTGGTATTCTCCAAATTGTATCGACAGTAGTTTCCTACTATCTAGTTTGAACGGATAAGTTATTTTTTGATGCATCACTGCATCACGAAAAGCTCGCGCCTACCGTAACAGCTGTAAATAAAACGAGGGTGAGAGGTATTTTATTAACAGCTAAACCAGCGTAATTACCTAATAACTACGCTGGCATACGCACTAATTACTTAGCACGTTCTTCAAGCATAGCAACTGCTGGTAATTTTTTCCCTTCTAAAAATTCAAGGAAAGCACCACCACCGGTTGAAATGTAAGAAACTTTATCGGCAATGCCGTATTTATCAATCGCTGCAAGCGTATCACCGCCACCAGCAATCGAGAATGCACTTGAGTTAGCAATCGCATCAGCAATAGCACGTGTGCCGTTGCCAAATTGGTCAAATTCAAATACACCTACTGGACCATTCCATACAACGGTGCCAGCATTAGCAATAATTTTTGCTAATTGGTTTGCTGTATCAGGACCAATATCGAAGATCATGTCTTCGTCTGTTACTTCATTCACATCTTTTAGTGTTGCCACTGCAGATTCTGAGAACTCATTACCTACAACAACATCAGTTGGTACCGGGATTTCACCGTTATTAGCTTTTGCTGCCGCACTTAATTTATTTGCTTCATCAATTAAATCAGCTTCAAATAAAGACTTACCTACTGAGTGACCTGCTGCTGCGATGAAGGTATTAGCGATACCACCACCTGTTACAAGTTGGTCAACCACTTTAGAAAGTGAATCAAGTACAGTTAACTTAGTCGATACTTTAGAGCCACCAACGATAGCAACTAAAGGACGAGCTGGGTTATCAAGCGCTTTACCTAGTGCATCTAACTCTGCCGCAAGTAGTGGACCTGCACATGCAACATCAGCAAATAAACCCACACCGTGAGTCGATGCTTGTGCACGGTGAGCCGTACCAAATGCGTCCATTACGTAAACATCACATAATGCAGCTAGTTTTTTAGACAATGCTTCGTCGTTTTTCTTTTCGCCAGCGTTAAAACGCACGTTTTCGAAAACAACCACTTCGTTATCAGCAACGTCTACGCCTTCTAGGTAGTCTTTTTCTAGACGAACTGTTTGCTCAAGGGCATCATTTAAATAATTAACCACAGGGGCAAGTGAAAACGCTTCATCATATTCCCCTTCCGTAGGGCGACAAGGTGTGACATCACCATTACTTTAGCGCCTTTTTCTAACGCTAATTTGATAGTTGGTAATGCTGCACGAATACGCGCATCAGAGGTCACTTTACCTTCTTTTACAGGCACATTTAAATCTTCACGAATTAACACGCGTTTGCCGTTTAAATCTAAATCTGCCATTTTAATGACCGACATGGACTTCTCCTTAGTTAACGATACTAATATTATATTTATAAATTATTGGCTTACAGCCATCATCGCACGCGCAGTGTCGAGCATACGATTCGCAAAGCCCCACTCATTATCGCACCACACTAACAACTTTATCAGTCGTTTATGACTAACACGTGTCTGAGTGCCATCTATGATACAAGAATGTGGGTCATGATTAAAATCTACCGATACCAATGGCTCTTCAGTGTAACTTAAAATACCGTCAAGGCGGTCTTTTGCAGCTAACTTAAGTGCTTGATTGACAGTCGCTAAATTCACATCAGTATTCACTGTTACACTTAAATCCATCGCCGTCACGTTGATAGTGGGTACCCTAACAGCAATGGCTTCAAAGCGACTATGAAACTTAGGCAATATACGCTCAATACCACGAGCAAGCTTTGTATCTACCGGAATAATAGATTGGCTTGCAGCACGAGTGCGGCGTAAATCATGATGATACGCATCAATCACTTGCTGATCATGCATCGAGGCATGAATCGTTGTAATAGCCCCAGATTCAATCGAAAATGCGTCATCCAGCACTTTAATCACTGGCACAATACAGTTTGTGGTACATGAACCGTTTGAAACAATCGTATGTTCAGCTTTTAGCTCATCATCATTAATACCATACACAATTGTGGCATCGACATCAGCATCTGCAGGCTGCGAAAACAATACTTTTTTTGCACCAGCAGCTAAGTGTAGTTCTGCATGTTCACGAGAGTGATACACCCCAGTACATTCAAGAACCACATCAACATCAAGCGTTTGCCATGGCAGTTCTGCAGGGTTTTCTTCTGCAAATAAGGCTATAGAGTCGTTAGCAACCGTTAAAGTATCTTCGCCAAGATTAACTGGAAATGAAAAGCGGCCATGAGATGTATCGTATTTAAGGAGATGGGCAATGCCCTTAGGGTCGGCTAATTCGTTAATAGCGACAATTTTGATTTGATCTTCAAGCCCAGACTCATACAGAGCACGGACGATGTTGCGCCCGATTCGACCAAAACCATTA
Source organism: Pseudoalteromonas sp. GB43 (assembly GCF_054923805.1). NCBI lineage: Bacteria > Pseudomonadati > Pseudomonadota > Gammaproteobacteria > Alteromonadales > Pseudoalteromonadaceae > Pseudoalteromonas > Pseudoalteromonas sp. GB43. Next base: position 1,089,289 of record NZ_JBPCHJ010000001.1, read on the forward strand.
ATTGCAAGTTTGATTGCCATGAAGAAGAAAATCCACTCTATTTGCTTGCAGATAAAGGCAGCTGCCTTTTAGATGGCGGTATTGTAATCGACCTGAAGAGTTTTTATAAGAGGTCAGGTGAAATAAAAGTTGCTTAGTATGTTTTAGATGGCGCAGTTTTGGTAATCGACCTTTGAAGTTTTTATAAGAGGTCAGCCAAAATAAAAATTGCTTAGCATGTTTTAGATGGCGCAGTTTTGGTAATCGACCTTAGACATTTTTATAAGAGGGCAAGGTAAATAAAACTGCGTTAGCAACCTCAATCTTACTTTTTTCCTTTATAGCCAGCGACGAACAGATTTTTGGTATTGCTGGTATGCTGACCCAAACTTCTCAGCCATAAACGTTTCTTCTGGCATAATTTGAAATCGATTCATATAGAGAATAAATACCGGCAGCATTATAAAACTCGCAATATTACCAAGATAAATTCCCCAACCAACTAGCATTAATAACATACCAACATACATTGGGTTACGGCTAAAATGATAAACACCACTTGTAACAAGGCTCGCCGACTTTTCTGGAATTCGAGGGTCAACAGTCGTACCTTGCTTACGAAATTGATAAACACCTAATAAAGCAAACACCACACCTAAAAATGCAATGAGTAGTGCTACAAAAGATGATACGAAAAACGAGAAGCTAAAACTCGTAAACAACTCTGCTATGCCCCACATCATCAACGCAATGATCAACAGCAGCACAACTGGGGGCACTTTTAATTCTAACTGATTCACACAAGCTCCCCTACTTTCAATGCCTTACCACGACTAATTTGATGACACTGGGCTAAGAATAACTCCGCCGTTGCCATGGCATCAGTCAGGGCATGGTGCGAGCTGTAATGCGGTAAGTTGTAGCGCTTACGGCATTCGCTAAGTGTTAAATCATCGTGGCCAATTTCGTGGCCTTGCTGGTGCAGGCGTTTTTTTTCAATAACAAAGGTATCAAGAATTAAACGCGCTTTTGCATCTAAGCCAAGCGTTCTGCATAATTTGTTTTAAAAACCCCCAATCAAGTGCCGCGTTATGAAACACTAAAATGCACTCACCAAAATGCTGATGCAGCTTGCCAAGAATGCTTTCGAGGCTTTCACCTGTATCTATGTCTTGTTTTGCAATACCGTGATAAATCGGGCTTTGCTCTAAGCTTTGCACGTCTTTATTTATTAAGTGCTGCGCACCGCTGAGTTTAATGCATTGATCTTCTATCATTACCCACGCCACCGAAACAATTTCGTGCTGGCGAGGATCTAGGCCCGTTAATTCCATGTCTATCACTATGTAGCGTTCTTTATAGGCATCAGCTGCCAAGAGTTGCTTGCGCGCTAAATACCGACTTAACCAGCGTTTAACCATACTCTCTCCTATAAACTACCGCGAGCAAACTTAAAGGCGGCGGCTTGCTGTGCTTGTTTAACCAAATAAAATGCTTCTTTTAATTGATGTCGCTCTAATGAATTCAACGCATTTGGGTTAATACAGTTGCTAGGCAATCCCTCTTCGTTAATTTGCGTGCCTAAACGCAGTTGAGTTAAAAAACGCCAACAGTCTTTTAGGTTATACAAGTCATCTTTATTGAGTAACGAAAATTTCATTAACGCATCAATACGCTCTTGCGTATTAGCACGCTGAATACCCGCTTTGAGGGAATATAAACGTACTATGTCGTTGATGATCACCACACCGCGTTTTTTTAAGTCGAGGTACTTATGCTGCTTTTCGTCTTTCTCTAATTTAAATTGATTAAACAAACCAATGGGCACTGGCGTATTTTTAATGTCGCTGGCCATAGCCGCATAGAATAAGTCATTTTTAGAAATGCGTTTTAGCTGCTCACAAAAGCGCGCATATAAGGTAGTGGAACCTTCAATAAAACGTAGGTCAAAAAATATCTTACAATTGAGCATCGCCTCTGGTGTAGGTGAGGTGATCCACTTATGAAACTTTTCTGTCCAAGCATTAATGCCCATACGGCACTGTGCATTGCTCGCCATAATATTGCCAGGGCAACGTTTTATACCGCACTCAATTAAATGCTCACAGACATACTCGCCCATGCGCTTAAAGTAATCGTGTTGTTCTTCTGTTAAATCATCAGGTAGCAACAGGCCATTATCTTGGTCAGAATGCAGTGTTTGTTCTTCTCGTGCTTGTGAACCAAAACAAATAAAACTAAAGCTGGTTGGTGCCGCACCATTATCTTCTTGGAACAAACGAATTAACCGCGAAGTCAACGCATCAGTTAAGCCACTTAATAATTTACCAATCAAGGAGATGTCATCAATATTGTTTGAAAAACCTTTTAATAAACCGGGTATCTCTTGCGAATAACGCTTTAAATCAACCACGCTGTGCGCTTTGTAAATTCGTCCAATCAATTGTACTGGGTCGCTTTTTTGCTGACGCAGTAAATCAGTACTGGTGAGCATACCAAGCGGTTTGTGATGTTCATCAAGCACAGGTAAATGGTGAATATTGTGCTTAAGCATTAAGTGTAGCGCCGAAAACACGCGGTTATTTTCAAAAATAAACTTGGGCTTACACGTCATGATGCTACTCACTGACTCTTGTGGGTCAACCTCATCGGCTAATACGCGGTTGCGTAAATCTCGGTCGGTCACGACTCCTACAAGACGCTCATGTTCAGTCAACATAATCGATGAAACACCCTGTTGTTTCATTTTTTTAGCGGCTTGACGAATACTTGCATCTGGCGCCAAGGTGACGGCCTTGCGATTCATCAACTCGCAAATTTTTTTCTCCGACCAACTGTCGTTTTGACTTTTATAATGAGACGACAATAAACGGTTTTTATGGGCACGAACAAAGTATTGCTCAAACACTTTATACTCACGGCGTAAGTAATCAAATGCCGCTTGGTTCAGCATGTAAACAATGCCTTCCTTTTGCACTGAAATGCTATTTTGAATTGCTTCGCCAGTTAACAGTGAAGGAAAACCAAAGTAATCGCCACTTGATAACTTAGTGATCACATCGCCTTTTGGGTCAACTAAATCATAATCGCCAGAGCGAATTAAAAATAATCTTAGATTATCCGAACTTAACCACTGATTTTGATTCTCACGGGTCAAATAAATAATATCGAGATGGTTTACAAAATACTCACTGGCAGCGCCATCAAGCTGATTAAATGGCGTTTGCTGCATCACAAATTGGGCGACTTCCTGTTGCTCGGTATTCATGGTCATTCTCGCTATATAATAGAGACAATATCTACACTACCCCTGTTTGAAATAAATAAAAAGCCCGACTTAAGTCGGGCTTTTAAACGTCAAGAGTGTGTTCTTATAAAATGGTTTTATTAGTGCGCGTGTGCTGCGCTCGAACCTTTAGGGTTACGGATACCTTCAACCATTTCTTGGATTTCAACTGGTGTTTCAGCCGTTAGTTTAAGTACGATAGCTGCAACTACAAAGTTAACAATCATACCAATAAGACCGATACCTTCAGGTGAAATACCAAATAACCAGTTTGCCGGTGTATTCAACTCAGGGCTTACGAACTTGAAGTAGATAATATAAGCCGCTGTGAATGTAATACCTGTCACCATACCCGCAATCGCACCTTCTTTATTCATCTTCTTAGAGAAGATACCCATAATGATGGCTGGGAAGAAGCTCGCCGCTGCTAAGCCGAAGGCGAAGGCAACAACCGAGGTCACGAACCCTGGCGGGTTAATACCAAAGTAAGCTGAAATCACAATCGCTATCATCGCAGCTAAGCGTGCTGCAAGTAGCTCTTGTTTGTCACTTATATCTGGTTTTAAGGTACGTTTTAATAAGTCATGGGATACCGAGGTCGAGATCACCAATAGTAAGCCTGCTGTTGTTGATAGCGCTGCTGCGATACCACCTGCTGCGACTAATGCAATCACCCATGCTGGTAAGTCTGCGATCTCAGGGTTTGCAAGTACCATTATGTCGCGGTCAACTTTAACTTCGTTTGCGCTGTTTGGATCATCAATCTTACCTGCTGAGTAGAACATTTTGCCGTCACCATTTTTATCGTTAAAGGTGATTAGGCCTGTTCTTTCCCAGTTTTTAACCCATGCTGGTGCCTCTGCGTACTCTGTACCGCTACCGTCTTTACCGTTAATTGTATCAATCATGTTTACACGAGCGAATGACGCTACAGCAGGTGCTGTTGTATAAACAACTGCAATGAAAACAAGTGTCCATGCAGCTGAGATACGCGTGTCTTTAACACGTGGAACAGTGAAGAAACGAACGATTACGTGCGGTAAACCTGCTGTACCAACCATTAGCGCGCCTGTGATTGCGAATACATCAATCATGCTCTTCGAGCCTTCGGTGTACTGCGCAAAGCCAAGCTCGGTACTGAGTCCATCTAGTTTATCAAGTACAAACTGTCCTGAGCCATCGCTAAGGGTTGCACCGAAACCGGTTTGTGGGAAGAAGTGACCTGTCATCATCATTGAAATGAAGATTGCTGGAACAAGGTAAGCAAATACGAGTACACAGTACTGAGCTACTTGCGTATATGTAATCCCCTTCATACCGCCTAATACAGCGTAGAAGAATACAATCACCATACCAATGTAAACACCGGTCTCAATATCTACTTCTAAGAAGCGAGAGAAAACCACACCTACACCACGCATTTGACCTGCGATATATGTGAAACAGATAAAAATAGCACATAAAATTGCAACAACACGTGCAGCTTGTGAGTAATAACGGTCACCGATGAAATCAGGTACCGTGAACTTACCAAACTTACGTAGGTAAGGAGCTAAACAAAGTGCAAGTAGTACATAACCACCTGTCCAACCCATTAGATATACACCACCGTCATAACCCGCAAACGAGATAATACCCGCCATTGAGATAAACGATGCCGCACTCATCCAGTCAGCAGCGGTTGCCATACCATTTGCTAGCGGCGGTACACCGCCCCCTGCAACGTAGAATTCATTTGTTGACCCAGCACGAGCCCAGATTGCGATGCCGATATAAAGCGCGAAGCTTAAACCGACGATAATAAACGTGAGTGTTTGAACATCCATTGCTTAGCTCCTATTCGTCTACGCCGTATTTTTTATCTAACGTATTCATTTTGAAAACGTAAACAAAAATCAAAGCAACAAAGGTGTAAATAGCGCCTTGCTGGGAGAACCAGAAGCCGAGTTTAAACCCAAAGAAACGTATCTCGTTAAGTACGTCTACCAGTAAAATGCCGAAGCCAAATGACACGACAAACCAAATTGCTAATAATTTAAATAGCAGTGCGAGGTTTTCCGCCCAATAAGCTTTTGCTTGTTCTTCATCTTTAAAAGCCATTTTTTATCCCCTTATGCATTACAAGAAAGTAATGAGTGGTATTAGTTGTCATTAACTAAGTTAGCAAGGGTTCTGATTTATGGAATTGAGACCATAGTCGTAACAGTTAGTTTACGTTTACGTAAACTGCAAAACACCATTTGTTAACGAATGGTAAAAAACAATATTTAACAACAACTTAACCTATAAAGATAAATTTGCGAAATAGCGAAAATAGTAAAAACGAATGATCTGCGACATTAGTCTAATAACAGCGCATAAAACAGTACTATCTTTTAAATATCAACAACTTGCTTTTTATTAATTTTTATTGCAAAAAATCTAGCCATCGAAATCGCGCATAATTCTGGTAAGGTAGTGTTATTACAATAATTACTGAATTTAAACATGACAGCTGCGCTTTTATTTGTTGCACTCGCCTATATTGGCGTGTTGTTTTGGTTGGCAAATTGGGGAGACAAAACCACTCCTCTTGCAAAAAGAATTAGTCACCACCCATTTGTCTATTCTTTTTCACTAGGGATTTACTGTACGTCTTGGACCTACTATGGTTCGGTTGGTACAGCAGCCACCAGCAGTTGGAACTACTTACCTATTTTAATTGGCCCTGCGCTGCTATTTTTCTTGGTTAAGGGTTTTTACGTAAATTAGTACTGGTCAGTAAAAAGCAAAATATCACCACTATCGCCGACTTTATTTCTGCTCGCTATGGTAAACGGCAAACCACCGCGATTATGGTAACGATTATCGCTTTATTAGCGACTATTCCGTATATCGCACTGCAATTAAAAGCACTGAGTAGCAGCTTCTTACTGCTGCAAAACGACGATCGTATTTCGGGATCTATGCTGGCCCTTTCAGCAACACTTATCATGGCAATGTTTGCGATATTCTTTGGTACTCGTAAGGTGGATGTAACCGAATATCGCTCGGGGCTGATGCTGGCTGTTGCCTTTGAATCGATGATTAAATTACTGGCTTTAGTGGCCGTTGCTGGGCTTGCTTTATACACATTATTTAATTTAACTACGGTGCAAACCGAGCAACTAAAGGGCTCTATTTGGCAGCACTGGCATAACTTCGACTTTTTTAGCTTTAACTTTATCGGTCAGTCATTAATGGCAGCTGCGGCGATTATCTGTTTACCAAGGCAGTTCCATGTAACTGTGGTCGATAACCAAGATAAACGCCATCTTTATACAGCCCGCTGGGCATTCCCCCTGTATTTGTTACTGACTGCGGCAATGATTTTCCCTATTGCAACAGCAGCTATACACCCAGGCATTGGTAGTGGCTTCTCTCCAGATAGCTTTGTATTAGCCCTACCGCTGATGCACGAAAACGCCTTTTTAACGACCTTTGTATTTATCGGAGGTCTATCAGCGGCTACAGCGATGATTGTTGTAGCCACACTTACACTCAGCACCATGATCTCAAACGATGTGGTATTGCCGTTAATGCTGCGTCGTAAGTTTAAACGTAACCTCATCACCAGCAGCTATAAATCACAAATTCTGTTAGTTAGACGATTCACAATTGCTGGCATTTTGATTTTGTCGTATTTCTACCAGCAATGGTTTGGTCATGGTAAAGCATTGGCTAGTATGGGTTTAGTCGCCTTTTCTTTAGTATCGCAATTACTGCCTGCTATTGTGGGTGGTCTATATTGGCGAAAAGGCCATGCTTATGGGGTTTATGCGGGATTATTAGCAGGCTTCATTTGCTGGGTTTTATTCTTAATGCTACCTATTTTAGATGCAGGCAATACCTTAAACGCAGAGCTACAACAAACACTCATTACTCGTGGCACCCTCATTGCTTTATTTGCCAATATTGGCTGTTACATTAGTTTTTCGCTCGGTGCAGATGAGCGTTTAATTGATAAAATTCAGGCAGCTGCCTTTGTTAATCCAAAAGAGCAAGCCGTGTTTGCTAGACGCTTGAATAAAAATGTGAAAGCCACCGTCTACGACTTTAAGGTTCTGCTACAAACCTTCTTGGGCGTACAGCGCTCGCAACAAGTTTTAGCCCATTACTCTTTAACTCATAACTTAGATAATAATAACGCACACCCAGAACCTGAGTTTATTGCCTATTGTGAACGCGCCTTAACTGGTGTGCTTGGTGCCTCTTCAGCACAGGCGCTGATCCACACAGTTGCCTCAGGTAAACGCATGACCTTGAAGAAGTCGTTAACTTTTTTGATGAAACCACACAAGCTCTGCAATTTAACCAAAACCTATTATTCACCTCACTTGAAAACCTCAGCCATGGTATTTCTGTTGTTGATAAAGAGCTTAATTTAGTGGCATGGAATAAGCGCTACGCAGAAATGTTTGACTACCCAGAAAACTTTTTAGAGGTTGGTCAACCCATAGAGGAAGTGATCCGCTACAATGCCGAGCGCGGCGAGTGTGGTCCAGGTGAAGTTGAGCGCCATGTAGAAAAGCGCGTGCAGCATCTTAAAAACGGCACGCCCCACCACTTTATTCGCCACCGCCGTAATGGCCAAGTGTTCGAAATGATTGGTAACCCACTGCCAGATGGTGGCTTTGTAACAAGTTTCTCTGATGTTACCACGCATATCGAAACGCAAAATGCGCTTGAAGAAGTAAACATGGACCTTGAAAACCGTATTGAAGCGCGTACTCAAGAAATCCGTACTATCAATAAAGATTTACAAGCACAAATCGATAGCCGAGTACAAACTGAGCAAGCACTTACTTTAGCTAAAAAAGAGGCAGAACAAGCTAATGACAGTAAAACGCGATTTTTAGCCTTAGCAAGTCACGATATTTTACAACCGCTGAATGCGGCGCGCCTGTACCTTGCAGCCATTGATGATAAAACCCTCTCTAACAACAACTTAAATAACTTTGAAAAGCTTGGCGCAAGTTTAGATTCAACGGTGCATTTGATGTCTGCGCTGTTAGAAATTGCCAAGCTCGAGCAAGGGGCAATGACGCCAACTCCACGTCACTTTAGTATTGATGACATACTTGCCCCGCTTAAGAACGAATACGCCATTATGTCGAGCGAAAAAGGCTTAAAGCTGACGGTGCGTTCAAAAGGAGTAATTGTTCACAGTGATATCACTTATTTACGACGAATTATTCAAAACTTGGTGTCAAATGCGGTTAAATACACTGATAGTGGCCGAGTTTTAATTGCTTGTCGCAAACGCAAACATCATTTACGTATTGAAGTATGGGACACATATCCCGGCATTACAGAAGTAGAGCAAGCGAAGATCTTTAATGACTTTTATCGTATTGAAGCGGGAGATAACAAAGGGGTTGGCCTTGGCTTAGGAGTTGTAAAACGAATGGCCGACTTACTCTCTTTACGATTAGATGTCAGTTCAAAGCCTGGCAAAGGTAGCCGCTTTAGTATTGAAGTACCTTATGGTGAAAGCCAATTTATTCAACAAAAAGAGGCACCTAAAAAAGGTGTTGAGAACCGCAGTGCAATGAATATTATTGCGGTGGATGATGACCCAGAAAACCTTAATGCCATGGCAAGCCTATTGCAAAAGTGGCAGGCCAATTACCAACTCTTTGATCAAGTTGAAACCGTGATGGCCTATGCCAAAGAGCACCGAGCGCCCGATGTGATCTTAATGGATTATCAGCTCGGTCATGATTGCGATGGCATCACGCTTATTAAAACCCTACGAGAAATTTGGCAAAGCCCAGTACCGGCAATTTTAATCACAGCGGTACGTGATGAAGCGCTAAAACAGCAAACCAAAGAAGAGCAAATTCATTACCTTAGTAAACCTGTTAAGCCCGCAAAACTCAAAGCACTGCTTAACCACAGTACTTAACAATAGTGCTTAACCAACGTTTTTAAAAACATAGATTTAAGGCAAAGCTGCGGGCTTTGCCTTAAATTTTTGGAACAACCAACTAAGCGCAACTAACGACAAGCCTAAGCCGATAAACGAAATAGCCCGCAATAATCCAGTTAAGTTTGCCATATCAATCAAGAACACTTTTAACACTACCAGCGCCAATAAGCCAAGGCCAAGCTTTTGTAATAACGTAATGGTTTTTAAATGCCCTATCACAACTAACATAGCTCCGATAATAAGCCAAACTAAAGAATAACTGTAAAGCTCGGCATCTGAGGTTGGCAAAGCAATATTTATAAACTCGCCTTGCCAGTTGTGGCGAATTTCCGCATTGATATATAAAACACTCATCACACCTGCAAGTGCTGTAAACAGCTTTTGTAAATAGTGTTGAGATTTCGTCAGTCGGCTTGCCCAAATTGCAATTAAAGCTGGTACTAACCAAAGTAATAGTAACCAGTTAATAATCGGCCAGCTGCCTATATTTATCGGTTCAAAAAACGGATTTACAGCGGTAAAGCTTTTCACTACTAGCAAACCGCTTAATGTTAATAACGCAAAACCAGCCATTTGATAGAGCTTAGCCAATTGCGCAGTAAAGCGTGAGCGCAGTAAGTAAACACAGCCCAAGATGCCCCAATTACAGGTCAGTAAAATATGCTCATACACAGACAAATTCTCAAAGTCAGGATAGCGCCCTACTAACTGATAGCTCGTCTCTGTGGTAATAAATAAAGCAATGCAATGTAGGGCTGCCCCCTCTAGCCACATTCGAACAGATTGCTGCTGCCAATGCCTTGCTGCCAAGTAAAATAAGCAAGCACATACAGGATAAACAACCAAACTCCAATGTACACCGAGCAGCAGCGCATCACTGTAATCCGCTGACCAAGGTGCAAAACTTAATCTAATGAGTAAAGCACCAACTAAACCTTTAAGCGGCCAAGTCAGTATGCTGAGTGACTGTTTATTCACATAAAAACTGATCAACAACACTTGCACAGCAAGCGCTAAGGTCAAGCTGCTACCTTCAAGGAGCATGGTTAATGCCAAACTAATATTGGCATTACCGCCGAGCCAGTAACTAAATACTCGCATTGGATTTGTGCTATTGATGGATAACTTAAATAGCCAGGCAGACAGTGCCAGTAATACAAAGCACCAAACCGGGTATGCCGTCATCAAGGCATGGTCGGGAGTGATGAGATATAAGCAACTAATAATCACAAAACTTGAAAGTGATGCAAGTAACGTAAAGCCAAAGCGTTTAGGGTATTTACGACCAAATAAAAAACCATAGCCTGCAAACAGAGCAATAAAGAACAGCCCTGCTCCGTAGTTTTGCCGAAATACAAAAAGTTGCTCAGAATAATCAACAGTATTATTTTGCCCTGTCAGCAAACACACCACACTCACCACAGATATTATTAGCCAGTGATCCCATGTACTGTTTTTTAATACCAAAAACAACAGTAAAGCCACTAACAACAACATACTCAATTGCCAAGTAAGCAGTTGGTTACTACTCATGAGTAAAAGATAAAGTGGTACGACAACCGCTAATAACAAAGGGTTGTCGGGCAGTTGTTTCAGTAGCGTTTTAAAGCGATGTGGGCGGTATTCAATTTGCTTAAAGCCCAGCCCAAGGCGTGGAATAGCAATTAACAATATGATGCTAAATAGCGCATAAAGATTAATAAACCAATGCAGGTTTTTAGATACTGTCAATGCAACTAAAATGTACCAACCTAAATGACCTGCCCATAACAGATACCACAGCCAATGACGTTTTACATAATGCGCTACCAGCGAAGCAGAAACACTAACAAAAGCAACATAGGTAAGCAGCGCTATAAAATCATTATTCCCAGTATTGACCCAAACCGGCACGCTGTAGGCGCCAATAATACCAATGACCGCAAGCACTGGACCAAAACGCAGCGCCATCCAACTTGCAGCTACAGAGATTAAGGTTAAAACGCTAAATGCAGGTAATGCTTGGAGTAAGCCATAATGGCTGTAAACCCAGTAAAGTGAGCGCAAAACAACTGATAAAGCCGCCGCTAGCAAGCGCAGCGGGAATATAGTTACTAAACCCATCAAAGATAATACCTTTACGATGTAACACCTCAGCCGCAACAATTAAGCTCAGACCAAAAATAGCCCCAAGTGTGAGTCTCATAGTTTCGGATAATAAGCCTGCTTCCAGTGAATAGCGGGCTAAAAAGATACCACCAAAGGCAAGTGCAACCGCTCCTACCCAAGTTAGCCAATTGGCTTTGATTTGTGTAACGAGTTGGCTTACTAGCGGATTTAAAATGGCAGGCTTGGGTTTTGTTGGCTCTGGCTTTTTAGCGATAACCTCAATCGGCTTAATAATAGCTTTCGGCTTTGGTTCAAATTTTGCTGTGTCAGTCAGATCTTCGTTTGAATTTTCAAACGTGTTTGCAGTATTTGTTTGAGGGTTATTAACATATGTCGCGTTAAGTTTTACTCGAAGAGCAGCCACCTCTCGCTTTAAACTAGAGAGTTGAAAAAGGGCAATAATGCCAGCAATTGAGCCACCTACAACAACTAGTGCTAGTAAGACTAGTAACGCAATACCGCCGTCCATACTCTCTCCTTGTGTATACTTTAAACAAAAAAGCAAAAGCCTTAATTGTTTATACAATAAACACTTAGCAAGAGTAAATAAACAACGATATTGCGTTTTAGCCGGTTAAGACTGTTCAGTCACCGTACGCTCTAAGGTCATCTTGTAACCTGAATCAGTGGTTTCATCGTGTTCAATCACCAAGATATAGTTACCTTCTTCGGTAAAATCCATATCGCTTTGTTGCAAGAGCACAATCTGTTGGTCGTTATCTTCAAACACCACATAAGTTGTATAAACTTCGTTATCAACCACCTGCTCTTGTTGGTCGTATTGATCTAACCCTTCAACAACATTGCTAGTATCTTCAACCGTTTCGCCATTGAGGGTAAAGTACACATCGACTTCGTCTATCTCTTGCCCTGCATAGCTATCAATTAAGTTAACAACAGTAACTGCGTGGCTGTAGCTGCTTGGTGTTAGATTTTCTTCAATGGTCATCATACGAGGGCCGTAATCTTTGTCATTGTAGAAAAGACCAACCGCACTTTGCTCACGCTCTAATGTCATTAAGAAATTATCTACAATCGTGTCGCCAGCTTCATCTAACATGGCGACGCTGTAACTATTTGGCGACATGCTCATGTATTCAGAGTAACTATCGTTGCTAACAACTTCGGTGTTAGTCGCCGTTGTGCCTCGGGTTACTTTAAACTGGGTTTGCGTGTAATCATCGATGGTATTAATAAAACGCAGCTGACCTTGCGCGTCTTGGTGGTTTAGTTGTGTTACAGAGCTACTTGCCGTCACGACATCAAGCGTAATGCCATCTTCTTCTGTTGCATAACTTGGGCGGATCATCGCCATGTACGTTGCTTCATCATTAAAATACACGGTTGGTGATTCAAAAATCACATCTGTGCTGCCGCTAGCGGTAATATAAATAGTGTAATAACCTTCCTCAAGCGTCGCTAATTCTGGCTCAACGAGGTATTGCGAAGTCATTAATAACTCTGCGGTATCAAATACACCGTCGTCAGTGGCAACATATACATCGTAAAGATTGTCTTCGCCAACAATATTAAAAAAGCCGACATTGAATTCATCTTCATCGCTTGACGTCGGCACACTTAGCTCTGTAAAAATTGGTTCAGCAAAGTCACCATTCATTACTAATAACTGAGTTTGATCATTTTTTATATTGATAGTTTCTTCGTCAATCGTAATATAACTGTCGTTGGCATCAACATATTCAAAACTGAGATCATACTCCCCCGAACTGTAGTTATGACGAGTTGATACATCACCAAAGTCTGCCCCCGAGCGCTCAGTGTCATCAACAAATAAACGCGTGTATGGGCTGTTGTAAGAGCCATTGTACAGTTGCACATAGCCACTATTGCTACTGCTGCTGTCATCGCTTGAGCAGGCAGCTAGTACCGAAAGCAAACTTGAGGCAACAATTGTTTTAAGCAGAGTGCTTTTCATGGAATTTTTTCCTTATTGTTTGTAATACCCCATTCTGACTCGAATAAATCGAAAAAAATTCTATGTTTTACAAACTATTACCTTCACTTACAGTTACTTACGATAAGGTTAAAAAGTGTAGAAAATGATGTAGAAAAGCACTTAATTAATCATAATTATGGACAGAAAATCACATTTATAGTGAAAGCAGCTTACTTTTACACGAAAAGTAAATAATGGTTACATTTTAGGCGTTTATGCAATCAAATCAGATAAATTATTAGATAGTTAAATTTGCGCTATGCAGCACAAAAAAATTAGCAAATAATGGTGTTCACACAAACGGGATTAGAATGAGGACTATGAACACGATTTTAACCACACAATGCGATGATGATGTTGGTCTAATTGCCAAGATCACTGGCCTTTGTCATCAGCATAATTTAAATATTACACGTAATAACGAATTTGTAGATAAAGACGCTAAACGCTTTTTTATGCGTACAGAGTTAAGCGGTGTTATTGCTGAGGACTTTTTACCAAGGCTTGCTGAGCTACTTCCTGATGGCGCAGAGCTTGCCCTGCACAGCAGCGAAAAAACGAAAGTGGTATTGCTTGCCACTAAAGAAGCGCACTGCTTAGGTGGTGTATTACTTAAGCAGTTCGAAAAAGCCTTAAACATCGAAGTACTGGCTGTGATTGCCAACTACGCTGATTTAGCGCCATTGGCTGCAGGCTTTGGCGTGCCATTTCATGTGGTATCGCACGAAGGTTTAAGCCGTGCGGAGCATGATCAACAAGTCGGTGATTTAATTGCCAGCTATCAGCCTGATATTATCGGCCTTGCAAAATATATGCGTATTTTAAGCCCTGAATTTGTGGCGCGCTTTGAAGGTAAGATTATTAATATTCACCATTCATTTTTGCCTGCCTTTATTGGTGCAAAGCCTTACCATCAGGCGTTTGAACGCGGTGTAAAAATTATTGGTGCGACCGCCCATTTTGTTAATAATGAGCTTGATGAAGGGCCGATTATTTTACAAGATGTGACGCATGTCAGCCATGCGGATACCGCAGAGATGATGGCAAAAATGGGTAAAGATGTAGAGAAAACAGTATTCTGTAAAGCGCTGCAACTCGCATCTGAACATAAACTGTTTATCAATGGTAATCGAACCGTGGTGTTCGCTTAAGCAATAAAATGAAGAGGCTGAATGACCTCTTTATTATTTTTATTATCGTTTGTTATGCCGACTCAATAGGCTCTAGTTGCAATTTAGAGGCAATTAATACCGCTTGAGTACGGTTATACACACCTAGCTTTCTAAAAATTGCTGTAATGTGTGCTTTAACGGTTGCTTCAGAAATATGTAACTCGTAAGCAATCTGTTTGTTTAACAAGCCTTCGTGTAAGTATTGCAACACCTTGTATTGCTGCGGTGTCAGTGAAGCCACTTGCGCTGCAATTTCTTTGTCTTCGCCATCTACAGCAGCCACTTTATCTTTAAGTTCAAGTGGCAGCCAAACATCGCCTTCAAGAATGTGGTTGATTGCCAGCGCAATATCATCTGATGAAGATGATTTAGGAATAAATCCCATCGCACCATAACCCATTACTTTAGAAACTACATTGATGTCTTCGCTGCCAGAAACAACAGCTATTGGTAAGCTTGGATAGTCTTCGCGAATGCGAATAAGGCCGTATAAATCGCCATTGCCTGGCATGTGAAGGTCTAGTAGTAAGATATCAAGATCTTCTTGCTCGCTTAGCACCTGCAAAGTGGTATCAAAGTTTTCCGATTCAAACACTTCTAAATCAGCGAACTTAGCACTCAATGCCCCTTTCAGCGCTTCACGAAATAACGGATGATCGTCCGCTATTAAAAACTGACTCATGGTTCACTCCTAATAAATTCGGCTGACACCTATTTCTAAGTGACAGCCGATATACTACGTTTAGAATCAACTTCTAATCAAGTTTTTAACGCGATTTTAACGATTTAATCGGTTTTCGATTAGCTCATCAACAACGCTTGGATCGGCTAGTGTAGAGGTATCACCAAGCTGTTGGTGCTCATTTGCCGCAATTTTACGTAAAATTCGACGCATGATCTTACCAGAACGAGTTTTCGGTAAACCCGGAGACCATTGGATCATATCTGGTGATGCAATTGGGCTTAACTCTTTACGAACCCAGTTACGTACCTCTTTTGTTAGTTCATCACTCACTACAACACCCTCATTTGGAGTGATGTAAACATAGATGCCCTGACCTTTAATATCATGCGGGTAACCAACTACAGCCGCTTCTGCTACTGCTTCGTGAGCAACCAATGCACTCTCGATTTCGGCAGTACCTAGGCGGTGGCCTGATACGTTAAGTACGTCATCTACACGGCCTGTGATCCAGTAGTAGCCATCTTCATCACGACGACAACCGTCACCAGTGAAGTACACACCTGGGTATGCTGAGAAATAGGTTTGTTCAAAGCGCTCATGGTCGCCATAAACTGTGCGAGCTTGTGATGGCCAGCTGTCTAAAATAACAAGGTTACCGTCAACCGCGCCTTCTAATGTGTTGCCTTCAGCATCAAATAGTGCCGGTGCAATACCAAAGAACGGACGAGTTGCAGAACCTGGTTTCATATCTGTCGCACCTGGTAATGGTGTGATCATGATGCCACCAGTTTCTGTTTGCCACCAAGTATCGACGATTGGGCAGTTTTCGTTACCAATATGCTCGTAATACCATGCCCACGCTTCTGGGTTAATTGGCTCACCTACAGAACCCATAACACGAAGACTTTTACGAGTTGAAGTCGCTGTTGGCTCATCGCCTTTCGCCATTAGAGCACGAATAGCAGTCGGTGCTGTGTAAAGGATAGTCACGTTGTGCTTATCAATTACTTCACCCATACGGCCCGCTGTTGGGTAAGTTGGTACACCTTCAAATACGACTTGCGTGCAGCCATTCACTAATGGGCCATAAGCAATGTAGCTGTGACCTGTGATCCAGCCCACATCGGCACTACACCAGAAAATATCGTCTTCTTTAAGATCAAACACATATTCATGTGTCATCGATGCATAAACAAGGTAACCACCGGTAGTATGAACCACACCTTTTGGTTGACCCGTTGAGCCTGAAGTATAAAGAATGAAAAGCGGATCTTCTGCATTCATTGGTTCAGGTTCGCACTCAGCTGGTAAGTCAGCGACAAGCTCATGCCACCAAACATCATGACTATTCCATTCAACTTCACCACCCGTTAGCTGATGAACAATAACGTGCTCAACGGTGGTTACCGAGTCTTGTGATACCGCTTCATCAACATTTGCTTTAAGTGGTACGCAGTTGCCAGCACGGCGACCTTCGTCTGAAGTAATGACCACTTTAGCGCCTGAGTCATTAATTCGGTCAGCAATCGCTGATGGAGAGAAACCACCAAATACCACAGAGTGAATCGCACCAATACGCGCACACGCTTGCATAGCGTAAATAGCCTGCGGTGTCATTGGCATATAAATAGCAACACGGTCACCTTTTGATACGCCTAACTTTTTAAGGCCATTGGCTAATTTTGCGACTTCGTCGTGAAGCTGTTGGTAGCTAATATTTTCGTTGTGTTCAGGGTTGTCGCCTTCCCAAATGAGGGCTGTTTTATCGGCTTTAGTGGCAAGGTGGCGGTCAATACAGTTATAAGATGCGTTAAGTTGGCCGTCTTCATACCAGCGGATGCTGATGTGGCCTTTGTCGAATGAGGTGTTCTTTACTTTATTATAAGGAGTTGACCAATCAAGACGTTTACCGTGTTCTCGCCAAAATCCTTCAGGGTCATCAATAGATTGCTTGTACAGTGTATTATATTTATCGTTGTCAACTAGTGCTGCATTCTTGATATGCGCTGGTACTGGATAGATACTTTCTGACATTGTTGTCGTCTCCATTTTAATTACTTGCCTACGGCCTGCATCAAGGATCACTCAGCAAAGCCCCTGAAAGTATTAGACCTTAGTTGTATATCTTGTCATTTAACAAAAAACGTCGAAATCGCCTTCTATAATCTAGTTCAATGTTAGATTGGTTGTGATTTAACCAGATATTCCACCTTAGTCTAATAGACCAATAGATAATTGAGAGAAGTCTTATCTTAAACAACAGTGGTACAACAACATTATTAAAAAATCATTAATGCAACAAGTAGCTTCGACAGGAATACACATTATGACAACAACAAAAGTAACCGCATTAAAAACACTAGCAGCTTCAGCTGTTTTATCAGCACTTGCCAGCAATGCTAACGCTGCAACCATTGGTAACACAGAGGTTTCTTATGGTGGCTATGTAAAACTTGATGCCATGTGGAGTGATTACTCAGCAGGCGTACCAGCCGGTGGTAGTATTGGCCGTGACTTCTATGTACCTGGTACAACACCAGTAGGCGCAGACAGCGACAGCGATGCTGTATTTGACATGCACGCGCGCCAATCTCGCTTTAACCTAGGTACCGCAACAAAGTTAGACGATGGCAAAACCATCAAAACTAAAATTGAAATCGACTTTATTGCTTCAGCACCAGGCGGTAACGAACGTGTAAGTAATTCTTATGCACCACGTATTCGTCAGGCATTTGTAACTTATGATGGCTGGTTATTTGGTCAAGCATGGTCAAACTTTCAAAACGTAGGCGCATTACCTGAAACACTCGACTTCGTGGGACCTGCTGAGGGTACCGTGTTCGTACGCCAAGCACAGGCACGTTACACTACTGGCAACTGGTCATTCTCTATCGAAAACCCAGAGAGCACAGTCACAGTAGACGGCGCTCGCGTAGCCACTGATGATGCATCAATGCCTGACTTTACAGCACGTTATGCACATAAAGCTGATTGGGGTGAATTAGTATTTACCGGTCTTGCTCGTCAATTAACTTACAAGCAAAATGGCATTGATGCAGATACATCATCGTTCGGTATCAGCGCCTCAGGTAAAGTAAATTTTGGCCAAAATAACCTTAAATTTATGCTAACTCAAGGCTCAGGTTTAGGCCGCTACATTGGTTTAAACGTAGCAAATGGTGCTGTGCTTGATGGTGATGATTTAGATGCGATTGATTCAACATCAGGTTTTATTGCCTACCAACAACACTGGAACAGCCAATGGCGTTCTACTTTCCTTTACTCATTCTTCTCAGCAGATAACAACACAGATTTACTTGCAGTGACTGGCGACCCTACAGAAATGAGCCAAAGCTATAGTGCCAACCTTTTATACTCGCCTGTTAAAAAGCTCACCTTTGGTGTTGAGTTTAAACATGCCGAGCGTGAACTAGAAAGCGGTGCTGACGGTGATATGGATCGTCTACAGTTTTCTGCAAAATACGTTTTTTAAGATTTAAACTTATTTTACTTCCTGAAGCGGCTTCGGCCGCTTTTTTTATATCTCCTTTTTATATTTCTGTGCCCTTTAAACTTTTTTGCAATCAATTATTCACTAAAACAGCAAACCTTAATTGCAAATTATTTTCATTTAGATTAGATTACGCATTAATTTCACGATTCATTGAACTAATTGGAACTTTGCATGTCATCAACAAAATTTTTGCGCTTATCTCAATTAAGCCTTGTGACCTCAGCACTTTTAAGTGGCCACGCTTTTGCAGAACAACAAAAAGAAGAACAAGCAATTGAAAAAATTGCCGTGTATGGCCAGCATCATAAAAACTACATCACTGAAGAAGCACAGTCTGCGACCAAATTAGGGCTAACAATTAAAGAGACACCACAGTCAATCTCTGTTGTTTCACGTGCATTAATGGATGACT
This sequence comes from Pseudoalteromonas sp. GB43, assembly GCF_054923805.1. Taxonomy (NCBI): domain Bacteria; kingdom Pseudomonadati; phylum Pseudomonadota; class Gammaproteobacteria; order Alteromonadales; family Pseudoalteromonadaceae; genus Pseudoalteromonas; species Pseudoalteromonas sp. GB43. The sequence continues at coordinate 1,108,392 of NZ_JBPCHJ010000001.1, forward strand.
TCTCACTCGATAATCTAAACGCTGTACTTGAAAGCACACCGGGTGTGACTGTTGAGCAAATTGAAACTGATCGTACTTATTTTAAAGCTCGCGGTTTTGAAATCACTAACTTCCAGGTTAATGGCATGGGTATGCCACAAGACAACGGTTCAATCCAAGGTACTCTTGATACCTCTATTTTTGATAGTGTTGAAATTGTACGTGGTGCCAATGGTTTAATGACAGGTGCGGGTAACCCTTCAGCAACCGTGAACATGGTTCTAAAACGCCCTACTTATCAAACACAAGTAAATGCGTCTGTATCGTATGGCTCTTGGGACAACAAACGTTTAGAGCTTGACGCTTCAACAGCTATCAACGAAAACCACGCTGTACGTGCAGTATTCACTAAGCACAAAACTGAGTCATACCTTGACCGTTACGAGCAAGATAAAACAATTTATTACCTAGCCTACGAAGGTCAATTAACTGATAGCACAGTAGTCACTGCAAACTATGTAAATCAAAAGAAAGATGCCGACAGCCCACTTTGGGGTGCCTTACCACTTTATTACAGCGATGGTTCAGCAACAAACTTTGATGCGTCAACCAGCACTGCTTCAGATTGGTCATATTGGAATAACACAACTGAGCAGCTGTTCTTATCAATTGAGCAAGCAATCACCAATACTTGGTTCTTAAAAGCCAGCTACGCGCACTTAGAAAATGAGCAAGATTCTGAGCTTTTCTATGTTTACGGCACACCAGACAGAGAAACAGGTCTTGGCCTAACTGGTTATGCTAGTGAATATGACCACAAAGATAAGCACGACATTTTAGATATTTACGCTACAGGTAAATTTGATTTATTTGGTATGGAACATGATCTGTCATTTGGTGTAAACCAAGCAGATATGGATAATAAAGATAAATCATTGTATGACCGTACAACAGGCAATGGTTTCCCTGCAATGCCTGAGCTAGGTGGTTGGGATGGTGTTGCACCAGTGCCAACACTAACCGATGGTTTAACAGGTGCTGATATCACCAGCCGTCAACGCTCTGCATATATTTCAACACGCATTCGTGCAACTGACGCATTCAGCATTTTAGCGGGTGTAAGCCAAGTAAATTGGGAAACGGAAGGTGCCTCTTACGGCGTTGCAAAAGACAAAGATAGCGACCAAACAGTGCCGTACTTCGGTGTTGTTTATGATATCAACGAAAGCTTCTCAACTTACGCAAGCTACACAGAAACCTTTGTTCCGCAAACAGAGCGTGACGTAAACGGTGATTATTTAGATCCAATCACAGGTAAAAGTAGCGAAATTGGTGTAAAGGCACAGCTACTTGATGACGACTTATTTGTAACTGTAGCCTACTTTGATGCAAAACAAGTTGGCCTTGCTGTTGCTATCCCAGGTTCATTACCTGATGACACTCGCTACTATGGCGCAGATGGTATTAACAGTGATGGTATTGAAGTAGAGCTTAGTGGCAAAATCAACGAAACGCTGAGCGCGAGCTTTAGTTTCAGCAATCTAAACATTGATGGTGATGAATTAGTTAAAAACTACACACCTGAAAACCAATTTAAACTTGCTGTAACTCATAAAGTGCCTGAAGTTGATGGTTTAACCTTTGGTTTAAACTACCAATGGCAAGACGACACTAAACGTGTACAACCTACTCAGCCGTCTGGCGTTGTTCCTGTTACTAAGCAAGATGCTTACGGCTTATTAAATCTAATGGCAACATACGATATTAATGACCACATGAGCGTTAACTTAAACGTTAATAACGTAACTAACGAAAAGTACTTACATAGCTTGTTCTGGGAGCAAGGTTATTACGGCGCACCGCGTAGTTATTCAGTATCTTTCAACTGGCAGCTATAATTTTATAAAGCGACAAGTTTTAAGCTTTAAGTACATGAAAAGCCGCATCATATGCGGCTTTTTTATTACCCCATTTTACTCTAAGAGCAAAAAACATAGCGAATAACCTTCACTTCATTGCACCTTATAAATTTTTCTGTAGTGTATTAAAAAATGAATATTTTAGTTATTTGGTACAGATTAATGGATGCTAAAAAATCGAAACGCTCTAGAAGATGTCCAGATTGTGGATGGAAGTTTCCAATAGCCAAAGCGAGTACACCAATAGACAGGGTTGACGGTAAACTATTCACTTGCCCTGATTGCCAAACAGCTCTCATATATCGAACTGATACAGAACTTATGTATCGAATTTTCACGCTGATGACAATACCAGCTACCAGCTTGGCATTCATATATGACGATAATGCGCTATTTGAAACAATAGCGATTTTTTTGATAATCCCTCTGGCAACTCTTGCTGCTATTTTATGGCGTCGTAGCGAATATATTGAACGTGTAAAATAACTTAAAATTGTCACTGAATTGAAAATGCGACAAACTACTTCCTACTCCAACAACTGCGGGTATATCCCGCATTAAGTTCTGTAATTAAACGCGATATAAAATCGCAACTACAAGCAACCATAAAAAAACCGCTAACTGTGTAGCGGTCTTTTTGTGTTAAGTGCGGGTCAAATCACGCTTAACTATACTCTTTTGCGGTGTTTATAGCTCGTCTTCAGCTAATAAGTTTGCATCTTCACCATCTTCTGGTTGCACAGTTGCTTGAAGTAATAACATCTCACGTAACTTACCTTCGATCTCATCTGCGATCTCTGGGTTGTCTTTTAAGAACTTAATTGAGTTTGCTTTACCTTGACCAACTTTGCTGCCATTGTAGCTGTACCAAGCACCTGATTTTTCAACAATCTTATGCTTAACGCCTAGATCGATTAGTTCGCCTTGTTTAGAAATACCTTCACCATACATGATGATGAACTCAGCTTGTTTAAACGGCGGAGCAACCTTGTTTTTAACAACTTTAACGCGGGTTTCGTTACCAACAACCTCATCGCCTTCTTTCACTGAACCAATACGACGAATATCGATACGTACTGAAGCGTAGAATTTAAGTGCGTTACCGCCTGTTGTTGTTTCAGGGTTACCAAACATAACACCAATTTTCATACGGATTTGGTTGATGAAAATACATAGTGTGTTTGAACGCTTGATGTTACCTGTAAGCTTACGTAATGCTTGTGACATTAAGCGAGCTTGCAGACCCATGTGTGAGTCACCCATGTCACCTTCGATTTCAGCTTTAGGTGTTAAAGCTGCTACCGAGTCAACAATCACAACATCAACAGCACTTGAACGAACTAACATGTCACAAATTTCTAATGCTTGCTCACCCGTGTCTGGCTGAGAAACAAGTAAATCATCAATGTTTACGCCCAATTTTTGTGCGTATACAGGATCTAGAGCGTGCTCAGCATCTACGAATGCACACGTTTTACCTTGCTTTTGAGCTTCAGCGATAACTTGTAAAGTAAGTGTTGTTTTACCTGATGATTCAGGACCATACACTTCAACAATACGGCCTGTAGGTAAACCACCAATACCTAGTGCGATATCGATACCTAGTGAACCTGTTGAGATTGCTTCAATATCTAGGGCTTTGTTGTCGCCCAGTTTCATAATTGAGCCTTTACCAAATTGACGCTCAATTTGTGATAAAGCAGCGTCTAAGGCTTTTTGTTTGTTATCGTTCATTCTGTTCTCCAAATCCGGCTAATGCAGACAGTATACTGTATGAAATCACAGTATCAAGCTAATTTTCAGATTTTATCAATTCAATTATGTTTTTTAATGAATAAACAATAGCTTGCAGTCTAACTTCAGCTCTATCACCAGCGAAAACCTGTTTGCTTGAGTAGTTTTGACCAGCCAAATGAATACAAAACCACACTAATCCCACAGGTTTATCCAGTGTTCCACCACCTGTAATTGCTATCCCCGAAATAGCTATTGCGATATCGGCGTTTGCAGCTTTTGCCGCCCCCGATGCCATTTCAACAACGGTTTGTTCACTCACCGCGCCAAAGCTGTTTAAGGTTTGCTCGCTAACGCCAATGAGCTCATGTTTTGCTTGGTTACTATAAGTAACAAACGCTCGGTCAATATAATTAGAACTGCCCGGGGTATCGGTGAGCGCATAACTCACTCCACCGCCAGTGCATGATTCTGCGGTAGTGATCCATAAGCGTTTATCCGTTAAAATAGCTCCTAATTTCGCAGCAAGTGTTTTAATCTCTTGATGTAATTCCATATTCAGCCTTTGGGTAAATACATGTCGTTTGATCTTTATGCACCGCACACTATAAAACAACAAACCCCTATGATGCAGCAGTATCTAAAAATAAAAGCCGAGCATCGGGATATTTTATTGTTTTATCGTATGGGCGACTTTTACGAACTTTTCTTTGATGATGCCAAGCGTGCAGCACAACTTCTTGATATTTCTCAAACCCACCGAGGTAAAGCCGGTGGCGATCCCATTCCAATGGCGGGTGTGCCCTATCACGCAGTAGAGAACTATTTAGCTCGCCTTGTACAAATGGGTGAGTCGGTGGCTATTTGTGAACAAGTTGGCGACCCAGCTACTAGCAAAGGCCCTGTTGAGCGTAAAGTTGTGCGCATTGTTACACCGGGCACTATTTCTGACGAAGCGTTATTACAAGAACGCCAAGACAACTTGCTAACCAGTGTGTGGCAAAGTAAACAAGGCTTATATGGTATTGCTTATTTAGATATTAACTCTGGCAGATTCAATGTGTTAGAAGTAAATACTGATGAAGCATTTAGCTCAACATTACAACGTTTAGCCCCTGCTGAGCTGCTCTATAGTGAAACATTTGCAAATGTGCATTTAATTGAACATATCAAAGGCGCACGTCGTCGCCCAGAATGGGAATTTGATTTAGATACTGCACAGCATTTACTTTGCGACCAATTTGGCACCAAAGATTTAGTTGGTTTTGGTGTAGACAAAGCACACGCTGCTTTGGTGGCTGCGGGCTGCTTAATGCAATATGTAAAAGACACTCAACGTATTGCCCTGCCGCATATTCGTGCGATTACCCTTGAGCAAAACGAACACGCGGTGATTCTTAGATGCCGCAACCCGTAAAAACCTTGAACTAACAGTTAATTTATCAGGCGGCTACGAAAACACGCTTGCACAAGTACTTGATAAAACAGCGACTGCGATGGGTTCACGCTTATTAAAGCGTCGTATTCATACACCAGTGCGCAGCAAAACAGAGCTCAACTCTCGACTAAACGCTATTAGTGCAATTATCGATGCGCAATTATGTGGTGAGCTACAAGAGTCATTAAAGCAAATTGGCGACATTGAGCGTGTTATCGCCCGTTTAGCGCTTTGCACAGCACGCCCGCGTGATTTAACGCGCCTGCGTAGCGCACTGCAAGCTCTGGCACCATTACACGAATTACTTTTGGACGCCAACGATCCGCGTATTAGTCAAATAATAGCGCAATCACAGCAATTACCTGAGCTACAAGACTTACTAGAACGTGCTGTCATCGAAACCCCACCGGTACTTATTCGTGATGGGGGTGTTATTGCCCCGGGTTATAACAGTGAGCTTGATGAATGGCGTGCCCTAAGCCAAGGCGCAACCGATATTCTCGAAAAGCTTGAAGAACGTGAGCGTGAACGCACAGGCATTAGCACTTTAAAAATTGGCTATAACAAGGTGCATGGCTTTTTTATTGAAGTAAGTCGCGCTAACTCGCACTTGGTTCCTGCCGATTATATTCGCCGTCAAACGCTAAAAAATAATGAGCGCTATATTATCCCTGAGCTTAAAGAGCACGAAGATAAAGTACTTGGTAGCCAGTCAAAAGCGCTAGCACTTGAAAAACAGCTTTACGAGCAACTCTTTGAGTTTATTGCTCCGCACATTGAGCAGTTACAAACAATGGCAGCTGTTTTAGCAGATTTAGATGTACTGAACAATTTGGTCAACGTGCGCAAGCGCTCAATTATGCTAAGCCAACACTGTGCGATAACGATAATATCAGTATTAAACAGGGTCGCCACCCAGTGGTAGAACAAGTAATGAAAGACCCGTTTATTGCCAACCCTGTAGAGCTTAATAACGACCGTAAAATGTTAATTATCACAGGTCCAAATATGGGTGGTAAATCGACCTATATGCGCCAAACCGCACTTATTGTTTTGATGGCTCACATTGGTTGTTACGTTCCTGCTGATAGTGCAGAAATTGGTAATATTGACCGTATTTTTACGCGTATTGGCGCAAGTGATGACCTAGCATCAGGGCGCTCAACCTTCATGGTTGAAATGACCGAAACGGCAACAATTTTAAATAACGCCACAGCGCAATCACTGGTACTGATGGATGAAATTGGTCGCGGTACTTCAACTTATGATGGTTTATCGCTTGCCTATGCAACGGCTGATTATTTAGCATCAAAAATTGCTGCTAAAACTTTGTTTGCAACCCACTATTTTGAGCTAACCGAACTGGCCGAGCAAAAAACGGGGCTGGTTAATGTGCACCTCGATGCCATTGAGCACAACGACACCATTGCCTTTATGCATACCGTGCTTGAAGGCGCAGCAAGCAAGAGCTTTGGTTTACAAGTTGCTGCTTTGGCTGGTGTACCAAAAGCGGTTATCCAACAAGCAAAACAAAAGCTTAAAATGCTTGAGAATCATCAACCTGTTACTGCCCCTATTGAGCAACAACAGCAAACATTAAGTTTTGATGATGAACCTTCAGAGCTTGAATTAACCTTAAAACAGCTTGATCCAGATAGCCTAACGCCAAGACAAGCACACCAACTACTGTATCAATTAAAAGATTTACTTTAAAATTTGAGTGGATATAAAAAAGCTGACGTAACGTCAGCTTTTTTGTGTGTTCTGAACCCGTGGGTTCTATACCCTTGATCAGGTATTCATTGTTGTCAAATCAGGTGAATTGGTCGAATAGGCTATCTGTACTTAAACCTTCGTGTTGCAAAATGTCTTTTAAGCGACGTAATGCTTCCACTTGAATTTGTCTTACACGTTCACGTGTTAAGCCAATTTCACGACCAACATCTTCAAGGGTTGATGGCTCATAGCCCAGTAAACCAAAACGACGAGCAAGTACTTCACGCTGTTTCGGGTTTAACTCTCCAAGCCAATCAACAATGTGCTTGTTGATGTCATTGTTTTGTACTTCGCCTTCTGGACCGTAGTCTTTCTCATCGGCGATAATATCTAATAACGCTTTGTCATTTTCACCACCGATAGGTGTATCCACCGAGGTGATTTTTTCGTTTAAACGCAGCATCTTAGTAACATCTTCAACCGGCTTATCTAAGCACTCTGCAATTTCTTCTGCAGTGGGTTCATGGTCAAGTTTCTGCGTTAATTCACGGGCTGTTCTTAAATAAACATTAAGCTCTTTGACCACATGAATAGGTAAACGAATCGTACGTGTTTGGTTCATGATGGCACGTTCAATGGTTTGACGTATCCACCAAGTTGCATAAGTTGAAAAACGGAAACCTCGTTCTGGGTCAAATTTCTCAACGGCTCTGATAAGGCCTAAATTACCTTCTTCAATAAGGTCTAGTAGCGCAAGGCCACGGTTGTTATAGCGGCGGGCAATTTTCACCACTAAACGTAAATTACTTTCAATCATTCGCTTGCGAGAGGCTTCACAGCCTTTCAGTGCTTTTCGAGCAAAATAGACTTCTTCTTCTGCGCTTAACAGCGGAGAAAAACCAATCTCACCAAGATACAGCTGTGTAGCATCTAAATTCTTGGCAACTTCTTCTTTTGCAAAAATTTCATCTTCGTTGTCGACTTCTTCAAGTAATTCAGAAGACTCTTCTTCGACTACCGTGTCATCAAATTTATCGTCAATCGCGTCAGTTTTTTTCTCAAGTTTTGCTGTGTGACCCATAAGCGTCCTCCCGAGCAAATATGTGATTGAGCTAAATCACTTTATCAATACCCTAAATGGCTAAGGTAGATACTTAGCAGGATTGACTGCTTGACCCCGATAACGAATTTCAAATCTCAAAGCCGTAACCGTAGAGTCTGAACTGCCCATTTCTGCTATTTTCTGCCCCGCCTTTACTTCCTGTTTTTCCTTTACAAGCAACTTTGAATTGTGCGCGTAAGCACTTAGGTAATCATCATTGTGTTTCAAAATGATTAAATTACCATACCCCCTCAATGCGTTGCCCGCGTATACCACAGTTCCATGTGCAGCAGCTACAACAGAAGCCCCTTGTTTATTAGTGATTCTGTAACCCTTTAAAGCCATTCTCTTTATTAGAGAAGCGTTGCGTTACTTTACCTTTAGCAGGCCAGTTCCATACAACTTTTGCATTAGAATTACGTTTTTTTTCACTAATTATTTTGTTGGCTTGTTTCTGAACATACTCTCGTTGTTTTGGCTGATCAAGCTCTTTCTTTAATTTTTTGTTATTTTTTTGTATAGAAACAGTAGACTTTTTACTCGAATTCGTATATTTTTTCGTCTTTTTTTGTTTTTGTGCCGATTTTATGAGCGAAATATTCTGCCCAGGGAAGATGGTATAAGGTGCTGGAATATCGTTTATTTTTGCGAGGGTTCGAAAATCTTGCTGAGCGCTAAAAGCAATTGAATATAAAGTATCGCCCTTTTTGACTACATATTTTGAGCCAGAGATATTTACTTTGCGAGTGGCGGGTTTAACTTTATTGTCTAAACTACTCACCGGTGCTGGGGCTTCGCGAGAAGTACAACCAAAGAGCAAAATACTAAGAAACAAAGTAACATAGACTGTTATCTGCCTGCTCATCGTAAAATGCTCCTTATCGTACTAGTTTAATGGTTTTACGGGTTATCGCAGTAAAAAGTACGCAACCACAACTAAAACAACTAATCCCCAGCCAAGCGCTTCAACATATTGACGTAATTTCTGCTCCATTTTAACGCCGCCCCACTTCATTAAAGCCGACACTAAGAAAAAGCGTGCGCCACGACCAATTGCCGAAGCAATTAGAAACGGCAGAAATGCCATTTGCATCAAACCAGCACCTATGGTGAAAACCTTATAAGGTATAGGAGAGAAGCCCGCTAAAAACACCACCCATACACCATAGTTTTCAAACCAACTTAGCGCTGTGTCAAATTTGGCTTGCCAACCCATTTGCGCAATCAACGGTTCAACTACTGGTTCGAATAACCAAAAGCCAAGTAAGTAACCTAAAATACCGCCAATCACTGAAGCAATAGTCGTAAAGCTGGCAAAGCGCCATGCTTTATCTGGTTGAGCAAGTGACATAGGTGCTAGCATGACATCCGGTGGTACCGGAAAAAAAACAGATTCAGCAAAACTCATCCCTGCTAAATAACGCTCTGCATGGCGATGTTTAGCCCATACCAGTGCCATATCATATAACTTAGTAAACAACTTCAAAGTTTAACGTCCTATTCAATATCACCAGGTACCAAAGGTACAAATCTTACTGGTGCAACTTTATGTTCTGTGAAAGTATCGCCATTTCTAACGACCATCATTAATTGCTGATCTTGCTCACCGATAGGTGCAATCATAACGCCCCCATCAGCCAATTGAGCAAGTAACCCTTGTGGCATAGTGGCGGCTGCAGCTGTAACAATAATCCCCTCAAACGGCGCTTGTGATTGCCAGCCTTGCCAACCATCACCATGTTTCATGGTGACATTATATAAATCGAGTTTGTGCAAACGGCGTTTTGCTTGCCACTGTAGTGCTTTTATACGCTCTACCGAGCACACTTTAGTGAAGGTTTTTGCCAGTATTGCCGTTTGGTAGCCAGACCCTGTGCCAATTTCGAGCACTTTATCACGTACGCCCGCTAAGCGGAGCAGCTCAGTCATGCGTGCGACAATATATGGCTGCGAAATAGTTTGTCCTTGACCGATTGGCAGTGCGGTATTTTGATAAGCTTTGTGTTGCAAAACATCATCGATAAAAATGTGTCTGGGTGTTGAGGCTATCGCTTCAAGCACAGTGCTGTCTTCTACACCTTCGCGTTTCAATAACTCTGCTAATGCCAGTGCGCTGCGATTATAATTAGTCAGCACTATTAATCTCCATATTTGCTAACCAGCTATCGACTGCTTGTAAACTTTCTTTCGCTGTCATATCAACACTAAGCGGGGTCACTGATGCGTAACCATTATTTATGGCGTAAAAATCAGTGCCTTCACCTGCATCACTTTCAGCACCAAGGGTACCATACCAATAAATGTCACGGCCCCATGGGTCTTGTTGTTTCGTCATGGTCTCAGCTTTATGGCGCGAACCTAAACGGGTTACCTTAACTCCTTTTAGCTCAGTAAGTGGAATATCTGGCACGTTTAAGTTGATGATTTGATCTTTCGGTAATGGGTGCGATGCCAACTCTTTGATAATACTCACCGCAACCGCAGCTGCAGTTTCAAAGTGATTTCCTTCTTTAGAGCATAACGACACAGCAATGGCAGGAAGTCCTAAGTGGCGGCCTTCAGTGGCGGCGGCAACAGTACCTGAATACAAGGTGTCATCACCTAAATTGGCACCGTGGTTTATTCCTGCTACCACGAGATCTGGCTGCTGCTCAGTTAACTCGTTAACCCCTAAGTGCACACAGTCAGTCGGCGTGCCATTAATTGAAATGAAACCATTATCAAGGGTAGTTGCACGCAGTGGATTCATTAACGTTAATGAATTACTTGCGCCACTGCAATTGCGATCTGGCGCCACTAAAGTCACATCTGCAATTTGCGTTAATGCATGATACAAAACCGCAATCCCTTTAGCATGTACGCCATCATCATTGCTCAATAAGATTTTCATTTACGCATCCTTTTGTTTTTGTTCTCTGGGGCTTGCATCTTGATAGTCCACCAACTCACGTAGTAAGGCAGTAGCAAAACAGCCTTTTGGTAGACCAAAACTTAACTTTAAAGTAGTTTCGTCAATCGTTTCAACAGCTAATGAATCAGGAATAAGGCGTAACATTCTACGCTCATTCTTAAGGCCAAGTTCGCTAAGGCCCTCTATCCAAGATTGATAAGGTTCTAGCCACACTTTTTCGGTTTCGGTCAGGCCTTTTTCGCCTTTACCAACCATGGGGGCCGACATCACAATATCACCAGACGCTAAGCGAGCAATATTGTCATCACTAATGTTGTCTTCAAAAAATGCATTACTGCCGCTGAGCATAAACACTTCGCGGTGCATTGTTTTTGCAAGGCCATGCTCGGCAACCCGCATACTCACAATTTCATTAAATACATAAGATCGTGCAGCTGAAATAACTAAACCACGCAATTTTTTATCGCGGATAAGCTCTCCAGCAAACATGCGTTTTGCCATTTCAAGGTTGTGACCACCATGCCCAAAGCGCTGCTCACCAAAGTAATTAGGCACCCCTGCACGCACCGCGTTGATACGGCACAAAATATCCAGCGGCTCACTCACGTTGCGTAACGTAATGGTAAAGCGATTGCCTTTATGGCAACCCGTTCTGAGCTTACGATTATGACGCTGTTGCGAAATTACAAAAAATTGCTCGTTATTTAGTTCACTAAATTCTATGTGCTTTTTAATTGGTACTGGCACGCTAAACCACTGTGTACACACGCCATGACGGTCTTTTAAGCCTGCATAACTCACGTCACGAGGGGATACCCCTGCTTTTTCGGCAATGCGTTTCGCAATAAACTGAGTATTTTCGCCTTTTTTTACAACCTGCAAGCAAACATGCTCACCAGAACCAGTAAACTCAATACCTAAGTCTTCATCAACCATGAAGTCTTCGGCGTGAGTTTTAAAGTCAGCCTTAGAAAGAGGTTTACCGTATAGGTAGTTTAACTCACTCATGCGCTTAGTTTGCTCATAATCACCACTGCGTGGCTTGAAATACCTTCTTTGCGGCCTTCAAACCCAAGCTTCTCTGTGGTTGTTGCTTTCACATTAACTTGTGAAATATCAGCTTCAAGGTCTTGGCATAAGTTTTCACGCATTGCTTGAATATGTGGCAACATTTTTGGTGCTTGCGCAACAATCGTGACATCGGCATTGCCAAGTACGTAACCTTGCTCTTTAGCAAGCCCAACCACGTGGCGTAGTAAAATTCGGCTATCAATATTTTCGTATTCGCTCGCAGTGTCTGGAAAATGCTTGCCAATATCCCCCATTGCTAATGCACCTAAAATAGCATCACACAATGCGTGAATGGCAACATCACCATCTGAATGCGCTAAAAAGCCTTGTGGGTAATCTATTTTTTCACCACAAATTACCAACGGGCCTTCGCCGCCAAATTTGTGTACATCAAAGCCATGGCCAATTCGAATCATGAGGTACTCTCGTTTTGTTGTTTTTGCAGTAAAAATGCTGCTAAATCTAAATCTTCTGGGGTGGTGATTTTAATATTGTCACTGCGACCGGCAACCAGCTTAACAGGCTGCTTAGCCCATTCAATTGCCGATGCTTCATCAGTGATAGTCACACCATTTTTAAGGGCACTTGATAGCGCATTAGTCAGCGCTTGATAAGGGAAAAACTGAGGAGTGAGTGCCTGCCATAAATCATCACGAGGCACTGTTTGCTCACTGTGGGTATGACCGCGCTTAATGGTGTCTTTTACTTTTGACGCTAAGATACCGCCTTCATTGGCAGCGATGCATTCTGTCATTAAACGCTGAATATCAGCCAAACACACTAACGGCCTTGCTGCATCGTGCACAAGTACCCAATCAGGTGGATTATCAGCAAGTGATAGCAAGGCGTTAAGCACTGAATCAGCGCGCTCTTTACCACCACTCACACGCTCAATACGCTTATCTATGTGTGGTAAATCAGCAAAGTAGCCGTCATCATCGCTAATTGCTACTTTTATGGTGTTTAATTCGTTAAGTTCTGCAAGTTTACTCAGAGTGTGTTCTAAAATAGTTTTACCCGCCAGTTCAATATACTGCTTTGGCGCCGAATGCTGCATTCGACTCCCTACCCCCGCAGCGGGAACAATGGCGGTTATAGTTTGCTTAATTTTCATTTTGTTGTTATCGGCAAAACGCGAATAAAGGTTTCGCCAGGTTTAATCATTCCTAATTCATTACGCGCGCGCTCTTCGATACCTTCTTGACCAAGCTTTAGATCTTTTATATCTGCTTTAAGTACAGTATTGCGCTTTAATAATTTCGCGTTAGTGTCTTGATGAGAGGTAACCGCTTGTTTCAGACGAGTGTAATCTTGCACACCATTATGACCAAACCATAAACGATATTGCAAAAATAAAGCCAAACATAACAAGGCGAATTGAAAAACCCGCATTGAACACTCCTTCGCGGTTAAATTAAGTCAAAGGGCGTTTTAAATTACGCCAATTTATATTGCTTGCTAGTAGCATTTCTCTTAATGACAAACGCTTAGGTGTGATGCGTTTATTAAATTGCCATTGATGACCGCAACACGCCGCCGCCATCACTGCCTTTGCAGGCTTAAGCAGTTGAATATGCGTGCTTTCTAGCGATTCACCTGAAGTATCAAACCAACCAAGCTCGTTGCAATGTACCTTATTGTCGCTTACTTGATCTAAGCTGTCTATGCGCACAGTTGTACATTGCTCGTCATTAATTAGCACGGGAACAATTAACCCGCGCTTAGCATGTTGACTATAAAAGTCTTTTGAGTCTTTTTTATTATAAACAGGTGGCGTTGTTTTTTGTTTTTCAAGCCAACTGCCATTTTGTGAATCAAGCTGTAATGGTGCATCGCCACTAACTATACGCATAGCTAAACGCTCAATATAGTAAGGCAAACTTGCTAATAAGCGTTTAAGCCTTGCAGTATCAGGTTCATCGACTAAACGCGGGATCTCACGAGCATAAAATGCATTACATAACTGCGCATACAAAGCACGCTCGGCATCAGTTTGCCAAATTTCGGCTTGTTGCGAGTGTTCGCTCTGTGAAGTTGGTTTAGACAATGCGCGCTCTTATAAAACAATTGCTTGACTGTTTTATAGCATAGAGCGTTTATTGAGCGCTACTTTACTGCGCCTTTTTTACCCAACTTTGCGTTACCAGTTTCTAAAAACTGCACTACTGCATCACGCTTTTTACCTAACAACAAACTACCATCAGCTAAAAACATAAAGTTTTGCCAACAACGCTTGAAAACGGCAAAGCTGGTTTCAATGATATTGTCGCGAGCCATACAAAAATAAACAGTGGTATTAGCTTCCCACGCTAAGTGGTTTAGGATTTCTTCTGGTAACTGCTCATCACCCGCTTCCCAAGCGTTTTCCCAATTAATAGTCTCTGAAAAGCTGTCGTCTTTGCCACACCAATCTGTTTTATCAAAAAAGTCAGGGTGATCATGTTCGCGGCTCACCATAGTAGTCCATAAGACCGCAGCGCGTTCAACGCTCATTGGTTTAATTTGCGCTGCGTCTTCGCTGCTTATCGGCATATCTTTATGACGAAAAACCCAGGCTTTTTTGTATTCATCTAACGAAATATAATTCATAGTTTAGGCAGTTTGTTTCAGCGTAAAATGTGCAAACTGCAATTATACCCAAATGACTCCAAGATGCGAGATAAACACATGACAATCAAACCCGGTATTTACCAACATTACAAAGGCCCAAAATACAAAGTTGAATATATTGCTACCCACAGCGAAACTAATGAGCCATTGGTAATTTATCAAGCGCTATATGGCGAATTTGGTATGTGGGCACGCCCACTTAGTATGTTTACAGAAACAGTTACTGTAGAGGGTAAAACAGTACCGCGTTTTGCATACCTTTCAGACGCCGACTAACTGTGGCATCATGACGTTATTAATCACTGCTCAGACCAGATAAGGTGACATCGTGCTTTTTAATTCAACCGATAACTACATTGCCAGTAACTCATTAAAACAAGCGGTTAACGCAGCAATATTGCTCGAAAAACCCCTGCTAATTAAAGGTGAACCTGGCACAGGTAAAACCATGCTGGTCCGAGGAGCTTGCAAAAAGCTTAGACACCACGCTAATTCAATGGCATATCAAATCAACCACTAAAGCGCAGCAAGGCCTGTATGAATATGATGCGGTATCGCGCCTTCGCGATAGCCAGTTAGGTGATGAGCGTGTGCACGATATCAGCAACTACATTGTAAAAGGGAAATTATGGCAAGCCTTTACCTATGGTGAGCAACATAACAAGCGCCCTGTGCTATTGATTGATGAAATAGACAAAGCCGATATTGAATTTCCCAACGACTTGCTATTAGAGCTCGATAAAATGGAGTTTCATGTTTATGAGACTGGCGAGCGAGTTATTGCAAAGCAACGTCCGATTGTGATCATTACGTCAAATAACGAAAAAGAACTGCCAGACGCCTTTTTACGTCGTTGTTTTTTCCATTACATTGATTTTCCAAGTAGTGAAGAAATGGCACAAATTATCGATGTACATCACCCGCATGTTAAACAAGATTTAGTTCGCCAAGCACTTGAGGTGTTCTTTAATCTACGTGACGTAAATGGCATTAAGAAAAAGCCATCAACCAGCGAACTACTCGATTGGTTAAAGCTACTGATGGCCGAAGATATAGACGCTAAAACACTGCATGATAAAAGCCAAAAAGGCGGCTTAATGCCAATGTTTGGCGCACTATTGAAGAACGAGCAAGACATTAGCTTAATCGAAAAACTTGCGTTTATGAGCCGCCGTTAAGATGTTAATTGCGTTTTTCTTTAAACTTCGCGAATATCGCTTACCTGTTAGTTTGCGAGAGCTACTTGATTTGATCAATGCGCTCAAGCAAGGGGTTATTTTTGCCGATGTTGACGCGTTTTATTACTTAGCGCGTACCATCATGGTCAAGGATGAAACCCACTTTGATCGTTTTGATAAAGCCTTTGCAGATTATTTTAGTGGCGTGGCCGACCTTGATCTGCTCGAAAGCTTAAAACAGCAACATGCCTTGCCTGATGATTGGCTGCGCAAAGAGTTTGAAAAACACTTAAGCGAAGAAGAAAAAGCGCAATTACAAGCCATGGGCGGCCTTGATAAACTCATGGAAACCCTCAAGCAACGCCTTGAAGAGCAGCAAAAGCGCCATGCAGGGGGCAATAAGTGGGTGGGTACCGGTGGCACTTCACCATTTGGCGCCTATGGGTATAACCCTGAAGGTGTGCGCATAGGCCAAGACGGTAACCGACATCGCCGTGCGGTAAAAGTGTGGGATAAACGCAGCTACCGAAACCTTGATAGTGACCGTGAAATCGGCTCGCGCACCATTAAACTCGCTCTAAAAAAACTGCGTAAATTTGCCCGTACTGGTGCAAGTGATACTCTCGATTTAACCGAAACCATCCGCGCAACTGCAAAGCAAGGCGGTATGTTGGATGTGAAAATGGCACCAGAGCGCCATAATGCAGTAAAAGTATTAATGTTGTTTGATATCGGCGGTTCAATGGATGATTACATTCATACCTGCGAAGAGCTATTTAGCGCCGCCCACAGCGAGTTTAAACACCTTGAGTTTTACTATTTTCATAACTGTTTATATGAGCATGTTTGGCAAGACAACGAGCGTCGTCACTCAAACGTCATTGATACCATGACCTTGATTAACAAGTTCACCAGCGACTACAAGGTGATCTTTGTTGGCGATGCCACCATGGGCCCTTACGAAATCGCTTACCCTGGTGGCAGCGTGGAGCATTGGAATGAAGAACCCGGCAGCGCTTGGTTAAACCGCATAACCAATCACTTTGATAAAGTCGCTTGGCTCAACCCACAACCCGTTGAACACTGGCGCTATTATCAATCAATTGATTTTATAAAGCAGTTAATGGATAACCGCATGTACCCACTCACGCTAGATGGGATTAGTAATGCGATTAGGGAGTTGAGTTAGAGCTATCAGCCGTCAAACAGCATAAAAACTGAGAAATGAATGTAAAGTTATAATTGTTTATAAATACAAATAACTAAGCCCCTTCTCGATCAGCTATAAACTGACGGCTGAAAGCTGACAGCTCCCATTTACATTCCCTTCCAAACCAAAAACACCAGCGCAAAGCCCACTAAATAAAGCAAACCTAGCCAGCTTAGGGTGCGTAATAAAGGTGAGTGATGAATGCTGGGTTCTGAGCGCACTAAACTAAAGTTCAGCCATGCAAATACAGGAGTGGTTACAAAAGCGAGGGTCATAGCAAAAGTAAGCATTGGATTAAGGGCTGATTTAAAGAATAAAATCACTGCCATACCTGCAAATGCTTGTAGTAATAACCACATATTTAAACTGTGCTTAGATTGTTTAATCGGTAGCAGTTTATGCGACTCATTTAATGTTCTGGCGTAGCCGTCAAGTACCGTAAGTGTGGTGCCAAACATACATAAAAAAGCGATACCTGAAACCAGAGGCCTTGCCCACTCGCCCATAGTGAGGGCATACATATCAATTAGCTGCTTGGCAAAGGCGACTCCACCTAATTGCACTGCTTGTGCTTGGCCATATTGCACTAATACACCTAATGAGAAAAACACTAACGCAAGTGCTGCGGTAAGCCAGTAGCCCAAATTAAAATCAAACAAGCCTTGTTGTTTTGTCACGACTTGTTGATGCTGCTTTTCTTTTAGCCACAGTGAGCTAATTGCTGATATTTCGATAGGCGCAGGCATCCAGCCCATGAGCGCGACCATAAAGCCGAGCATAGCAAGTTCGTACGGCGACGGCCCCACATAGTCAACCGGTGCCATTGGGCCATTATTAATAGCAACAACTAGCGCTGCTAAGGTAGTAACCGTTAACAGCCCCATAATGAGCTTTGAGACATTATCGAGCGCTTTAAAATGCCCTAACAACAAAATAAGCAAACACACAGCTAAAATCAGCCAGCATAATAAGGTTACAGAAATTGTGACAGGTAATGCATAGTGCAACAGACTGGCCGTTAATAATAAAACCCCCGCAGTATTCACTACGGCGGCGACTATATTAAGCGCAATAAAGCTATAGAAATACCCAGGTCCTTTTTGCTTGTAGCCCTCAACTAAACTTTGTTTGGTCGCGAGCGTGTACTCCATGCCAAATCGAAAGAATGGGTACTTCAATACGTTAACTACAATGATTAGCCAAAATAGCTGCCAGCCGAATAACGACCCGGCTTGTGTTGATGCTACTAGATGTGAGCCACCAATGGCGGCTGTAGCCATTAAAATCCCCGGCCCTAAAGCATTTAATTTAGACTGCCAATTTGATACTGCTGATTGCATAAGTTGTGTGTGTTTTATTCTTAGTTACAAGCAACTTACAGCGTTTTAGGTGAGATTGGAAGCAGAGCAAGTTAGCAAGTTAGCAAGTTAGCAAGTTAGCAAGTTAGCAAGTTAGCAAGTTAGCAAGTTAGCAAGTTAGCAAGTTAGCAAGTTAGCAAGTTAGCAACACTAGACTGCCTACCACTTGTGTCAAGCCGTTGTTTTTTAATCTAACTTCTAACGACTGATATCTAATATCTCCATGTTTGTTCGGCGTTAAAACGCCTTATATGGACTCCTCCTATTGCACAATACCCTTCGTTAATTTTGTCAGACTGCGTGCTTATATGCGGGCTCATAATGAGGAGCTACCTCGGCCCTTTGATGTATTCGCGCCCTTGTGCCTCTTCTCCTACTCGGTGTTTTAACACGCCAGGCACTTTACAGGCTATCAAGGGTGGGTCTAACCGCTTAACGCAGGTTCTTGGTCAATACTGTTGTTTCTGTTATTGAAGGCTAAATATTAATTGGCTAGTAAACTGGGTTCATAACTCGTGCCCTTTTTCAGCATGGCATACGCTGTCCTAACTGTTTTATTTGCTAATGCAATGGCGGCACACTTCACACCCCGTCTTTCAACTAATGCTTTGAGCCATTGTTCTTTTTTCGTTTTTGGTTCTCGATGCTTTAGCTGACTGATGACCGCTCTGGATGGTCGCTAATAAATACGGAATTCATCTTGACATGCTATCAAGTTGGAGAAGTCACATGACCTCGAAAAAGAAAACGGCAAAGCCACTAAAGAACCAAGACCCTGACAAATCATACGCAGATTTAGAACGCCAAATTCGTAAGCTTGAGAAGCAACTCGAAGATGCTCAGTTGGAGAATGACGTTTTAAAAAAGGCGAAGGTCTACTTCGACAGCCTAAAAGAATAAGGTTCGAATATATCCACAAGGTCACAGACGCCAAACGCACAGTGAAGAAGTTGTGCAGTTGGTTATCTGTGTCGCCGGCTGGGTATTATAAATGGTTAAAGCAATTACCTAGCACACGCCATAAAGAGAACAGTTCGTTACTGAAATTTCTAAAGCATGTCAGCGACCAAGAGCACTGCATTCCTGGTTATAGAAAGCTTTGGGAGGCTGCGGTAGCGCATGGCTTTGATTGCAGTAAGGGACGTGTGCAGAGACTATTACAAAGCGTTGGCTATCGTTCAAAATCAGGTAAGAGACGCTATACAAGTCGCGCGAAGAAAGAAGGTACAATCAAAGCGAGTAATTTATTACGACGCCAGTTTAATGTTGATACAGCAAATACCGTGTGGGTATCAGATATCACACAAGTACGCTGTAAAGATGGTTGGCAGTATTTATGCGTCATCCTTGATTTGTATTCTCGTAAGGTTGTTGGCTGGGTAACAAGCCGGATAAACAACGCCGAGTTAGTTATTAAAACCCTGAGAAAAGCATGGTCTGCACGCAAACCTGATGGTTCGAACTTGCTCTTTCATTCAGATCAAGGAGCTCAGTATGTCGCAAAGGAAACAGTGAAGTGGTTAACTAATAGAGGTGTCACAGTGAGTATGTCTAGAAAAGGTAACTGCTGGGATAACGCGTGCTCAGAAAGCTTTTTCGCGCAGTATAAAAAGGAGTGGATAAAGAATTTAAATGAACTGAGTCGTAGTGAAATGACAACACAAACGTATTTTTATATTGAAAAATACTACAACTCAGTAAGAAGACATGGCACCCTAGGGTATAAAAGTCCCATGCAGTACGAACAAGTTAATTAAACCCTGTGTCTACTTTATCGGGGTCAGATCATCAATCTGACAGCTAAATATTAAAACCAAAAAAGCCAAGCGTTTCGCAACGGTTGGCTTTTTCAGATTTAGTTTAAGTCTAGCCGCTTAGGCTAGTGCTCTGTAATTAGCTCAGGTTCATTTCCTGAATAATTTCGTGGGCAATTTCCGGTGTAGTACTGACCGGCTTTTCGTGTAGTTTGGCTTTCATTTGCCCTTTACGATGTTTCAGTGATGCATCTAGTTTTTTAGCAGCACCTGCGATAGCTGGGTACATCACATCATCTTCAGCTTTTACTGATAAACGTGCGCCTTCATAGGTTGTACTAATCTCAGCCTGATACTTATTGTGTTCTTTTGAAAGAATAATATCGAGTGATATTAATGATGGAAAATGGCTAGCAATTTTCGAGAACTTCTCGTTGATATGAGCTCTAACAGCCTCAGTAACGTCAACATGATGACCAGAAATATTAATCTTCATAGGGTATCCTTTTTTCTTGTTACCTCACAGTTAGTATTGGGGGCGAATTGAATTAACACAAGCGAAAATCGCAGATAATTAGTAATTGATTGTAACCACAGATGATTTAGATCATGCGTTGCGGATAAAATATGCAAAAGCCCGCATCACACGGGCTTTTCAGAAAGGTTAACAACTGCTCATTAACTATACGAACAACAGTAGTCAGCAAACTCGCTGACCTTTACTAGAAAGGTAACATTTGCATCAACGGTAAATGACTCTCCAGCTTGCATTGTTCGCCATTCGCTCTCACCGGGTAATAGCACTTGCCAACTGCCACCGTTAAGCTCCATCAACTCTTTTTTACTCGTAGCAAATTCAAACTCACCCGGTTGCATAAAGCCTAACGTTTTCGTGCTGCCATCAGCAAATACCACAGTACGGCTAGACACTTTACCGTCAAAATACACATTGGCTTTTTTCAGCACACTTACATTATCAAACTGAGACATCCTCACTCCTGTTGTTTTGTTATTAAGCTACAGACAGTGCCAGTTGTCGGTTTAGCATTCAAGGGGGACTGAGTGAGAAATAATCAAGTCGGGTTAGCTGTAAGCTGTCAGTTTTGAGCAGCTCGTGCAATTGTGGTAGATCGTGCTTTAGCGCGTCAATGAAGCTTTAAACTTTGCTAATGTACCAACAAAAACCGTTCGGTTACCATTAACATCAACACTTATTGCTTTATGCAAGCAGATTCAGGGTAACGTCCAACTATATAGCCAAGTTTTGGCAATTTTAAATAAGTTGTTTTTTAGAACTATAAATTTTCTGCCATAGCCCCAAAACTATTCCATTTTTCCAAAACAACTGAATGTAATAAGTTAGAAACTGAATCTATAGATTGACCAACTAAAATCGAAGCAGAATTAAATTCCTGTAGGCTGGAGCTTACTTCAATTTGCATACTTCCTTGCCCAAATACATGAGCAATGCCATCAACCTGATTAGAGTATCCCTGAAATAGTCCTCTCAGCATACCTCCAAAGCCTGAATTTGTTTCCAACACATTTAGGTGAGATATAGCTAAAACAGTCAACTCGTTAAGTAGTCCAAAGGTTGTATTAAGCTCATTAATTATGCTCAATTTAATAAAGCCAGAAGGAAACTTACTTGAGAGGTATGTTTGACTTTCTATTTCAGAGAAACCAGATTGTAATAATAAAAAATGAGCGTTATCCCTTAATACATGCTCAATCTCATTAAGAACTTTATGAATTTCTATTTGGACTTGGGGAACATCTAGAGCAATGATAGCTCTCAATGATGCTTTTCTATCACCATTAGGGTTAGATATGATTGGCGCTATGTCGCTTAAAAATAATGTATTGAATTTTGAAATTAGAGAACCTAAGTTTTCTCGAAATTTCAGAGCAGACCAAACCTGATTAGAATTCATGCACAAACTATCCTTGTATCCCTAACATGTTTATATAGAACCAATCACTGGTTTTATAAAATAATTTACTACAAAGTAGATAACAATGCTTACAGTAATTACTAAAGCCAATGAGGGCATACGTTTAAGGGGTATTACTTCTGCTCTTGCATCACCAAAATCACACGCCCCCCAATTTGTTATGCTGCCACCTAAATCTAGGCATCTATCGCTTCTTAAAAATTCCAATAGCTTGAACCCGACAAGCAAACCTATTAACGAAGAGATTAAAGAGGTTATTCTTTTATGTGATTTTTTCATGATGAAACACAGCGACCTAACTATCTGGGGATAACCCTGATTAGTTATTTATATACCTTGACTATACTAGCTTGGAAATTGCAAAAACTAGAATGCACCACCATCTCCACCGCCGAAGCCACCATCCCCACCTCCGTCCGAGCCACTATCTATATCACTAAACATTGATGAACCTAAGAGCACTCCTAAAACACCGATACCCGATATATTGGTAATCGTATTATTCATAGACTCTAATGATTCACCTTCAGGGAGATTAGCTTTATAAGTTGCAATATCACAGTACATAAAATATGCGTAATGTATGTGTTTTTTATTAAAGCCCATAACGTCTATTGTTTTATCAACCTGAGCTTTTGTATACGTTACAGAGCCACCGTATCTTTTCGCTAAGGCAGGCCTTAATTTGTATTTATACTTTCTGATTGTAGAACTTTTACCAAACATTAAAGTAGCTCCTGTTTTATAAAGCTTTCCTAAAAGTGTTTGACAAGTAACCCCGACAAACCTGCGAGTGTCTGTAGCTAATGCAAATATCTTTCCTTACATTACTATTAAGCAATACCACGAATGATATCCAGTTTATTTTCTGGTGCATCAACAGACATAAAATTGGGAATAGTCGATTCGCTTCTTCTTGACCGCTCAAGAAATTGTACTGGCCATTCTGTGATCTTTCTTCTTTCACATGCTTATACTGGCCTGTTGATGGCTCATCTATATATTCACGCTGGAGAATTAATGCGAGTGGCTCTTCAGCTCCAGGTATGTCATTACTACATTCCAGTGCTTCTTCGTAAGTGTCGAAAGCATAGTAATAATCGCTCCCCTCTTCTAAATCAGGAGCACCGTTATGAGGGTGGCACCAAACTCGATATTCAAGCACCTCATCCCACACATAACCACCACCAGATTTTGCCAAACCAGCATATTCGCCGACTTTATTTGGCTCCAACACTTTTGGATAACTTTTCATAACCATCCTTGAGCAGAAAATATAAGTAAAAAACAAATATGCGTTTTATCGCGGCTTTTTTTGCTTCTTTTATAGCCTATCAATATCAAAGCTATTGGTTAATAGCTAGACACAATTTCAGCGCGAAATAAATTTCACGCCTACGCTGAGGTTTTTTTAAAGCTGATGGCTGACGGCTGAGAGCTAAAACCGTTGGGTTTCACTCCGTTCTACCCAACCTACCAGTCAAACACAAAAAAGCCCGCGCTGTGCTATACAGGGCGGGCTTTTAAATTTTAGCGGCTTAAGCTTAGAACAAAGCGTTTGCTTTGTTTACGATGTTTTCAACAGTGAAACCAAAGTGCTTGAATAGCTCGCCTGCAGGTGCTGACTCACCGAATGTCGTCATACCAACTACTGCACCATTTAGACCTACGTATTTGTACCAGTAGTCTGCGATGCCCGCTTCGATTGCTACGCGGCGTGTAACGCTTGCTGGTAGTACGCTTTCTTTATACGCGGCGTCTTGCTCATCAAATAAATCAGTTGAAGGCATAGATACCACGCGTACTTTTTTACCTTGTGAACGAAGTTCTGCAGCGGCATCTTGTGCAAGCTGTACTTCAGAACCTGTTGCAATAAGGATAAGCTCTGGCTCACCGTCACAGCTAAGTACGTAACCACCTTTTTTCACATCGGCTAACTGTTGTGCAGTACGCGTTTGTTGCTCAAGGCCTTGACGAGTGAAAATGAGTGACGTTGGGCCATCTTTACGCTCAATAGCTTGTTGCCATGCAATCGCTGACTCAACTTGGTCACATGGACGCCAGTTCACTAGGTTAGGCGTTAAACGCATGCTTGCGATCTGCTCTACCGGTTGGTGCGTTGGACCATCTTCACCTAAACCAATTGAATCGTGCGTGTATACGAAGATACTTGGTTGCTTCATTAGTGCCGCCATACGTACTGCGTTACGTGCGTATTCCATGAACATTAAGAATGTAGCACCGTAAGGAATAAAGCCTTTATGCAGTGCAATACCATTCATAATCGCTGACATACCAAATTCACGTACGCCGTAGAAAATGTAGTTACCGTTTGCATCGTTTGCTTCTAGGCCTTTTGAGCCATCCCAAAGTGTTAAGTTAGAACCAGCAAGGTCAGCAGAGCCACCCATGAATTCTGGTAGTAACGGACCAAACGCGTTTAATGCATTTTGTGATGCTTTACGTGTTGCAGGGTTTGCAGGGTTTGCTTGTAGCTCTTCGATGTAAGCTTGTGACTTTTCAGCCCAATCTGCCGGTAGCTCACCGTTTGTACGGCGCTTAAACTCAGCAGCAAGTTCAGGGTATGCACTTTCATAAGCTGCAAATTTTTCGTCCCAGCTTGCTTCTAGTTGCTTACCTTTTTCTTTGCCATCCCACTCGCTATAGATATCAGCTGGGATTTCGAATGCATCGCCAGTCCAACCAAGGAACTCACGAGATGCTTTAATTTCGTCTTCACCTAGTGGTGCACCGTGACAATCATGGCTACCTGATTTATTAGGTGAACCATAACCAATCACTGTTTTACAACAGATTAATGATGGCTTATCAGTAATGCTACGCGCTTCTTCGATAGCGGCGCGAATTGCATCAGGGTTATGACCATCAACATCGCTAACTACGTGCCAGCCGTATGCTTTGAAGCGCGCTGGTGTGTCATCGCTGAACCAACCTTCTACTTCACCATCAATTGAGATGCCGTTGTCATCCCAAAACGCAACTAGTTTACCTAGGCCTAATGTACCGGCTAATGAACAGGCTTCGTGTGAAATACCTTCCATTAAACAGCCATCACCCATGAATGCATACGTGAAGTGATCAACAATATCGTGGCCTTCACGGTTAAACTGTGCAGCTAGCGCTTTTTCGGCAATTGCCATGCCCACTGCATTTGTGATCCCTTGACCTAATGGACCCGTAGTAGTCTCAATACCTGGTGCATATCCATACTCTGGGTGACCCGGTGTTTTTGAGTGCATTTGACGGAAGTTTTTAATTTCCTCTAGTGGTAAGTCATAGCCACTTAAGTGCAGTAGAGAATAGATCAGCATTGAACCGTGGCCATTCGAAAGAATAAATCGATTCTCGGTCTGCCCACTCTGGATTCGTTGGATTGTGCTTTAGATAATCGCGCCATAGTACTTCTGCGATATCTGCCATGCCCATAGGGGCGCCAGGGTGACCAGATTTGGCCTGTTGTACTGCGTCCATTGATAAGACGCGAATAGCATTTGCAAGTTCTTTGCGTGATGGCATGAATTCTCCTACCTTTATGTATTTGCGCTGGTTGTTTATGAAGCCCCATTCTTACTTATTGTAAGGGTACAGTGCAATTAAAAATCCGCATTAAATGCACCATTTATGGGCGTTTGTTAAGAACAATACGTTATTACTAATTTTAAATGGACGTCTAGGCGTAAAATTACTATGCAAACATATTTGTTTTAGATAAAATACGCCCCTTAATTTTTTAGCGCTATTACCGACGTTTGTGAAGCGCAATATTTGTGAGCAGAAATACAATGGCAAAACATTTATTTACTTCTGAATCTGTTTCTGAAGGTCATCCGGATAAAATCGCGGACCAAATCTCTGACGCGGTTCTAGATGCTATCTTAGAGCAAGATTCTCATGCCCGTGTTGCATGTGAGACTTACGTTAAAACTGGCATGGTGATGGTTGGTGGTGAAATCACAACTAGCGCTTGGGTTGATATCGAAGAAATCACACGTAAAACAGTACGTGAAATCGGTTACACGCACTCAGACATGGGTTTCGATGCTGACTCTTGTGCGATCCTAAACACTATCGGTAAACAATCTCCAGACATCAACCAAGGTGTTGACCGTGCTCGCCCTGAAGAGCAAGGTGCTGGTGACCAAGGTCTAATGTTCGGTTACGCATGTAATGAAACTGACGTTTTAATGCCTGCACCAATCACTTATTCACATCGTCTAGTTCAGCGCCAAGCTGAAGTTCGTAAAAGCGGTGAGCTTAACTGGTTACGCCCAGATGCAAAATCTCAAGTAACGTTTGCATACGAAAATGGCAAGCCTGTTGGTATTGATGCCGTTGTTCTTTCAACTCAACACTGTGATTCAATCTCACAAAACGACTTAGTTGAAGCGGTAATGGAAACGATCATTAAGCCAGTTCTTCCTGCTGAGCTAATCTCAAGCGCGACTAAGTTCTTCATCAACCCAACTGGCCGTTTCGTAATCGGTGGCCCAATGGGTGACTGTGGTCTTACAGGTCGTAAAATCATCGTTGATACATACGGTGGTATGGCTCGTCACGGTGGTGGTGCTTTCTCAGGTAAAGATCCATCAAAAGTTGACCGTTCAGCGGCATATGCTGCTCGTTACGTTGCTAAAAACGTGGTTGCTGCAGGCCTTGCTGACAAATGTGAGCTACAAGTTTCTTACGCTATCGGTGTTGCAGAGCCAACATCTATCAGCATCGAGACATTTGGTACAGGTAAATTAGAAGAAGCGCGTCTAATCGAATTAGTACGTGAGCACTTCGACCTACGTCCTTACGGCTTAATCCAAATGCTTGATCTTGAGCGTCCTATCTATCAACCGACTGCGGCTTATGGTCACTTCGGTCGTGATGAGTTCCCTTGGGAGCGTACAGACAAAGCAGACGCACTTCGCGCAGCTGCTGGCCTGTAATAGGTTAGATAAAATGAAAAAAGCGCCTTTTGGCGCTTTTTTTATGAACACGAACCTAACTGACTTATTAAGTTATCTCGCGAGAACTGATTATTGGTTAATTGCTCTGTCAGTGCTTGTAGCGTTTTATAAACGCTCTTTAGCGATACCTTATTGCTCAACCAATGCGGGATTGAGCCACCCGGATCAGCATAGGCCTGATGGCTTACCAATAAATGACTTTGCTGCTCTTCTAAACGCCAATAAGCCCTGAGCTCTTTAATACGCACAACCCCAGAGACTTCTGCTTTAGCGTATGGCTGACTGATAATTTTTAGCTCTGTTTTATGTTCACCTAAGGCATGATAACAAGAGTAACTCACCAAATCGCGATCTAACACCGGCCAAGGCGAGTTAAAGTGAGTGTAAACAAGGGTTTCTGAGGGGCTTAAGCGCTCCATTAAAGTCACGCTTTTAACATTTTCGAGCCAATTAGGCGCGTTGTCGGTATCACTTAACAGCGCCATAAAGTCACTGGCGTTTAGCATTTTTTACCAGCACAGAAGCATTAATTTCTATAATGCCAGTTTCGTGCTTTTTATAGCTAACCTTTATATCGTCTTGCTGTTTGTAGGTTTGCCATTCAATAGGGTTAGCCACTGCCGAGAGACTCAAACATGCTAACCCTATCCATAGGCACAAGCGCATTTATTTAAAACCAATAAGGGTCTGTATTAAATGACGCGTGGCGACTTTGCTCCATTGCACTGACCAAAAACTCTGACTTTTGATCAAGCCATGATTGAATTTTTGTTAGCTCTAAGTCGTCTTGCCCTGCACATAACTGCTTTAAGTACTCAAGGGTGCTTAACTCATAAATACCATGAGAGATATCAACCCACGGCATACGAAACTCGTTTCGATCTTCTTTATCGAACAAAGCGCCTAAGCAGTTGCCGCTGAGTAATGAGTTTTCAAGGCGGGTGCGCAGTGCCAAATAGTCTTTATCTGTAAACACTTGCTGCTCAGGAATAAGTTCGTGCATATCGTGCCAATCTTTAGCAAATAAACGCTTAGCAATATCGGCAACAGGTTTTTCAGCAGCTTGAAACTCAGTTTGCCCCCATGACTTACGCCATTGTTTTTCAATCAACCATGTTGTTAATTGTAATAATAAGCGATTGTATCGGGTGCTATGGAAAAGTTTTTCGATATCTTCAATGCTTGGCTGCAACTCTTTTAAGTCATTAATAACTTGAGTGAGCTCAGGCGCACTGTTGATTTTTTTGTAGTACGCGTGGCGCTTAGATGTGTAGGTTTTTAGCTGAATAGCATTTTCAACCCATGCTAATTCGCTTAATAACCACTTTAATTCTGTACGTAATGAGTCGGTATCGTCTTTACTAACAATATCGTCAAACAGCCAAAATGTATGGCGAATCAAACGAATACCGTCGGTGACACGCTTAAGGGTTTTTAAGCTTGGTTTTATGAAGTAGCAGGCTTCATGTTTTTGTACAAAGCGAATCGCGTAGTTAATGCTTTCTACTAAGGCTTGTTCTTGGGTTGCACCACGTTTTAGTGGCACAAAGCCAATTGATTTACTTGCTTTTAATGGTTTGTCATCTGCAAGACGATAACCTCGAGCAGCTTTAGAATAAAGCCCTAAGCGAACATGGCTTTCACTTACCAGTTTATCTGCCAAAGCAAACAACTCATTGCGACTACCTTCAATCAGTTCGATTTCAAGTTCAGAGATTGGCTCAACTTGGCCCGATGCAGCCACTTCACCTTTATCTAATACCACTTCAATTTTTGCGCCATTTTCGGTTTCGAGTAACCAAGTACGGCGTATAAAGTTAGTGCTAAAAATTGGGTATAGGTTTTCTGCGATGGCAGGCACTTGCATACCATGCGACCAAATAGCAGCATCAAATGCAAGTAAATCAGGGCGATTACCTGACAGTGGCAAATTGTATTCAGGGCGCTGATGTAAGCCGCCCACCACTTCGCCAGCAAGCTTGATGGTTTGCTCACACTCACCATCACAACAGCGAGTACGAAGGCCAATATCTAAAGCGCGTAATTCTCGGCTTGGCGTATCGTAATAAGCATTTTGTAAATTGCGTGACGGTTTATTGGTAACGGTTTTTGCAAATTGGGTAATTAATGCGGGGATCAGTGGAACAACGGCATCTGACACCAAAAACTTCAGTTCTATCTCAGTATCCATTCGCTTTGCGGAGTACATTTAAAATAAATAAGTGATCAAAATAAACAAAGCAGACTGTTAATGCAAATTTTTTCCTGTTTTTTGCGGTTAAGCCCACGCACGGATTACAATATCAGCCTTGCTATTAATAGTTGAAATCCCTACTATCTCTATACATAAAGAAATTATAAATTTAGCCACTTCTAGGCAAGATCACATTAACAAGGTAGATTGATGTTAAAACAGTGTATTTTTGGGTTGCTCCTTGCGGCCACCTCTTTTATTAGCTACGCAGAAGAAGCACCAAGCAGCGACAGCCAAAACACCGCCTACATAGTCGATAACCTGTACACCTTTATGCACTCAGGTCCAAGCAAAAACTACCGCATTTTAGGTTCAGTCGATGCAGGCACACAAATAGTGTTATTGTCGGGTGAAGATAATGGCTACTTTAAAATTCGTGATGATAAAGATCGTGAAGGTTGGGTAGAGTCAAAATTTGTTACTGAAAATGCAGGTATTCAACAACAGTTTCAAGCGCTGAATAACGACATGACGGTAATGCAAGAACAGCTTCGCCAAGCTGAAATTGAACTACCACAACTACAAGAGCAGAACAAATCACTAACAGAGCAAAACCTAGCGCTTAGCAAGCAAATTGAAGCACTTAAAAGTACTATTGAGTCTGAGCGTAATGCTAAGCAAACAGCCAGTGCCAAAGAGAAACGTCAGTTATTAACTTATGGCGGCGCAATTGCGTTCATCGGCTTACTACTTGGTATTATCCTAACCGTGGTGTTATCTCGTCGTAAACGTTACGACGGCTGGGCATAAACCTCCTCCCCATTTTGACAAAAATAAACCCTGCATTTTGCAGGGTTTATTTTTTAAACTTATCCACTTTTTACTCAAGAGCATTTTTGTCTAAGAGTCTTAAACACTTCTTGCTTTAACACTAAAAGCCCCTCTTTGTAACCTAAGATAAGCAATAACAATATCAAGCCTCCAGGCAATAGCACTGCAATAAGCAGAGGTTTAAGATAAAGCTATAAAAGCAAATACCAGGTACGAATAATACATAACCAATTAAGCGTTTTAATTTATTCATAGTGCAACCATCCATTTAATTGAGCGCGCTCATTTTAATATTGAGCGCGCTCAATTTACAACACCTTTGATTGAGTTTTTTTTAATTTCTGGTTAAATAGCATAAAAATTGGAGTGTTCAGTGACCAAAAAAGAGCAAACAAAACAACAGATACTTACAGCCTCATGGCAGCTTTTTTCAGAGCTCGGCTACCACCAGACCAGCACACGAGATATTGCAAGAGCAGCTAATGTCGCCAATGGCACAGTATTTAGTCACTTTGCGACTAAAGTTGAGATTCTTAAATACAGTTTTGAGAGTGAACTAGAAGATATTCTAAGCCGCGCTAAACACTCAGATTCGAGTACTACAGCGACAGATAGAATGTACCATTACGCTTGTTTTCTTTATGAGTTTTACCTTGCAAAAAAGGAGTTTAGCCGAGAGTTATTTAAAGAAATTATGTGGCAACAGAACGAGCTTGAACCGCAGCTTAAAGCATTCAAAAAGCGCCTGATCAATGACAATGAAGCAACCGCTTTAGATGCAGATATCATTATTGATATTTACTTTATGACGCTCATGGAAGGGCTTAATCAGGAAGACAGTTCTGTCGGTTCGATGCTGGCAACACTCAAAGCAAAACTATCAAAAATTAACATCAATTAGGTTAGTTGTATAAACTGTAGCGCCGTTCGTTCAGTGCTACAGAAAGATAGGAAACCACTCGGTTTCCTTACGTTAAATATCGAATCTAAGGCCTGTGTCCTGTTTTATTTTTTCGATCACCATATAGGTGTGATGTGTACCCACTCCGGGAATATCTACTAAATCACCCAGTACTTGGCGATACTCATCCATATCTGAGACCCGTACTTTTAATAGGTAGTCATAGCCACCAGCGACCATGTCGCATTCAACCACTTGTGGAATATTCAATATATATTCGCGAAACACTTTAAATACTGATGTATTCGAGGTCACCAATGATACCTGTACATGTGCTAACAAGCTCTGGTTAAGTTTAGCTTCGCTAAGCTTTGCGTAATAGCCTTCGATGTAGCCTTCTTGCTCTAAACGTTTTACACGATCTAGACACGGGCTTGGGCTCAGATTTACCTGTTTTGCGAGGTTTACGTTCGATATTCTGCCATTTTTTTGCAGAGCGTCTAAAATTGCTAAATCGATGCGATCTAACATGCGTAATCTATTCGGACTGGTCATAACAGAATTTTATGCGGCTAAGTTAACGGTATGCCCTGTAAATTATCGTAAATCGAAAAATTTAACCAGCATATTCTGCTGGATTTTAATTAGAATGCACGAATTATATCAATGGTAAGAAATGCAATAAGTTCATTTCTAGACTCCACATACCAGAGGGTTACATATGCTATTTAATGGCGATTTGACAACTGAATGTCCAATTAGACAAAAGATCCGTGATTTCTACCGTATTGACGAAAATGCGGTTATTGATCATATTTTGCCTTTGGCTGAAGTAGGCGTGAAAGCGCGTAGCCGAGCGTGGGAACGTGCTCGTCAAATGGTTTTAAATATCCGTCGCGATCAGGATGGTCAAAGCGGTGTAGATGCATTACTAAATGAATTCTCACTTTCGAGTGAAGAAGGCGTTGTATTAATGTGTCTTGCAGAAGCACTATTACGTGTTCCAGATAAAGCAACGCAAGAGTCACTAATTCGTGACAAACTTGCTAAAGGTGACTGGAGCTCGCATTTAGGTAGCAGCGATTCTTTATTTGTAAACGCCTCTTCTTGGGGTCTGTTAGTAACCGGTAAAATGGTTAACTACAGCGACAAGTCAAAAGAGCAGCAATTCGGTGTTCTTAAAAAAACAATTGGTCGTTTAGGTGAGCCTGTTATTCGTAAATCTGTGAACTTCGCGATGAAGATCATGGGTAAGCAATTCGTTATGGGTCGTACTATCAACGAAGCGATTGAACGTGCAGCCGATAAAGAGCAAAAAGGCTACGTATACTCATACGATATGCTAGGTGAAGGCGCACGCACAATGAAAGATG
Organism: Pseudoalteromonas sp. GB43; assembly: GCF_054923805.1. NCBI lineage: Bacteria > Pseudomonadati > Pseudomonadota > Gammaproteobacteria > Alteromonadales > Pseudoalteromonadaceae > Pseudoalteromonas > Pseudoalteromonas sp. GB43. The sequence continues at coordinate 1,140,602 of NZ_JBPCHJ010000001.1, forward strand.
CAGAGCGTTACTTCAACAGCTACATGACAGCTATCCACGCAATTGGTAAAGCGGCAAATGGCCGTGGTCCAATCAAGAGCCCTGGTATCTCAGTTAAAATTTCTGCGATTCACCCACGCTATGAGTTCACACATCGTGAACGTGTTATTGCTGAAATCGTACCTAAGTTAAAAGAACTTGCGCTTGCAGCGAAAAGCTACGATATCGGCTTTACTGTTGATGCTGAAGAAGCTGACCGCTTAGATATCTCTTTAGATGTTATTGAAGCAGTATTCAGTGATGACGATTTAGGTAACTGGAACGGCTTTGGTTTAGCAGTTCAAGCATACCAAAAACGCGCTATTTTTGTGGTTGAATGGGTTGCAGAGCTAGCTCGTCGCGTTGGTCGTAAACTAATGGTTCGTCTTGTAAAAGGCGCATACTGGGATACAGAAATCAAAACCACTCAACAAGATGGTTTAGATCACTACCCTGTATTCACGCGTAAAGCGACCACAGACGTTTCTTACAAAGCCTGTGCTATTAAACTACTTGAAGCACGTGATGTACTGTACCCGCAATTTGCTACACACAACGCCTACACTGCAGCAACAATCTTAGAAGTTGCAAAAGGTGACAACGAAGGTTTTGAATTCCAACGCCTACACGGTATGGGTGAGTCGTTATTCGACCAAATCGTAAGCCAAGAAAAAATTCAATGTCGTGTTTACGCGCCTGTAGGTCAACATGAAGACTTACTTGCCTACTTAGTACGTCGTTTATTAGAAAACGGTGCTAACTCATCATTCGTAAATGCGATTGTTGATACCACTAAGCCTGTTGAGTCACTATTACCTGACCCTGTAGAAACACTGCAAGGTTTACGTAACAAGTACAACACGCAAATTAAGATGCCTATTGATTTATACGGTGAAGAACGTGCTAACTCAAAAGGCATGGACTTAACTGATATCAACGTAATCACACCATTTAAAGAAAACCTTGATACCTGGTTTGCTGAGCACCGCATTGAATTAAGCGATGTGCCAGAAGGCTCTCTTCCGGTAAAGAACCCTGCGAATCACAAAGAAATCATTGGTCATGTGAAGCTACAATCTTCTGACGAAATGACTGCACTTTTAGAAAATGCAGAAAAAGCATTTGAGTCATGGTCACAAACGCCAGTAAAAGAGCGCGCAAACCTATTACGCCGCGTTGCTGATATCTTAGAGCGTCACCACGATGAGTTAGTGGCACTATGTATCAAAGAAGCAGGTAAAGTAACTCAAGATGGCATCGATGAAGTTCGTGAAGCAGTGGATTTCTGCCGCTACTACGCTGCACGCGCAGAGGAACTTTCTGAAGACGAGCGTTTTGAAGCACGTGGTGTGATCTTATGTATCAGCCCATGGAACTTCCCACTTGCAATCTTCCTAGGTCAAGTTGCTGCGGCAATCGTGACAGGTAACACAGTTATTGCTAAACCTGCTGAGCAAACAAGCTTAATTGCCCTTCGTACCATTGAACTTATGCTATCTGTTGGTTTACCTGAGCACGTTGTACAACCTGTTATTGCTCGTGGTAGCGAAGTAGGTAAAACCATCGTTCCTGATGAGCGTATTCAAGCTGTTATGTTCACAGGTTCTACAGAAACCGGTACTGTTATTTCGCAAACATTGGCTGCGCGTAATGATATTCAAGTACCGCTTATTGCTGAAACGGGTGGTCAAAACTGTATGATCGTTGACTCAACTGCTCTACCAGAGCAAGTTGTTGATGATGTAATCAGTTCAGGTTTCCAAAGTGCTGGTCAACGCTGTTCTGCACTACGTGTATTATTCTTACAAGAAGACGTTGCCGATGGCATCATTGAGATGATCAAAGGCGCTTTAAAAGAACTTCACGTTGGCGACCCTTCATTACTTTCAACAGATATCGGCCCAGTTATCGACGAAAAAGCACTTAAAAACTTAAGTGACCACGTTGAATACTTAAAAGGTAATGCAACACTTCACTATGAGTGTGCTATTCCTGATAACAGTGAAAATGGTGCTTACTTCTTTGCGCCTCGTTTATACGAAATCAAAGATTTATCTGTACTTAAGCGCGAAGTATTTGGTCCTTGTGTACATATCATCCGCTTTAAAGGCACAGAGCTTGATAACGTGATTGACCAAATCAATGGCACGGGCTTTGGCTTAACGATGGGTGTGCATTCACGTATCGAAGAGCGCTGTGAATACCTAGCGAAAATGTCACGTGCAGGAAACGTTTACATCAACCGTAATATGATCGGTGCGATTGTTGGCGTACAACCTTTCGGTGGCCGTGGTTTATCTGGTACTGGTCCTAAAGCGGGCGGCCCTAACTACCTACAACGCCTTGTGAAAGAAAAAGCATCACCAGATAACGTACAAATGACAAACCTAACACCTGATGAGTTAGATACTCACCACTATTCAGGTGCAGCTGAGCAAGTTGCTAAGCTAATGGATAACTCATTACGCGATGAGAAGATCTGGCGTGCGACACCACTAAACGACCGAGTTTCTGCTGTACGTCAATTACTTGCAAAAGTAGCGACTGTAGAAATTATTGACGAGCTTGCCGATGACTTAGCATTAACGCTAGCTGATGCTCGTGCGCAACTTAACCGTCTTGAAAAACACATGCGTAAGCACACTGTGTTGCCTGGATAACGGGTGAGTCAAACACACTTCACTTAGAGCCTCGTGGTTGTGTGGTTTGTTATGCAGATAAGAGTACGTCATTTAACTTCTGGGCAATTTCGGTTATCACAGCACTTGCTGCTGGTAACACGGTAATCACGGTTGCTTCTGAGTTATTCTTTGACGAAGCGGTTGCATTCAGAGACAAGTTTATCTCTACAGGTATCGCTGAAGGTGTATTCCAAGTTGCTAAACCTAATCAGTTACAAGCTATCTTAGCGCACCCTCACCTTGCAGGTGCGGTTGTTGCGGCTCGTTCATCACGTTTAGGCTACTTTAGCCAGCAGCTAGCACAACGTAAAGGTGCAATCCTGCCAGTGATCAGCTCTGAGTACTACGACACGCTAATCAAGCGCTTACTGACTGAGAAAACAATCAGCGTTGATACAACCGCATCAGGTGGTAACACATCACTAATGACCTTGGTTGAAGACGACGAGTAAGTTGTATTGCAATAACTAAATGAGAAAGCCCTCGCTAGTCGAGGGCTTTTTGTTTACAGCCATAAAAACCCCTCCTTTTTACTATTATTATTTACTGATACACGAACTTTCTGCTAATTTTATATTATTGTAGTCGTTTAGAAGTAAAGGTCTTGAAAACACTTCCTATCAATCAACTTAAGCCGGGCATGTTTGTACAGAGCGTGACAAAACAAACAGGCAAGATCCGTATAAAAAACCAAGGTTGGGTTAAAACACAGGGAAGTATAGACAAGCTGATCAAAGCTGGCATATTAGAAATTGCGATCGATCCAGACAAAACACTGACCTTAGACAGTGACAATAAAGTGGTTGAGCAGCAACACAATCCGCAACCAGTAGGAGACGCTGCCGCTTTCGATCCTTGGCACACCACTCACAGTGTGTCGGCAGAAATGACTAAAGCCAATAACTTATATAACGAAGCAAGATCATTACAAAGTAAAGCCTTTGACGATATTCGTAATGGCAACAAAATTGATATTGCCCCTTTTCAAGAGCTCGCGACTGGATTTATTGACTCGGTTTTTCGTAACCAAGATGCGCTTGCTTGTATCACCCGTATGCGTGACAAAGATACTTATCTACTTGAACATTCAATCAATGTTTCGATTTTAATTAGTATCTTTGCTAAACACTTAGGTATCGAAAAAACCATTATTGAGGAGCTTGCGACCGGTGCTTTACTGCACGATATTGGAAAAATAAATATTCCCGATGAAATACTCAATAAACCCGGCAAATTAACCGATGCCGAATACCAAACTATTCAAGACCATGCTCGTTTTAGTAAAGAAATTTTAGAACAAGCAGGCTTGAGCGGAATTGCTGTTGATATAGCAGGCTTCCATCACGAACGCTTAGACGGCAGTGGCTACCCATTTGGTAAAAGTGCTGAAGAGATTAGCTTGTACGTACGTATGGCTTCGATTGTTGATGTTTATGATGCATTAACCGCAGAGCGGGTCTATAAAGCTGGTATGGAGCCAATTAAGGCATTTAAGATACTCAAAGATGGCTGCCCCGATAGCTTTGACGGAGACCTAGTCACTAAGTTTATTCAGTGCATCGGTGTTCACCCAGTCGGCACCTTAGTGAAACTTGAAAGCCAAAAATTAGGTGTGGTCACTCACAGTAACCCTACTAGCCCTTTAAAACCTCAAGTTAAAGTGTTCTATAACGCTAAACATGCACGCTATACCGAAATACAGGATATAAACTTAGCAAATAGTCGCTGTCACGACAGTTTAGAAGCCGCCGTCAAACCACTGAGTTCAACATCGACCTGATCCGCTTTTTTAAGAACTCAATTTTACCTTAATCCCTTAAGCTCAGGACTGGCTATTCAGGCCAGTCTTGTAATGCTTTTAAGGTAAACTCATAGCCATCGTAACTTAATAAGCTCTGCTCTGGGGTAATTTCAATTACTGATAACACGCCGATGTTATCGCCTTCATATAACTCACGACCATTTAACTTAATCCAGCGCTTCGATGTTTCTGAAGCATAAATGTGAGCTTGATATTTTATGGTAGGAATAAGGCTTTGTAATGCATCTGGCAAAAGCTCAATAGGCTCTGCATAAGACGTGTTTTTAGTGCTACGGGTAATATCAACACTATGTTTGTTATCAACATCTTCAACTGCTTTAGCAAAGGCATCTTTCAATGTATCTGGCACATCTCTTAATTCATCATTTGTTGATGGTTGAGAAGCCGGTTGACTTGGCTGACCATCAAGCGGCTTGCCTAGCACCTTATATTTACTTAAATCAATGCCATTACTGCTCATTTGCTGCGGATTGATTTGCTGCATTGGCTGCGAAAACTGTGGCTGTGATTGATACACTGGCTGATTTTGATATATTGCTTGCTGCTGGTACTGAGGCTGAACTTGATAACCTTGATTAGCATACACAGGGGCTGAATTGACAGGTACTTGCACCCACTGAAATTGCTGACCTTGCACTGGAGTCTGCTGCATCATTTGTTGCGGTAAAGATTGTTGCACTTGCCCTTGTGGCATGGCAGCTGATTGCCCTGAGTTATTGGTCACTTGCGGGGTTTGGCTTTGTGCTACTTGCTGTTGCATCGTTGGTTGTTGTGTTTCAGGGTTTGCCTCAACTTCAGTCGCAACGCTTTCTGCGGCTTCATTGCTGTTATTAACAACCTTTGGCTGCTCGGCAACTTTAGTTTGCTGTAACCATTTACCAATCGAAAAACCTGCCATAAGGGTTAATATCGCCGCCAGTAATAGGCCAAATGAAAAGGCCAAACGGCGATAGCGCGTTAATTCTTGCTGTTGTTTGAGCGCAAGAGCGGCTTGGTCATGATCTACAGCAGTTTGTGCATGCTGATCAGACTGTTTAATTGCATCTAATAATAAGGACATAAATGAACACTCGTTATATTAGGTAGGATAAACCAATACCCATTCCTAATACGGCTAAAAATGAAACTGGGTAAAGCCAAACATAACTCGGCTCTTTATTTGTTACTGTTGCAACAGGGGTACTGGTTGGAGGAAGAGCCTCAGCAGCAGAGAGCATTACAAGCTCACTGTCGATACTTAGCTTTTGCTGTGAAAATGCACCAACGAGGCACCGCTCACACAACAAATTGATTAATCTCGGCACCCCTTGAGTAACCTGATAAATCGCTTTTAACGCATCCCCTGAGAACAAGGCTTGCTCTGTCCCCGCTTTAAATAAACGATGCTTAACATAGGCAAACACCTGCCCTTCAGTAAGTGGCAATAAGTGATAACGAGCCGTAATGCGCTGGGCAAGCTGCCTTAATTCAGTGCGTTTTAATAACTCTTGCAGTTCAGGTTGCCCTACTAACACAATTTGCAGTAGCTTTTTATGATCTGTTTCGATATTGGTTAACAGGCGCAATTGCTCTAGCACATCAGGAGCGAGTAATTGAGCTTCATCAATAATTAAAATGGTATGACCGCCCGCTTGATTATTTGCCTCAAGGTGCTTTTTAATCACATCAGTAAGTGTCTTCAGAGTCGCATTCGCGCTGTCATACTCAATCTTTAATTCGTCACAAATACTGGCAAGCAGCTCAAGCTGTGACAAAGCTGGGTTATGAATTTGTGCCACTTGCGTGTTTTCAGGTAACTGCTCTTGCAGGCTTCTTGTTAGTGTTGTTTTACCTGTACCCACTTCGCCTGTTAATAATACGAAGCCTCCCGCTTCACCTAATCCATAGGTAAGGTGCGCTAATGCCTCTTTGTGGCGCTCACTAAGAAATAAATACTCAGGATTTGGGGCAATCGAAAAGGGTTTTTCTGACAAGCCAAAATAGCTTAAATACACCGTGTTATTCCTTGCGTTTAAAATCACGGTCTATAATGGCAAAAAACATCGCTACTTAAAACCTTGTTTACATTTTATTGGTTAAATAACGTAAAATAGCGAAAAGGTAAAATTATAGGTGTTTTATGCAGGTTTATTTAGTCGGTGGCGCAGTCAGAGACGCCCTACTTGGTCGTGACGTTAAAGAACGCGACTATGTGGTAGTTGGTGCCACGCCAGAACAACTGATCAGCCAAGGTTATCAACAAGTTGGTAAAGATTTTCCGGTATTTCTACACCCACAAAGTAAAGAAGAATATGCGCTGGCGCGCACCGAGCGAAAACAAGGTCAAGGTTACACTGGCTTCATTTGTGATTTCGCGCCGGATGTCACATTAGAGCAAGACTTAGTTCGTCGAGATCTCACCGTAAACGCCATAGCACAAGCCCAAGATGGCAGCTTAGTTGACCCATTTTCTGGCCAGCAGGATCTTGAAAATCGTGTCTTACGCCATGTCTCAGATGCCTTTAGTGAAGACCCTCTACGCATATTGCGAGTAGCCCGCTTTGCTGCTCGTTATCATTACCTAGGTTTTACTATTGCGCCAGAAACCCAGTCACTATTGACCGAGATGGTTAAAGCCGGTGAACTGAACACGCTAACTGCTGAACGCGTTTGGTTAGAATGCGAAAAATCCCTCAGTGATGGCGCATTTAGCGAGTTTCTAAATGTACTTGCCAGCATCCATGGCCTGTATGTAATTAGCCCTGAGCTTGAAAGTAAATGGTGTGATGAGCTTTACCGTACCTTACAAGCTCGATTTGCCTATGCGAATGAACAACAAATTAGTGACACTGCGTTATTATTCAGCCAAGTTACCTTAGCGCTTTCAAGCAATGAGATAAAAGCGATAGCTAGCAACATACGCTTACCTAATGAAGTGCGCGATTTAGCGCTGTTTAGCCAAACTCATCAAACAAGTTTAAGTGCAGAAAAGCCGACTAGCGAGACCGTTTTTGCTTGCTTTAATCAACTTGATTTATGGCGTCGCCCTGAACGTTTTGAGCAAGTACTCAAAACATTAGAAGTTAGTCACCAACAGCCTGTAGTTTGTTATGACTCTCTCAAAAACGCAGCCACGCAAGCACGAGCAGTCAGCCCGCAACAGTTTATTGCACAAGGTATTAAAGGCGCAGAAATAAAAACCGCGCTTGAGCAAGCGCGGTTAGAGATTATTAAAGGCTACTTTTCGTAGCGCACTAAACGCAAATAAACATCGGACGTTTTTGCGTGAAGACTGTTGATGCCTTTATCAAATTGATACACCCAAGCTAGATCAGTGCGACTGATCCCTGAAGTGCTACTCCAGTAGTTTTGCAGCTTAGTCGATAAAAATGCGTTTTCGTTAATGCTAGGCTGCACACAACTGTGCTCTAAAATACTGGCTAACTCTTTAACATTTGGCACATGCCAATCGCTGTAATCAGCAAAGGTTGCATTTTCAGCCCCGCGTAAAGCTTCGCCCCAAGTAAGCTGCTGACTATTACCTTCACACGTATCCGTTTCAGCGTTGTAGCTTTGACCAAACGTACAACGTTGCCACATTAGACCTGTTTCGCTGTCGCTCACTGTGCCATCTTCGTTAATAACAAAGCGGCTATCAGGAGTCGTTTCATTGACAGCGCTATAACATACTTGCGCAGCGGCATAACCCGATTGTAGAGCAATAACAGTAAGTGCTGTAATTAATGGTAACTTTCGCATATTACTCTCCTGGCGTTCTAACTAAGCGCACAAAGGCGGTGTTACTTTTCGGATACGCTAAATCATTAGCACTACTCATATCGATAATATAAGCTTGCGATAAACTTGTACCGTCTGCCGCGGTTTGCGAAGTCCAATAAGGCATAAATGAACTGCTACCAGTGCTTAACTGAGTATCACTTGGTTGATTTGGGAAGAAGTCACTGTTAAGTAACGTAGACTCACCTTGCTTGGCATAATCTAATAACCCTAATAATTCCGTGTAAGTTGGCACACGCCAGTTTGTACCACCGCAAAAGTCGCTGCTGTTCACATCATTAATGTAAGTTTGTAGGCCACAGTCACTGGTGCTTGGACAGGTAGAGCCCGCAGCCCCTTGTACACTACCCGTTTGCACACCGCTTGAACCATTTAAATACCAAGTATAATGATTTGATGCTGCACGCTCGGAGGTTGCCGGTGGCAATGTTGAACTGGCTTCTTTTACTTCCCAAATAAGCCCAGTTACATTATCGCGTACGCAACTAAAGCTAGTCGCATCATCTGGAAGTTCGTCAGCAAACTCATTCATCTTAGTAAAATCAAATGCCAAATCACCTAAACCGACTTTATCGAGCTGATTTGCGACGCTGTCACGACCTATATCTGCGTCTTGGCTTGGGAAGTCTTCGCTGCTGCAATTAATTTTTTGCGAATTGTTGTAGCAATCACTCATCCCGGTATCGTTAATTAACCCTAGTGGTTTTGGGCTAATATCAATAATCACTGTATCTGTGTCGCTACGCGATTTACTGTCTGTCACGGTAACTTCAAAACTAAGCTCTGAATCGGTATCAACATCAGGGGCTACAAACGTCGTGATACATTGGTTCTGGTTTGCCAAGGTCACAGTTTCGCCTGTTAATTGCTGCCAAAAACATGATTTTGTTGCCGTCACAATTTCACTATTGCTGGCATCAAGGGTTACGGTATCAAACTCGATAACCTGCTGATCAACACCTGCATCAGCAATAATTACCTCAACCGTTTTGTTTAAGGTGAACGACGCCTCTGTACTTGCTGATCCACCTTCATCATCCGTTACAGTTAAACGCCATGTCATCGCTGTATTTGATTCAAGTAGTGGGTGAGTAAAGCTAATGGTTTGGTTGTTGTAGCTGTCAGCCGTTAAATCAGGGCCATCAAGTTGAGTCCATAAATAACTGTCAACTGTACCGTTTTCATCTATATCAGCAGATTCTTCGCCACTTAATGTGATCACATCATTATATTTTGACGGTAACTCTTCTGGCGCAGTTTGGGTGATCACTGCAACTGGCAGTTGATTATTCGAGGTAATAAAAATACTGACCTGATCGGAAACAAGTTGCCCATCGTCGGTTTGGTAATTTACTTTTAAAACAAGTTCTGAGTTAAGTTTAATATCAGGAGCTGTGATGGTTTGTTCAGCACCTTCGGCAGGAAAACCTTCTACTGCGGGGCCACTGACACGCTCCCAGGTAAAGGTACCATCTGCAGGAGAGCCTTTAGCTGAGACAGTAAATTCACTTTTTTCAATAATTTGTTGATCTGAACCAGCATTAACTGTCGCTGCGATTGTATTCGAATCACTCGAACCGCCACCACCACAAGCTGTTAATGTGGTTAATGCTATTAGGCTAAGAGGCACTAATCTCATGAATACCACCTTAAAATACAAAGCCGGCAATAACCGGCTGCCAAATAAACTAACAACTAGCAATTAAAATGCCAAACTTGGGGTTATAAATAACTTTCTTGGTGGATACGTACGAAGAGCTTGGTGCCTATTTTACTGTAATCAACTTTGTATTCTCTGCCATCTAGAGCTTGGATAAACAACAAACGTTTTTCTTCTGCAAATACATCTGGGCTTGATACATACACCATTTCTAAATAACGCTCTTTAGCCTCGCGACGATTTTTTGGCAGGTCTTCTTTAAACGGCTCTAAACCATTTTGAGTAACTTTAATGCGCGGATGGTTCTCACCATTCACAACCACTAAATCGAGTTTCTTATCTTTATGTATAATTGTGTTTCGACCGCTTTTAATAAAAGAACGTTCTTGACTCATAGTCTTTTCCTACTACATAACTGCCGCCTATAGCTTACTTTTCTGTAAGCGAGTCTCTAAAAACTCTTTAGGGTTCAGTTTCCAACGATTCAAATCAGCACTGAATTGCCAAATATCAACATCAAGAACATTGGCAGGTAATAGTAAATCGTATCCTGTCAACTGCCTTAAATGTTGCGTACGATTGGCAAACATGGCAATCAATCCTTTATAAATCTGACCACTAGGGGCCGTGTAGTCCGTCTCTTCTATTAACCATTCTGATGGGCAATCACCATTTTTGCAATACTTTTGAATGACTTGCATAAATAAATGACGTTGCTCGATAAGTAATCGTCCGGCAATTCTTGGGTGAATCTGTGTTAAAAATTCATCTATGTTATTGAGTTTAATACCAACTGCATTTAACTCAAGGTATTCTAAGCCCTGTTCCACTTTTGGTATACCACTATGATGAAAATTAGCACGATTTAACTGCCAATTCCCAATCTTATGATGATAAATAAGCAAATTCTGAGTAAAAGTTAAGCTAAAGTATGGTTCTTGAGTTTTTAAAAAGCCAATAAAAATTGCCGCTATACAGGTTGTGGCCAAAAAAATCTCAACAATGCTAATTTCACCGGGTCTCAATAAGTTAACCAGCATAATAATGATTAACCCTATTCCACCAACAATTAAAAACTCACTGCCATGGCGAGATGATTGAGCACGCACTTTTAGTGCAGGAAGATTTTTATCCATAAACAGAGAAGTAAAAAATAAACATCACAATTGTGACCAATATTATTTTTCTGAGCGTTAAACAATAATTACACTTTGGTGCTTTACTCATTCTAAACCTTTCTTAATTTGTCACAATAAAGGAACAAATTAGCATAACTTTTCACTTTTACGCTAAATGCACAAATTTATGAGATACCTGACATACGTGGCACGTACTAATTTTGTACACTACACTCAACTAAATTTCTGGTAACACGACGATGTACTCTACACAATCTGGTAAGGCACTATTCCCTTTTATTATTACCCTTTTTCTAGGGTTATGCATTTACTTATACCTTCCTTCGAGCCAAGGTGAGCAGAGCAACTTCTCAGGCGCTGCAACTCAAGTAACAGCTCACACTGTCACATCTGAAGAAAATGCTGTGCTCATAGAAGCAATAGGTAGTGCTCGTGCTAACCAAGCGATCTATATTCGCAGTGCGCAAAACGATTATGTTACAGATATATTTTTCAATGATGGCGACTTAGTCAGTAAAGGTCAAAAACTGGTTCAGTTACAGTCTCAAGAAGAAGAATTAGCAGTTAAAGAGCTAAGCATTAATTTACGCGAAGAGCGCCGTCAACTTGATCGTCTCACTGAACTATCACGCTCACAATCAACGGCTAAATCTTTACTAGAAGAGCAGCTTTCACGTGTTGATGCAACCGAGGCGCAGCTTGAGAGCGCCAAAACCAAGCTAGCAGAAATGACAATTAAAGCACCGTTTTCTGGCTTACTTGGCAAGCGCGAGATTTCAATTGGTACTTATGTTAGCAATACTACAAACATCACCACCCTTGATGATATCAGTATCATTAAAGTCGACTTTAAAGTGCCAGAAAAATACCTAGCGCAGTTACAACTGGGTATGAAAGTGATGACGCAAAATGATGCTTACCCAGAAAAAACCTTCAACGGTAAAGTGACCCACATTAGCTCGCGTATCGATTCAGTCACTCGTAGCGTTGAAGTGACAGCAAGCTTTATCAATGAAAAAGGCCTATTACGCCCAGGCATGCTATTAAATACAGCATTAGAGCTAAGCTCAAACCAAGCGCTAATGGTACCAGAGAAAGCCGTCATTCCTCAGCAAGACAAACACTACGTGTTCCAAATTGAAGATGGCGTTGCTAACAAAGTCGAAGTACATGTGGCGGGTCGTCACAATGGCTGGGTAGCTATTGATAAAGGCCTTGAAAATGGTCAGCAAGTCGTGACTGAAGGCATCATTAAGATCCGTACTGGCAGCAAAGTAAGTATCAAGGGCTAAACCATGAAAATTACTGATACTAGCGTTAAACGCCCCGTCTTTGCGATCGTAATAAACCTGTTGTTACTTACCTTTGGTTTGGTGGCATTTTCTATGCTACCACTGCGCGAATACCCAGATATTGAAACACCGATTGTTAGTGTGAGCACTGATTACACCGGCGCCAGCGCAGAGATCATTGAAACTAAAATCACCCAAGTACTCGAAAACCGCATTTCGGGTATCGAAGGCATTAAAAGTATTAACTCGTCGAGCCGAAATGACGCTCAAACATCACCATTGAGTTTAATATCAGCCGCGATATCGATGCCGCATCAAACGATGTACGCGAACGTGTAGCCCGAGCCCTTGATAGCTTACCTGAGCAAGTTCGCCCGCCAGAGGTCTCTAAGTCAAACAGTGATGAAAGCCCTATTGCCTGGTTCGTACTAAACAGTACTACCATGGATTCATTACAGTTATCTGATTACGCACAGCGCTTTATTGTTGACCGATTAGCCGTTGTTGATGGTGTCTCTAACGTACGCGTGGGTGGCGAGCGTAAATACGCCATGAAAATTTGGTTAAACCGTAAAGCGATGGCTGCACGCGGTATTACCAGTAGCGATATTGAAAACACCTTACGCACTGAAAACGTTGAATTACCCGCCGGTGAAATCGAATCTATCGACCGTGATTTTACAGTACGTACCGCGCGTAGTTATAAAGATCAGCGAGATTTTAGAAACTTAGTGATCAAACGTGGTGATGATGGCTATTTAGTACGTTTAGGTGAAGTGGCTGATGTTCACCTAGAAGCTGCTGACGACGAAAGCTTATTCCGTGGTAATGGCCGTAATATGATTGGTTTGGGTATCGTCAAGCAAGCCAAAGCCAATACCCTAACCGTGGTTGATAATGCCCGCGCAGAGCTTGAAAAAATTAAGCGTAACCTGCCAGAAGGTACCACCATTCAAGACAGCTATGACTCATCTATTTTCATCAAAGAGTCTATTGATGAAGTATATAGAACCCTTGGGATTTCAATGGCGCTGGTTGTATTGGTTATTTACCTATTCTTAGGCAATATTCGCGCAACCCTAGTGCCTGCTGTAACCGTACCAGTGGCGTTAGTGGGTAGCTTTATGTTCTTGCTCGCTATAGGTTACTCAATCAACTTGTTAACTCTTCTGGCACTCGTGCTTGCTATCGGTTTGGTAGTGGATGATGCGATTGTAATGCTTGAGAATATTCACCGCCGTATAGAGCTGGGTGAACCACCACTGCTTGCTGCATTTCGTGGTGCCCGTGAAGTTGGCTTTGCGATTATTGCCACCACCCTCGTACTGATTGCGGTGTTCGTGCCGCTAGTGTTTATGGATGGCCGTATTGGTGCCCTATTCACAGAATTTGCGATGGCAGTAAGCGCCGCAGTGTTCTTCTCTAGTATTACGGCATTAACACTTTCTCCAGCGCTTTGCTCTAAAGTATTGAAAGCTTCAGAAAAAGAAAGCAAGTTTAGCCAGTGGATGGATAGAACCTTTAACAAAATCGAAAACGCCTATCGTAACTCTCTGGCTTCAAATATGGGCCGTAAGTGGAGCTTGCTACTGACTATGATTTTGGCTGGTGTTGCCAGCTTTATGCTATTTCAAAAAGTGCCATCAGAGCTTACGCCAAAAGAAGACCGCGGTACTTTCTTTATCATGATGAGTGGTCCTGAGGGCGCAAGTTATGAAAATAACGCTGCAAACATGGCAAAAATTGAAGAACGTTTAATGCCTTACTCTGAATCTGGTGAATTAAGCCGAGTGCTTGTTCGTGTACCTGGCTGGGGTGGCCAAGGTGGTGTTGCTATCATTGGTATGGCCGACTGGGATAAGCGTAAGCGCTCAACATGGGAAGTAATGGACGAAATCAGCGGCAAAATGACTGAAGTGACCGATGTGCGTGCATTTGCAATTATGCGCCGTGGTATTGGTGGCGGTGGTTCATCTCGCCCGATTGAATTTGTACTGCAAGGTAACGATTACGACCAACTAGCCGATTGGCGAGACCGTATCATTGAGCGTGCTGAGAAAAATCCTGGCTTGGTAAGAATCGATCACGATTACAAAGAAACATTCCCGCAGTTTTTAATCAATATTGATAAAAACAAAGCCGCTGATTTAGGGGTTTCTGTATCAGATGTAGGCCGCACACTCGAAACCATGTTAGGCCAACGCCGCGTAACGACCTTTATCGACCGTGGTGAAGAATACGATGTGATTTTAAAAGGCACCAAAGAAGACTTTGCTAATCCGACTGATATCTCAAATATCTATTTAAAATCACGCAGTGGCGAATTAGTACCGCTTGATAGCTTAATTAGCTTAAAAGAAGAAGCCACAGCATCGCGTTTAAACCGTTATAACCGTATGCGCGCAATTACGTTAAGTGCGAACTTAGCAGATGGTTATACCCTAGAAGAAGCGCTTAACTTCTTAAATCAAGTTGCAGCAGAAGAAAACGACATCGACGGTGCAATTGACTACAAGGGTGAATCCCAGCTGTTCTATGAAGGCGCATCGGCAATGACCTATGTATTCATACTGGCATTGACAGTCACCTTCTTAGTACTTGCAGCCCAGTTTGAAAGCTTTATTCACCCATTTGTGATCATGCTTACTGTGCCACTTGGTTTAGTGGGAGCATTATTTGGTTTGTGGTACACCGGACTTACTCTTAATATTTACAGCCAAATTGGTATTGTAATGCTGATAGGTTTAAGTGCGAAAAACGGTATCTTGATTGTTGAGTTCGCCAACCAACTGCGCGATAAAGGCGTTGAGTTTAACGAAGCGATTAGCCAAGCTGCTACGCAGCGTTTACGCCCAATTATTATGACCTCATTGACCACAGTAATGAGCTCGGTACCGCTGGTTCTTGCAAGTGATTCAGGCGCAGAAAGCCGCATGGTAATTGGTGTGGTGGTGTTTACTGGTGTTATTGTTGCAACCTTACTTACCTTATTCGTGGTACCTGCAGCATACAGTGCACTTGCTCGAAATACTCAGTCGCCTGAGTACTTACAAAGCAAGTTAGAACAACAAGCAAAAGACAAGCCGTTAGAAGAAATTTAAAACGCACTTTATTGATACAAAACGCCGTCTTTACGGCGTTTTGTTTTTTCGGCTATAGTCAGCAAAACGATAAGGGAGTTTAATATGGATAACAACATACAAATAGCCACTTTTGGCGGCGGCTGCTTTTGGTGTATTGATGCCGCATTTAGACGTGTGAAAGGCGTGCTTAATGTCAGCTCTGGCTATGCAGGCGGTGAGATTGAAAACCCTAGTTATCAGCAAATTTGTACTGGCTTAACGGGTCACGCTGAGGTGGTTCAGCTCGATTTTGACAGTAGTATCGTGAGCTATAACACCCTGCTTGAAATGTTCTTCACTTTACACGATGCCACACAATTAAACCGCCAAGGTAATGATGTCGGCACTCAGTATCGCAGTGTTATTTACTATCATAATGAACAGCAAAAAGCAGAATCTCAAGCCATGATTGATGCTTTACAAAAGCAAATTCGTGAGCCGGTTGTCACCGAGCTGAGTCCGCTTACAAACTTTTACCCTGCAGAGCAGTACCATCAAGACTATTACAATGAAAACCCAAATCAAGGTTATTGCAGTATTCTTATTGCCCCAAAGCTTGCAAAGTTCGAACAGTATTACGCAGCTAAACTTAAATGAAAAAAGCCCGCTAAGTAGGTAGCGAGCTTTTAAACGCAGAACTAATAATTTTCCTTATTATTAGAACTGATAACGGGCACCTACAAACAAGCGACGCTCGATCGTGTTGTAATAATAAAATTCGTCGTTGATGTAATCACCATCTAGGTCTGTACCATAGGCATCAACGGCGTTGTACTCTTTATCGAATAGGTTTTCTACACGAAGTGACACTGTTAAGTTGTCAGTCGCTTGGTAGTGACCAACTAAATTCCATAACGTATACGATGGTAAGTGCGTTAACTTGCCATCACGATCACCACGGTATTGCATATCGATACCAGCATCAAAATCACCCCATGCTTTGTTTAATGACCAATTTACACTGTGATTTGACACATAGGTTAGTGACTGACCTGTCTCAGTATCTTCCGCTGAAAGGTAGGTAAAGTTAAAGCTGTGATCAAAGCCAAACACTTGGTTTTTAAAGCTAAACTCAACACCTTCGTGGCGAGCTTCGTTTATATTAGTTGGGATCCACTGCCCTGATGCATTTGGTGCCCAAGCGATTTTGTTGTCGATTTCGCTGCGGAAAATCGCAATATCAAGGCTGATATCATTCACATTGAGTGATAAGCCAAGCTCTTGGTTATCTGATGTTTCAGGGTTTAACTCTGGGTTACCTGAGCCCGGGTAATATAGGTCATTAAATGTTGGAGATTTAAAACCTGTGCTTTGACTTACGCGGAATGTCGCGATGTCATTTAAGTGATAGCCAGCAGCAGCAGTGTAAGTTGTTTCATCACCAAACTGCTGATCATCATCTTGGCGAACGGTTAGGTTTGCCAGCACGTGTTCGTCGTCATAATAAGCGCCAACAAACGCAGCGAATACTTCACGGCTGTCTCTTAAGTAAGTACCTGAATTAGTGTTCACTTCATCTTTATACCAATTCAGACCGCCACTAAGAGTCAGTGCTTGATTGAAAAAGTATTGGCCATTGTAATCAATTTGCTCACGCTCAGTTTCAAACTTATCAACCACCGTTGCACCCGTGTAATCAATGCGTGAGTCATCTGAGCTATCACTTGATATGGCAATATCAATGGAATGACTGTGTTTTTCGAAAGCCTTTTTCCAACCTAGTGAAGCTTGGTAATTTTCGAACTCGCCTTTTTCTACGGTGCTGTCTGCAGGGCTATAAGCACTATCGTATTTTGCTTCGCCTTCTGAGTATTGTGCTTGCGCTAAAAACTCACCTAACTGCTCATTTTGATAACCAAGATTAAAGCCAAGGTTTTTGTTCTCGTAGCCGTCTTCATCTGGCGCTAAGCCTTGCAGAACATCAAAACCATCTGTTTTTTCATAACCGGCATTAACGGCAACATCAACACCTGCAAACTGACCACCTGTCGCTACTTGGTACTCTTGGTAAGAGTCTGAGCCAAAAGTAACATCTAAGGTCGTGTTTTGTGCTGTACGGGTAATGATATTAATCACACCAGCTAGCGCATCAGAACCATATACAGCTGCACGTGAGCCTTTAATTACTTCAACACGCTCAATACTGTTTAAAGGAATATTGCTAATACTTTTATAGCCAAGTGTTGCAGAGCCTGTGCGTACACCATCAATTAAAATAAGTGTATGACGAGAACTTGCACCACGTAATGACACACCAGAGCTTTGCCCAAAACCACCATTGGCATTAATTTGAAAGCCTGCTTGAGTGGCTAGTAAGCTTGGTAAGTCACGCACATAGCTTGCTTCAATATCAGCGCGGTCAATGACAGTAACGCTGGCTAATACATCATTAATTGATTGTTCGAATTTATTGGCAGAAACTGTGATGTGCTCGATTGATTGCTCGTCAGCAGATACAGAAAAAGACAACGCAGCAGCAACCGCTACGCCTAACGCAGATTTATTTAGCATGATATCCCCTAGCCTGTGCCCACCGCACACGCGAATAGTAAGTTACTTCAAGGCCGGTCTCCGGACTCTGTACATGCATGGCATCTACATTACCGTTGCGGGGGCAGTGTTGGCATTGTTTTCTCCCTGAAAACGCACCAACTTCCCGATTATCTTGCGACTATTTCACCCTTTGAAATAAAACGTATCTGAAGATACAGCAAGCACCTCGAAAATAGGCCGTTATTGTGATGATTTTGGGGAGGAAAGTCAATGGACGGCTATACTTCTAAACTAAAGTTTTAAGTCTAAAGCTTCAAGCTGCAAGTTAAGTGCTAAGGTGTAAGCCTAAAGTAAAAAAGCCAATCAGCATGGCTGATTGGCTTTTATAAAACAATGATTACCAGAAATACTCATGGGGTTTCGAGTTTCCTAACGGAAAAACAATTCCTTCTGGGTCAGCACCATTAAGCACAAGCTTACAAAGAGCTTTATTTAAACGTCTTCTTGGCTTGGTCATCGTCATTTTCACCCACCAACTTGGTGTTTGTTGGTAAAAATAAGTACTGTGTGGTATGTGTATTTTCTGTTTATTTTACCGTGTTTATTACGATCTATTGCTTTGTTTTTTACTGACATAAATATCCTCTAGCTGAAAATAGCTAGAAGATATCTTTTTCTCTGTAACCTAATATTTGTCTCAAAATACACTCCTTGTAAAGTTCAGAAACTTGTAGGCTTATAGCTTAAAACTTACAGCTTAAAGCTAAAAACATAGAGTATTAATCGCGGAAGTTTTTGAACTGGAATGGTTGACCTAAATCAGCAGTACGAACAACTTGCATTGCTTCTTGTAAATCATCACGCTTTTTACCAGTTACACGTAATTCTTCACCTTGAATAGCAGCTTGTACTTTGATCTTTGAGTCTTTGATTAACTTAACGATTTTCTTCGCTACGTCTTTTTCGATACCTTGCTTAAGAGCAACGTCACGCATTACGTATTTACCGCTACGCGACTCATCTTTAAGCTCAAGGCTAGATACATCTAAGCCACGCTTTGAAATTTTCGCAGCAAGAATGTCAAAAAGTTGCATAACTTGTTGTGGTGCTTCTGCTTTTAACTTGATTACTTTGTCACTTAGTTCGATTGATGCATCAACACCACGAAAATCAAAGCGTGTCTCTAGTTCACGCTTTGCATTATCTACTGCATTCTGCGCTTCGTTCATTTCTACTTCAGAAACAATATCAAATGAAGGCATGGGGTTCTCCTAACATAGTCTTTTTTAAATTCATTTATGGTTGGCAATTATAACGCTTATTTGTCGATTCTTTCTATTTTTATCCGACTTGTTCAGGTGCGATGCAAAAATTGTTTGTTATACTGGCCATTCAATTTCGGCATTTTTAGGGTTTATTGTGACAAGGCGTGTTTACCAAGTTATCTTTTTAGCCAGCATTATTGGCTTTACAATTTTATTTGCCAAAGAAATTAAAGGGGTGAGCAACCTCTTTCCACACGTTGATAAAGTGGCGCATTTTGGTATTTTCTTTGTACTGGTCATGGTGATGGACAAAGCCTTTAAATTGCCACTTATGGTGCAAATTTTACTGTTAGCCGGATATGGTGCAGCCATAGAATTTATGCAAGATATGCTGCCTTATCGTCAAGCTTCGGTTGGGGATTTTGTCGCTGATTTTATCGGTGCAGTTAGCTACTTTATCATTAAACTTGGTTTTCATTTAGGTAGTAAACAACGTAATGGCTAACATTTTAATTGTTGGCGACGGTGCGATTGGCTTATTGTTTAGCCATTTTTTATCTGCACAACATGACATTACATTACTGACCCGTAAGCCAACCCTGACCACGCGTTTTTATCAAGCGAGTAATGGTAAATCACACCCGATTAAAGCTCGCCTTATACATCACAAAGAGCTAAGCCAATCCGCCCCCTTTGACTTGGTGTTAATAACAGTAAAAGCATTCCAGGTGCAAACAGCCTTTGGGCAAGTAAAGCCTTATCTCAGTAAAACATGCCAAGTCGTTATTTCTCATAATGGCATGGGTAATGTTGATGAGCTGAATGCTCAGCTTTTAAAAACGCAAGGGTTGGCGTTTTTAACAACGCGTTTAGCTGGTTTTAAAACAACGCCTTATAGTGTGAGCCATACAGGTGATGGTGAAAGTGTGCTAGGTGCATGTAATGCGGCTGCATGTGAAAACCTCGGTGAACTTAAGCAGCAGTTTAGTTACTTACCACACTTTTCTGTGAGTGATGATATTCACTCATTGCGATGGCAGAAACTGTTAGTGAATATTGCTATTAACCCGTTAACAGCGATTCATAACGTAAAAAATGGCCAGCTACGTGCACCGCAATTTAGCACGCGTATTATTAATTTACTTAATGAGGCGTGCCTGGTAGCCAAAAAACAGGGGGTTAAAGTAAAACTCAGCGAGGCGCTGGATCAAGCCTACTCTGTGATGACAGCCACCGCTGAAAACTTTTCTTCTATGCAACAAGACATCAGCCATAATCGAGAATCTGAAATTGATGCAATTTGTGGTTATGTGTGCGAGCAAGGCGCTAAGTTAGGAATAAAAACCCCCTATAATCAAGCACTGCTCAGCATGATAAAAATAAAAAGTTAAGCTACAAGGGGAAAGTTCTCGTAATGATTTCAGGTATTAAAAAGCGCGAACATTTCGCGCTTTTATCAGTATCTCTTACGGACGATACACTTTTACGTTGCTAAAGCCTTCTTCGTGCAAGAATCAGCGCTTGTAGCTGACTCATCACACCTTTAGCACAATATAAGTAATATTCTTTATCTTTTGGTAAGTCACCAAATTTAGTTGCTAAGCGGAAGAAAGGTAAATGTACAACTTCAATACCTTCAAGTTCTAGTGGGTTTGCGTCTTCTTCTTCAGGTGAGCGAATATCAACAACAACCGCCCCTTCAGGTAAATCAGATACAGACTCAGCTTCTTTCACCTCTTCTTTTGCTTCGGTGTCGATATCGCGAATATCCATCACACGTGCATTTTCAACAACTGTATTTAGCACGTCGAAGTCAAACTTAGCTTCTTCGGCAAGAATAGTTTTGATTTTAGCTTTAACCGTTGGCTTTTTAGAAATGACGCCACAGTATTCAGGCATGCTTTCTGCCATCTCTGCTGTGCCGATTTGACGCGCAATATTGATAATATCTTGCTTGTCGTGTTGGATTAACGGGCGAATGATTAAAGTTTCCGTCACACGGTCAATCACACTTAGATTAGCCAATGTTTGGCTTGATACCTGACCAATACTTTCGCCAGTCACTAGCGCTTGTACACCTAGTTTTTCTGCAACTTGGCTACCGGCACGCATCATCATACGCTTAAGCACAACACCCATTTGGCTGTTTTCAACATTCTCTAAAATCTCAGCAACAACAGGTTCAAAATCAACAGTAACAAACTTCACTTTGTGAGTAGAGCTGAACTGTTTCCAGATATAATAACTCGCCTGCTTAACACCGATTTCGTGAGCCGCACCACCTAAGTTAAAGAACAAGAAGTGAGTACGTGCACCTTTACGGATCATTTGGTAGCTAGCAACACCAGAGTCAAAACCGCCCGACATAAGCGATAATACATCTTCTTGTGTTGGCAACGGGAAGCCCGCCATACCTAAGTGAGTTTGAGTTACAATATATGCTTTATCATCACGTACTTCTAAGCGAACAGTCACTTCAGGGTGAGATAATTTAACGCGTGCACCTTCAACATGCTGGTTTAAACCACCACCAACGTAGCGCTCTACATCGCTCGATGTGAAATCATGCTTACCAGAACGTTTACATCGCACACAGAAGGTTTTGCCTGCAATCGTGTGACCGATTAGTTCAAGTGCTTTTTGGTAAATATCGTCAATTGAGTCGAAGTCTGTTTCTGTTACTTCAATAAACTGTACGATACCTGGAATGCGTTTTAAGCCATCGATAATATCTAAGCGAACTTGCTCAGATTCTAGCAAGCTAACAACAGAGATATTGTCCCAGTTGTTTCTTACCTGCACTTTTTCGTCAACACGACGCAAAACGATCTTAATGTTATTTTCTAATAACTTGGTAAAACGCTTACGAACAGATTTACTCTTGATCGCGATTTCAGGGTGTAATTTGACGATAAATTTAAGCATAGTTCACTCTTAGACTGTGGATTTCACACGCCCTAAGGTATAGCAACCTCAAGGGCGCGCGATTATAACAAAAATTATAGCGTCTAGGAAATAAACTGCTTTGCGGGGTTATTGTTCGCTTTGCTCTGTTTCAGCAAGGGCTAAATACTTTGCCCTTAATTGATTTACTTGCTCTAAGTGTTGCTCGGTGCAATGGGCTTTTAATAGCAGCAATACCTTTAAAATACCGTTATAAATATCGGCTCTGGCAAGTTCGCCGCTTAAGCGGCGAGCTTTGATGTAAGGTGTCCAAAAGCTCACGGTCATTTTAAGCATATGCGCAAGCTCTGTGACATCTTCGTCTTCAATACAAATGATACCGCCTTCTCGTAATGCAAAAAGTACCTCTTTTACTTGCTCCAAAAGCTCAGCTTGAAACGCAATGTAGCCTTTTTTCAGCTCTTCATCACGAGATAAAATATCGCCTAAGTTGTCGTAGAAAAACTGAAAACGCCACATAAGTTCAAATAGCGAATCAAGATAGCCCGCTAGGTTTTCTAGTGCATCATCGTCAGGAGTCAGTGGTTTAAAGTGGGTATGTAAATGGTCGCTATACAAAGCAAATATGTGGCGAATAATATCTTCTTTATTTTTAAAGTGATAATACAAGTTACCTGGGCTTATCCCCATGTGCGAAGCAATATGGTTAGTTGTTATGGCACGCTCACCGTGGCGATTAAATAATTCGATGCTGGTGTGTATGATCTTGTCCTTTGTGCTCATAGCCTATTTACTCTGTTTTTTATGATTATTACGGTCCCCAGCCGAGCAGTATAAACAAATGCGCGACAATTAAATACTACCTTGAAAAATATTAACCTCAATCGGCTTAGTACCTTATATAGGTGAAGGTTCCTAATCCGATACGCGTATTTTCTAAGCTGCATAGTCGAGAAAACACTGTTAATATAGCAAGCAAATTTATAAATCGCTGATAGTTATGAACGTTACTGCAATCTATCCGGGCACTTTCGACCCACTTACAAATGGCCATACAGACCTAATTCATCGCGCGGCAAAAATGTTCGATAAAGTGATTGTTGCCATTGCGCATAATCCTAGTAAACAACCCTGCTTTACCCTTGATGAGCGTGTTGAACTTGCTAATAAGATTTTGGCGCACCTTGATAACGTGAGTGTAATTGGTTTTTCTGGCTTATTGGCTGATTTAGCTCGCGACCATAAAGCCGAAGTGCTTATTCGCGGTATTCGTGCTGTGTCTGACTTTGACTATGAATTTCAGTTAGCTAATATGAATCGTCGTCTAAACCCTGATCTAGAAAGTGTATTTTTAACACCAGCAGAAAAGAATTCGTTTATATCATCAACTCTAGTTAAAGAAGTTGCACGCCACAATGGCGATGTGAGCGAGTTTGTTGACCCTATTGTAGCCAAAGCCTTACAGGATAAAATTCACGGATGAAATTAAAAAAGTTCATTAGCTTAACTGCATTACTAATGATCTCTGCGCCAAGTGTTGCTGGGCCATGGATAGAAAGCGACGACCCACTGCTTCGCGCTTCAATCGAAATGCTATTTAACCAAGGCATTATTAAACAGCCTATTAATAGCTACCCATTAATGTGGCAAGGTATCGCACGGGACCTAGACGTTGCCAATACCAGCCAACTTGATGAGCAAAGCTTATTTGCGTACCAGCATGTAAAACATGCTCTTGATAATGCAAAGCAAAAAACTAGTTCAGGTATTCGCCTAAACTACAACAGCGAGCCACTGTCTCAGCAAGGGTTTGGTAAACGCCACCAGCAAGAAAGCGGTGTAAATAGTTATGGTTCAATCACAGGGAAGCGTGTTAGCGCTAAAGTCAGTGTAAATTACGCCGATGACGCCCTTGATAAGCAGCATGTTACTTACCAAGATAGCTATTTAGCCATACTTCTGGGTAATTGGTCACTTAGTGCAGAGCAAGTAAGCCATTGGTGGGGGCCAAGTAACGATAACGCCCTACTACTATCAAATAATACGGCGCCAATGAAAGGCGTGCGCTTTACCAGAGCAAATACACAATATGTAGGCCCAAGTTGGTTATCATTTATCGGTAACTGGCAGTTAACGGGTATTTACGCCAAACAAAAGCCATATCTAAATAGCTCAGATGACGGTGACTTTTGGGCGCTCCGATTTGCAAGTACGCCATTAACAGGCCTTGAAATAGCAATTAACAGTGCAGGCTCTGATTATTTAACTAACTTAGAAATTGACCCTGTTACACTAGAAAGCAGTGAATCAACACACCGTTTAACTAGCTTAGATGTTAAGTACTCAACCTCTTTAGCGGCGCAACCTGTGGCATTTTATGCTGAAGTAATGGGTCGAAATGAAAGTGGTTTAGCACCGAGAGAGCCATTTTATACGCTGGGTGTTGAAAGCTATTTTGGCTCGAAAGAAAGTCTATTAAAAAGCTACTTTGAATACTCCAATACAGAGCAAACTTGTGAGCAAATTAGTGATTGCGTATATGGCTCTGGTAGCTATACACAACGCTCACGTTTAATCGGCAGCTCAACACCACAACAAAGTAAATCGGCTATCCTAGGCGCCTATTACCATACTCTAAACGGTTATGGTGGCCATGCTAAGCTTCGTTGGATTGAAAGCGAAGCAGCGCAAGCTGAGCTCGCATCAGATATGAGTCAGCTGCAGTTAGAACTCGGTTATCAACAATCTGTCTTTAATGGTCTGTGGAAAGTGACGGGGCTTATTTCAAAAGATGAAATAGGCGATGAGTCAGAAACAAACACAGCCCTTAGAACCAGTTGGGAATTCCGTTTCTAACTAATGAGGTCAAGCTGGTTCAGCTTGGCGTCGAACTCGCCTATATAGCTTCACAAGCCCTAGAAAATCTTTATTACTGAAAAGGGCGATGAGCATCATGATATCCATCAGATTCACAGTGATACTGTAAACATCCCAAAACCACCAACTTCCAGTATAAGCATAGTTAATATCGAAATACATGGCTAAAAACAGTGATGAATTGACGAGAAGCCCAGTGTACACATAAAGCTTAGCTGGAGCCTGTGCAAGATTTCGCTTTCGAGCAATTAACCATACAATTAGCAGAATTGTTAAATCAGATAGCGCCCATATGACATAGGCAAAGCTTGAATCTAACATATCATAACCAAGCGCGATATTGAGTAATGGGTCGCTCATCATGTAAGAAATAAACAGTGCAAGTGAGATCCACATCACTGTTTTGTCACCATTCGGTACAGATGATTTCTTTACCATGTTATAAAGAAACGACATCAAAAACCCCCACATGATGAATGCTGCGAGGTATACTCCAAAGTTGTCTTGGATTAGTTTAAGCATGAAGTAAGTCTTAAAATTTAGCTACTCTAAAAATACTACGAGTTTCATTAAGCGTTAGTAAGGTGTTCAGGTTTATCTAAAAATGACGCTCTAATTTTATATTTCATAAGACGGCAAAGTTTATGCAAAAGAAAAAAGTCGCGATTCGTAATCAATGCAATGAGCATAATTATATCAACGGTATTTACTCCAAACGAATAGATACTCCAGAGTGCCCAAGGTGTTCTGTTTTCGATAACAAAAATATCTAAAAATATACTAATCATCAAAGTTGCGTTTAAAAGCAACCCGAAGACAATGTAGTAGATCGCATTAAAAGTGCCTATTTTTGTAATGCAAATCCACGCTAAAATTGTTGTTATGGTTAGCAGGTCGAAATAAAACCAGTTTAGATAGCTATAAATAGATAAGTTAAAAATACCACTTAAAAAGTATGAAACCATCATTATAAACGCCAAAATAACTAAGCGTTTATCAGGTTTATTAATGTGGGTCACTAAATTAAAAAGAAAAGCCATTAAGAACCCCCATTCAATGAAAGATCCTATCAAACTTCCGACAAAGTCACTTATGTACATGGCTGTTATTATTAAGCTAATTTATGAGTCTTTGCAGAAGCAAAAACAAAGTTTTTCAATTTATTTAAGAATAGAAAGTCGCGATCAACAATTAGAGCAATAATCATTGTAAAGTCAACTATATTGACTCCGAGAGAATACACATCCCATAAAATCCAATGAGTGGTATTTTTATAAACTTCAACGTCTAGGTAAACAGAAAGGAACAAAATTGTGTTAATTATCAAGCCTACAATAAGATAAATAAATGAAGGCGTAGTACGTTTTACAAAATAGAAAGAAACAACCAAGAATGTAAGTGTAGCTAGATCATAAAGAGCCCAATCTAGAAAAGTAGTAGCAGTATAAGTTATCCAATTGAAAAAATAATCCCCTCCTAGATAGGAGAGCATCATTATAAATGAGCTTAAGAGCAACGTGGTTTTTCTTTTATTTTCATCTATACAATAAACAAAAATATTAAAAAAGAACGCCATTAAAAATCCCCACGCACTCATTGCGGATAGGGAAAAAAAACCTAGTTGCTCTATAAAAGACATTCAGTTCCTAGTACTCTTTCTTGCTAGGTGGGAGCATTGCACCACCGCCACGTTGAATCTCTACACCACCTGATAAAGACAGCGCTTCTTTTGATAAAGTTACTGTATCAGATTGCAGGGTTTTATTACTAGTAGTTTGTTCCAAAGCAGGCTTTGTTTGTTGCATTTGGCTATAAGCTTGCATTTGCAATTGGCTATTGTTTGAAACTTGCATAAGTTAATTCCTTTAAGTTAATTGTTTTTTCAGTGTAGCTTACAATAGCTTGTAAGCTGAGTTAAGCGTTCTCATTTTTTTGACGCTTTTTTATACTTCATCGCGACGTTGCCACCGCATTGATAATAAAAGCAATTAACGATCCAACTTTTACAAAAGTTGATCATTTTGATCATAAAAGTCAGTAAATCTAAATTTCAGACATAAAAAAACGCACAGGGGTAACCGTGCGTTTTTCCTATCCAGGGAAAATTAAGCCACGTGTTTACACGGGATCACCGCGCTATTACTTGGCTTTAAAATATATTCCATTGCCACTTCATCGCAATTATCTTTACGAAGGCAAAGCTCACAATCTTTAATCACTTTTTCTGGCAAACTGTCTTTGCTACAAAAGCTGAAACCTTGGCTTGCAAAAAATTCTGGCACTCTTGTCAGAACAATTACCCGACTAAGCGCCAAGCTTTTGGCTTTTTTTAGCAAATGTTCAACAAGTTGACGTCCCTGCCCGGCAATTCGTGATTCGGGGTCCACCCCGAGCGAGCGAATTTCAGCAAGGCCAGTATCGTAAATATAAAGCGAGGCACAGCCAGCAACTTGGTTTTCAACTTCAGTGACAGCAAACTCATTAATTGAGTGAATCATGTCGCTTTTAGCTCGTGGTAGGTTTTCACCTACCGTAGCCCAATGCTGAATAAGCTTAGCGATAGACTCAACATCATTTAAGGTTGCGTCACGTACCGCTATTTGCTGTTTTTTTTTGCGTATTTGATGGCACTTGTTACTTGCTCGAGAGAGGTACCACCCTGCGCTTGTCTTGCTTTAATACAGGCGTCTATTTCTAATACAGGATATACATCTGATTCGAAAATGCTATGCACTGACTTAAATTGCTCTAAACTTAAATCTTCTAAGTTATTCCCTTGTGCAATAGCCATTTGCACGAGCGTACCAACAATGTGATGACCTTCCCTAAATGGAATACCTTTAGCCACTAAATAATCAGCAAGTTCAGTCGCATTTGAGTGACCACCTTTTGCAGCTGCTAATGTTTTATCTGCATTAACTTTAATGCCTTTGATACACGCTTGCGCCATATGAATACATGCCAGCCAAGTTGGCATCGCATCAAATAAGCCCTCTTTGTCCTCTTGCATATCTTTATTGTAAGCAAGTGGTAGCGCTTTAAGTGTCATCATCATGGCACTGAATGCGCCAAAAACGCGGCCAGTTTTACCACGAATTAACTCTAGTGCGTCTGGGTTTTTCTTTTGCGGCATTAGTGAAGAGCCTGATGTTACCCCATCAGAAAGCTCAATAAAGCCCGCTTCACCCGAATTATAGAAAATTAAATCTTCGGCCATACGCGATAAGTGAATCATCGAAATCGATGCACAGCTTAATAGCTCAACCACAAAATCACGATCTGATACAGCATCAAGGCTATTGCGTGTGGCACCATTAAAGCCTAACCCTTCGGCAAGCATTTGCCTATCAATTGGGTACGCAGTACCGGCTAATGCACCGCTACCAAGTGGGCAATAGTTCATACGGTTTTTGGCATCGCTTAAACGGCTCTCATCACGCTCAAGCATTTCAACATAAGCCATACACCAATGACTAAATAACACAGGTTGTGCACGCTGTAAGTGTGTGTAACCCGGTAAAATAGTGCCAAGCTCACGCTCAGCTAAGGCAATAAACTCACCTTTCAGCTCTGCGATTGCTGCAAGGATATGCTCAGCTGTATCACGACACCACAAGCGGAAATCTGTTGCAACTTGGTCATTACGACTACGACCAGTGTGTAACTTTTTAGCAAGGTCACCCACTTTATCAATCAGTGCTGATTCAACATAAGAATGAATATCTTCATGCCCTGCTACAGCAACTGCTTGTGGGTTTGCTTTAACTTCATCTAACAGCTTATTAAGTGCTGCAACTAAGTCATCGTATTCTTGCTGGTTTAAAACGTTTACTTGTTTTAACGCCCCAGCCCAAGCAACTGAACCAATAATGTCTTGCTCTGCAAGTTGATAATCAAAAGGAAGTGAATCGTTGAATTGTTTAAACGCTTCATCTGGACCCGTAGAAAAACGTCCGCCCCATAGTGCCATTGAACTGTCTCCAAATTCGGCTATTGCCCTGCAATGCAGGGCAATAATTAAATTACTTTTTCGTTAGTGCTGAGATTCTGCTTGAAAGCGAGAATAAACGAATGAAACCTTCTGCATGAGATTGGTCATATACATCATCTTCGCCGAAGGTTGCGAAATCTTCGCTGTATAAGCTATTCGGTGATTTTTTCTGTACCGCAGTGACTTGGCCTTTATAAAGCTTAAGTACTACTTCACCCGTTGCTAACTTAGACAGTGATTCAGCACCTGCAAGAATCGAGTCTTTTAATGGCGTAAACCAACGACCATCATAGACTAAATGAGAGAACTCACCACCAAGCACTTCTTTCCATTTACGGCTTGATTTATCTAGCACTAACTCGTCAATCGCTTGAAGAGCTGCCATGATCACAGTGCCTCCAGGTGTTTCATAACAGCCACGCGACTTCATACCCACTAAACGGTTTTCTACGATATCAACACGACCCACACCATGCGGCGCAGCAATGTCATTTAATTTAACTAAGCAGTCATATGGTTTTAATGACTCACCGTTAACAGCAACCACTTCACCTTCAACAACGTTTAATGTTACATATTCTGCTTCATTAGGTGCTTGCTCTGGCGAGTTAGTCCATGTCCATACTTGATCACTTGGTTGGCACCATGGATCTTCAAGCTCACCACCTTCGTGAGAAATATGCCAAGCATTCGCATCACGGCTATAAATTTTCGTAGCTGACGCAGAACACGGAATATTACGCTCAGCTAAGTAATCAAGTAATGATTCACGGCTTGATAAGTCCCACTCACGCCATGGTGCAATCACTTTTAGATCTGGTGCAAGGGCTGCGAAACATGACTCAAAACGCACCTGATCGTTACCTTTACCAGTACAACCATGTGAAAGCGCATCAGCACCTACTTTACGGGCAATTTCAACCTGCGCTTTAGCAATGATTGGACGCGCCATAGACGTACCTAGTAAATAAGTGCCTTCGTAAATAGAACCCGTTTTTAAAGTTGGGTAAATATAATCACTGACCATTTCGCCTTTTAAGTCTACGATATGGCATTCCGACGCACCTGAAGCAATGGCTTTTTCTTCAACGCCTTCAAGCTCCTCTGCGCCTTGACGTTTACATCAGCAACAAACGCGATTACTTCACAGCCGTAGTTTTCTTTTAACCATGGCACGATTGCCGATGTATCAAGACCACCAGAATAGGCTAATACGACTTTTTTAATTGAACTCATTGGTGTTCCTTAAACAAAATTTGGATTTAATAATGTGACAAGTAGAGCGTTTTGCGCGTGCATACGATTCTCTGCTTGTTGAATAATTTTTGATGCTGGACCATCCATTACCTCAGAGGTAATTTCAAACTCACGATGCGCTGGCTGACAATGCAGTACAGTCTGCGCACCGGTTTTCTCTAATAGGGCTTGGTTAAGCTGATAAGGCATATATTTAGCTTTTACCTGCTCAAGCGGTGTTTTATCACCCATTGAAACCCAGGTATCAGCATAGACTGCATTTGCGCCAACTGCCGCCTCAATTCTGTCACTCACCATAACAGACGCGCCATTCATTGCTGCAATTTGCTCTGCTTGCTTGAGAATTTGCGAATCTGGCGAACTGCCTTTAGGACAAACTGCAACAAAATCAGTGCCTAAATTGGCTGCTAATAGCATTAGAGAGTGTGTGACGTTGTTACCTTCACCTAAGTAAGCAAGCTTTAGTTTGCTAACATCGCCATGCACTTCTTGCAGCGTTAAAAAGTCAGCAAGTGCTTGGCATGGGTGATATAAATCACATAGGCTATTAACAACAGGCACCGATGAATATTCAGCAAGTGTGGTCAGTGTTTTGTGCGCATTCACGCGAGCAACAATGCCATCAGCCCAAGTTGAGATATTAAGAGCAAAATCTTTAACCGATTCACGAGCGCCCATGGCACCATTTTGTGAATCTAAATAAACTGCGTGACCACCCAGTTTATTAATACCAATATCAAATGATAAACGAGTACGTAAACTTGGCTTTTCAAACAAGGTAACCACTGATTTGCCCGCTAATGCTTGGCTGAAGTCTGTTGGGTTTG
Organism: Pseudoalteromonas sp. GB43; assembly: GCF_054923805.1. Taxonomy (NCBI): domain Bacteria; kingdom Pseudomonadati; phylum Pseudomonadota; class Gammaproteobacteria; order Alteromonadales; family Pseudoalteromonadaceae; genus Pseudoalteromonas; species Pseudoalteromonas sp. GB43. Next base: position 1,171,727 of record NZ_JBPCHJ010000001.1, read on the forward strand.
CTTTAATTTTTTGCGCTAAGTTTAGTAATTTAAGTGCGCCTTTTTGGTCTAATTCAAGACCATTTAAGAAATTTTTTAACATGAAATACCTATGGTGTAATTTTCGTTCCTACATGCTCGCCTTTTAATAAAGCGACTAAGTTCTCTGGCTTCAGCCAGCTTGAGATATACACACCACGTCGTAAATGTTGGGCAGCAAGAAGGCTGGTCTTTACTTTGACCTCCATCCCGCCCTGAATAACTCCTTCAAGGATAAGTGTTTCGATTTGCTGCGTATTAAGTTGATGTAGTGGCTGCTTATTGGCATCAAGCACAGCCTCTACATCTGTCATAAAAATAAGTTCTGCATTAAGCTCTTTAGCGATAGCCGCTGCAGCTTCATCTGCATTGACGTTGTACCATTGGCCATCTTCCCCAAAACCAATAGAGCTCACTAGAGGTAAACGACCTTGTTCAAGCATGCTAGGTAGCACGCTGTCACAACTACCTGAGCACTGACCTACTTGCGCCAATACTTTAAGTTTTTCAGATACCAGTACACCCGCTTCATAAAGGCTTAAACCAACAGGTTTGTGGCCAGCGCTGATTGCTTGGCTCATCAATTGTTTATTGGCACAACCGGCAAGAGCACCAACAATATATGGCATTTGCTCATTTGGGCTGATACGTAAACCTTGATGTTTTGCAGTTACAAAGCCGGCGTCTTTAAGCCAAGCATCAACCAAGGCACCACCACCATGAACAATAACAAAGTTATCTTGTTCAGAGGCTAAAACATCAAAAAGCGCTTTTGCGGCATCTGCGCTATTTAACACAGCACCACCGACTTTAATGATCCAAGTTTTCATTACAGCGCTCCTACCAAACCAGTGTGGTGAGGTTCACCCATGGCTAAATTAATACACTGTAATGCTTGCCCAGCTGCGCCTTTTAGAAGGTTATCAATCGCTGACATAACGATGAGTTGCTCACCTTTTTGCTGCCATGCAATATCAACAAATGGTTGTTTAGCGACGCCTTTAATGCTTGGAATTTTATTGCCAAGTAAACGAATTAACGGCTCGTTAGCTAACACTTGATACGCCGCGCTCACTTGCTCTACTGTTACGCCTGGTTTTAATTGCACATAAATAGTTTCTAAGATTCCGCGAGGGAAATTACCTAAATGTGGGGTGAATAACACAGGGTGACCAAGGTGCTGCTCAATCTCAGGTGTGTGTCTGTGGTTAAACAAGCCATAAGGAGCAAGTGACACTTCGCAAAAGTGCGTGTTAACACTGGCTTTTCTGCCAGCGCCTGTAACACCTGACACCGCATTAACAATAATGGCTTGATCAGCTAATAGCCCTGCTTCTTTAAGTGGTTTTAAAGAATTAAGAGCCGCTGTTGGGTAACAACCCGCTACAGCTACAAGGTCCGCTTTACTAATTGCATCGCTATTCCATTCGGCTAAACCATACGCTGCTTGCTCTAAAAGCGCAGGGTGTTCATGTGCGAAACCGTAATAAGTCAGGTAATCCTCATTCCCAGCTAAACGGAAACCACCAGATAGGTCGAATACTTTTTTACCCATGGCTAAAAATTTCGGAGCAAGATCAACACTGACCTTGTGATCAGTACACAGGCATACATAGTCAGCATTGCTTTCGATATCTTGGAAAGCCTCAGCTGTTAGAGGTTGTAGTGGATACTCTAACAATCCAAGGTGCTCAGGGTATAAATCGCTTAATAATTTGCCTTTATCTAAACTCCCTTCAGACACATAACATGCTTGTAGGGTCAGTTTGGGGTGCTTAGCAACTAAACTTGCTAGCTCTGCGCCGCTATAACCACTTGCGCCAATAATCACTACATTCATTGCTTACTTTTACCTATTAAATCTGTTTATCGATACGCCTAAAATTACTCGCTCAATTGCGAATAAAAACACTGTCTAAAGTAATCAAATCAGGTTATCGTCGTTTCGTGTTCATCGTACAGCTTTACCAATATTTATGCTCAAAAAGTGAATTGATATTCATCATAAATACTTTTATATTGTTATGCAATTAGATTGAATAATTATTTTTGGATTTTTTTATGTCGCTACCCTCTTTTATATCTATGTATCAGCAGCTAATTGCTGCCCCTTCAATTAGTGCGATTGAAGATTCTTTGTGCATGAGCAATAAAGGGGTAATTACCTTGCTCGCAGACTGGTGCGAAAGCCTGGGTTTTACATGTGAAATAACAGAGCTTGAAAACGGCAAAAATCCGTTACAACTTATTAGCTAAACGCGGTAAAGGAGATGGCGGTTTAATGCTTGCAGGTCATACTGATACTGTGCCATTTGATGATAGCCGCTGGAACTACGATCCATTTAAACTCAGCGAGCATGACAATAAACTATATGGCTTAGGTAGTATCGATATGAAAGGCTTTTTTGCCTTTGTACTACAGGCTATCAGCGAGCTTGATGAAACTAAGCAAACAGAGCCACTTTTAATCCTAGCCACAGCCGATGAAGAAACCACAATGGCAGGTGCGCAACAAATTTGCCGTCACCCAGACTTAAAACCAGCGCGCTGTATTATTGGTGAGCCAACAGATATGACGCCGGTATTTACTCATAAAGGTCATATGAGTACAGCCATTAGAGTAATTGGTCGCTCAGGCCATAGTTCCGATCCTGAACGTGGTTTAAACGCCATCGAAGTCATGCATAAAATGATTACAAAATTGTTAATCATCAAAGAAGAATTAAAGAATAAATATTCAGTTGAGCACTTTGAAATTCCGTACCCTACTTTGAACCTTGGTCATATTCATGGTGGCGATAATGCCAACCGCATTTGTGGTTGTTGTGAAATGCACATTGATATGCGGCCTTTACCTGGTTTAAGTGTGCAAGAACTACAAGCGATTTTGCTAACAGCCGCAGAAGAGATTAATGCCCAATACCCAAATGCAGTGAGCGTTATCGACATGCATGAACCTATCCCAGCATTTAGTGGTAGCACTGATACAGCACTTGTAAAGCTGGCCGAAAAAATCTCAGGTCAACCCGCTGTCGCTGTAAACTATTGTACAGAAGCCCCTTTTATTCAACAGCTTGGCTGCGAAACCATCGTCATGGGGCCCGGCTCAATTAACCAAGCCCACCAGCCAGATGAGTTTTTGGCGATGGAAAAAATTAAACCATCACAAGCGATTATCAGTAACATGATTAAAGCAAGCTGCTTTAGTGAATAACGGGAGCATCACGCTCCCTTTGTTAATCCATATACTTACTTAAATATTTTTTAAATACCGGGTCGGTTTTCGCCAGCTCTTTTTGCTCCGCTAAAATATCTTTTAGAATTGCTTTAGAGGTTAACGGGTTGGCTAATACAACACGAAAAACCACGGTGGGCTGATGGTCATATTTTGCAGGAGTTAAACGTGTACGCGATACAAAAGAGCGACCCGCTTCACGCTGACGCTTTTGCATGCTTGCAGTAAAGCGATTCAACGAAGCGTAAATATCTAATTTCGTTTCTTTGTCTGCATCTTTCAGTTTCGCTTGGATTTCTTTTGGTACGTAACGATAGGTTAATAGGCAAAGCTCAGGCTCTGAGATTAACTCAAAGTCTTCATCCTGCTTGATCATGTCGGCAAAAGTGCGCGCTTTCACGATACTGCGATCAATTAGCATCTCGTAGCCTTTACGGCCAATAACACGTAAGCAAGCATGCACTAACATTGCCATACCTGGGCGGCTGCCCTCAAGGGTATGACTGCCTAAATCTTTTGAGCCTTTACGAAGAATATATTCCGCATGATGCTCAATAGCATCCGTCGCTGCAGGGTCTTTAAATAACACCAGACCCGCTCCCATTGGCACATACATTTGTTTGTGAGCATCAATGGTAATTGAATCAGCGCGTTCGATACCGTTTAAAAGGTGGCGGTAATTTGAAGAAAGTAAGGTTGCACCACCCCATGCAGCGTCAACATGAAAATGACAGCCAAGTTCTTCGCTTAAATCAGCCATTTCATTGAGTGGATCTATGCTGCCCGTTTCAGTCGTACCAGCAACACCCACAAGTGCCATTACCTTAATGCCAGACGCTTCAAGCTCATGGGCCTTTTTACGCATCGCATCGACATCGACTTTATTATTTTCGCCGGTTGCGATTGCAACAATGTTATCGCGACCAATACCCAGTAGATCAACGGTTTTGCCTAATGAGTAATGACATCGCTCAGAAACAAGCACAGCTAAGCCTTTGTAACCGTAGTGCAGCATTCCAGCGATTAAACCCTGTGCAGCAATACCTTTATAGTCACCATTGGCTTTTAATAAACGGTTGCGGGCAATCCATAAGGCGGTAATGTTAGCGACAGTGCCGCCTGAACAGAATGCGCCTAATGACGTTTTCGCACTGTGCATCCATTTGCTATAAAAGCTGTCGTCTTCACCATAAGCAAGGTGATGCATCATGCCCAAAACTTGTCTTTCTAGAGGCGTAAATGCCTTTGAAGTTTCAATTTTTACTAGGTTTTGGTTTAGACCGACCATTAATTTAGAAAGCGGTAACACAAAATGCGGTAACGCTGAGGTCATGTGACCAATAAAGCTTGGTGCAGCAGTATGCACTGAATGAGCAACCAACTGCTCCATAATATCTTGAGCATAATCAGAAACAAAGGTTGGCTCTTCTGGGATAGTGGCCGTTTGAAAGTCTTTTTCAATTTCGTGCAAAGGCTTTTCAATTGCAGCTATATTCTCATTTAAGAACCCAGCTAAGTTGCTAGAAATTTCAGATTCGATTTTACTTAATGTCGAGTCTGGTGCTTCTGGCACCGTAAAAATACGAATCAAGCTTTCTTTAGAGGCGACGGCACAACGCTTTTGATCCATCCTAATACCCATAATTAGCAGCTAAAAATGCACCTGATGATGGGACATCTTGGTGAACACTTTTGCGGCACTGTTGCTACGAAATTGGCTAACTTTACTGGAATATCACGAAAATGTCTCGCATAAAGCTAAAAAGGCATAATTTCGATGACAAAAAAATGATTTATTGATGAAATTTGCGGTCAATTTATACTATCAGAGAAGTATTTTTTAAGTATAATCAAACGATAACCGCAAAGGGAACGTTTATGCCCAAAGGAATGCAAAAAACTAGCTGGCTGCTATATGGTTTCGCCGTTTTTTTTATTAGTTTATTTGGCTATATCTATTATACCTATGAAACCACACGTAGTGAGATCATGGCAAATATCGATAGCAAATTGCTAAATGCCGCGGTCAGTGTCAAGCATATCCTAGGTGATGACTACCATAATACAGTCAATGCTGGTCTACCTATTTCCAGTTCTACCTACAAAGAAAAGAGTCTTGCCCTTTCAGAGTACGCAAAGCAAATGCAACTTGCTTATGTGTATGCAATGGTCCTTCGCGATGACAAAGTCTACTTTAGCGCCTCAAGTTACACTCAAAAAGATCAAAACACTGGTCGTGTCACACAGTTTTTAGATGCCTACCCCGAAGCGACAGAACTTAACAAAGAAGCCTTTTATTCGACCGAACCCGTTTTTGAAATATCGCAGGATCAATGGGGGTATTTTAAAAGTATCTTTGTTACTTTTGTCGATGATAATGGCCAAACTTATATAACTGGCGCAGACATTACTATAAGTGACTTAAACCAGCAGCTTCAGCAAAGCGTTACAAGGGCGATGGTTACCAGTAGCTTTTTCTTCTTTATTGCATTACTTATAGCAGGATTATATTTTTTACAGCTTAAACGCTCGCTATCAACAGACGCACGCACTGGCTTTGCTAATCATGTTGCCCTTGAATATCACATAAAGAAAACGACCAAACACCGTATGGAATTGGCGATTATCATCATCAACGAGCTTGAAGACATCAGCAGTTTTTATGGCAGTGAAGTGAGTGATAAAGTGATGGCTAACATACTTAGGTACTTTCAATCACGTATACCTCGTGATGGCGGTATTTACCGCTTAACAACCAATAAAATCGCATTATTACGTACTCATACTGATGAGCATAATATCGACGAAGTAATAAACGCTTTTAACAATGCGATCCCAGCACTGAAAGAACCGTTTATTTATGTCAGCTTATCCGCAGGTGTCGCTACAGGTAATAAATTATTACTGATAGAAAACGCCCACATAGCACTTCAGCAGGCCAAACTAAACAACCAGCGTTTAATACGCTATGAAAATGTTTTTAAACAAGTTGAAGAACAATTTAAAAGTAACGTTTTCCTTGCTAAAGAAGTCAAAGAAGCCTTCGATAACAATCGCATAGTGCCTTATTTTCAAGCAATTTATAACAACCAAAGTAAGGCCGTAGATCATTATCAATGCCTTGCCAGAATGGTAAGTTCAACTGGACGTATTCACGCACCTGATTACTTTATGATGGTACTAAAGCGCTCACGCATGGATGGCCCCTTGAGACGTACTATATTTACTCGTTGTATTGAGCAATTTAGGAAAACCAATGTACGCTGGAGTATCAACATTACCGCACAGGATATCCTTGACCCAAGCTTGAGCGAGTTTTTTGAATTACAGCTAAGGCGTTATCCGCAACCCCATAATATTATCTTTCAATTCCATGAACGCGATGCGATTGCTTACTTTGGTGAAATAAAAACCTTTATTAGCACTTTAAAGAATAAAGGAGCTCAGGTTTTTATTAATGAATTTGGCGCAGGCTTTTCAAACTTGCCTCACATTAGGAAGCTTGAGAATCGATGGCTTGAAATTAGATAAAGGATTGGTAAGCCAAATTCATACTAATAAAGATAACTATCTGTTTATTGAAAACTTGGTGAAATACGCTCAGCAACTAAAATTAGATGTAATCGCTGAGCAAGTTGATAACGAACAAATAGCAGACGCGCTTGCTCGTGCAGGTGTTACTTTAATGCAAGGGAGTCATTTTGCACCGCCAACTCCCTATATTCATTAAAGGTTGATCACCAAGCGGTGGCTTTGTTGACCACTGGCCCAATATTTACGTTCGAATGGGGTAATTGCAGTATCACTTTCATACAGCTCAACATCGCACTTATGCCCTGCAAGCTCTAATGAGCGAGCAAACTCTTTTACGTATATATCCCAATTGCTTCTGAGCTCTAAGCGACCGCCTAATTTAACGATAAACGGAAATATAGCAGCGCCATGCCATCGTCTTTGCAAGTGCTTGGCTTTTGGCCAAGGATTTGGATACAGCAGATAGTGATGGCTTGGCTGCCAGTTTGCAGCCACCGCCAAGCGCCAGAAATCGTTTAAATCAGCTTGCACTAAAATGTACTGCCCCGCATCCGTTTGCTTGTATTCGATATCATGCTTATCTAGACGATGTGATGATTTATCAATGCCAATCACTAACGCATCTGGGTGGCGCTTTGCTAAGTTTGCGGTGCTTTCACCTACCCCACAACAGGAATCAAGAATAATAATCCTGCAAACGCTTGCACCTTTTCGTTTACCTGATCAAAAGCCGCTTGCGTATGCTCTGCAATCGGCTTTTTAAATTCAGCACTTAAGTGCTTTAAAACAATTTCGTCTAGCTTTTCATGTAAGCCAGGTTGATTCGATACAATACTTCTCGAATTTGCATCCGTCATTAGTGTCTAAGCCCCACACCACGTTTAATAAGGGTTAATGCTAAGGTAAATAACCCCACAATAAATAAACCAAGTACACCAAATGCTACCGATAAGTCGACATCAGACACACCTAAGAAGCCATATCTAAATGCATTCACCATATAAATAATTGGGTTTACTTGCGATACGCCTTGCCAAAATTCTGGCAACAAGGTGATAGAGTAAAACACCCCACCTAGATAAGTCAGCGGCGTTAAAATAAAGGTCGGGATAATACTAATATCATCAAAGCTATTAGCATAAATAGCATTGATAAGTCCGCCTAATGCAAACACAGCCGACGTTAAAATAACCGTAGCCATAATCACAAAAATATTATGAATTTGAATATCAACAAATAGCAAAGAGACACAGGTAACAATTAAACCAACCAGCATGCCTCGTGTCATACCACCGCCCATGTAGCCAAGTACAATGATGTAGTTTGGCACTGGTGCAACTAAAAGCTCTTCAATGCTTTTTTGAAATTTAGTCGAATAAAAACTCGAGGCAACATTCGAGTAAGAGTTGGTGATCACCGACATCATAATCAGACCCGGGACAATAAACTCCATATAACTAAAGCCACCCATATCACCGATACGAGAACCAATCAGATTACCAAAAATCACAAAATACAGGCTCATCGTGATTGCCGGCGGAACTAAGGTTTGCACCCAAATACGTAAAAAGCGAATACACTCTTTGATCCAAATACTTTTTAGCGCTACTCCATATTTAAACATTATTCGCCTCGCCCTTGTTCTAATAACCCTACAAACAGCTCTTCTAATCGGTTTGCTTTATTTCGCATACTCAGCACAGTATTACCTTGTTCAGTCAGCGCACTAAATACTTGGTTTAAGCCCTGAGACTTCGCCACTTCAACTTCTAAAGTGTGGTCGTCAGTCAGTATGTATTTGTAACCGTCGATGCTAATTGGCTGCACAGGTTGCTTTAAATCCAGTACAAAGGTTTCTTTATCAAGCTTGGCAAGTAACGCTTTAATGGTGGTGTTTTCAACAATCACACCGCTGTCGATAATCGCGATGTTTTTACATAACAGCTCAGCCTCTTCAAGGTAATGGGTAGTCAAGATGATGGTCACACCTTGCTTATTTATCTCGCGAAGAAAATCCCACATAGAGCGGCGCAACTCAATATCAACACCGGCTGTTGGTTCATCTAAAATGAGTAATTTAGGTTCATGCATCAGTGCACGAGCAATCATTAAGCGGCGTTTCATACCACCTGAAAGGGTGCGCGCTTGTTTATCTTTTTTCTCAAATAAACCAAGCTGCTTTAAGTATTTTTCAGCGCGCTCATGCGCCAGCTTTCTTGGTACACCGTAATAGCCCGCTTGGTTCACCAAAATTTGATTTAGTGTTTCAAACTGACTGAAATTAAATTCTTGCGGTACTAAGCCAAGTTCTGACTTAGCTGCTTCAAGGTCTGTATCAATGTCGTGACCAAATACCTGTACTCGACCGGCACTTTTATTTACTAACGATGAGATAACACCAATAGTGGTTGATTTACCTGCCCCGTTTGGTCCAAGTAAGGCAAAGAAGTCGCCTTGCTGAACTTGTAAATCAATGCCTTTTACGGCTTCAACACCATTTTTATAAACCTTTTTTAGGCCTTCAATATTTAATGCGATCGTTTTTTCGCTCACTGTTTGCCCTCTCCATAACCCCAACGTTTCGTCAAAGTATGTTCAATGTTTAAATGATCTAAAATTCGCGCCACCATAAAATCAACCAAATCGGAAATCTGCTCTGGTTGATGATAAAAGCCCGGTGCCGCAGGCATAATAGTTACGCCGAGCCGTGCTAGCTTCAGCATGTTTTCAAGGTGGATTTCGCTAAATGGCGTTTCACGCGGGACTAAAATCAGCTGCCCACGCTCTTTAATGACCACGTCAGCGGCGCGTTCGAGTAAGTTATCTGATGCCCCGACCGCAATTGCAGATACTGAACCTGCACTACACGGGCATACCACCATTTTTTTCGGCGCAGCAGAGCCAGATGCAACAGGGCTAAACCAGTTGTCTTTACCAAATACTTTAAGTTGCTCAGGAGCGGCATTAAAAAGTGTACTCAGTTGCTCTGTCGCTTTGTCTTCATTACCCGAAAGTTTGATATTCGATTCTGTATCAAAGACCACTCTTGCCGCACTTGAAATCAATACATACACCTGAAACTGCTGTTCAAGTAATACTTCTAATAACCTTAAGCCATAAGGAGCCCCAGAGGCACCGCTAAAAGCTAACGTTATTTTATCTTTAAATTGCATACAGTTAAGCTCCGTATACTGGTTAGTTTTGTTCAAGAGCAGTGATTAAACGCTGATGAATACCTTCAAAACCACCATTACTCATAATTAAAATATGTTGTGACGGCGCACTGTTGCCAACAACCTGAGTAATGATTTCCTCAGTGCTTTTCATGCAATGCATACCTGCTTTGTCTGCATATTCTTTCAGCGACCAGCTTAAATTTTCTGGCTCAAATAAATACACATCATCTGCTGCATCGAGTGAATCAATTAAGGTTTGTTGATGCACGCCCATTTTCATAGTGTTTGAACGAGGCTCTAAAATAGCAACTATCTTATCAGTGCCTACTTTTGCACGTAGCCCTGCTAAGGTCGTTTTAATTGCCGTTGGATGATGGGCAAAGTCGTCATACACTTTTATTGAGTTAATGTCGGCTTTCAGCTCCATACGACGCTTAGGAGAGATAAACTCAGCTAAGCCTGCAATACTGACTGATACCGCGATGCCTACGTGTCTGGCTGCTGCAATGGCCATTATGGCATTTTTGACATTGTGCTCGCCCATGGCTTGCCAGCTGACAACACCTTGCGCTTGTGAATCTAGAAGCACTTCAAATTCACTACCATCAGCTTTAAGTAAGCGGTAATCCCAATCACCTAACAGTGTTTCGCTTTCGCTCCAAAGGCCACGTTCAATCACATCTTGTAGTGCTTCGTCTTGGCTTGGCCAAATTACTTTGCCACTACAGGGTAATGTACGCATCAAATGATGAAATTGTTTCTTTATCGCGTTTAAATCTTCAAAAATATCAGCATGATCAAATTCAAGATTATTCAGAATTAAGGTACGCGGTAAGTAGTGTACAAATTTACTGCGTTTATCGAAAAACGCCGTGTCGTATTCGTCGGCTTCAATAACAAAAAATGGTGTTTCGCCAACACGAGCAGAGACACCAAAGTTTTGCACGATACCACCAATCAAAAAGCCCGGTGTCATTCCAGCGTATTCAAGTAACCATGCTAGCATACTAGCTGTGGTTGTTTTGCCGTGTGTGCCTGCTACAGCCAACACCCACGAATTTTGCAGTAAATTATGCTTTAACCATTCTGGGCCAGAAGTATAAGGTAAGCCTTTATCAAGTACGTACTCAACGCAAGGATTGCCTCGACTCATAGCATTACCAATTACCACCATATCTGGCGCAGGTTCTAGTTGGGCAACGTCATATCCTTGAGTGAGCTTTATACCTAGCTCTTCTAATTGTGTGCTCATCGGTGGGTACACATTTTGATCAGAGCCTGTCACTGTGTGACCTAACGATTTAGCGATTGCGGCAATACCACCCATAAAGGTGCCACAAATTCCAAGAATATGAATATGCATCTACTGTCCTGAGCAAAATGAATAAGAGATAAGTAAGGCGCTATAATGCCAAATATAAGCTTTACTTACCATTACTACACGGCATTAGACTTTTGCCAAATAGCCAACATAAAAAAACACCTCAACGTGAGGTGTTTTTGAATTAAGTTTAAAGCCTGTTTACAGCATTAAGAATGCAAACAAACCAACACCTAATAGTAAGCGATAGATAACAAATGGCATCATGCCCATGCGCTCAATCACTTTTAAGAAAAAGAAAATACAGGCGTAAGCCGACACAAATGATAAACCAGCGCCTAGTAAAATTGCATGCCAATCAATCGCCTCACCTGCAGTAGCCAACTGATATACATAATATGAACCTGCTGCAGCAATAACTGGAATTGACATTAAAAATGAAAAACGCGCAGCACTTTGTTTGTTTAGGCCCAGCATTAAACCCACTGTAATAGTAATACCTGAACGGGATGTACCAGGGAATACCATAGCAAGCACTTGTGAAAAGCCCAGCAATAGCGCACTAAAAAAGTTTACTTGGTAAATATTTTTAACTTGCTTTGCTTTAGCATCGGCATACCAAAGTAGCAAACCAAATACGATGGTTGAGGTGGCAATAACCCATGCATTACGCGAGTAGCTCTCTACAAAATCTTTGAATAAGTAACCAATTAATAATGCAGGAATAGTCGCAACAATAATCCACCAGCCTAAACGACTATCATCGGTTGCACCTTGTGCACCAAACGACTTAAACCAAGCACCAAGAATATCGACCACTTCTTTTCTAAAGTACAATACAACTGCACCTAAGGTTCCAACATGAACAGCCACATCAAATGCTAAGCCTTGATCGTGCCAACCTAAAACTTGTGAGGGTAAAATTAAATGCGCTGAGCTCGAAATAGGTAAAAACTCAGTCAATCCTTGGATCAGGGCTAAAACAATTATCTCAATAATACTCATGGGTTAGAAAACTCCACCTTCCATAGTTTTTGTTGGGGGTTGTAATAATTATTCCATAACTCAGCCAAAGTTAGCTTAGCTACGGGGTGATAAAAATCAGGCGCTATTTCAGCAAGAGGCTGTAATACAAACGCATTTTTGGTTATTTCATCCCGCGGTAATTGCGCAGGTGTTTCACAGATAATGTCATCATAAAACAATAAATCGAGATCTAATGTCCGCGGGCTAAACTTTTTATCTTCACGGGTGCGGCCATTATCAAGTTCAATTTTTTTCAGTAATTTACATAGTTCAGCTAATGGCATATCTGTTTTTGCTGCAACAACTGAATTATAAAAATTACTACCTGCAAACCCCACCGCTTCACTTTCGTATACTGATGAATGAATAAAATCAGGAAAGTAAGCTTTCAGCGCGATAAGCGCCTGTCGAAGATAATGCTCTTTATTGACATTAGAACCTAGGCTTATAAAAATTTGCGCCATCTCTAATTTGCCTTACATCGGGTGATCTCAACTCCAACAGTTTGCGCTTGTGGCACTGCGGCTGGTTTACTCACGCGAATAGTGACTTGGCGGGTCGCAAATTCAGCTAAAATAATGGCAGCTAATTGCTCAACTAAAGTTTCTAGTAACTCAACAGGTTTTGCCGTTGTGTGCTCAATCACTCGCTCACTCACTTTGGCATAATCAAGAGCCAAATTTATATCATCTGTCGCCGCTGCGGCAGAAATATCACATAACATTTCGATATCAAAATACAGGCTTTGTTTACTTTCTTTTTCAAAATCATACACGCCAATGATGGTGTCTACGTGCAGTTGTGATATATATACCTTGTCCATTGATACTCCAAGCGACATAAATATTAAAAACAATACTCAGCCTTAACGCTTATTAATTTTAATAATGCGCTATATAAGCTGTCATACTGTTTTAATATGTAAAAATTACCCCTACAATAACGAATAGATGCATTGCATAGGGTGCTTACATCCGACTCGACGAGAGTGGCAAATGGTTTTGCCGCCAATGATAGCCCAAAAGTGCAGATTAAAAAATAAGGAAGCGCGTGTTAGAAGTTTTAATGTTAGTTTTGGCTTACATACTAGGTTCGGTCTCTTCCGCTATCCTTGTATCTCGGCTGTTTAAACTACCAGACCCACGCAGTCATGGATCGAATAACCCGGGTGCTACAAATGTTTATCGCCTTGGTGGTAAAGTCCCCGCTGTTTTAGTTCTTGTCTTTGATATTTTAAAAGGAACCATCCCTGTTTGGGGTGCTTACTTTTTAAAGATAGAGCCACTAATGTTAGGTTTAATTGGTGTAGCTGCTTGTTTGGGTCATATGTATCCACTGTTTTTTAGCTTTAAAGGTGGTAAAGCCGTCGCGACCGCTTTTGGCACGTTATTACCCATTGGTTTATCGCTAGGGGGGATGTTGATTGCAACTTGGCTTTTAATTGTTGCTATCACGCGTTACTCATCTCTCGCGGCACTGGTTACGGTTTCATTAGCGCCTATTTATACTTGGTGGATAAAACCTTTGTATACTCTGCCAGTTACCTTTTTAACCGTACTGATAATTTTCCGCCACAGAGCAAACATTACTCGCTTGATGGCTGGGGAAGAACCTAAAGTAGGGGCTAAGAAGAAAGCCCCAGAGCAGGAATAGTGATGTAAATTAAAGCGCTTCGAGTGAATCAATAGGTTAGCGCGGCTTAGTTTTCATATCAAGGCTAGCAAACTGCCCTGCCTTTAAGCGCTGCATACCAGCGTAAGCAATCATTGCACCGTTATCTGTACAAAACTCTGTGCGCGGGTAATACACACGCCCTTTCATGCCTTGCATTACTCGTTCAAGTTGCGCACGCAATTGCACGTTTGCACTCACACCACCGGCGATCACTAAACGTTTGATACCAGTTTGCTTTAATGCACGTTTGCATTTAATGATTAAGGTATCAATTACCGCTGTTTGGAATGCATGAGCAATATCAGCTTTGGTTTGCTCGTCATCATCGCTATCACGAATAGCAAGCGATGCCGCCGTTTTTAAACCACTAAAACTAAAATCTAAGCCAGGTTTATCAGTCATCGGACGTGGAAATACAAAACGCTTAGGCGTACCCTGCTCCGCAAGTTTTGCTAAACGCGGGCCACCAGGGTAATCAAGACCTAATAACTTCGCGGTTTTATCGAATGCTTCACCAGCCGCGTCATCAACTGACTCTCCCAGCACTTCGTATTCACCAATGCCAGATACTTTTACCATCATAGTATGGCCGCCAGACACCAGTAGTGCGATAAACGGAAATTCCGGTTTGTCCTCTTCAAGCATTGGCGCAAGTAGGTGACCTTCCATATGATGTACAGCAACCGCTGGAATATTCCAACCATAAGCCAGTGAGCGACCAATTGAGGTTCCCACCAGAAGCGCACCAACAAGTCCAGGGCCTGCGGTGTATGCAATGCCATCTAAGTCTTCAGGACCACAACCCGCTTGTGCAAAGGCAGCATCAATCAAAGGTAAGGTTTTACGTACGTGATCGCGAGAAGCAAGCTCAGGAACCACACCGCCATAATCAGCATGTACTTTTACTTGGCTATACAGTTGATGTGCTAATAAGCCTTGTTCATCATCATAAATGGCAATACCCGTTTCATCACATGATGATTCAATACCTAAAATTCGCATCAATTACTCCGCCAAGAAAAAACAAATGCGTATTTTACAGTGAAAATACGCATTACTGAATATTAAATTGCAATACCAATATTGGTTTGACCGTCAGATACCGCAAGTTGCTTAAGCTCTTTTACGTTCTCTGAGGTAATTGGATCATTTGCTCTACAAAATCAATAAGCTCTGCAAGCACATCAATTTCATACTGCATTAAAGGGTGTTCACGAACAGCTTTGTTATCAGCAATTTCACCATCCACTGTTAGTTGATATTCAATGAAACGAGCCACTGAAGCCTGTGAAATTTTACTAATATTTAAAAACTCTTGTTCATCTTTGGCTATCAAACCGTGCAGCATGCCAAGCAAAGCTGTCGCTGTATCGATTGCGGGATAGGTGCCAAACATGTCAAAGTCAGTAAGCTCTGGCACGTTTGGTTCAATTTTTTCAATTTGCTTTTCAAGGCTGATTTTACTTTTTGGCAGTAAGATTTTTTCCCAGCAAACACTCAATGCGCTACGAAAAACCGCGGCATCACCGAACCCTGTTGCTTCACTAAATAAGCTGTAATTAGGCAGCATACGCTCAAGTAATGCGCCACCTAATACCGCTTTTTGCAAATAGTTTAATTCTCTAATACGTTGAAAATTATTCGCTTTCGTCATTCTTTACAGTCCCACAAGACCAACATATTTCAAATGTTGCTCCGTTAAGCTCATGACATTTTGGGCATACCCAGTCAGGAGCCGATTGTTTTAATTGCCGGTAGTTTAGCAATATTTCTTGCGCCTGGCGCTCTTTTAATGCGTAAACAAGTATATCGACCCCTGTTTGTTCAAATGGGATCTCCCCAAGCGCCCCTTGTAAAAGCTCACCTTGCAGTTGCGATTCGATCCCTTTACTTTTTAAAAGCCCTTTAATAATGTTTGCCTCTAAGCCATTTTCAGCCTGAAACACTTTTACCCAAGTGAATGGGTCCTGCTTCGCAGGTTGATTTAAATTACTGTTTTGCAAATCACTTCCCTTTTACTTTTCTATCTTTAAATCCTAAACTACGCTAGCAACTAACTTCGCTGCAATGCTTATTTCAAGGTAGCCACATGACTTTAACAACACCGGGATTGTTATTCCCAGCAATTTCTTTACTGTTACTTGCTTACACCAACCGTTTTTTGGTGCTTGCTCAGCTTATTCGAGAGCTCAATGCACGTGAAGGAGAAAGTATCCGCCCATTAGTTGTTGCACAGATTACCAATTTAAGAAAACGCATTAAATTAATTCGCGTAATGCAAGTTTATGGTGTTGCCTCTTTTTTAATGTGTACCTTATCAATGTTTGCATTATTTATAGAATTTAATACTACTGGAATCATTTTATTTGGCATCAGCCTCGCGTGCTTAGCCTTGTCGCTTCTCACCTCTTTGTATGAGATCCACATTTCTTGCGATGCAATCGAGATTGAATTGAAAAATATCGAAAAAAAACCTCTTTCAGATAAGGCAGAGTAAAATTCACCCTCTATACTTATTGTATGAGATACAACAATAAGTGGTGCTTTTGTGGATGATTTTTTATTTTCTGAAGAATCCTTAGAAGAAAATAATGTAGGTACGGAAGAGGCTGAATACTGGCATATTCTTGTTGTTGATGATGAAGAAGATATTCATCAAGTTACGAAACTAGTATTAGCTGGGTTCACTTTTGAAAATAAAGCGCTTCGCTTTTATCATGCCTATTCTGCTGCTGAAGCGAGAGAGCTTTTAGGTAAAGGAACTCCATTTTCAGTGGCACTTGTTGATGTGGTAATGGAAACAAACCACGCAGGCCTCGATCTCATTCAATACATCCGCGATGAAATAGAAAACCATGATATACGTTTAATACTGCGTACAGGTCAGCCTGGGGAAGCCCCTGAAGAAGCCATCATTCGTGATTACGATATCAATGATTACAAAAATAAAACTGAGCTCACCGCGATAAAAATGAAAACTTTGCTCTATTCAGCGCTACGATCACATCGTGATATTCAGATTATTGATCATCATAAACATGGCCTCGAACAAATTATCAATGCCTCAGCCAATTTCCTAAAATGTGATAGTGTGCAAGAGTTTGCCTCCACAATTTTAAACCATGTTACTAACGTAATGGGGATAAGTGACAGAGAAATATATTGTGCCGCTGCGGTTAACCTGCAATCATCGCCAGCTAATGACTTTCAATTACTTGCCGCTTCAGGTGTTGAGCCAACTCCATGTAAAAATAAAATTCCTGAGGATGTAAAAAACTTATTTATTGATGCACATGAAAGAAAATCGTCTTTAAAAAACAGCACAGATTACATTGGCTACTTTCCAACAAAAGCAGGCCTTGAAACTATGCTGTATGTCAATAAAGGTTCAAAACTGCAAAATACAGACTATCAACTGCTAGAATTTTACGCCAATAATATCGCACTTGCTTATGACAACTTAAAGCTTAGAGAAATGGTCAAAGAGTCACAAAAAGAGTTGTCGTATATTCTTGGCGAAGCAGTCGAAAAGCGCTCAAAGGAAACTGGCTCACATGTTAAACGTGTCGCTTTGTACAGTGAGTTACTCGCAAAATTATATGGCTTGGATTCGTTCCGCTGTGAAATCATTAAACTGGCTTCACCATTACATGATATTGGTAAAATTAGTATTCCAGACAAGATTCTAAATAAGCCTGGTAAACTCACTGATGAAGAATGGGAAATAATGAAAACTCATGCCGAAACTGGCTATGAAATACTAAAAAACTCAACAAACGAAATATTAAACTGTGGGGCCTTAATTTCCTACCAACACCATGAAAAATGGGATGGAACTGGTTATCCGCAAGGACTAATTGGTGATAATATCGATATTGTTGGTCGAATTACTGCAATTGCAGATGTATTTGACGCACTTTGCAGTGACCGATGCTACAAAAAAGCATGGCCACTCGATGATGCTCTCTCATTGATAAAAGAGCAACGTGGGAAACATTTTGATCCAATTTTAGTCGATCAGCTACTTGAAAATTTAGCGCTTTTCTTAGAAATTAAGGAACGTTATCCTGATTGATGTAACTTTTCTGTAAAACAAGTACTTCCCAATACGGGTACAATACTTTACTATGCCTCTCGTGATGTAAAATTGTACCGCCTGGATGTAGGGCTTACTTATAACAAGGGACTATTAAAGTGAGATTTGAACAACTTGAACAATTCGTAGCATTAGGCGTGCTAAGGCATTTCCGCCAAGCTGCAGAGAAAACTCAAATAAGCACTTCTGCATTAACTAGAAGTATTCAAACACTTGAAGATGAAATTGGTTATGAGCTAGTTACTCGCTCTACTCGCTCAGTAAAGTTAACCAAAGAAGGTGAGCTTTTCCTAGAGTATGCAAAACAAACTCTCGACAATCTTGAAGAAACCAAGAAGCATTTATTTGAATCATTAAACGGCTGCGCAAGTGAAAAACTGATTATTGGCTACACCAACAAAGCGAGCACGGTTGTGCCTGTTTCTTGCGGTCAGTTTTTAGCGCAGTACCCTCATGTGAAAATCGAGATGCAGTTGCAAGAGCAAAGTGAGCTAGTACGTAAACTGCAATTAGGTGAAATTGATATCAGTGTATGTTCGCAAGCGATGAACAGCATTGGCAGCGATATACATTTACCTGATCAACTAATCATTTTCGTGGCTAAAAATCACCCGCTTGCAAATAAAAGTGACATTAGTAAACGCGACTTAGCTGACTACCCTATGTACAGCTGTTTTTCACAGTCAAAACAAGTGCAATCTATGCTAAACGATGCAATTGATTCCTTTGATAAAACATCAAGCATCAAAGTAGGCAGTATTGAACAAGTTATGGATGGTCTGAAAAAATCAAACCATATCGCGATTGCCAGCATTGAGCATGCTAATAGTGTGTCATCTGATCCGGAGTTACTATTATTAAAAACTAATAAAGGTATCGCACACGACCAGCTAATAATCCAAACAAACCAACAAATCAATGAGAATTCTCACGTTAGCCACTTACTCGATCTCATTGAAAAAACGGCCCTTTCAAGCCAAGGTTAGAAGCTATTTAATCTACTGCTAGCCTGTAATTAATCAGGCTAGCCAATCTTTTTTTATTTCTTCATTTTTACTGCATAAAAAGCGTGCATCACACAATTTTTCATATACACTTACGCACCTTTTTTTGATTGTGCACATGAATGACCGCACCGCTTATTACCGACACATACTTAGATGCTATTGAACGTACTGGTTATGCTGTTGTTGAAAACGCGATTAATGAAAGCTTAATTGCTGATTTAATTGCCGATTGCTATCGCATTAATCCGCATTTTCATACCGCAGGTATTGGCCGATTAAACGACCAACAAATAGATAAAACTGTTCGTAAAGATAAAACCTTTTGGTTTGATAGCTCAAGCCAAGCACAAATTACTTATCTGGCGACCATGGAAGCAATAAAGACACAGTTAAACCGTGGCTTTTATTTAGGCTTATTTGACTATGAATGCCATTATGCAAAGTATCAACAAGGTGACTTTTATAAAAAGCACTATGATGCCTTCAAAGGCCGTTCTAATCGCATTTTTACAACGGTTTGTTACTTAAATACGCCTGAATCTGGCGGTGAATTGGTGATCTACAAACCAAAGAGTAAAGAGATTGAAATAGTCATTAAACCTCAAGCGGGCTTATTGGTGATGTTTGAAAGCGAACGCTTTATGCATGAAGTATTACCCGCAAACGATGTACGCTACTCAATTGCGGGTTGGTTCAGAAAAAATGCCTCAATCAGCGGTATTATCGACCCACCAAGATAATTAAAAGGACAGTGGCAAGGATGCTGCTAAACCGATAAAAATCACTAACCCCACATAGTGATTATTCAAAAATGCTTTGAAGCAAGGCTCTCGCTCTCGTTTATGAATAAGCGTTTGTTGATAAAGTAAAAAACCAACCGCTGCAGCTAAGCCCAGCCAATATGGCAAGCCAAGCTGATGACTCATACCTATGTAAGCAAGAATCGCAATAAATAAGGCATTGAGTAAAAAGATGATATGTCTGTCATAGCTGGCAAACAAGATTGCTGTCGATTTAACGCCAATTTTTAAGTCATCATCTCTATCAACCATGGCATACATGGTGTCATAAGCCACAGTCCAAACAAGATTCGCGATAAATAGGAGCCAGGCTTCTAATGGTACTGAGCCAATTGATGCCATATAAACCATTGGAATAGCCCAACTGAATGCCGCGCCAAGTACAACTTGCGGCAGCTGGGTGTAGCGCTTCATAAATGGATAACAGAACGCCAGTGCTAAAGCACCAAACGATAGTAAAATCGTTGACCATCCAAGTGTTAACACTAAGCCAAACGCCACCACAATGAGCAGTACAAATAAGCTCAGAGCCTCACCACTTGATACCAAACCTGCTGCTAGCGGTCGCTGGGCTGTGCGCTTAACTGAGCCATCAATTTTACGATCGGCAAAGTCATTAATTACACAGCCGGCACTGCGCATCACAAAGACACCCAAACTAAATACCACAAAATTTAATAAGCTAGGCGTGCCAAGCTCGGCAAGCCATAGCGCCCAGTAAGTAGGCCACAATAATAATAAAGTGCCTATTGGCTTATCGGTACGCATTAATTGCTTATAGTAAGCTATATGTGCGACCTTAAGTGCAGCTAGCTTCATAGGTAAATATACGCTCCAGGTAAGAATACTTCAGCCACGAGAAAATGAGCATTAGATAAGCTAAATACACTGCGCCTTCCCCACAATGCTTGTGAAGAGTAGCCTATTTCAGCTGTTAAAGCTTGAATAGCGTGCTGCTGTGAAAACTCAGCAACTTCTATTTCAGTGCGCGATAAGTTTGGGTCTTGAAAAATAACATCGCCCAGCGGCCTTGTCCCCATACTTAGTAACTGCTGCTTTTTTAATGTATCATCTGCCGGCAACCAGCTTTGTGCATAAACCATTGGTTTACCATCGCATAGTAGTAACACTTCGCGATTTAATGCCTGACTTAAAGAGGTATTGAGTAATGCTTGTTGCTCGCGGGTTAAGTCAAAAGGTGCTTCGTTTAAAACTTTAACTGAAAAGACCTGACAGTGACTTTTAAGCTTAGCTGTTAATGACCCAGCTTCAAGCAACCAACTTTGCTGTTGTTGCGTCAAATCTGGAAATGCTGAAGCAGGCTGCCAATTTGCAGCTAATGAAACTGGGAATGTGATCACAACGACTCATTATTTTTAAAAACCGTGCAAATGATATCACTGCTGCACGTTTGGCAAAAGTCATGATTTAATCTCAAGCTGGGTTAAAAAACACAGAACAGCCTGTATCTTAAGTGAATTTGGGTATAGACTAAAAATCATTGAAAGGGTGGAATATTCTTAACTATGAAAAAATCATTGTTATCAATTTACTTGATAAGCATGCTACTTGTTACTGCAACAAGTTGGTCTGTTCGCGCTGAATCAAATGTTGGCTACTTTGGTTTTGAGCCTGACATCATCACTAACTACATAGGTCAAGGTAATAAAAAACTTGGCTATGTTCGTATTACGGTGGATCTCATGCTCAATGATCTATCTGATATCGCAATCGTAGAACATCACACTCCACTATTGCGTGATGCGATTGTTGAAATACTCTCAAAAGAGCCTGAAGAAAACATTAAATCGCTTACCGGTCGCGAAGAAATAAGAAAGCGCTGCACCGAAAAGCTAAAAGCACTACTAAAACAAGAAACAGGACAAGAGATTGTCCGAGAAGTGTTATTTACTAAGTATTTATATCATTAATTGTAAGATGGCGGCATTAGCCGCCATTTTTATTTACGCGATTATTTGCGTGAAAGCAGCTTGTCTGACACGGCATAAGCCATACCAGCCAATAACCCCGCTAAATGCGCCCAGTTCGCCATACTCACAGGCAACATATCTACAAAGCCTAGAATAAGCCATACCAGCATAAAACCGACAATGCTATTACTTACTAGTGGCGGCTCTGTTGGCCTCATTACGCTGTAGATCCAACAAAACCCCAGTAAACCATACACAACGCCGCTTAGACCACCAAAGTTAGGCCCAACTACTAAAAACTGTGCCCAATTACTAATGAATGCCGTCACTAAAAATAAACCCACTAAGGTTAATTTGCCACTGCGTTTTTCTATATCGTTACCCAGCGTCATCCACCAGATCAAATTAAAAATAAGATGAATAGCGCTAAAATGCACAATGGCAGGTGTAAACCAAGTTAGTGGCTGTGCAGGGTTGAACTGCAACATACTGTAAATAGTTTCAAAACCACCTAATAAGAAGGCAATAAATATAGATATCGAGACTAGAGTAACTGTACGGTTTAGCCAGCTTAATGCCTTAAAGCGAGCTTTTAAATTAAGGGATTGCCCTTGATATGACAGAGGCGATTGTGTACTGCCCACCTGCCATGAAGCTTGTTGGTATTTTTCGTCATGAGGGTTAGCAGCAAACTCCTGCCAAAGAGATTGGGCTTGATGAAAGTGCTCTGGAGCAACACAAATAATCACAGTTTGTCCATCTTGCGAGCGCAGCTCTCCATGTAAGCCCTTACTTTTTATGTAATCTATAAAGCCTTGTGCGGCGCGAGGATTATTTATGCTACCCAACTCAATCATCGTTCAATATGCTCCGGAAGTTGCGTCTGCCAAGCTGTAAAGCCACCATCCATGCTGTATACGTCTTCAAACCCCTGCTCAACTAAATAGCTAGCAGCACCTTGAGAGCTCACACCATGATAACAAACGATGATGATTGGCTGGTCAAACTCTTTATGCATCATAAATTCGCTGATGTTGGCATTTGATAAATGCTCAGCACCTGGGATATGACCCGTTTGAAATGAGTTAGGATCGCGAATATCAGCAATCACAACCTCTTCTTTATCTAACAGCGCAAATGTTTCGCTCACTGAAATATGTTTATACGACATAGTACTCTCTAAACTAAAAAGGCGGCCAAAGCCGCCTTATCAAATTACTCGGTATTAATCCCAGTTGAGGATTACTTTACCTGATTGGCCTGAAATCATTGTATCAAAGCCTGCTTGGAAGTCATCCACGGAGAACTGGTGAGTGATAATTGGTTTCAAATCAAGGCCTGACTGAATTAGACTCGCCATCTTGTACCACGTTTCAAACATTTCACGGCCATAAATCCCTTTAATGATTAGACCTTTGAAAATAACCTGGTTCCAATCAACCGCCATATCTGAAGGTGGAATACCTAACATGGCAATTTTACCACCGTGATTCATGTTGTTTAGCATGCTGTTAAATGCTACTGGCACACCTGACATTTCAAGACCAATATCAAAGCCTTCAGTCATGCCAAGCTCTTTCATTACATCTTCAAGCTTTTCAGTTGCTACGTTTACAGCACGAGTCGCGCCCATTTTACGCGCTAAATCTAGACGGTATTCGTTCACATCGGTGATAACCACATGACGTGCACCCACGTGTTTGGCAACAGCAGCTGCCATGATACCAATTGGATAGCACCTGTGATTAATACGTCTTCACCGACTAAGTCAAACGACAACGCTGTGTGTACTGCATTACCGAATGGGTCAAAGATTGATGCTAGTTCATCAGGAATGTTATCTGGAATTTTAAATGCGTTGAAAGCTGGGATCACAAGGTATTCAGCAAATGCACCTTCACGGTTTACACCAACACCTGTTGTATTACGACATAAATGCACACGACCAGCGCGACAGTTACGACAGTGACCACAGGTAATATGGCCTTCGCCAGAAACACGGTCACCCACTTGGAAACCACGTACTTCCTGACCCATATCAACCACTTCACCTACATATTCGTGGCCAACAACCATTGGCGTAGGAATTGTATTTTGTGCCCACTCATCCCATTTATAAATATGGACATCTGTACCACAAATTGCTGTTTTGCGGATTTTAATAAGCAGATCGTTATGGCCAACTTCAGGCTTTGGCGCATCAGTCATCCAGATCCCTGGTTCTGCTTTTAATTTAGATAATGCTTTCATGATTTACACTCAATTAAACAAAACCGAAGCAAAAGCTTCGGTTTAGGGAATAAAATTAGATAACACCCATTTCTTTACCAATACGGGTAAAGGCAGCAATAGCGGTATCTAATTGCTCTTTTGTATGCGCCGCAGAAATTTGCGTACGGATACGTGCTTGACCTTTAGGTACTACAGGGAATGAGAAACCTGTTACGTAAATACCTTCAGCAAGTAATTTGTCAGCCATGGCTGAGGCAACTTTAGCATCGCCTAACATGACAGGGATAATAGCGTGGTCTTTACCTGCACAGGTAAATCCTGCTGCTTCCATTTGTTCACGGAAATACTTTGCGTTATCCCAAAGTTTAGCGCGTAACTCGCCGCCATTGCTCAGCATCTCAAGTACTTTAATTGATGCAGTAACAATTGATGGTGCAAGTGAGTTTGAGAAAAGGTAAGGACGAGAGCGCTGGCGTAACCACTCAACAATTTCTTTTTTACCTGATGTGTAACCGCCTGATGCGCCACCAAGTGCTTTACCAAGGGTACCCGTGATGATATCAACACGGTCTAGTACACCGCAGTACTCCGGCGTACCTTTACCATTTTCACCAACAAAACCAACAGCGTGAGAGTCATCAACCATCACTAATGCATCATATTTATCGGCAAGGTCACAAACCGCTTCAAGGTTACAAATAACGCCGTCCATTGAGAAAACGCCGTCAGTAGCGATTAACTTAGTTTTAGCGCCCGCTTCATCAGCAGCAATAAGTTGCTTTTCAAGGTCACTCATATCGTTATTTGCATAGCGGAAACGCTTTGCTTTACAAAGTCGTACACCATCAATGATCGAAGCATGGTTTAGTGCATCAGAGATAATCGCATCATCTGGACCTAGAATTGTTTCGAATAAACCTGCGTTTGCATCAAAGCATGATGAGTAAAGAATGGTGTCTTCTGTTTCTAAGAACTCAGAGAATCTTTTGCTCTAAAGTTTTATGGATATCTTGAGTACCACAAATAAAGCGCACAGACGCTACACCAAAACCGTGATCATCAAGGCCTTGTTGAGCAGCTTTAATTAACGCTGGGCTATTTGCTAAGCCAAGGTAGTTATTAGCGCAAAAATTAATAACCTTATCACCAGAGGCAACTTCAATTTGAGCCTGTTGCTGCGACGTGATAACACGTTCGCTTTTGTATAAGCCCTCAGCTTTCACTTCATCAATTTGCTGCTGCAACTGATTAAAAAACGCAGATGCTCTCATCTGTAATCTCCACATATTCTTGTACCTAATCAGAAATGATTAGCATGAATTTAAATTTTGCACCTATTGTAAAAGCTTAGACGAACAATTGCACTGTTTGCAGTTCGTCGCAAACCCTCAACTGGTGTGGGTTTGTGAACTTAAACTGGTCTTACCTCATAAATTACAAATATAAATTGGGTAAATCAGCTAAAGATTCACAAACAATATCGGCATGTTGTTCTGTTGACTCAGCATAACTTTGCCCTGAGCGAACTAAAACACGGGTCGCGATATTGGCTCTTTCAGCGGCAATAAGGTCGCCAAGCTTATCACCGACCATAATACTTTGTGATGGGTCGATTTGATGCTCATCGATGGCTTGTAACAGCATACCCGGAGCAGGCTTGCGACAGTTGCACTCTTGCAAATAAGCAGGCTCAGCCTTGCTTGGATGATGCGGACAAAAATAGACATCAAGAATTGTAACGCCATGGCGTAAAAATTCGCCCTTCATCCACTCAGTAAGGTTGGAAAAATCTTGCTCTGAATAATAACCACGGCCAATACCCGACTGGTTAGTTACTACCACAATTTTATAACCAGCGTCGGCGAAGGCTTTGCACGCTTCGAATACACCGGGTACAAGTTCAAACTCTTCTGGTTTGTATACATAGCCATGATCAATATTGACCACACCATCACGGTCTAAAAATAAAACTTTGCTCATGACAATTGCTCTTTATCTACCACGTGGTCAAACATCGAAATCACCTTTTCTACACTTATTTGCGCCATTAAATCAGCCCCTTTAACGCGTGTTCCCCAAGGTAGCTGTTGCGCTGTTTTGCCTGTTTGTTCACGTAAGTTTTGGTGATAAACCTCAACAACATACTCTTGATAAAAATAAGGTCCTGTGCGTTTTGGGTTTGAGTGGGCATACAAACCAATAACAGGTGTTCCTACCGTTACAGCCATATGCGCAGGCCCAGTATCAGGAGCTAGCACTAACGCAGCACGTTTCAAAACACATAACAGTTCTTTTAGTTGAGTTTTCCCTACTAAGTTAAGCACAGGTGCCGAACTCTGCGCGATAATTTGCTCGGCAAGTTCAATCTCTAAAGGGGTTGGGCCGCCAGTAATAACCACCGAAAAGCCTTGTTGATGAGCATGTTCTGCAAGTGCAGCATAACGCTCAGGTAACCAATTTCGCTCTTTTTTACTTGCCGCAGGCGAGATAACAAAAATACGCCCGGCTAAACGTTCTTCACCTAATAGCGCATCGGCTGCTTGTTGATGCTGCTCAGTAATTGGCATTTGCCATTGAGGTTTGTAATCAGGGATGCCAATTGCTTGAGCAAAGCCTTTAAAACCTTCTAATACATGCGCCTCTGATTGCGGGGCAATACGCTTATTAATAAACAAACTATGCAACTCTTTTGAGCGTGCCCAATCAAACCCCACTTTGATCTTTGCAGGAATACAACGGGCTGCTAAATTCGCTCTGAGTGCGACTTGCATATGTAATAGCACATCAAATTTACGCCCCTTGAACGTGTCTTTAAGTTGCTGATAAGCCTGTTTGCCCTGCTTTTTATCGAACACAACAAACTCAACACCTGGTAAATCGGCCAGTAACATAGCCTCAACTTTACCAATCACCCAGGTAATTTTTGCCTTCGGATGTGCCTTTTGAATTGCTTGCACTGCTGATACGGCATGACATACATCACCAATAGCCGAAAGCCTTAAAATACAAATATCTGAATAGGAGGTTGATTGAGTCACGTGCGCCCTTAGCTACAGCAAATAATATGCGATCTTAAATTAACTTGATGCTAATGCAAGCACTTATGCGAAAAGCTAAAAATACGGTAAGATAGCGCTAATTTTATTTAATCTTGAAGTTGTTATGTTTGAAACTCAGCATCTGCAAAACACCACCCTTTTGTGTCACCCAGCTTATAAAGACGAGCTCACGCAACAGTGGTTCGATGCCAAGTATTGGCAACAACAAGATAAAATAGTTGGTGCCAAAAAAGGTCGTGCAACAGCGTGGTTTTTTAAACATCAACAGTTTACAGGCGTTCTTCGTCACTATTGGCGTGGTGGTTTAATTGGTAAGTTACTGAGCGATCAGTACCTATATGTTGGTTTAAAGCAAACTCGTGTCTATAAAGAGTTTACACTGATGATGCGTTTGCTTGAACTTGGCCTAAATGTGCCGACACCCATTGCAGCAAAAGTTACTACCCATGGCTTAATCTATCGCGGCGATATCATCACCGAGGCAGTAACAGGCGCCAAAAGCGTGTTAGATATTTTAATCACGCGTCCACTTAGCCAGTCTGAGCTAAAAGCGATAGCAGTCACTCTCAGCGAATTTCACAATCATGGCGTCTATCACGCAGATTTAAACATCAATAACATCTTGTTCGATGATACAGGTAAGGTGTTTATCATTGACTTTGACCGCGGTGAAATCAAACAGCCACATGCTAGCTGGCAAACAGAGAATATCAAACGCCTTGCCCGTTCATTTGCAAAAGAGCAAGGCCGTAATGAAGTGATGCATTGGCAACAAAGTGATTGGCAGTCACTGGTGTGTGACTACCAAGCATTGCTTAAGACTTAATTTTGCTAATTACGTTTGATGTTGAGCATCCATTAAGAAACTCAAGTACTTCGACTTTTCCGCCATGGCGTAAAACATGATCGGCACCAGCAATTTGGTCAACGGTGTAATCGCCGCCTTTTACTAGCACATCAGGGCTAATTTGCTCAATCAGCTTAGCTGGCGTGTCATTTTCTTCAATGCTGCCAAATGGAATAACCCAATCAACTGACGCAAGCGCACTTAATACCATAGCACGCTCATCCAATGGATTAATTGGTCTTTCTGGGCCTTTTAAGCGAGTGATTGATTCATCATTATTTAAGCCAACAACCAGCCTATCACCTCGTGCTTTAGCCTGAGCAAGGTAGCGCACATGACCTGCGTGAAGAATGTCAAAACAACCATTAGTGAAAACTATTTTTTCACCATTTTGCTTAGCAAACTCAATATGCTGAAGCACATCTTCAAACGGCGTTTGGTAATGCTCGCCGGTTTGCTGTAAATATTGACCAAGTTTACGGCTCAACTCTTCTGGGGACACGGTTGCGGCACCCAATTTACTCACCGCAATACCAGCAGCGAGGTTGGCAATTTCAACTGCATCTTTTGCAGCCATTCCCGCACCAAGCATCACTGCTAATGTCGCGATTACGGTATCGCCTGCGCCAGTAACATCGCTGACTTCAAGCTGCTGGGCTGCAAAATCATGTTTTTCTGCTTGGCTAATTAACGACATGCCCTGCTCTGAGCGCGTTAATAGCATCGCTGCAATACCAGCCTCATTGATTAGATCACGAGCGCTTTGGGTTAAGCTTTGCTCAGAATCAGTTTTACCACCAGCAAGTTTAAATTCGTTTAAGTTAGGTGTTATATAATCAGCACCTCGGTATAAGCTTAAATCAGATGATTTAGGATCAATAAGCACCGTTTTACCCGCTTTCTTTGCAACCTGAACCATTTGTTGAATTAAGCTCAGTGAGCCTTTGTTGTAATCAGAAAACAACACAAAATCGTAGTCATTTAAAACCAGCTCTAAACGGTTTAATAACAGTTGACTGTGTTGCTCAGTAAAGGTCTCTTCAAGATCAAGACGCACAACTTGTTGATGGCGGCTGATTACTCGCATTTTAGAAATAGTCGGTAAATCGCAAACACTCACTAATTGCGAATCAATTTTCTCTGAACTTAAAATTGTTTCGAGGATTTGCCCGCTTTCATCTTCACCAACCAAGCCTAATAAGCCGACTTTACCATCTAAACGGGCAATATTTTTTGCGACGTTTGCTGCACCACCGGCTTTGTCTTCAAACTTACTGACTTTTACAACAGGTACAGGGGCTTCAGGCGAAATACGCCCTGAGTCGCCATGCCAGTATCTATCTAGCATGACATCACCAACAACTAAAATACGTGCCTTTGAAAGGTTTTTTAGTAACGCTAAATCCATTACTTTTGCTCCGCTACAACCATATCAATGGCTTCGCATAGCCAATGCCCGATAAACATGTGCGCCTCTTGGATACGCGCGGTTTCATCATTTTTAATAATAATAGGTAGCTTAGCGATATCTTTTACCTTACCACCATCTCGACCTGTTAATGCCACAGTAAAGGCGCCGATTTCATTTGCCGCTGCCAGTGCAAGATTGATGTTAGGGCTAGTGCCAGATGTGGTTAAGCCAATCACCAAATCTTCAGGCTTACATAACGCCTGCACTTGGCGCTCAAATACAGTATCAAAATGATAGTCGTTACTGTGAGCGGTTAAAATTGAGGTATCTGTTGTCAATGCGATAGAAGCAAGTGGACCGCGCTCCAATTTATAACGCACAACAAACTCAGCAGCTAAATGCTGTGCATCAGCCGCGCTACCACCATTACCAAACCAAATAACCTTACCACCTGCTTGTAAAGCACTGTGACAAGCTTCTAGTAGTTGCATTACTTCAGGGTGGTAGGTTTCCATCGTCTCAAACAACATTTGATGACGATTTAAACTTTCTAGGTAGCTTGCCGCTACAGAATCAAGATTTGACATAAATATTCCTTAAAAAGTATTAACGGCTTTGCTTACCAAAAATAGGCTACAGATAACCAAGTATAGTTATCGCCAAAAACATCTTCACCATAGGTAAGAGTTGTCTCTAATGTATGCTCGTTTAATTGACGCGTGTTACTTAGTTGAAGTTCAATTGCATCATCATATTCTCGACTAAATCCACCTATATCATACTCGTAGTTACTTTTATTCGAAATGGTTGAAACTTTAGCACGCCATAGAGACTGAAAAGATTCAGAATAAGTCACTTCTAAAACATTTACTTCAGACGGTACGCCGTCACCAAAGTAACGCTGATCTGCAGCAAAATGTCCAACAACAAATCCATCTACCGTATTACCCTTAGTAGGATAAATATAGTTTTTATACCAAAAGCTGTGCATATTGGTATGTTCAAATCTAAAACTTATTGAGTCTGTTAATTTTGGGAAAAAAGCCCCTAAACTATAAGCGACATTACCAAACTGATAGTTTTTGTGCTCTTTAGTATCTTCACCACCGTATTCAAAATAAAGCTCTGTTGGCAATCCCCAATTAAAGTTAATTACATTTGTAATTGAAGCGAACTGATCGCCCAGCTCCGCATCAGAGCTACCTACTAATGCAACATTATCATTTCCGGCAGGATCAAAAAAAGCGTCAAATACATCTCCAGCATCTACTTTACGAGGCCCACCGCCAAACTGCATCATTCGGTTAAGGCCAATTTTCCAACCACTAATAGGTTCAATACTGAAGTGAGTACCCGCAAGTTTAGGCGTACCACTATGAAGTTCACCTTGATATAAAATACCATTCTCAACATGTTCTAACTCTGAATAATACAATTCAAAATCAAAATTCCACCAATTATGAGCAGGCTTTACCATACCAATCGAAATTGACGGGGCTGTTTTTGCGTTGGTTGAAATGATTTGTGCAGAATGCTTAAACGGCGAGAACCAATGTTCTTTATACCCAAGGTTTAACTGTAAATCTTCACCAGCAAAACTAATAAACGAATTGTAATTTACAAACTTATTTGCCTTCGCTCGGTAATCAACTCCAACCTGTACTAGCGTGTAATCATTGGCACGCCAAATACCTTCAAAAAAGCCTTGTCCCCATTCATCAGAGCTAAGTCCGCGTTGATTTGCTATTTTTTTACTGTTGTCTGTATCAACTTGTAATTTAACACCTGCACGTGTTACTGCATCATCACTTTGATAAGGCTTTATTTTATAACGGATAGCTGCGACTAGTCCTGGCTCTTTTTTTTCAAGCTCAAGAAGCGCACTTTCTACTTCCGATAAACGATAAGGTTTAACCATAGGCGCGCCTGTGGTTAAGGCAAACAAAGTATCTAATTGATGATCAAGCTGTGCATCCATGCCAATCGGTAAGTAGGCGGTAGGTGCTGCAAATAAAGGCATTGAACAACTTAGAAAAGCACCAATTACCGAGGCTTTTATCATTTTAAATTTCATAACTGCTTCGTTGATTTATTAAGTAACCGAAATATTACCAAATTAGCTAACAGTAAACACTTTAAAACTTTCTTTAATAACCCTTTTTAACATTTTATATTTAGATCCCAAAGGTTCCACGCTATCATAACGTTTTACCTATATAGGCTAAGCAATGGCGCGCATTTTATACTCTTTACTTTTATACCTACTAAGCCCACTGGTTGTTTTTTACCTGTATGTTTTACGCGGCAAAAAGAATAAGGGTTACCGTGAACATTTTGCTGAGCGCTTTGGCTTTTCGAACTTATCTCATCACGATGTTGTTTTTCATTGTGCCTCTGTAGGGGAAGTGTTAGCAGCAACGCCGCTTATTAAGGCCGTTCAATCAGAAAACCCTGCACTTACTATTTTAGTAACCTGTAATACCCCAACGGGTCGCGAACAGATAAAAAATAACTTTAAAGATGCGGTTAGCTGCTGTTATTTACCGATTGATTTTTTCTTCGCTACCAATCGATTTTTAAAACGTATCCAGCCAAAGGTACTGTGTATTTTAGAAACTGAGCTTTGGCCAAACCTGATGGCGCAAAGCAACAACACCGGCACAAAAGTACTTGTTTTAAATGCCCGACTTTCAACTAAATCACAACAAGGCTACCAAAAGGTAATGCCTTTAACTAAGGTGATCATGCAGTCTATTAGCGACCTGGTCAGTCACAATCAAAATGATGCAAAACGTTTTATTGAACTTGGCTTAAAACCTGAAAAGGCACGCGTATTTGGCTCAATTAAATTTGATATCACGCCTACAGAAGAGCAATTAAATAAAGTCGCAGCACTTAAAACTCAGTATAACAACGAGCGCTTTATCTGGGTTGCTGGCTCTACTCATCCTGTTGAACACGAGCTTATTTTAACTGCTCATAAGAAGCTGTTAAAAGCGTTACCCAACGCTCTTTTGATTATTGCTCCACGTCACCCAGAGCAATTTGATAAAGTTGCTGAAGTTTTAAAAAGTTCAAATTTGAGCTTTAGTCGTCGCAGTGAAGATAACTATAACAACCAACAAATAGTGTTAGCTGACACGTTAGGTGAGTTACAATGCTTATATGGTGTGGCAAACATCAGCTATGTTGGCGGTAGTTTAATAGAGCGAGGCGGCCATAACCCGTTAGAGTCAGCAGCGTTTTCGGTTGGCGTATTAGCAGGCCCTCATACCTATAACTTCGACCATATTTATCCTGAACTGATTAGTGCTCAGGGAGCTAAAACCGTTACCGATGAAAATCACCTTGCTGACACACTTATCGCTTTGAGCACTGATGTAAAAAAGACGATTAAGCTCGGTCAACAAGCTCAAAAATGCGTTGCTAACAATCAAGGCGCCATCAGTAAAACGGTTAATTTAATTGAGCATTACTTAGAAAAGTAAAATAGAATAGAGAAATAATGTGACTTCAAAGCAAGCGATGAATCGCCCAGAAATACAAATGCGCGAATGGGTATCAAGCGTAATCGTAAAATACAATTTCTGCCCGTTTGCCCGTAAAGAAGTTGAAAGCAATTGCATTCATTATCAAATTAGTCAGTCTATTACGCTTGATGATGCAGTAATGGATATGCTTGAGCAATGTAGCGCGTTAGACCAACAAGCAGAGCGCGAAACCACTTTGTTGATGTTTGAGCAAGGCTTTAAAGATTTTGAAGAGTTCTTAGATTTAGTCGATTTAGCCAATGCGCTTTTAGCTGCGCAAGGCTATGAAGGTAAGTATCAAATAGCCAACTTTCACCCTGACTATGTATTTGCTGATAGCGATGACAGCGATGCTGCAAACTATACGAATCGTGCACCTTACCCAACACTGCATTTAATCCGTGAAGCCAGCATGAGCGAAGCGTTAGACAACTACGATGAACCCGAATCTATCCCAGAGCACAACATTAAACTTGCAAGACGCAAAGGCATCGATTTTTGGCAGCAGCTACTGCAAAACTGCATCGATAAGCGCTAACACCTACCAGCGTTCTATAGATAAAAAGCCAGTAATGCTGGCTTTTTGTTTATTATAGCGATTAAATTTAGTGAGTTATTTTTTTACCCACTCACCGTTCACTTCAATGTAGTGACCCGGCTTCGTTTTCTCGATAGTTTTAGCAGCTGCAAGGGCTTCAACTTGAGCTAACGAAAGATTGTTCTTTTTCGCAAGTTTTAAATATTGCTCTTTACGCTTTGCATTAATTTCATCAACGACCGCTTTTGCTTCGCTGTTATTAACCACTAAACCTAAATAGCCTGAGCTGTCTTCACCCACTAAACGTCTTGGCTTTTTGCATCATCAAGGCTGATAGCCCAAGCAGAGAAAGATAAACAAACAGCACTGATCAAGGTGATCACATTTAGTTTTTTAAGTTGTAATTTACGCATGTGTGCTCCTTAGAATAATTCGCTGTCATCACTGAATAAGGTATCTAGTTCTTTATCCACTTTTACGCGGATCTCATGGTCAACTTTTACATTTAAGTTGATTGTAATCGGCTCTTTTGCTGCCACTTCAACACGATGCGTACAGGCACTCAGCATGCCTACCGCCGTCAGCATTACTAACCACTTAGCCATCATTGCTTCCTTTTTTTGCATACTCTTTCTCAACTCTTTGAGTAATTTCATCACTTAAACGCAGCGCTCTAAGTAAAGTAAATACATTCTCTTCATGATTATAATTAAAGTTCACTGCTTGCTGCTGCGCTTCATTATAACCCTCTAAATTTACACCTAAATGTAACCAACCATCCGGTTTGAGATTAACACTGCTGCGTAGTTTTTTAATATCTAAATTCTCAAGTAAACTCAGCGTGGTACTCAGCTCTTGTTGCTGCGCTTTTACCGCTTCAAAGCCCGCATTATTAGTGATCAGTAATTTACCATCACCCTGATTAACTAACTGCCCTTGCTTTACCTCGATACCCTGTTGACTTATTACAACGGGTAAAGTGCCTGCTAAGCGCCCACTTAAGCTAATCCCTGATTCAGCATCAAGGGTGACCAATTTACTGGCATCAATATTTTCAAATTTAACAGTCGCGGTTTGGTTATCACTGAGTGGGCAATACTTATTCACCACAAATGCCCCGCCCATAACCTGACCAGTTAGTTTAGCTGCGCAAGGCTGATTAGCTGTTACCTGCAACTGACCTTGTATATTTTTGACCACGGCACCTGCGCGCAGTTCATTGAGTGTAAATTTAGTCGCTGCAATATTAAGCTGCCCTGAATTAAACGTGCCGTTCAAATTCACTGCAAAATCATTCGCTAGATAATCATTATAAAGCGCACTGAATTTACTTATTTGCACGCGCCCTTGTGCTTGTTGAAGATTTACATCCCCTTTTATATTGCCCGAAACGACTCCATCAGTGACTATAGCAAGCGGCTCAAACTGAGCAATTATCGGGTTTAGCTTGGATACTGCCTGCTCTGGTATCACTAATTCAAATGGGTGAGCAACCTCAGACATATGATGGCTAACAAGCGCTTCAAAGCCATCTGCAAACACATGATGCGTTGCCTGCAAGGCGCGGCTTTGAAGAGCTTTTGACACAACAGACAACTTATTTAAGCTAAGCTCTGCTGTTGATAATTTAGCGGCTGTGGTTTTGGCATCAATATCAGCAAATAACTCCCCCACACTGAGATCTGTACTAAGAGTAAGCTCATTGCTAATTTTTGCTGCGTTAATATCATCATAAGTTAATGATTTAACTTTGCTATTAGCGATAACAACTAGGTGCTGCTGGGCATTATACTCAGCGTTAATTGCGCTGCTAAAATCAGCTATCTGTGCACCCGATATTAGGGCGTTTTTAACACTGATATTGGTATTCAGTTTAGCTGTAGGGCTAGTAAATAACCCTTCAATATTTAGCTTTCCTTTAGCCCCAATATCTTCAACCCCAAAACCCTCAGTCAAGGCGCCATCAGACTGAAAATCTAAAAATGCAGGTAGTGAATCCACCAACAGTTGAAAATCAGCGCTAACGCTGCTTTCATGCAAATGTGCGTTTAGCTTAAGCTCATCTATATCTTTACTATTAAAATAAATGCTAACTTGGCTATTCAGTGATGTGAGCGGATCCAGCAAAGAAAGGGATGTATTACTGACTGTCACCTCACTTTGCCCTTGTATAGCTTGCAGCTTTATGATTGGGGCTGAAAGATTTTTATCTTCTACACTCACTGGTTTTTCAATGTGTAACTGCCAAGTAAGCGGTAACTGCGCTTCAATAAATGATTGATGCTGTTGGTCTGCTATGGTGTTTAAGCAATCTCGGTTTGCGCTCAGTTGATTTTGTAAAGCTGATAAATCCGCGTATAAATGCTGTTGATTTAATTGATACTTAGCACTCAATTGCCCTTCACTAGCAAAACCTAAGTCGCATTGCGCTAGAGCATGCTGATAACTTGCATTGATTGAGCTTTCAATTGCAACTGTAATTCCATCAAACTTAATCTGTGATTGAGTGGTAAAATGGCTGCTTGTTGGCAATGTTACGAATCGCTCTGCCACTTGCTCATCAAACGTGATGTTGGCTTTGACTTCATAATTAGATATTACAACGTCAGCATTGAGATCCCGTGAAATCGTAAAATGATTTAGGCGTTTTTCTTGTATCGCCAACCTAACAGGATTTTGGGTAAACGGTGAGACTACATCAAGCTGCTCAATACTTATTAGCGGTCTTTGCTCGGGTAATACCAAAGCAAGCTTTTTAAATTCAGTTTGTGAAGTGTCAGGTTGTTGATTATTTGTAAGGTCACTAACGATGAGGTTAGCGCGAGAAACACTAACCTGTTGCTTATTCGCAATAATGCCAGCTAACTCAATTTGCTGTCCTTGGTAGGTTAAGCATAATTTCTCGATATTCAAATCAAGCTTGCGAGTTAATGACCAATCAATGCAGTGAAGCTCAGCACCATTTTTACTGAGCATAGGCGTTAAGTACCACGATGTCAGTGGTAATCTGAACAGATACGCCAACAGCACCATGCTTAACACGATACCTAGCAACCCAACACACGCCCGCTTAAAACTCAAAAAACTCTCCTTGCTTCTCGCTTCTCGCTTCTCGCTTCTCGCTTCTCGCTTCTCGCTTCTCGCTTCTCGCTTCTCGCTTCTCGCTTCTCAGAACATTATAAACAAAAAGGCCACACATGATAGTGCAGCCTTTTTAGTTTAAAGGGTTTGTATGAACCTAGCTTGTATAGCTAGGCACACAATTAAGTTCTAGCCAACGTTTTTACGAGCGTTGCGGAACATACGCATCCATGGGCTATCCTCAGTCCACTCATCTGGGTGCCATGAGTTAGCAACAGTACGGAATACACGCTCTGGGTGCGGCATCATAACCGTTGCACGACCATCTGTAGAAGTAATACCTGTGATACCTTCTGGCGAGCCATTCGGGTTAGCTGGGTATTGCGTTGTTGGGTTACCGTAGTTATCAACAAACTTCACTGCCACAGTACCTGACTCAAGCGCTGCTTTAACTGCATCAGTGTTTGCGAACTCAGCATGACCTTCACCATGAGAAACAGCGATCGGCATACGTGAACCTGCCATACCGTTAAAGAATACCGATGGGTTTTCTTGTACTTCTACAAGGCTAAAGCGAGCTTCAAAACGCTCTGACTTATTCGTTACGAAACGTGGCCAGTGCTCAGTGCCCGGGATCAATTCTTTCAATGTTGAAAGCATTTGACAGCCATTACACACACCTAAGCTGAATGTATCTTCGCGGTGGAAGAAGCTTTGGAACTGCTCACGTGCCATCTCATTAAATAAGATTGACTTAGCCCAGCCTTCACCTGCGCCTAATACGTCACCGTAAGAGAAACCACCACATGCCACTAAGCCTTTAAATTGCTCAAGTGTTAAACGACCTTCAAGAATGTCGCTCATGTGCACGTCAACCGCAGCAAAGCCTGCACGGTTAAATGCCGCAGCCATTTCTAAGTGAGAGTTAACACCTTGCTCACGTAGAATCGCCATTTTCGGCTTCGCACCCGTTGCAATGTAAGGCGCTGCAACATCTTCGTTTAAGTCAAAGCTTAGTTTTACGTTAAGACCTGGGTCTTTTGCGTCAAACTTAGCGTCAAACTCTTGCTTAGCACACTCTGGGTTATCACGACGCGCTTGCATTTGGTAAGTTGTTTCTGCCCAAATAGTACGAAGCTCAGTGCGCGTGTGGTTAAGAACCACATCATCACCACGAGTGAATACCACGCGGTCATCAGCGTTTAGTGCACCAATTTCATGGCTGATAGCTGCTAGACCGTGGTCTGCAAGAACGGCTTTAACTGCGTCTAAGTCAGCGTTTGCCACTTGGATAACCGCACCTAGCTCTTCATTGTAAAGCGCTTCGATGTCTGAACCTGTTAAGCCTGCAAGGTCAACAGTAACACCCGTGTGGCCAGCAAATGCCATTTCAGCGATAGTTGTGAATAAACCACCATCAGAACGGTCATGGTAAGCAAGTAACTTGTTATCAGCAACAAGCGCTTGCATTGCTTCGTAGAAGCCTTTTAATAGTGCTGGGTTATCAACATCAGGCGTTACATCACCTAGTTGCTTATAAACCTGTGCAAGGCTTGATGCGCCCATGCGGTTTTGACCCGCACCTAAATCAACTAATAATAGTGATGACTCACCTTTATCAGTGCGTAGCTGTGGCGTTACTGTTTTACGCACATCTTCAACACGACCAAAGGCAGTAATGATCAGTGATAATGGTGCAGTAACTGATTTTTGCTCACCGTTTTCATCCCATTGAGTTTTCATCGACATTGAGTCTTTACCCACAGGAATAGTTAAACCGAGTGCCGGACAAAGCTCTTCACCTACCGCTTTTACAGCTTCGTAAAGACCCGCATCTTCGCCAGGGTGACCTGCTGCAGCCATCCAGTTTGCAGATAGCTTGATATTTTCAAGGCCACCGATGTTCGCACACGCGATGTTCGTTAGTGACTCAGCCACAGCTAAACGAGCAGAAGCACCGTAGTTTAAAAGTGCAGCTGGTGTACGTTCACCTAGTGACATTGCTTCACCGTGGTAAGTATCAAACGCAGCGGCTGTTACCGCACAGTTTGCTACTGGCACCTGCCAAGGACCTACCATTTGGTCACGCGCAACTAAACCCGTTACCGTACGGTCACCAATGGTGATTAAGAATGTTTTCTCAGCAATCGTTGGTAAGCGTAATAAACGCTGTGCAGCGTCTGCAGCATCAATGTTAGCAACGTCTAATGGTTGAGATTGCGCTTTTTTCGATTCAACTTCACGGTGCATTTTTGGTGCTTTACCAAGTAAAACATCAAGCGGAAGATCAACAGGGTTGTTACCGAAGTGGCTATCTTCAACCGTTAAGTGACGCTCTTCTGTTGCTTCACCAATAACAGCGTATTCTGCACGTTCACGTTTACAGATTGCTTCAAAGCGCGCGAAGTCTTCTGCCGCAACTGCTAATACGTAACGCTCTTGAGATTCGTTACACCAAATTTCGTGTGGTGCCATACCCGGCTCATCGTTTGGAATATCACGAAGTTGGAATTTACCACCACGACCACCGTCGTCTACAAGCTCAGGGAATGCGTTAGAAAGACCACCTGCGCCCACATCGTGGATGAAAGCGATTGGGTTTGCATCACCTAGCTGCCAACATTTATCAATAACTTCCTGACAACGACGTTCCATTTCTGGGTTTTCACGTTGTACCGATGCAAAGTCTAAGTCTTCGTTTGATTGGCCTGATGTCATACTAGACGCAGCACCACCACCTAGGCCGATGTTCATTGCCGGACCACCTAGTGCAATTAGCTTAGCACCTACAGGGATTTCGCCTTTTTGAACATGCTCAGAACGAATGTTACCTAAACCACCTGCAAGCATGATTGGCTTGTGGTAACCACGTACCTCGATACCATTATGGCTTGATACTTTCTCTTCGTATGTACGGAAGTAACCAAGTAAGTTAGGACGACCAAATTCGTTATTGAATGCCGCACCACCTAATGGACCTTCAGTCATGATATCAAGTGCATTAACGATACGACCAGGCTTACCGAAGTCTGTTTCCCATGGCTGCTCGTAACCAGGAATACGTAGGTTAGATACAGTGAAGCCAACTAAACCAGCTTTAGGTTTAGAGCCGCGGCCTGTTGCACCTTCATCACGAATTTCACCACCAGAACCTGTTGATGCACCTGAGAATGGCGCAATCGCTGTTGGGTGGTTGTGAGTTTCAACTTTCATCAAGATTTCGATGTTTTCTTGATGGTACGCGTACTCACCCTCAACATTAGGGAAGAAACGACCTGCTAACGAACCCTTCATTACCGCTGCGTTATCTTTATATGCAGATAGTACGTTTTCAGGGTTTTGCTCGTAAGTGTTTTTGATCATTTTGAACAATGATTTTGGCTGTTCGATGCCATCAATTGTCCAATCGGCGTTAAAGATTTTGTGACGACAATGCTCAGAGTTTGCTTGCGCGAACATGAATAATTCGATGTCGTTCGGGTTACGCCCTAACTTTTGGAAGTTTTCTACCAAGTAATCAATTTCGTCATCTGCAAGCGCAAAACCTTGCTCAACGTTTGCTTTAGCAAGCGCTTCACGGCCACCACCTAAAATGTCAACTGATGACATTGGACGCGGCTCATCGTGACGGAATAATTTAGCTGCATCAGCCATGTCCGCGTGCGTTGCTTCAGTCATGCGGTCATGTAATAACGCTGCAACTTCAGCTGTTTGCTCAGCTGATAAATTACCTTCTACGTAGTATGCAATACCACGCTCAACACGGTGAACTTGGCTTAAGCCACAGTTATGTGCGATGTCAGTTGCTTTTGATGCCCAAGGCGAGATAGTACCTGGACGCGGCGTTACAAGAATTAACGTGCCAGCAGGGGTATGCTCGGCAATTGTTGGACCGTAAGTAAGCAGTTTTTCCAGCTTGGTTTGCTCATCAGCTGAAAGCTCGGCTGTAAGATCAGCAAAATGCATGAACTCAGCATAAACGTCAGTGACTGGAAGTTGTGCCTGTTGGCAACGCGCTAAAATTTTCTGAACTCTAAAATCGGAAAGTGCTGGTGCACCACGAAGGATCAACATAGGTATTTTCATCCGGGGTTAGGGATTGAACGATATTTTAGGCGCATATTATAGTGCAAATAACGTCTAGATTTAACTCAAAATTACGCTTTTATTTAAATAATCTTCATAACCGCTTTTAAGGTTGCAACAATTAACTAGCTTAGTCGTCTTTATTTCTCTGCAGGTTCTTGTTCTGTATGACTTATCTACCAGCTGCCTTGTTATAGTTATTAATTTTTAAATAAATCTATAACACTATTCGCCAAGTGACGTGGCTTAGAAGTTTTGTTATAACACTAAGGTAATGGTTTAAGGGGCATTTATAATTTATGCAAAAATTACTCGCTATTTTTAGTTTAGTGCTCATGTTATGTGCGTGCGATATGCAACAGCAACCGTCGCAACTTGCTCATATCAAGGCGCAGAACAAAATTAGAGTCGGCACATTAGCTGGCGCGAGTAATTACTATCAGGCTCCACAAGGTGTGCAAGGCTTTGAATATGAGCTCGCCCAAGAATTTGCTGACTATGTTGGTGTTGAGCTTGAAATGGTGCCTTTTTTTAATCTATCCGATATGTTCGCACGCTTAGAAAGTGGCGATTTAGATATTATAGCGTCAGGTCTTACCTATAATACGATTCGGGCTGAGCATTACCGCTTCGGCCCAACCTATCGCACCATAAGCCAAAAACTAGTTTATAAGCAAGGCCGTAATAGACCCCGTGAATTTGCGGATTTAACCGGCAATCTGACTGTTCTCGCCAAAAGCAGTCACTCGTTGGCACTACAACAATTAAAACAACTTAATCCAGAACTTAGCTGGAACGAAACAGAAGATATGGATGAAGAAGAGCTTCTGCAAGCTGTTATCGACGGTGAAATTGATTACACCCTAGCAGACTCGCACACCTTATCGCTGTTTCGCCGCTACCACCCAAACTTGAGTATCGGCTTTTCGGTTACCCGTAATGATCCTATCGCTTGGTTACTAAGAAAAGATGGTGATGACTCTTTATATGCCCTCATGGTGCCATTTTTTGGCGACGTCAAACAAAGCAACCAGCTTTATGTGTTAGAAGAAAAATATTTGGTCATGTTCGCCAGTTTAATTATGTGAACACACTTGCTTATATTGAAGCAATAAAAGACACCTTACCCAAATATCAACCTTGGTTTGAGCAATACGCAGGTAACATAGACTGGCGATTACTGGCAGCTTTGAGTTATCAAGAATCAATGTGGAACCCAAGGGCTAAGTCACCAACTGGTGTTCGCGGTATTATGATGCTAACCCAAGCAACGGCAAAACAGGTCGGCGTAACAAATCGCCTAGAGCCTGAGCAAAATATTAAAGGCGGTGCGCAGTATCTTGCCAAAGTAATTTCTTGGATCCCTGAACGCATTCCGCAGCCCGACAGAACCTGGTTTGCCTTAGCCTCTTACAATGTTGGCTGGGGACACGTCAACGACGCACGCATTATTACCGAGCAAGAAGGTGCAAGCCCCGATAAATGGGCTGATGTTAAAAAGCGCTTACCGCTTTTAATTAAAAAGCGTTACTATCGAAAAACCAAATATGGTTATGCCCGTGGCGATGTTGCAGTAAAATACGTTGATAATATTCGTCGCTATTACGACGCACTGGTTTGGCTTGATGAAAATGATGCGATTGCTAACCCAAGCGAAGAAGAACAAAGCACTGAAGAAGCTAAACCTGAAGCGCAAGTAAGCGAACCAAAGCCAAATGACAACACGCAACAAACCAACTCAGAGCAGCAAGAATTAGAAAACAACTAACTTCAAGCACCGAAATCTGTTTACTTGTCATCAAATGATCATTATCTTCCTGTAGAGATCAATATAATGCTTTACTCTCACTTAAGGAGCACTCATGTTAAAAAGAAGACGCACGACACATAAGTTTAAGCGTAATGTTATTTACTCAACGGCGACCCGCCGTCGTATCATGCTACGTAATACACACAAAAAAGTTATTTGGCGTCGCCGCTTATTTGCGATGCAGTTAATGGAAGCACAAGTTCCTGCAACGCCGGTTGTATAACTAGGCGTTGCGAGCAGCCAGCTTTGCCGCCTTTTTCTCTTCTCTACGACGCTTAAAAAACGCTGAAATTACCGCCCCACACTGCTCACTCATAACATCGCCGGTTACTTCAACTTGATGATTAAGCCTAGGTTCTTGCAGCAGATTCATAATTGATCCTGCCGATCCCGTTTTGGCATCTTTAGCACCAAATACCAATCGCTTAATACGGCTATGCACCAACAGACCTGCGCACATAGAACAAGGTTCTAACGTTACATACAAGGTGCAATCGATTAATCGGTAGTTATTAAGAGCTTTACCCGCTTCGCGGATTGCCATCATTTCAGCATGAGCGGATGGGTCGTTATCGATAATTGAGCGGTTATAACCATAGGAGATCAGTTGATTGTCTTTTACCAGCACAGCACCAACCGGAATTTCATTAATAGCAGCCGCTTCATTGGCGTAGTTTAATGCTTTTTCCATCCAATATTGGTCGCTAAATTGTTCGCTCATATATCACACAAATATTGTAAAACTGTGAGTAATTATACCTAGTTAGTGAAAAATGTCGGCATTAAATACTGCTACACTTAAAAATTAACGCAAAATTTAGTGGCTTTTTCATGGCTCAATGGACCCATATTGCGCTATAATCTCGCGCTTTTTTTATTTAGCTTACAACACGGGTAGCAAATGAAATTTCCTGGACGCCGCAGGCATAAACATTATTTTCCGGTGGAAGCCAAAGATCCACTGACGAATCAACTTAACTCAACCGACCGACTACAACGTAGTTATATTACGGGTATCGACCAAATTGTGGTAGATATTGAAGCGAAAGTTGATCAAGCTTTCCTAGATGAATTTCAATTGCGCCGTGGCATGTCGCAAGTGATCGATAACGATATTACCAACGCACTATACGACAGACTAAAACTCGACAATATGATCGATTATGAGTTTGCCGGTGGTACGGTAGGTAACACCATGCACAACTACTCTACCCTAGCTGACGACCGTTCAGTGTTATTAGGGGTAATGAGTGAAAATATCAAAATCGGCAGCTATGCTTACCGTTTTTTATGTAACACCTCAAGCCGCGTTGACCTTGACTACCTTCAGCCTGTAGATGGTCCTATTGGTCGTTGTTTTACCTTAATTGACGAGACCGGTGAGCGTACCTTCGCAATCAGCGCGGGGCTTATGAATCATCTGCGCCCTGAATCAATCGACCAAGCACTTATTGAGAATTCATCAGCACTGGTGATCAGCGCATACCTAATGCGTACTCAAGGTGATGAAACCATGACAGAAGCGACCATGCAGGCAGTGAAATATGCCAATGATGCCGGTGTGCCTGTGGTTTTAACCCTTGGCACTAAGTTTCTAATTGAACAAGACCCTGCTTGGTGGGCTGATTTTGTAAAAGAGCATGTTGATATTCTTGCTATGAACGAAGAGGAAGGCCTTGCTATTACTGGCTTTGAAGATCCGCTTTTAGCTGCCGACAAAGCGCTCGATTGGACTGATTTAGTTATTTGTACAGCTGGCGAAAAAGGCTTGTTTATGGCCGGTTAC
Organism: Pseudoalteromonas sp. GB43; assembly: GCF_054923805.1. Classification (NCBI taxonomy): domain Bacteria; kingdom Pseudomonadati; phylum Pseudomonadota; class Gammaproteobacteria; order Alteromonadales; family Pseudoalteromonadaceae; genus Pseudoalteromonas; species Pseudoalteromonas sp. GB43. Next base: position 1,215,925 of record NZ_JBPCHJ010000001.1, read on the forward strand.
GTCGACGACTCATTCAAGCGTGAAACAGAATACCCGTTATTACCAGGTGCAATTGCTGACTTTAACCGTTATGAATTTTCTCGCGCAATGCGTAAAGACGACTGCCAAAACCCTATTCGTGCGTACAGCCACACAGCACCATTTATGGGCGGCCCTGACAGCATTAAAAATACCAATGGCGCAGGCGATTGCGCTCTGGCTGCGGTACTGCATGACCTATCAGCAAACGTTTACCACAAACTTAATGTGGCAAACTCAGCGAAGCATCAGCAACCTGCTATGACCTACTCATCGCTTGCACAAATTAGTAAATACGCTAACCGTGCAAGTTATGAAGTACTTGTTCAGCACTCGCCACGTTTATCGCGTGGTTTACCTGAACGTGAAGATTGTTTAGAGCAAGTTTACTGGGATCAGTAATCTCCACTAAAAAATCGAAATATCCAGTTTCTGGGATAAACGCTCAAGAGCCGCTATCCCAGCCACTGAGTTACCATACGAGTTAAGTCTAGGCGCCCACACAGCCACAGTAAATTGATTTGGTAACACAGCTAAAATAGTACCCGATACCCCTGACTTACCCGGCATACCAACACGGTAGCCAAAATCCCCAGCTGCATCGTATAAACCACTGGTAAACAGTAACGAGTTTAACTGCTTATTTTGCCTTGCACTAAGTACTTCATGGCCATTGGCATCTTTACCTTGGTTTGCTAAGTAATTGTAAGCTTTTGCTAATTCTACGCAGTTTAGCTCTATGGCACAGAAGTTAAAGTAAGCCCATAACACATCATCAACTTCATTATTAAAGTTGCCGAATGACTTCATTAGATGCCCCATCGCGGCGTTGCGATGACGAAACTCATATTCAGAATTTGCCACTTTCTTATCAATAACAACCTGAGCATTTCCTGATAACTGACGAAATGACTCAAGCATAGAGTGCATCGGCGCAGATAAACGGCTATATAACGCGTCACAGGTGACAATCGCGCCGGCATTAATAAATGGGTTGCGTGGTATGCCCTGTTCAAACTCAAGCTGTGTAAGTGAGTTAAAAGCGGTGCCTGATGGCTCTTTACCGACTCGTTGCCAAAGCTCATCACCATAACGCTGAAGTGCTAAGGTTAAGGTCATTACTTTAGAAACAGATTGAATCGTAAAACGCGCACCACAATCACCCGCGCAATAGGTTTGCCCATCCACAGTATGAATAGCAATGGCAAACTGGTTTGGCTCAACCTCTGCAAGCGCAGGAATATAATCTGCAACCTTACCTTGGCTCAGTAATGGTTGAACTTCTTTTGTGATTTCATCTAATACATGTTGATAATCAATCTGTGACATACCGCGTCCTTTAAAACAAAAAGCCCCGCATTTGCGAGGCTTTGTAGTCTACTAAAGATGGTTTGCTATAGCGATTGCTATTAGCTCATAGCTGATTGCAGTTTTTTCATCGCTGTTTTTTCTAGCTGACGAACACGCTCTGCTGAAACGTTATATTTCTCAGCAAGCTCTTGTAATGTTGCTTTATCGTCAGCTAACCAACGTGCACTTACGATGTCTTGAGAACGTTCATCAAGGGTTTTTAACGCGCTGAATAAACGTGCATGAGACTGTTCTTGCCATTGCTGCTCTTCGATATCATCAGCAAGGTCAGCACTGCCATCTGTTAAATACTGTACTGGCGAGTATGTGCTTGTTGGTGCGTCGTCATTGTCGTCGCCCGTTAAGTCAAAGCCCATATCTTGGCCACTCATACGTGATTCCATCTCACGTACTTCTTTTTCACTTACACCTAGCTCATTAGCAACAGTGCTAACCTCAGCTTGGTTAAACCAACCTAAACGCTTTTTGTTTTTGCGTAGGTTGAAGAATAATTTACGTTGCGCTTTAGTTGTTGCAACTTTCACGATACGCCAGTTTTTCAGTACGTATTCATGAATTTCGGCTTTGATCCAGTGTACTGCGAATGAAACTAAGCGAACACCTACACTTGGGTCGAAACGTTTTACCGCCTTCATCAGACCGATGTTACCTTCCTGAATTAAATCAGCTTGCGGTAAGCCATAACCTGAATAGCTTTTCGCAATATGAGCAACAAAGCGTAGATGCGACATAATGAGTTGCTTCGCAGCTTCAGAATCACCTTCTTCCTGAAGACGTGTCGCCAACTGCTTTTCTTTCTCTGCATCAAGCATAGGAATAGTGCTAACCGCTTGAAGGTAGCCGTCCATACTTGCGCTCTGTTGACCTGCAGTAAGTGCCATTGCGTATAAATCTTTACTCATTTTTCACCTCAGTGATAAACATTTGAAACCATCTTAGCACTCTTTAAGCGAGAGTGCTAACTTCAATTAAAAACTTTTTTAAAGTTCAAATCAAGTGGTTTTTTTAAGATAATTTTATTTTACTTTAAGGCGCTGAATAAGCGATGAATTCTAGCTTTTAAAGGTATTTTGAAAGCTATATAGCCCACCATTTAAAATCTAAACAAACAGCATAAAGGCTTAATATGACAAATTAACGACAAGCAAAAGCGCTAAAATAATAGCGCTGATAGCTACACTTTATCCGGTTCAATTTCTTTTATATAGCGGTTAACTGATAGGTAAGAACCAACAAATCCTAACCCTGTTGCAAGAGCGACTAAAATGCCAAACTCTGTGAGTGTTAAACCAATTAAGTCAAAGCTGGTTTCATAAACACCCGCAACATCACTTACAGCAGCACCAAGCCACCACATCATTAATGCAACACAAATAAAAGAGAACAAACCGCCAATAATACCGTACCAAATCCCTGTCCATAAAAATGGCGCATGAATAAAGGTGTTTGTCGCCCCAACTAACTTCATCACTTGAATTTCATCTTTCTTATCCATGATTGATAAGCGGATAGTATTACCAATGATCAGGGTGACAGAGGTTAATAATAGTAGAGCAATGGTGATCACGCTTTCTTTTAATAAACTTAAAAGTGCATTTAATCGCTCAAGCCAAGCAATATCGAGTTTACCAAAATCCACTTCTCTTTCGGCTTCAAGCTTTTGCAGTAATTGTTTTGCTGTATTTGGCTGACGGTATCGTGCTGTCGGCGTTACGATAACAACATCAGGTAACGGGTTCGCATCTAAATATTCAAGTGCTTGGCCAAATCCTGATACTTGTTTAAATTCAGTGAGGGCATCGCCCTTTGATATAAACTCTACTTTATCTACTTCAGGGTAGAGTGCTAAACGCTTAACCAAGGTTTGCGTTTGCTGTTCGCTCATAGTTTCTTTTACGAACAACGAAATCTCTGCTGCATCTTCAAAACCACTGCTCACTTGCGAGACATTTTTAACCACTAAATAAAGCGTCGCTGGCAGTGTTAAGCTTAATCCTAATACGGCAATGGTCATCAATGAAGCTAAAGGCGTTCGCCACATTTCACCGAGGCTATGCACACCTTGGCGAATAAGATTAATAAAGAAGAAATAAGGCGCTGCTAAAAATGACTTTTTCTGACGTTCGTTTTGGCTGTTGCGGCTTTTAAACAATAAACTCATAGTGTCACCTCAGCTAACGGATCGTCAATCATGCGGCCATCTTTCAGTGTTAGACTGCGATAACGCATACGCGCAATTAAGCCAATATCATGGGTTGCAATCAGCACGGTTGTGCCATGATTATTAAAGTCTTCGAATAAACGTAATATGTCCATTGAAAGCTCAGGGTCTAAGTTACCGGTTGGCTCATCAGCTAATAGAATTGGCGGTGAATTAACGATAGCGCGAGCAATACCCACACGCTGCTGCTCACCACCTGATAAGGTTGCAGGATTACACTTCGCTTTATCAAGTAACCCGACTTTATCAAGCGCACCATGAACACGCTTAGCTATTTGCTTGTGGTGCGTACCTTCAATAATTAAAGGTAAGGCAACATTATCAAACACTGAGTAACGTTCTAGTAAGCGGTGATTCTGAAAGATGATACCAATATCGCGGCGCACGTAAGGGATCTGACGTGATTTAACAGCATTTAAATCAACACCATTAATAAGCACCTGCCCTGCCGATGGACGCTCCATCAAACTAATAAGCTTCAATAGGGTACTTTTACCTGCGCCACTGTGCCCAGTTAAAAAGGCCAGTTCGCCAGGCTTAATATGAAAGCTGACTTTTTCAAGGGCACGATGGTCACCTGGGTATGTTTTACTGACTTGCTGAAAATTTATCATTTTAGTTATCAATCATCTTGCAGCGAAAAAGGGAGCAAACTCCCTTTAGTTAATTATGCGTCATCCTCGTCTTGGCTAAATAGTGCATCAATAAAGTCACTACTATTAAAGGTACGTAAATCATCAATACCTTCACCAACACCAATGTAACGAATTGGGATATTAAATTTATCTGCAACGGCGAAAATCACACCACCTTTAGCGGTACCATCTAGTTTAGATAAAGTAATGCCCGTTAAACCAACACATTCATTAAATAATTTAACTTGGCTAATTGCGTTTTGACCTGTACCTGCATCTATAGTTAGCATAACTTCATGCGGCGCATCTGGGTCAATTTTCTTCATTACACGGGCAATTTTTTCAAGCTCTTGCATTAGGTTATCTTTATTTTGCAAGCGACCTGCTGTATCGGCGATTAACACGTCAACATTACGGGCTTTTGCAGCCTGAAATGCATCAAATACCACTGACGCACTGTCTGCACCTGTATGTTGAGCAATCACAGGAATGCTATTACGCTCACCCCATACTTGCAGCTGTTCAACCGCTGCAGCACGGAAGGTATCACCCGCAGCAAGCATCACTGACTTACCTTCGTTTTGGAACTGCTTCGCTAATTTACCAATCGTGGTGGTTTTACCTACCCCATTTACACCCACCATTAAGATAACAAATGGCTTTTTGTCACCGCTTACAACCAACGGCTGCTCAGCGGTTTTAAGCATACTTGCCATTTCTTGCTTCATTAACTCGTATAAAGCATCGCCATCTTTTAACTGCTTACGATCAGCGGCATCGGTTAGGTTATCAATCAACTTCATTGTTGTATCAACACCTAAATCGGCTGTTAGTAATTGTGTTTCTAGTTCTTCAAATAACTCATCGTCAATTTTCTTACCGCTAAAAATAGACGCAAAGCCAGAACCAATATTAACGCGAGTTTTTAATAAACCTTTTTTAAGGCGTGCGAAGAAACCTTCTTTCTTAGGTTTTTCAGCAGCAGCTTGAGCAGCTTTCTCTTGCTCTAAACGCTCTGCCTCTGCTTTCTCTGCCGCAATGCGTTCTTGCTCTAGACGATCCGCTTCTGCTTTTTCTGCAGCAATACGTTCTTGCTCTAGACGATCCGCTTCTGCCTTTTCTGCAGCGATACGTTCTTGTTCTAAGCGCTCCGCCTCTGCCTTTTCCGCAGCAATGCGCTCTTGTTCTAAACGTTCAGCTTCCGCCTTCTCTGCAGCAATGCGTTCTTGTTCTAAGCGCTCTGCCTCCGCTTTTTCTGCAGCGATACGCTCTTGCTCTAAGCGCTCCGCCTCTGCCTTTTCTGCAGCAATACGTTCTTGTTCTAAACGCTCAGCTTCCGCCTTTTCTGCTGCGATACGTTCTTGCTCTAAACGATCCGCTTCTGCCTTTTCTGCCGCGATACGTTCTTGTTCTAAACGCTCCGCCTCTGCCTTTTCTGCTGCAATGCGTTCTTGCTCTAAACGCTCAGCTTCCGCCTTTTCTGCTGCGATACGTTCTTGCTCTATACGTTCAGCTTCTTCCTTTTCTGCTGCAATGCGTTCTTGCTCTAAACGCTCCGCTTCCGCCTTTTCTGCAGCAGCTTGCTCTGCTTCACGCTGCGCCTGTTCTGCGGCAGCACGTTCTTGCTCTAATTTCATTGCTGCTTCTTGCTCAGCAAGTCGAGCTTGTTGTTCTTGACGTTGCTGCTCTGCCGCTTGCTGCTCTTGAGCTAAACGCTCAGCTTCTGCTTTTTCTGCTGCAATGCGTTCTTGCTCTAGACGCTCCGCCTCTGCCTTTTCTGCAGCGATACGCTCTTGCTCTAAACGCTCCGCTTCTGCACTTTCAGCAGCGATACGCTCTTGCTCTAAACGTTCAGCCTCTGCTTGTTCAGCAGCAATGCGTTCTTGCTCTAAACGTTCAGCCTCTGCTTGTTCAGCAGCAATACGTTCTTGTTCTAAACGTTCTGCCTCTGCCTTTTCTGCCGCAATGCGTTCTTGTTCTAAACGTTCAGCTTCTACTTTTTCTGCAGCGATACGTTCTTGTTCTAAACGTTCAGCTTCTACTTTTTCTGCCGCAATGCGCTCTTGCTCTAAACGCTCCGCCTCAGCCTTTTCTGCCGCAATGCGTTCTTGCTCTAAACGTTCAGCCTCTGCCTTTTCTGCCGCAATACGTTCTTGTTCTAAACGTTCAGCTTCTGCCTTTTCGGCTTCAATTCGCTGTTGTTCTTCTATTTGCTTCTGGTTATCAGCCTCTTTTGCTGCTTGCTCTGCTTGTTGCTTATCTGATTTGCCAAAACCAAACCAAGACAGGAATTTACTTTTTTTTGCCATACTTGCTAATAACCACTTATAAAAATCTGATAAACTTACATGAATAATAGTTTGGTGACAGTTCAGCTTTTTAGCCAAACATAAACAGGTACCATCTATCGCTAAGGTCGCAATACTATCACTTTTAGCGCAGTAGAAAAATGACACGCTAGCTATTGCATACAATATTATCTGAGCTAGGGGTCAGTTACCAATGATTAGTGAGTTAAATGAGAAAAAAATCAACAGCTAACCGCCAAGCAAAAGCAGCGAACAATAAATCAGCAAATGGTTTTATTCGTATTATTAGTGGGCAATTTCGCGGTAGAAAATTACCAGTAAAAGATGTGCAAGGCTTGCGTCCAACCACAGACCGTATAAAAGAAACAGTATTTAACTGGCTCATGCAAGATACCCGAGGCGCAGCTGTTCTTGACTGCTTTGCTGGTTCTGGCGGCTTAGGGTTTGAAGCTTTATCGCGCTTTGCTGATCATGCTGTGTTTTTCGAACTAGATAAAAGTGCCGCTAGCCAGCTAAAAGAAAACATTAGCACGCTTAAATTGGATAATGCCGTCGTAAAACAAGGCAATAGCCTTTCATTATTAGAACAAAACACGCAAAACGAGCAATTTGATCTAATTTTTGTTGACCCGCCATTTCGACAAAACTTGGCTGAAAAAAGTTGTTTTTTACTCGAAAAAAATAACTGGTTATCTGCCCAAGCACTTATATATGTTGAGGTCGAAAGCGAACTAAGCGACCTAAGCTCACCAGATAACTGGATGCTTTTAAAAGAAAAAACTGCCGGACAAGTAATTTGTCGACTATATCAACGCCAGACAAATTAACACTGTTTTGCAAACCTAGTTTCTGTTAATATTATTCTTTACATGTGGTGCTGCTTCGGATTACAATACCGCACCATTTTTGAACCACTTGGTCGTTATTCGATCAACTTGAGCAACGCTCATTATTTAGGTAGGTGAATTTTTAATGCCAGTAATTAAAGTAAGAGAGAACGAACCGTTTGACGTAGCACTTCGTCGCTTCAAGCGTTCATGTGAAAAAGCAGGTATCCTTTCAGAAGTTCGTCGTCGCGAGCACTATGAAAAACCAACAGCTGAGCGTAAGCGTAAAAAAGCTGCTGCAGTAAAGCGTCACATGAAGAAGCTTTCTCGCGATAACGCACGTCGCGTTAAATTATACTAATCAGTATTTGGTCTTGTATAAATGAGCCTTTTATTAACGCTAAAAGATGCGCAAAAAGATGCGATGAAGGCAAAAGACAAAGAACGTCTTAAGCCTATCCGCATGGTACTTGCTGCAATCAAGCAACGTGAGATTGACGAGCAAATTACGCTTGACGACGACGGTATTACCGCTGTTTTAGTAAAGCTTGTTAAGCAACGTCGCGATTCTTACACCCAGTACATTGATGCGGGTCGTGAAGATTTAGCTGAAATTGAAGCCAGTGAGATTAAAGCACTTGAAGAATTCTTACCTCAACAATTGAGTGAAGAAGAAATCATTGCTCTTATTGACTCGGCTATAGCTGATACAAACGCAGCGGGTATGCAAGACATGGGTAAGGTAATGGGAGTTATCAAAAGCAAAGCTGAAGGTCGTGCCGATTTAGGTAAGATTTCTGGCTTAATCAAGCAACGATTAACTGCCTAACCCCCACATACAGATGTATGATTCAAGCAAACCGAGCCTAGTGCTCGGTTTCTTGCTTTTAGTCTTTCATAAACACAGTAATTGTGTTCAAATCTTATTTTACAACGCATAGATAGCGCAGGAAAATACAACAGCTATGGCCGGAAAAATCCCTCGACAGTTTATTGATGATTTACTCGCTCGCACAGATATTGTTGAGTTAATTGATTCGAGAGTTGGCCTAAAAAAAGCAGGTAAAGACTACCAAGCCTGTTGCCCATTTCACAACGAAAAGTCACCCTCTTTTACCGTTTCTCAAGATAAACAGTTTTACCACTGCTTTGGTTGTGGTGCCAATGGCAATGCAATTTCGTTTGTCATGGAATACGACAAATTAGAGTTCGTTGACGCCATTGAAGAATTAGCGAGTATGCTCAATTTAGACGTACCTCGCGAACAAGGCACAAGCTCAAGTACCGCAACGCACCGCAGAACAAAAGCGCTCTGATTACGATTTAATGTTACATGCTGCTCGCTTTTACCAACATCAATTAAAGCATCATGCCAACTCGAAAACGGTTATCGACTATATCAAGGGTCGTGGTTTAAGTGGTGAAACAGCGAAAAAATTCATGATTGGTTATGCGCCTAGTGAATGGGAAGCGCTATGCCAGCAACTTGGCCGCAACAAAGAACAAAAAGAGCAGCTTGTAGAACTAAAACTAGCCTCTGAAAAGTCGCCTGGTCGCCAATTTGACTTCTTCCGTGACCGACTTATGTTCCCTATTCGCGATAAACGCGGTCGGGTGATTGCGTTTGGTGGCCGTGTTATGCAAGCGGATCAAGGTCCTAAATACCTTAACTCACCAGAAACCCGTATTTTCCATAAAGGCTTTGAGCTTTATGGTTTATACGAAGCCAAGCAAGCGCATAAAAAACTTGAACATATTTTAATTGTTGAAGGCTACATGGATGTCGTTGCTTTAGCTGAGCAAGGCATCGAATATGCCGTCGCCGCCCTTGGCACAGCAACCACTGCAGAGCATATGCACACTTTATTTAGAACCACGGATAAAGTGATTTGCTGCTACGACGGTGACCGTGCAGGCCGCGATGCAGCTTGGCGTGCACTAGAAAATGCACTGCCTTATCTTGGTGATGGTAAGTCGTTGAAGTTTGTGTTTTTACCAGATGGTGAAGACCCTGATTCACTGGTACAAAAGGAAGGTAAAGACGCTTTCGAAGCTAGGTTAAGCGAAGCGGATGATTTTACTAAGGTGCTGTTTAATAAGCTCAGCCAAGAGATAGACCTGACACAAGACGCAGGTAAAGCAAAGCTCCTTAGTGATGCCCTACCACTAATTGAAAAAATCCCGAGTGATTTTTACCAAGAGAATATTTTGGAACATCTTGGCCGCTTAATTGGTCGAACAAGAGAGCAATTAAATAACCGCGTTAAGTCACCAAAACAACAGCATGCGATTGAGCGTAAATTTAAAATAACACCGATGCGCCAAGCGATTGGTATTTTATTGCAACACCCCAATTTGGCGACCAGCATTGCTTATATGCCAGAATTGGCTGAGATGAAAATAGCCGGAATAGAGCTATTTTTACGCATTCAGCACTTAGCACTAGAACGAGAAGGTATCACCACCGCACAAATTTTAGAGTCATTTAGGGATGGTGCTGAATATGACGCGCTGGTGAAATTAGCCACTTGGCAGCATCAAATAAATGACAATCGTTTAGAGACGGTTTTTAAAAATACTTTTAAATTTATTGAAGACCAGTGTTTAAATTATCGACTAGAGACCCTATTAATAAAAGACAAGACCCAAGGCTTAAGCAGCGAAGAAAGGCTGGAATGCCACTTACTGACGCAAGCGTTAAAAGGCAGCAACAGCTAGTCAGAATTGAATAATGCTGTTATACTGTGCTATTCACTGCGTCTAGTTAGTTTTCGTGTCGCTTAATTAGTAAGCGAGCTGGCGCCTGTTGTATCAACTTTCAGAGTGGAAGAATAAATCTCTATGGATCCAACTCCTCAGTCACAATTAAAGCTTCTGATTCAAAAAGGTAAAGAGCAAGGTTATTTAACTTTTGCAGAAGTTAATGATCACCTTCCACAAGACATTATCGACTCAGATCAGGTAGAAGATATCATTAGCATGATTAATGATATGGGTATCAAGGTAAGTGAAAACGCACCTGATGCCGATGAATTAATGATGCAAGAAACAACGACAGACGAAGACGCAGCAGAAGCCGCGGCAGCTGCACTTGCGACTGTAGAAAAAGAGATCGGTCGAACAACTGACCCTGTACGTATGTATATGCGTGAAATGGGTACTGTTGAACTTCTTACGCGTGAAGGCGAAATCGTAATCGCTAAGCGTATTGAGGAAGGTATTAACCAAGTACAGATTTCAGTTGCTGAATACCCAGAAGCAATTACTTATCTACTAGAGCAATGGGACAAATTCGAAGCTGAAGAAATGCGCTTAAGCGATATTATCTCTGGCTTCTTTGATCCTAATAATGAAGACGAATCACAAATTTCTGCAACACACATCGGTTCTGAGTTAAACGAAGAGCAACTCGACGAAGAAGACGACGAAGACGATGATGACGAAGATAGTGATGATGATAACGATGATGATAACGATGGCGACACAGGTCCAGATCCTGAAGAAGCCCGTATTCACTTCGAAAACTTACGTGAGCTTTATAACAAAGCACGCGAAACGTTCGAAGAAAAAGGTCGCTCACACCCTGACTCACTTGTAGCTATTGCAGAAATCGGCGAACTATTTAAAACATTTAAATTAGTGCCAAAACAGTTTGACCGCATGGTTAATAACATGCGTGAAATGATGGACCGCGTTCGTGTACAAGAACGTATCATCATGAAGCAAGCTGTACAAATTGCTAAGTTACCGAAAAAGAACTTTATCAAGCACTTTGCAAATAACGAAACAGACACAAGCTGGATCGACCTTGAGATTGCTGCAAACGAGAAATACTCAGTAGCACTTGAATCAGTTAAACCAGAAATCATTCGTTGCATCAGCAAACTAAGTGCAATTGAAGAAAGCACTGGCCTTAGCATCGAACGAATTAAAGACATCAACCGTCGTATGAGTATTGGTGAAGCGAAAGCCCGCCGTGCGAAGAAAGAAATGGTTGAAGCAAACTTACGTCTTGTAATTTCAATTGCGAAAAAATACACCAACCGTGGTTTACAATTCTTAGACCTTATCCAAGAAGGTAATATTGGTCTAATGAAAGCGGTTGATAAGTTCGAATACCGCCGTGGTTATAAGTTCTCAACTTATGCAACATGGTGGATCCGTCAAGCAATCACACGTTCGATTGCAGACCAAGCACGCACCATCCGTATTCCTGTGCACATGATTGAGACGATCAACAAGTTAAACCGTATCTCTCGTCAAATGCTACAAGAGATGGGTCGTGAGCCGAGCCCAGAAGAATTAGCTGAGCGTATGTTAATGCCTGAAGACAAGATCCGTAAGGTACTTAAGATCGCTAAAGAGCCAATTTCAATGGAAACACCAATCGGTGATGATGAAGATTCGCACTTAGGTGACTTCATTGAAGATACCACTATCGACTCACCTATTGATTCTGCAACCATGGAATCACTACGTGGCGCAACAAACGATGTACTAGCGGGCTTAACAGCACGTGAAGCTAAAGTATTACGTATGCGTTTCGGTATCGACATGAACACTGACCATACATTAGAAGAAGTAGGTAAACAATTTGACGTAACACGTGAGCGTATTCGTCAAATCGAAGCGAAAGCGTTACGTAAATTACGTCACCCTTCTCGCTCTGACTTACTGAAAAGCTTCTTAGATGCTAAGTAATTTAGTATCGCGTTATTAACTAAAAGGCCGCTGTTGCGGCCTTTTTTCTATTCGAGAGATATTCATGGCTTGGATCCAAATTCGCATCAATGCAAACGCAGACAACGCTGAATTAATCAGCGACTTACTCATGGACACTGGCAGTGCCTCAGTCACTTATGTTGATGCCAAAGATACTCCTATTTATGAGCCAAAGCTTGGGACTGTGCAGTTATGGGCTGATACCACAGTGATTGGCCTGTATGACGCAAACCATGATATGGACAGCGTTGTAGCAACATTAAATGCTGAAGCAACACTCGCCGATAAGCTCGTTTATAAAATTGAACAGCTTGAAGATAAAGATTGGGAGCGTGAGTGGATGGATAACTTCCACCCTATTCAATTTGGTGAGCGCTTATGGATCTGTCCAAGTTGGCGCGATATTCCCGACCCTGATGCGGTTAATGTATTGCTCGACCCTGGTCTTGCTTTTGGCACAGGTACCCATGCAACCACTGCGCTTTGTTTGAAGTGGCTAGAAAGCCAAGATTTAACAGGTAAAACCGTGGTCGACTTTGGTTGTGGCTCAGGTATTTTAGGAATTGCGGCGATCAAACTCGGGGCAGAGCGTATGATCGGTATCGATATAGATCCTCAAGCCCTTGAAGCAAGCCGCGATAATGCAAAACGTAATGGCGTTGCAGATAAACTTGAAGTGTATTTACCTGAAGATCAACCAGAGTTTACAGCCGATATTGTGGTTGCAAACATCTTAGCTCAACCACTTCGTGAACTACATGAAGTGATTTTAGGTCTTTTAAAACCGAATGGTAAAATTGCTATGTCAGGAATTTTAGAAGAACAAGCTCAGTCTGTAGCCGATGTTTATGCCCCATTTTTAGCACTTGATGAAGTGGCTGTTGAAGGTGAATGGACCCGTATCAGCGGCGTCAAAAAAGCTTAAACAGCACTAGAGCATTTACTCAAACATAATAGGTAAAGCCTATATTTAACAGGCTTTACCTTATTTTTACAGTTAATCGTTTCGCACTTTTTTGCGAGTAAAAAAATTTCTGTTTAAATATCAAACAAATCAACCTACCCGTCAAACTGTTATCAAAAGTCAATACGAAAAGGGCAAAAAAAAGTCACTTTTGTTCAATTTATAGCCTTTGATTTTTGCCAAAAAAACCGTAAACTTAGCGCCCCTTGAAAAGAGGCCAATTGAATAACAGTGCGTATCGGTTCATACCAACTTGAGAACAATGTAATTGTCGCGCCAATGGCAGGCATTACAGACAGACCATTTAGACAACTTTGCCGTCGCTTAGGTGCGGGCCTTGCTGTTTCTGAAATGCTCTCGTCAAACCCGAAAGTATGGAAAACTGAAAAATCGATGAACCGTATGGATCACAGCGGTGAATCGGGAATTCGTTCGGTGCAAATCGCCGGAGCCGATCCTGAGCTTATGGCACAGGCAGCACAATTCAATGTCAGCAATGGTGCACAGATCATAGATATCAATATGGGGTGCCCAGCTAAAAAAGTGAATAAGAAACTCGCAGGCTCTGCCTTATTACAGTTTCCTGAATTAGTACAAGAGATACTCGATGCCGTTGTAAACGCTGTTGATGTCCCTGTCACTTTAAAAATCCGTACTGGATGGGATCAGGATAACCGTAATGGTGTCGAGATTGCGAGAATAGCTGAACGTTATGGCATTGCCTCACTGGCAGTACATGGGCGAACGCGCGCATGTATGTATAAAGGTGAAGCAGAGTACGCCACAATTAGGGATATTAAACGTTCAGTGTCTATCCCTGTCGTTGCCAATGGTGATATTACTTCACCAGAAAAAGCAAAGCAGGTTTTGGATTATACGGGTGCAGATGCCATTATGATTGGTCGAGCCGCCCAAGGTCGCCCTTGGATTTTTAGGGAGATAGACCACTATTTGCGAACTGGAGAACATTTGCCAGCACCTGAAATTGCAGAGGTGCGTAGCATTTTGATGGAGCATTTAGACAATCTTCATCAGTTTTACGGGGAGCCAATGGGAGCGCGTATCGCTCGAAAGCATGTATCTTGGTATTTGCAAACCCATGACAGTGACGGTCAGTTTAGGCGAGTATTTAATGCGTTAGATAACCCACAGGCACAAGTCGACGCATTAGAAGAATACTTTAAAACACTAGCAGCTAACTAAGAAAGAAAGAGACATATAACGATGTTCGAACAAAACGTGACTTCTCCATTTATCACAAACCCTCATGTACAGTCACACGAGAAACCACAGCCGTTGCGTGATGCAGTGAAAAAAGCTGTTCATCACTACTTAAAGCAACTTAATGGTCAAGACGTACAAGACGTATACGACCTTGTTCTTTCTGAGCTAGAAGCACCATTACTTGAAGAAGTAATGACGTACACGCGTGGTAACCAAACTCGTGCTGCAATCTTACTAGGTATCAACCGTGGTACTTTACGTAAGAAGCTTAAAAAATACGGCATGAACTGATACCAGTTGTATTGAAACCGTAATCATTCTAACGAGCTAAATAAGTCCCTAACTGCGTTAAAAATTTCTTATGTAGAATAACTACACTGCAAAATTTTTGCCTTGTTATTGACTTATTTCTCTGTCGTTATAATTGCTTACTAATCCAATACAACTGATATAAAAGTTTTTAAAGAACTGATATAAAAGTTTTTAAAGAACTGATATAAAAGTTTTGAAAAAAGCACCTTAGGGTGCTTTTTTTATAGCTGTTAAAAACTATGCAAAATCCTCACGCTTTAAACGTCGTTTTTTAAAGCAGATTCAGTTAAAATACCGCCTTTCTAAGCTAGCTCAAACATTGAGGTAATCAAAACTACAATGGATACACATCGTCCAATTCGTCGCGCACTATTAAGTGTGTCAGATAAAACCGGTATCGTTGAATTTGCTCGCGCTCTTGAAGCACAAGGCGTGGATATTTTATCAACTGGCGGTACTTGCAAATTACTTGCTGATAACGGCATCAAAGTCACTGAAGTATCTGACCATACTGGTCACCCTGAGATCATGGATGGTCGCGTAAAAACACTTCATCCAAAAATTCACGGCGGCATCTTAGCGCGTCGCGGTCAAGATGAAGACGTAATGAGCGAGAATAATATCTCTGCTATCGATATCGTTGTAGTTAACTTATACCCCTTCGCAAACACTGTTGCGAAAGAAGACTGCAGCCTAGAAGATGCGATTGAAAACATTGATATCGGTGGTCCAACTATGGTTCGCGCTGCGGCGAAAAACCATAAAGACGTAACTATCGTGGTAAATGCAAAAGATTACGACCGAGTGATCAGCGAAATGCAAAGCAACAACGGTTCAACAACGTATAAAACACGTTTTAATCTAGCTATTGCTGCTTACGAGCACACAGCTCAGTACGATGGCATGATTGCAAACTACTTTGGCAAGATGGTTCCTGACTACACAGAGGAAGCAGCTGAAGAGACTAAGTTCCCACGTACTATCAACATGCAGTTCACTAAGAAGCAAGATATGCGCTACGGTGAGAACTCACACCAAGACGCTGCTTTTTATGTTGAAAACGACTTAACTGAAGCATCTGTTGCGACGGCAGTTCAACTGCAAGGTAAAGCACTTTCTTACAACAACATTGCTGATACTGACGCAGCATTAGAGTGTGTAAAAGAATTCGACGTACCAGCGTGTGTTATCGTAAAACATGCGAACCCTTGTGGTGTGTCAATTGGTGACAACATTCTTGAAGCTTATGATCGTGCATTCAAAACTGACCCTACATCAGCATTTGGTGGCATCATCGCATTCAATAAAGAACTTGATGCAGACACAGCTGAAGCAATTGTTGCTCGTCAATTCGTTGAAGTTATCATTGCACCTAAAGTATCTGAAGCAGCTGCACAAATCGTATCTGCTAAGCAAAACGTACGTTTATTAGAGTGTGGTGAGTGGTCTGGTAATGCAACAGGTCACGACATCAAGCGTGTTAATGGCGGTATTCTAGTTCAAGACCGCGACCTAGGCATGGTAACGCAAGGCGACCTTAAAGTTGTATCTAAGCGTCAACCAACTGAGCAAGAATTAAAAGATTTATTATTCTGCTGGAAAGTAGCTAAATTCGTTAAGTCGAACGCAATTGTTTATGCACGTGATGGTATGACGATTGGTGTAGGTGCAGGTCAAATGAGCCGCGTTTACTCAGCGAAAATTGCTGGTATCAAAGCTGCTGACGAAAACCTTGAAGTAAAAGGTTCAGTTATGGCATCGGATGCATTCTTCCCATTCCGTGACGGTATTGATGCAGCTGCAGAAGCTGGCATCACCGCTGTTATTCAACCAGGTGGTTCAATGCGCGATGAAGAAGTTATCGCTGCAGCTGACGAAGCTGGTATGGCAATGGTATTTACAGGTATGCGCCATTTCCGCCACTAATCACATAAAGGGTTAAGCAAATAGCTTAACCCTTTTTGTTTGCCACAAATTCACGTATTCTGATTAATAATAATTACCCATATAATGAAGGAATAGATGATGAAATTTGCCGTAAAAACATTACTCGTTGCCAGCCTTGCACTGACATCAGCACAGGCTCTAAGCCATTCTCATGAATCAGCGCTTACACAAGCCGTGCAATCAAGTGAACGTGATGCTAAAAATAGCGCACGTGATAAATATCGCCATCCAGTTGAGACACTTGAGTTCTTTGGCTTTAAGCCAAACATGACCGTTGTTGAAATTGCGCCGGGCGGTGGTTGGTACAGCGAAATCCTTGCGCCAGCTGTAAAAAACGCCATGGTGTTTACTACGCGGCACATTTCCCTGCTGATTCTGAGGTGGGTTATTACCAACGTTCATTAGCTGGTTTTAAGAAAAAGATGAGCGATGACGCACGCTTCAGTGAAGTTAAACTAACTGAATTTGCACCAGTAACACATCTTGATATTGCACCAGCGGGTAGCGCAGATCTTGTCTTAACATTTAGAAATGTACACAACTGGTACATGGGTAAAGATAAAGAAGGCGCGTTAAGTGCGTTTAAAGCATTTTATAAAGCACTTAAACCAGGCGGCACTTTAGGTGTGGTTGAACACCGTCTACCTGAAGCGCGCAGCGATGAAAATCAGAAATCATCAGGTTATATGAAGCAAAGCTATGTAGTTGATATTGCAAAGCAAGCTGGCTTTGAACTGGTGGCAAGCAGTGACATTAATGCAAACCCACTTGATACAGCAGATCACCCTAAAGGGGTGTGGACACTACCACCAAGCCTTCGTTTAGGCGAGCAAGATGCCGCGAAGTATAAAGCGATTGGTGAAAGTGATCGTATGACGCTGAAGTTTAAAAAACCGCTATAAATAGGATTATACGCCATGAATGTACTTGTCATCGGCAGTGGCGATCGCGAACACGCTCTTGCGTTTAAGGCTGCACAAAATACTAAAGTAAACACCGTTTTCGTAGCTCCTGGTAACGCAGGTACTGCACTAGAGCCAAAACTTGAAAACGTAGCTATCAACGTTGAAGACCTAGCAGGTTTAGTTACTTTTGCTAAAGAAAACAACGTTGAGTTAACTATTGTTGGTCCAGAAGTACCGCTTGTTTTAGGTGTCGTTGATACATTCCGTGAAAACGGTCTAGCTATCTTTGGCCCAACAGCAGGTGCTGCACAGCTAGAAGGCTCGAAGTCATTCACTAAAGACTTCTTAGCACGTCACGACATTCCAACAGCTGATTACCAAACGTTTGAGCAAATCGAATCCAGCACTGGCTTACCTAAAAGAAAAAGGTGCGCCAATTGTTGTTAAAGCTGATGGCTTAGCAGCAGGTAAAGGCGTTATCGTTGCGATGACAGAGCTTGAAGCTGAAGAAGCTATCCGCGATATGCTTGCAGGCAACAGCTTCGGTGAAGCCGGTAGCCGTGTAGTTATCGAAGAGTTCTTAGAAGGTGAAGAAGCTTCTTTCATCGTGATGGTTGATGGCAAAAACGTACTGCCATTTGCAACTAGCCAAGACCACAAACGCGCTTACAACGGTGACCAAGGTCCAAACACTGGTGGCATGGGTGCATACTCACCGGCTCCAGTTGTTACAGATGAAATTCACCAACGTATTATGAACGAAGTGATCAACCCAACAGTTGAAGGTATGGCAAAAGAAGGCCACCCTTACACTGGTTTCTTATACGCTGGTTTAATGATCACCGCTGATGGTACGCCAAAAGTAATCGAATACAACTGTCGTTTTGGCGACCCTGAAACACAACCTATGATGCTTCGTCTTAAGTCTGACCTTGTTGAACTTATCGAAGCGGCTAACCGTGAAGAACTAGATAAAACAGCAATCGAGTTCGACCCACGTGCAGCAGTCGGTGTTGTATTAGCAGCTAAAGGCTACCCAGATAGCTACCCGAAAGGTGATGCAATCAGCGGCTTGCAAGTTACTTACCCTGAAAGTGAGAAAGTATTCCACGCAGGGACTAAGCAAGACGGCGACAACGTAGTAACAGCTGGCGGTCGTGTACTGTGTGCTACGGCACTTGGCAACACTGTAACTGAAGCGCAGCAACGTGCTTATAAACTAGTTGATCAAATCAGCTGGGAAGGCATGGAATATCGTACTGATATCGCCTATCGTGCAATTGCTCGCGAACAGAATTAAGGTCAAACCAGTCTAATTCTGAAAAAAGCGCAGTTTATCTGCGCTTTTTTAATGCTACACTATGAGAATATTTACCTAGATAAAGAACTAATTTTGAATAATAAAGCACTGAAATATAACTTTGTTTCATTTCTTATTCTGACAATTTTGTTTTTTATCATTGCTACCCTAGCTGCACATTTAGCCAGCCCTACCCGCTACACCATAGATAAAACAGCCCCCATCTACAGTAATACGGCGTATCGAATAGATAGCAGTAAAGCGCTAACACTCGAGCAGTTTTTAGCTGAGCCAGACAAGCTTAAACATCGCCCTTTTAAAGATGTTGAATGGGATTTAGCAGCGCAAGATTATTGGTTAAAGCTTGATTTAGAAAACCGTCAAGCTAAGCCTGTGGAGCTGGCGATTCACTTTGACAACCCTATGGTTGATTACCTTAGCGTTTATCATGTTGATGATACAGGGCAGCTTATAGATACAACCGAGCTAGGTGATAAAGTCTCTGGCCTTAGTTTGTTTCAATACAGTACACCGCACAGCATGCTCACCATGCAGGGCTATGAACAAACATCCCTCATTATAAAAATAGATACGGTTGGGATTAGCAAAACACCTATTAATATTTATGGTGAAAAAGAGTTTCAAGACCTACTACGTTCGCAATCAGGAATTTGGGGATCTTCATTGGTGTGCTGATCATGGCAGCTCTGTATAACTTGGTATTATTTTTAGGGATCCGTGACCGCGTCTATCTTATTTATATAGGCTACATCATCTCAGCACTACTACTTATGGGCTCAGTGCTCGGCTTTGGTTTTTATTTATGGCCGTTATCGTGGCAAATCTTTTTTAATGAGCAAGTGGTCTTCAGTAACTACGCGATTGCATTTTTCACCGTCGCCTTTTGCACCATGTTCTTACGCTACCATAAAGACAATTGCCGCTTATACAAACTCAGTATCAGCTTTTTAGCCTTGCTGTTCAGCCTCGGTTTGCTCAGCTTTTTTATGTTGGAATACCATTCCTCGAAAATCTTTTTTGCCATCATGGTGCCGTTATACATTTTATGTATTTGCATGATTTACAAAAAGTTGGTGAGTGGTTTTCGGTGGGCAAAGTTTTACGTCATGTCGTGGGTGCCACTGATTGTAGGCGCTGCCATTCAGCCATTAGAACTAACGGGCTTTATTCCCTACAGTTTTGCTGTTAGGCACATATTTTTAGTCGCCATTCTCTGTGAGATTGTGCTTATGGCAATGGCGCTGGCAGACCGTGTTCGTTATCAACGTGAAAAAGCGCTGTATCATGCAACCCATACGCAACAAACTGAGCTACTCAACCAAGCAATGCTCAAACAAGCTTATATGGCGATTACCTCGGAGCAAAGACTCGCTAACCTTTGTTTAGTGAAAATAGAGCAATTCAATGCCCTTATGAGCATTCTAAAGCCAAAGCAGCCAAATAATTATCACTGTTGCCCAATCGCTAGAGCATCAAATTAATAAAAATAGGCAATTTATTAATTTAGAATCAGCGTTAGATAACAGTCCAAAAGTGGCTGACTTAGGCAATGGTGTACTGGCTTTTATTTCGACCAAAATTCAATCGAAAGCAGAAATCTATCAAGAACTTAGCAATATATGCAAGCAGCTACCTAAGCAATATAAAGTTGCAGGCTTAGACCTTCAGCTTTATTACCGCTATAGCATTACTGAACCGGTGAGTGATGATGGCTTTGATATTTGGCTGCAACGTGGCTACTTAGGTTTATCGCAAAAACAGCAAAATATAGACTTTAGTAAAGCTCATATTGATATGGATGTGAGCCTTGCTGCTGAGTTACAACAAGCAATGCGAAGTAATACCTTAGCCATTTACTTACAGCCCATTATCAATTTACGCAGCGGTGCGATCTGTGGCGCAGAGGCATTGTTACGCTGGCCTACAGCAGGGAAATACCTGGATATTGAGCAACTCATTTTATTGGCTGAACGTACTGGTTTAATTAACGAATTGAGCTTATGGGTGATTGATCAGGCTTGCCTAGCCGCTGCAAAGCTTAATCGACAAGGCTATCGCGACCATACCATTAGCGTTAATTTAAGTGCTAAGAATCTCGCGATCCCTAAGCTGGTCGAAAAAGTCGAAAACACCATTCTAAAACATGGCATTACTGCGGATCAGTTAAAGTTTGAATTAACTGAGTTTGCGCTTATAAAGAACCATGATGAAATGGTCAGCTTTATCAGCGAACTCAATAAACTCGGTAGCAAGGTGGTACTCGATGATTTTGGTACTGGTTACTCGTCGTTAAACTACTTAGTAAATTATTCTTTTAGTACGATTAAAGTCGATAAGAGCTTTATTCTAGATTTAGTGAATAACACTACCAACCAAGTGGTGGTAAAAACGGCCATTGATATGGCCCATAACCTTGATATGAATATCACCATCGAAGGCATTGAAGACCAAGAAACAGAAAAAATGCTGATCAAGATGGGCGCAGATCAAGGGCAAGGCTATTATTACAGCAAAGCGGTGCCGATTAATGAGTATCTAAGCTTTATTGCCTCACAATTTAAATAGGCCGTGTTACACTGCCCTTTTTTAACATCTTTAGGGGCCATGTAAAGATGCAAGGTACGATCAGAAAATTAAAGTCGACACTGACCTCTCCTGTCGAATATCAATTACCTATCGGTGATGAGCTAGTTTCATTAAATGACTATATTGGTAAGCCGCTCACGCTGACTTTCACCGGCAATATTTTTTGCTGTAACTGTGGTAAGAAAACCAAGAAAAGCTACTCTCAAGGCCACTGTTTTGTGTGTATGCGCAAACTGGCTAGCTGTGACATGTGTATCATGAAACCTGAAACGTGTCACTTTGATAAGGGCACCTGTCGTGAGCCACAGTGGGGTGAAGAAAACTGCATGATCCCGCATTACGTGTATTTAGCCAACACCTCAGGCCTAAAAGTAGGTATTACCCGCCATACTCAAATTCCTACACGCTGGATTGACCAAGGTGCGACGCAAGCTTTACCTATCTTCAAAGTACAAACCCGCCTTCAATCGGGTTTAGTTGAGGTTGCTTTAGCCGAGTTTATTGCTGATAAAACCAATTGGCGAAACATGCTAAAAGGCCAATCTGAAGCGATTGATTTAAAAGCTGCGGCAGCAGAGTTGATCCCACAAATTGATGCTAAGCTGAGTGAACTTGCAGAGCTATTTGGCGCAACAGCCATTGAAAAGCTCGATGAAGAGGTGGTCGAGCTAGACTACCCAGTAAGTGAATACCCAAGCAAGATCAGCTCTTTCAATTTTGATAAAGCACCAGAAGTATCGGGTATTTTAAAAGGCATTAAAAAGCCAGTACTTAATTTTTGATACTGGCGTCATTAATATTCGTAAGTTCACTTCTTACGAAATTAGCCTAGCTTAGGCTCTTTTTTCGGTATTGAGATAAAAGTCATACCATTGTTGCTTCGCTATTGGGCGGCAAAAGTAATAGCCTTGAATGGTATCGCAGTTAAGTGAACGTAAGTAATTTAACTGCTCTACCTTCTCTACCCCTTCCGCGACAACATGAATACTCAAGCTTTTCGCCAGGCTAATAATCGCCGTGACAATTTCACTATTACCGTATTCATCTGGCACTTTTGCGATAAAGCTGGCATCAATTTTTAACGTATCAATTGGCAGTTTGGTTAAGTAGCTTAAAGCCGAATAGCCCGTGCCAAAGTCATCTAACGTTATATGCACGCCTAACTTTTTAAGCGCGAGTAACTCTTGCTTAGCCTCACTAAAGTGGCTGATAAAACAGCTTTCAGTAAGCTCTACTTCAAGCTTGTGTGGGTCTACATCGTAACGCTCGAGTAAGCGCTCAACATTTGATGCTAGTTGCCCCTGACGTAAGTGATTAGCCGAAATATTAATTGCTAAGCGCCCTGCTTCAATGCCTTGTTGCTGCCATTTTTCTAACTCTTTACAAGCTTGCTCGATGACCCATAAATCAAGCTTCACAATTAGGCCAAGCTCTTCAGCAAGAGGAATAAATTTAGCGGGTGATATAACCCCTAGGTTTGGCTCATGCCAACGTAAGAGCGCCTCTACCCCTAAAATTTTGCCAGAATTTAACTGCTGCTTAGGCTGGAAATAAAGCTCAAACTCATCGCTTTCGATGGCGTTTTGTAATCGGCTCATCATAGCCAATCGCTCTAAAGAACGTGCATTCATCGCAGGTTTGAATAATTGAAATGAATTACGCCCCACTTCTTTAGCACGGTACATAGCAATATCGGCATGCTTGAGCAACGTAGCGCTATCTACGCCATCATCAGGGAAAACTGCAGCGCCAATTGAGGCTGTAATTGCAACCACATGCTCGTTAATAGCAAGCGGCATACTCACTTGCTGTAATACTTGTTCGGCAAAGTTGAGCAGTGTTTCAACCCGATTTACTTCACATAACAGGACAAACTCATCGCCACCTAAGCGTGCAAGGGTATCCCCTTCAGGAAGAATTGATAAAATACGCTCTGCCACTTGCTGTAATAAGTTATCGCCAGCGTCATGCCCTAAACTGTCGTTCACCTCTTTAAAGCGGTCTAAGTCGATAAACATCACCGCTAATAGATCATGGTTTCGTTTGGCGCTGCTAAGAGCTATTGAGAGTCGGTCATGAAATAAGCGCCGATTAGGCAGGCCTGTCAGTTCATCGTAATAGGCGAGCTGGGCAATTTTTTCTTCTGCACGCTTGCGCTCTGTAATGTCGCTAAAAATTGCCGCATAAAGTACTTCATCAAAGTTAGGATCTTTAATCTGGATAATGGTGAGCCACTCAACAAACTCTTCACCATCTTTTTTGCAATTGCAGATCTCCCCCTGCCAGACCCCTTCGTATTCAATGGCATGCCACATCTTTTGATAAAACGAACGGCTATGTTTTGTAGAGCTTAAAATATTAGGGCGCTTTCCAATTACTTCATGCTCAGCAAAGCCGGTCAATTTAGTAAAAGCAGGGTTAACTTGAATAATCGTGCCGTCTTTACGGGTTAGCATTATGCCATCGAGTGAGGCATCAATAATTTTATTTGCCAAAAACAAGTTACGTTGTGACTTTTGCAAAGCAATATCACGCTGCTCAATTGCCCGCTCAAGCTCGCAGCAATAAGCTGACTCAATCTCTGTGATCAAATCAGCAAATGAAATCACCCCGCAAATTTCATCATCTCTGACCACCAAATGACGCACATTACGCTCTGTCATAGTGCGATACGCATCAAATAAACTGCTTTCACAATCAATTTCAATTAACGGGTAGCTGGCATACTGCCAACAAGGATTTAGCCACTCAGTTTGAATGATCAGCTCAACAATATCACGCTGAGTAATAATACCGTGCAGTTCAAGCTCTCGGTTATAAACCAGTACACTATCAAGGCGTCCAGCGCGCATCAGTTGCACAACCTCTTCTATCGGTGTTTGCGCATCAACTATCTCTAGATCAGTGCGATACTGCTCATGAATAGGTCTAAATTGTAGGTAGTGGTCCAAACCTTGGTTATGCACAATATCAGATAAGTTCAACATACCTGCAGGTTGATTCTCACTATCCATCACCAATAAATGGCGAATGCCATGCTGTTGAAAACGCAAGGTTGCATCACTGACTGAGCATTGATTCGGCACTGTAATAACAGGCGCCGACATGACCTCGTGAATGGCAAGGTTCTTATAGAGCGGGCTGCTGATGTCAATTTTCAAACAATCAGCTTCCGTCCAAATACCAACCACGGATTGCTCATGCTTGATAAAAATCGCCGTCACATTGTGAACATGCATCAACCTTACCGCATCGACCAAAGGCGTATGCGCAGGACACGATACCAGCTTTTGCGAAAAGACATCACTCACCTTTTGATGTCGTCTTGGTTGATTCATAAGTCGACTTTCCTAGTTCTTACATGAATTGGCAATTATAATCATTTCAACCTTGGCAACTTTGACACAGGACAATAAATGCACTCATCATTTCCTAAGATTATTTTTTCAGATCATGAATTAGCATTAGTAGAAGATGAAGCCGATATAGAAAGCTTTGTATATGGTTTGAGTGAAGAGCAGCAGCAAGAAGCTATCTTGCTTTTAACAACAGGGCTGTATGTCAACTTGCAGGGAGAAAGCGTGAAAGCGTTAACTGACGTTGAACTTGCGAATAAAGTAACAGAGCATCTAACACAAGAGGGAGTATGCTGTTTAAGTAAGGTTACTAAGCTTACACCAACGCAAGCCTTTGCGATGCTGGCAGATTAAGGCGCATCCACCAGCGCTTTAATGTGCGCAACGGCACTACGACCAAGGGCTGATAAAGCATAACCTCCTTCAAGATAAGAGATAATCCCTTTGCAATCTTGCTGCTGACAAAACTCAGCTAATTGCGTGGTTAGCCATGCGTAATCGTCTTCAACAAACTTCAGGCTTGCCATGTCATCTTCAAGGTGAGCATCAAAACCTGCACTAATAAACAACAGTTCAGGTTTAAATTCATTGAGTTTTGGTAGCCACTGCTCAAGGTAAACAGCTTTTAAGTCATTACCATCACTGGCAATTGGCAGCGGTGAGTTAACTAATGTCGCGTTATTTTCAACCGCAGTATTTGGGTAAAAAGGGTGTTGAAACAAAGAGCAAAACAACACATTATCATCATCTAAAAAGATATCTTGCGTGCCATTACCGTGGTGTACATCAAAGTCCAAAATAGCGATACGTTTTACACCTTTGCTTTGCGCGTACTTCACAGCAATGGCTAGGTTATTAAAAACGCAAAAACCTGCAGAGGTGCTACGGTTTGCATGATGCCCTGGCGGTCTAACCGAGCAAAATGCGGCATCCAGTTTATCAGCAAGGATTTCATCAACGGCGAGTAATCCAGCGCCAACGGCTCGTTCAATCGCTTTCAGTGAATCTGGGCACAGCCATGTGTCGCCGTCTAATTCAGCAAGCCCTTCAGCGGGAATTGTTTGCTCTACGTGACTAACCAAAGATTCATCATGAGCAAGTAAAAAGTCGTCGCGGCTGGCTTTAGGAGCTTGTAAGTGAGTAATTGCTATATCAACACCACTTGCTAGCAAGCGGTCGGTGATCACATCTAAACGCGCAGGGCATTCAGGGTGATCCTCAATCATTTTATGTTTACGACAAAATGGATGTGAGATAACTGCCGTTCTCATAATACGCTCCTTGAATTATTTTCCCTCAGTATAACAAAGCCACCTAATGGTGGCTTTGCGACTTTGGTTTACTTTTTAGCGCGTAAATCTAAATTCCTAAAATCAAAACTAAAGTCTGTAACCGCCGTTGAGACAGCGCGCATTTTTGCACTACTCACTCGGTTATCAGGGCTCATTTGAAACTCAATGTAAGCATCGGCTTCAAGTAACTTTTCATCCCACTTAACAATAAACGTATTGCCCGTGTAATGCTCAAGCTGACCTTTCAAACGCTTTGTATGAGTAAAATCAATACGTAGCTGACCATTTAACTCCTCGATTACCACATCACCATACCAGTTATCGTGTAGAGTGCCTGTGTAGTTGATATTTGGTAGTTTCGCTTGATAATCAGCAGGTGTTTCTGGTTTTGCGTTTGCGTAAGCTTCTTTTTTACCTTCAAAGTGCTTTTTGGCAAGCTCTTCAACCCAGTCTTTATCTTCAAGATTTAATGCATCTTCTAATACTTCGTAAGTCACCGCAGAGAGCGCGCTGAATGCTTGCTGGTTACTAAGAATAACAATACCGAGGTTTTTCTCTGGTAATAATGTCACTTGAGACACCATGCCTAAGATACCACCACCATGGCCTAGCTTTTTAATGCCGTGGAAATCTTCAATGCTCCAGCCTAAACCATAACCTCTAAACTGTTGGTGGTAAGCTTCATAAGCACTTTTTGATGCCATTGACATAATGTGCGGATGCCACATTTGTTGCTGTTGCTTTTCAGTGAATAACTGCTGGCCATTTGGCATTTTGCCATGTGCAAGCTGCGTGCGTAGCCATTGGCTCATATCGCTTACGCTTGATGCAATCGCACCAGCGCCACGGAAATCTTCAAGGTAGTTCACAAAAAATGGGTGTAGTTGGCCATCCATTGGAATATGACCCGTCGCCCAGTTTTTATTGCTACTAGGGATACGTGAAAAACCTGCGCGTGAGTTTTTCATATCAAGTGGCTGAAGAATATTCTTCTCGATGTAATCATTCCAGCTCATGCCAGAGACACGGGCTACCACTTCACCGGCAGTGACAAACATTAAGTTGTTATAGGCATATTTACTACGAAAGCTACTCGCTGGTTTTAAGTATTTTAGCCCTGCGATAATTTCATCAATCGATTTGTCAGTATCTGGCCAAATCATTAAATCGCCTTGCCCTAAACCCAAACCGCTACGGTGGCTTAATAAATCGCGAATGGTCATTTCACGTGTTACGTAAGGGTCATACAGACGAAACTCAGGAAGATGATCAATTACTTTGTCATCCCAGCTAAGCTTACCTTCATCAATTAATTTAGCTAACGCTGCTGCGGTAAATGCTTTGGTGTTTGACGCGATACCGAATAAGGTGTCTTTATTTACTTTTTTACCGGTATCAAGGTGAGATACACCAAAACCTTTTGCTAACACGACCTGGTCATTTTCAACAATCGCTACAGCCATACCCGGTACGTCAAAACGTGCCATTGACGTTTCGATTACTTTTTCAATTTTTTTAGTATCAATATCGGCATAACTGTAAAACGAACAGCTCGATAACAGCGCCGCTGCAACGGCTAATTTACGAAATATCATAATATCCCTTGGTGATTTTTATTGTTGTGAATAGCGAACTCTTTCGCTGCTCGGGTTTTATCTGGATCATCGCAACTTGGTCTTGCGAGTATTGCTTCACTGTAATGATTTGGTACACCTGCTTCAAGCGCTCCGCGATGAACATGCTGAAGATACCAGTCGAATGGCAGTAAAGACTCATCTAAGGTGTTAGCGATATAACAATGGGCAGCAAGTTGCTCGCCATCTAGTAGTTCAACGGTGATATCTACACAGTCATAACGCGGCCCTTCGATATCATCAAGAATCGACTTTTCAGCTTCGTTTAACTGATACACAACACCATATACCAAGGCATCTGGCTGATCAGTTTTGCGCACGCTACATTTTGCAGAGCCGTCGGTACTTACCATATCAAACGTCAGCTCATAGCCCTTTAAAATAGCTGTGCCTACCCGCTTTGCTTCAGGCAGCCTTGCCAGCAATCTGCTCGATGACATATTTGAACCAAATGAAAAGTTATATAGCGTCATACTTACCTCACACAACAACGCGAATAGCTAAGGCAATTAAGATCACACCAATGCCTCTATCAAACCAGTATCCGCTTTTTAAGAAAAATGCTCGCACTGATGCTTTTGATAACACCAATGATAAAAATGAAAACCACAGCCAAGTCGCCATTGCCATATACACGCCATAACCAGCCTGCACTACAACAGGTGTTTCAGGGCTTATTACAAGAGTAAACAACGACATAAAAAACAGTGTTGCTTTGGGATTAAGGGCATTGGTAAAAAAGCCGCGTCGAAATGCTTTATACACAGATTCAGGCTCAGCAGGAGAAAGGGTTTGCTGTTCACTATCGCTAGGTTTTGCGCTTCGTAAAGCTTGCACACCCAAGTATGCCAAATAAGCCCCCGCAAGGTATTTTAAAGCCATGAATAAGCTAGGTGACTGGGATAAAATTAATGCCACACCTAATACACAATAAGCAATATGCAGCAAAATAGCCGCACCAACCCCTGCACTGGTCCAAAGCGCATTTTTACGACCTTGTTGAATACTTTGCTTTAGTACAATTGCAAAGTCAGGGCCTGGGCTTGCTACCGCAAAAAAGTGAGCAATGGCTATCAATAAAAACTCATCTAAATACTGCACTCAATATTACCCTACTGCTTGTTCATCTAATGCTAATAACAACGGATTTGCACTGTCACTCACCAATGCTTTAATTTGCTTTTGCGCTTTTTTATATTGGCTGCGTAAATGGGGCTTTAAAAACTTCTTCGACTGATTATCCCCTTTAAAATGCGTAACCAGCGCATGCATAAATAGCGTTTGTGGCTCAGTCAACGCCGCTTGGCGATTAGCATAAGGGTTATAACCGCAGCCGCAGCCTCCTTTAAATTGATACACCGTATTACTCATCATCACCCCAAAGCCTAAATAGCATGCCAACGCATCGCTCGCTTGCGGTAAGTACTCTTTACCACCGGGAGGTAAGACACCCACATGGTGAATCAAAATGGTTGCTAAGGTACCAGCAAAACTTGCCACTAAATCTTGCGGTTGATTGATTTGGTTCGGGTTAAACGAGATATTCACCGGATGATTTGCCGGCACAATTAAACTCGCCTCGCTACCGCGTAAATTGTCTTGAAATTCAAAGTGTGGAAACACCTGAGGTGTAAGCCCAGATGGCGCAACTAAGTTAATTGGTCACGCCTGCATCCCCGCATAATCAACAACTCGGCTAAATACTTTTTCAGCCATTTCACTGACGCTCGATACCCTATCCGGAAAGAACTGCCCGTTAGGTAAAATGATTTGTGTATGTTTTAAAAAATATTCACTATCAAAGTGTTCAACAGCCCATAAAAAGGTATCGATTAACCACTGCTGCTCTTGCTCATCAACAAGTGGGGCTGACTTAAATAACGCTAACATAAATTACTCTTGTGATTGTGCCCATTGCCATGCATCCGTATTGTATAGAGGCACAGTTGATAAAGCATGATGATGGCTGCCACTCGACTCTTTCGTTGAATAAGACAAATATAATAAAGTGCGTGTTGGCGCATCATAAATACGACGTACTTTTAACGATTTAAACAAAATACTTTTCGATGATTTAAATACCACTTCACCTGATTTACTGCGGTCAATTTGTTGTAATTGTTCAGCGGTTATAGGTCCTGTTTGACGACAAGCAATAGACATATCAGATGGATCAGCAAAATCAAGATTCGCTTCAATATGGCTGATGTGGCAAGTAACACCGCTTATAAGCGGGTCTTGTTGTGATACCACTTTAATATCTTTGGTCGTAAATAACCCCAAACTCACCGAAGCAGCATCATCCGAGCAACCGCTCAACAAAATCAGTGGCGCAGTAAGTGCAGCTAATTTTAGTAACTTCATCCTAGTGTTCCTTATTAAAAAGCGATAGTTGTCCGTTTACAACGATTTGCTTGCTATGTTTCAATACTATCTCAAAATATCTTCAACAACGAGCACCTAAACAATGAAAAAATCGCTTGGTTTACTGTGTTTAATGTTCTTAAGTAGCACTGCTCACGCTGACTACTCTATTAGCGCTGGTTTCGGCAAAAACTTTACTAACTCGGTGCAAACCGAAGAAAACCTAAAAATTGAGCTTGAGGATGACAGCCATTTTACTGTCAGCCTAGATAGAACCCTTAATAATGCCCGCTATGGCTTCTTTTATTCAGCTACCAAACTCGACATGAAAGACCAAATCAACAAGCAAGTCGAGATGCAATACCTGCTATTTCAAAGTGCTATAGAAGTACCATTAGCAAATCGTATGGTAGGTTTTGTTGGTGCTCAAATTGGAGCAAATCATGTCAGCACAGATTTTGCCGACTCTGACACATTCTTTACCACAGGTCTTTATGGTGGCGCCGAGTATTTATTTACTGATCAAGCACGGGGTTATATTGAAACTCGCTGGTTGGCAACTATTGTAAATAATGCAAGTAACGTATCATGCACATTACCAGCATCTGAAGACAGCCAATGTCTATGGCACTTTGATGGTGATGTATTAAACCAATTTCAAACAAACATCGGTTTTAGTTACCCGCTTTTAAGGAAAACCCCATGCCGCACATTGTTATAGAACACTCAGAAGACTTGCCAATTCTGCCACAAGTGTTAGTTGAAAAAGTTCACCAAGCCGTTTTTGACTCAGGCTTATTTGATCTTTCGACCATAAAGACTCGTGCAATCGCTTATCAACATTACGAATTAGGTGAAGGTAAAGATGGCTTTATACACATCGGCGCATCAATTATGGCAGGAAGAACCGTAGAGCAAAAGCAGATGCTTAGTGAGCAATTATTAAATTGCTTAAGAACATACTGCCGCCGCTCGTATAGTCTAAGCGTTAATATTTATGATATGGATGCTGATATCTATCGTAAGTGCTAGCTTACTTTGGTAAATAAGCTGCGGGTAAACGCTTGATTTCTATCTCAGGCGATAGATACGCAGTGTAAACCAACCAACGTTCATCGGGTATGTAGGTCAGACCCGATGAACGGCTATAAGCGCGCTCAGGCAAAGCAATTAAATCATGATGTTGTTTACTAGCTAAGTCATAGAAGCTAATACGATAATCACCTCGGCGCTCTTTATAATAATAAATACGCCCTTCATGATACGCGTTTTTTGCTACTCGTAACCACGCATATTTGCGCGCCAACTTAACATCGTTCACCAGCATTTCTTCAACACCCGTATCATGATGTTTAATCCAAATAGCATGGCGCGAATTGGTAAATAAAATATCGCCCGATTGTGTTTCAACGCCATACTGTGCTGGCATTTCAACAGCTTTTCCTTGGTTATTTCCTGATAAATCATAACGGTAAAGATAGTCACCATCAGAGACTAAAAAATGCTGACTATCAGCACTAAACTTGGGTTTAGCAGCATAGCTAAATGGCAGTTCGATTTGTTGGCTTTGCTCTACTTTGAAATCATAAAAATATAAACGAGCGCTGCCGTTATCGTTCAATGAAAACAAGATATAACGTCCATCGGCTGACCAGGTCGGGTCACGGATCTCAGCGGTACTATGTGAAATATTAGTAAGCTGTTTTCGCGAGCTACTATCGGGGTTTACAATCCAAAGCTGCGAACTGCCTGACTCATTCGACACATACAGCAGTTTATTCTGTTGCTGATTATATTCAGGAAAGAGCGAGCTAAAGTTAGTCGACAACATAGAAAATGGCGAGCTTGCCACCTGTTCGTCTATTTTCAGTCGCGTGATCACCTTATCTAAATCCCATTGATGATAATAAACACTGCCATCGCCACTGAAGTTAGGTGAACTCATACCAGCAATTTGCGTGTTGATTAAGGTTTTATTCTTAATATCATAAAAATAGCCATAACGCTTACCGCCCTCTACCGCACTAAACGCTAATTGCTCTTTAGTTGGGTGCCAATCTACACCGTGAATATCAATAAAGTCGTGAGTTAAGCGTTGGCTTTGCCCTGTTTTCACATCAATTAAGAACAGCGCTTTTTGGTTGTTTTTAACATTACGCGTAACCACAACTCGCTGTGCATCGGGCGAAAACGACACTGACTCATACACAGTTTCGCAGTCATCATTACAAGGAATAACTGTTTCTTTTGTTTGTTTTTCCTGTAACCCAAGTAGCTTGATACGAGTCACCCTGTTGCCTGACTGCCCAGTGTGATCTGCAATGTAGGCTAGAGTTTTGCCATCACTACTGATATCAAGATCTGCTGCATAGCTATTACTGCACTCGCCAAGTACAACACTGGTGGCATTCACCAAAGACAGTTTTACAATTTCACAAACATCTGACGCCATTCGGTAATAGTATAAAGTATTTGAGTCTGGGCTAAACACAGAGCGTCCTTCAGTAAAAGGTGAGTCTGTTAATTGCTTGGCTGGGTGTTCAGGAAAATGTAAATCGCGTAAATAGAGGTTATTTTGTTTACCAAGTTGTCGCCATGAATACACCAAATAGTGTTGATCATCTGAAATTGAAGGATAAATCTCACGACCAGGGCTTGCCGTCACACTTTCGATGCTATTAAGTGGCAACACAAAGCTTGAATTGATTTGCTCTGAGGGCGATGAGAACAACCAATACATTCCCACTAGGCTTATTAAACAAAAAGCCACAAACAACTGCCTTATTTGTACTGCTGTGATACT
Source organism: Pseudoalteromonas sp. GB43 (assembly GCF_054923805.1). NCBI lineage: Bacteria > Pseudomonadati > Pseudomonadota > Gammaproteobacteria > Alteromonadales > Pseudoalteromonadaceae > Pseudoalteromonas > Pseudoalteromonas sp. GB43. Next base: position 1,248,736 of record NZ_JBPCHJ010000001.1, read on the forward strand.
AAAGCTCTCGGTTTTTACTTCATCGGCTGTAGCTATTGGTTCAGGCTTTAACAGTACCCGGTAACCCGTTTTACGTAATGTCTCTATATAAGTTTGTTCTGGGTCGAGTTCTTTAAATGTTTTTCGTAAATGCCAAATAGCATTCGTTAACGCTTTTTCCCCAACATAAAAATTACCTTCCCACACATGGTTAATAAGATCTTCACGGGTGATAGGTTCAGGGTAGCGCCCAACTAAACAGCCTAATAGCTCAATAAATTTAGGCTGCAAAAGCTGTTCACTGCCATTGCATATCAGTTTATTTTCGAGCGGGTTAACAACACATGATCCAGCTGATAAGCGCGATTAGATGTTTCCATTAACTCTAAATAAAACCTCATTTTAGATAAACAGCAGTGTAAGCCCCTACCAATCTAACGTAAAAGCCAAGTATTAACCAGTCTAGAATTGCAATTTAATTAACAATAAGAATTTTCCTAACGCACTGTTTTTAAATGAATAGATATTCAATAGATATAAAATAGAGACATAAACGAGCAACCTAAGATTGTAGTTAAGTTCACATTTCTATAATTATTTTAACGTCAATACCGACCAACCAGAGTGTTGTTCGCTGTAAATTTTAACTGCCCTTAAAAAGAGCATCACTCTGGTTCTAAAAACTAAAAATATAACAACTAGGAACGCCTGTGAGAAATCTACTAACCAAACCTTGTGCCATTGCACTTGCCGTTGCCAGTGGTTTTAGTCAACATGCTTTTGCAGATGAGGCTGAAATAGCTCGCACTGCCAATACCACCCCAACAGCCAATGAGCAAACTGAAGAACCTGAAAAAATTGTCGTGACAGGTTCACGAATAAAGCGTGATAGTTTTTCCATTTCAACCCCCTTAGTAACGATGGATCGTGACGCTATTTCCGATACAGGATTAAGCAACTTATCAGATATTTTAGTTGATAACATGCCAGCTCTTAGCGAGAGCATCGGTAACACCACCAGCCAATCAAGCGTTTCAACTACCGGTCTATCAACAGTTGAACTACGTAACTTAGGCCCTAATCGCACCTTAACGCTGATCGATGGCCGTCGTGTAGTTTCTAATAGCTACAGCGGCAACTATGTCAGTTTAAATACTATTCCGAGCGGCATGGTTGATCGCGTTGAAATAATCAGTGGTGGCGCTTCTGCAACTTATGGTGCCGATGCTGTGGCCGGTGTTGTTAATATCATCACTCAATCAAAAAAAGAAGGGTTTGATTTTAAAGCTAAAACTGGCGAGTCAACTGAAGGAGGCAGTAAAGAGTTTAGCCTCGATTTAAACTATGGTACGTCATTCGATAATGGTCGCGGCTATGCTTATTTCAGTTCAAACTGGGACCGTGATTTCGGTATGACTTTTTACGACCGTAAACGCGCACAAATAGAAGATAGCTACGATTACGATAAAGATCGCATGTGTAATGTAATGCAAACAGCAGATGGCGATCAATGTATGCGCGACATCACGCAAGCTGATTGGGTGAGTAAAAGTGATGGTCTTCCTGGTGGTGTGTTTTTAGAAAATGGCAAAAACGACACACAGTTCTGGTACGACGGACAAACCCTGCGTGATGATTGGAAAGGTAATGAAGAAATTTATGGTATCAATTCAAATCAGTATGTAATGCTTGATGTACCAAGCGATAACTTCTCTACTGCAGTTAAAATTGATTATGACCTTACTGACAATGTGATGTTTTACGCGCAAGTGCAATACAGTGACAGTGATTCGTTCAATCATAAATCACCAGAAGACGAATATGAGGGTGCCACAGCACCGCAGTTTGATCCGGCTACAGGTGAGCCTTTAGGGCTTGTAAAACCGGGTTATATTCCAATTGATAATCCGTATGTTCCACAAGAGATCCTTGATGCAAACCCATACAAAGACCGTATTTATTGGGATCGTCGCTTTCATGAGGTTGGTAACATCACTACTGACAATAGTCGAAAAACTATTCGCAGCTGGGCTGACATTCAAGGCACTCTATTTAATGACGAGTGGGACTGGGATTTTTCAGTCAGCTATGGTCGATTTAAACAACATCAAGTACGGAGCAATGAATTAAATACAGTTAGACTTAATCAAGCTTTACAAGCTGAAGAGTTAGCTGATGGCACAATTCAGTGTATTGATGAAGCGGCTCGCGCAGAAGGCTGTGTAGCAATTAACTTATTTGGTGAAGGCTCTATTACCGAAGAGATGGCCGCTTGGATCCGCAGCAACCCAATTATTGATACCGAGATAAAACAATATGGTGCGGTAGGCTACATTACTGGTGACCTGTTTGAGCTCCCTGCAGGGCCAGTTGCAGCTGTGTTTGGTGGTGAATACCGCAAAGATAGCCAAGACCTCAAAACCAGTGATGATATAAAAGCAGGCGGTATTACTTTTAATTATGTGCCTACTTTTTATGGTGAAGTTGATGTATATGAAGCTTTTGCTGAGCTTGCACTCCCGCTTTTAAGGGATGCAACATTTGCAAAGTCACTTGATACAGACCTATCTTTACGTGTAGCTAACTACAGTATGAATAATGTCGGGACTGTTGCCAGTTATAAATTAGGCGTAATGTGGGAAATTACTAACGGCTATGCTTTTAGAGCTAACTATGCCCGTGCTCAACGTGCCCCAACTATCACAGAATTATTATCACCACCACGCGGCGACTATGACAGCTATGATGATATCTGTGATGGTCTAACAGCTACATCAACTGACGCAGGGCATGATAACTGCCGCAAAGAGCCAACACTTGCAGCCCTAATTGCAGAAGATCCTAACTTTGAATTTGATGATGATAACAACCGTTATTCACCGGGTGTGGGTAATAAAGAGCTCAAAGAAGAAACCGCTGATACCTATACTTTCGGTGTGACTATTGCCCCTCAGTTTATCCCTGATTTTAATCTTGCAATTGATTTTTATGACATATCTGTCTCTGATGCTATCTCTGAATTAAGTAATGATAATATTCAACGAGAGTGTTATGACTCAGGTACACAATGGGGGGAAAATAATTCTTTTTGTAATGATATTACCCGTAATGATGAAGGTAATATCATTGAAATAGTACAACGTAAATACAACCTCGATGAGCTAACTGCACGTGGTTATGATGTTTCAGCTCAGTATGAATATGATTTACAAAGTTTAGGTCAGTTGGCATTTAAACTTGACTACAATCATGTCATCGAGAACTCGCAAACATACAAAAGCCCTGATGGCAGTAAAGTGACTACACATTATGCGGGCTATGGCGAAAGTAAAGATAAAGCTTCAATGTCTTTAACTTGGCGAAAAGATGAGTTACGGATCCGTTGGCGTACTAAATACTTAGGCTCATTTAAAGCAAGCCAAAGTAGAGAAGAAGAATACTTAGGCTACTTAGCAGATAATGATGAGCGCTGCGCAGAAGGAAGCGATGAATGCGTTACGAACCCTGAAAAACTAGCTTTTCAAGATTACGGCTCATACCTAAGACATGATTTGTCAGTTTCTTATAAATTAGAACTGTCTAACAAAAGTGATTTACGTTTATTTGGTGGTGTGAATAACCTTTTTGACAATAAAGGGGACTTTTACCCATCAGGTCGTGGTAATTATTATTCAAAATACGGTGGTGGCAAGGGGCGCTATGCATACATAGGTGTATCATACAGCTTCTAGCCTCAGCGCTCGAAAATAAGAAGCACGCCTCAGTGGCGTGTTTCTTTATCAATGCCAGCTTTGCATCTCAACTAATCGAGACTCGGTCCTCGCATATTCAAATGCCAGTTTTTGTCCTTGATATAAATCGCTAATGCCCACCTCGGCCGAAATCACCAATAATCGGCTGCGATCATAAAACTCATCAACCAATGCAATAAAGCGCCGCGCTTCATCATCTAAAAAGTGTTCTTGTAAATCTTGCTTTTCTCGCTGGTAGCTATCTTCAATACCATGCACAATTTGTTTGCCTGTTGCTCCACGCCCCATTACTGGCACATTGAGTAAATACACCCGCTGAAAACACTCTGCCAAATAAATATAATCCGCGGTGCTTCTAGGTCCTGAGCAAAGCGTCATAAAATCAAACATAATGGCGTCTTGAGCGAGCAAGATACAGCTAAGCTCGCGGTGGCAAACCTCTATCGTTGTTTGCCTTTGTACCGCTTGCTCTTGCTTTAAAAAGCGCTCTGTTAGCGCCTCTTTGTTATTAATAAAATAATGTGCGGTTTGTTTGCCAAAGCGAAAGCGATGATCTGTATCGCCTTCAACACTTAAAACATGGCAATGCTCATTTAATAAATCGATAGTGGGTAAAAATCGTGCTCGCTGTAAACCGTTGCGATATAACTGCTCCGGTTGACAGTTCGACGTTGCCACTAACACTACTTGTTGCTCAAACAGGGCTTTGAATAAGCCACCTAAGATCATGGCATCGCCAATATCAGACACAAAAAACTCATCAAAACAAATCAAGCGAATATGCTCTGCCCACTCTTTAGCAATCACCGTCAGCGGATTTTTTTGCCCTTGCAGCTGAGTTAAGCGCTCATGCACTTGCTTCATAAAATGATGAAAATGCAAACGCTGCTTAGCGTCAATATCAACAAGCTTGAAAAACACGTCCATTAACATGGATTTACCACGCCCTACTGGACCATATAAGTAAACCCCTTTTATTGGCTTAGCGCTTTGCCACCAATGACTTGGTGCAGCCAGTTCTATGGCTAGATTATCAAGAGCATTTATCGCTGTGCGCTGGGCACAGTCTTCTTGCAAATCACCTTTGGCTATTTGCGCTTGGTAATGCTGTAATATTTGTCCTTGCTGTACTGTCATAGGTAACTAGTATCCGCTATACTCGCCGCCATTGTAGCCGACAAAAATGTGATCCCAATGAAATTTCCATGCCGTTTAGATAAATTTATTAGCCATATTGCCGAGTTACCTCGCAGCAAAACCAAAGCAGGTATCAAACGTAAATACGCCACTGTTAATGGCGAAGTGATCACCTCATTTGATTATTCAATCAACCAAGATGACGACGTGCGCTGGCAAGGCGAGCCGCTGGTGTTTTTAGGCAAACGCTACTTCATGCTCCATAAACCAGCGGGCTATGTATGTGCCAACAAAGATGACCTTCACCCAACTGTATTCGACTTACTTGATGAACCAAACATGAGCGACTTTCATGTTGCAGGCCGTTTAGATATCGACACCACAGGGTTAGTGATCATCACCAATGACGGCGACTGGTCACACAAAATTACTGCACCAAAGCATAACAAATTCAAAACGTATTTAGTTGAAACTCAAGAACCTATTGATGAAGAAGCCATTGCAGCGTTAGAGCAAGGGGTGCAATTGCACAACGAAAAAGAGCTAACTCGCCCTGCGGTTGTTGAAAAACTTGCAAGCTACAGCTTACGCCTTTCAATTTGCGAAGGTAAATACCATCAAGTTAAGCGAATGCTTGCAGCTGTAGGTAATAAAGTTGTTGAATTACATCGTGAAAAAATAGCAGACATCACCCTTGATGAAAGCCTTGCAAGCGGTGAATATCGTGCCCTGACAGAAGCCGAACTGAAGCTCTAAATAGGTACTTGAGTAAAAATCATGATAACGCTGTCATTTTTCCTTAATAAAACCAGACAAACGTGGTAGAAGTTAACAGGGGAAATAATAAAGGAGGCTGACTGTGTTATCAGGATTAGCTTTAAAAACAAAAATCACCTTATTTGCTATCGCAATGTTTATTGCGTTATCGGCGATAGCTTTACTTGGCTTACAATCTTTACGTCATGCCAGCGAAAGCGACAACATCGCGCGTATCAACCAGCTCATGAAGAGCACCACCAATATTGTTGAGCAATTTGAGTTGATGGTTAAAAGCAATCAACTCGAAGAAGCACAAGCAAAGAAGCTCGCGATTCAGGTACTTCGAGAAAATAAATACCACGACTCAGAATATGTGTATGTCGTCGACAACAACTTAGATTTTGTCGCCACTCCGCACGACCCAGAACTACACGGCACCAGCTTTAACGATTTTAAAGATGCCAGCGGCAACAGTATCGACCGTATGGTCGAAAATCTCGTGGGTAACACGACCAATAAAATCATCACCTATCACTGGGATTCAGTGCGAGATGGTGAAACCGTTGATTTAACCTCTGTAGTACAAAAAACACCGCTGTTTGGCTGGTATGTTGGTACAGGCATTAGCGCCAAAGAAGTTGATGAACGTTATTGGAATACTGCAAAGTGGCTGCTGGGCTTATCTATGCTTATTGCCATTGCACTGACCTTTGCCATTGCCCGCTTTGGTTCATCGCTCACTAATGCCTTGGGCGGCGAAATTGATGAAGTAATTGGTATTGTTAAGAATGTCTCTCGTGGCAACTTAAACTCACATATTCGCCAAGATACCCCACCTGAAAGCATTATTGCAGCCATGCATTATATGCAGCAAGGGTTACGCGGCGTTGTTGGTGGCATTAAAGGGGTTACAGATAGCTTAAAAAATCAAAGTGTCGATAACGAATATCGCTCTGTTGAGCTCGACAAACTCACTCGTAGCCTAAACGAAGAAACTCAAATGGTAGCTTCAGCTATTACCGAGTTAACAGCCTCAGCGCAAACCGTTGTAGAACATGCTGAGCAAGCCGCTTACTCAGTGCAAGAAGCTGAGCAACAAGGTCAAAGTGCCAGCCACTTAACCAGCGAGGCTGCTGATACTATCGCGCTTTTAGAGCAGCAAATTGACAGCGCTGGTAATAACATTCAAGTGCTTGATGATGAAGTAAATAACATCGCAAATGTACTGAGTGTTATTCAAGGTATTGCCGAACAAACGAACTTACTTGCGCTTAATGCGGCAATAGAAGCTGCCCGTGCAGGTGAGCAAGGACGAGGTTTTGCTGTGGTTGCTGATGAAGTTCGTGGGCTTGCTCAGCGCACACAGACCAGCACTGAAGAAATCCGCAATATGATTGGCAAACTACAAGCTGCAACCCAAGATGCCAAGTCATCTGTTTCGCTCAGTATGAGTACCAGTGAACAAACCGTAGAAAAATCGACTAAAGCCAATGAAGAACTAAAACGCGTTGCCAGCTCACTCAGCGCAATCGCGCAAATGAGCCATCAGATAGCTATTGCTGCAAAAGAGCAGCTTGATGCTGGTGAAGACACCGCCAAGCGCATCGTAACTATCTCAGACACGGCTTCACAAACGGCTAATGTATCTAATCAGGCTCATACAGCAACCGATTTGATCAAAGGCCTTACTAGCGATTTAGAAACTGAAACCGCTAAGTTTAGCTAATTCAAACAAGTAAAAACGAAAAAGCCCAGCAACTGCTGGGCTTTTTCGTTTTAAGTTCGTATTAAGACTTTATTTGTACCAAATCAAAATCGGCCATCCCCGGCACCATTTGTTGTAATCGTGACTCAGTGACATCTAATGAGTTCAAACACTCACAGTATTCTGAGGCTTTCATCTCTAATTGCTCTGCTTTCTTTTGTAGTGATTTATCAATTTCTTTTGAGATGATGTCCATACGCTGCCCCATATCATTGATACGGTCTTCGATGTTACCTTCGCGCGATTTAAAGGCATCACCTAGCGAAACTAAAATAGCGCCAAGTGAACCGTGAACTGCAGAGTGAATTTTTTGGCTGATTTCTTTGGTAAAAAAGTCATCGATTTTCGACAGCGACTGCGGAGCAATAAAGAAAAAGTCATCGCCACGCTTAAATTTATCCATTAGTGCACGCTCAACATATTGCAGTTGAGTTTTTAGCACTTCAGGCTCTTTGTCTGACATGCCCTCAACAACTTGCTCGATAGCACTTAAGCCAAGGTTTACACCATCGGTCGCCAGGTCAACAAGTTCAGGGACGGTTTGCCTGATACCGCGGCTGAACTGCTCTACAACTTGGCTTTCTTCTGGGCTTAAATCAACCCAATAACCACGTATAAACAATTGGTTATCGTTGTTGATTTGTACGCGAGTTTGACCTTTATCAACAATACGAATGACATCATCAGTGATGATCAAGCCATGGCTTAGCTCTACATCGCATTGTTTTTTTTCTAGGGTTGCGTAACTGGAAAAGCTAGAGAATGTAATGGCCGCTGCTAACAACGAGCGAGAAAAGAACGCCATATACACCTCAAAAAGACAAAAAAGGAAGGCCGCTAGATTAGCAAATATCCAATTTTATGCAAGTAAAACGCCTAGCTATGCTAGGCGTCTTAAAAGAAAGGTGAGTTAAATTGGTGAGCCCGGTGGCATTGGCAACACTTTAAAGTTTGCAGGCCATTCACCGTTTTCTAAAAAGTGACTGATTTGCTCGCTTAAATATTGCTTAAATGCACTGTTGCCAACGGATACACTGCCTAGCATTGATTCTTGCTGGTAACTCTTTGCAAGTTTAGCTAAGTAGTAACGAAGCTGAGCTTGTACTTCGGGTGCCACCTCATTGCTAGCGACTAAGTCGGCAAATTGTTTCGCCGTTAAAAGCTGCACACGTTGGCTAATTTTACCTGCCATCCCTGAGGCAGTTTTTTGTTCGAAAACTTGCTGATAAGTTTGTGCTAATAACGCATCTAAACCATAAAATGCATCGCTTCGTGCTTGCTGCTGCGCTAAACGGTTAATACGTTGGCTATTAAAAAGTAGGCTCAAGCTATGTGCTGCAGCAACCTCAGGCAGTGCCATCGCATCGAGCGTTAGCCCTGTGCGACCAACAATGCTCTCCCGTGATTTTGATTCACCATACGCTTTTGGTGGAATAAGCGCTAATACCGACTCAGGCAAAACAAGGTTCTCAGCTTTTAATGTCGCAAGTACGGCATCCACTGCCGCTTGTTGTGTTTGCTTTGCCACAACCTGCGCCCCTTTTGGTTGTGAACCATCACGAACTTCGTATTCGTAATTTACACCGGCAATTAATTTAACCGCCGCTTCAACTTGATAGCGGTGGAACAAATAAAGTGGCACCAGCATTTCTTCTAGTTGTGATAAAGCTGTGCCCGTTTTGATGTTTTCGATACCAAAGCTCGTCAGCGCTTGTTTACGAACATCTAGTACCCGCATAAGCTCATCACTCGGTGAACTGCCGTTATCCCATAAATGCCCAGTTGGGTGAGCGCCCCCTTGAGCGCGGGCATCACTGTCTGAAATAAATTCCAGCCCTTTGCTTTTGTTTTCAGCTAAAATTGTGGCCAATTGCTGTGCTTCATCTTGATTGGTGAAGTCGCTATAACCGTATTTGACCACTTGGGTATCCCATACGCCCATGCCAGCAGCATAGCCGCGGCTTACATCTAATTTACCTTGCTCATTGAAGCTCAGTAGTGGGTGTGGATAATCCATCACAGAAGCTCTGTCTGCCACTGACGCTGCAAAGTTATGCGAAATACCTAAAGTATGCCCTACTTCATGAGCGCTTAATTGACGGATGCGGTCAAGTGCCATGGCTTGTAAACGCTTAGCTACTTCATTGCCTTCAAAATAGGGAGCTGCTAATGCTTCTGCAATTAAGATATCTTGACGAACACGCAGTGAACCCAGTGTCACATGGCGTTTTTGATAATTTCGCCAGTTCGAGGGTCAATCACTGAACTGCCATACGACCAACCACGGGTTGCACGGTGCACCCATTGAATTACGTTGTAGCGAATATCCATAGGGTCGGCATCATCAGGGAGCACTTTAACGATAAATGCGCTCTTATAACCTGCTGCATTAAAGGCATCATTCCACCATTTAGCACCATCAAGTAACGCTGTTTTAACTGGCTCTGGTACGCCCGGATCTAAGTAATAAACAATCGGTTCAACGGGCTCGCTGATTGGCAGGCTCGGATCTTTTTTGCTAAACGATGACGCGGGATGTAACGCACATACATAGACTCACCCAGCGCTGCCGCATAATCTTTGTGCTCAATGCTCCAAAAACCTGCTTGAGGGTGGAACTTGCGCGGGGTGTAGTTATCATCAGGTAATTCAATTAATGAGTGATGCATATGTACTGTCAGCGCATAAGGGTCTGCGCTCACTTGGCGTACATACTTTCCTGGGTTATTACCTTGAAAAGTAAGTACGGCTTCTAATTCTGTATTTTTTTCAAACGCTTTTGAACGTGCTAAATATACCGCACTGCGGTTACTATCTAGATTAAAACTTCCCTGCCCGGTTGCCGATAAACGACGGCTTACGCCATGAACATCGCTTAATAAATAAGGGGTGTAATCCACAAGTACCGCAGTATCTGACTGAGCTACAACACTAAAACCCGCTAAAATACTCGATGCGAACGCCTCTTTAATACTTTGTTGTTCCGCAAGGTTATTAGTATTAGCGCGGTAATAAGTATTGATGGCTCTTAGCATTACCTTATCGCCAAAACGCTCAAACTGTACTAAATGTGTGTCACCTAACTGACCGCGATCTAAGCCAATATCATTTGAACCAACACCGTAAGGTAGGCTTTGTTGTAGTAAAAATTGTTGCTCGAGTTTATCCACCTCAAGATACAATTTGCCGTTTTCTGTGTCGTAGTAAAATGAAAAATAGCCTGAAAAATGAGTCATTTTTTCAGTAAAATCATTTATAGACTTAATTGCTGCGTGTGCTTGAGTTATCATAGTAAGTAGCACAGCTAAGAGCAGATATCGTAGTAATGGTATTTTTTGCATAATCTTATCTTTGTTATTCGCGTTTTAAATACTGTATAGGTATTAAGCAGTATAAAGTACCGTTTATAAAAATCAGCTATTTAAGACGAAATTCAGCGCTTGCTAAGACATTCTCTCTCACACTAAAAATGTCTGGCTACAACGTTATCAGGAAAATAGAATGCGTAGACTCCCACCGGTATTGTTAGAAGATGGTTGCCCTCGTGAACTGATCTCATTGATCAGAACGGTACTTGCGGCATGTAAAGAAATTTCATTTCGTGTTGGTCAAGGCGCCCTATCTGGCGTATTAGGCTCAACCCTAGACGAAAACATTCAGGGTGAAACACAGAAAAAACTCGACGTTCTAACTAACCAACTTTTAAAAGATATTTTATTAGAATCGGGCTACGTAAAAGCCATTGCCTCTGAAGAAGAAGACTTCACCGTTGCGGGTAATCCAGATGCCAACTACATTGTTGCATTCGACCCACTTGATGGCTCATCAAATACTGATATCAACTCACTCGTTGGTACAATTTTCTCAATTATGGCAGCGCCTGAAGGTTCAGATCCAGCTGATCCTAGTATTTTTATGCAACCGGGTAAAAACCAAGTTGCAGCGGGTTATGTGTTATATGGCCCATCAACCGTGCTGGCGTTAACAACCGGCAAAGGCACACGCTTTTTCACCTTAGATAAAACGCACGGTACCTTCTTATTAACACAAGATTTTGCAAGCGTACCTGAAGAGACCAGCGAATTTGCTATCAATGCTTCAAACCAACGCCATTGGCAACCTGCGATGCAAAATTACATCAATGACTTAATTGCTGGTGACACAAACCCACGTGGTCGTAACTTCAACATGCGCTGGATTGCTGCAATGGTGGGTGATGTGCACCGTGTATTATGTCGTGGTGGTATTTTTACTTACCCAACTGACACGAAAGATCCAAATAAACCTAACAAATTACGTTTATTATACGAAGCAAACCCAATGGCAATGTTAATCGAACAAGCTGGCGGCATAGCTTCTACAGGCACTGAGCGCATCATGGACATTCAACCTGACGCTATTCACCAACGTGTGGCGGTGATCTTAGGTTCGAAGAACGAAGTAGAAACCTGTTTAAGCTACCATAAATAACAAGCAGTAAATGCCTCAAACTGGAAGACTTCAACTTTAGAAGCTTCCAGTTTTTAATAAACGAGAGATTCTCAACAAGTTACTTACCTTACAGGCACAAAAAAACCGCAACGAGTGCGGTTTCTTAAATTCTTTTGGCGCTTAAATTAAAGGCCTGCGCGGTCTTTAATAACAGCGATTAGTGGTGAACCACCGTGACCGTTCGACTCAGCCCAAGCAATATCAGCACCATCTTCTAAAGAGCTTTTTGATAAGTTCTTAACAATATACTCACCAGTATCTGCCGCGCCGCTTTCGATTGCATGACGAAGCATGTTATTGCCATTGCATTTCACAGCATCAAAAATGTTACGAATTTTCACACGTGAGCTTTTAAGCTTACTACGCAAACGGTTTTTATCATCAGCTGCGATATATTCACAGATAGAAACCGCTAATTGATCATCAGCTTTTGCTGGTGCTGTATACGCAACTGACGCTGATACAACAGCCGCTGCAAGTAACATATTTGGTAACTTCATCATATTTTGCCCTTATGTAATACTTTTTTCTTACCAAGATTGTGTAATATTGTACCAACTAATTAATTTTACCGCAATAATGTTACGAATTTTTGTACAGGGTTACAAAAGTATACGAGTGAGGGTTTTTGTTATCAGGCTGATGCTTTTCTTGCTCGGCAACTGTCCAATTAGCAACACTTTCGTAATCTGGGAACTGCGTATCACCTTCCACTTCAAGGTCGATAAAAGTTAAGTATAGACGATCTGCTTGAGACAGGAATTGTTCGTATATATTTCCGCCACCAATAATCATTACTTCTTCAACATCAGCAACCAATTCCAGCGCAGCCTCTGGTGAAGTAACCACCTCAATACCTTCAGCTGTGTAATCAGCATTACGCGTGATAATAATATTTTGACGACCCGGTAAAGGCCGACCTATTGATTCAAATGTTTTACGGCCCATGATCACAGGCTTTGCCATGGTTACTTTTTTAAAGTGTTGCAGATCGGCGGGTAAATGCCATGGCATTTGGTTGTCTTGTCAATTACTCGGTTATTTGCCATCGCAGCAATCATTGAAATTTTCACACTAAACCTTAATACTTTTTTCTTATTAATAAAAAAGGAGCGCATGGCTCCTTTTCAGTTTTAAATTTTATCGTTGGTAGATAACTTCCACATCGTAGTCATCATCATCCCAGTCGTCATCCCAATCATCATCATCTTGAGAGGTCGCTTTCTGATGATAAGTATCCCACTTAAATTCAACTTCTTCTTTCTCTTCTTCAGCGAATTTCTCTTTCGGCATACTATCAAGTAGCGCCATAATGTCATGACACAATGCTTGAGTATTTTGTTTATTCGCAGCAGAAATACGGTAAACATTAACCTCTTCACCTAGCTCTTCGGCAATTTCATTACACAGGGCTTCAGCTTCATCTTCTGGTAATAGGTCAATTTTGTTAAATACTAACCAGCGCGGCTTTTCAGCAAGTTTAGGGCTGTATTGGTGTAGCTCATTAATAATCGCAAAGGCATTATCAACCGGGTTTGTACCATCAACAGGCATAACATCAATGATATGCAGTAATACACGACAACGCTCTAAGTGTTTTAAGAAGCGAATACCAAGGTCGCGCCATCTGAAGCGCCTTCGATTAGACCTGGGATATCAGCAATTACAAATGACTTATTCGCATCTGGGCGTACTACACCAAGATTAGGAATAAGCGTCGTAAACGGGTAATCTGCCACTTTTGGTTTAGCTGCAGAAACACTGCGGATAAACGTTGATTTACCAGCATTTGGTAAACCAAGTAAGCCAACATCTGCAAGTAGCATTAGCTCTAGACGTAAGCTGCGAACTTCACCAGGTGTACCTAGTGTTTTTTGACGTGGAGCGCGGTTTGTACTTGATTTAAAACGTGCATTCCCCAAGCCATGGAAACCACCTTTTGCAACAACAACCTTTTGACCATGCTTGGTCAAATCACCTAATGACTCTTCAGTATCAACATCAATGATACGTGTACCAACAGGCACTTTAAGCGTTAAATCAGCGCCTTTTTTACCAGTCATGTTACGGCTTTGACCATTTGTGCCGCGCTCTGCTTTATGAAAACGCTCAAATTGGTAATCAATTAACGTATTTAAGTTTTCATCGGCTTGTAGATAAACGCTGCCGCCATCGCCGCCGTCGCCGCCATCAGGACCGCCATCTGGTACATATTTTTCACGTCGGAAAGATACGACACCGCTGCCGCCATCACCCGCGTCACAACGAATTTCTACTTCATCTACAAACTTCATGATTACTCACTTTAAGATTGGCTTGTTAATAACTCTATTATATACCTAAGTGCCCTATTCAGCACCCAATGCCAAGGCGCTTAGGTATATATTTATACGCACTATTATGTGCCTTAAAACAAAAAACCCCGCAAAGGCGGGGTTTTTCAAATATCGAGATGATTACTCAGCTACGATATTTACGTATTTACGGTTTAAAGGACCCTTCTGTTCGAATTGAACTTTACCATCTGCTTTTGCGAAGATAGTGTGGTCTTTACCGATACCTACGTTTGCGCCAGCGTGGAAACGAGTACCACGTTGACGAACAATGATGCTACCCGCTAGAACTGATTCGCCACCAAAACGCTTAACACCTAGGCGTTTGCTTTCTGAATCGCGACCGTTACGAGTACTACCAGCTGCTTTTTTATGTGCCATTTCTCAGTACCTCTAATTAAGCGCTAATGCCAGTGATTTTAACTTCAGTGAACCATTGACGATGGCCCATTTGCTTACGAGAATGCTTACGACGTCTAAATTTAACAATCTTAACTTTCTCACCGCGACCGTGTGAAACAACCTCAGCTGTTACTTTACCACCGTTTACGAACGGTACACCGATTCTCGATTTTCTCACCATCAGCAACTAAAAGTACTGAATCAAATTCAACTGCTGCACCAGTTTCAACGTCTAATTTCTCAAGACGAATTGTTTGACCTTCAGTCACACGGTGCTGTTTACCACCACTTTGGAAAACCGCGTACATAATTAACTCCGTCTGTGCGCCCTCAAATCGACGCAACTAAAATATTCTTCAATAGGGCGCGAAGTTTACGCTAATGTGCAAAAACTAGCAAGCCTCTTTTTCGATAAAATGAATAAAAAATAGCTGCATTGAGAGCAATTCAATATTTTCCCCTATTCTATCCTAAAAACACCACATGCCAAGCGGTTTTTACGATCTCATGACAATTAAATTACGTTAATAATAGGCACCTTTAAAATTCAAAAAGCTGATCACTTATTAATCAAGGTTATAAATTTATCTTGGCAAAATTGATCTCAAATAAAAAACTTTACAGTGTTTTTTTACTGAATCATCACAAAATATCGAGCAAGCGCTTTTTTTGTTGTACAATCAGCCCCGTATACCCATAAATATTGGCTCGGAGATCAATGGATATAAAAGCTATCCAGACGTTAATCGAAAATGAAATGGATGACGTCAATCAACTTATACATGCCCAAATGCGCTCAGATGTCGCATTGGTTAACCAACTCGGTTTATACATAGTAAACAGTGGCGGTAAACGCGTTCGTCCTATGTTGGCCATTTTAGCGGCAAAAGCACTTGGTTATGAGGGCAAAGACCATATTACGCTTGCCACTATCATCGAATTTATTCATACCGCCACATTATTGCATGACGACGTTGTCGACGAGTCACATTTGCGCCGTGGTACGCCTACAGCCAATGCAGAGTTTGGTAATGCAGCTAGCGTTTTGGTCGGTGACTTTATCTATACACGTTCATTTCAGCTTATGGTTGGCCTAGGTAAAATGTCAATCATGCAAATTTTAGCGGATGCAACCAATGTCATCGCTGAAGGTGAAGTATTACAGCTAATGAACTGTAATGACCCTGACACCACAGAACAAAGCTATATGCAGGTTATTTACAGCAAAACGGCAAAATTGTTCGAAGCTGCAACCGTTTTGCTGCAATTATTACCGAGCAAGACGAGCAAACCCTTGAAGCATTAAACTTATATGGAATGCATCTTGGCACTGCATTCCAATTAGTGGATGATGTACTTGATTACAACGCCGATGCCGAGCAACTTGGTAAAAACATTGGCGATGATTTAGCTGAAGGTAAACCTACCCTACCGCTTATCTACGCAATGCAAAAAGGCACACCAGAGCAAGTTAAGCTAGTACGCGAAGCTATTGAGCTTGGTAATGGTATGGACCATTTAGAAAGCATTCTAGCGGCATTAGCTGACACTAAAGCCCTTGAGTTTGCAATGCAAAAAGCTGAGCAAGAAGCTGACAAAGCAATTGCTTGTATTGCGTTCTTACCAGATACACCGTACAAACAAGCCTTAGAGAGTTTGGCCCGTATCGCCGTTGCCCGCGATCACTAAACACTATTTATTCGAGCCATTAAAAAAGCCTGCATTTGCAGGCTTTTTTGTTTTCGGCGATTTAAAAAATCGCCTATCATCTGTCGGAATTAACCGTTGATGAAATCAATACCTTCTTGGATGTCTTTGTTAAGTGTAGCTAGCATGTCGTTTTTAGCTTGCTCTTCGAATGCACTTAACTCACCGTAAGAAAGGATTTCTTCAACGCCGTTTTTACCTAGACGAACTGGGTGTGCGAAGTATGCTGCGTCACCGTTTTCAACTGCAACGTATGCGTAATCAACTACTTCTTCACCTTGTAAGCCTTTAACTAAAGACATACAGAAGCGTGCTGCTGCAGCACCCATAGAAAGAGTCGCTGAACCGCCACCCGCTTTAGCGTTAACAACTTCAGTACCTGCGTTTTGGATACGTGGAGTTAATGCCGCAACTTCTTCGTCAGTGAAAGTAACACCTTCAACTTGAGATAGAAGAGGAAGGATTGTCGTACCTGAGTGACCGCCGATCACTGGAACTTTAACGTCAGTTGCGCTTAAACCTTTAAGTTCAGCAACAAATGCTTCTGAACGGATCACGTCAAGCGTTGTGATACCGAATACACGGCCTGCATCGTAAGTACCCGCTTTTTTGAATACTTCAGCAACGATTGGCACTGTGCCGTTTACTGGGTTAGTGATGATACCTACTAACGCTTTAGGACAGTTTTTAACGATGCCTTCAGCTAATGTTTTGATGATACCTGCGTTTACGTTGAAAAGGTCCGCACGGTCCATGCCTGGCTTACGTGGCATACCCGCTGGGATAAGAACGATATCACAACCAGCTAATGCTGCGTCTAAGCTGTCAGCACCAAAGCCTTCAACTTTAACGTCTGTTGGGATGTGAGAAAGATCAACCGCTACACCAGGAACAACAGGGGCAACATCGTATAACGATAATTCAGAACCTGCAGGTAAACTTGTTTTTAATAATAAAGACAATGCTTGGCCGATACCGCCAGCTGCGCCTAAAACAGCAACTTTCATTGGAATTCTCCGTAATTTGAGGTAGGAAATATTTGTGGCCCTAAAGATAATGAAATTAGCGACTAAAAACAAATTTATCCTGCTTATTTCGCGTATAATTTCGACCATAGTTGTAAACTTGGCTGTAAAGACACAGCATTTTGGACGACTTTGTAAACTAATACTGCATAAATATGCAGAGTTGTGTAGAATTACCCTACATTTTATGAATAAAGAAACGGCAACATGCAACCACAAGACAAACAAGAAGCACTGATCAAAGCGTTTAAAGCGCTATTAAAAGAAGAAAACTTCGGTTCACAAGGTGAGATTGTCGAAGCATTAAAAGAGCAAGGCTTTGATAATATTAGTCAAAGTAAAGTATCTCGCATGTTAAGCAAATTTGGTGCGGTACGTACTCGTAATGCAAAACAAGAAATGGTCTATTGCTTACCGGCTGAAATGGGTGTGCCAACAGCGAAAAGCCCACTGCGTCAGCTTGTTATTGATATTATGCATAACGAAATGATGATCATTATTCGCACCAGTCCAGGCGCAGCACAATTAATTGCTCGTTTACTTGATTCACTCGGTAAAGCAGATGGCGTACTAGGCACTATTGCAGGCGACGACACTATTTTTATCGCCCCTGCGAAGATTTCTGAAATCGATGTGACGCTCGATCGCGTGCGCACTTTATTCGATACCGTTTAAAGTTGCTTTAAGAAGTTTACTGACGGGGCGAAAAACGCAGATCCCATATCGGCTTGAGTAAAATCGAGCCAATGATCATAGCAATCGCCCTGCCCCAAGCGACTCTTTAATACCTGCTCAAACGCATCCCCTTGCGCCGCACACGAAACCATTAAAATTCCCTGCTTATGCACATCACCAAATGGCATGCTTTGGTTTAGCAAGAGAGGCTGGCCATGCTCATCTTTTAATTCACTACGAACCGCATGACTGGTTTCTACAGCAGGCACAATCAAGGTGTTATCTAGACGCGTGCGCCCCATGATTTGCTCTTGCTCTGATAACGATAAATGCTGCCAGACACTCAAATCATGCACAAAGCGCTGAACATGGATATAGCTGCCTTGGTCTTCAAAGTGACCCGGTTTGTCGATAAGTGCTGTACTACGCTTTTGACGGCCATGAGGTGTATCGCCTGCATAAATAAAGCCGTTAAAATCACGTCCATCTAAAAACCGAAAATTACGGACCTGCTCCACCAGCTCAACATCCGGTGTTAATAATTTTAGGATTTGCAGGGCAAATAGATGGTTTACATCTTCACGGTCTGAGCGAATTTGTACAAACAAATCAAATGGCTGGGCACTCATCACATGATCACTATGAGTTACATTCGGAAAGCTTTGCAATTGACTAGGAATAAACTCGGGCAAGATATGCGACCAATACTGAGCACCAAGGGCAACCACGCACGATAGCATGGCTTCTGAGAACTGATCAGCAAACTCATCTTGAATGACGCTAACGCGTTTTAGTTTTTTACGTAATGACTCATCGTGGCCATCGTAAACATTAAAAAACAGGTGCAAACCATGTAAGTTTGCTTCAGCACAAATCCCAGATTGCGCTTGCGCCATAGTGAATCCTTAGCTTCTCGTTATTTGCACAAAGCCAAGGATTCAAGATTGTTATTTATTACTAATCATGAAAAAAATTGACTGTGTGCGGCATTATTTTTATTTTTACAGGTTGCTCAACAGCTAACACGCGGTCTTGCTCTGCAGCAACTTCACACTCTTGCCCTGCAATATTAATTCGATATACATAACGCGTACCGATAAAGCGCCTGTGCAAAATAGTTAAACTGTTTGCGTCACTGTGCGCAGCTTCACACAACTGAATATGGTGCGGTCTTATATACACTTGACCTTGCTGACAATCTGCATTGTTCGGTGTCAATGAGTGAACCACACCAAACGCCGTTTCGTATTCAGTTGGCGTTAATACTTTTGCCGTTAAGTATATGCCCGTACCAAGAAACTCTGCAACCACCTTTGAGTTAGGTTGGCTAAATAACTGCTCAGGAGAGCCTTGTTGGGCTATTTTTCCACCATGCATAACCGCAAGCGTGTCAGCAAATGCGAAAGCTTCTTCCTTCGAATGGGTAACAAATACCGCAGAAACCTGCTGAGCTTTAATAATTCGGCGTATATCTGCAATAAGCTCAAAACGCACTTGTGTATCAATATTCGAAAATGGCTCATCAAGTAATAATAAACTTGGTTTGTAAGCAAGTGCACGGGCTATTGCCACACGTTGCTGCTGTCCACCAGAAAGCTGATGAGGGTATCGCTGTGCACAACCATCGAGTTTAACAAGGCTAAGCATTTCATCTACACGCTCTCGCTTTTGCGCTTTGCTCATATTGCTAAGACCAAACGCAATGTTGTCGCTTACCGTTAAATGAGGAAACAGCGCATAGTCTTGGAACATCATGCCAATATTACGTTTTTCCGGTGCAACAAACAGCCCACTATCGTTGACCACTTTTGAATCAATACTCATATAGCCTTGATCAGGCTGTAAAATCCCGGCAATTGCCTTTAAGGTGGTGGTTTTGCCGCAGCCACTTGCGCCAAGCAAACAGACGATTTCATCTTGTTCAACATTGAGGTTTAGTTCACTCAACACCTGAGTCGCATTGTACTGATAAGCTAAGTCTTTAATTATCAAATGACTCATGAGTGATTTTGCTCCATCGAACGATTAACGAAATACAAAGGGATTAACCCAACTAACACGATAAACAAGGCTGAAATTGACGCAAGCTCCAATTGCTCATCACTAACATATTGAAAAACATGAGTTGCTAGGGTTTCAAAATTAAAAGGTCTGAGTAATAAAGCCGCAGGTAACTCTTTCATGCACTCAATAAACACTAATAAACCAGCTGTTAAAATACCGCGTTTTAATAGCGGTAAATGTACTCGCCACAAGGTTTGTAAGATCCTTTGCCCATTGATTGGCTAGCCATATCTAATGAAGGGCTAATACGTAAAAAACTGCTTTCAAGCGCGCCATGCGCAATCGCATAAAAACGTACAACATAAGCAAAAATCATCGCAAATAAAGTGCCGCTCAAAAGTAATCCTGGTGATAAACCAAAAGGCTCAAGCCAATTATTTAATGCATCATCTAGCTGAGTTAATGGGAGCAATACAGCAATCGCTAATACAGTACCAGGTAAGGCATAGCCAGTACTTGCTAAACGCCCAGGGATCAAAGGGTAAGCTTGCTTCGCAATGCGTTGATAAAACAATACCAATAAGCTCAATAGGATAGTTGCAATGCTCACCACTACTGCCACTTTAAAGCTTTGCCAAGCGTAATTAAAGAATGCCCCATTCCATGCTTCATCTGCATAGACAATGGCATATTTAACTAATACTCCAACCGGCAGAATAAAAGCCAATACCAGCACAACGGTGCAAGCCAAGCTTGCAGCCCATGCCGCACCGCCTTTTAAGCGATACAAAGTTGCGCTGTTTACGCTTGACTGACGTTCATACACAGCTTGATTGCGACGACTAAAGCGCTCAACCATGATGGTTAAAAACAAAATCAGTAACATAATACCTGAGATTTTCGCCGCTGCGGTTAATGAGTAATAGCCAAGCCATGTATCATAAACAGCGGTCGTCAGTGTGCTCACAGCAAAGTAGTTAACAGTAGCAAAATCAGCCATAGCCTCCATACTGATCAATGTAACCCCTGCCACAATCGCCCCACGACCAAGAGGCAAACTAACGCGTAGAAAACTTTGTAATGGTGATAGCCCCATTAATTGACTAGCTTGCACTAGTTTAAAAGACTGCTCTCTGAGTGCCGTTTTAAAAATTAGGTATAAGTAAGGATAGAGTACCAAGGCAATCATAAAAATAGCCCCAGTCAATGTACGAATATCAAAAAACCAGTAATCGTCTGGTGATTGCCAACCAAACCAGTCTCTGAGTGCGATCTGTACAGGCCCTGCATAATCAAGTAAGTCGGTATACACGTAGGCGATAAGATAAGTTGGCATTGCTAAAGGCAGCATTAACGCCCATTCAAATTGCTTACGCCCAGGAAAGTCACAATATGCAGTTAACCAAGCTAACGGCAATGCAATTACACAGCTTAACAGCCCTACCCCTGCAATGAGTATGAGAGTATTACGGGTATAATCCCACAGCACGGTATCGAAAAGGTGCTGAAATACATCTGAATCTCCTTGTAGAGATTCAAATAATAAAAAGCCTAATGGCGTAACAAGCAACAGGCCAATCAGCCAGGCTATAAGCTGCCAACGCGACAGCGAAAACTTCACATGCATAAGTGGATTAATACCAGATAAAATAAAAGCTGTTAAAAAACAGCTTTTATAAAAATGTGTTACGAGAAATATCCTCGTTATAAATCAAACTTTACTTCATCAATCAGCTTCAGTGCCACAGGGCGATATTTGCTGATCTCATCAAGAGGTAGACTATCTTCTTTAAACTCACCCCATGATGCAACCATCTCTGATAATGCAACCCCTTGCTTTACAGGGTATTCCATATTAACGGAAGCATACATATTTTGCGCCTTATTGTCGGTCATATACTCAACCAGTTTCAAGGCATTTTCAGGGTTTTTAGCATAACGGGTCATAACAACGCCCGATACATTGATATGAGAACCACGGTTCGTTTGGTTAGGGAAGTTAATATAAACCGCTTCAGCCCATGATTTTTGCTGCTCATCTTGCATCATTTTGCCAAAATAATAGCTGTTGCCTAACGCCAGATCGCATAAACCTTCTTTTACGGCTTTGACTTGCGCTCTGTCATTACCTTGCGGTTTACGTGCTAAATTGGCTTTTACGCCCTCAAGCCATTGCTTAGTTTTTGCTTCGCCATGGTGAGCAACCATAGAAGCAACTAAACCTAAATTGTATGGATGTTTACCAGAGCGAGTGCAGATCTTACCTTTGTATTTTGGGTCCGCTAAATCTTCGTATGTTAACTCACCAAGCGCACCAACGCGCTCTTTTGCAGAGTAAACATTACGTACACGTTTAGTAAGTGCTATCCATTGACCGTCGGCATCGCGAAAAGTGCTTGGCACATTCGCATTAACTACATCACTATTAATTGATTGCGTTAAGCCTAAATCTTCTAATTGAATCAGCGCACTAAAATTTGAAGTTAATACTAAATCAGCCTTACTGTGTTTACCTTCGCGCTTAACACGCTCAATCAGCCCTTTTTTTGCAAATACCACATTAGTTTTAATGCCTGTTTGCTTAGTGAAATCATCCAAAATAGGCTGAATTAAGAATGGTTGACGAAACGAGTAAATATTTACTACATCTGCAGCAAATGTAGGCGCGCTTAATAATGCGCTAAGTAATACTAAGGCTGTTTTCTTCATTTTATAGCACCTAAATAGTAACAATTATCAAAATATTTTACCTAGAGTTAGGGCAAAGTGCACCCGTTTAAACTTATATTTCAATCAACATAGCTGCCATTTAGGAATTTGCATGTAAGACATATCTCACCCGCATGGCAGTTATTGAGTAAAAAGCACCAGCAAACACTGCATAAAAAAACCTAACCAACTGAAATTTAATGAAATATATTAAATGACAATAAAATAACCAGCAGATTAAGTAAGATTTTGACCTACTCAGCTTTGCCTATTTCTCTATAATTACTTACATCAACTAAGCAAGAAGCTTAATGAGTAGATGGATAAGGAAGCATTACTCATAATACCGCGGAATAAGGTTCATTAGGAGAATAAGGAATCAAGGACAGGCTCAGGAAGAGTAACGCAATGGAGTGACAACCTACGGACAGCATCAGGATGATGTGGAATGGCATAACAACAGGATGTTGTTATACAGGAAGTTCAAAAGTGGAATAAAGGACATACCGTTAGGGCATCGCAACGGATTTGCAAATAAAGGGATAGTGTCGGGATGGCACGTAAGGGAATGGTAAAGTGATTACCAGCAAGGATGTAAAGGACTAACAAGGAAACAAGGCGGGATTGCCTTATATTACACAGAACCAATAAGTAAAGTGTAATCGCATGGATTGGCAAAGTTTAGGGAGTTGATTAGATTCAATTGCAGGATGCAAAAAATTAAGAAGATTCCGCAAGCGCGACTAGAGATAGTACGCGCTTTTCTTTTGCCTACAATTTAGTAAAGAGTTATACCAATTCGCTTAATTAAGTGGTCTATTTTGAGGCAATAAAACCTCGTCGATAACAAGGCAAAAATTTCGTTATTTAGTTGTTCTAAATCAGTAATTTTTAACGCAGGTAGCGACAGGTTTAATCCCTCAAAATGATTAAGTATTATTGCGGATTGGTACTATTACTCCGGGCGTCCCTTATTTCGCTTACCAAGCAGGTAAGCATCTCTAAACTTAATAAAATGTTGCTCAAGCTTTTGAGTTGCATCTTCTTCACCAGCAAGAGCAAGAACCATAATAGCCACCTCAGCAGTACCTAGTTGATGCTCATGCGGGGCAACACGCAATCGATAATCCGAAAGCTTTTCAGGTGTAATTGAAAGCACAGGAAAATTATCTAGATAAGGGCTTTTACGGATCATTTTCTTTGCTTCGCGCCAAGTACCATCTAAAAAGATAAACAATGGACGCTTACCTTCAACAGGGGTTACTTCGGTGATCACCCGCTCTTCGTCGTCTACATCGCTAGCAGGAAAAATAACCATTGGCTGATACTGAGGATCTGCCAATAAGCTTAATAAGGCTTCATCTGGATTTGTTCTATCCCATTTAAAGGCATGGTTATCTGGCACGATTTCAGCAATTAAACGGCCAGTATTTGACGGCTTAAAACTCTCATTATGGTACATAAGTAAACAAACCGCGGCATCACACTTTGCCTGTTCAACACCATCACAAATACAATAGTGTTCGGCTAATAAACATCGCTCACAACGCGTTAACTTTGCTCCTCGCGCTTTAAATTCACGACGAGACTCAGTCATTTGCTGAGCACGAAGCATTAACACGGAATTATTTGAGATAGTAGCCACTGTATTTACCAGATAATTAAACGGCGCGTATTGTAGCTAAAAATAAGGGGAATAGATATCTGCAAGCCCAAAGAGCAAGCTATTTCTAAAAAATGAAGAGAAGTAGTGTTATAAAAAATGCAACAAGGGTTAGCTTCCAAAAAACGGCTATTAAATCGCTATTTTTATTACGTAAATCATCTCTGTGGGACTTCTTCAAAAACACGACCTGTAAATCTGATAAGCCTTTACAGTGCGGACACTCTGGCTCAAGATAATTTACTTCTAAGCCACATCGTGAACAAGGCTTACTGCGAATTAAACCAAAGCGAAACATTTGTTTGTCCTTCTCTTAAAACTCCATAGCTGAATTTACTGTATCTTAACTACTTTTCTAAAACCAGCTCTGGCATTGTGTAAGCGCTCATACTCCTTTAAAATAGCGCCCTTGTATATCATCGAGGCTGGCTGTGTTACTCAATTATAATCCCCCAATGACACCTTATTTAAGTATTGTTTATCAAGACGATGACTTACTTATTGTGAATAAACCAAGTGGTTTACTTACTGTGCCGGGAAAAGACCCAAAACACGCCGACTGCCTTATTGCTCGCATTAATCGCGTTTTCCCAACGGCAAAAATTGTTCACCGCCTTGATATGGCGACCTCTGGCATTATTTGTTTAGCTATGCATAAAGAAGCGCATCGTAATTTAAGCATTCAGTTTCAAGATAGAAAAACCGCGAAACGCTACATTGCTCGTGTATTTGGTAAGCTTGAGCAAGAAACTGGTTCTGTAGATTTACCACTTATTTGTGATTGACCGAACCGCCCAAAGCAAATGGTTGATCACGACAATGGCAAACCGTCATTAACCCATTTTAAAGTACTTGAGCATGAACAGAATGCAACTCGTGTTGAGCTGACCCCTATTACTGGGCGTTCTCACCAACTACGTGTGCACATGCTGTCATTAGGTCACCCTATTTTAGGCGATAAGTTGTATGCTCACCCCGAGGCATTCGCCATGGCTCCTCGCTTACAACTGCATGCTGAAATGCTAACCTTAGTCCACCCAGCCAGCGGTGAAATATTGATTTTTGAAGCTGCTCCTGAGTTTTAAGACAATTCGCTAAATATTTAATAAAGACTGCCGATAGTTAATTTAATCACTGATTTAATTAAAGACTCAGGTAATATCGGCATGAATTTAAAACCCGCACATCGCTTAGCTTACGCAGCCTGTTTTGCGTTGATGGGCAATGTGAATGCTGCCGATTTTATTAAACCCACCCCTTGGTCAAGCTTGGTCACTAACGATATTCAACGCTTTTTACCAAGTGATGAAGTACGTACTCTGCTTGCCGGTGAAGATGAGTTCATTAGCTTATATCGTCAATCGATGGCAGCCAGTCAACGCGGAATTGTGCTCATTATTCCTGATTGGCAGCATCTACCCACTAATAATGCTGGTATTAACTTTTTGCGCAAGCAGTTAAACGAAATTGGCTATGCCACCCTTGCCATGACCATGCCTGACATTGATTGGCATCCTGCTGATATGGCAACGCCCGAGTCACCTGAAAGCTCTGAAGCTGAGTCAACAACACAAAGTAGTCAACAAGGCGGTGAGCAATCAACTCCTGCTCCACCAGCCGAAACGCAACAAGCGCCGCATTTTGTTACGGGTGAACCTAATATTAGTGAAGCCGTACTTGATGATTATAAATTAAAGCTAATTGCCAGATTCAATGCCTTGTATAACAGTGCCATGGATGAAGGCGGCAACATTATTGTAGTAGCACAAGGTGCCAGTGCGGGGCTATTGATTGAACATTATGCGAGCTTTCCAAACAACGAACTAAACGCTTTTATTAGCCTAGGTAGTTATTTACCTAACAGTATTCGTAACCAGCATCTCAATGCCACGCTTTCAACTATCAGCCCACCGTTACTGGATATTTTTTATAGTGAAGGTAACCCTGACACGCTGCAAAGTGTTAAAGACAGAAAACGTTGGGTAAGAAAACACGCAAAATATGACTACCGACAAAGAGAGTTATTTGGTGTGCCTTCAGAGCCTGAGCAGCATCAGCGGCTGCTCAAAGAAGTCGACGGATTTTTACGCCGCCTTTTTTAAATACTCATAAGCCGCTTGAATATCTTGGCTTTTCTTTACCGCAACTTCCATCATATGTTTTGGTAAACCTTGCGATACCAGCTTATCGGGATGATGCTGAGCCATGAGCTTTCGATAAGCAACTTTAATATCTCTCGCAGAAGCATCATTGTTTAAACCTAAAAGAGCCAACGCTTGGGCGCGATTCATACTATTATTCGGTGGCACACTGTGCCCTCTTTGTTCACTATGACTGCTGCGATTTTGCTGACTTTGTTGACGCTGCTGTTCATAAAAACGCTGTTGTTGCTGACGAAATGCAAATTCGGCTTGGTAGCGTTTTAATAAAATTGCAAACTGAGTACGTGAAATACCTAACTGCTTACTCACCTCTTGCAAAAGCTGCTTTTCTTGCTCTGCAAGGTGACCATCAGAAAAGGCCATTTGAATTTGTATTTCGAGGAACAGTTGCAATAAATCATGGCGTCGAGCAAAGCGCTCTTTAAAGTCATGAACGGTTTCTTTTAATGAAAAATCGCTTTCTTTACCACTACGAAAGGCATCTTGTGCTTCTCTGCGCTCATCGCCTGAGAGCCCCATTTCGTCCATAAACAAACTTGCAGCACGAATATGCGTTTCACTAACGCGACCATTCGATTTGGCGATATGCCCCATTACCGCAAAACAGCTAGAAAAGAAAAGTGCTTGGCGCTCGTTAATATCATCGCCTTTAAACAAACCAGAAAAACCACCTGCTTTATCAAAGTCTTGTTTTAAGCTGCGATCGAACATATGGCCTAGGTATAGGCCTAGTAAGGCTCCTATAAATTTGCCAAACATAAAGCCAAAACAAAAACCGAGTACTTTTCCCCACATAATTTGGCAAACCTCTGTTGTTTTTACAAAGCGAAACGCTGATTGATTTCGTCGAGTCTGGCTGGTGTGCCAATGTCATCCCACTGACCCAAATAAAGTTCAGTCGAAACCTGGTACTCACTGAGCTTTTCGCGCAAGATTGGCCCAAGCGGGCGAATACCTGTGCTGAGACCTTTAAAGAAATCAGCATGATAACGACTTATACCGGAAAAAGTATACTTTTGACTATCAGGACTTAGATGACTCAGTGCAAAATCACCATCAGGATTATGCGCAGGATTTTCAACAAGGACAATATGCGCCTCACCGGCTTGCAGGTGTAACTGCTTCAACGAAGTCACATCGTAATCAGTAAACACATCACCATTGATGACAATAAATTGTTCGCCCAATAACGGCAATGCTTGAATGATCCCCCCGGCGGTTTCAAGCCCCCCAGCCTGCTCTTGGCTGTAAGTGATCGATACACCAAACTGCGAACCATCACCGAAATACTCTGTTATTTTGTCGCCCTGCCAGGCAAGGTTAATAACAATATCGGTAACCCCGGCTTGACGTAAGTTATTAATATGATGCTCTAATAGTGGCTTGCCGTTAATCTTTAGCATCGGCTTTGGTTGCGTTTCGGTTAGCGGCATCATGCGTTTACCACGCCCCGCAGCTAGGATCATTGCTTTCATTTGGACTCTTTCGTTAAACGCTGCTTAGTCTGTGGCATAATTATCTGCTCTATCCACTGACCAAGGGCTGTTAACTCTGGGTATTCTTTACTGACATTACTGATGTATGTAAGGGTTGGCAGTACATTATTCAAATAGCCAGACTTACCGTCACGTAATTTTAAGCGGCAAAATATGCCCGCAGCTTTTAAATGACGCTGCACGCCGGTTAAGTCAAACCAACGTTTAAACATCGCAAACGAAGTGTCTTGCAATAGCTGCTGCTCGCTAAATTCGTCATAAGCGTAATGTAAAAGGTAGTCGAGCTCTTGTTCTGGTAGCTTGAAATAGCAATCTCTTAATAATGAAACAAGGTCATAACACACCGACCTTGTACGGCATCTTGATAATCGATGATTGCCCATTGCTGCCCTGTGCGCATAATATTGCGACTATGGAAGTCTCGGTGCACCGTAACAATTGGTTGCTCAAGGGCATTATTAATTAATAACTCACAGGCTTGTTGCCACATTTTCTGCTCATCAGCAGAGAGTTGCTCACCGATAAAGTTATCGACTAACCAATCTCTAAAAATACTTAGCTCAAACTGTAAAAACTCGCCATCAAATACTTTCATATATTGGGCAGGCGGGATTTGCGCCCACTGTGCACTTAACTTTATTAGATGTTTGTAGTGTAAAGTGCGGTCTTCGTCGCCCAGTAAATCAGCCAAATGAGTATTGCCTAAATCACTCAGCAAGAAGAAGCCTTGTTTTTCATCAGCCTGAAGAATTTTTGGTAATTTAAACCCATGCTGAGAAAATACTTTATTGAGCTCTATATAAGGCGTGTTATCTAATTTATCTGGATCTGAGTCCATGACAATATAGCTCTGATCACTTGTATTTACTCGGAAATACCGGCGAAAACTCGCATCCCCAGTGATGGCGGCTAATTGATATTCATCCTCTTTAAAGTGAGGATTTAAAAACTGCTGTAAACTTTTATAACGATTCATTTAGTAAGATATCTATTTTTCACTAAGTCAATTACTGTATTTGCCATTGTTTTCCTTTATTATGTCTAGCTTATATCCAACCAAAGAGCATTAAGGTCATTAAATGAGCAAAACCTGGGGCATAATGATGCTAAGCGTACTTAGCGCACCATCGTTCGCCGAAACTGAACTGACACACAATTTTTGTGGCACTTCAATGCAAACCAGAGCTTGGCAACCGCTCCCTGGCCTTGAACTTAATATGATCGATATCAAATCCGATGATATTGAACTATTGGGTACCCAAAGCGCAGAATTTACCGGTAATGTAGATATTAACACCCTAACGATGAATTTGTCCGCACAAAGTGCACTGATTGACAAACAACGTGGGTTACTTAATGCAACCGGTCCTATCGTTTATCGCGATAAAGTAAGCCAAATTAATAGCTCTGGACTCAATGCAGATTTAAACAATTCTGAATTGAGCTTGCTAGGCGCAGACTATAAGTTTACTGATCAACTTGGTCATGGCGGCGCAGAAAAACTAACAGTTAATGAGTCTGGCCTAAACCTGATGAACGCAAGCTTTACTACCTGTCCGGGTGAAACACCTGTGTGGCCATCGAAGCTGACGAAATCGACTTATCAAGAGAAGAAGGTTGGGGCGAAACACATAATACTGTGCTTAGAGTGCTTGATACCCCAGTACTTTATGTTCCTTATTTTACTTTCCCATTAGATGACCGTCGTAAGTCAGGTTTACTAACACCTAATTTCTCGAGCTCAGGCCGCTATGGTATCGAAACCATTACTCCTTATTACTGGAATATTGCACCAAATTACGACGCGACTATAACACCGCGCTATATGTCTAAACGCGGTTTACAAATGATTGGGGAGTTTCGTTACTTAACTGAGCAAAATAATGGCTTAGTTGCTGTTGAGTACCTAGACAAAGATGACGAAGAGCCAAATGTAGACTCTCGTTACCTGTTCCACTGGCAACAGCAAAGTTATTTAGGTGAAAACTGGCGTGCTAATATCGACATAACAAACGTCAGTGATGATAACTACTTAACCGATTTAAACTCTGGTTATGCGACTCGCACCGATACTCAGTTGTACCGCACCGGCTCTCTAACCCACTTAGGTGACACTTGGCGCACCAATATCAAGTTGCAAAGTTTTGAAGTACTTGGTGATCACCGTGAATCATATGCGGCGCTGCCACAAATTAGTTTTTCGCAAACTGATGCATATGATTTTTATGGCATTGATTTAACCCTTGATGGTGAGCTCAGTTATTTCACTAATGATGAAGCTGTAATTGATGAAGCAAGCCGTGTTCATATAGAGCCTAAAGCAAGTTTTGGTTACCAAGAATACGCATGGTCATTTTTATCTGAGTTCAGCTTATTACATACTGAATACAACCAACATGGTGACTTAGCTGGTACCGAGTTTGATGAAAATGTCACTCGAACCCTACCTAAAGTGCGTTTATACAGCCAATTAAATTTTGAGCGTGATACTGCATTTTTCTTTAAAGATGGTATTCAAACTCTTGAACCACAAATTCAGTACTTATATACGCCAAATAAAGACCAATCAAATATTGGTCTTTACGATACAGCAAAATTACAAGACGATTTCTTTGGCTTATTTAGAGATCGCCGTTTTTCAAGTATCGACCGGATAGCAACTGCAAACCAATTTACGTTAGGTGCAACAACACGCTTATTTAGTAGTGAAAATGAAGAAGTATTTAACTTCAGTGCCGGACAAATTTTTTATTTAAGTAATGATGCCAAGCCTACATCACAAGGTATCGACTCCGACACTAACTACAATGCCTTGTTTGCAGCGCAAACCATGTTACATTGGCACCGTCGTTGGTATTTATCAGGTGGTATCCAGTACGACACTGATGGTAAAGAAATTATTCAGTCAAATATCACCTTAGATTATAAAGGTGACGATAAACAGCTCGTGCAATTGAACCATCGCTATGCAAATGATGTCTCAGGCAATACAATCGAGCAAGTTGGTCTATTTACCAGCATTCCGCTATCAGAAGATTGGCAGTTTGTTGGCAGCTACCACCGTGATTTAGAGAGCGGTCGTAGTATTGAGGTTTTCAGCGGTCTTCAGTATGAATCATGCTGTTGGGCGTTTCAAATCACATACCGTCGTCAAATCGAAACTGATTTGAACCAGGCGATTGGTCAAGAGCAAGCAACCTTTGACACAAGTATTGGTTTCAATATTGTGTTAAAAGGGCTTGGAAGCAAAAGCCGTTATGATGCACAAAAATTATTACAACAAGGTATTTTTGGCTATCGTAGACCGTATTTTCTTAATAACTAGTACCGCAGTACTATTAGCAAGAGTATTAGAAAAAGTATGAATTTAAAAAAATTATTTGCATCAGCATTATTAACAGTTGGCCTATGCCAAAGCGTTTTCGCAAAACCAGTTGAAATTGACAAAGTGGTGGGCGTTGTTAACCAAGGTGTTATCTTACAAAGTGAAGTAGACACCATTGTTAATCGCGTAAAGACTCAGGCTGCAGAGCAAGGTCAAGAATTACCTTCTGATGATACACTGCGAATTCAAGCCATTGAGCGTTTAGTTAGCCAAGAACTAATGATGCAACTTGCTGAGCGTATGGGTCTTGAGATTTCAGACTCGCAATTAGACCAAACTTTAGAAAATATGGCGCGTGAGCAAGGTGGCAGTATTGCTGACTTACGTAGGACAATTGAAGCGGCTGGAGACAGCTACCCTGCATATCGCGAAGAAATCCGTAAAGAGATCACCACGCAACAAGTAACTCGCATGAACGTGGATCGCCGTATTTATATCAGTACGCAAGAAATTGATAACCTGTTAAAAATCATGGAAACACAAGGTAAAAATGCCGAAGAATATGACATTGGCCATATCTTGATTGATATTCCTAGTGATGCTACTGCGGATGAAATTGCGAGCGCTAAAACGCGAGCTGAGAAAGTTATTGAGTTTTTAAAAGAAGGCAAAGAGTTCAAGCGTATTGCTATTTCATCTTCAAGCGGCTCAAAGGCACTTGAGGGTGGTCAGCTTGGTTGGATGAGCATCAACGAAATGCCATCGCTATTCGCAGAAGCTGTAAAAGGTCATAAAAAAGATGACATTGTTGGTCCGCTTCGTTCAGGTGCTGGTTTCCACATCATCAAAGTGCAAGATGTTCGTGGTCGTCAAGTTGTTGAAACAACAGAAGTTCGTTCACGCCATATCTTAGTTAAACCATCAATTATTTTAAGCGAAGAAAAAGCGCGTGACATGCTTAAAGGCTTTGCAAAAGATCTTCGTGATGGTAAAGCTGACTTTGCAGAACTTGCTAAAGAGTACTCTGAAGATCCAGGTTCAGCACTAAAAGGTGGTGAGTACGACTGGACTGACCCAAGCACCTATGTACCAGAGTTTAAGAATACCTTGCTTTCTCTAGATAAAAATGAAATCAGTGAGCCATTCAGAACTCAGTTTGGTTGGCACATTGTACAGCTACTTGATAAGCGTGTAGCAGATAAAACAGAGCAAGCTAAACGTAATCGCGCTCACCAACTACTGTTTAATCGTAAATTTAAAGAAGAAAGTTTCAACTGGCAGCAAGAAATGCGTGAGCAAGCACACGTTGATATTTTCCCAACAGAATAATAATTATGACCATTAGAATTGCAATTACCCCAGGTGAGCCAGCTGGTATTGGCCCTGATTTACTTATCAAGTTAGCGCAGCACCAGTGGGATGCCCAACTGGTGGTGATTGCTGATGGCGCGTTATTAAAACAGCGCGCTAAGTTGCTTGGTTTAGATATCAATTTAATTGACTTCGATGATAGCCAAGCACCAAGCATTGCCCCTGCAGGCAGCGTTTACTTACACCAAGTAGATTTAGGCACAGACGTTGAAGTGGGCGTACTTAATGACGCTAACGGTCAATATGTGTTGGATACACTGCGCATTGCCAGTGAAAAAAATATGGATGGTACTTTTGCTGCTGTTGTTACATATCCAGTTCATAAAGGGATTATCAACAAAGCGGGGATTTCGTTCAGCGGTCACACAGAATATTTTGCACAGCAATCAAATACTGCCGATGTAGTGATGTTGTTAGCAACTGAAGGCTTGCGCGTGGCACTTGTTACGACCCATATACCACTTGCTTATGTATCGCGCGCAATCACCGTTGAGCGTTTAAGCAAAGTAGCCACAATATTAAATCATGACTTACAAACAAAGTTTGGCATTGAAAAACCACGCATTCTCGTATGTGGCTTAAACCCACATGCCGGCGAAGATGGTCATTTAGGCACTGAAGAAATTGACACTATAACGCCAACTCTTGAGCTATTAAATAACCAAGGTATGAACTTAATTGGCCCATTGCCTGCTGATACCCTATTCCAAGATAAATATCTTTCGCAAGCAGATGCAGTGCTTGCAATGTATCACGATCAGGGATTACCTGTGCTAAAATACAAAGGTTTCGGCAATTCGGTCAACATCACTCTTGGCCTGCCATTTATTCGCACCTCAGTAGATCACGGCACGGCTCTCGATTTAGCCGGCACAGGTACTGCTGATGTAGGTAGTTTTGAATTAGCGATCCGCGAAGCAATTAAGCTCGCCCATGAAAAAGCGCAGAATCAATGACAGATAAAGTACATTTAGGACACCGCGCGCGTAAGCGTTTTGGTCAAAACTTTTTAAACGATGACATGATCATCGACAAAATCGTCACGACCATTGATCCTAAACCTGAAGATAATTTAGTAGAAATCGGCCCGGGTCTTGGTGCTATCACTGAGCCAGTCGCTGATTTAAGTGGCCACCTAACGGTTGTTGAGTTAGATAAAGACTTAGCAGAACGTTTAACGAGCCACCCATTCTTAGGGCCAAAGTTAACAGTGCATCAAGGCGATGCAATGAAGTTCGACTTTAGCTCTTTGATCAAGTCAGACGAAAAATTAAAGATTTTTGGTAACTTACCTTACAATGTTTCGACCCCGCTGTTATTCCATTTATTTGAATTTGCAGACAATGTTGAGCATATGCACTTTATGCTGCAAAAAGAAGTAGTTAAACGTATGGTCGCAGGCCCAGGCAGCAAAGCTTTTGGCCGCTTGAGTGTAATGACACAATATTACTGTCACGCAATGCCAGTGATTGATGTGCCACCAGAGTGCTTTAAGCCAGCCCCTAAGGTCGATTCAGCAGTAATTCGTTTGATCCCTAAAAAGCCTGAACAGCGTTCAGCTAAAAGTACAAAACTTCTTAACACAGTATGCTTAGAAGCCTTTAATCAGCGCCGTAAGACTCTGCGTAATAGTTTATCTAACTTACTTACAGCTGAAGAACTAACAAGCATCGGCATTGATATCACGCTGCGTGCTGAAAGCCTGTCTTTACAACAATTTATTGATATAGCTAATTGGATTTATGACAACAAGCAGTAATCTAGGTTCTCCAATTAAGGTGTCGGTTGAGACCTTCTACGTAGAAGGTCAATCAGAGCCTGAACAAGATAAATACGTTTTTGCTTATTCTATCACCATTAAAAACCACAGTTTATGCAGTGCTAAGCTTTTGAGCCGTTATTGGTTAATTACTGATGCTAACGGCAAAGAAGTGGAAGTACAAGGTGAAGGTGTTGTTGGTGAAACCCCAACCATTGCCCCAGGTGAAAGCTACAAATACACCAGTGGCGCTGTGCTTGATACCCCAGTTGGGACAATGCAAGGTCATTACACCATGCGTAACGAATTTGGGACTGAATTCGAAGCACCAATCGAGGTGTTTCGTTTAGCTCGCCCAAACATATTGCACTAAATAACGATGGCTGATTATGCAATTGGTGATTTACAGGGGTGTTATAGTGAATTTGATGCGTTATTGAAACGGGTCAACTTCAACCCAAGCCAAGATCACCTTTATTTAGTCGGCGATATAGTCGCTCGAGGTCCTGACTCACTCGCCTGTCTCGAGCGTCTTCATACTATGCAAGGCAGTGTAACTATTACCCTTGGTAATCATGATTTACACCTTATCGCTTGTCATTATCTAAATAAACCTGCAAACCCCAAAGATAAGCTGGCCGATGTTTTTAATAGTCCAAAACGCGCTGAATATATTCATTTTTTACAGCAACAGCCATTAGCTATTTGGCTTGAACGCTATAACATGCTGATAAGTCATGCTAACGTTTAAATCCTAGCTGGTCAATAAAAAAAGCATTGAAACGTGCTAGTTTTGCCCAGCAATGCTATCAAGGAGCTGATGCAACTCATTACTTCGCCAATATGTACGATCCCCATCCGTTACAGTGGCAATCGAATTTAAGTAGTGAAGCTAAATTTCGCTATATTGTTAATTATTTCACTCGGATGCGGTTCGTAAACCTTACAGGTGAACTCGATTTTGCAAACAAAACCAGTATTAGTGAAGACAGCTCAATAATACCTTGGTTCGATCACCCTGATATTTCTAAGTTAAAACAGCATATTGCATTTGGCCACTGGGCTGCTTTAGAAGGTAAAGTCAAACAAGAAAACATCCACGCTCTTGATACAGGCTGTGTTTGGGGTGGCGCAATGACCCTAATGGAACTCAACACAAAAGACTATTTCGTCGAAAAATCCCACTCTTTTATCTAAATAAACTGAAAAATAGCTGAACATCTGTTAGATTTATAACAATTAAAATAAATTTAATTTAAAGCTAATTAAATTTAAATACTTAACTAATTGGCAACCTTGCCGATAAGTGTTGATTAGTACTATTTTCTGGAATTGCATATGAACTTGACCGTTAGACAGCGCATTTGGGGTGGCTTTATTGTTATTACGTTACTCCTGCTTTTTATTGGTGGTAACTCGTTGGTAAAAATTACCAACATAGATCAATCAACACAGCGAGTTAACCAGCTTTCGCTGCCAGCTCTCGATAAGAGTTATGAGTTACAGGTTGAATTTATTTTAATGAGTAAGTCAGCTCAGGCAAGTTTTTATACTAGTGCGCAAGATGAACTGGCGACATTAAGAAAAAATTTCAACCAACAAAAAAAACGATATGATAATTCCTACCAAGAGCTTCAACAAATTGTTAGCAACGATCCAAAGCTAAAACAAAGCAGCCAACAAGTTGAGCAAACTTATAAGCGCTTTGTTAAGTCTGTCGACAACCTGTTTGCAGATAAACAAACTCAACTTGAGCTAAATAAAACACTACGCACCCAGCTTGAAAACATCGAAATCAGTGCTGAAGATGCAAATTCAGTGGTGCTTGATATTATTGATATAGATGGACTTGAAGAAAACCATTCACGTGCTTATCAAGCCGCCAATAACATGGAAAACAACTTCCAATCAGTCGTCACTAACAGCACTGATATGCTTACGGTGAAAACTCTCAACACATTAGACATCGTAAAAAATGAACAGGTTTATTACTTAGAAGAAGTTGAGCGTAGTTTAGGGCTCATTCGCCCAGCAATTATTGATAATAACGCCGGTTTGTATAATGATTTAAACGGCTACTTTGAAACGCTTTCAGATAATGTTCGTGGTAATAACAGTTTATCTGCAAATAAAAAACGTTTAATTGATGCAATTGCTAAAACAGAAGCTGAATTAGCAAACGCAGAAAACTCTACTAGTGAAGCATTAAAGCAATTAAAAGAACTAGTTGACCAAGCTACAGTGCTGGCTTTTGACTTGCAGCAAGATGTCAGCGGTAATGTCTCAACAGCAACTATTTGGACTTGGGTTGCCATGGTGATTGCTACTTTAATTGCTATCATCGTTGCTGCTGTGACTGTTAATCGTATAACCAAGCCCCTTTCTGAAGTAAACCGTATCCTTGATATCGTGGCAAGCGGTGACATGACACAGCGTCTTGACGACTCAGCTAAAGACGAGTTCGGTGAACTATCACGTAGCTGTAATACGCTAATTGAAAGTTTGCGTACGCTTATCCAAGGTATAATCTCTCGCTCTACACAGCTAGCAGCTGCTTCTGAAGAGACATCGGCAATCACTGAAGAATCTAGCCAAGCTATACGTAATCAACAAGCACAGGTTGAACAAGCGGCAACGGCAACAACTGAGATGAGCAGTACATCACAAGCGGTAAGTAGCAGTGCTCAACAAGCTCTTAGTGAAATAAAGAACGCTGACAAAGAAGCAGATCGTGTCAAAGGCATTTCATCACAAAATAAAGCAACCATTGAACAACTAGCTCGTGAAGTCGATGATGCATCGCAAGTTATCAACCAGCTTCATAAAGACAGCGCTTCAATCGGTGGCATTTTAGATGTTATTCGTGGCATTGCTGAGCAAACCAACCTACTTGCGCTTAATGCAGCCATTGAAGCAGCCCGTGCCGGTGAACAAGGCCGAGGCTTTGCCGTAGTTGCTGATGAAGTACGCTCTCTAGCAAGCAAGACTCAAGAGTCGACCCAAGAGATCCAAGCAATGATTGAATCGCTTCAGGTTGGCGCTGAGGCTGCTGTATCGGCTATGTCGAAAGGTAAGCAACAAGCTGAGTCGTGTGTTGAGCAATCAGACCTTGCAAACACGGCCCTGATTCAATCACTGCTGCCGTTGCACAGGCTCATAACGTAAGTGAAGAGATTTCAACAGCCGCTCACGAACAGCAGCAAGTATCTCAAGAGATCAGTGAACGTTTAGAGTCGATTGTAGCAATCGCAGAGCAAACAGCTGAAGGTGCAAACCAAACTAATATCTCAAGCTCTGAAGTAGCAAAACTGGCTGAAGAACTGCGTTTATCGGTAGATGCGTTTAAAGTATAGTAAGCTACAAGCTAATGAAGAATAGAAGCCGTGTTTGTGAAAGCAAACGCGGTTTTTTTATAGTAATTCTTAACGAAGTTAACAGCTGGCTTTTGATTCAGTCTTATTGCGAATAACTAAAATGTGCTGATGGTTAAAAAACAAAAAACCCAGCCGGAGCTGGGTTTTTAAAATGATTAGTCAAAAGAACTTACTTCTTTTTAACTGCTTTTTTGTTTGGAAGGTCAGTGATTGAACCTTCGAAGATTTCAGCAGCTAGACCGATTGATTCGTTTAACGTGGGGTGAGCGTGAATAGTTAACGCTAGGTCTTCACCGTCTGCGCCCATTTCAACAGCTAAGCCGATTTCACCTAGCATTTCACCTGCGTTGATACCAACCATAGCACCACCGATAACACGACCTGAGTCTTTATCGAAGATTAGCTTAGTTTGACCTTCAGTACGTGCTGAAGCGATTGCACGACCAGAAGCAGCCCAAGGGAATACAGCAGTTTCGATGCTTAAGCCTTGCTCTTTTGCTTCTTTCTCAGTTACACCAACCCATGCGATTTCTGGATCTGTGTATGCGATTGAAGGGATACACTTAGGATCGAAGAAGTGTTTCTGACCAGAGATAACTTCTGCAGCAACATGACCTTCGTGTACCGCTTTGTGTGCAAGCATTGGTTGACCAACGATATCACCGATAGCGAAGATGTGACCAACGTTTGTTTTAAGCTGTTTATCAACATTGATGAAACCACGCTCATCAACATTAACACCTGCTTTATCAGCATCAACAAGCTTACCGTTAGGTGTTCGCCCTACTGCAACAAGTACTTTGTCGTAACGTACTGCGTCAGCTGGTGCATTTTTACCTTCGAATGAAACGTATAGACCGTCTTCTTTCGCTTCAACACCAACAACTTTAGTAGAAAGCATTACGTTGAACTTGTTCTTAACGTATTTTTGGTAGATCTTGATAACGTCTTTATCTGCTGCTGGTACTAATTGATCAGCAAACTCAACAACGTCGATTTCAGAACCTAGTGCACGGTATACAGTACCCATCTCAAGACCGATGATACCACCACCTAAAACAAGTAGTTTCTCAGGAACGTCTTTAAGCTCTAGCGCACCTGTTGAGTCAATTACGCGGTCATCTTCAGGGATGAAAGGTAAGTTAACTGGTTGAGAACCTGCTGCAATAATAGCATTGTCAAACGTGATTGTTGTTGTACCGTCAGTACCTTCAACAGCAATGGTGTTGCTGCCAGTGAATTTACCGTAACCGTTAACCACTTTCACTTTACGCATTTTAGCCATGCCGTCTAGAACGCCAGTTAATTGACCGATTACAGACTCTTTCCAAGAACGGATTTTGTCTAGGTCGATTTCAGGCTTGCCAAAAGTAACGCCGTGAGATGACATTTCTGCAGCGTCATCGATCACTTTAGCTACGTGTAAAAGTGCTTTTGAAGGAATACAACCCACATTTAGACATACACCGCCTAATGTGTTGCGAGATTCTACCAATGTTACTTCTAAGCCCAAGTCAGCAGCACGGAAAGCCGCAGAATAACCACCAGGACCACCGCCTAGTACAACAACTTGAGTTTTTAATTCGTTGCTCATGCTATTACCTTAAATGTTTGAACGGGACACTGCCCCTAAGTTTAACTGCCATGTTTCTGCAAGGCAGAAAGGGAGAGCAGATATCTATACCAAGATTGTTCTATAGCAAAGATTGTATCATTGCCAATGGTAAAAATCCCAGCAAAAAACAACTTGCTGGGATTTGATTCTTATAAACTGTAAAACGACTACATCACTAGTTGACGAATATCGCTCATGTAGCTTGCTAGCGTCACAGTAAAGCGTGCTGCTAGTGCACCGTCAATAACCCTATGGTCGTATGACATTGATAATGGAACCATTAATTTAGGTTCAAACTCTTTGCCATTCCACTTAGGTTTCATTTCTGACTTAGATACACCCAAGATAGCAACTTCTGGCGCATTTACAATTGGTGTGAACGCTGTACCACCAATACCACCAAGGCTTGAGATTGTGAAACAACCGCCTTGCATATCAGATGAAGTTAGCTTGCCGTCACGTGCTTTCTTAGAAATATCCATTAACTCACGAGAAAGCTCAATGATGCCTTTCTTATCAACATCTTTGAACACTGGAACAACTAAGCCATTTGGCGTATCAACTGCAACACCAATGTTGATGTATTTCTTCAAGATTAAGCTTTCGCCGTCTTCAGACAGTGAAGAGTTAAACGTTGGGAATTCAGCCAATGCTTTCGCCGCTGCCTTCATCACAAATACAAGTGGTGTGATCTTAACACCCAGCTTTTTCTTCTCAGCAAGGGCATTTTGCTCTTTACGGAATGCTTCAAGGCTTGTGATATCAGCTTCGTCAAACTGTGTGACATGCGGGATTTGCACCCAGTTACGGTGTAAGTTTGCACCTGATAGCTTCTGGATACGAGAAAGTTTCTTCTCTTCAATTTCACCAAACTTAGCAAAGTCAACCTTAAATTAAGGGATAAGACCTAACTCACCGCCACCGGCATTACCTTTACCTGCAGATAGCTGACCTGACTCAACTTTCTTCACAAGATCTTTCACGTAGTTTTGTACGTCTTCTTTCACAACACGATTCTTACGACCCGTGCCTTTTACGTTTGCTAGGTTAATACCAAATTCACGCGCTAAACGACGTACAACAGGCGATGCATGTGCATACGCTTTGTTATCTGCAAAGCCTTCGTTGCTTGCAGGTGCTGATGCAGGCTTTTCAGCCGCAGGCGCTTTTGCTGCAGGCGCTGCTTCAGCTTTTGCAGGAGCAGGTGCCGCTGCAGCTGGTGCACTACCCGCTACTTCAAATACAAAGATAAGTGAGCCAGTTGATACTTTATCCCCAGCTGCTACTTTGATTTCTTTAACAGTACCGGCAAATGGTGCTGGTACTTCCATTGATGCTTTATCGCCTTCAACGTTTAAGATTGACTGATTTTCTTCAACCTTGTCGCCTACAGCAACCATCACTTCGGTTACTTCAACTTCGTCACCACCGATATCAGGCACGTTAACTTCTTTAGTGCTTGATGCCGCTGCTGCCGGCGCTGCTTCAGCAGGTGCTGATTCTGCAGCAGGCGCTTCTGAACCGCTTGAAGCTGTTTCAAAAACGAAGATTAGAGAGCCCGTTTTCACTTTATCGCCAGTCGCGATTTTGATCTCTTTAACCGTACCCGCCATTGGAGCAGGTACTTCCATTGATGCTTTATCGCCTTCAACGCTTAATAAAGATTGCTCTTCTTCAACCGTGTCACCTACCGCAACCATGATTTCAGTTACTTCAACTTCATCATCGCCGATATCTGGCACAGTTACTTCCTGTGTAGCAGAAGCTGCAGGCGCAGCTGCTGGAGCTGGCGCTTCTTCTTTAGCCTCTGCAGGAGCCGCAGCTTGTTCTTCACCTTCGAAGATCATGATAAGTGAACCAGTAGTTACCGTATCACCTTCAGCTACTTTAATTTCTTTAACCGTACCTGCTTGTGCAGCAGGTACTTCCATTGATGCTTTGTCGCCTTCAACCGTTAATAACGATTGGTCAACCTCAACCTTATCACCAACGCTAACAAGGATTTCGGTTACTTCAACTTCATCGCCACCGATATCTGGTACATTAATTTCAATACTCATTGGAACCTCTTATGCGTATAGCGGGTTAACTTTGTTTGTGTCGATGTCGAATTTCTTGATTGCTTCAACAACCACTGACTTCTCAACTTCACCACGTTTAGCAAGCTCAGATAGTGTTGCAACCACAACATAACCAGCATTCACTTCGAAGTGACGACGTAAGTTTTCACGGCTATCAGAACGACCGTAACCATCAGTACCTAACACTTTGTAGTTGCTGCTTGGTACGAATGAACGAACTTGTTCTGCGTAGTTCTTCATGTAGTCTGTTGCAGCAACAGTCACGGCATCTGTTAATGTGTTAGTGATATAAGCAGTCTTTTGCTCTGCTTCAGGGTTAAGCATGTTGAAACGCTCAGCGTCTTGACCGTCACGCGTTAACTCATTGAATGACGTTACAGAGAATACATCTGAACCAATACCATACTCTTCGCTCAGGATTTGTGCCGCTTTACGCACTTCAATCATGATAGTACCTGAACCTAGTAACTGTACTTTCGCTTTATCGCCAGCCACAGTTTCAAGTTTATAGATACCTTTACGAATACCTTCTTCAGCGCCTTCTGGCATTGCTGGTTGATGGTAGTTTTCGTTCATTAGCGTTAGGTAATAGAACACGTTTTCTTGATCTTCGCCGTACATGCGACGGATACCGTCTTGCATGATTACCGCTACTTCGTATGCGAATGTCGGATCATAAGAAATACAGTTAGGAACCGTGTTAGCAAGAATGTGGCTGTGACCATCTTCATGCTGTAAACCTTCACCGTTTAGTGTAGTACGACCTGCCGTAGCACCTAGTAAGAAACCACGTGCTTGTTGGTCACCAGCCATCCACGCCATATCACCTACACGTTGGAAACCAAACATTGAGTAGTAGATGTAGAATGGGATCATTGGTAAATCGTTAGTGCTGTATGATGTTGCAGCAGCAACCCATGAAGACATTGCACCTAACTCGTTGATACCTTCTTGTAATACCTGACCTGATGTTGCTTCTTTGTAGTAAGAAACGATGTCACGGTCTTGCGGCGTGTAGTTTTGGCCATGCGGGTTGTAAATACCGATTTGACGGAATAAACCTTCCATACCAAATGTACGCGCTTCATCAGCGATGATAGGAACAATGTTTTTACCAATGCCTTTGTCTTTTAGTAATACGTTAAGTGCACGTACAAAGCCCATTGTTGTAGAGATGTCACGCTTTTGCTCTTCAAGTAGTGGCTTGAACGCGTCAACTTCTGGCAATGTTAAGCTTTCAGAAAACTTAGGAATACGCTTAGGTGTGTAACCTTGTAGCGCTTCACGGCGAGCGTGAAGATACTTGTACTCTTCAGAACCTTCTTCAAGAGTAAGGTATGGTAAGTCTTTAATTTCTTCATCAGAAACTAAATCTTGTAGACCTAAACGTGAACGTAAGTGCTCAACATGGCTCATGTCCATTTTCTTAACTTGGTGCGCGATGTTTTTACCTTCAGCCGCTTCACCCATGCCGTAACCTTTTACAGTTTTAGCTAGGATCACAGTTGGACGGTCTTTAGTTTCTTCCGCTTTTTTGAATGCAGCGTAAAGTTTAGAAGGCTCATGACCACCACGCTTAAGTGCGAAGATTTCTTCATCAGTCATATCAGCAACAAGTGCTGCTGTTTCTGGGTAACGACCGAAGAAGTGCTCACGAAC
Source organism: Pseudoalteromonas sp. GB43 (assembly GCF_054923805.1). NCBI lineage: Bacteria > Pseudomonadati > Pseudomonadota > Gammaproteobacteria > Alteromonadales > Pseudoalteromonadaceae > Pseudoalteromonas > Pseudoalteromonas sp. GB43. The sequence continues at coordinate 1,291,979 of NZ_JBPCHJ010000001.1, forward strand.
ATATGCACCGTCTTTTGCTTTATATGTTTGGTAATCACCGTCAATCGTTTCGTTCATTAACTGCAGTAATTTACCTGATGTATCTTTAGCAAGTAGGATATCCCAACCACTACCCCATACAACTTTAATCACGTTCCAGCCTGCACCTTTGAATAGGCCTTCAAGCTCTTGAATGATCTTACCGTTACCCATTACTGGGCCATCTAAACGCTGTAAGTTACAGTTGATTAGGTAACATAAGTTATCTAGCTTCTCACGCGCAGCGAATGAGATTGCACCACGTGATTCTGGCTCATCCATTTCACCATCGCCTAAGAAAGCGTATACACGTTGGTTTTTAGTGTCTTTTAAGCCACGACCGTCTAGGTATTTTAAGAAACGAGCTTGGTAGATTGAAGCAATTGGACCAAGACCCATAGATACCGTAGGGAACTGCCAGAATTCAGGCATTAATTTAGGGTGTGGGTATGAAGGAAGACCTTTACCATCAACTTCTTGACGGAAGTTATCAAGCTGCTCAGCAGTTAAACGACCTTCAACAAATGCACGTGCATAGATACCTGGAGAAATGTGACCTTGGTAATAAACTAAATCACCGCCATCAACATCGTTTGGTGCTTTGAAGAAGTGGTTAAAACATACTTCATAGAATGCAGCTGAAGACTGGTAAGACGCCATATGGCCGCCTAAGTCTAAATCTTTTTTCGACGCGCGTAATACGATCATGATCGCATTCCAACGAATGATTGAACGAATACGACGTTCAATGTTTACGTCACCTGGGTAAGCAGGTTCTTGATCTACCGGAATGGTATTAACGTAGTTAGTGGTTGTGCCAGTAGGCATATCAACACCGTCTAAACGGGCTTGCTCTAACACTTGCTCAAGTAAGAATTGAGCACGTTCAACACCTTCTTCACGCACAACAGACTCAAGGGCTTGTAACCACTCTTGTGTTTCTAGCGCGTCTACGTCAATTTTATTGACTTCAGACATATGGAGGTTTCCTTATGTTTAAAATACTAATTATTTTAATAAATCTTAAAATTAAGTAGTTAACTAAACTTAGCTAATCACTTGCTTAATGTTGTTTGGTGCGTCTTAAACTACGTTCAATCCGCGAATGCTCTTTGCCAGCCTCAAGTAAGGCTTCTTCGATAAAGGCTAAGTGAGCATTACTAGCAAGACGTGCTTGCTCTGGGTTTCCTTCAATAACCGCATCCATCAACAGTCGTCTATGTTCTGCGAGCTGCTGGCTGATCTGTGGTTTTTTTAACAGTACAGTTAAATTCTGTAATACATTTTGCTCTAGCAAGGCCTGCATACCACGAACTAAATGTAGCAGTACAACATTATGGGACGCTTCTGCCACACTAAAATGAAATGCATTTATTGCTTTTGCTTTTTGCACAATGTCGTCATTAACGAGCGCAATGTTGTCAAAGCTTTGTTTTACTTTTTTGAAGTCATTCATCGTGCCACGCATAGCTGCATAATATGCTGCAATTCCTTCAAGGGCATGACGAAATTCGAGTAAATCAAATTGTGACTCTGGATGCTTACTAATCAAATCAAAAAGCGGATCAGTGAGCCCCTCTTCAAGCTGATTTTTTACGAACGTTCCGCCCCCTTGGCGACGCGTTACTAACCCCTTGGCTTCTAGCTTTTGAATCGCCTCACGCAGTGAAGGTCGCGATACTTCAAATTGTTTCGCTAATTCACGTTCAGGAGGCAGCTTTTCGCCTGGCGCTAACGACCCCTCAAGAATCATATTCTCAAGTTGTTGTAAAATTACATCAGATAATTTTGCTGCTTTAATCTTTAAAGACATTTATTAACGTCCGCATTGTTATGCGCTAACCCCATAAATATCGGGTATTTAGCCTTGTGCTTTGACCAAAAAGGTAAATTGGTCATACCAAATTTGTCGCATACGTTATCAAAAACCCGTATTTCTGTCAATTTCACTACGTTCAGCGCCTAGTTACACCCTAACGTAATTAGCCTAAAGATTAAACAGTATGGATTAAAGTGGCTTTTTCTGAAGGAAAAAACAATAAAAAATAAATGGTCAGACCAGATTGGGCGGCAAAAGCTTTTAGAGGTCAGGTTTTAGATGTTAGTTGAATTGAGTAGCTTTGTAGCAGCGGGGTTACCCCGCGTCGTTGAATTGAGTACTGAAAAATACTCGAAGTAGGATGCACTTCAGTGCTGAAAAAATCAGAACTCAATCGAAGTGCATTAGTAGAGCAATTAATGAATAAAGTTATACAACAAGCTTTACTCTTTCAACTCGCTAACTTTACACACTACGCCAAACCACCAAATAAGGTAAGCGCTGCGATGATCACTAAAAAGAACAATACATTTCGTTTTACAAGCTTCATCATGCAAGTGGCTTCATAAGTACAGCCAAAATGTTGCTGCTCAATTTGCTCAGCGGCAAGTGCGGTTTGCGTAACAACTTTGCGGTTACTCACTGAAAAGTCGAGCACATATTTGAGCCAACAACTGGTACCTTTATTAAAGTTACCAATCACTAAATAACCAAAGCTTGCAACTCGTGCAGGTAACCAATCAAGCCAGAACAATAAGCTATGGATCAGTTTAAAACGCTTAGCGTACGCCACTTTATGGTCGTCTCTGACTTTATCAGCAAAAGTTCGAACTAGCGCATAAAGAACTGCGCCAGGCACACCTAAAACCACAAACCAAAAAATAACTGCACAGTAAAAGCGAAAATTTAGCCAAGCTAGAGTTTGGCCAAAAGTCTCACCTTGAGGATCATCTTCTGTTTTCTTTTGACCCATTTGTAATGCATATAAGGTAGCCGCTTCTTGGTCGTTGCGGGTTAACGCATTTAAGTAAGACTTATATAAAGCACGTTGTTTAGCACAGCCAAAACAAACCAGCAGCACAGCAACATTCACTGACAGCTGCCAAATAATAAAATCAGAGAGTTGATAGACTAAACCTGCGGCAACGACAGGCAACATTAACCAAATCAAAAAGCCAATTGGCGAATTAAATAAGCCTTTTTCTGAGAGTTGTTTTTGCGAGTGTTTAAGATATCTATTGGCATAAAAACCGATTTGCCAATAATCTGCTCGAGCTCCTAAACGCTCAATCACCAAAGCAATAATTATTGAAATTAAGATCATGCCTTTACCTATATCCTTTAACTAAAACACTAAATCAAAATAGTATTGCCAATCAAAACTCGCACCTGGGTCAGTTTTTCGGCCTGGTGCAATATCACAATGGCCAACAATGCGCGAACTGTTTATCTCAGGGTACTTTGCCATCAACACCTTAGTCACTAAGTGTAATGCATTATATTGGGCTTGGGTATACGCTTTGGTGTCTGTACCTTCAAGCTCAATGCCCACGCTAAAATCATTACAGCGCTCTCTACCTTCAAACGTTGAGATACCGGCGTGCCAAGCTCGTTTCTCAAAAGGCACGTACTGAATAACTTCACCGGTACGACGAATAAAGCAATGTGCAGACACTCTTAAGCCTTTTAAATCAGCAAAGCTTTCATGCGCCGTACAATCAATTGTTCCCATGAACAAATCATCAACATAAGGCGTTGCGAACTGCCCTGCTGGCAATGAAATATTATGAATAACAAGTAATGATACCTCGCCTTCTGGGCGTTCATCGTAATGTGTACAGGGCCTTTGTAACACATTGTTTAATTGACCCAATTCATTTATATGCATATTAAAAACTAACGATGACAATAAAGTTAAATAGTGTAAAGGGTTAAAATCTCAGGGTCTAGTTGCTTTGATTCAATCACTTAAAGTAACAGTGGGGAATACTTTACTGTAGCCAATCTTTGTCTTCTATTGAGGGGTTAAACATAGTAAAATTTCGCCAATTTATTAATAAACAATGAGCTTTCGACATGTCAGTCCCACACACATTAATTAGCCAACTGGTAAAACTTGCCCTTGATGAAGATTTAAATTACCAAAGCGCAAATGACGGTGATATTACCGCGCAACTAATTCCAGAAAACGAGCTAGCCAATGCTAAGGTAATTACCCGTGAAGACTGCGTATTTTGTGGTAAAGACATTATTTTAGAAGTTTTTAACCAAGTCGATCCTACAGTAAACGTTGAAGTACTTGTAAATGACGGCGACAAAGTAGCTGCAAATAGCACACTTTTTACAGCATCAGGCTCAGCTCGCGCAATTTTAACTGCAGAGCGCACAGCCCTTAACTTTGTACAAACACTCTCAGGTACAGCAACAACAACTGCTCATTACGTAAAAGAGCTTGAGGGCACGACTACGCAGTTACTCGACACACGTAAAACAATTCCTGGCTTACGTGCGCTACAAAAATACGCTGTAAAATGTGGTGGCGGTGCGAATCATCGCATCGACCTTTTTGATGCGTTCTTAATTAAAGAAAACCACATCGCTGCCTGTGGTGGCATTGATAAAGCCGTCGCTCAAGCAAAAATCAATCACCCTACAAAACCAGTTGAGGTTGAGGTGGAGTCACTTGATGAGCTTGAGCAAGCAATCACAGCAGGTGCTGATATCATCATGCTTGATAACTTTACAGTCGAACAAATTCAACAAGCAGTCGTGCTGACAGACAAGCGAGCAAAGCTCGAAGTATCTGGCAACATGACACTCGAAACCTTAAAAGCCTATTCGCAGGCTGGCGTTGACTTTATTTCAAGTGGCGCACTTACAAAAAATTTACAATCAATCGACCTTTCAATGCGTTTTAGTGCTTAAAAATAGCTAGCCACGTATTTAATGCTTACCTAATCCGTTGACAAAGAAATAAAAAAAGCATTAAATACGTACAAAGCCTATTCCAGTAACAAAAAACAAACATTTAATAGGCATTTATCACTCTTTTGTATGCTTGCATCCTTTGTTCTTATACATACCTTAATTACACTCGCTAATAGTATCAGCAAAGATGCCATACCAAACAGTGCAACATTTTGATTAGCTTGACCTGTCTCAAACAAAAGTAGGAAAGTTCTGAAAAACTCTCTAGCTTACAGGAAAATAGCTTTCAAAATCATTGAATAATGCTAAAGTTAGTTTATGTTTTCAGAACAAGGGAAGTTCTAAGAATTTTTTGTTATAAAACAAGCTTTATTTAAAGACGTTTTAATTAAAACTGTAAGATTTATCCTGTAATTTGAGCCTTGGTTTACAGCGCTGGAGTCACAGCTAAACTTACACCAATTCATATCCTTTAGGAGAGGAACAAAATGACACAACAAAAGCAACAGGGTTTCACCCTAATTGAATTAATGATTGTAGTTGCAATCATCGGTATTTTGGCAGCAGTAGCACTGCCTGCATATCAAGATTACACTACACGTGCAAAAGTCAGTGAAGTTATAGCTTTTGGTAGCTCAGCAAAAACAGCTGTTAGTGAATGCGCTATTTCAAATGGTTCACTAACAAGCTGCGCTTCTAATTCAGCGGTTGGTTTGGCTACAAGCACTGATATTACTTCCACTTATGTAGAATCTGTGACTGTAGGAGAAAATGGTGCAATTGAAGTTGCCATTAAGGGAACAAACACTGATTTAGACAGTGGTAGTTTGGCATTTACTCCTGACTATGACGACAATGCTATTACTTGGACATGTAAAGTTAGTGCATCATCTCTCAATAAATTTGTCCCACAAAATTGTAGAAATGGAAGCTAATAAAAGCTAAGTAAGATAGAAGCTCTTTTACTTTAGGGCTTCTATCTAATTGACTATGAGAGAATACAATAAATTATTAACCCTACTCTCAATTTTTCTATTTCTATCTGTGTTACCAGTGCTCGATGAGACCCTCTTCGGACTTTACAACAAGAAAAGAGTTTTGCAGGTTTTGCTTTTAGCAGCCCTCTCCCCTTATTTACTTCTTTTTCTAAATTTAGAAAGTACGAATAAGTTTGCGATTTGGTTTATTTTTTTATCTGCATTAATTTCTGCTTTTTTTAGTAGGTTCCCTCTTCAGTCTAGCTTGAATTTACTCCATATGATAATGCTACTAAGTTTAATCGGTGTGGGGTACACTATAAAAAGTAATGTTAACAAATTCCTATTTATAATATTTTTTACTAGTTCTTTTATTTGCTTCCTATCCTTAATGAACTTCGCTTTCTTTTTAATATCTGGTGCAACTCCTTCAGTGGCTGGGGTTGTTACTTCTTTTGATAACATCCGCTTTTATAATCAAGTTCAATTACTTTTCATTCCTGTAACAATTTATTACTTATCTAAAAAAGAGCTATGTCACCTTGCCTTTTTAATGCTTATAGTTAACCTTTTTCTACTTTTTTACTCTGGAGCTAGGGGGGCTTTATTATCAATTTCATTATCAATTTTATTATTTTTAAGGTTACAATTAATACCAAAATTATTAATGAGAAAAATCACTTATGCATCAGCTTCAGCAATAATTTTTTATTTGTTATATATTATTACATATGATGCAAATGATAATATATTAAGATCGGGTTCTAGTGGAAGGCTAGAATTATGGGCAGAAACTCTTAGCAATATGTCATTAGGTAGTTTTCTATTAGGTAATGACCTGGTTCATATACATCAGAGGTACATACTGCTAGTCACCCTCACAACAGCATTCTACAAATGTTAAATGAACTCGGTTTTTTATCTTTAACCATAATTGTACTTACACTCTATAGGTTTACGAGGAAATCCCTATCTGGTTTAGAAAAAAGCAATCCTATTTCTGCTATATCCACTTGCTTACTATCACTTTTGAGCCTGATTATATACTCCTTTTTCAGTGGGGTGATTGTAACTCCTATGACTCAAACATTATTTCTTATATTAATCGGCTTAACACTTGGCCTGAAATCCTCACGTGAAAATAGGCAACCTGTAATTATAAGCCAAAAAGAATCAGTTTACTTATCAATCGTTATTGTAACATACTTATTACTAGCCTACTTTAGTTATAATTGTACTAGCTCAAAACCCAGCGGACCTGACTTTTGGTCAAACGGCAATATTTCGATCAAATATTGTAAAAATATTTTATAGGTAAAATATGACGAAGAAAGAAAACAATCAAAGCTTAGATACCTTTCAATGGATAGGTGTCAACTCTCGAGGTAAAAAACTTGAAGGTGAACTTTCTGGTCAAAGCATTGCCCTCGTAAAAGCCCAACTCCGAAAACAAGGGATTACTCCTTCTAAGGTAAAACGTAAACCAAAACCGTTATTTGGCATTAAATCTGTACAAAAAATTACGCCAAAAGATATCGCCTTAATTACACGACAGATTGCCACTATGCTGATGGCAGGTGTGCCTCTTATACAAACTATAGAAATGATAGGGACAGGGACTAAAAACAAAAGTCTTACCAAACTTATGGAAGAAATTGGTGATGAAGTCAAAGCGGGTGTGCCACTTTCTCAAGCGCTCCGTAAACATCCGCGCTATTTTGATGATTTATATTGCGACCTGGTTGCGTCTGGTGAACAGTCGGGTGCCCTTGATAAAATTTTTGACCGTGTTGCGCTTTATAAAGAAAAAGCCGAAGCATTAAAATCAAAGATTAAAAAGGCCATGTTTTATCCGATTGCAGTTTTGGTTGTTGCTGTCATTGTAACTTCTATACTTTTAATATTCGTAGTACCGCAATTTCAAGATATCTTTAATGGCTTTGGTGCCGAACTTCCCGCATTTACTTTAATGGTGATTGGCATTTCTGAGTTTATGCAGGAGTATTGGTGGGTGATGCTTATTGCTATTATCGCCACTGGTTTTGCTTATAAAGAAGCACTATTAAAAAGTAAAAAACTCAGGGATGCTAATGACAGAGCCATATTAAAGCTACCTATTATTGGTATGATTTTAAATAAAGCAGCCGTTGCTCGTTACGCTCGTACTTTATCAACAACCTTTGCGGCTGGTGTGCCACTGGTTGATGCTCTTGATTCTGCTGCAGGCGCTTCTGGTAATGCGGTTTACCGCTATGCTATTTTAGAAATTAAAGCAGAAGTGAGCTCAGGTAATTTAATGAACTGGGCAATGCGCAACTCTAAAATATTCCCCGATATGGTGATCCAAATGGTGGCTATTGGTGAAGAGTCGGGTTCACTTGACGGTATGCTTGCCAAAGTAGCCACAATTTATGAGCAAGAAGTTGATGATGCCGTGGATGGTTTATCAAGCTTACTTGAGCCACTGATCATGGCTGTACTAGGTGTGCTGGTTGGTGGTTTAATTGTTGCTATGTACTTACCTATCTTCCAGTTAGGGTCGGTGATTTAAACACAGCTGTAAGTAAAAACTCAAAACGCTAGTTGATAACTTGCTACACAAAATAAATAATAAAAACAGTTCCAACTAAAATTTTTAACTTGTGCATGTAGCAGCGGGTTTACCCCGCGACAATTAGTGAATTGATTTGCAATAAGTAGCTGCAACTATATTGCCTCATAAACTGTCAGATTATTTGCTCTAAGAATAAAAAACTAGGTATTTTAATGGAAAATTTTTTTCTTGATATAACCACTGCGATGCAAAGCCAGCAGTGGTTTTATTTTTTGACTGTGGGCTTAGTAAGCCTGTGTATTGGTAGCTTTTTAAATGTGGTGATTTATCGTTTGCCACTGATGATGAAAAGAGAATGGCAAACTGAATGCCGTATTGTATTGGCCGACGAGCTAAATTCAAAACAGCAAACTGAACAAACCCCCTTTAATTTAGTAAAACCTAATTCAACCTGCCCAAAATGCAAAGCACCGATCAAAGCTTGGCAAAATATCCCTGTGCTAAGTTGGCTATTATTAAAAGGTCGCTGTGCTAATTGTCAAACACCTATTTCTGTGCGCTACCCTATTGTGGAAATGCTTACAGCGGTTTTAAGTTTAATTGTTGCTGCTGTGTTTGGCCCAACAACGCTTGCTCTTCTTTATATATTGATTACTTGGTTTTTAGTTGCATTAACTTTTATCGATGTAGATCACATGTTATTGCCCGACCAGCTCACCCTACCACTCGTTTGGTTAGCGCTGATTGCTGCCACTATGGATATTACTATTGCACCAAGCGATGCCATTATCGGCGCAGCAGTTGGCTACCTGAGCTTATGGAGTGTCTATTGGTTATTCAAGCTTGCTACAGGTAAAGAGGGTATGGGTTATGGCGACTTTAAACTGTTAGCCGTGTTTGGTGCGCTATTAGGTTGGCAAGATATTTTAACCATAGTGCTGTTATCAAGTGTCGTTGGTGCCATTATCGGCATTGCGCAAATAATTATTCAATGTAAAGATAAAACCACGCCAATCCCATTTGGGCCCTACCTTGCAATTGCCGGTTGGCTAACCTTGCTTTGGGGTGAGCAAATTCAAGCTTATTACTTTAATTATTTGGGTTACTGATTATGGCAAGCTGGATTTTAGGGTTAACGGGTGGTATCGGCTCAGGGAAAAGTGCAATAAGTGCCATGTTTGAAGAGCTTGGCATTCAGGTGGTTGATGCCGATATCGTGGCTAGAGAGGTCGTTGAGCCAGGTTCAACTGGCCTTGAAAAAATTACTAAACACTTTGGCGATGAAATACTCACTTCTGATGGCAGCCTTGATCGCGCAAAACTAAGAGCAATTATTTTTGCTGATGAATCACAAAAGCAATGGCTTAATAACTTATTGCACCCGCTTATTAGAGAATCAATCCTCAAGCAATTAAAGCAAGCCACCAGCCAGTATGTAATATTAGTTGCGCCTCTACTTTTTGAAAATGGCTTAGATCAATTCTGTGATCATACTCTATTGGTAGATGTTCCTGTTGAAGTGCAAATAACGAGAACCACAACTCGAGACAAGATCTCTGTTGAATTAGCTAAGCAAATCATCGCTTCACAAATGTCCAGAGCAGATAAGCAACAAAAAGCGACAGATACATTAGATAACAACCGTCTACTTTCAGAGGTAAAAGTTGATATACAAAAACTGCACGAGAAATACCTAACTTTAATTTAACGATATTATTGATTTAAATACTTATTTTTGTAAAAGAACAGTCACAAAAAACCAATACCAAAGTACCACTTAACTAGCTAAACATTTGAGTTTATAGTTAATTTATTTTGCAATTTTTCCAAAATCAGACAAGACTGATGTAACCGATTTACTTTTTCTGTTAGATTGTGGCAAATAAAGGATCAAACTAGGTGTTCAATGAATATTAACTCACCGCTACTTCGAAAATTTATTACACTCGGTCGCATTGATGCAGAGACCGTAAAATCAAAGCAGCGCGAATACAGCTCTACTGCAGAGCTTATTTCCAAAACATGTGGAATGGCTGGACATGAGCTCGCAGAGCAATGCACTGACCTTTTTCGTGTACCATATTTTGATATAAAAGATTTCGATGTAGCAAATATTAGCGAGGAGCTAATAAAAGAAAAGCTAATTCGTGAGCACCACATTCTACCTCTCGTTAAAAAAGGCCGTAAGCTCTACATTGCCGCCTCAGATCCAACCGACTACGGTGCCTTTGAAAACTTTGAATTTAGTACTGGCCTTTCATGCGAAGTGGTCGTTGTTGATTACACGCAACTTGAAAATAAAATTGAGCAATTACTTGATGCCGCAGGTGGCTTACATTTAAGTGAAGATGAGTTTAAAGAACTTGGTGAGCTTGAAACAGAAGCCCCTCGCGACTTAGCTAGCAAAGATGAAGATAAAGACGATGCCCCTATTATCGTTTACATCAATAAAATATTGATGGATGCGATTAAAAAAGGTGCATCAGATCTACACTTTGAACCTTATGAACACCGCTACCGTGTGCGTTTTCGTATCGATGGTATTTTGCATGAAATGGCAAGTCCACCAAATAGCTTAGCGAGCCGTTTATCTGCACGTATCAAGGTTATGTCACGACTAGACATAGCAGAAAAACGTAAACCTCAAGACGGCCGTATTAAGCTTAAAATCACTGAACGTAAAAGTATCGACTTCCGTGTCAGTACCTTGCCTACTCTTTGGGGCGAGAAAATCGTAATGCGTATTCTCGACTCATCAAGTGCTATGCTAGGTATCGATGTACTTGGTTATGAACCAGAGCAGAAAAAACTCTACATGGATGCACTTGAGCAACCACAGGGCATGATCTTAGTAACCGGCCCAACAGGTTCTGGTAAAACCGTATCACTTTATACTGGTTTGAATATTCTTAACCAGCCAGAGCGTAATATCAGTACTGCCGAGGATCCAGTAGAAATCAACCTTGAAGGGATTAACCAAGTACAAATTAATCCAAAGGCAGACATGACCTTTGCTAATGCATTGAAGGCCTTCTTACGACAAGATCCCGATGTCGTAATGGTTGGTGAGATCCGTGACCTTGAAACCGCTGAAATTGCAATAAAAGCGGCGCAAACAGGTCACTTGGTATTATCAACTCTGCATACCAACTCAGCACCAGAAACTCTTACTCGTCTTTTAAATATGGGTGTTCCTGCTTATAACGTCGCAAGTTCAATCAGTCTTATTATTGCGCAGCGTCTAGCAAGACGACTTTGCCCTAAGTGTAAAACACCAGAAAAACTGCCTGATGAAGAATTGATTCGCCAAGGTTTTGATAAAGACAAACTCAATGAAGTTCAGCTATTCGCACCAAAAGGCTGTGACAGCTGTACTGAAGGGTATAAAGGTCGAGTTGGTATTTACGAGGTAATGCAAATTACCCCTGAAATAGCGCAAATTATTATGCGTGGTGGTAACTCACTCGAAATCGCTGAAGTATCTCTTCGCTCAGGCTTTAATGATCTACGTTTATCAGGCCTAAAAAAAGCCGCCGATGGTGTTACCTCTCTGGCTGAAATAAACCGAGTAACGAGTTTCTAAACAAATTCGTTACTGGATTCTCAACTAACTGTTCAGTAAGATCTGACGAAAGAGCTTAATTAAGAGTGATATCATGCCAACAGTTGTAGACTGCCCAACATGCAAAGCCAAAGTAGAATGGTCAGAACAAAGCCCACATCGTCCATTTTGTTCAAAACGCTGCCAGCTAATAGATTTAGGTGAGTGGTCGTTTGAGAACAATAAAATTTCTAGCCCAATTAGCAATGCTAATGATTTGAGCCAAGATATGATTGAAGATATCGAAGCGATGCTAGCTAAAAACGATGATTCATTCTTTAAAGAATAAAGCGTCAAATACAAAAAATGCGGCATTTGCCGCATTTTTTATATCAATAGTAATTTGGTATTAACCTTCAGAACGCTCACCTTTGCGCTCTCCGCGTGAACCATGGTGACCCTTTTTGTGACCTTTTTTACGCAGGTGCTTTTTAATCTCTTGATAGCTTTCGCGCTGTTCAGCATTTAAAACCTGCCAAATGGCATGATCAGATTTCATTTTTAGCATTGCAAACTGCTGGCCTTTTTCTTGACGCGCATTAATTAGTTCTAATGCGGCATTTTCATCAAATGTTTTAGCTGCTAATAACGCATCCATTTTCTCTTTGTGCGCAGTACGAGCGGCTTTCATTGCATCTTTATCACCACGCAGTGCTGCAAATTGTGTTTTCTGCTCGGCAAAAATCGCTTTAAGTTGCGTTTGCTGATCTTCTGTAAGTTGTAATTTATCAATACCACGCTCAGAAAGTAAAAAACGTGCTTGTGGATTCATCCCACGGTTAAAGTCACCTTTCGCCATTGCTGAAGTAGCACCGACACTCGCTGCTGCTAAACCACAAACAAGAACGAATTTAGAAAGCTTATTTGAAATAGTCATAATCATTACCTTTTATTGGGTTGTGCTCTGTTGTCGTTTCCGACTGATGGGTTAACTATAACTAATTCAATGCAAAGGAACGCAAACCAGTGTAAAGGTTGTGTAAAGATTCACTTTTACACAATTTACTGAGTAAAATAACCTTAAAGAAATAAATAGCTAGGTGTCAGAATGAAACTATTAATGATCGACGACGATACAGGATTGTGCGAATTACTCAGCGAGTACTTATCAGCACAAGGTTTTACAGTAGAGTGTGTTCATGATGGCGCTGAAGGCCTAAAACAAGCTATAAAGCATAACTATGAGCTAATATTGCTTGATGTGATGCTGCCATCTATGGATGGCTTTGAAGTGTTAAAGCAGTTAAGACAACATAAGCTTACTCCAGTGATCATGCTAACCGCGAAAGGCGAAGACTTTGATCGTATCTTTGGTTTAGAGCTAGGCGCAGATGATTATATTCCTAAGCCATTTAACCACAGAGAACTGCTAGCTCGCGTTAAAGCAATTACCCGTCGCATCGAACATATCAATAGCTTATCGAGCCAACAGGCCAGCTCATTGAGTGTTAACAGCATCAATGTTAATTTTGCAACGCGAGAAGCTTCTGTTAAAGACAATGTACTTAGTCTAACCGGCACTGAGTATGAGATCCTTGCCATGCTAGTACAACATGCCGGTGAAGTGATCAGCAAAGAACAAATAAGTGAGCAAGTCCTTGGTAGACGCCTTGCCCCTTTTGACCGTTCAATCGATATGCATGTCAGCAACATCCGTAAAAAGATTGCAGAACACGTTAGTAATGAACGGATCAAAACCATGCGTGGCAGTGGTTATGTATTAATACAAGGCGAATAATATGCAAACTCCAAGTTGGCTAAAGCATCCTCGCCATTATTTGTTTTTAAAAATATTTGCCTGGTTTTGGGTTACCGTCATAGCGACTATCACAATATTGGTTTTTTTAAGCCAATTAACGAGCAATGTCGGCAACGATGAGCTGCGTGGACCCATGCTTAAGAACCTAGAGTACACTGCTAAAAGTATTGAACGTATTGTTGCTAAGCACGGCAAACCAACTCAAGAGGTTTTATCTCATCCGCGCTTATCAAAGCATAAATTACTGTACTTAAATGGTGAGGTACATGGTGTTGAAATGCTCAGCGAACCTGTATCCAAAGACATTGATTTAAGCTTGCTGAACTTTACCAAATATATGCGTCCGCAAATTATTTTTACCGATGAATACCAAGCTTATGGACCGGTAGCTTTAAATGTACCCGAAGGTAAATTTTATCTTTATGAAATCGATGAAAAACGCAAGAAACCGTTTTTTGTCAGCCTATGGCTAATGCCAGTTTGGCTTAAACTACTGATAGCGTTAGTTGCATCCTTGATGCTGAGTTTCTTCTTTAGCCGCAACTTAATTGCACCCATTAATAGTTTAAAAGAAACCGCAAAAAAACTAGCTCATGGCGATTTAACAGCTCGTGCCGATGTATCCCCTACTCGTCAAGATGAGTTAGGTGTACTTGGTCGTGACTTTAATACCATGGCAGTACAACTTGAGCAGCTTATTAGCGCGCAAAAAAGATTACTAGCAGATATTTCCCATGAACTACGCTCACCATTAACGCGCTTAAAAATGGCCACAGGGCTTGCACAAATGCAAGCTGATGACGCTCAACACGCTTATTTAGAGCGTATTGAAAAAGAGGCTAATCAGCTCGATAAAATGATTGCCGATGTCCTTCAAGTTTCTCGCTTAGAGGCCAAAAGCCAAACCCTAGCGTTAAGTACACAATCTTTACAAGTGATTGTTGATCATGTACTTAACGATGCTCAATTTGAAGCTAAGCAAAGTAATAAAGAACTTATTATAAATGGCTCACTAACGGCCGATTTGAAGTGTGACGAAACCTTAATTGCCAGCGCACTTGAAAATGTACTTCGCAATGCCATTAAATACGCAGAACATTCAATCTCAATAGGTTTAGTTGAATCAGATGCTATTTACATTACTGTTTGTGATGATGGTAAAGGGGTTGATGAAGCGAACCTTGCAAGGCTATGTGAACCCTTCTTTCGCCAAGAACATGCTCGCGATAGAAACACTGGGGGCACAGGCTTAGGTCTTGCAATTGCAAAGAATGCTATCTCAGCACATGATGGTACACTAACACTTGAAAACCAAGAACATGGCGGACTATGCGTAAACATCCGTCTCCCATTTAAGAGTGAGTAAATGTTTTACAGTAGCGAAGCAAGTCTTGTTAGTAACCTACCTAATATTAACCAGTTTTTTTCTGAGCAATTAAAGCAAGACTTTCTGAGCACCGCTCATGGCAAGCTTTATTACGGCTATGCTATTCCTCAGCAAGCAAAAACGGCCATCGTTATCAGTACTGGCCGTATAGAATCTCTAGTTAAGTACAAAGAGTTGCTTTGGGAGCTATATCAAAATGGTTTTGCGGTTTTTAGTGTTGATCACCAGGGGCAAGGCCGCTCTTATCGTCATCTAAAAAATACTCATAAAGGCTATGTAAACCGTTTTACTGATTACGCAAATGACTTTGCTGTATTTATAGAAAAAGTGGTGCAACAACACTGGCAAGGAAAGCAGGTTTTGCTTGGCCACTCTATGGGCAGTGCCATTGCCTATGATTACCTGTCGCGTTATCAACATCAATTTGCGGGTGCTTTTTTATCAGCGCCGATGTTTGATATCTATACTAAAGGCACGCCAAAGCCTGTAGCAAAACTGGCTGCTAAAATTGCATCCTTACTTGGTCTTGGCCGCAGTTACGCATTTGGCCAAAGCGATTATTTACCCGTCGACTTTGCAGCTAATGAACTAACCAGTAGTGAAATTCGATATAAACTGTTCAGAGAGCTTTATGCAGCAGAAGGTGATTTACAACTAGGTGGCGTCACCTATGGTTGGCTTAATGCGTCGTTTGATTTTATTGCTTCTTTAGTCGATAAAAAAGTCGATATTCCTTTGTTTATCGCCAGCGCAGAGCAAGATACCGTAGTCGATAACGCTGCGCAATTTGCACTTACCCATAGGCAAAAGCAAGCACAACTAAAAAGCTACGCAGGTGCTCGCCACGAGTTATTGTGTGAACGCGACGAGATCAGACAAGCAGTACTCTGTGATTTTTATCAATTTTGTGCAGAACTTTGACGTGTTTTGTTAACTACTGAAAGTGGGTCTAAGTGCATTAAAATATCCATTTCGCAATCAAAATGCGTTTGAATTAACGCTTCTACTTCATCAGCAACTTGATGTGCTCTTAATAATGATAAAGAGTCTTCCAGCTCTAAATGCATCTGAATAAACTTAATTTTACCACCTTGGCGGGTGCGAATATCATGGGCGCCAAATACGTCTTGATGACTATTCACAATGGCGAGTATCTCTGCTTTTTCTTCATCTGGCAGCTCTTTATCCATTAAATGATCAGCACTGTCACGAGCAATGTCCCAACTGTTATAAAGTAAATAAACAGCCACACCAATAGCAAATAATGGATCGGCATAAGCAACACCGTACTTAGCTAACACAATTGCCAGTAGTACGGCCAAATTTAAGATTAAATCGCCTTTATAATGAATCGAGTCTGCTTTAATGGCGATTGATTCAGTGTGGTTGATCACCTTAGTTTGCACAAACACCACCACGAGCGTACAAACAATAGCGAAAATACTGACCCAAATACCAAGATCAGAATGCTTTAAAGTTACAGGATTAAATAAGCGCTCAATGCCATGAAACGCTAAAAAACAACCAGAACCTGCTATAAAAGCGGCTTGTGCAAGCCCTGCTAATGCTTCGGCTTTACCGTGACCAAAGCGATGATCGTCATCAGCAGGACGCAGTGCATAACCAAGCACTAAAAAACTCATCAGTGATGCGGTGATATCCATTAACGAATCAGTTAAAGAACCCAACATTGATGCCGAGCCAGATGCAAGCCATGCCCAGCTTTTTGCAGCAATCATTAAACTCACCATAACAATGGTGACTAGACTCGCTGTTTTAACCCAAAACTCGTAACTACGATGCTGCACAACAACTTACCTTAAGTGAGTAACTGTATTGAGTATATCATCTTTTCTTTCTAGTTCGTGTATACTCAGCAGCAGATCAAATCCTTTAAAATGAGATTCACATGCTTGATATTGTGTTGTACCAACCAGAAATTCCACCAAACACGGGTAATATCATTCGCTTATGCGCAAACACAGGTTATGCGTTACACCTAATTGAACCACTTGGTTTTGAGTGGGATGATAAACGTGTAAAGCGAGCTGGCCTTGATTATCATGAGTTTAGCCATGTACAGCGCCATGCCTCGTTTGAAGCATACCTTGAAAAGTGCCAACCAAAAAAAGTCTATGCTTGCACAACAAAGGGCAGCCAATTTCATCATCAAGCGCAATACCAACCCGGCGATTGTTTAGTGTTTGGGCCAGAAACGCGTGGCTTACCTGATGAACTCATTCAATCATTACCGAAAGAACAACGTGTACGCATTCCAATGCAAAAAGACAGCCGTAGCATGAACTTATCTAACTCAGTGGCTGTATTTGTTTATGAATCTTGGCGTCAATTAGGGTTTGTGAACGGTCAATAATGCACTGAAAATGTGATTTAAAATTATCCACTAATTATTTAGCACGACCTTTTTTAATATACTAATCTAAAAGGGCTGATTTAATACTTTAGATGGAAAGTAATGCGTATTTTCACCCTAGTGTGCTGTATCATTTTACTGTTACAGCACTTTGCCAGTGCTGCAACAGTTTTCACTTCCAACCCACCGATTGCTTTAACAAGTTATGTTATCACCGCAGCACTTACCTTGTTATTACTCATCGCAGTAGTGATAATTATTAGTATTGCTCTACTGCGTAAAAAACAGAGATTGGTTTTTGTTGATGCGTTACTTTCAAAATCGAAAGACGCTGTCTGGGTTACTGATGATGAGTTCAATATCATTGAGGTTAATAGAACATTTAGCGAAATCTCAGGTTTTAGCGAGGATGATGTCATCGGTAAACGATTTAAAGCACATACATCTAATGGCGTTTGTGACCAACAATTAGAAGCAATTATAAAGCAAGAGCTTATAGATGATGGCTATTGGTCTGGTGAAATTTGGAATGTCCGTAAAAATGGCAAACCCTACGCCCTTGATTTATCCATTACTAAAATTACGACTTCACGCTTTTTCAAAAAATCTGTTCGCTATGTCGGAGTATTTTCAGATATAACAGCCCGTAAGAATAACGAGCGCACGATGCTCAAGCTTACAACCAAAGATACTGTCACTGGTTTATCAAACCGCGCCATTTTTATAGAGTCGCTCGAAAAAGCGATTAAAGCCTGTAACGACACATACCCAAGCTTGCTAATCATATTTATCGACCTAGATAACTTCAAAAAAATAAACGACTCTTTGGGCCATACTGTTGGAGATGTTTTATTAAAAGAAGTTGCTTGCCGTCTTACTGGCGCACTCAACTCAGCTTTTACCATTGCAAGACTCGGCGCAGATGAATTCGCGATTCTTGTGCCGCCCTATCTCTATTCAGGTAAAACGGTATTCTTCGCCAAAAAGACCGCAGACATCGTGCTGCAGCAATTCAAAACCCCTTTTATGTTGGATGGTTTTGAGACTTCGCTATCTGCCTGTTGCGGCCTTGCTATCTATCCAGACAACGCCTACAACTGTGAATACTTAATGCGCAGCGCAACCAGTGCTTTGAATCATGCTAAGAAAATGGGCCATAATACATATCAATTTTTTGACAAAGACCGCCACACACTCGACCCAACCGAGTTAACCAAAGAAAGCGCTTTATTTAGAGCTATCAACAACAATGAGTTTGAGCTTTATTTTCAGCCTAAGTTTGATGCCCAGCATAATCAGTTATACGGCTTTGAAGCATTAGTTCGCTGGCCACAAGAAGATGGCAGTGTGATTAACCCCGACGAGTTCATTCCGCTGGCTGAACAAAATGGTGCCATTATTCCGCTTACCCAATTACTAATGGAACAACTACTTAATCAACTGGCACAGTGGCGAAAACAAAACATTTCGTTTGGTAATGTAGCTATTAATATTTCAGCCCTACACTTTCAACAAAGTAGTCTTATAGAAACACTCGTTGATAATTTGGCTAAATTTGACATCCCAGCACATTGCTTAGAACTCGAGATCACAGAAAGCGCCATGATGGATAACCCTGAGTTTGCAGAGCAGCAAATGAAACGTATAAAATCACTAGGTGTACATATTGCACTAGATGATTTTGGAACAGGTCATTCATCACTCAGTTACTTAAAACGCTTTCCTATTGATACGCTAAAAGTTGACAAGTCATTCGTAAAAGACATCGATAAAAACGACCAAGATCGTAATATCACCGCCACCATAGTGCGACTAGCTAAATATTTAGATATTAATGTGGTCGCCGAAGGAGTAGAAACAGAAGAACAAGCCTACATGCTACATATTATGGGCTGTCATTTTCAACAAGGTTATTATTACTGTAAGCCATTAAAAGCTGAGCAAGTTAGCGAATTTATTAACGAAAAATTAAAAAAGCAACAATCAAGCTAATGATTAGAAATATACTTTAAATAAAAAACGCGATTAATAAATCGCGTTTTTTATTTAAAAGTGCACAATCTAAATTATTCAGATTTTTGCTCACGGCCAAGTAGTGCCATCGCAGCTTCTTTTACATCTTTATTTTCATAAAGCACTTGGTAAATTTGCTCCGTTATTGGCATTTCGATACCAGTGCGCTCAGCAAGTAAATACACTTCTTTGGTATTTCTATAGCCTTCAACAACCTGACCAATAGATTCAATCGCAGCTTCTACGCCTTCACCCTTGCCAAGAGCAAGGCCAAAGCGACGGTTACGAGATTGGTTATCTGTACAGGTTAAGATCAAGTCACCAAGGCCGGCCATACCCATAAAGGTATCTGAACGGGCACCTAATGCACAACCTAAACGGCACAGCTCAGCTAAACCGCGAGTGATTAAAGCAGTACGTGCGTTGGCACCGAAGCCAAAACCGTCAGACATACCTGCGCCAATCGCAATGACATTTTTAACTGCGCCACCAAGCTGTATTCCAATAAAGTCATCATTGTTATACACCCTAAATGAGCGGCCACAGTGTAAAAGGTCAGCTAATTGCTTAGCAAAGTCTTTAGAAGTCGACGATACCGAAATAGCAGTTGGTAATCCCATTGCCATTTCTTTTGCAAACGTAGGTCCTGAAAGCACTGCCAGAGGAACATCATCTCCTAGCTCTTGTACCGCTACTTCTTGCAATAAACGCCCTGTATTTGGCTCTAAACCTTTGGTAGCCCATGCAACCTCAGCACCTTCTGACAACCAAGGTTTGATTTTTTGCAACGTGCCAGCAAAAGCATGACTCGGCACAACAACCAAAATGATCTTACTTGCTTTAACTGCCGTTTCTAAATCAGCTTCTAGTTGAAGGGTGTCAGGAAAGCTAACATCTGGAACATAACGTTGATTCTTTCGCTCAGCTGCAAGCGTGGCAACGTCATCGCTATTGCGGCCCCACAAAGTAACTGGGTGGCCATTTCTGGCAAAGCAAATAGCAAGGGCGGTGCCATATGACCCCGCCCCTAATACTGTAACAGCTGATTGTGCTGTACTCATAGCTTATGCGTCTGCAGTTGCCTGTTGATCTTGAGCTGCACGTTGTTGCATGTATTGAGCAAATAGTGCGTCGAAGTTAACTGGCGCTAAGTTTAATTGTGGGAAAGTACCACGGTTAACTAGGTTTGATACTGCTTCACGTGCGTAAGGGAAAAGTACGTTCGGGCAGAAAGCACCTAACATGTGTGCAAGTTGAACTTCTTCAACTTCACCAATTGTGAAAATACCCGCTTGTTGGATTTCACATAGGAATGCAGTTTCTTCACCGATTGAAGCCGTTACTGTTAAAGCAAGAACAACTTCAAACACACCTTCTTCTAATTTGTTAGAACGAGTATCTAAGTCAAGCTTAACTTCAGGAGTCCACTCTTTTTGGAAAATAGCAGGTGAGTTAGGCGTCTCAAATGAAACATCTTTTGTGTAGATGCGTTGGATTGAGAATTGAGCGCCGGCTTGTTCTGCTGCTGCGTTTTGATTTTCTTCGTTCATTGTAATTCCTAACTTGTATTCGTTTTTATATTTAAAATTTATTAAGCGTTAAGCTTTGCGTCTAAAAGGCCTTGCGCTTCAATTGCCATCATGTCGTCACAACCGCCGATATGTTCATCATTAATGAAAATTTGCGGAACTGTGTAACCACCATTTGCTTTGTCGATCATTTCATCACGACGCTCAGGGTGAACACCAATATCGATATTCGTGTAGTCTACACCTTTACTGTCTAATAACGCCAAAGCACGTTGGCAGAATGGGCAGTATGCTTTTGTGTAAAGAACAACATTACTCATAATAATTCCTCTATCGGGCAGTGAGCCTTATTAACGACCGGTCGTTGTTGGTAAGCTAGCTGATTGCCAAGCGCCCATACCGCCCGCTAATACATAAACACGCTCAAAACCTGCTTTATGCATTGCAGTTGCGATACCTGAGGCTGTCATGCCCGTGGTACATACTAGTATAATGGGTTTCGTCTTAAACTTTTCAAGGCTTGAAAAATCAGATTGCTTTGCTTTTTCCGGATTTAAGTGAGTTGCGCCTGCAATACGGCCAGAGTTAAACTCTTTTTGTGAACGTATATCAATCACTTGGCCATCATCACGGTTAATTAGCAAAGTAAGTTGCTGTGGGTTGATTTGACGGATAGCCGAAAATTTACTTTTAAACCAACTGCTGATCAGCATTGCAACTAATGCCAACCAGATAATGCTCAAAACCGGATGATTCGAGATAAATTCAATATATTGATCCATGCGTTTTCCACTAAGAAATTTAGGTACCACAGCGCATAGCCATGGGTTAATTAAAATTTGCCACGCAAGTATACGTGCTTGAATTGAAAATGCTAGGGCGTGAAATATTTTAATATGACATATTGATAGCTGATCAAAACCATAAAACACGGTATGCTAGTGATATATAAGTGCCAATCTTCAGGAGCTATAATGACAGAGCATAAAAAACCATTGGTATTAATGATCTTAGACGGTTGGGGATACCGTGAAGACACAGAAAGTAACGCCATACTTGCTGCTAATACCCCAGTACTCGACAACCTTTGGGCAACCCGCCCACATACATTAATTTCAGGTTCGGGACTTGATGTTGGTTTACCTGCAGGACAAATGGGTAACTCTGAAGTAGGTCACGTAAATTTAGGTGCTGGCCGAATCGTTTACCAAGATTTCACGCGTATCACTAAAGCCATTGAAGATGGTGAGTTCGATAGTAACCCTGCGCTTGTTGATAATATCGATAAAGCTGTAAATGCAGGCAAAGCCGTGCATATCATGGGCCTTTTAAGCCCAGGTGGCGTTCATAGTCACGAAGACCACATTGTGGCAACAATCGAACTAGCTGCTAAGCGCGGGGCAAAAGAAGTTTACTTCCATGGTTTCTTAGACGGTCGAGACACGCCACCACGCAGTGCAAAAGCCTCAATTGAGCGTATCGAAGCTGTATTTGCTGAACTTGGCTGTGGCCGTTTAGCCACGCTTGTTGGTCGTTATTATGCAATGGACCGTGATAACCGTTGGAATCGTGTCGAGCTTGCTTATGATGTTATGGTGAGTGGCATTGCTGAATACAGCTACACTGACGGTGTAACCGCACTAGAAGCCGCTTATGCACGTGACGAGAACGACGAGTTCGTGGCTGCAACAACGGTTGTACCTGAAGGCCAAGCAGCTGCAGAGATCAATGACGGCGACACTGTTATCTTTGCTAACTTCAGAGCAGACCGAGCACGTGAAATGACTCGTGCCTTTGTTGATGCTGACTTCAGTGGTTTTGATAAGAAAAAATCACCTAAGTTAAGCGCTTTTGTAATGATGACAGAGTACGCAGCAGACATTAAAGCGCCGATTGCGTTTGCTCCGGAGCCTTTAACAAATGTATTAGGCGAATGGTTAGAGAAACAAGGTAAAACACAGCTACGTATTTCTGAAACAGAAAAATACGCACACGTGACCTTTTTCTTTAGTGGTGGTCGTGAAGATGAATTTGTTGGTGAGACTCGCGAACTGATTCCATCACCACAAGTAGCAACCTACGATCTGCAACCAGAAATGAACTCTGAAATGCTGACCGATAAACTTGTTGAAGCAATCGCTAGCGGCAAATACGATGCCATCATCTGTAACTACCCTAACGGAGACATGGTAGGCCACTCAGGTGTATTTGAGGCTGCTGTGAAAGCGTGTGAAGCAGTTGATCATTGTATTGGTCGTGTAGTTGCAGCACTTGAAGAACATGGTGGTGAAGCGCTTATTACAGCCGATCATGGTAATGCTGAACAAATGGCTAACCCAGCAACGGGCCAAGCACATACCGCACACACCAGTGAGCCAGTGCCATTTATCTATGTTGGCCGTGATGCGACACCACATGATGGTAAAACACTGAGTGACGTGGCTCCAACCATGCTTCACCTACTCGGCTTAGAGCAGCCAAGTGAAATGACTGGTAAACCAATAATGACGCTGAAATAAGCTATGAGTAAATGTATTAACCACTTCCTTAAAACTGGTTTAATACTGACTTCATTAGTAGCAACTACGGTTGTTGCTAATGAAGATTAAACCAAAAAAGACTTATCAGACATTCAATCAGCTTTACAAAAAACAGAGGCTGAGCTTAAAGGTCAACGCAAGTCCATTGCCCAAATGCGTAAAGATCTGCGCGCCCATGAGCTCGACATCGCCAAAAATGCCAAAGCATTAAACCTTGCCGCCCAATCTGTTAAAGAAAATGAGCAACAACAACGCGAACAACAAGCTAAAGCTGAGCAACTTAAAGCCCAGCAAACACAACGCCAAACCTTATTAGCTGCACAACTAAAAAGCGCCTATATGGCAGGTAGTCATGACTACTCAAAGATGTTGCTTAACCAACAAGACACAGCCAAAATTGAGCGTACACTAAGTTATTATAATTACTTAAATAAAGCACGTATTGAGCAAATTGAAGAACTCAAAGCACTGCAGCAAGAAATTGCAGACAACCAAGCTGAGCTTGAAAAAACCAAACAACGTCTAGTTGCCTTATATGATGAGCAAAAAAGACGCCAGCAAGCTCTAGTCAATGCACAGCAAGAGCGTAAAACTAACCTCAATAAACTCCAGTCAGCGTTAAAAGAAACGAAGAGCTCAATTGATTATTTAAAAGAAAATGAGCAAACCCTGATCACCGCCATTGAAGAGCTTGAACAAGAGCGAAACGAAAAAGTTGAATTACTAGGCTTACAAAGTAGTAAGGGCAAACTCGACTGGCCAACCAAAGGAGCATTACGCCACCGCTTTGGACAACGCAAGCACGGCAACATAGATTGGAAAGGCGTACTTATCAGCGCTAAAGAAGGCAGTAATGTTAAAAGCGTACAGAACGGTCAAGTGGTTTACGCTGACTGGCTAAATGGCTTTGGCTGGGTTATCGCTATTGATCATGGCGATGGCTTTATGAGCTTATATGGTCACGCTCAAACCCTTCTTCGCGATGTTGGCGACCTTGTTAGAGAAGGCGAAACAATTGCATTAGTCGGTCAAAGCGGCGGACAACCAGATCCTGGTCTATACTTTGAAATACGCCACAAAGGACGCGCAGTAAATCCTGTAAAATGGTGCAGACGCATTTAATTGATTAAATAGCTGCACTCTATGAGGAGCAGCTGATGCTAAACACAACTTACTCTTACAAAGCGCATTTTTCTGCAGCTAAGTTTTTTACTCAGCTGTCTTTTTTATTACTTGTCAGCTTGCTATGCCTGATATTGCAATCGTTTCAGGCTGTTGCAAAACCCTCGTTACAGTCACTACAGCATCAGCAACTAAACGAAATCCTATTTAATATCCATACATATTATGTTGATGATCTGAAACTACAAAACGCATTTGTAACTCAGCCTGATAACTTACAAGTCGAAGCGTTATTCGAACGCCTTGATCCATACTCAAAATATCTCGACGAAACTGAGCTCGATGCTATCTTCAGTAGCACTAATGGTAGATACACAGGACTCGGTATAGAAGTAAAAGTTGAAGATGGTCGGGTGTATATTGTTAACACTATTAATAACTCACCTGCGGCGCTTGCGGGTCTTCAGGTAAATGATGAAGTTATAGCGATTAATCAACAGCCTATTTTAGACAAAAGCATCGAAGAAGTGGCTAAGTTGATTCGCCAAAGCGGTGAGAACGCCGTTGATGTAGTTATCAAAAGAGAGACAAATACTGAGCTTAATTTCTCGGTTAAGCGCCAACAGATTAACCTAGAAAGTGTTAGTGACCATTTAGCAGATACAGGTGTTGCACTGATCAGTATCAATGCATTTAACAATCATACATTGCACGATGTTGCTCGAGAGCTTGCAAAAATGCAGGTCACCAATAGCTTCCCTCTTTCAGGTTTAATCATTGATTTACGCGATAACCCTGGCGGTACATTACAAGGGGCGATTGAAGTTGCAGATCTGTTTTTAGATAACGGCACCATCGTATCCACCAAAGGTCGCTTTAATGAAGCTAATCAGAAGTTTAAAGCCCATAAAGGCGACATACTCAGTGGCGCTCCTATTGCCGTGCTAATTAACGAAAACTCAGCCTCTGCAGCTGAAATACTCGCAGCAGCACTGAGAGACAATCAACGAGCGGCGCTAATTGGCGAAACTTCATTTGGTAAAGGCTCAGTGCAATCATTGATACCTCTAGGTAACGGTAATACCGCATTAAAACTGACTACAGCACGTTATTACACACCTTTGGGTCAATCTATCGATGGGAAAGGGATCACTCCAGATGTGAGTATTAATCAAACAATGCTTTCAGAAATTGACCAAGGCGTTATAATAAAAAATATCCAAGAATTGGCGCTTTTTAGCTCACTTCTAGATAGACAAGACAAAAAGCAACTTACAGCAAAGCAGCTCGTTATTATGCAGTAAGTAAATGCTCACAACGGATATAATAATTACAAAAAGTGAACTTAAAAAAAGGCTTATTACTCGCCGTATGTTGCCTACCGCTATTCTGCCAAGCAAAGCAAATAGCCATAGTAATCGATGATATAGGCAATCATCAGCGCGACCTTGAAATATTAAACTTACCAGGGCAAGTGACCTTTTCAATCTTGCCCCATACACCCTATTCGCAAATATTTGCTGAACGCGCCAGTAGAACTCATAAAGAACTACTTTTACATGTTCCCATGCAAGCGCTTGATAAAACCAAAGCACTTGGTCCGGGTGCGCTCACCGATACTATGAGTAAGTCAGAGTTACAAACAACCCTTGGCCATGCATTAGCCTCTTTACCACAAGTAAAAGGGGTCAATAACCACATGGGATCTGAGCTAACACAGCTTACTGAGCCAATGAAATGGACGATGGAAGTATTAAAGAAACGTGGTTTGTACTTCTTAGACAGCCGTACAACGAGTCAAAGTGAAGCACAAAATGTTGCTAACCTGTATGGTGTCGCAAATGTATCTCGCCATGTATTTCTTGATAACAATGTCACCCAAAGTCAGCTACAACACCAACTAGAAGAGCTAAAAACCAAAGCTCAACACTTCAACTACGCAATCGCCATTGCCCACCCCTACCCAGAAACCGTTGCTTTTCTGCAACAAGCCCTCCCAGAACTACAACAACAAGGCTTCGAACTTGTTCCCCTCTCACAACTAGTCGAAACAAAATACATTCAACTAGCCAAAGCAGAGCAAAAACAAGGGGAATGAGTGTTATAAACGAGAGTTAGCGAGGGGAAAGTTGAAAAAGTAAAGTTTGGAAGTCTGCCGTAGGTTGGGTAGAGCGCAGCGAAACCCAACAGCGTGGTAATTCGTCATGCAGAATGAAGAGATAAAGCTCATTAATAAAAGACGAATTAGCGCAAGGTGAAGTAAGCCATTTTAGAGATCGCTAACCTGTTAGACCAGTAGAGATTTTAAGAATTTTTAACCATGGGTTATGAAGAGGGTCATATGGATTATGTTGGGTTTCGCTCCGCTCTACCCAACCTACCTGGGGAATGAACTGGGTTAATGCTGAGGGTGACTCTGTACTAAACAACACTACAGTTCAACTTTACCCTTGCTAATACCATTCCGTATAAAGATTAAATCAATTTAATCCATTCCCGATTGCACATTTTCCTTACTCGATCCGGGATTGAAATAAAGTGATTCCACGCCTTTGAAACTTCATCGACAATTTCGTCATAGCTTGAAAATACTCTATTTGATAAACAATGTTGTCGTATCCAACTCCATACTTGCTCTATTGGATTTAGCTCTGGTGAATAAGGTGGAAGCTTTATAAGCGTTAGGTTTTTAAATTCTGCAGCTGTATCGTATGTGTGCCAGCCTGCGCCATCTATGATCACGACAGCATGTCTTCCAGCAGGTGTCGCGTGTGATATCTGGCGCATGTGCTGCGTCATCGCTTCTTTATACCATTCCGTATAAAGATTAAATCAATTTAATCCATTCCCGATTGCACATTTTCCTTACTCGATCCGGGATTGAAATAAAGTGATTCCACGCCTTTGAAACTTCATCGACAATTTCGTCATAGCCTGAAAATACTCTATTTGATAAACAATGTTGTCGTATCCAACTCCATACTTGCTCTATTGGATTTAGCTCTGGTGAATAAGGTGGAAGCTTTATAAGCGTTAGGTTTTTAAATTCTGCAGCTGTATCGTATGTGTGCCAGCCTGCGCCATCTATGATCACGACAGCATGTCTTCCAGCAGGTGTCGCGTGTGATATCTGGCGCATGTGCTGCGTCATCGCTTCTTTATTTACAAATGGACTTACTAACGCTTCTGTTTGGCCTGTCGCTGGACATACCGCGCCAAATAAGTATCCATAGTCAAATTGCTGTTGTTTTACAATCCGTGGCCGAGTGCCTGTTTCAGCCCAAATGCGCGTAGTCGGATTTTGCTGGCCAAATCGTGCTTCGTCCTGAAACCATACGTCGATACGGTCAAGAGGAAGATGTCCTGGTGTGTGAAGGATCGTTTCCAGTTGGAAGTTTTTTAAAAGCATCTTGGCTCTGTAATGATTGCTTCGGGTGTTTAGAGCGGCTTGTGATCCAACTAAAGCCAAGTTGCTTTAGAATTTTATAGACATGATTTAAGTGGTAATGAACACCAAATTCAGTGTGAATGTAATGCACAATGTCTTCACCGGTAAGGCGCCCACCTTGAAGCTCTGTGTTCGTGCGCTTTATAAATTCAGACAGTTGTTCAAGTTGCTGCGGTTGCAGCCTTGATGGACGTCCTTGAATAGGCTTATTGTCTAAACCACCCAGCCCATTCTCTAGGTAACTAGAAACCCATTTATTCACACTACTTCTTGCTGTGTTTAGACGTTTTGCAATATCGGTTCGGCTATTACCCTCATAAAATAAAGACACTGCAAGCAATCGCATGCGTTTTCGTGCGTTTGGTTCTTTACGAGAAAGCGCTAAAAGTTGTTCAGATATGTTTGGGTTCAATGTTAATAACCAGTGATTTTATATAGCCTATATTAGATCAGATATTTAAGCGGAATGGTATAACTTTTCATACCAATCCGCTTAATTAAGTAGTCTATTTTGAGGCAATAAAACCTCGTTGATAACAAGGCAAAAATTTCGTTATTTAGTTGTTCTAAATGAGAAATTTTTAACGCAGTTAGCGACAGGTTTTATCCCTCAAAATGATTAAGTATTATTGCGGGTTGGTATAACTCGCTAACTCATGTTGGGTTTCGCTCCGCTCTACCCAACCTACCTGTCTGACAGCTCCAAACGCAAAAAAGCCCGACTCTTTCGAATCGGGCTTTCTCTTATTTGGAGCCTGGCGATGACCTACTTTCACATAGCAGCTGCTACACTATCATCGGCGCTGTTTCGTTTCACTACTGAGTTCGGCATGGGGTCAGGTGGGTCCAAAACGCTATTGTCACCAAGCAAAAGGCGTGGAAAGGATTCTCGACAAAGCGCGTAGCGCTTACGAGTCCTTTGCGCAAGGTGAACTGATTTCGCGTTAAGCGTTGCGGTTCACCCTACATAAATCTGGAATTCTGATATCAAGTAATTGTCTACTTTAGTGTCTTAACTTCTGTCTGTTACGCTGTCATAAAACGCGTTTGGCGTTGTATGGTTAAGCCTCACGGGTAATTAGTACAGGTTAGCTTAATGGCTCACACCACTTCCACATCCTGCCTATCAACGTTGTAGTCTTCAACGGCCCTTCAGAGACTTTAAAAGTCTAGTGAGAACTCATCTCGAGGCCTGCTTCGCGCTTAGATGCTTTCAGCGCTTATCAGTTCCGAACGTAGCTACCGGGCAATGCCATTGGCATGACAACCCGAACACCAGCGGTTCGTTCACTCCGGTCCTCTCGTACTAGGAGCAACCCCTCTCAATTCTCAAACGCCCACGGCAGATAGGGACCGAACTGTCTCACGACGTTCTAAACCCAGCTCGCGTACCACTTTAAATGGCGAACAGCCATACCCTTGGGACCGACTTCAGCCCCAGGATGTGATGAGCCGACATCGAGGTGCCAAACACCGCCGTCGATATGAACTCTTGGGCGGTATCAGCCTGTTATCCCCGGAGTACCTTTTATCCGTTGAGCGATGGCCCTTCCATTCAGAACCACCGGATCACTATGACCTACTTTCGTACCTGCTCGACGTGTCTGTCTCGCAGTTAAGCTGGCTTCTACCATTACACTAACCGTACGATGTCCGACCGTACTTAGCCAACCTTCGTGCTCCTCCGTTACTCTTTGGGAGGAGACCGCCCCAGTCAAACTACCCACCAGGCACTGTCCGTAACCCCGATTAGGGGCCAACGTTAGAACATCAACACTACAAGGGTGGTATTTCAAGGACGGCTCCACAAAAACTAGCGTTTCTGCTTCAAAGCCTCCCACCTATCCTACACATGTAGGGTCAATGTTCAGTGCCAAGCTGTAGTAAAGGTTCACGGGGTCTTTCCGTCTAGCCGCGGGTACACAGCATCTTCACTGCGATTTCAATTTCACTGAGTCTCGGGTGGAGACAGCGTGGCCATGGTTACACCATTCGTGCAGGTCGGAACTTACCCGACAAGGAATTTCGCTACCTTAGGACCGTTATAGTTACGGCCGCCGTTTACCGGGGCTTCGATCAAGAGCTTCGTCCGAAAACTAACCCCATCAATTAACCTTCCGGCACCGGGCAGGTGTCACACCGTATACGTCATCTTGCGATTTTGCACAGTGCTGTGTTTTTAATAAACAGTCCCAGCCACCTGGTCACTGCGGCTCCCGTCCGCTTAAAGAGCAAGTCTCATCACAGATAGGAGCGTACCTTCTCCCGAAGTTACGGTACAATTTTGCCTAGTTCCTTCACCCGAGTTCTCTCAAGCGCCTTAGTATTCTCTACCTGACCACCTGTGTCGGTTTGGGGTACGATTCGGTATAATCTGAAGCTTAGAGGCTTTTCCTGGAAGTATGGCATCAACAACTTCACACCCTTGGGTGCTCGTCTCGTGTCTCAGTCTTAGCAACCCGGATTTTCCTAAGTCACCAACCTACTCACTTTCACATGGACAACCAACGCCATGCTTGTTTAGCCTGCTCCGTCCCCCCATCGCAATTATACCAAGTACGGGAATATTAACCCGTTTCCCATCGACTACGCCTTTCGGCCTCGCCTTAGGGGTCGACTTACCCTACCCTGATTAACATGGGATAGGAACCCTTGGTCTTCCGGCGTGCGGGTTTTTCACCCGCATTATCGTTACTCATGTCAGCATTCGCACTTCTGATACCTCCAGCAAACCTCCCGGTTCACCTTCAACGGCTTACAGAACGCTCCCCTACCACTCAAACAAAGTTTGAATCCGCAGCTTCGGTGCATAGTTTAGCCCCGTTACATCTTCCGCGCAGACCGACTCGACCAGTGAGCTATTACGCTTTCTTTAAAGGATGGCTGCTTCTAAGCCAACCTCCTGGCTGTCTGGGCCTTTCCACATCGTTTCCCACTTAACTATGACTTTGGGACCTTAGCTGGCGGTCTGGGTTGTTTCCCTCTTCACGACGGACGTTAGCACCCGCCGTGTGTCTCCCGGATAGTACTTTACGGTATTCGGAGTTTGCAAAGGGTTGGTAAGTCGGGATGACCCCCTAGCCTTAACAGTGCTCTACCCCCGTAAGTATTCGTCCGAGGCTCTACCTAAATAGATTTCGGGGAGAACCAGCTATCTCCCGGTTTGATTAGCCTTTCACTCCTAGCCACAGGTCATCCCCTAACTTTTCAACGTTAGTGGGTTCGGTCCTCCAGTTGATGTTACTCAACCTTCAACCTGCCCATGGCTAGATCACCGGGTTTCGGGTCTATACCTTGCAACTATACGCCCAGTTAAGACTCGGTTTCCCTACGGCTACCCTAATCGGTTAACCTCGCTACAAAATATAAGTCGCTGACCCATTATACAAAAGGTACGCAGTCACCCTCGAAGGGCTCCTACTGCTTGTACGTACACGGTTTCAGGTTCTATTTCACTCCCCTCACAGGGGTTCTTTTCGCCTTTCCCTCACGGTACTGGTTCACTATCGGTCAGTTGGGAGTATTTAGCCTTAGATGATGGTCCACCTATATTCAGTCAAAGTTTCACGTGCTCCGACCTACTCGATTTCACTTAAGATGCATTTTCGTGTACGGGACTATCACCCTGTATCGTCAAACTTTCCAGAATGTTCCACTAACACATAATAAGCTTAAGGGCTGGTCCGGTTTCGCTCGCCGCTACTTCCGGAATCTCGGTTGATTTCTGTTCCTACGGGTACTTAGATGTTTCAGTTCTCCGCGTTCGCCTCTTACACCTATGTATTCAGTGTAAGATACCTGCAAGCAGGTGGGTTTCCCCATTCGGAAATCCTAGTCTCAAGCGCTTTTTACTAGCTTGACTAGGCTTATCGCAAGTTAATACGTCCTTCATCGCCTCCAACTGCCAAGGCATCCACCGTGTACGCTTAGTCACTTAACCATACAACCCAAACGGGTCTTTGTTAGTGACAGCTGTTAACTTCGCCAGAAGTTAATTCATCAAATAATGATGAGAATACTAAAGTAGATACCGATTAATCATTGCTGATTAACTGGCATATTTTTTACTTTTGAAAACTCTTTATAGATACAAGTATCTATAAGAATTTTAATATCAGCTTTCCAAATTTTTAAAGAGCATATTAATTAGTTAAACCAAGCGGTTTAGCTAACTAACAATCATCTGTGTGGACACTACGAACAAATAAGTTCTAAATCGTATAAGGAGGTGATCCAGCCCCAGGTTCCCCTAGGGCTACCTTGTTACGACTTCACCCCAGTCATGAATCACTCCGTGGTGAACGTCCTCCCGAAGGTTAGACTATCCACTTCTGGAGCAACCCACTCCCATGGTGTGACGGGCGGTGTGTACAAGGCCCGGGAACGTATTCACCGCGTCATTCTGATACGCGATTACTAGCGATTCCGACTTCATGGAGTCGAGTTGCAGACTCCAATCCGGACTACGACGCACTTTAAGTGATTCGCTTACCCTCGCAGGTTCGCAGCACTCTGTATGCGCCATTGTAGCACGTGTGTAGCCCTACACGTAAGGGCCATGATGACTTGACGTCGTCCCCACCTTCCTCCGGTTTATCACCGGCAGTCTCCTTAGAGTTCCCGACCGAATCG
Source organism: Pseudoalteromonas sp. GB43 (assembly GCF_054923805.1). Taxonomy (NCBI): domain Bacteria; kingdom Pseudomonadati; phylum Pseudomonadota; class Gammaproteobacteria; order Alteromonadales; family Pseudoalteromonadaceae; genus Pseudoalteromonas; species Pseudoalteromonas sp. GB43. The sequence continues at coordinate 1,324,680 of NZ_JBPCHJ010000001.1, forward strand.
CTGGCAACTAAGGATAGGGGTTGCGCTCGTTGCGGGACTTAACCCAACATCTCACAACACGAGCTGACGACAGCCATGCAGCACCTGTATCAGAGCTCCCGAAGGCACCAAACCATCTCTGGTAAGTTCTCTGTATGTCAAGTGTAGGTAAGGTTCTTCGCGTTGCATCGAATTAAACCACATGCTCCACCGCTTGTGCGGGCCCCCGTCAATTCATTTGAGTTTTAACCTTGCGGCCGTACTCCCCAGGCGGTCTACTTAATGCGTTAGCTTTGAAAAACAAGTCCGAAGACCCGAGCTTCTAGTAGACATCGTTTACGGCGTGGACTACCAGGGTATCTAATCCTGTTTGCTCCCCACGCTTTCGTACATGAGCGTCAGTGTTGACCCAGGTGGCTGCCTTCGCCATCGGTATTCCTTCAGATCTCTACGCATTTCACCGCTACACCTGAAATTCTACCACCCTCTATCACACTCTAGTTTGCCAGTTCGAAATGCAGTTCCCAGGTTGAGCCCGGGGCTTTCACATCTCGCTTAACAAACCGCCTGCGTACGCTTTACGCCCAGTAATTCCGATTAACGCTCGCACCCTCCGTATTACCGCGGCTGCTGGCACGGAGTTAGCCGGTGCTTCTTCTGTAAGTAACGTCACAGCTAAGTGCTATTAACACTTAACCTTTCCTCCTTACTGAAAGTGCTTTACAACCCGAAGGCCTTCTTCACACACGCGGCATGGCTGCATCAGGCTTGCGCCCATTGTGCAATATTCCCCACTGCTGCCTCCCGTAGGAGTCTGGGCCGTGTCTCAGTCCCAGTGTGGCTGATCATCCTCTCAAACCAGCTAGGGATCGTCGCCTTGGTGAGCCATTACCTCACCAACTAGCTAATCCCACTTGGGCTAATCTTATGGCGTGAGGCCCGAAGGTCCCCCACTTTGGTCCGTAGACATCATGTGGTATTAGCAGTCGTTTCCAACTGTTGTCCCCCACCACAAGGCATATTCCCAAGCATTACTCACCCGTCCGCCGCTCGTCAGCAGAGTAGCAAGCTACTCTCTGTTACCGCTCGACTTGCATGTGTTAGGCCTGCCGCCAGCGTTCAATCTGAGCCATGATCAAACTCTTCAATTAAAAGTTTTTTGAAACCGAAGTTTCGTGCTCAATGAATTCTGTATAAATTGACTATATAGTCACTCATAAGAAATTGAGACTCTAAATTTTTTTGCTCCACTTAGTAAACTAAGCTTCGCTGTTAGAACTCAATCTGTACGAGTGCCCACACAGATGATTGCTTTATATTGTTAAAGAACGTTTGAGATACTTTTGCGTCTCAAGGGCTGTGCATTCTACGCAAGCCGTTATTTTTGTCAACACTTAATTTTGAGAAAAGTTTATTTTTTCAAAACTCAGTTTTACCTGACTCAACCAACTCGTCGTTTTGCTTTTTTGTAAGCAGTCCGCCGTGTCGGTGGATGCGCATTATAGGGATGCAGCGAATTAACGCAAGCACTTTTTTGAGAAAACTTTAAAAAAACTGCCTTTTGTATCCTTTTTAGTCTAAACACCACAAAAGAGAAACTTTATTAACGCTTCAGTAACTTTTTAACCGTATTTAAGGCCATAAAAGTACAAGACTCTAAAAACAAAAAGGCCCAGCAATATAGCTGGGCCTTTAAATTGTTCGCGTTTTTAGGTGTTAAGCAATGCCGTATTGATCACGGTATGCTTTTACTGCAGCTAAATGCTCATCCATTGTACCTTTGGCTTCTAGGTAACTAATTAAGTCAGCTAGTTTTACAATAGAGATAACTTTAGTGCCAAAGTCACGCTCGACTTCTTGAATAGCAGATAACTCAGCTTTACCTTTCTCTTGGCGGTCAAGTGCAATTAAAACACCACTTAAGTCTGCACCATTATCTGCAATGATTTCCATAGACTCACGAATAGCTGTACCTGCAGTGATCACGTCATCGACTAACATGATCTTACCTTTAAGTTCAGAACCTACTAATGTACCACCTTCACCGTGTGCTTTTTTCTCTTTACGGTTAAAACAGTAAGGTACATCTTTGTCGTGATGATCTGCTAAAGCAACCGCTGTCGTTGTTGCGATTGGAATACCTTTATAAGCAGGGCCGAATAATACATCGTAATCAATGCCCGCATCTTCAAGTGCTGCAGCGTAAAAGCGACCCAAGCGTGCAAGGTCACGACCGGTATTAAATAAACCAGCATTGAAAAAGTAAGGACTAGTGCGGCCAGACTTTAAAGTAAACTCACCAAATTTAAGCACCTGCTTTTCAAGTGCGAATTCAATAAACTCTTTTTGATAATCTTTCATAACTAATAAACCTACTTATTTATTAAGCTAATGCTTGCTTTTGAACGTCGATAATTTCACGAATTGAATGTTTAGCTAATGTAAGTAGCTCATCAAGTTCGTCGAATGAGAAAGGTTCGCCTTCAGCTGTGCCTTGGATTTCGATGATTTTGCCAGTTTCGGTCAAGATCACGTTCATATCTGTTTCGGCTTCAGAATCTTCTAGGTACTCAAGGTCACTAATTGGTTGACCTTTATATACACCAACTGAAATTGCCGCAATCATATGCTTAAGTGGGTTTGAATTGATCATACCTTTACTACGCATGTAAGTAAGCGCATCAACTAATGCAACACATGCACCACTGATTGATGCCGTACGTGTACCGCCATCTGCTTGAATTACATCACAATCGATAGTAATGGTGTTTTCACCTAACGCCTTTAAGTCAACCGCAGCACGAAGTGCACGTGCGATTAAGCGTTGAATTTCCATAGTACGACCGCCCTGCTTACCGCGCGATGCTTCACGGCCATTACGAGTATGTGTTGAACGAGGTAACATACCGTATTCAGCCGTAACCCAACCTTTACCTTGGCCTTTCATAAAGCGTGGTACACCAGCTTCAACAGTTGCTGTACACAAAACTTTAGTATTTCCAAACTCTACTAATACTGAACCTTCAGCATGCATAGTGTAATTACGTGTGAATGTAACCGGTCTAATTTGGTTAGGTGTTCTTTCGCTTGGACGCATTAACGATCCCCTTAATTCTGAATTTGCCACATTATAAGTCGATGTGGTGCTAGATGCCATGTTCATTTACATAATTAACTGCATCAGAAAAGCACATTTCAGAAAATTTACGCTAGAGGTTAAAAGCTGATTCGGTATAATCAGTCAACTTTGTAAATTTAATAACACTAGGAAATCATCCATGATCCACAGCATGACAGCTTATGCGCGCCGCGAAATTAAAGGCGAATGGGGCACTGGCACTTGGGAAATTCGTTCAGTAAACCAACGTTACCTTGAAACTTTTATCCGCGCACCTGAGCAATTTCGTGGCATGGAACCGGTTATTCGTGAGCGTTTACGTAAACATTTACAACGCGGTAAGGTTGAAGTTTTCTTAAAGTTTGCTGCAAATCCAGCGCATGTTGGTGAGTTAACGATTAACGAATCACTCGCTGAGCAATTAATTAAAAGCGCACAATGGGTGCAAAACCAAAGCAATGGTGACATCAACCCAGTTGATATTTTACGTTGGCGTCTGGCGTTATGGAAGCCGAAGAGCTCGACATGGATAGCGTAAACACTGCGCTAATTGCAGGCTTCGATGAAGTGATTGAAGATTTTAAACAAGCTCGCGGCGATGAAGGCGCAAACTTACAAGAAATGATAGCAACTCGCCTTGATGCTATTTTAGAGCAAGTAACTATTGTTGAAGGCCACTTACCAGAAATCGCTAAATGGCAGCGCGAAAAACTAAACCAAAAGCTAGAAGAACTAAAAACAGACATCGATGAGTCTCGCCTTGAGCAAGAGCTTATTTACCTTGCACAAAAGCAAGATGTTGCTGAAGAACTTGACCGCTTAAAGTCGCATGTTAAAGAAACCAAAAAAATCTTAACTAAAGGCGGCGCATGTGGCCGACGCCTAGACTTTATGATGCAAGAGTTTAACCGTGAAGCAAACACATTAGCATCAAAGTCTATCAACAGTGACATCACAAACGCTGCGGTAGAACTAAAAGTGTTAATCGAGCAAATGCGCGAACAAATTCAGAATATTGAGTAAGATTAGTAGTCAAACTTCCAGCAAAGCCCTATTTACATAGGGCTTTATTTTATCTCCAAATTTTCCCGACCCCTTCAAAAATCCATCTGCGAAATTGTGAGCCAGACAAAATTAAAATAAGCTCAACTTAAAAATAATTATCAGCGCACTTTTAAGTCTTAAATTACTCATAAAAGGTTAGTCTAACTCTATCTATTAGGAGGAATATATTTAGTATAAAACATACTCTAGATTAAAAGGACTACTCACTACTTTTACAAAGGATTGAAATGTCTGTTCAAACTCAAACTCTAAGCGATATTGCCTGCACAGTCCCTGGTGCTACCGATTCTTTTCAATGATTACAATCTAGATTTTTTCTTAAATGGAAAACAGCAACTCAAAGTAGCACTGGCCAATGCCAAAATAGATAAAGCAGCTTTTCTTTTTAAACTCACAAATTTAGAGCAAGCAGAAAGTAAATCTCACTTTAATTGGCAAACTCAATCGCCAATAAAATTGGTTGCGCATATCATTGATAACTTTCATGAAAAGCACAGAATACAATTCCGCCAATTACTCCACATGTGTAAAGTAGTTCAAGAGAAAAGCTCTTTTAAAGAACTTTTTCCACAACATTTAGAGTCTCATCTATCACAGATGCGTTATGAACTTGAAGAACATATGATGAAAGAGGAAGCTATTTTATTCCCTATGATTATGAAAGGGTTTTATCCCTCAGGGCCTATTTCTGTGATGGAAGCTGAACATCAAACTCATGCACAAGCCTTAGACACACTCGTCGAGCTTACCAATAATTTTACTCCACCTATAGAAGCAGATAATGATTGGCAATTATTGTATTTGCAAATTAAAGAGCTATATCTAGATCTTAAAGAACACATACATTTAGAAAATAATGTTTTATTTAAACAATAAATCAAGAAGTCGTGTGCTTAATTAAGACATGCTACTAAATAGGCCCTATTCAATGATGACTTTGTAGAGTTGTATTATTAAAGTACTCAGCTGTTAACATCTACCCACTAAGGAGGAGTTAACTCAACGAACAGCTTTGCTAGACTCAACACACATCAAAATAAATAAGGGAAAGCAATGATAGCCAAAATAGGTATTTTAACGGTGAGCGATCGCGCTAGCAGAGGTCAATATGACGATTTATCAGGCCCCGCTATTAAAGATACTTTAAACGATTATATAAACTCCCCTTGGCAAGCATGCAATAAACTTGTTGAAGATGAGCAACCACTCATAGAGCGAGCATTGTGCGAACTAGCTGAGCAAAATTGCGCGCTTATCATTACTACAGGTGGAACTGGGCCTGCTAAGCGAGATGTTACGCCAGAAGCGACAGAAGCTGTATGTGATAAAATGATGCCAGGATTTGGTGAGTTAATGCGTCAAGAAAGTTTAAAGTATGTACCTACCGCTATTTTATCCAGGCAGACAGCTGGGATACGGGGAAATTCACTCATTATCAATTTACCTGGCAAACCAAAAGCAATTCGCCAATGTTTAGATGCTGTTTTCCCCGCTGTTCCTTATTGTATCGATTTACTTGAAGGTCCCTACATCACCTGTAACGAAGACGTTATTCAAGTCTTTAGGCCAAAATCAAAATAGCAACCCGTAACGCAAAGCCTTAAGTTTATTGCTTGGGCCACTAAAGACAATAAACCAGCACAATGTGCTGGTTTATTGTTATAGGGTTTAATTACCCCTTATTTGATACGTCAATTAGCTCAACCGTACCATCTTCACGCACTTCTGCAATTTGCCCTCTTGGCTCATCCATAAAGAATAAGGTAACAAAACCAATCATCGCGGTTCCAGCAATAACATAAAAGAAGGTTGCATAATCAACGAAGGATAACACAGTTAAAAATGTTACAGCCCCTACATTACCGTAAGCACCAGTCATTCCCGCAATCTGGCCGGTTAAACGGCGTTTAATTAATGGTACAACTGCAAATACGGCACCTTCGCCAGATTGTACAAAGAAAGAACATGCCATAGCTGTTACTACAGCTAACCACAGCGGCCACTGTGCATCGACCATTCCCATTAAAAAGTAACCGGCTGCTAGGCCTGCCGTTAAAATTAGTAACGTTGTTTTACGACCAAATTTATCAGAGATCCAGCCTCCAGCTGGGCGCGACATTAAATTCATAAATGCGTAAGCGCCAGCAACCATGCCTGCCATCACAGGATCGAGCGAGAATGTATCTGCAAAAAATAATGGCAACATAGACACAACCGCAAGCTCTGAACCAAAGTTAGTAAAATACAAAATATCTAACACTGCAACCTGCTTAAAACTATAGCGATGCAACTCAGGCACTTCTTGCTCAAATACCCCCTTATTTACACTCCAGACCTTTTTAACTTCAAATAAATAAAGTAACACTAGAGCACCATAAGTGATATTAACCACATTTGCTTCAAGCATGCCGACACCATTAGGTGACAATTTCCATGTTAATAATGCAAGCGCGGCATACATTGGAATTTTCATGATTAAAAGTAAGAAAAAATCACCTTTAGAGGTAACTTCCATAGCCCCCAAGTTCTTTGGTCTAAAGTAAGTAGACCCTTTTGGTGTATTGGTCACATTGGCATAATAAATAAAACCAAAAACCAAGCTCAATAACCCGGTAATGCCTATTGCATAACGCCAGCCATCATCGCCCCCGACTAACAATGCAATGGTCGGTAAAGTAAATGCAGCAGCTGCTGAACCGAAATTACCCCAGCCCCCATATATACCTTCTGCGGTACCTAGCTCATGATGTGGAAACCATTCTGAAACCATGCGGATGCCAATCACAAAACCTGCACCTATAAACCCAAGTAGAAATCGAGCAATAGCAGCTTGTAAAAAGCTATCAGCAAAGGCAAACATAAAACACGGAATAGAACACACAACTAATAGGCTCGAATAAATAAGCCGAGGGCCATACTTATCTGTTAGCATACCAATAATGACCCGAGCGGGGATCGTTAATGCAACGTTTAATATCAGTAAGGTCCTCACTTGTTCTGTGGTTAATCCAAGCGAGGTTTTGACTGCCTGTAATAGCGGGGCAAAATTAAACCACACCATAAACGTAATAAAAAATGCCATCCAACTAAGGTGCAGCACTTTCATTTTTCCAGTAAAGGAAAAAATCGTAAACTTTTTACCTGCCATAGTACTCTCCAATAACTTCATTTAGCCTTATTTTGGATAGCCTATAGCTGAAAAATATTGATGTATATCAAGCAATAACAAGCTGATGGGAAGGCACAATTTTGACTTACCTACTTTGGTAAACGTCATATTACGTGTAAGCACAAGCGTGCTAAGCAACACTACTCACAAAGAGATAAACAAATACCCTGTCGGAAAAAAGCAAGATTAAAAGTAATAGCTCTGTGATTATGATTTCTTTGGTAGGTTAAAAAGAAAAAAGCCCCCTAAGAGGCTCTGATCGCGGAAGTTCAAATTTCAGGTTAATACTTATATGTCAGCATTAACCACACTTTGTCAGTATCAGTGGCATAATCATCAGCTTGATAATTTGCATACTTTAGTAAGACATTGGCATGCTTTGCAAAAGCATAAGCAGCAGATAGGTTAATTTCATCACCATAATCAATGCTTTGCTCATTACTTTGATAACTATGGTAGATCGCAGCAAGTTTTACACCCGATATTTTTGCGCTTACACCTAGGTATAAATCTTCAATGCCTTCTGTCGGTGTTGCTAAAAACTTATCTGCAAAACCTTGGAATTTATGAGCTGTTGCTAATGGCGTGCTAAAGCTAACACCATTGTCTGCACCTAACACTTCATAGCCCACCGTCCAATTAACAGACGCTAAGCGACCTTGTAGCTCAGCAAGTAAGTAGTCTGCATCATAGGACGCAGCATTGTCGGCATAATCCCTTTGACGCGCATAGCTTAAGGTATATGTTAATGAGTCAGTAATCGCTCCCTTTGCTCGTATGCCAAGTGTTTGGCTCGATAATGCTGAAGCTGAGTCAAAATCAAACAGATACGCAAAGCCTGTTAAAGTTAATTGCTTATTAAACTGATAAGCAGCATTGGCAAAGTGTAATTTGCCATGCAAATCTCCCGAAGGGCTATCTTCACCAAAAATACGATTAACATTATATACGTAGCTATAATCAAGCTTGAGTGCTGAATTCGGTTTATAAACAATCCGATAGCCATCAAATGTTTGTTCATTCTGACGCCATGCAACACCACCAACAAAACGCTGATCATCTAAATTAATACGTTGTCGACCCGCAATAAACTCCAACTGATCATTGCTATATTTTAAGCTAGCTTGATTCAGCTCAGTCCCTTTAGGATCAGCCACAACAGCATGATCAACATAGCCATTTATTGTACTGTTATAATTTTCACTACCAATAACAGATACATTGTCAAACTCTATTAGCGCTTGCACACCTTTGAGCGTAGCCGATGTATAATTTAAACGTGTTAACAAGGTCGATGCATTTGCCTGCTCAGCGACACCTTGTTGATCAACATTTTCAAAGCGGTAACGAAACATCCCGTGCGCTTCACCATTTGCTAGCATGTTTTGTAAATTATCGACTGTATCCGCATGAACTTGCCACGACACACTTAAGGTAACCACCGCTGCTATAATTGCGATTTGTGTTTTCATATCACTACCTGCTATCTATATAATTGCTAGTAGCCTACGAGCAGGCCGCCTTTCAAAACTTGACTTAAATCAATAAAATCATTGCGTTACCAATAAAACCCAACACTCACCCACAAAGAGGTATAACATCGACTCTCCCGTTGGTGTAGGCTAGATTACTCAGATCACCTTAACCGAATATCTAAAAACAAGACGGGTAAAACTATGCAGCTAGACCAAACCAACACGATGCGTTACTGCCGCCACATTTTATTACCGCATGTGCAAGAAGAAGGGCAAGAAAAGCTTATGAGCAGTCATGTTCTTGTGATTGGTGCAGGCGGACTTGGATGTGCTGCTTTGCCTTATCTAGCAGCATCGGGAATTGGGAAAATAACGGTTTTTGATGGCGATACGGTTGATGTAACGAACCTGCAAAGGCAGATACTCCACCCAGAACATTCGGTTGGCATAAACAAAGTCGAGTCAGCCAAAAAAGCATTGGCTTTAATCAATACGCAAAATCAGATTGATATTCATGCTACACACTTTAAGAAGCAACACGAGCACTGTATAGAAAATGCCGATGTCGTAATTGATTGCAGTGATAATTTAACCACTCGCTTATTAATAAACAAACTATGCTGGCAACATCAAACACCATTAATTTCAGGCTCGGCTATTCGCATGGAAGGGCAAATAATACACTTTCCAATGCGTAACAATGACCCTTGTTATGAGTGCGTTGCGCGTTTATTTACAGAACCTAACCTAAGTTGCATGGAAGCAGGTGTTCTTTCACCGGTTGTTGGGACAATCGGCACATTACAAGCAACAGAAGCAATAAAAAGCCTGCTAGGTTTAAACCCAGACCAAGTAGCATTAACGCTATACGATGCACAAACACTTACTTTTAAGACATTTAAAATAGCAAAACACACACATTGCAAAATATGCCAGTACAGAACATAAATAACACGTGTGATACTGCGATTAACCTGGGCGACCATCTGCTCTTGGTTTAGTCAAAATAGGAAAATAGACTAATACAAATACACCATAGGCTAAACACCAAGCAATGACTGATGCAAAAATAAAATAATGGCTAAAGTCGTTAATCAGCAAGGCACCAAATACCCTTACTATGGCTGCTATCAAAATTAATGCAAATGCAATAATAATTGAATGGCGAACGATGAGTTGTCGCCCTGTATGCCCAAGGCTGACACGAGCCATCATACTGAGGATCATGTTTCCCATTGCGCCCACCGTTAAAGCATGAAATGCCGTAGACACAGTCACTAAATTAGATAAGTAGGATAAACCAATTAGAAAAACCCCAACTGGAATGAACCAGTAAGCAACATGCAAACTCCATAAGAGTGGCGTATTTAATGTTAAGCTAAAATGCCAACGCCACGCACGTATCACATGAGCAACGGCACAAAATACCATTAAAATACCTATGAAAGTTGCTGGAATATAATAAATTGCGCCAACAAAAAACAACACACAAATAAACAAGGTGCTCCCTAAGCTCATTATTTCAAGCCAAACTAAAGGCTCTGGCTTAGGCGTCTTTGTGGCGTTGGCTGTAAAAAATGGGATCACACGCCCGCCTAGCAAGCTCATGAGCAATGTAATTAACCATATTGCCGACATAAACCCATGAGAGTAAAGAGCAGGTATTTTTAAAATCACACCCAAATGCATAAATAAATTAGCGGCGCTGAGTAATACAATAATTGGAACAAAAAACAAATTACGGGTTTGTCCAACAGCAATTATTGGTTTTGCGAGCCAGTACCCGGCTAAAGGTAAAAACAATACATCAATCGCGAGCATTAACCATTGCGGTGTAAAACTCATTAGCATTAACACTCTTGCTAGCAGCCATACTCCTACTAAAACAGCTAACTTTTTACCTTTGATACTGGGGATAGATGTCCAGTTTTGCACCGCGGTTAATAAAAAACCAACAACAATCGCAGAGACAAAACCAAAAATCATTTCGTGGCTGTGCCAAAATAAGATATTTCCGTAAGGAGTAAATGAGTATTGGCCGCTCAATGCAAGCCCCCATAATACCAACGCCACACAGCTAAACGCACCACCAAATAAAAATAAAGGTCGAAATGCAAGTCTCAATAACACCGGCATTGGTTTTACTTTTTCATCCGAAGTTGCTTGTTTCATAGATCATCATCTTCTAAAAAATTATAACTTGATGCCTCTTTTAACCTACGTTGGTATCGTTGCGCTTTCAATGCGAAGTACATCACCATCATACAAGCCGCTAATACACCATAAAGCATCATGAAGCTGGCACTATAGAAGCCTACAAAATCAACGGCATAACTAAAGAGTATGGGTAAAGTAAAGCCTCCTAACGCACCAACAGCTGCCACAATCCCGCCCACTGCGCCCATTTGTTGCGGGTAATGTTCATGGATCATCTTAAACACACTCGCTCGACCGAAACCCTGCGCAAGACCGATAATAAAAAGCAGTGCCGTAAACACCCAAACATTAACTGAAATAGTTAAATCCACATCTTGCTCAACACCGTGAATTGCCATAGTGGTTGGGGGGTAACTTAAAAAGAATAAGCAAACTAAGCAGACCCAAAAAACACTCCAGTTAACACTACGCCCACCGTATTTATCAGCAAACCATCCTCCTAATGCTCTGATCACCGATGAAGTGGCGACAAAAAACAAAGTAAAGGCCATCGCTTGGGTTAAAGAGAGTTGATACGCCTGCATATAATAATAAGGTAACCACAATAGCAGCGCTAAAAAAGAGCCAAAAACAAAGTAATAGTACAACCCCAAACGCCATATATGATGATTTTTTAGTAATTGCTGCCAACGTTGCGGCGGTTGATAAATCTGTTCAGAGAGTACAGGCTGCCTGGGCGCTAATAGCCAAAACATGACAGCAATAATAGCCAACCCTAATGCATACGCAGGACCAACCCACTGCCAGCCATAGTTTTCGATCAACCAAGGAGCAAATACGAGTGTAATTGCAGCACCAGAATTACCAACACCGAACACTCCCATCGCAGTACCTTGCTGTTTTCGAGGAAAGAAGTCACAGACATAACGAATGCCGATAGTAAATGAACAACCACTAATGCCAATCCACAGACCAATCATTAATAAATAATTGTAATTTGAAGCAACATAGAGCAGTAACAAAGCAGGTATGCAAAGTAACATTTGCAAAACAAACAATAGCTTTGCAGACATGCAGTCAACCAATAAGCCAACAGGGATACGTAAAATGGCGCCCGTCAACATAGGTGCTGCCAGCAGTACACCAATTTCAGTCACACTTAAATGCCACATTGATGCTATCGGCAGAACGATTGCTGCATACAGAGTCCAAACTGAAAAGTTGGCTGCAAATGCTAGAGTCGCTAGCACTAAAGCCCGATTTCTTTCCAACTCTTGCATCCCTCCCCCCTTAGCTAGTTGCAAAACGACGTTTCGCACTGTGCGTTAAAACCTAATTTTACCTAAAGCGGCTGTAATGTATGCCCTTCTACCTACAATGCATCGGTTTTTATGTTTTACCAAAACAAGAGCAACAACAAACAAAACAAAAACAAACAAAATCAACAATTTAACTTAAATTCTCAACTACCACTTATTGGGTATTTTTATACCCAGAACAAATAACATAAATCTTACTTTAAGCAAAAATGGTTATTTCAATATTGAACAATGGGCAGCTTTTCTTGCACTATTTACGTAACTTCTGAGCAATGATAACTCGCCATGTTAAGTACACACATCGATGCTGGATTTAAGTCCTCAAGTGGCATTAAAGAAATAAATGAAGACTATGCAGGCTTTTTAGTTCCTAAAGATGAATACCTTAAGTATGTAAAAGGGTGCGCCTTTTGTGTTGCAGATGGAGTGAGTTCAGCTGAGGCTGGTAAAGAAGCAAGCGAAACCGCAGTCAAACGCTTTTTAAGTGAATATTTTAAAACCCCTGATACTTGGTCGGTCAGTCGCAGCGGGGAGCAGGTTTTATCGGCAATAAACTTACGCCTTTTTAGAAAAAGTCATGAGTTTGTGCATGATAACAAAGGCTATTTATCAACCTTTAGTAGCTTGGTTATTAAAGGAATTCATGGGCATATATTTCACGTTGGCGACAGCCGAGTGTATCGCTTAAGAGATGCAATATTCGAGCAACTTACCACAGATCACACAACTCATTTAGGGCAAGGAAAATCATTTTTATCACGTGCCATGGGAATGGATAACAACCTACACATTGACTACTGCAGCGTCGAGTTACAACAAGGTGACATCTACCTACTAAGCAGTGATGGCATCCACGATTTTCTATCGACGCAGCAACTGATCCAAACATTAATGCATCAAAGTAGTACAGCATCAATGTCAGAGCGTTTAACTGAATTGGCATTAGAGCAAGGTAGTGACGATAACATTAGTTGTGTAGTGGTAAAAATTAATGAGCTACCCCATCAAGATGAAAGTGACTTTACCGAAGAGCTAACCAAATTACCTTTTCCGCCTGAGCTTAATGCCGGCATGAAACTAGATGGCTATAAAATAATAGAAGAGCTCTTTTCTTCCCCCCGCAGTCAACTTTATTTAGTTGAAGACTGTGAGACCGGTGAACGCTTTGCCATGAAAACACCGTCGGCTAATTTTGAAGATGATAATCACTACATCGACAGATTCATTAAAGAGCAGTGGATTGGCAGTCGTATTGACTCACCCCATGTTGTAAAAATTATTCAGCACACACGTCCTCGTAGCGCCCTCTATTACCTGATGGAGTGGTTAAATGGTGAAAGCTTAGATACTTGGCTGGAAAACAATTACCCACTCAAGCCCAAGCGAGCCATTGCCATTGTAAAACAAGTTGCACAAGCGCTTGAAGCCTTTCATAGCAATGATGCTATTCATCAAGATCTAAAACCGGGTAATATTATGATACTGGCCAATGATGAGGTGAAACTTGTTGATTTTGGTTCGGTTTTTGTTGCTGGTGTCGCAGAACTCTACCGCCCAATAGAACACCTTGGCGCACTTGGAACAGCAAGTTATTCAGATCCAAACTACCTTGTTGGTAAAAATAGCGCCGTACAAGGCGATATTTACAGCCTCGCCACCATTTGCTACGAATTGTTCACCAAACACCTCCCCTATAGCGAGCGTGTAGAGCAATGCACAAGCATGAGTGACTACGACAAGTTACGTTATCAAAGTGCCTCAACTCACAACCCTATAATCCCAGTTTGGTTTGATAAAGCACTACAAAAAGGCGTCAGTTTTGATTTAACCGAGCGCTATGAAACTGTTGAGGGTTTGCTTAATGATCTCACCACCCCTAACCCAATTTTTTTAAAACCAAGCCCTGAACCTAAAGGTCAGTAGCTTGGTTTTTTGGAAGATAGTTAGCGGGTTTTGGTTCATTACTTTGTTATTAATGATGTACTTATTCAGTAAAAACTAAGCACCCACTAATTCAACTAAATTATCTTCTCTGTCGAGTACAACATACATGGCTGTATTTTGCCCCGTCTGCACATCGCTCACCATTGATTTCATACTTTTGTCAATCAAACTTGCTTCCACGCTCGCCGCAATACTGGTAATAAACACTAAATCCCAGTCTTTATTAATGGCATCGGCTTCACGGCACAGGGTTTCATAATCAAGTAATTCATCTGGCAATTTATCAACGCACATCACCGGCTCAATTACCCCTTTATTTACATCATTATGTGAGTTTTCAACATTTGCCTTGGTAAATAGCATTAATAATTTAACTTGTTCTGGCTGATAGCGAGCCATTGATAGTAACTCTTGAAACTTACTCATTGTATTCCTCTGACTTTTAGGTAAGAAAAAGAGCCAAAAACCAAAAGACTAATGGCTCTAGAAGTGGAGAGAATTAAGGGTTATAGAACTCCCCATTTTTTCTTAAATAAAACCAATAGTTAATAATTACACACACACCATAAAATGCAGCAAAGCCAATCAGTGCCACCTCTGGTGTCGTTGCTTTAATTTGCTGACCTAATACCATTGGGATATAGAATGAACCATATGCAGCCACTGCAGATGTCCACCCTAAAACAGGCCCGGCTTGCTCTTTTGGAAATACCATTGCAATGGTACGGAAAGTTGAACCATTACCAATACCTGTTGCAGCAAACAACACTAAAAACAAAACAAAGAATGGCACAAAGTACTCTTCTGGCGTCGCTGATTGATAAGCAGCTTTCATGTAATAAGCAGCGCCTAGCGATGAAATCACCATCACGACTGAGCACACTTGTGTTACCAGCGCACCACCCAGTTTATCGGCAATCCAACCGCCAACTGGGCGAATTAACGCACCAATAAATGGCGCCATCCACGCAAACATTAATGCACTTGGGCCATTAGGATTTACTGTGTCGTGGGTCATAACACCAGCCACTTCAATATGCTGAAAACCAAAAATCACTTTAATAGCAAGCGGGAATGCCGCGGCAAAACCAATGAATGAACCAAAAGTCATGGTGTAAATAATACTCATCACCCATGTGTGTTTATTTTTAAATATTTGGTACTGCTTTGATAAGCTCTCACCGATTGCTCCTGGCAACATTTTCAACGCAAACACAGTCACAGTCACCACTAACACCAAAACCAACTCTTTAGGTACGCCTAAACCTGAACCATTGGCTGATTCGGGCAGCATTAACCAAAGCCCTGCCGCCGCGGTTGCTAAGCCAATTAACAGCATCACCGAAATCATAGCAAAAGCGCTTATCGGGCTACCTAGATTAGGCGATACCTCTGGAGTTCGAATGTTATTCATTCCAAACCATGAAGCAAAAAATAAAGGAAGCAAAATCAATAACCATAAATAGCCACCATTTTGTATCCATGTATCTGAGCCAGCAGGGATTTTACCAATTAAGCTACCCGATGGACTAACCAAGGTTATTGGATCGCCACCTAATGCACCAAATACTCCATAAGTCATAAATAACGGGATGAGGATTTGCATTGTCGTGACACCAAAGTTTCCTAAACCTGCATTAAGGCCAAGCGCCAAACCTTGTTGTTTTTTAGGGAAAAAGAAACTGATATTTGACATTGAAGAGGCAAAGTTACCGCCACCAAAACCAGAGAGTAAGGCTAGCAATTGATACTGCCATAAAGGGGTTGTAGGGTCTTGCAATGCTAACCCTGTAAAAAATGCAGGTATCATCAACAGTGCAGTCGTAAAGAAAATAGTATTTCGACCACCGCAAAAGCGAATAAAGAAACTACTCGGGATCCGTAGTGTTGCACCAGACAACCCGGCAATCGCCGTGAGCGTAAATAACTCATCCGCCGTGAATGCGAATCCGGCATTCATCATCTGTACTGTTAAAATGCCCCAATATAACCAAACTGCGAAACCACAAAGCAAACTTGGTATCGAAATCCACAGGTTTCTTTGCGCTATTTTTTTGCCTTGGGATTCCCAAAACCCTTCATTTTCGGGCTCCCACCTTATTAGATCAGCCATTTGCCGCTCCTTATTTATTAGATACGGCCACTATGGTCATAATATCAAGGCAGTACAATTCACATAGATGGGTAACAGAATTAAAACAAGCACTACTAACTACTACCTATAAATGGGTATAAAAAACCCTAACAACCTGTTTTTAAATAAATAATTAATAAGGCTGATAGGTTATTGGGAGTAGCTTTATTGTTTTAGATGAACCCTAACTTGTTCCACGCTAAGATAATTGCAACCGTTTCCAAGCTAAGTGAAAAATTGAGTCAAGCATGAGTGTTTCAGAATCTACCGTTTTATTAATTGACGACCACCCTTTATTACGCAAAGGGTTAAGGCAACTCATTGAACTTGAAGATGAACTTACGATCATCGCAGAAGCCTCCAATGGCAAAGAAGGGCTTGCCTTAGCAGTAGAACACGATCCTGACCTAATTATTCTTGATCTTAATATGCAAGGAATGGATGGCCTTGAAACACTCAAAGCCATGCGCCTACAGGATGTTACTGCGAGAATAATTATGCTTACCGTGTCAGATAACGATGAAGATGTATTAACTGCAATTAGCTACGGTGCAGATGGCTACCTATTAAAAGATATGGATCCTGAAGAAATTCTTGAAAAAATGAAACAAGCTGCGGTTGGTAAAATGGTGCTAAGTGAAAAACTCACCGACATACTCGCTCAAGCCATTCGCAAACCTGATGTATCACAAAAAGCGAATCTTATTAATACGCTAACTAGCCGTGAGTTTGAAATTTTAAAACTCATTGCCAAAGGGTTATCAAATAAACTCATTGCACGAGAACTCGATATTTCAGATGGCACTGTAAAAGTACATGTAAAACATCTACTAAAAAAATTAGATTTGCGCTCGCGTGTTGAAGCTGCAGTGTGGATGATCAATCAACAAAAAGGATCATAATAATGTCGCAGTCCGCTTTATTTTTACCTTTTGAAGAGGCTCGCCAAGCACTTATTGATGACAATACCCCCTGTGTCGAAAGCGAAACGGTGCCGTTAAAACTCGCACATCAACGAATTATTGCCGAGCCCATTATTGCTGATATCAATGTACCTAGTTATAACAACTCAGCGATGGACGGCTACGCATTTAAATTTAACGATCTCAGTGTTTATTCTAAATTTAAGCTACTAGGCACAGCCTTTGCTGGTAATGCGTATAGCGGGCAATGGCAACAAGGTGGTTGCATTCGCATCATGACAGGCGCCCCTATTCCTGAAGGCTTTGATACTGTTGTTATGCAAGAGCAAGCGATTGTGAACAATACTGTTGATGGCGATTTTATCACTTTTAGTAGCCCCTCAAAAAAAGCGCAAAATGTGCGCTACCAAGGTGAAGACATCACAAAAGGCGAGACAATTTTTACCAAAGGTCATCGTCTAAAAGCAGCAGACATTGGCATGTTAGCATCATTAGGCATTGCAAGTGTTAACGTATACAAGCCACTAAAAGTCGCTATTTTATCTACTGGCGATGAAATATTTGAGCCTGGTTGCCAACGTGCTAATGAGGGAATTTTTGACAGCAATCGCTATAGCTCTGCATGTTTATTAAATAACTTAGGGTTTGAGGTGCTGGACTTCGGCATTATTAATGATGACCCAAATGCGCTAAAAGCAGCCTTTGAGCAAGCGATTGAAAGTGCTGATGTGGTTATTTCATCAGGTGGTGTATCAGTTGGTGAGGCAGATCACACCAAAGCGGTGTTAACTCAACTTGGCAGCATGCAATTTTGGAAAGTCGCAATTAAACCTGGTAAACCCTTTGCTTATGGCCATTTTAAAAAGAAAAACGTTCACATGTTTGCAAAGCGTTTTATGGGCTTACCGGGCAACCCAGTTTCAAGCTTAGTCACCTTGCATCAACTCGCCTTACCTGCGCTCAGAAAAATGGCCGGTGAATCAATCACAGCAACACCAAACTTACGTTTACCCTTAGCGAGCGCCGTTAGTAAAAAAACGGGAAGAACAGAGTTTATGCGAGCGACCTTATCGCATACAGAAGCAGGCACAGTCATTACGCCACTTAAAGGACAAGGTTCCGGGTTTTTAAGCACCTTTAGCAAAAGCACGGGTTATCTTATTCTTGATGCAAACCAATCACAGTGGCAAAGTGGCGATATTGTTGCTTTTCAACCATTTGATATCGCACTTAATTAGTTTTTTAAGCAGCATAATGAACGCAAAAAAACCAGATCGTGTCACTGCTATGTACCAGCTCATCGCGCAAGTTAAAGATGAGCTGCCTCTGTACGAGCCCGATACCTTTTTTTGCGGCCCTAATAACTCCTGCGTAGGTTGTCCCAAAAAGCTTATGGAACTTGTTGATACTGAGCTATGTTACTGGGAGCACCAACTGAGCATTGGCACCATCCCTCACTTTGATGAAATATCTCGCTTTGCAAAACTATGTAAAAATGTCAGACGCGGATTAGTCAGAAACAATCTCGTATCGCCCTGAGCAATGCATTGCATCTGCTTTACCAATTAAATACCACGTTTGTGATAATTGAGGCTGCAGTTGGATATAAGATAATTGCGTGATCCACACATTGATCAAATGCGCCCCTGCATGAGTTGGTAATCTTACAGAGATTAATGTGCCCTTTTCACCTTGCCAGCTCACCTCTTTGATGTGTTCAATCTGTACTTTTAATTGATTCACAAAACTACTTTGGCAAAGGGCATTTTTTGCAAGACCAACACGGTTAGCCCTGAGCATAAGTGAAACGGTTTGCAGCTCTGTATGATGAGCATTTAATCGCGTAAAGCAGCGCTGCTGCCCCACCTGATACTCACTTAACCCTAACTCATAATGATGCGCAATAACTGTGGCACTAAAGGTAGATACAAACTCACTGGCTGAACGCACAGCCTTAACCGCTTGTTGCTGCTCTGAGGATAAGCCGGCTTGCTGATAATGACGCAAACCACTTTCGACGGGGTAAGCTTGCCAAACTTGATTATCACCTTGCTTTAACTGTAAAAGTGTTGAGTCTGCGAGTGCTAATATGTCTTCAAACTGATGACACGCAACTAAGGCTGCTGCATTAGCTAATTTTAAATAATGACGAATAACCGCAATACAATGACGTTTGCTAGTTTGATCTAAGCCACAAAGCACTTCATCCAAAAGTAACAAAGGTGCTCCTTTTAGCATGGCTAGCAACAATGCAACACGCTGTTTTTGACCACCGCTTAATTGCTGGCACGGGGTTGTTAATTTATCGCTTAATCCTAATGGTTCAATAGCCCAGCTCACATCAAAAGGGGTCGCTTGCTGCTGAGTAACTAACTTAATGAGTTTAGCCACAGTGATACCGCTAAATGGCAAAGCAGATTGGGTCACATAAGCAATATGGCGCTGATAGGTGGGTAAACGTTCTTGCGGCTCAGCCGCCACTTGAATATTTCCCAAGCACTGAGATAAACCTGCTATGGCATTAAATAAACTTGTTTTGCCTGCACCGCTTGGAGCCAGCAAAACCGCAATGTGTTGACTTTCTAGAGAGCAAATCAAATGCTGCTTAACAGGTTGCTCAATGGTGATATTAAAATCAGCCACAGTGTCTTTGAACGCTACGTCAGTCACATTGACCTCGCAAAGCCGTGCTAGCTAGTTCATTCATTTGAGTACTTTGTCGTTGCCACCACTGACAAACAAAAACCGTCACAAACGAAAAAACCAGCATTAGCCCTGCTAATGAGTCTGCTGCTTGTAAATCTAAACTTTCTACATGATCAAAAATAGCGAGCGATACAACCTGTGTTTCCCCAGGAATATTACCACCAATCATTAATATTACTCCAAACTCACCAATCGTGTGGGCAAAGCTCAATGTTGCTGCTGTTAATAATGTTGGCTTGATAGTCGGTAATAAAATTAAAAAAAACTGCTTTACAGGTGAAAAGCCGAGCAATGAACCGGCCTGATATAAATCAGTGGGCAATTGCTCAAAAGCACTTTGTAACGGCCTAAATGTAAAAGGTAAACTATAGATTATTGATGCTAAAAAAATACCTGAAAAGCTAAACACCAATTGCACACCTAACACTTCATTCAACCAAAGCCCAAGCCCTTGATTAGGAGAAAAAAGAACTAAAAAATAATAACCAATCACTGTTGGCGGCAAGACTAACGGTAAGGTCACGAGCGTTTCGATTAAAGGCTTTACGCCATGCCGACTGCGCGCCAACCAATACGCACACGGTACGCAGATCACAAGCAAGCTTAAGGTTGTTAACGAAGCGAGCTTAAGGGTTAAATAAATCGCCTGTAAATCGCCTTCACTCATGGCAATTTATAACCCATTTTTTGAATTAAAGTATGAGCAGGCTTGCTTTGCATAAACTCAAAAAAAGCACGGGCATGGCTTGATGTTGAGAGCAGTAGTACATCTTGCGTGATAGGCTCATACCAGCTTTGTGGAATTTCAATCGCTTTAGCTTGCTGCTGTGGCCACAATACGCTTTTCGCAACAAAACCCAAATCAGCATGACCACTGTCAACATATTGAAAAGCATGTAGCACCGAGTTACCTCTTATAAGACGCTTTGGTTTAAATTGTAGTTGCTCAAGCGCCTGAATTGCCGCTTTTCCGTAAGGCGCATATTTAGGGTTTGCAATGGCCAGCGTTAAATTGCGGGCATTGCTTGTTAATTGTTCGAGAGTTACATTTTGCTTATTTGCATACAAAACTAATACACCCGCAGCGTATTGAGCTGTTTCGATACCTATTCCTTGTTTATTCAGGCGTGCGGGGTAAGCTTTATCAGCAGAAAAAAACAAATCAAATGGCGCACCATGCATAATTTGCGTCGCCAATGTTCCCGAAGAAGCCGTTGATACTTTAATTGCAATGGGCTGATCATAGGCTGCAATAAATAACGCAGTTAACTGCTCCATTGTGGCACTAAAATTTGCTGAGCAGGCTATGGTTAATTGTGCGCTTGAGTTATCGGCCCTTGCTGTTTTAATTACAAGTACACTGACTAACAGTAAAACAAAATATCCATGCTTAAAAAATTGACGCATTTTAGCCCCACTGTGCTGCTGCGATCGTGTCTTTATGGTTTGCTTCAACCCAACGAGTTTGCTCTCCTTCAATGTGTTCTTTTTTCCAAAATGGGGCATTGGTTTTTAATAAATCCATCAGGTACTCGGCAGCTTCAAATGCTGCTTCTCGATGCGCGCTCGACACTGCCACAAGTACTATTTGATTCTTGTAAAGACAACTTCCCTACTCGATGAATAAGGGTTACTTTTTCTATCGGCCATAATTCTAGTGCTTGGTTTTCAAGCTGCTGTAAATACTTTGTTGTCATGGCCGGATAATGCTCAAGGTATAAATCATGGACTTTATGGCCTTGATTTAAATCCCGTACGCGCCCTACAAACAACACCACTGCTCCAGATGTGCTGTCATCAGCTACCAAAGCTTGGTATTCTTCCCCTAAATCAAAATCTTGCTCTTGAACGCGGATCATTATTATCCTCCGGTTACCGGTGGGAACATAGCTATTTCATCCTGTAGCTCAATGTGTGTTTGCTCATCTACCAATTCTTGATTAACAGCAACAAGTACATCTTTATTAAGCAGCCAGTCGTGCCATTGTGGGCTTTTTTGGGCAAGTTGCTGCTTTAACGCCTGAACAGATAAGCCAGCTGCATCAACAACCAGAGTGTCGCAACCTAGACGCTCCCTTAATTGGGCAAAAAATAACACCTTATTCATTTACTAGCTCCTCGTTGCTTCGCTGATAAGTTCCTCGCTGGTCACCCGTTTTGTATGTCACACATAACGAATCAACCGTCATTGCTTGATCAACCGCTTTACACATATCAATCATTGTTAATGATGCAACTGATACGGCGGTTAACGCCTCCATTTCTACGCCAGTTTGTCCCGCTAACTTACAATAACTATTAATTTGAATCGTTGAGTTGAGTTCATCGACATTAAACTCAACCGCCACTTTGCTTAATGCCAAAGGATGGCAAAGAGGAATTAAATCAGCTGTTTTTTTAGCTGCTTGAATGCCTGCAATTCTGGCAACCGCTAACACATCGCCTTTTTTAAGTTGATTTTGACAAATCAGTGCCAAGGTATTGGCCTGCATTTTTACAATAGCCTGCGCTTTAGCTTCTCTGATTGTGACTGCTTTATTTGCCACATCAACCATTGCAGCTTGGCCGGTTTCATCAATATGCGTTAACTGCATTAGCCTTCACCTCGCGATCCACATTGCGTTGCACTCACCTGCTTTAATTGTGCAACAAAATTACAGGGGCCATGACGGCTATCTAATTGTTCAACTAAAATATGCTGCCAAGCAGTTTCACACGCCTTTGGGCTACCCGGCATGGCAACCACTAAAGTACCATTTGCCATCCCTGCCAACGCATTTGATTGTAGTGTTGAAGTGCCTATTTGCTGATACGAAACATGTCTAAACAGCTCACCAAAACCATTGATTTGTTTATCGAATAGTCCTTCAATGGCTCGCGGGGTAATGTCATCACGAGTCAGGCCTGTGCCACCAGCAATTAACACCACTTGTACACTCTCGCTCGCTATCCAATTTGCAACCTGAGCACGTACTTGATATAGATTAGCTTTGCTGATCACTCGCTCTTGTATACGATGCCCGCTTTCAACAATGAGCTTTACGAGTAACTTTCCCGCAGTGTCTTGTTCTATTGAGCGCGTATTACTTACGGTTAATAAAACAATATTTAGCGGGATAAATGACTGTGATGTTGCCCGTCCCATGCTCGCTCCTTATTTATCATTAAATGTTGCGCCAACTGCCATTGCTGCGGTGTATTAGAATTAAGTAACTCATATTTAGCTAAGTTGTTTTGCTTAAACCTTAATGGCTTAGCTGCTATCGCCTGTAAAAAACCATTTATTGAGCGTTTTCCATGTTGTAAACGCTGCATACATTGCGCTTTAGCAACTTCTAAATCAGATAGGTAGCAAGGTAATGCACTGGATTCGAAATAACACGAATGCCCCTGCGTTCTGCCAAACTGAATAAGAGCTGCAATGCTGCGTGACTCAATTAAAGGCATATCTACAGGGATCACAACCGCTTCGTGGCACTGGTAAGCAGCTAAACAGGCTTGGATCCCCGCCAAAGGCCCTTGCTGTAAAAACTGATCAGTAACAAATCCTACTTCGTTACGGCTAATTGCTATTTGCTCACAACCCGCATTAACTAAACAATCAGTTGCTCGCTGCAATTGTGTTTTTCCTTTTACGGTGAGCATTGCTTTATCTGTCCCCATACGTCGCGACTGGTCACCAGCAAGCACAATACCTAATAACATTTTAGCCCCCTAACATTGCCAGCTGTTTAGTCAGTCCAGCATTGCCGTTGTGCAATTGATGTCCTTGCCACTTGCTAAGAACACTGCTTGATAAGTGCAGTTTTAAGCCTTCAATATCTTGGTTTGCAATCCAAGGCATCAAATCATCATTGGCTTCGCCAAATAAACATAAATGTAACTTACCGTCAGCGGATACTCTGAGCCGATTACAACTGGCACAAAAATCTTTACTGTAAGGCATTATGAGTCCAATCGTACCGGCATAATTTGGATGGTAAAATTCTTCTGCGGGGCCAGCGTTTGGCTCTTTTGCTAATACACGCCAACCCGATGTTAATAGCTGCTGTTTTAAGGTTTCACCACGTACATGCTGCTCGCTAAAATAAGCTTGATTATCACCGGTTTGCATCAGTTCAATAAATCGAAAACTAACGGCTTTATCTTTGATATAGTTAAGAAATTGCTGCAATTCCCTGCCATTATATTGCTTGAGCAAAACAGCATTTAATTTTACTTTTTTTATACCCAACGTAAGTGCTTTATCAACACACGCTAACACCTCTTTAAGGCTATTACTGCCTGTGATTTGTGCGAAAGTATGCGGGTTTAAACTATCGGCACTGAGGTTTAAGTTAGTTAAACCGCTGTCTACAAGACGAGGAAGTTTGTCGAGTAAACGATAGCCATTGGTGGTCAAGGCAACGGTATGTATGCCCGATGTTTGTCGGCACATAGCGATGATTTCTGGTAGGTCACGTCTTAATGTTGGCTCGCCGCCTGTTAGGCGAATTTTTTCAGTGCCTGCTTTAGCAAATGCAGCCACTAAAATTCGCAACTGCTCAACATTAAGTGTTTTAGGGCGTGAATCACACTGATAGCCATCTGGTAAACAGTAATTACACTTAAAGTTACATACTTCAGTAACTGACAAGCGTAAATAACTAAATTTTCTATTAAAACTATCTTGCAACATCACAGCCTTTCCAAATCGGGAGGCCTATACATTTCTCTATAAACCCGGTGGTAAACCACGGTACAGCCACCATGCTCAGAAAGTTTAGGTGGAAGTACTTCAGCGTTAAACTGGTTTAAGCTTAGAGAGTCAGCAAAAAAAACACTATACAAAAGAGGGGGTGGTTGAACCTACCCCAAAGGTGGTAAAGGTATATTTTTATTAATATAAAAATTACAAATCAATATTCAATAATTCTGAGTTCCTCCCACAGGGCGAAATACCAATTTCACTTCAGCGCCACCGGGTTTGCTGTCTTCAACAAATAACTCGCCGTGTAAGTGCTTTGCTCTTTCTTGCATAATAGCCATACCATAATGGTTAAGCTTATCTCGACTGTTGCTAAGACCTATACCATCATCTTTAACCAACAACTCAACATGCTTATCAGCCCCTAGAGTAAGACTGATCCAAGCATTATTTCCTTGACTGTGATGTACACAATTTTGGCTTGCTTCTCGGGCTATTTGTAATAAATGGATTTCTTCCATCGGTGATAAGGGCACTTCACTTATCTTAAAGTTTAGATGAAACTGCATATTGCTCTGATCTGCCAGTTGCTCTATGGTTTTTTCTAGCGCCGCTTCAAGTCCTTCTCCCACCATTTTTAAGCGGAAAGTGGTTAACAACTCCCGCAACTGTCGGTATGCCGCATCTAATCCTGTTTTTAATTCATCAATAATGGGCTGTTGCAGTTCATATTTTTCTTTTTCTTGCGTTTTGGTTAAACGAGTTACTTGGATTTTCAAATAGGAGAGTGCTTGCGCTAGTGAGTCGTGTAACTCTCTAGCAATCACTGTGCGCTCATGTAAAAGTGCAATTCTTCGAGACTGATTCTTGCTGATCATGTAAATTTAACGACAGTGCGACCTGATCAGCAACAGACTGAACCAATTGTACTTGCCAAGAATCTGAGCTAAATTTTTCTGAGCCACGTAAAACAATAACACCGTAGTTGCGACTTCCATACAGTAATGGAAAGCGCGTTACAGTTGGTTGGTCAACTAAAATAAACGCCCCATTTCCTGTGCATTGACCACAATCTTGGTTGGCACAAAATGGATGTTCATCAGTGCTTGGCTTGATTTGGCTATAGGGTCTATCGCCACTTGCCGTCATCAAGCAAAGCTCAATATCTTCAACTTCTATCAACTCTGCTAACTCATCAAACGTTTGTTGAAAGTTGAGCTTTTCTTGTGGTGTTTCTAACAACATACGCACTGTTTTGAACAAAAAAGATAAGGCTTGATTATTCAACTCAAGCTCTTTGGTTTGTTCTTTCACTCGCCGCTCTAACTGCCCATACATTGATGCGATTGCATTACATGTGTGGTTTAGCGTTGCTCCTAATAACGCAAGTTCATCATCTCCTTTGAGGTTTACGTGGTATGTAAAGTTTCCTTTGCCAATTGCATAGGCCGCATGGGTTAGTTCAGCCATTGGTTTCTCAACTCTGAGACTGATCAAATGCAAAGTAAAAATTCCCACTAATAAAGTAATAAACAATGCAGCAAGTTGTATCGAACGAAGTAATCGTATTTTATTCTCGGCCTGAACTTGCACCTCTGATACAAACTTGTCTGCATACCCTGCCAGTAAAATTACCTGCTGATGTAAATGAGCCTTGTCTTCAATTGAGCCTGTTTGCAAGGTGGGTTTTAGATTTTGGTGCCAATGCGTTACTAGTGACTGCCACAAGGGCGATAAGTGAGGATCATCTTGTAGCTTAATAAATATTGGATTCTTGAAGTTTATCCTCAAACAATTTGATTTGTACGGCTAACTGCTCCTGCTGCTGTTCTAATCTCAGCATACCAAGCTGATATGACTCCATACGCAACGAGCCACTTAAGTTAATGGCGCGCGCATCCAAATCAGCTAACTCAGTGATCCAATACGACGAGAATAACGTGCATATTGCTAAACTAATAATCCCGACTAAGGAGCCCTTGATGTAAATCATCACCGAGCCATTGAACGTACTTTTTAGTTCTTTGAGTCGAATACCCACAATAAATTCTCACCCTTTCACTTTTATAAAACCATAACGCTTGAATGATACCAAGGCCACTATTTTCACCATAAACACGTGAAAATGACACTACCTATTTGTGGGTATCTTTATTATTTTCATTAACTTACATCATATTGAGATAGTGACCTACATCAATGTACTGTACAGCCGAAGCACTATATTAAGTTTCGCAATGTAGCTGTCTGCTAGTCGAAGTGCCTATGGGTAGCGCACTAAAATTGAGCAGGATAGGAGAATAAGTAAATGAGCCATTTCTTGAATAAAATGCGCTTTTTCAAGACTAACAAGCAGAGTTTTGCAGGTGGTCACGGTGTCACAACTGATGAAAATCGCGATTGGGAAGACGGTTATCGCCGTCGTTGGCAACATGATAAAATTGTACGTTCTACACATGGTGTAAACTGCACAGGGTCATGTAGCTGGAAAATATATGTTAAAGACGGATTAGTCACCTGGGAGACTCAGCAGACAGACTATCCACGTACTCGCCCTGATTTACCTAATCATGAGCCACGCGGTTGTCCTCGTGGTGCAAGTTACTCTTGGTATATCTACAGCGCTAACCGCCTAAAATACCCTAAAGTAAGACAAGTGTTATTAAAACTTTGGCGTGAAGCAAAGCAAGCACACTCAGATCCGGTACTTGCTTGGGAGTCAATTGTTACTAATCCTGAAAAAGCGAAAAGCTACAAGTCAAAACGCGGTTTAGGTGGCTTTGTTCGTGCAAAATGGGATGAAGTAAATGAGATCATTGCAGCTTCAAATGTCTACACCGCCAAAAAATATGGGCCAGATCGCATCATGGGATTTTCACCTATCCCTGCAATGAGTATGGTTAGCTACGCTGCGGGTTCTCGTTACTTATCTTTGATTGGTGGAAACTGTTTAAGTTTCTATGATTGGTATTGTGACCTACCACCTGCATCACCACAGATTTGGGGCGAGCAAACTGACGTTCCTGAATCTGCAGACTGGTATAACTCAAATTATATCATCGCATGGGGTTCCAATGTGCCACAAACACGAACACCTGATGCTCACTTCTTTACCGAAGTGCGCTATAAAGGCACCAAAACCGTCGTAATCACCTCTGACTATTCAGAGTGTTCTAAATTGTCTGATATGTGGCTAGCACCTAAGCAAGGCACAGATGCAGCACTTGCTATGGCTTTTGGCCATGTGATCTTAAAAGAATTCCATATCGACAAGCCAAGCGCGTATTTTACAGACTATGTACGTCGTTATACCGATATGCCAATGCTCGTTAAGCTTGATAAATCAGATAAAGGCTATACGCAAGGCGCTTTCTTACGCGCTGCCGACTTAGCCGATAACTTAGGGCAAGATAACAATCCAAAATGGAAAACCATTGGCTTTGATGAAACAAGCGGTCAGTTGGTTTCACCTACAGGTGCAATTGGTTACCGCTGGGGCGAAAAAGGCAAGTGGAATATTGAACAGCGCGACGGTAAAACAGGGGATGACCTTAAACTTGCGCTAAGCCTTAAAGAACATACTGATAGCACTGAGTCTGTGTTATTCCCTTACTTTGGCGCGCAAGCTCACGAACTGGGTTATTTCCAACACACTGAGCATGATGAAATCCAAGTCCGTAAAGTGCCAGTTAAAACCGTTACCCTCAGTGATGGCAGTGAAGCGCTTGTTGCGACAGTTTTTGACTTAATGATTGCACACTATGGTGTAGATAACGGCTTAGACGATCCTAACGTTGCAAAAGATTTTCACGATGATGTGCCTTACACGCCGGGCTGGCAAGAAAAAATCACCGGTGTGAATGCCGACCATGTTATCCAAATTGCTCGTGAATTTGCCGACAATGCAGACAAAACAAAAGGCCGCAGTATGGTCATTGTGGGCGCTGGCTTAAATCACTGGTACAACATGGATATGAACTACCGTGGCCTTATCAACATGCTAATGCTGTGCGGCTGTGTGGGTCAATCTGGTGGCGGCTGGGCTCACTATGTAGGGCAAGAAAAACTACGTCCACAATGTGGCTGGTTACCATTAGCATTTGGTTTAGACTGGCAACGTCCGCCACGCCAAATGAACGGTACTTCATTTTTCTACAATCATTCAGATCAATGGCGCTACGAAAAACTAGAAATGACCGAAGTGCTATCACCCCTAGCAGATAAAGAAAAATGGTCAGCCTCAATCATCGATTACAACACCCGTGCAGAGCGTATGGGATGGCTACCATCTGCACCACAATTAGGGATGAACCCATTACAGTTATGTAAAGATGCCGAAAAAGCAGGACTATCACCTAAAGATTACGCGGTTCAGCAGCTAAAATCAGGTGATTTAAAATTTGCCTGTGAAGACCCTGATAACCCACAAAACTTCCCACACAATATGTTTGTTTGGCGTTCAAACTTACTAGGTTCATCGGGTAAAGGACATGAGTACATGCTGCGTCACTTCTTAGGCACCAAACATGGCCTGCAAGGTAAAGATCTTGGTGAAAGTGGTGATAAAAAACCTGAAGATGTTGTTTGGCACGACAACGCGCCAGAAGGCAAGGTCGACTTATGGGTTACACTTGATTTTCGTATGTCAACCACTTGCTTGTATTCAGACATCGTTTTACCAACAGCAACGTGGTACGAAAAAGACGATATGAATACATCAGATATGCACCCGTTTATTCATCCGCTTTCAAAAGCCATTGATCCGGTGTGGGAGTCTCGCTCTGATTGGGATATTTTCAAAGGAATTGCGAAAAAATTCTCTGCCTTATGTGAAGGCCACTTAGGGGTTGAAAATGATCTCGTTACATTACCGCTAATGCATGACACTCCGGGAGAGCTTGCTCAACCTGATGGCGTTGCAATGTGGTGGAAAGATGAATGCGATTCTTATCCCTGGGGTTACTGCGCCTAATATGTTAGTTGTTGAGCGCGACTACCCTAACACCTACAACCGTTTTACCTCACTCGGTCATTAATGGACAAACTCGGTAACGGCGGTAAAGGCATTAACTGGAACACTCAAACAGAAGTTAATTTCTTAGGAGAGCTTAACTACACCCACACAGAAGACGGACCGCATAAAGGGCGTCCAAAAATTGAGACCGCAATTGATGCTGCTGAAGTCATCTTAAGCCTTGCTCCAGAAACAAATGGTCATGTAGCTGTAAAAGCATGGTCAGCACTGGGTGAGTTTACAGGTCGAGACCACACTCACTTAGCAAAACCTAAAGAGGAAGAAAAAATCCGCTTTAGAGATATCCAAGCTCAGCCGCGTAAGATCATCAGTTCACCAACCTGGTCAGGGTTAGAAGACGAACATGTGTCTTACAACGCAGGTTATACCAATGTGCACGAATTAATTCCTTGGCGCACAGTAACAGGCCGCCAGCAGTTCTATCAAGATCACCAATGGATGCGTGATTTTGGTGAAACCATGGTGTCTTACAAACCGCCGGTCAACTTAAAGACAACACAACCTTTACTTGGCAAAAAACCAAATGGCAATAAAGAGTTAACACTCAACTGGATCACACCACACCAAAAATGGGGTATCCACTCAACCTACTCTGACAACTTGTTAATGCTCACCCTGAGTCGAGGCGGTCCAATAGTGTGGATCAGTGAAGTTGACGCAAAAGAAGGCGATATCAAAGATAACGACTGGATAGAAGTGTTTAACGTAAACGGCGCAATTGCCGCACGTGCTGTTGTTTCACAACGTGTACCGCAAGGTATGAGCATGATGTATCACGCACAAGAACGTATCGTAAACACCCCTGGCTCAGAAGTCTCTGGTACACGCGGTGGTATACACAATTCGGTAACCCGTGCAGTCATGAAGCCAACACACATGATTGGTGGTTACGCGCAACAAGCTTACGGCTTTAACTACTACGGCACCGTAGGATGTAACCGTGATGAGTTTGTAATTGTCCGCAAGATGGACAAAGTTGATTGGTTAGATAACGAGTAGCCGAGGATAGAATTATGAAAGTACGTGCACAAATAGGCATGGTCTTAAATTTAGACAAATGTATCGGCTGTCATACCTGCTCGATCACCTGTAAAAATGTGTGGACTAGCCGCGAAGGTGTTGAATACGCTTGGTTTAATAACGTTGAAAGTAAACCAGGTATTGGTTATCCAAAAGAATGGGAAAACCAAGAAAAATGGCATGGCGGCTGGAAACGCAATAAAAATGGTACGTTAGAGCCACGCCAAGGTAATAAACGCCGTTTATTAGCCAATATTTTTTCAAATCCAGATTTACCTGAGATTGATGATTACTACGAGCCGTTTGATTTTGACTATCAGCACCTGCACAACGCACCTGATAGCAAACATCAACCGGTGGCTCGTCCACGCTCATTGATCACCGGTCAACGCATGGAAAAAATCAATTGGGGACCAAACTGGGAAGAGATCTTAGGCACTGAGTTCTCTGAGCGTAAAAAAGACAAGAACTTCGATGATGTTGTTCAAAAAGATATTTACGGCCAATTTGAAAAAACCTTCATGATGTACTTGCCACGTCTTTGTGAGCACTGCATCAATCCAGCGTGTGTAGCGAGCTGTCCTTCGGGCGCAATTTATAAACGTGAAGAAGATGGCATTGTATTGATTGACCAAGACAAATGTCGTGGTTGGCGAATGTGTGTTTCAGGCTGCCCGTACAAAAAAATCTATTACAACTGGAAGTCAGGTAAATCAGAAAAATGTATTTTCTGCTTCCCACGTATTGAAGCGGGTCAACCAACTGTCTGCTCTGAAACCTGTGTAATCGTATTCGCTACTTAGGTGTTCTTTTATACGATGCTGATCGCATTGAAGAAGTCGCCAGCGTACCGAACGAGCAAGATCTCTACCCAGCTCAGCTCAGCATGTTCTTAGATCCAAATGACCCTGAGGTTATCGAAGCTGCGCGCAAAGAAGGGATCCCTGAAACTTGGCTAGAAGCGGCACGTCAGTCACCAGTTTATAAAATGGCAATGGACTGGAAAGTTGCACTGCCTCTACACCCTGAATACAGAACATTACCTATGGTGTGGTATATCCCACCACTGTCACCAATTCAAACAGCGGTTGAAGCAGGTCATGTTGGTATGAGTGGCGTGATCCCAGACCTTAAATCGCTGCGAATTCCGATGCGTTACTTAGCTAACCTACTTACCGCAGGCGATGAAAAGCCTGTTATTAGGGCACTTGAACGCATGATTGCAATGCGAGCGTTTAAGCGTTCACAACAGGTTGAAGGCGTTGAAGATATTGAAGTTCTTAAACAAGCAGGCTTAACCGCCGAGCAAGTTGAACAAATGTATCGCTACATGGCAATTGCTAACTATGAAGATCGTTTTGTGATCCCATCAAGCCATAAATCTTATGCAGCAGATGCCTATGATATGAAAAATGGCTGTGGCTTTAGTTTTGGTAACGGCTGTAGTGACGGCAACAATGGTGTGAATCTGTTTGGCGGAAAAATACAAACCGTTAAGCAAATCATTCCTGTAGAAATAAAGGAGTAAACGATGCAAGTATTAAGCGTACTCTCTCATTTACTTGATTACCCTACACAGTCGTTGGTTGAAGCCGAAGCTGAGTTAATCAAGATTGTTAATCAAAGCTCATTAAATGATGACAATAAAACAGCACTCACAGCATTTATTCAACAGCAATGCCAAGGCGACTTAATGGATTGGCAAGCACAGTACGATGGCCTGTTTGAGCGTGGTCGCGCGCTAGGTTTGTGGCTTTTTGAACACGTTCACGGCGAAAGCCGTGACCGTGGTCAGGCCATGGTCGATTTAATTGAACAATATAAACAAGCAGGGCTTGAGCTAAACCTCAACGAATTACCTGACTACATCCCGCTATTTTTGGAGTTCTTAGCAACACAAGGGAGCGAGAATGCTCGAGAGTGGTTATCTGAGGTTGAGCATATCCTTGCTTTACTTATGTGCCGACTCGAAAAACGAGAAAGTAACTATGCCGTTGTTTTTTCAAGCTTACTTGATATTGCCCAAAGTAACATAGATTTAGATGCACTCAGAGCACAAATCAATGAAGAAAAGCGAGACGATACAAAGCAAGCAATTGATAAAGAGTGGGAAGAAGAAGCCGTCACGTTTGGCGCTCAAGATGCAACAAACTGCCCTAGTTCGGTTAATCGACCACTTGAGACACAACGCAAAGATCAATATGTTCCAGTTTCTTGGACTGACTTTAATCAACAGGCCAGTTAGGGGTATATCATGAGTTATTTAAATACGTTACTTTTTGGAATTTATCCATACATTACTTTAGCGGTATTCATTATTGCCTCAATCATTCGTTATGACAGAGAACAATACACATGGAAAACCGGATCAAGCCAATTACTAGAAAGCAAAAAGCTAAAACGAGGTAGCCGTGCTTTTCATATTGGTGTCATCATGGTGTTATTGGGTCACTTTGTTGGCTTACTGACACCCGCAGAGGTATGGCATGTGGTTGGGATTGAAGCCAGCCATAAACAATTAATTGCAATGGCGTTTGGAGGGGTATTTGGCCTACTGTGTTTTTATGGTTTAACAATCTTAATTAAACGCCGCTTAACCAACCCACGGATCAGAGCAACGAGCAGCAAAATGGATATTGCCGTATTACTGCTACTTTATGTGCAATTGATTTTAGGGTTACTTTCAATTTTTGTCTCTGCAGGTCATTTAGACGGTGCAGAAATGCTACTGCTAATGAGCTGGGCGCAAAATATTGTCACCTTAGACGGTGCAGAAGCCGCTGCGGCAATAGCACAAGTGCACTGGATTTATAAGCTTCACGTATTTTTAGGAATGAGCTTATTTTTAGTCTTCCCATTTAGCCGTTTAGTGCACATTGCCAGCGTACCAATTCAGTATCTATCTCGTAGTTACCAAGTTGTTCGTAGCAAATCTTAATATCTTAGCTGCCAATTAACTCTTTTAGTTGGCAGCCTTCTTTTAAGCAATATCCAGTGCAGAGGTGACCATGATCACAGTCAATAATCATACTATCAGCGAATCCGATATTCTGCATGAAATGCAGTACCACCCAGCAAATGACCACCGAGCAGCAATGGTCAATG
The DNA here is from genome assembly GCF_054923805.1 of Pseudoalteromonas sp. GB43. Classification (NCBI taxonomy): domain Bacteria; kingdom Pseudomonadati; phylum Pseudomonadota; class Gammaproteobacteria; order Alteromonadales; family Pseudoalteromonadaceae; genus Pseudoalteromonas; species Pseudoalteromonas sp. GB43. The sequence goes on from NZ_JBPCHJ010000001.1 coordinate 1,358,516, forward strand.
CTGCTGAAAGTTTAATCATTGGGGAGTTATTACAACAACGCGCGTCGCGTTTAAAATTAACGGATCATGTTAACAATGGTTCAAGTACTTTATCAGAGCAGCAGCAAAATGATCTCTTAAACCAGTTAATCAAAAAAGAAGTATTCATTCCGACTGCAACCGAACAAGAGTGCAAACATTACTATAATCAAAATAAAGCAAAGTTCACCACCCCACCATTGATTGCAGCACGCCATATTTTATTAGCAGCGCCACACGAAGATGAACACGCACGCGCAACAGCATTCACACTCGCAGAGCACATTATTGCAACCTTAGTGCAAGGCGCCGACTTTAGTGAACTTGCAAAATTACATTCCAAATGCGACTCAGCCACATTAGGCGGGCAACTAGGGCAACTCTCTAAAGGGCAAACAGTTAGTGAATTCGAGCGCCCCGTGTTTAGTGCTGATGAAGGGTTGATCAACTACCCAATCGAAACCCGTTTTGGCTATCATATTGTCTATGTTGATTTTAAAGAAGATGGTAAACAACTGCCTTATGAAGCCGTCAAGTTACGCATTCAAAACTACTTAAATAAAAAAGTAGAACGTAAAGCCATCGCGCAATATATCCAATTACTAATTGCTGATGCAAAAATCGAAGGGTTTGATTTTAATGTCAGCAGTAGCCCTTTAGTACAATAGCTTTAAAGACATAAGGCGAGTTGAAAGTCCATGGTCGCAAGCTAACAATGAGTTAGAACAAGAAACCGATTTCAACTAGCAAGCTTGAGCTAAACAGGTCAAATACAGTACACTGTACTACATTGTAAAGGCTTGCTGGAGTAGCGCTCCCGCAGGCCTATTTATTTTGTATAGAGACAGATCATGGCGCAAACTCGCGGAAATTTATTTATCTTGTCAGCTCCATCGGGGGCTGGTAAATCAAGCTTAATTGGTGCTTTACTAAAGAAACACAGCGATATGAAAGTATCGGTTTCGCACACCACTCGCTCACCTCGTCCGGGTGAAGAAAACGGTGTGCACTATCACTTTGTTTCTGTGGATGAGTTCAAAGCGCTAATTGAGAAAAATGACTTTTTTGAATGGGCGCAAGTGTTTGATAACTACTATGGTACGTCTAAGCAAGCAATCGAAAGCCAACTTGAAGCAGGTATTGACGTATTTTTAGATATCGATTGGCAAGGTGCTCAGCAAATCCGCAAATTAGTTGATGATGTTGAGACTATCTTTATTCTTCCACCATCAAAAGAAGAACTTGAATCGCGCTTAAATAACCGTGGTCAAGACTCTGCTGAGGTGATCGCAGGAAGAATGGCAAAAGCACAATCAGAAACATCACACTATAATGAGTATGATTATGTTGTTGTTAATGATGACTTTGATACTGCGCTTACAGAAATCGAAACGATCGTTATGGCTAAACGTTTATCGTTAAAAAGCCAAGCTGTGCGCCATCAGGCGTTATTAGAGAACTTACTTAAGTAATACTTTTTTAAGAATAAGATAAAAATTAACCACAAGCTATTGGCGAATTTAACTTGGTACAGTAAACTACGCCTTTGCTTAAGAATTTATTTGGAGTGCTAAGATGGCTCGCGTAACTGTTGAAGATGCAGTAGATGCAATTGGTAATCGTTTTGACTTAATTTTAGTTGCGGCTCGTCGTGCCCGCCAAATCGCGGTTGGTGGTAAAGATCCACTCGTTGATGCTGAAAATGACAAACCAACGGTTATTGCTTTACGTGAAATTGAGAAAGGGTTAGTAGATAGCTCTTCTATGGACTTAATTGATCGTGAAGAACAACAACATCAAGAAGCAGCAGAAATGGCTGCTGTGGCTGCTATCGTAGGTGGCAACCAGTAATCAAGCTCCCCGCTTTGATTTAGCTATACGGCTAGTATTTCTACACTAGCCGTTGGCAAGCCCTTCTTTTCATCGTATATTCTATTCATACCGTTACCGATTTACTTCATTTGCGCATTGGAGTGTGACTTTGTATCTATTCGAAGGCCTCAAAAAGAAAATATCCGAATACTTACCACCTGCTGATATTGAGCTGGTACAAAAAGCATACGTGGTCGCTCGCGAAGCCCACGAAGGCCAAACACGCTCAAGTGGCGAGCCTTATATCACCCACCCTGTCGAAGTGACACAAATACTTGCCGGCATGCACTTAGACCACGAAACGCTTATGGCTGCCCTGATGCATGACGTGATTGAAGACACTGACTTTAGCCAACAAGACTTAGCTGAAATTTTTGGCGACACCGTTGCCGAGCTTGTTGAAGGGGTGAGTAAGCTAGATAAACTCAGCTTTAAAGATAAAAAAGAATTCCAAGCCGAAAACTACCGCAAAATGATCATGGCGATGACGCAAGATATTCGCGTGATCTTAATTAAATTGGCTGACCGTACTCACAACATGCGTACTTTAGGCGCACTGCGCCCTGACAAACGCCGTCGCATTGCCCGTGAAACCCTAGAGATTTACGCACCAATTGCGAACCGCCTTGGTATTCACGATATTAAAAATGAATTAGAAGATTTAGGCTTTCAAGCGTTATACCCGATGCGCCATCGCGCATTAAGATCAGAAGTGGTCAAAGCACGTGGTAACCGTAAAGAAGTTATCAGTAATATTAAAACTGAAATTGAAGCGCGTTTAGAAGAGTCTGGCATCGAAGCAACTATATCTGGCCGCGAAAAACACCTTTATAGCATTTACAAAAAAATGCTTAATAAAGAGCTTTCGTTTAACGAAGTGATGGATATCTACGCGTTTCGTATCAATGTTGATAATATGGATACCTGTTATCGCGTATTAGGTGTTGCGCATAACCTTTACAAGCCAATCGAAACTCGCTTTAAAGATTATATTGCTGTACCAAAAACTAACGGCTATCAGTCGCTTCATACCTCATTAGTTGGCCCTCATGGTATTCCTGTTGAGATTCAAATTCGTACCCACGATATGGATCATATGGCAGATAAAGGGGTCGCTGCTCACTGGATGTATAAAAAAGCCGGTGATAATGCAGGCCACACAGCACAACAACGTGCTCGCCAATGGATGCAAAGCTTACTGGAACTTCAGCAAAGCGCTGGTTCGTCTTTTGAGTTTGTTGAAAACGTTAAAACAGAGCTATTCCCTGAAGAGATTTATGTTTTCACGCCAGATGACCGTATCGTTGAGCTACCAATGGGTGCGACAGCAGTCGACTTTGCTTATGCAGTTCATACTGATGTAGGTAATACCTGTGTGGGAGCACGCGTTAACCGTAAACCTCACCCACTCAGCAAAGCGCTTGATACAGGGCAAACGGTCGAAATCATCACCAGCTCTGGAGCGCACCCTAATGCAACTTGGTTAAACTTTGTTGTAACAGGTAAAGCACGTTTAGGTATTCGCAATTACCTTAAGAGCCAACAGCATGAAGAAGCCATGCTGCTCGGTCGACGTTTACTAGACTCAGCACTTGGTGAAACCAAACTGGATGATATTCCAGATGAAAACATTCGCCGTGTACTTCAAGAGCATGAACTAAATACCGTACTTGAGCTATTAGTCGAAATAGGCTCAGGCAATCTAATGAGCGTGCTTATTGCAAAACGCTTGATGCAAGTTGATGCAGACGACCTAGACGATCTAGCACAAAAAGCAAAAGCGACCATCATAGGTACTGAAGGCATGTTAGTTAATTACTCTAAATGCTGCCGACCAGTCCCAGGTGATGCTATTACAGCTTATATCAGCCAAGGTAAAGGCCTTACTGTTCACCGCCAAGAATGTAAAAACATTCGTGGTTGGGAAAAAAGAGCGCTCAAAATACTTAGTTGTAAAATGGGACGATAACCCAGAGAAAGAATATATTGCAGCCCTTCGTATTGAGATTATTAATCACCAAGGTGCACTGGCTAAATTAACCAATGTTGTTGCCTCAACCCAAGCCAACATTGTTGAAATAGCGACTGACGAAAAAGAAAGTAATTTATACATGATAGATTTAGGCATCACGGTTAAAAACCGCGTTCATGTTGCTAACATTATGCGCCGCATTCGCGTTATGCCTGATGTGCAAAGAGTCTATCGTAAAAAGTAACAAGGATAATCATGAACAAATCTTTTATTTCTACTGATAATGCGCCTGCAGCTATCGGTACTTACAGCCAAGCAGTTAAAGTAGGCACGGCTGTTTATTTATCAGGTCAAATTCCACTTGTACCAGAAACAATGGAAGTGATCTCTGAAGACTTCACTGAGCAAACTCACCAAGTATTCAAAAACCTAACAGCTGTTTGCCAAGCTGCCGGCGGCCAAATTCAAGACATGGTGAAAGTAAATATCTTTCTAACTGACTTATCTAACTTTGCGATTGTCAACGAAGTAATGAGTCAGTACTTTAAGCAGCCATACCCTGCACGTGCTGCAATTGGCGTACGTGCGTTACCAAAAGGTGTGCAAGTTGAGATTGACGGTATCATGGAGCTACCTTCAACAAACTAATTAGCCCTGCCAGCAACACAAAGTTGCTGGCACTTTTTTAGAAAAAGTTATTACTTCCCTCACCCGAAATTCTTGACTCATTAGCAAATCTCTAGCACTCTGTTGTTATAACAAATAAAACCTTTAGCTAATGTAGTAAAAAAGGATCTCCACGTGTTTAAGCTCGCTCACAACGGCAACGTTTTATTAGATGTTCATGAAAACTCGCCTCCTAGTGCTGCGTTTATTATCGAAGCATTAGAAAAGTCACCATTTTGCGAATGCAGAGTGGATCATGAAGCTATCAATAAATTCTTCAAAAGTGACTCTAACGAGCGCATGCTTGTTGTTGCCTCTAAACATGATGCGAGCCTAGTTGTAACCCTAAGCGATGATAAAATGCTTGCTACAGGCGAACTTACTCTTGCTGAAGGCGGCAAAGTTATGACGCTTGATGAAGCTAAAAAGGAGCTTATCAGAGCGGGCGTTGCTCGCGGGTACAAACAAGCTTTCTTGGAACAGCTATTACAACAACAGTTTGAGTTACCAGCAGGAGAAGTCGCTAAAGGCGTGCTAGCAAAAGGTCGCTTACCTATCGATGGCCGCCAACCATCAAAACTAGTTTCTCAAGTTGAAACGCTCAAAGATCGCTTAAAAAAACCCAAATTGCGTGAAGATGGTACTGTCGATATGCGTGATTTTGGCAAGCTTGCCAGTGTCGAACCCGGCGTATTACTTATCAAGCAAATCCCTGCGACTCCGGGTAAAGAAGGCTTTACTGTTACCGGTGATGTATTACCAGCCAAGCCTGGTGAAAGTAATACTCTAGTTGCTGGTGAAGGTACCGAAATATCTAAAAATAATCCGCTTGAACTTATTTCAGCCATTGCAGGTGTTCCAGTAGATATCGCGAATGGCATGCGTGTTGATGATATTTTTACCATTGCCGATGTCAACGTAAAAACCGGCCATGTAGATTTTGAAGGTAGCGTCATTGTAACTCATAATGTTGAGCCGGGAATGCGTATTAATGCCAAAGGCGATATAACAGTTATGGGCACTGTAGAGTCTGGTCATTTATCTGCAGCTGGTGATATCACCATAAAACAAGGCGTAATTGGCCACCAACTCGAAGATAAAAAGTTATCATGTAATATCATCAGCCAAGGCGACATTCACTTATCACATGGTCAATACAGCTACCTTGAAGCAAACAATATCCTCATCGACCGACAAGCCAGCCATTGTGTAATGAAAGCCACTAAATTGTTGCAAGTCGGCCAAGAAGATAACCCCCAAGGAAAACTATTTGGCGGTGAAATTTTAGATGCTCAAATAGTTATTGCTGGCGAAATTGGCAATGAATCAGGCGCGAAGATGGTGATTAACTTAGCGGCTTCAGGTGCTGATGTAACAGCACAAACAGACCAATGCTTCAAAGATTTAGCACAAACAGATTCGCAACTTGATACCTTACAAGCGGCTATCGAAAAAGCGGATTTAGTAAAAGATGCAGAAAAGAAAAAAACTCTTCTGGCCAAAATAGGGGCCACACAAATGCACTATTGCGAGCAAGCTGAAATGCTTGAGAAAAAACTATCAAGTTTAGAGCATCATTTGCATGATTTACTTGAAGATGCGCAATTAGTCGTTAACAAAACATTGCACTCAGGGGTAGAAATACATATTTTTGAAAAAGTGCTACGTACAAACCGTAAGTACCCCCCTTGCAAGGTTAAGCTTGAAGAGAACAAGGTTGAGGTGGAGTTTAAAACCAGTTAATAAAAAAGAGGCTTTAAGCCTCTTTTTACCAGGGTCATTAATCTTAACTTAGAGAATTCCTTCCACTTGCTGTTTTAGCTGTTCAGGCCAAACACCAACTTGTACTTGCCCGATATGCTGTTTTTGTAACAGCAACATAGCGAGTCGTGATTGACCAATCCCACCACCAATTGTTTGCGGGAACTGCTTCGCAAGTAGCTGTTTATGCCAATCAAACTCTAAACGAGCTTGGTCGCCTGTAATCGCTAATTGAGTAGCTAATGCATCAGGACTTACACGAATGCCCATTGAAGAGATTTCAAAGGCATCTTCTAGCACCGGGTTCCAAACTAAAATATCACCGTTTAAGCCTGCAAATTTACTGCAGGTTTGGGTTGACCAATCGTCATAATCCGGTGCTCGTACGTCATGAATTTTGCCATCGGCAAGTGTGCCGCCTATACCAATTAAAAATACCGCACCGTATTCTTGTGCTACCGCTTTTTCACGTTGTTTTGCAGTAAAGTCAGGATACATCTGACGTAACTGTTCACTGTGTACAAAGGTGATTTGCTCTGGCAAAAATGGCGTTAAATCAAACTCGCTTGATACAAAGCGTTCGGTTGCTTTAATAGCCTGATAAAGTGATGTTACGGTTTCTTTTAGCTTGTCTAAGGTGCGCTCAGTACTCTCGCAAATTACTTTTTCCCAATCCCATTGGTCAACATACACCGAGTGAATTGGGCTTAAAGATTCTTCATCTGGGCGAAGCGCCTTCATATGCGTATAGAGCCCCTCACCTACCGAAAAATCGTAATCAGCCAAGGTTTTGCGTTTCCATTTAGCTAAAGAGTGCACGACTTCAAATTGGCTACCCGGAATTGTTTTCACTGCTACCGATACAGCATTTTCAGTACCGCTTAAGTTATCTTGAATACCATCGCCTACTTTTGCCAAGATCGGCGCTTGTACCTCAACTAATCCTAATTGTTGTTCTAATTGGCTTGAAAAAAACTGTTTTACTTTACTAATTTGCTGCTGTTGCTGCAGGTAGTGTGAACTCATAATAATTGGCCTCATTCCCAGTTATTGTTACTTGCTTGATTAGAGAAGCCCGCTGCTTGGCCCCCCCTGTTAAAACAATCCTCAACTAAACAAAGATAATTTTCAATAACCCGCAATAAAAAGAACTTAACATTGAAATTTTCATAAAAATAATGCTATAAATTTTACTGATTCAACAATTAACACTAATAAATACCATGGAAAATTATCAAATCGATAATCTCGATAAAAACATCCTTAACGCGTTAATGGAAAATGCGCGAACAGCGTATGCAGAACTTGCTAAACGCTTTGCAGTAAGTGCCGGAACTATTCATGTTCGAGTCGAAAAGATGAAACAAGCGGGAATTATTACAGGCACCCAAGTCAGTATTGATGCCAAACAGCTTGGTTACGATGTTTGCTGTTTTATTGGTATTAACCTCAACAATGCCCGTGATTACCCACAAACGTTACTGCATTTAAAAGAGCTAGAAGAAGTCGTAGAAGCCTATTACACCACGGGTAATTACAGTATATTTATCAAAGTGATGGCACGCTCAATTGATCATCTACAAGATGTGTTAATTAACAAAATACAAGCCATCGAAGCTATTCAATCAACAGAAACGCTGATCTCATTACAAAACCCAATTAGCCGTGCTGTTGTTCCCTAGGGTATAATCAGCGCCAATTAGAATCCGTCAACGAGCACACAACTATGGATACAACTCGCTTTGAGCGTGTTAAGCGCGTGTTAGACCGCCGCCAAACGGACCTAACGGTTTGTTTAGAAGAAGTACATAAGCATCATAATTTATCGGCCATTGCCCGCACAGCTGACGCGACAGGCTGCCATCATGTTCATGCTGTATGACCAGAGAATCAAAAATGGTTAACTAACAATACTTCAGGTGGTAGTAAAAACTGGCTCGAAACTCACTTGCATCGCAATATCGATGAAGCCGTAGCCATGATGCGTGCGCAAAATCCTGATGTACAAATTTTAGCAACTCACCTCAGCGACGACGCAGTCGACTTTCGTGAAATTGATTACACCAAACCGACAGCTGTTATTGTTGGTCAAGAACGTGATGGTATTTCGCCGCGTGCCCTCGCTCATGCTGATAAAAACATCATCATCCCAATGCAAGGAATGGTGCAATCTCTTAATGTATCTGTTGCAGCGGCACTTATTTTATTTGAAGCACAGCGCCAACGTGAAGAAGCAGGTCTTTATAACCGCGATATGCTTGATGCGAAAGTTAAGCATCGTATTTTGTTTGAAGGCTGTCACCCTATCATTGCTGAACAATGCCGCGAAAAAGAGCTGCCGTACCCTGAGCTGGATGAAAATGGTGAAATTGTTGCTGATGAAACGTTCTGGAACATTTTAAAACACACGCAACCGCTTGAAGCCACTAACGAGTGCAAGTAAACTGAAAAACAGTCTACTAATTAATAATTTGAGTCACCTTTGAGTCATCCTAGCTTAGCGTTATACCCAATTACAGAATTAAAAGGCGTCGGCCCAAAAATGGCCGAGCGCCTTGCTAAGCTAAATATTCATACGGTGCAAGACATGCTGTTTCATTTACCTCACCGCTATGAAGACCGCACCCGCATTCACCCAATTTGCGAACTCCAACCGCATAGCCATGTTAGTGTTGAAGCCACTATTGAAACCAGCCAAATTACCTTTGGTAAAAGACGCATGCTGGTTTGCCAAGTAAATGATGGCACGGTCCGTTTAACGCTCAGGTTTTTTAACTTTAGCGCGGCTCAAAAAAATGCCTTAGGTACAGGTAAAATCATTCGCTGCTTTGGTGAGATCCGCCGTGGTCGTGTTGGCTTTGAAATGACACATCCGGAATACAGCTTATCGGATACCCTTTCTGAGCAACCAACGAACACCACGCTTACGCCGGTTTATCCTGTTACCGAAGGGCTAAAACAGTTATCTATTCGTGCACTAAGCGATCAAGCACTTGCACTATTAACTAAATACCCTGTCGAAGAGTTACTGCCAGAACAGTTTCAGCCAACCGGAATGCGTTTAGCCGATGCTCTAATGACCTTACATCGCCCACAAAACGATGTTGATTTAACTGCTCTTGAACAGGGTATGCATCCTGCTCAGCAACGGCTAGTGTTTGAAGAGTTGCTTGCGCAAAACTTAAGCCTTTTAAAGCTGCGCCAAAAAGGGCAAACGGTAAAAGCGGTTGCTTTAAAGCCTCATAACCAACTTGAGCAACAGTTTTTAGCTAATTTAGCCTTTAGCCCAACCAACGCGCAAAGTCGTGTGGTGGCAGAAATCAAAGGTGACTTACAACACCCGTTTCCGATGATGCGCCTAGTACAAGGCGATGTCGGCTCTGGTAAAACCTTAGTCGCAGCGCTCAGTGCACTCAGTGCTATCAGCGAAGGCTATCAAGTAGCGCTAATGGCACCAACAGAGATTTTATCAGAGCAACATGGCATCAACTTTAGCCAATGGTTTAATCAACTCGGTGTTGAAGTTGCCTGGTTAGGAGGCAAAAGTAAGGGTAAAGAGCGCACAGCGACTTTGGAAAAAATCGCCTCTGGGGAAGCACAAATGATTGTTGGCACCCATGCATTATTCCAAGAACAGGTTGAGTTTAATAATCTCGTTTTAATTATCATAGATGAGCAACACCGCTTTGGTGTTCATCAGCGTTTATCACTGCGTGAAAAAGGTCGCTTTGGTGATTGCTACCCACACCAATTAGTTATGACTGCAACCCCTATCCCGCGAACCTTAGCAATGACAGCCTACGCTGACTTAGAAACCTCAGTGATTGATGAGTTACCACCCGGTAGAACGCCTATCACAACGGTGGCGATTCCAGATGCACGCCGAGACGAAATCATTCAACGTGTGAGAACAGCATGCTCAGAGCAAGGTCGTCAAGTGTATTGGGTTTGCACCCTGATTGATGAATCTGAAGTGCTGCAATGCCAAGCCGCCGAGGATAGCGCCGAGCAATTAAAAGCAGCACTGCCAGAGCTAAACGTTGGCTTGGTGCATGGCCGGATGAAAGCCGCCGAAAAGCAAGCCATTATGAGTGAGTTTAAAGCAGGTAATATTCATGTACTGGTTGCCACAACCGTGATTGAAGTGGGTGTTGATGTGCCTAATGCGAGTCTTATTATTATTGAAAACCCTGAACGGTTAGGACTTGCACAACTCCACCAGCTACGCGGCCGTGTTGGTCGTGGGGCTACGGCATCACACTGTGTTTTACTTTATCATGCGCCATTATCAGCTACAGCGCAAAAACGCTTAGGTGTGCTGCGTGAAAGTAATGATGGCTTTGTGATTGCTGAGCGAGATCTCGAAATCCGTGGCCCAGGTGAAGTACTTGGTACCAAACAAACAGGCTTAGCTGAATTCAAAATCGCCGACCTAAACCGCGATAAACAAACACTTAATCATGTCAGACCCATCGCTTTCAAAATATTGAATGACTACCCAGAACTTACCGATAAATTGATTCAACGCTGGCTTGCAGGCAAATCAAACTACGCACAAGCTTAAAGCTAACTTCAGTATAATTTTGTTGTTCAACAAAAAAAAGCCCAGCTAATTAGCTGGGCTCACAAGTAAGGGAGTGTTCACTTAGAACTTGTATTCAATACCAACACCTAAGTAGTCTTGGTCAACTTGATTGTCTGTATCAAACGTTGAGTAGAAACCAAATACTTTGGTGTTTTTGTTTAGCTTGTGATCAACACCTGCAGAAATAGCTGTTTTCTTATCGCCTTCATCAAAGTCAATTACTTGGTACTGTACTTTGAATGTGTTGCTATTCATTTGGTAAGCAGCATTTACTAAGTAACCATCAGCTTCTGCGCTACCATCCACTTTTTCTTGTGTTTGGTACATAGCACCTAGTTTGAAGTCACCTAATTTACCTTGTACTGTTGCACGAACAATGTCGTAACCTTTTACTTCGCTGTCAGCTGCAACTGATGCATAAAGTTTGCTTTCTTTAAGTTTTGCATCGCCGTAAGTTAACGCTACAGAGTAACCGTTATCAGCGTCTACATCATCTTCAGCTACATAAGTTGCTAATACTTTGAAGCCACTGAAGTCTTTAGAAGCATAAGAAATCGTGTCGCCTAAACGGTTTTCGCCTTTAAATACGTTCTTGATATCGCCTTCAAGGTCATTGAATAAATCAACTTTACCTTGAGATTGCTTCATTGCTGTATCGTTACGACCGATAACAACTTGACCAAAGCTACCTTTCACACCCACGTATTGATTACGCGCAGTGATGTTATCGTCATTGTCGCCTTTTGAATCAGCGTCAGATACGTCTACACCAAACTCAAATTTATAAACCGCTTCTAAGCCTTCAGAAATTTTTTCTGAACCTTTTAAGCCAAAACGTGAGTTATTGCTTTTAATTTCAGTGAAAGACCCTTCGCCATCATCTGATGATTGAACAGTCACGTTTGCTTTACCATATACATCTACATCAGCTAGTGCAGAAAAAGATAAACCACCAAATAAAGCTAGGAATAAGCTAGACTTTGCAAATTTCATGTCGTTTCCTCAATAATCGCAACAAAAAACACATGTTGTGTTTCAATGCGCGCAGTGTGACAGTAAAAAATGACAGAAAGATGACAATTGAAATAAAAGCGTCAATTTAGCTTCATAAAATGTTATTAATTTTGAAATAAAAACGTAACTCACTGTTGTAAAATTAAATTTTTATGAAAGCTAAATTAAATTAATTTTAAGCTTTTATTTGTAGCTCAGTTAATAAAGTGACTAACTTCTCTAACAGAGGGGTTTGCTCGTTGTCTCTGTGGTAAGCAACAAACACATCACGCGATGTATGCGCAACATCTTCAACATGATAAAGCTCACCAGATTTAAGCTGCTCTTCAACTAATAACTGAGGAATAAAGGCACTGCCGCCGCACTTCAAAATTAAATCAAGCGCAATACGGCCCGTACTGGTTCTAAAATATGGAGGGGCGTGGCCGTTAAACTCACGAGCATGCCATAAAGAAAAGGTGGTACCCCAATCAACATAGACATATTGATTATCGAAAAAGTTTTCACTATTTGCTGTTTCAAAAGCACTCACAGGAATAATAGGTAACTCACAAATTCGCTGTACAACCAGTTCATCTACTTTAGGGGGATCGAACAACACAGCTAAATCTAGAGTACGTTCCAGTAATAAGCGAGTACTCTCTTGTTGTGCTTTGACTTCAGCAACTAACGACACACCCGGCATAGCAGAAACAATATTAGTAATACCAAACTGTAAAAATGCATCCCAAATATTAGGTGTTCCTGCTAAGCTAATTTGCTTATGCATATTATCTGCAAGTGCCACATCAACTTTTGCGCGCTGCATACCCGTAATGATCATTTGTGCATGTGGCAGTAATCGCTCACCAGGCGCCGTTAACTGTATGTTGTTACGTTGGCGAATAAATAAGTTAACGCCTAAACCTTGCTCTAATTGTCGGATCCGAAAACTCACCGCAGACTGTGTAATATATAAATTTTCAGCTGCCTTACCGAAATGGCGCGTACGGACCACTTCAACAAAAGTCTTCAATAAATCGATATCCATTTTTTACCCTTACGATAAAAATAATTTGTTTAATAAAATCGACAACTTGATCCATACTCCAGCAAGAAATTAGGGCATGAGGATAAAGCCATGAGCAATGACATTTCATCACTTCGTCAGGCATTTGCAAGCCAACGTCAATTCTATGATGATCAAAATTTCCCACGCGGTTTTGGTCGTAGTGGTCACTTCACTTTGCTAGAAGCCGACATTCTCGAGCAGCATGGTGTTGTTCTAAAGGGTTTATACAACAAAACCCTAGAACCACAAAATGAATTTCAAACTCAATTTGTACAAGTTGTCACCGGCAATCTTGACGCGACCAATGCAATTGAACGTGCTTGGGTCAAATACCTAAAGCAAACCACTTGCAAAACGAAATTTCATACATTGTTTGGACGTTCCCGTATTGCAAACCCAACAACACAAAGCGTTGAATATTATTCTGAGTCAGACAGCTTATAACGATTTGCTTTTTTAGGCTTTTAAGGTTAAAACTTGTAGTAACTATTGCTTCGCCAAAAAGTTATAACAAGGCAAACCGTGACTAGAAGAATATTAATAATTGAAGATACGCCAACGATTGCGCGAGTGCAAAAGCATATCGCGCAAAAAGTTGGTTATGAAGCCGATATTGCAGCCTCGTTGGCTGAAGCAAAAAAGTTAGTTGAAGAGCACTCTTATTTTTGCTCGGTAGTAGACTTTATTCTACCTGATGCACCAAAAGGCGAAGCAATTCCTTTTACTATCGCCTCTGATATTCCCACAATTGTCATGACGGGAAACCTAGATGAGACAACGCGTAATATTGTCGAAAAGCACCCAATAATTGACTACATTACTAAAGAAAATAAACAAGCTTATCAGTATCTGGAAAAACAACTCGCTCGCTTGCCTCGTAATGAACAAGTGCAAGTTCTTGTCGTTGATGATTCAGCGGCAACTCGCCACCACATTTGTAACTTATTAACTCGTCACAAATACCAAACCATTGAAGCTGTTGATGGTGTCGACGCTTTAAAAGTACTGGCTGAAAACCCAAAAATATCGGTGATCATTACCGATAACGAAATGCCAAACATGAATGGGGATGAGCTTTGTGTTGAAATTCGTCGTTTATATTCCAATGATGAAAAAGCCATAATCGGCATTTCTGCACTCGATACTCTGCACTTATCAACGCGCTTTTTAAAATCAGGTGCAGACGATTACCTTCGCAAGCCATTTAATAATGAAGAATTCTATTGCCGGCTAAGTCAAAACGTCGACATGCTTGAAAACATTAAAACGATTCGTTTACAGGCAAACACTGATTACCTCACTAAGCTGCCTAATCGCCGCTATTTCTTTGGTGAAGCAAACAGCCACCTCAAAGCTGCAAAACTGGCAGAAAACTCTGTATCTTTAGCTATGATCGATATTGACCACTTTAAATCAATAAACGATAACTATGGTCATGATGCCGGTGATGAAGTGCTTAAGGGCTTATCGCAATGTATGGCAAAGTATTTTAAAAATAATTTAGTTGGCCGCTTTGGTGGTGAAGAGTTTGCAGTATATTTTGCTGATCAAGACCGACATGAATCGTTACAGCGTTTAGAAAAATTCCGCTTATTTGTTGAAAAGCACAGCCCTGAATTTAGCAAAGACCGTATCAAGTTTACGCTGTCGATTGGTTTTCATAATGGGCCTATTTATAGTTTAGATGAACTAATAAAACAGGCCGATCTAAAGCTTTATCAAGCAAAAGAGTCTGGGCGCAACAAGCTAATAAGCTAAGCCTATACAGGCTTAGTCACTGCCTCTAATTTCGCTTTGCGTTGCTTACGACTTTGGCGGTACGAATCCCAACTGAATAACGCCAAAGCGCTCCAAATACAGGCAAAGGTCACCACACGCTCAGCATCAAATACCTCACCATAAAAAGCCACGGCAAGCATAAACATTAAACTTGGACCTATGTACTGAAAAAAGCCTAATGTGCTGTACTGAAGGCGTTTTGCTGCACCGGTAAAACACAACAGTGGTAAAGTTGTCACCACTCCTGCACTTATCAGTAACACGTTAATATGCCAATCATTTGCAGTTAAATCAGAGCTTGGCGAAGGCGCCATAAACCACCAGTAAATAAGTGCAACAGGTAATAAAATAAGTGCTTCGAGCAATAACCCTGGTAATGATTCAATCGGCAGCTTTTTGCGTAAAAGACCATAAATAGCAAACGAGCCAGCTAGCGAAAAAGCAACCACAGGAAATGATCCAAAGCTCACTAATTGAAGCAGCACACCACAAAGCGCGAGGCCTACAGCAACGCCTTGCCATTTGCGCAGCCGCTCACCTAAAAACAACATACCAAGCAACACATTTAGTAGTGGGTTGATGTAATAACCTAAACTAGCATCGAGCATGTGATTATTGTTCACCGCCCAAATAAATAACCCCCAGTTAAAGCCAAGTAAACTTGCTGTTATTACCAACATCAAAAGTAATTTAGGTTGCCCAAGCACAATTCGAATACGCTGCCATTGATGACGAGCTGCAATAATAAGAAGTAAAAATAACACCGACCAAATAACACGGTGCATTAAGATCTCAAAAGCAGAAACCTGCTGAAGAAATTTAAAATAAATGGGTGCAAGACCCCACATAAAAAAGGCTAAACAAGCGAAAATGACACCTTTTCGCTGCTCAATGTTGGTAGGCATAAGTTTGGCTTTATAGTTTAAAAGCGCTATTTTACGCCCCCTAAACAGTGACGCAACCAAAACACGCTAAATAAGCCCATGTATTTACTTCTTAAAAGGGACTGCCATTGTTGCAAAGTAACGCCGTGACATTAAGCTCCTGTGAAACGCTGAATTCTGCATTTTGAGATAGTTTGGGTATATTGCTAAAGACATCGCTATAAAAAACCACTAAAATGCTCGGCGATGAATACCAATACCGCAATGTCCAACACACCCGTTCGATCACCACAAGCCGTACTCAAACAAGTGTTTGGTTACAAGGACTTTCGTGATGGCCAAGAAGCGATTATAGCCGCAGCGCTAGACGGCCAAGACTCGCTTGTACTTCTACCAACGGGTGGAGGCAAATCATTATGCTATCAAGTACCCGCTTTGATCCTTGATGGTGTTACTGTGGTTATCTCGCCGCTTATATCCTTGATGCAAGACCAAGTTGCCCAACTAAGAGCGCTCGGCGTGCAAGCGGCCTACATCAATAACAGCCTGCCTTTTGAAGAGCAACAAGCTGTCTATCAACAATTACACTACGGCCAAATTAAGCTGTTATATGTTGCACCAGAAAAAGTATTACAACACGAATTTTTAGAGCGCTTGAGTCATCTTAAACTCGCACTTTTTGCTATTGATGAAGCTCACTGTGTGTCGCATTGGGGGCATGACTTTAGGCCGCATTACTGTCGGCTCAACGAGTTAAAGCAACGCTTTATGCACGTGCCCATGATGGCCCTTACAGCAACGGCAGATAAAGCAACTCGTTACGATATTATTGAACAGCTTCAGCTTAACCACCCTTACGTGCACACTGGTAGCTTCGATAGACCTAACATTCGTTACACCATAGAAGAAAAATTCAAACCTATGGTACAGCTGCTTCGATATTTAAAAGAGCAGCAAAATCAAAGCGGCATTATTTATTGCACCAGCCGAAAACGGGTTGATGATGTAGCCGAAAAACTTGCTGACGCAGGGTTTAATGCCGCCGCCTACCATGCAGGTATGAGCAATGAACAACGCCAATTTGTGCAATCGGGCTTTGCCCGTGACGATATTCAAATTGTGGTTGCGACCGTTGCCTTTGGCATGGGGATTAATAAACCAAACGTACGTTTTGTGGTGCATTACGATATTCCAAAAAGCATTGAGGCTTACTACCAAGAGACCGGTCGTGCAGGTCGTGATGGTCTGGCTGCAGAAGCGATAATGTATTTTGATCCGGCCGATATTGGTCGCGTACGCCGCTTTTTTGAAGATATTGAAGACGAGCAACGGCGTCGTGTTGAAGAGCAACGCTTTAATGCTATGGCCAGCTTTGCCGAAGCACAAACATGCCGCAGACAAATTTTGCTAAATTACTTTAGTGAATATAAGCGCGAAACCTGTGGTAACTGTGATATTTGCTTAAACCCACCGACTAGCTTTGATGGCACACTTGTCGCACAACAAGCTCTCTCGTGTGTGTATCGTGCAGAACAACGTTTTGGTATTGGCTATATTGTTGAGTTACTGCGCGGCGCAAACACTAGCCGTATTCGTGATAACAATCACCACCAGCTAAGCACCTATGGCATAGGAAAAGAGCATAGTGTGGAGTTCTGGCTAAGTATTTTAAGGCAGCTTATCCATCAAGGGTTATTAAGCCAAGATATTACCCAAGGCTCTTCATTACGCTTAACCGAAGCCGCCCGTGCGGTGCTTAAAAGTGAGTATGCACTGCAACTTGCTGAACCTCGCCTACAAGCTAAGCACGTTTACCAAGATAAACTTGCTCAGTTTAATTACGATAAAAAGCTGTTTGCAAAATTACGTGCCTTACGTAAAGAGTTGGCAGATGCTGATGATGTACCACCTTATGTGGTATTCAATGATAAAACTCTCGCTGAAATGGCGCAGCTCATGCCAACCAATGACAGTGAGTTTTTGAAGGTATCAGGTGTTGGTTTCACTAAGCTCAATAAGTACGGCGAACCGTTTTTAAATACCATTCGCGACTATCTTGCCGCTAATTAGGACTGCTATGACTGAACTAAGCTATGATGCTGAGCATGAAATCATTCTCATAACGTCAAGTGAGCTTCCACACGACGAAGACTTTGAACTTTGGGCAACCCTTTTCTTACACGCTCCAGCAATAACAACCGCCGACTTTGATGCTGGCGCTGATCGTCATCAATTACGCTTTCACTTTACAGATCATAGTTTTAATCTAAACTTTGAACATTACAGTGAAAGTATTTGGATTAATGCTGAAGGCATTGATGTTAGTGCAGTTTTACCGCAACTTTATCAATATTTAGTCATGCAATTACAATAATAAGCTAGACTTTTTTCCACGCTTAGTATGTAGTAGTTGCACAGGACATACTCAACTAAGGGTGTAAATGGGATTTAAGCAGTCGCACTTTGTTGCTAGGCTAATAACACTATTACCAATCTGCATAGCAGCCAATGTTCATGCAGAACAGCAATTCACTGACGATAATAATTATTGTCAAAACCAGCGCACGCTTAAATCGCAAGATAATAACTTACGCCGCCAACTCGATGCAGATAATCCACTTCCCGATGCTGCTAATAACCGTAAAATAGTCGCCATTGAACTTGAACAGCTAAACGTCTTTAACACTGAGCTAGAAGAAGAAAATAATTTTTTATTCCGGTTTGCCAATCGCGCTCACATGACGACTGAGCCAGAAGTAATACACAGCGTTTTATTGTTCGAAGAAGGTGATGTTTACAATCCACGTAAATTACTAGAGTCAGAGCGGTTACTGCGTAAACAAGGCTATTTATATGATGCACGTATCAACGCAAAGCTCGATTGTGATGGCAACGTCCATGTAAAAGTAATTACGCGCGATCTGTGGACTTTATTACCAGAAATAAGCTTTAGCCGTAGCGGCGGTGAGAATGAGTCGAGTATTGGCTTTCGCGAGTCAAACTTTTTAGGCTGGGGTAAACGTGTGTCGTTTAGTCGCACCCGTGATGCTGATCGCACTGGTTACCTATTTGTGTATGACGATCCACATATATTCTCTAGCCGTTATCAAGGCCGTTTAGAATACTCAGACAATGATGACGGTAAACGTCATTACCTCGATGTCAGCTACCCGTTTTTCTCAATCGATACGCCCTACAGTTACGGTGTTACAAGTTACTCTGACCAGCGCAGAGAATCTCTTTACTACCGTGGTGATGTAGTTAGCGAATTTGAGCAAAAGACCATATTAAACCGTGCTTACTTTGGTCACTCATCACAACTTGGCAATAGCTGGACTCAGCGTATCAAACTCGGGGTAGAAAATCGTAAGGATACTTTCAAGGCCATATCATTAACGAATTTACCTATCGCTGAAGATAGAACGCTGAGTTACCCTTACGTTAGTGGTCAATGGTTTGAAGATCACTACGTTAAGGTTAGAAATTTCGATAGCATCTACCGAACAGAAGATTTAAACCTCGGTTGGAATATCCGCGCTTTACTCGGTTATTCGAGTAAAGACTTTAGCGACGATGCCAGCCGTACTATTTATTCGTTATCTTTATCAAAGGCGCATTACTCTGGAGACAACCAATTGTGGCGCTTTAAAGCAGACCTAGATGGCTACTGGAATGAAGAAACCGATGACGTCGAAAACCTGTTTGCCAGCACGCAGTTACAGTATTACCTCAATACCACACTAAGACAAAGCTGGTATGCCAAAGCCCGCCTACAATATGCAGAAAATCTCACTGCTGATAAGCAACTCACGATTGGTGGGGAGAATGGTTTGCGTGGATACCCGCTTGACTACCAAGTTGGCGACCGCAGCTTTTTAGTGACTTTAGAGAAGCGCTACTACTGGGAATATGACTTACTGCAATTGTTTAAAGTGGGTGGTGCCGCGTTTTATGATATTGGTAGAGCTTGGTATAACAACAAAGATAATGGCGATAACGGTAACGTGCTGCAAAATGTGGGAGTGGGCCTTCGCTTAGCGCCAAGCCGTGCCAATGCCGGTACGGTAATTCACCTAGATATTGCCGCACCAATTAACAAACAAGATGATGATATCGACTCTGTGCAGTGGCTAGTAACGGTTAAAAATACCTTTTAAAGTAGTGTTATTGTTTAGCTAAAAAGCTAAAATCGAAACGTAAAGTATTAACTTAGGAACCCTTTTGGACTTCGTCGAATTCTTTAACGAGCAATATCATTTAATCGTGACTGTTATCGCGGTTTTGCTTTACCCGCTGCTTCGTAAAACCACCAAAAAACTGCTGTTAAAAGCAATTAAAGGCAAAGCTGATCCGCATCGTGAATACCGTGCTGAGCTGTTGCTCAATATCATTCTTGCCATTGTCATGCTGTGTTTAGTATTGGTTTTTTGGGGTATAGAGCTACGCGGCTTACTAGTACTTGGCTCATCCATTTTTGCCATGCTAGGTGTCGCGCTTTTTGCAGCCTGGTCGTTACTAAGTAACCTAACAGCCTTCTTGTTGATGTTTATTCAAAACGACTGCCGCGTTGGCTTTTGGGTGAGAGTAATTGATGGTGCAAACTTCTTAGAAGGCCGCATTATCGAAATGGGACTAATGAACGTGGTACTTGAACACGTTGATGGTCACAAAGTGATTTACCCAAACAACATCTTTGTTACCCGCCCTGTGATGGTCCTAAAAAACCCACCTACGGCAACCAAAGCGCCAACCATAAAACGTATTTTAGGTCCAAAAAAGTAACGACTTAAAGTTAACGAGATGCTTGCTAAAGAGGTGTTTTTTTTCTGCTTCCATAGGCGATTAATATAAAACTAAATAAAATGACTAAAGGGTGAAATAACACAATGTGAACAACACTTTGCTCAGTAAAAAAGCCGTGCGTAAGTGAAATAGCAAGCGTGCATAAGCCTGTATAAAATAGAAAAATTTTCATCTTTGATCCTTTAGTCATTCTTACGACAATTAAGTAAGTAAAAAAACTATAAACCTTGTACTTGCTCTAAGGTCAAGTATTAGATGGGGGCAGGCGGATACAAAAAAGCCAAACAGGTAGTTTGGCTTTTTGAATTACAGAATAGGGTATTAGTTATTTAATTCTGCGGTTTTTAACTCGTCTTCAATATCACTTATTTCATCAATAAAGTTTTCGAGCTGTTGTTCAACTAAGCTGTTTGCGTGAGCAAAGTAAGCAAGATGGAATACGGCATCCCCCTCGTTTACCAGCGGCATGGTTTGTTGACCAATGACAATACCGCTGCGCGGCGCTAGTAACTCAAGCTCAGCATCACCAAGAGGGCTGCTAATATAAGCTAGAACCTGCCCTTTCATTACTCGCTCACCGAGTGACACTTGTGCACGAACAATACCGTCAACTTCAGCGCGTACCCAACTCGTCGAGCTTGCAATAATCGGCTCTGGTAGCTTTTTAGCACGCTTGCCACGCACCATTTTTAAATGGCGCATGACATAGTCAACACCTTGCACACCAGCTGCAATGGCTATTGGGTCAAAGCGTAGCGCTTCGCCGGCTTCATAGGTAATAACGGGTATTCCTAAATTGGCCGCTTCACTGCGCAATGAGCCATTACGAAGTGACGCGTCAATCACCGCTGGAGTACCAAACGCTTTTGCCATAGCCGCCGTTGCAGGGTCGCTCAAATTGGCACGAATTTGTGGCAAGTTAGTTCGGTGAATTGCACCTGTGTGCAAATCAATAATATGCGTACAATGCATTGCCACCTGAGTAAAAAACGCATTCGCCATTCGCCCTGCTAACGAGCCTCGTGTTGAGCCCGGAAAACTGCGGTTCATGTCACGGCGGTCTGGTAAATAGCGTGACTTGTGAATAAAGCCAAACACATTCACAATCGGTACCGCAATAATAGTACCGCGCAATTGCTCTGGATCGATTTTAGCAAGCAACTGCCTAACAACCTCAACACCATTGAGCTCATCACCGTGAATTGCAGCACATACCATTAATACAGGCCCTTGCTGCACACCATTGACGACTTCAATTGGAATATTTAACGGCGAGTGGGTGTAAAGCTTGGCAGCTTCAATCGCAAATGTTTTACGTTCGCCAACACCAACCGTATCGCCTAAAATTGAAAACGGTGTATTTTTCTTAACCTTAGCCACGCACTTTTCCTTTTAATAGAGCGCTTATTTTCCTATGGGTAAAGGCTTAACCTTTACCACGCGTTGCAGTTCTTTTTGATGCCGCTGTTTTTTCAATAAACTCAACAATCATGC
This sequence comes from Pseudoalteromonas sp. GB43, assembly GCF_054923805.1. Classification (NCBI taxonomy): domain Bacteria; kingdom Pseudomonadati; phylum Pseudomonadota; class Gammaproteobacteria; order Alteromonadales; family Pseudoalteromonadaceae; genus Pseudoalteromonas; species Pseudoalteromonas sp. GB43. Next base: position 1,380,415 of record NZ_JBPCHJ010000001.1, read on the forward strand.
CTGCAATGTCTTTGCCGGTTGCAACTTCAATACCTTCAAGACCAGGTGATGAGTTAACCTCCATCACCAATGGACCACGTGCAGAGCGAAGTAAATCAACACCCGCTACGTTTAAACCCATCGCTTTAGCAGCTGCAACCGCTGTTCTTCTTTCTTCTGGAGTAATACGAACCAATGTCGCACTACCACCTCGGTGTAAATTAGAGCGGAATTCACCTTCTTGCGCTTGACGCTTCATCGCAGCAATTACTTTATCGCCTAATACAAAACAGCGAATGTCCGCACCGCCCGCTTCTTTGATGTACTCTTGCACCATAATATTGGCTTTTAAGCCCATAAACGCTTCAATTACACTTTCTGCAGCTTTACGTGTTTCAGCTAATACCACACCAATACCTTGGGTACCTTCAAGTAGCTTAATAACCACTGGTGTGCCACCCACCATGCTTAATAAATCTTTTACATCATCAGGTTTACTTGCAAAGCCTGTTACTGGCATACCCACACCTTTACGTGAAAGTAGCTGTAATGAACGTAACTTATCGCGCGAGCGAGTGATCGCCACTGATTCATTGACAGGGAATACCCCCATCATTTCAAACTGACGTAATACCGCACAGCCATAAAAGGTCACTGATGAACCAATACGCGGTACGATAGCGTCAAAATCTTTTAAATTTTCACCGCGGTAATGGATTTCAGGCTGCTCTGAATTGATGTTCATATAACAACGAAGTGCATCAATTACTTTCACTTCGTGACCACGTTGCTCTGCAGCTTCAATTAAGCGACGTGTTGAATATAAATTTTGGTTGCGAGATAAAATACCAAGTTTCATAGTTAAAAACCTTAACTGATAAACTCATACACGTAACAACGTGTGATAAGTCCTTTTCCTATAATAAATGAGATAAAGCCGGATCAACGACTATGCGATTTTCCATTGCTGTACGCCCTAACAACATTCTAAACTTCATTGTTGAACGGTTACTTAAAGTCACCCTTACAGGCCAGCTTTGGGTTCCTGCGACTAATTTTGTTTCAATAAAGTAGCGTAGCTCACGCTGACCGCTTGAACTGGTCACATACTTACGCTCAACTACTTTGGCGCGACACTCTACCGTTGTTTCTACATCGTCTTGTAGAGGATGGGTAGTAAATTTCACCCATGCTTCGCCATTTTCTGAAAATTCCTCAATGTCAAAAGCATGAATACATGAAGTTCTTGCTCCGGTATCAACTTTTGCTTTGATTTTTTCTATTCCCAGTTCAGGCAGGCCAAGCCATTCTCGCCAGCCAACAATAATTTTTGCGCTCATTAATGTGCCCTCTATAAAAAAGTGTCTTATACGCTACAGAGCTAGAAACACCAACGAAATATATTTATCCCCTCGATAAATCGATTTCATTAATATAGTCTTGACTATACTAATGTATATACTCAACTATATCGCACTATTTGTAAAACGAGAGTTCAATATGATCAATGGGTTACTTCATGTCTTAATCTTAGACGAACAAGGCGGTGCACGTGCTATTGAAAATAGTACTGAGCTGCAAAATTGGCAACCCGAACACGGAAAACTTTGGGTGCACATGGACTACAGTCAAGCTGAAGCCGTTGAATGGCTTGAGCAAAGTAATTTATTAACTGATTACGAACTTGAGTCGCTGATTGCCGATGAAACACGCCCGCGTTTAAGTAAAGTCACTAATGGTAATATGCTGTTTTTACGTGGAGTTAACTTAAACCCAGCGCAAAGTCCAGAAGACATGGTCTCGCTACGCTTGTTTATTAACGAAAACATTGTGGTCACAACACGTAAGCGCCGTTTATTATCGGTGCAAGATATTGTTGAATCGTTCGATGGCAGCAATGGTCCTTGCACAATTTCTGAGTTAGTGTGCCAATTAGCGCAAAACCTAACCTCGCGTATGCAAGCTGTTATCGACAATTTAGATGACACACTCGATGGATTTGAAGATGAAATTGATGAACCAAACAAAGGCTTTGATCATCAATCATTAGCACAAATTCGCCGCCAGACAATCGCGTTAAAACGTTATCTACGGCCACAAAAAGAAGCACTTATTACTTTGTTAAACAACAAGTATAAGTGGTTAGATGAAGACGATAAGGCACGCTTAAACGAAACAACTAATATGTTGATCCGTTATTTAGAAGAGCTAGATAGCTCAATTGAACGCGCGCAAATTATTCAACAAGCAATTACTAGCCAAGTATCTGAGCAACTAAATCAGCGCATGTATGTGATGTCGGTGGTTGCTGCATTGTTTTTACCACTTGGCTTCTTAACAGGCTTATTAGGTGTAAACGTAGGCGGTATTCCGGGCACTGAAAGCCCTTACGCATTTAGCTTGTTTATTATTTTCTTGGTGGTGCTAACCGTTGGGATTGGCATTTACTTTAAAAATAAAAAATGGCTATAGCTCGACAACCTTTTTAATTAAATCAAGGCGGACGGCATGTTCGCCTTTTTTTGTTGCCAAAATCAGGTGCTCGCCACCGGAGTTGAGTATCTTCAAGGTCTTTGCCTTACCTTCTAACTGCTCACCAGATTCTAAGGTAATGCGTAATAAAGAGTTATGCATGCACCATAATTCATATTTATCGTAGTCGCCACAGGCGATGGGTTGATAAGTCATTGGCTTTTGAGACTGCTGAAGGAATAAATCGAGCTTAGAAGATATTAAAGTGAAGAGCAAATGGCGCTCTCGGCAGGGATCGAACCTGCAACTTAGCCTCCGGAGGGCCACGTGATATCCATTTCACCACGAGAGCACATTTGTCGTTATCAATACTGACTCGCGATATCAGCATGACAACCCGGCAATGATAATGGCATCTTGCGCTAAATGCTAGCATCAAGGCCTTTATATGCACACAAATTCAGCAATTTGCATTAAAACACTTCACTTTCGTGCAGAACCAAGGTATTAACGTATACTTAATAAAATTAATAACAAGGTGGCAGTATTGCCATGTAAGGGGAATTTGATCATGAGTTTAATGTCTACAGAGCAAGTCGCGGAATTTTTGGGTGTAAAAGTTGAACGCGTAAAGCGCCTTGCTCGCGAACATTTACTGATTCTCGAAATCACAAGATGACAAAGGGGAGCCTTTGTTTGAACAAGAAGATGTAAAAAAATATAAAGAACTTGCTGAGCGAATTGGCGGTCTTTAATTTTTAGCTTTTTCTATGAAGTGGTTAAGCTGTGTTAGCAGTGGCGCCACTTTATCCATCGCACCACGTTGTTCATACCAACAAATACATAAAAGTAAAAACAGCGCATGAAATGCCGCGAGCTTTTCAACTGATAAGTAAAACTCGTGATGTTCGCACACTAACGCTTGGTAATGTTTAAGTAACGCCAGTTGCTGCTCATCATTTAACGCAAAGCTCACCACCAGCGCAGCTAAGTCAAAGTAAACATCGTTGCTTTTGGCATATTCAAAGTCGATTAAAAACATACCCGTCTCATTCACAATGATATTTTCTTTCACTAAATCATTATGACAAAAACCCATGTCTTTAGGTGCACTATCAATATAAGCCAGTGACTGCTTAATTAGCTCTGCGTGTTGCTGGTATCGCGCTGTTTGCTGGTAGAAGTTAATTTCATAAGCAATATTCATCGGCTCGGTTAGCACAGGGTAACGGTGTAAATTAACTAAGTCGGGCAATAAGCTACTACAAAATTCACCGCTGGCAATGCTGCCTGCCACGTATTCGAAAATAGCCGTGTCGGTTGCTTGTTCTAACCAAAGTGGGGCTGGGCAGCAGCTTTGCTTTGCAAAATGCGCTTGCGCCGCAAGGCCAATCGCCGGCCAGTGGTCGCGATAGTGCTTAACCAAAAAATCTTGGCTTGCTGTTTTTACTAGGTAGTTATCATTGCTTAACCCCTCAACCAGTGGACTGATTGAGGTGATAACTAAACGTGAGTTGAAGCGCGTAAAAAGCGCGTGAATTTGTTGCTCAGTTTTCATCTATAGCTGTGCAAGCGGCTTAGCCTGATGCTGCTCGTATTCTTCATACCAAGTTTTAAAGCCCCATGCGGCCATAATGGTGTAAAACACGAAAAGTACTAAGGTTGGGTAATACCCTTTTTCAAAGTACAGATACATAGATGCTGCATCAATTACAATCCAGTACAACCAGTTTTCCAGCACCTTCTTGGCAACAAGGTAGGTTGTTACCACCGCAAAACAGGTGGTAAAGCTGTCTAGATAAGCAAAATCAGCGTGAGTGTAATTGGTCATCACAAAACCAATGGCAACTGAGGCCAGTGAGGTGGCAAGCAAAATCACCGCGTGGCGCTTTAACGACCATGAAATAATGGGCAGATGATCTTTATTGTCCATGCCCCTGCGCCAAACGACCCAACCATATACCGCCATATACATGTAGTAAAAATTCAGGAGCGACTCCATCAACAGTGCGCCATTCCAGTACATTACGGTATAAATAAAGGTGCTTACAAACGCGGCAGGCCAACACCATAAGCTTTCTTTAATCGCTAACAGCAAATACGCCACCGATAAAGCAACGGCAATATATTCCCAATGCGACATGGCAGTAAAGCCTGAGAAGGTTTCGTTTAAAAATTCCATAACACGCGCTACTGTTGGCTTTAGTCTTCGCTAGGCGACAAGTCACCATGTAAGAATTTACAGACGAAAATAGCTTTACCAAACTCTTCATAAGAACGTTTGATTTCAGTATTAAGTACAGACATCACTAAATCATAGTCACCAAAAATCTGAGTAGATAGGGTGTTGGTGATCACTTTAAGCCCTTCATAACTGTTTACACGGTCAATAAAACCTTTGATAAACGGAATGTAGTCTTGATGTAGTGGGTACTTACTGATCTCTACTGAAAGTTTCATTATGAGTTACCGAGTCTTTAAAAAGTATTGCATTGTAACCCGCTTGTACTAACAAGTCATGGCTATAGTTATTTTTTAGTGTAAAATCAGCCCCGATAAACATTGAGGATTCATTATGGCACGCCGCATCACTTACAAATTTAAAAACCAGCCTCGCGAAATCAATTTTGCAAAAGATAAATACCGCGATATGTACCATGCGATCGCAGCGGCTGAAGGCATTGATTTAACTAATTACTTAAAGATGGAACAACAGGTCGAAATGACTTCAAAAGGCTCTGCGGCGGTACGTAACTTTCGTGACCAAGAATTCGCACGAATGGGTTTCAGTGACGTGTATTTTATTAAAGAGTAACAAAGTTACTCTTGATACTCGTAGCTGACTCGTGGGGTGATATTACAGAGTAATTCGTAAGGAATAGTTGTTGCGCACTGGGCAATCTCTTCAACGGGAAGCTCTGGCCCCCACATGATCACCTCATCACCCACTTTTATGTTGTCGCGGTTATCACCAATATCCACCGTGATCATGTCCATCGCCACACTGCCAACAATACCATAGCGTTGTGATTTGATAACCACAGGTGTGCCCTGCTCGGCATGGCGTGGATAACCATCCCCATAGCCCATCGCAACCACCGCAAGCTTAGTCGGTTTATCGCTATGCCAGCGTCCGCCATAGCCAACACACTGATCGGCATCGACATCGCGTATCGCGATAACTCGCGTAGTCAAACGCATAACAGGCTCCAGTCCGTGCTGCTGCCCTACACCATTAAGCATTGGCGATACGCCATAAAGCATCAAGCCAGGACGCACCCACTCACCATGACCTTTTGGTTAAGCAATAATACCAGCAGAGTTTGCAAGGCAATGCTGCTCACTTTTGCCATCTGCCAGTGAATCAAATAAGGCAATTTGCTGAGCGGTCTTTTCATCATTAATGTCATCGGCGCACGAGAAATGGGTCATTAACTTAATGTCATCACGGGCATTCGGGCTTGCTTTTAAGCGACTATAGAAGGACTCAAATTGCGATGGTGCAATACCCAGTCGATGCATCCCCGTATTCACCTTTAACCAGCATGCAATTGGTGCATCAAGGCTTGTTTTTTCAAGCGTTGCGAGCTGATTTTCATCATGAATAATGGTTTGAAAGTTATTGGCAAGCAAGATAGGTAAATCATCTTTATGAAAAAAACCTTCAAGCAATACAATCGGTTTTGTCAGTCCACCTGCACGTAGCGCTAACGCTTCGTCTATTCGCGCAACCGCAAATGCATCCGCATCATTTAAGTATTGAGCAATTTTAACTAAGCCATGGCCATAAGCATTGGCTTTAAGCACCGCCATTACTTTGCAACCAGGCGCAAAGCGCTTCACTTGCGCTAAATTATGAGCAAGTGCTTTTAGGTTGATTTCGGCAATGGCTAAGCGCATTAGTATTCGTCGTCCATAGCTGGACCCGCGTAGTTATCAAAACGCGAGAATTGACCTTGGAAGGTTAAACGTACTTTACCGATTGGACCGTTACGTTGCTTACCTATGATGATTTCGGCCACGCCTTTTTCTGCACTGTCTTCGTTATACACTTCATCACGGTAAATAAACATGATTAAGTCGGCATCCTGCTCGATTGAGCCTGATTCACGTAAGTCGGAGTTGATTGGGCGTTTATCGGCACGTTGCTCTAGGGTACGGTTAAGCTGCGATAGTGCAATAACCGGACACTGCAGCTCTTTTGCCAGTGCCTTTAATGAACGAGAGATTTCAGCGATCTCTAAGGTACGGTTATCCGACAAGCTTGGCACACGCATTAGCTGCAAGTAATCGACCATGATCATACTAATACCGCCATGGTCACGGGCAATACGACGTGCACGTGAACGCACATCTGTTGGTGTTATTCCGATGCATCATCAACATACATCTTACCTTTTTCCATCAACAAGCCCATGGTTGACGACAGGCGCGCCCAATCGTCATCATCTAGCTGGCCGGTACGCACCTTAGTTTGGTTAATACGACCTAGCGATGCTAGCATCCTCATCATGATTTGCTCTGAAGGCATCTCTAATGAGTAAATAAGTACAGGCTTGTCTTGGGTCATAGCGGCGTGTTCGGCTAAGTTCATCGCAAAGGTTGTTTTACCCATCGATGGACGTGCCGCCACAATGATAAGGTCAGAAGGCTGCATACCCGCCGTCATTTTATCCAGATCGGTATAGCCGGTACTTACACCCGTCACACCATCTTGTGGCGACTGATAAAGCTCTTCAATCTTATCAACGGTTTTTTCTAAGATACTGTGTAAGTTTTGTGGGCCTTCAGTGCTTTTACTACGCTGCTCAGCAATTTTGAATACTTTACTTTCAGCAAAATCGAGCAGGTCATGACTAGTACGCCCCTCGGGGCTAAAGCCAGCTTCTGCAATCTCGTTTGCAACACCAATCATTTCACGAATAACAGCACGCTCTCGTACGATATTCGCGTAAGCATCAATGTTCGCCGCACTTGGCGTGTTCTTGGCAATTTCAGCAAGGTAGGCAAAACCACCAACACTACTTAACTGATTGTTTTTCTCTAAGCTCTCAGAAATAGTGATCAAATCGATTGGATCACCCCCTTCAGCAAGATTCACCATTGCTTCAAAAATGAGCTTATGGGTGCGGGTATAAAAATCCTGCGCAACCACTAACTCAGCAACACGGTCAAACGCTTGATTATCAAGCATTAAACCACCTAAAACAGATTGCTCAGCTTCAATTGAATGGGGAGGGACTTTTAACGTATCGACTTGCTTATCTGGTTTGGCCATAACATCACAAAACTAAAATTGAATGGCTCTATTCTATCTACTTGCTAAGGCTGTGCAAATAGTTAATACCAATCGACTTAAATATTTGGTCATTCTAGCGTGCTAAATAAAGCGCTAACTGCGTTAGAAATGTCTAAAGTAGAGTAACTACATGTCAAAATTTCTGCCTTGTTATCACTTCATTTATCTGTCGCTATTTAAGACCAACAACTTAACACGATTGGTATGAGCGGGAAGTCTTCCCGCTTTATTGTAATTGAGTGAAATATTGTAATTGAGTGAACTGCAATCGTTATTTCTGTTTACGAAGTTCAATGCGTCCGCTAATGGTATCCATTTCGATATCAGCACCCCCACCGTTAATACTAAATTCTAAGTCGCTAGATGGGCCGTATTTCGCCTTCGTTGCTTTGTCATCGCTTAGCTCATTAACGATTTTGCCGTTAGCATGAGCTTCAATTTCAAACTTTGCCGATACATCTGCAGGGAAGTAAAACTCGGCATCACCACTGACTGATTCAAAACGAATATTGGCATCTGCTAGCAGCTTATTGATGTGTACTTCTGCTTCACCATTTACAGTATTGATGCGCAGTTTTTTAATTGCATCAAAAGCAAAGTCGATATCACCGTTTACGTTTTCAAGACGCACATCTTGTGCTTTGGTTTTTGACTTAATGTCGCCATTCACCGCGGTAAAGCGTAAAGCACCTTGTGAGTTTTTATCGTTAATTTCACCATTAACGGTTTCAAAGCGAATATCACCGTTTAAGTCGTGGGCATTTACATCGCCATTGACCGTTTCAAAGCTCATGTTGCCGCGAATATCTTGCACTGTGATATCACCGTTGACGGTATCAATCTCTGCGCCCGCTTCAAGCTCTTTAGCACTAACTGTGACATTCACCCCAGCAAATTCAAGCTCACTGCTTTTTGGCATGTAAATGGTTAAACGAGAACCGTCACCACTATTCCAGCCACCTAAGTTACGCGGCATTTTTACGATAAATTCAACACGGCTGCCTTCAACCTCTAAACGATAGCCTTGTGCTTTATCGTCAAGCTCACCTTCGATTTTAAGTTGTGGTTTATCCCACCCTTCAATGCGTACATCACCACGTTGGTTTTCAATAAAAATGCGTTTATTTGCAGGTACATCAATTTGTTCATTAATGGTTTGTCCTGCCATTGCCATCAGTGGCAGTAATCCTAAAGTTAAGGCTAGTAATTTCATAATTGTCACTCCTAAATCGTTTGCCACTTCGGTGCATGCACCTTGTTAATTAAGTCCAGTTGTTGCTGATAAACCTGCGACAGCATTTGTAATAAAGCTGGGTTTTCAGGTTCATTCTCAAGTGCTTGCTTTATGGCACTTTCGGCTTCTTCTAACTCTTTTAGTTGCTGCTGCCAGTTATCGGTTAACGCAGGTTGATTTTGATACTGCACCAACAAGCCTTGCTTTTGCTTAGTAAAATAATCGCTCATTGCCATCATGCTATTTGGCTCACCTTGGCCAACAAAAAGCTGTACGGTCAATAGTGCGGCAATACAACAAGCGGCAACTGCAGCGAGTTTATTCCAGCCATGGTTTGGCTTCTCAGTTTGCTCTGGTTGCCCTGTTGCAATTGCTCGCTCAACACCGGGCCAGAATCTTTGTCTGGGCTAATATCTTGCTTATGGTTAAGCGAGTCATTTAAAAATTGTTCAAATTCTGGCTTACTCATTTTCATACCACTCTTTTAATAACTGCCTTGCACGGTGAAATTGCGATTTACTTGAACCGACTGCCATATCAAGCATGCTTGCTATCTCTTCATGGCGATAGCCTTCAATTGCATGAAGTACAAACACCATACGTGCTCGCTCAGGTAGTCTCAGTACTAATTTGTCAAGGCCGTTAAAGCCGTCGCAATCTGCTGCGCTTTGCTCATCCATACCGCTTTGTTCAAAACTCACTACTTTTTGAAACCAGCTTTTATGTTTGCGAATGTAGCTAATCGCAATATTGCTAGTAACACTGTGTAACCAAGTCGAAAATTGTGAGCGTCCATCAAAGTTCGCGATTTTGTGCCACAACTGTACAAACACTTCTTGTGTTGCATCTTCGGCGTGCTCTTTGTCTGCAAGCAATCGCAAACATAGGCTATAAACCCGCTTCACATGCAACTCATAAAGTGTTGCATAGGCTGCTTGATCACCGCTTTTTACGCGCTCTATCAAGGCATGCTCACTTTGCTGGGCGAACGCTTGTTCTGCATCTATCAACATCCTGGATGTTGTCCTTTATGATTATTGTTGTGAATTTAGTGTATTAGACGTAAGGAGGGATTCAAAAGGTTTAAATGAAATTAAATTTTTTTGTGTAAGCTACAAATAATTGAGCTTACACAATTTTATTTGGGGATTTGCGTTATTCGGCAGGTGATGCTTCGCTTTCTTCTTCAGTTGTTTCTGCGGTTTTGTAGCTCCAACCTAAAAATACGATACGTGCCGAAGAAGCAGGCGTGCCGCCATTTTGTACTTGTAATAAACCCGCATCATAGTGAGCACCACTGCCCCCTGTTGCGGTAATTGTAGAGCCACGTACACTACCAAACAGCTCACCACTTCCCGATAGCTTCACCGTTGTCAAAGGGGCATAAATAGCCGCATATAAATTCGCAGCACCGCTAAATTGCACGCCATTTACACCATTAAATGATGAGTAGAATGATAACGACGGATGACCACTAGTAGTTAATCCTTCTTGCTCAGTAATGACTTTTGCGCCTGCACCAATATTGACTTTTCCGGTTAATAACACTGTTAAGCTACTGTCTTTTTTGATTGTTAGGCTGGTATCCCCTGCCATCGAAAAGTCACCATCAATCAGTAAAATAACATCACCACCAGAAACTTCCATTTTGCCGTCACTGGTCATTTTGAGTCTATCAAGAGCAAAAATATACTCTTTGCTATTGCTACCATTAGCTTGGTTCTGTGCTTTAGAGTTAAACAAGAAAACATCAGCAAGGCTTGGCATAATAACTTGGCTACCACCGCGACTAAAATAGCCCTTTTCAGTATTAAGCTTAAATTGTTGCGTAGGACCAATCGAAATAGAGCTGTAACTGCTTACTTGGTCTGTGATGCCTGTCATTTTCTCTGGCAAAATTAACGGGTCGCAACTGGTATCTGGATTTGTAGGGTCATAATCAGGTGCAGCTGGATCGGCTACAGTTACCGGTTCAACATTCGGGTTCACGTTAAATTTACGATCACTATAATGCACACCATCTTGCTGGTTATTGCTGGTATCTTTAAAATCGCCTGAACCGCCATACATAATATCCAACGCTTCGCCTTGGCTATTCGTGATGAATGTTGACCACTGCATTTTTGCATCACCATTGGCTCGCACAACCCCCGAAATAGTCCCGCCACGATGGGTATAATAACCACGGGTATAGACATTACCGTCTACACGTAAACCACTGCCAGGAGAGATATAAACACCGGAGTTCGAATGGATATTACCAATAATTGGTGATGAGCCATTTAAGTAAATAACTCCGGTCGCTTTTACATCGCCCTTTATCGGTGAGTGACCCGATAGCACTACATCTGAATCACCAGCAATGGTTGAAACATCACCATCATTCGACTTTGTTTCTTCGTAGGTGCCTTTACTCGAATCATAGCTGTCGATACTACCACTGCCCGATAAATCGACTCCCTTACAGCCCACCATCGCATTAGTGAAAACAGAACTACCTTTCGCGCCTTGTACTGCAAAACGGGCGACTAAGTTACTTTGCGCGTCACCATCAAATCGTTGCCCCAAGCTTGCAATTTCAAGCTCACCAGCAGCGTTTTGACTTAAACTGGCATTAAAAATGGCATCATCAGCAATAACACCAGAGCCCGATGCGTTACTGGTTTTACTGATCAAATCTTCAACCGCTAATACACCTTCATCATTCAAGGTTTGTTGCAGTAACTTAGCTTGTTCAAACACACCTTTTTCAGCCATTAAGCGGCTGTTTAATTTCTTTTGAAAGTTGCCACTTAAACGTTCTTGAACAACGTTTTCACGTAGCGAACTAAGCACCACTATGCTAGCCATACTGGTCAAGATCAACACTGTAATTAGGGTAAAACCATTTTGCTTGTTATACACTGCCAGCTCCGTATGCTTTGACTAATATTGCATTAGTTAAAGCAATATCAATGTTAATACCATTACCGAACTGAGCTGGTAAATCATTTGGCTTTACAGTGACTGTGACAAGCTCACCGGCGATATCAAATGACAAAGCTTCGATTCCTGTCAGTAATCGCTCTGAGGCAGCACCATCGAGTGAACACATTAAGTTGCTACCATTTAAGCTATATACTTCAACCACCTGCGCAGTTGTCGCAGAGCCATCACAGGCAATGACACCACTTGGCTGAGTAATAGTAATTGTGCTTTTATCTGCACTGATGGTGGGTGTTAGTTGTGTTTGCTTTATGCTGCGGTTGAATACTTTACTGGTATAGCGAATCACTTCTTGAGCGTTTTCAAGCTCTTTACTCACCTCAATGGTGCTTTTAATCGCCGAGTAAGACAAGCTCACTCCCGCTAATAAAAAAGCGCCAGCTGCCAATGCCACCATCAGTTCAACTAAGGTAAAACCCTGAACGCGTTTATTCATGAGCACACCGCCGTTAAATCAGGAAAACTGGCATTTAGACTAATTTGATTTTCTGCATTGTCTGTCATGCGTTTATCAACCCAAGCCACATTAATTTGCATGTCATCACTGTAAGTAGCTGGGATCGTCAGCTGATAATCACTCACTTGTGGCGCGAGCGAAGCTCTAAATATCGCGTCTTGAAAAAGTGCGGTATTGGTTTTTTGAATTTCACAAATACGCGGCCACAAACGCTCAATGGTGTTTTGCCCTTGAATAAGTGACACAGTGTAATCAAAACTATTGGTTGCATATTGCAGCGATTTTAGCTGCGCTGCCGCCAAGCCTAATAATGCGATGCCAGCGATCACCACTGAAATCATCACTTCTAATAATGAAAAGCCTGCCTGCTTATTCATGCACATCCTCGCTGTGAATTTTCTACTAACCAGTTTTGGCCACTTTTAAGCACACACATCACGTAATCAGTGGTATTTGTGTGCTCATCTTTCACTAAAATTTCAGCTTGTTTATCAACTTCGCCACTGGCACTAATGGCCAATGCGACTAAATTGACGGCAACGCCGCTTTTTGTGACCGAAAATTCTTTTAAAACCGTGTCTACGCCGCCCTCGTTGAGGGTCACTTGCCAACTATTATTACTAACAACTAGGTTAATAGGTTTGTCGCGTTTGACCGCTTCACTGCGTGCAAATTTATAAGCACTATTTAATTGATTTGCAGTAGTTACGACGCGATCTTGCAAAATTTGCTGACTAAAAGACGGGAAAGCAAGGGCTGCCATAATGCCAATAACACTCAGCACAACCATTAACTCAATTAAGGTAAACCCTGCAATTCGACGCAATTGTGTTACTCCCAGCAATCACTAAATGAAGCGCTATAACTACCATCATGTTTAACGGTTAAGTCACCACAGCGATCACTCGCTTGCGCCGAACCCGATTTAGGAGCGGCTTTTAAACTGTAGCCACGATTTTTAAAATCGCTTACAGCACCTGATACTTTATCTGTTGCTGTGTAAGTAAGGTTGTAATAGTCAGTATTTTGAGTTGCAAATGCATTGGGGTAGCCGCCATTTCGTGAATAAATTCGTTCAAGACTGGCGCTGTATTGCAGTAACTCTTGTTGAATATCTGCACGGCGACTACGTTGCATGTGCTCAGTGTAAGCTGGCAGTGCTACGCTATACAGAATCCCTAAAATAGCGATCACGATAAGAATTTCAACTAGTGTAAAGCCTGTTTGTTTGCCCATTCCATGTGATACTAATGCACTTCTCAACCTTAACCCCTTAATACTTTTTAACCAGCACAATATAAATGACAGCGTTGTCAGTGTCAATTTTAACCAATTCACTTTTACTCATTCGATTATACTAATAAGAACAAAGAAATTAAGAAAAAAGAACGTATGTTCTTAAAATAGGTAATAATATAGGATTAGTATTTGTATGTTTAAAATATAGAAACCAATACTATTGGATGGCAACTGAAGAAGCAATAGCGGTACAAAATGCTACAATTTATAAATTTCAGGCACAAAAAAGCCGCACCTAAGTGCGGCTTTTTTTACTTAATATTGCTATTAAGCTTCAGCGATAACGATTACTTTGATAGTAGCCGATACGTCTGAGTGTACTGCGATTGCTACGTCAAATTCGCCAGTCTCACGGATAGTACCTAGAGGTAAACGAACTTCTGATTTAGCAACTTCAACGCCAACAGCTGAAATAGCTTCAGCGATGTCGCGAGTACCGATAGAACCGAATAACTTGCCTTCGTCACCAGCTTTAGAAACTAGTGTAACTTCAGCTAATGCTTCTAACTTGTCAGCGCGAGCTTGAGCAGCAGCTAGATCTTCAGCGATCTTAGCTTCTAAATCAGCACGACGTGCTTCGAAAGTTTCGATGTTAGCTTTAGTTGCAGGAACTGCCTTACCTTGTGGGAAAAGGAAGTTACGTGCGAAGCCAGATTTAACTACAACCTGGTCACCTAAACCACCTAGGTTTGCGATCTTGTCTAGTAGAATAACTTGCATGTCTCTACACCTTTTAAAAACTGTTAATCCGCTGCTTACTTATGTAAGTCAGTGTATGGAAGAAGGGCTAAGTAGCGAGCACGCTTGATAGCAGTTGCTAGCTGACGCTGATATTTAGCGCTAGTACCTGTGATACGGCTAGGTACGATTTTGCCACTTTCTGTAACATAGTTTCTAAGAGTAGCTAGATCTTTATAATCGATTTGTTGTACGCCTTCCGCTTTGAAGCGGCAGAACTTACGACGTCTGAAATAACGTGCCATGAGTAAAATTCCTCAAAAAATTCTTTCTATATGTTGAGCATGCAAGACCAATTGGCTTAAGCCGTTTCGGCCTTCGTGACGATTTAAAAACCCCGTCACTTGCACTTGTTGCCCAACGTGCAATTGTTGAGTTTGTTGTTGCATTGGCGTGCCGCTGGCAACAACTTGAAGCCTGACATAACTATTACGGTTAAGGTCTGCTTCAACTTGCATCGATTTATGTTCAAGAACAAAAATACAATGCGGTATACCAGCAGGGCTTTGACTATATTTAGGTGTTTTACAAACAACCCCAGATAGTGTCAGCTGATTCATATAAGGATTAAGCGGTTGGCTCATCTTTTTGTCTCAACTGCAAGCGCCATGCTTGAACTCAAAACGATTAAGCAGCTGGTGCTTCTTTCTTCTCTTCTTTCGCAAGAGGAGATGCTTCAGTTACAGCGTCTTTAGTACGCATAACTAAGTTACGAAGCACTGCATCGTTGTAGCGGAAAGTAGTTTCTAGCTCGCTGATTACTTCAGTAGGTGCTTCAACGTTCATAAGAACATAATGAGCTTTGTGAAGCTTGTCGATTGGGTAAGCCAATTGACGACGGCCCCAGTCTTCAAGACGGTGGATAGTACCACCAGCTTCAGTGATAGAACCAGTATAACGTTCGATCATACCAGGTACTTGCTCACTCTGATCAGGGTGAACCATGAATACGATTTCGTAATGACGCATGGATATTCCTTACGGTTAATAGAGCCTTCTACCGTTTCGGCCAGTCGGTTTAAGGCAAGGAATTAAATTTAATAAGCCGAAATGAGCGCGCATTTTACGCTTAGATTGATAATTAAGCAAGATAAAACAGCAAGCCAAGCTAGATTATTGTGCTCTATTAAGATTTTCTAAACGCTAAAAACAAAAAACCCAGCCGAGGCTGGGTTTTTGAATTCTGAAAACTAAAATTACTTGATTTTAGCTTCTTTGAAAATCACGTGTTTACGAGCTTTAGGATCGTATTTTTTGATTTCCATTTTTTCAGGCATGTTACGCTTGTTCTTGTCGGTAGTGTAGAAAAAACCAGTACCAGCAGTTGAAACTAAACGGATCTTATCGCGCATGATTCAGTTCCTTAAACTTTTTCGCCACGAGCACGGATTTCTGTAAGAACCGCGTCGATGCCTTTTTTATCGATAATACGCATACCTTTAGTAGTAGTGCGTAGTGTTACAAAACGTTTTTCACTTTCAACCCAAAAACGGTGAGTTTGTAGGTTAGGTAGGAAACGACGTTTAGTCGCGTTTCTCGCGTGTGAACGGTGATTACCAACCGCTGGACGCTTACCTGTAACTTGACATACTTTAGACATGTCTATATATCTCCAATAACTTCGCTCGAGCTTAATTTTCCCTTAGGCCAGTATTTGTGCCCCGGGATAAATCGAAGGGCGCTCTTTATACAGCTTATACAGGCAAAGATCAAGTAACAGATCTTATCCAATCAGCTCATGTGTAAATTTGATAGCGGCTAATTATAAAGATCGAATGCCCTTAGGGAAAGTAAAAACTGCATTTAAATTAAACTAATTTCTAAAATCGCCCTAAACTGCTCATTTTTAACACACTCTCTAATACAGTTGGCTCTATATAAGCCCTCTTTCGGCAAACGAAACACAATTTTCACCACCCACTATGATGTGATCCAGCACATTTATATCGACTAAGGCTAAAGCTTGCTGCAATTTAGTGGTGATCAATTTATCGGCCTGACTAGGCTCCGCCACCCCACTTGGGTGGTTATGAGCAAGTATTAGTGCCGCCGCATTATTACGCAGCGCTGCTTTAACCACTTCACGGGGGTACACAGACGCGGCATTAATAGTGCCATAAAAAAGTACTTCGTCTTTAATCAACTGGTTTTGACTATCTAAGTACAGCACCATAAATACTTCCTGCTGTAAGCCACGTAACTGAATAGTTAAATAGTCATACACGGCTTGTGGCGAAGTAAATAACGCCTCGCGCTTACATTGCTCAAGCATATAGCGCCGGCTTAATTCAAGCACTGCTTGAAGCTGCACATACTTAGCAGCCCCTAAACCCTTTTGAGCGCAAAACTCTTGTTCAGATGCATTAAATAAGTCATGCAGCGTACTATTAATATCGAGCAGATGCTCAGCCAGTTCAATGGCATTCATGCCCGGCACACCGGTTCGTAGGAATATTGCTAATAACTCTGCATCTGAGAGTGCTTTGGCACCTTGGGCAAGTAACTTCTCCCGCGGCCTTGCTGATAAAGGTAAATCGGTTAATGGCATTGCTTCATCCTTAAAACAACTATTCCATATATTAAACTGTACTATAAAATTTAGTTTTTTCCTGTCTGTAGAAAAGAAAACTTCATGCTATCGGTAAAGATTTGCTATCGTTAGCCCATATCGACAAAGGTTAAATTTCACGTAATGACAAAATCAGTAAATAAAAAAATCCTGTTAGGTATGAGTGGTGGTATTGCAGCCTATAAATGCGCAGAACTTGTTCGCCGTTTAAAAGATCAAGGCTGTGAAGTAAAAGTCGTCATGACCGACTCAGCAAAACACTTTATTACTCCTTTAACTATGCAAGCGGTAAGCGGTGAGATTGTTTCTGATTCATTACTCGACCCAGCAGCAGAAGCCGCAATGGGTCATATCGAATTTGCCAAATGGGCAGACCTTATTTTAGTCGCCCCTGCAACCAGTAATATTTTAGCCAAAATGGCCATGGGTATTGCAGATGACTTACTGACGACCCTACTACTGGCTACCCCTGCAAAAGTGGCGGTTGCACCTGCCATGAATCAACAAATGTATGCCCACCCTGCTACACAAGCAAACCTTGCCATACTTAACGAGCGTGGCGTGGCTATTTGGGGCCCAGGTAAAGGCGAGCAAGCCTGTGGTGATGTAGGCGCAGGACGCATGTTAGAGCCTCATGAGTTAGTCGCGCTTTGTACACAACCTGAAGTAGAGCCATTACTTGCAGGCAAAACCATCACGATTACTGCAGGACCAACCCGAGAAGCCCTCGACCCGGTTCGTTATATCTCTAACCACAGCTCAGGCAAAATGGGTTATGCCCTTGCAGAAGCTGCACTTGCGCTAGGTGCAAAGGTAAATCTGATTTCAGGCCCCGTAACAATTAAAGCACCTGCTAATGCCCTGCTTACTAATATAGAAAGTGCTGAGCAATTACTTACCGCCTCAATGGAACTGGCCGCGCAATCGGATGCTTTTATCGGCTGTGCAGCAGTGGCTGATTACCGTGCAGCTGCAATTCATGAGCAAAAGATGAAAAAGCAAGGCGATGAACTAACCCTTACTTTAGTTAAGAACCCAGATGTCATCGCTAATGTCGCAGCACTTAGCGAAAACCGCCCTTATACCGTTGGCTTTGCGGCAGAAACTCAAGATGTTGCAAGCTATGCAAAAGGTAAGTTAAAGAACAAAAATCTCGATATGATCTGCGCAAATGACGTATCAAAAGAAGGCCTTGGCTTTAATTCTGATCATAATGCTTTAACACTCTTCTGGCACAATGAGCAGCTAGATTTAGCAATGGGAAGTAAAAAAGATTTAGCCATGAGCGTAATGACTGAGCTTGCCAAGCGTTTGTAAAAATGCTGGAAAGAAACTGAATAAAACATTAACATAAGCCACTCATTTGCACAAAAAATGGCTTGTCTGACTCCCAACAGCGCAAGTAATAAATTATAAGAAAGGAATGGTCATGCCTGCGACAAAAAGAAGTAATCGCAAAGAGCAGATTCTGCAAGCACTCGCACAAATGTTAGAAACCAGCCCAGGTCAACGTATCACCACCGCAAAGCTCGCGGCCGAGGTAGGTGTGTCTGAAGCTGCGTTATATCGTCATTTTCCGAGTAAAGCACGGATGTTTGAGGGCCTAATCGAGTTTATTGAAGATACCCTGTTATCACGCATTAACCTCATTTTAGAAAATGAGAAAGAAAGCCAAACACGTGTCTACAATATTTTGCTGTTATTGTTAGCCTTCGCCGAGAAAAACCCGGGCATTACCCGCATTTTGACCGGTGATGCCTTACAAGGTGAACAAGAGCGTTTACGTGAACGTGTACAAGGCTTATTTGAAAAGCTAGAAACTCAGTTCAAGCAAGTGCTACGCGAACGCAAACTGCGCGAAGGTAAAGCATTCCAGTCAGACGAAAGCACCCTAGCCAACTTCTTACTCGCCTATGTAGAAGGTAAGATGAACCAATTCGTGCGCAGCGACTTTAAAGCAAAACCCAGTGCACAATTTGAAAAGCAATGGCCAGAGTTACAAAAGATTTGGTTGTAGTTCAAGCTTTATTAGCTGGTAGTTAAACTACCAGCTTAATACCTACCTTATATACACTTGATTTGAAAAATATTTCTTTTTTGAGTTAGTTAATTGAATTTCGGCCTGGTTACCAACAAGCTGCAATAGTAAGCCCTGAGCAATTTCCCTTTCACCCAATTTCGATTTCACAACAACTTCTTTTCCTATTGCTCCTTGCAACCTCGGTTTAGGGAAACTCGCTTTAGTAACTGGTTTTAGCCCTTCATTTTCAACAAACAAATTTAGACAATGCTGCTTAGCGGCACTGATCCAGTCATCATGGGATTTAACAATATCAACGTTATTTAAAAAGTGTATCAACGCACTATTTCGACTACTAAATTCACTCGAAACATCGGCCATATTTTTAACTTGCGCCCATTTACGAATAACAACGTACTTGCCTTGCGTGAGTCTCGCTAAACTCGTCGATGCGCCCGTCATCCGGCTATACCATTCGATTCTATAACAAGAAGAACCCAAGCTATGAAGTAGAATAGTCGTATTGCCAAATTCCTTAGTACTACCCTCAATAACACTCACTTTCAATCCTTTAAGCAAAAGTAAATCAGACTTAAAGGATATGAAGAACAAGCCGTTATGATAATGAGTGACTTTCTTAGTAAGCCTAAGAAATATTCCTAGATTGCAGAGAATGGTTAAACAACTTAAAGGGGTAATCGAGATTAAAGAGCAAAGAATGATGATTCATTTTGAATGTTGAGCGGAGTGGTTTTTCTTAATTACGTAAAGATATAGAAAGAAAAAAGCCCGTAGCATTCACTACGGGCTTTAATATGATTTGGTGAGTCAGCCAATAAGCCGCTGTTTTGTATGCGCGGAGTGGGTTTTCTTTTAGAAAGTAAAAAGCCCCGCATTGCTGCGAGGCTTTTTATGTAATTTGGTGAGTCAGCCAGTAAGCCGGGTTCTGTCGTGGATAATCATTCGTCTAGGCCATAAATTGCTCTATGGCTCAAGCAACCTACCCGGTTCTCACGTGGTCACGCGTTCATTATTTAAAATGATAGAACCCTATTTGGTCTTGCTCCGGGTGGAGTTTACCTTGCAACCAACTGTTACCAGTGGCCCGGTGCGCTCTTACCGCACCCTTTCACCCTTACCAACCGAAGTTGGCGGTCTCCTCTCTGCTGCACTTGTCGTAGGCTCGCGCCCCCCAGCCGTTAGCTGGCACCCTGCCCTGTGGAGCCCGGACTTTCCTCCCCCTGCGCATTTTCGTTGCAGGCAGCGATTATCTCGGCTGACTCGGCGCGCAGTATACCTGAGCGCGCACGTCTATGCAGTAAAGAATTAGCCTTTTTCGTCAATAATTGCTTTATAAAGTGCGTTTTTCTTCAAACCAAAATACTCAGCCACAACACCACAGGCTTTTTTCAGTGGCATTTCGGCTTCGAGTAAACCTAGCATGCGGCGCGCATCTTCTGGAATATCGTCACTTTGCTTTGCTTTACCCGGTAGCATCAGTACGATTTCACCACGCTGCTTAGTGGGATCATCCGTTAAGAACTGTTTTAGCTCGGCAACTGTGCCATTGAAAAAAGTTTCGAAAGTTTTGGTAAGTTCTTTGGCAAACACTACTGGCTGCTCTGCACCGAGAGCTGCTTCTAAATCATCAAGGCTCGCCATTATACGGTGGGTACTTTCATACAGGATGCTAGTAATACCTGAGTTTACCGCTTCGATAAAAAAGCTCTGCCTTGCTTTACTCTTTGCAGGTGTAAAACCAATAAACTGAAAAC
This sequence comes from Pseudoalteromonas sp. GB43, assembly GCF_054923805.1. NCBI lineage: Bacteria > Pseudomonadati > Pseudomonadota > Gammaproteobacteria > Alteromonadales > Pseudoalteromonadaceae > Pseudoalteromonas > Pseudoalteromonas sp. GB43. The sequence continues at coordinate 1,401,242 of NZ_JBPCHJ010000001.1, forward strand.
GATCTGTTGGTAAACCAGAACAACACACCGCGGTAATTGCAGCACATGCCCCCGGCACCGGCGTGACGTGCGCGCCTTGTTCACGGCATAAATTAACCACCGCATAACCTGGGTCGCTAATAAGTGGCGTGCCGGCGTCAGATACCAGCGCAATATTCATTCCTTGCTCTAACCAATCTACAATTTGTTGCGCTTTTTGTTTCTCATTATGGTCATGTAAAGCAAAGGTTTTTGCTTTGATATTAAAATGGCTTAACAACTTTCCTGTGTGACGAGTATCTTCAGCGGCTATTAAGTCAACCTCAGATAGGGTTTGGATGGCACGCTGGCTGATGTCATCAAAGTTACCAATAGGCGTGGCAACAATGTAAAGAGTGCCGATTTTATCTGAATTGTCCTCATTTAACATTGAGGTCTCCTGCGTCAGTCAGTAATATAAGCAAATCGCGTTAACGTATCGGGAAATCATTGTGCGACTTAAACTTGTTAGTCTATTAATTGTATTGTCAGGGTTATCGGCTTGTAGCACAACCGAAAAACCTCGAAATAGTGCAGAAAATCAATCGGATCAATCGAGTATTGCCCTATCACAGCTAACCGACGCACAATCTATGTACCAAGCAGCGCTAAATCGTCAAGGCGCAGATAAAATACAGCTTTTATACACTGCGCGTGATGCGGCTATCAGTGAGGAGCGCTGGGCACTACTAGAAAAAGTCTGCCTTGAACTAGAAGCGACCCCAAGTGTAGACCAAATTCAAAACAAACTTTACATTGCTCTTGCACAAGAGCATCAAGGCAAAAGTGATTTAGCTTTAGCTCAGTTACAGCAGCTCGAGCCACAGTTAAGCCAGCCTGAACATCAAGCATGGCACCAATATTTAACTGCGCGCGTTTATGCATCGCAAGGTATGCCAAAACGGGCAATGCCTTTCTTTTTTAAAGCATCAACACTTAGCAGCGAAAACAATTTTATCGTTGCCAATCTAAACAAAGATTTATGGCAAAGCCTAACCCAGCTTTCATCGTACGCACTTGAGCGTTTTAATCGTGGCTCTGTGGTGCAACAAGGTTGGGTCAATTTAGCGCTTTATCATCAAGTGTATTTAGGTGCGCCTGTTGAGCTTCATCAAGCAATGAACAACTGGCTGCGTCGCTACCCGGGTCACCCAGCAGCTGAGGTGCTGCCTAAAAAGGTAACAGAGCTAGTACAAATTGAACCTTTAAATGTAAACCGCCTCGCAGTACTACTCCCTCAATCAGGCGCCAATGAGCGATTAGGTGATGCACTAAAAGCAGGTGTGCTTGCTGCCTTAGATGGAAAATCATTAGAACAAACATTATTTATTGATGAGTCGCTATCAGCCGCTGAAATTACACTTAAACTCAGCGAATTTAATGCTGATTTTGTTATCGTCCTTTATTAAAAACTAATATCGAAAAGCTAACCAACGCTCAAACACTAGTTGATTACCCAGTGATGCATTTAAACACCTTTGATGGTGAGCGAATTTCACAGCAGCACTTTTTCTTTGCTTTAAGTCCTGAACATGAAGTTCAGCAAGCACTGGAGCGATTTTTAACAGCGGGCTATCAAAAGCCGATGCTGCTAGCGCCAAATAATAGTAACGGCCAACGCCTAGTTGAATACTTCAATACGCAGTGGCAACGCTACAGCGAAGTTAAACCTCAAATTGGGCTTTACTCTGGTAAAGACGACATGCCAAAAACAATCACTGGCTTACTTGAAGTAGACCAAAGCAAAGAGCGTATTAAAGTTGCCAAATCGTTATTCAAGCAAGAAGTTGAAAGTGAAACTCGCTCGCGCAGCGATATTGATGTGATTTATATTTTAGGTGATGCTACTGAAACGCGTTTAATCAAGCCCTATTTAGACGTAAACGTAAGTACTTTTGCTGAGCGTATTCCGCTTTATGCCAGCTCAAAAAGCCACAGTAAGCAAATCGATAGAACCGACAAAGGCGATTTAGATGGCCTTTATTTTACGGAACTACCTTGGATGCTTGATGGTCAAATTCAACAACACAATTTACGCCAGCAATACGAAAGTTTATGGCCAGAAAACGCAGATATAAGCCAGCGCTTATTTGCCATGGCATTCGATGCAGCCAGTATGCTAGGTGATGTGAAGCAATTAAGCATGGTGCAAGGTAAACGCTTTAGTGGTATCAGTGGTCAACTGAGCATTGCCAGCAATGGCTATGTTACGCGCACTTTAGATTGGGCACAGTACAAGAATAAACAAATTATTGCGGTTGATTTAGCGACTGAGCAACCAATTCCATTATTTATGCAATCTGCCTTTGGAATTAACGCTGCTGAATAATCTTTTTAAAACGTAGTAATAGCTCAAGGATGAAGCTATGTCTTGGTTTAAGCAATTATGGCAAAATAGCCGCGAAAAAGGCCTGTATTACGAAAAACAGGCTGAACAATATTTAATAAAACATGGTTTAAAAGCCATTGAACGCAATTACTTATGTAAATACGGTGAGCTAGACCTAATAATGCGTGACGGGCAAACGCTGGTATTTGTAGAAGTAAAATTTAGAATAAACGCCTTGCGTGGTGGCGCAAACTATGCGCTCAGCAAACAAAAGCAGCAACGATTAAGGCGCACGATTAGCCATTATCTTGCCGAGAAAAAAATCTCAAACCAGTCTATGCGGATAGATTATGTCGCTATAACAGGTGAGCTTAACAGCACCCTAAACTGGTTTAAAAATGTTTACTAACGCCGTTTGGCGTCGGCTTAATTTGGTAGGTTATGCAAGAAACGATAAAAAAAATCTTTACTGAAAATATTCAAGTTCAAATAGCGGCAGGTGAAGTACTGCCAAGCGCACTTGAATCAGCAGCATTCACCATTGCACAAAGCCTCATTAACGGCAATAAGCTGCTATGTTGTGGCACTCCTAGCTGTCATATGTTGGCACAGCACATGGCAGGGCTATTAATTAACTTTTATGAAACCGAGCGCCCTTGCCTACCCGCAGTTGCGCTTGCACAAGATCAAGTTAACTTAGGCGCAGCAGCCAATAACGATGAGCACGAAACCTTTGCACGACAAATTCGTGCATTTGCTCAGCAAGGCGACCTTTTATTAGCAATTGCAGTTAATGGTAATGAAAAGCAAATTATCTCAGCAGTTGAAGCGGCACTGACTCGTGATATGAAAGTGATTGTGCTTGTTGGTGATGACGGTGGTGAATTAGTTGGCTTACTTGGCCCAAATGACGTTGAAATTCGTGTGCCATCAAAGCGCCCAAGCCGTATCGTTGAGTCGCATTTAGTGAATTTGCACTGCCTCAGTGAACTTATCGATTTAACCTTATTCCCACAGGAAGAAAATTAATGTTTAAACAGTCTTTAATTGTTATTAGTACCGTTTTATTGCTGCAAGGCTGTGCAGCTGCCGTTGTCGCCGGTACAGCGGGCGCTGTAACTGCCGCGAATGATCGCCGCACAATCGGTTCACAAATCGACGATAACAACATCGAAATTAAAAGCTCTATCGCTATTAGCGAAAATGAGCGACTACATAAATTTGCCAACGTAAACGTTATCAGCGTCAATGGTATTGTGCTTATGATTAACAAGTTGCTAACGCAGAAATGAAAGACGAAGCACAACGCGCTATTGAAGGCGTTGATGGCATTCGCAAAATCCACAACCAAATTCGCATTGGTTCAAATATTGGTATGAGTACGCAAACGCACGACTCTTGGTTAACTTCTAAAGTGAAAACGCAATTGCTCACCACAGAAAGCATCAGCAGCAATAACATCAAAGTAGTTACAGAGAATGGCGAAGTCTTTTTAATGGGCTTAGTGAGCGATTCTGAAGCGAATTTGGCGGTTGATGTAGCACGTAACGTATCAGGCGTTGAACGTGTTATTAAAGTGTTTGAATACCTGTAATGCTAAACAGTTAATTAATAATAAAAAACCCGCTTAATAGCGGGTTTTCTTTTGTCTGACTAAGGTTACTTAATCACTCGTAAGTGAGCACCTTTTTTCTTCTCTGGTTTAGCAGGTGGTTCATCATCTGGCGTAATATCGTCAGGTGTTTCAACACTTTCTAATACCGGAGCAAAATCGTCTTCGTCCTCGATGAATTCTTCTGCAGTAAATACAGTCCCTTCACCATTCTCACGTGCATAAATTGCGAGCACAGCACCCATAGGTACGTACACTTGCATTGGTTGGCCACCAAAGCGCGCATTAAAGCTCAGCTGTTGGTTGTCCATTGCAAATTGTGTTACCGCTGATGGGCTAATGTTCAAAACGATCTGACCGTCTTGCACAAACTGTGTTGGTACTTGTACAGCAGGAAAATCAGCGTTAACCACTAAGTGTGGTGTGCACTGATTATCAACAATCCAATCAAAGAAAGCGCGTAGTAAATAAGGACGATTAGGCGTCATTATAAACGGATCTCACGCTCTGCTTCAGTTAGTGAAGCTTGGAATGATTCACGCTCAAATAAACGCAACATGTATTCTTTAAGCTCTTTCGCGCCTGCACCATTAAGCTCAATGCCAAGCTCAGGTAAACGCCAAAGTAGTGGTGCTAAGTAACAATCAACTAGGCTGAACTCTTCACTCATGAAGTAAGGTGCTTCAGAGAAGATTGGTGCAATAGCAAGTAACGCCTCTGTAAGCTCTTTACGTGCTTGCGCAGCTTCGCTGCTACCGCTAGTGATTTTGTTAGCTAGGCTATACCAATCCGTGTCGATACGATGCATCATCAGACGACTACGGCCACGCATAACCGGATAAACTGGCATTAGTGGAGGATGAGGGAAACGTTCATCAAGGTATTCCATGATGATGTTTGCCTGATATAAACCAAGCTCACGATCGATCAGTGTTGGTACTGTACCGTAAGGGTTAATCTCATGAAGTGCTTCTGGCAGGTTATCCTTTTCAGCCAGGTGAATGTCAACACTTACACCTTTTTCAGCAAGTACGATACGTACTTGATGGCTATACATACAGTTAGCACCAGAAAACAGGGTCATTACAGGGCGCTTATTGGCAGCTACGGCCATGCCTACCTCCATTATATTACAAAAACAGCAATAGGGGCTTAAGCCCCTATCACAAAACTACCTTTCAAAATGCCCAGGATTAGTGAACATCTCTCCAGTATTCTTTCTTCAGCATGAATGCCAAGATAAATAGAATCACTAGGAAACCAATTACCTTTAGACCTAACGCTTCTGACTCTAAACGTGACGGCTCGCCAACGTAAGCTAAGAAGTTAGTTAAGTCACGAGCAGCACGATCGTACTCGTCAACACTCATTTCACCAGAACCATCTGTCTCAACGCCAACAACTTTAGTCACAGTGTGACCATGTTCTTCCACTTCTTCAGTGATTGGTGTTGGTAAGCCTTGTAGTTCTTGAAGAACGTGTGGCATACCTACCGATGGGAAAACAACGTTGTTTACGCCAAACGGACGAGATTCATCTTTATAGAATGACTTCAGGTAAGTATAGATCCAGTCAGTACCACGAACTCGCGCTACAAGCGTAAGATCCGGTGGCGCTGCGCCAAACCATTTAGCTGCGTCATCTTTATCAATCGCATTTTTGATGTGGCTACCTACTTTTGAGCCATCAAAAATTAGTTGCTCTTGACCAATCTCAGTAGGAATACCGATATCGCGGAACGTACGCTCATAACGTTGATACTGCATTTGGTGACAACCAAGACAGTAGTTCATGAACAATTTAGCACCGCGCTGTAAAGATGCGTTATCTTTAAGGTCAATGTTCGCATCCATTAAAGGAACCGAAGGACCTGCTGCCATTGTCAACGATGGCAACAATGCGAATAAACCGATAATTAGCTTTTTCATCATTTCGTCAACCTCGTTGGTAATGGCTTAGTTTTCTCATTCTTGCTGTAAACAAATAACAATACGAAGAACATGAAGTATGTCACAGTCGTGATTTGTGATAACAGCGTTTTGAAATCAGTTTGTGGTGTAGCACCAACCCAACCCAAGATAACGAAAGTTACTACGAATTGTGCGATGTTTAACTTGTGTAAGCCACAACGATAACGAATAGAGCGAACCGAACCACGGTCAATCCAAGGTAGTAACGCAAGCACTACGATAGATGCACCCATCGCCACAACACCCATTAACTTGTTAGGGATTGCACGTAGGATTGCGTAGAATGGCGTAAAGTACCAAACTGGGAAAATGTGCTCTGGTGTTTTCAGCGGGTTAGCTGCTTCGAAGTTTGGCGCTTCTAAGAAGAAACCATTCATCGCAGGCATAAAGAATACAACCCAACAGAATAAGATTAAGAAACCAACCACACCCACAATATCTTTTACTGTATAGTAAGGATGGAACGGGATTGCATCAACAATGTCTTTCTTGTTGGTGTAATACTCGTGGAATTTGAATTTAGGCTTATCTTCTTCAGCTACAGTGCCTTTCTTACGCTTAATCTCAACACCATCTGGGTTGTTTGAACCCACTTCGTGTAGTGCAACAATGTGTAAGAATACTAAGATAACGATTACTAAAGGTAATGCAATTACGTGTAGTGCAAAGAAGCGGTTAAGCGTAGCACCAGAAATTACGTAGTCACCACGGATCCAAAGCGTTAAATCATCACCAATAACCGGAATCGCACCGAATAGTGAAATGATTACCTGTGCACCCCAGAAAGACATTTGTCCCCAAGGAAGTAAGTAACCCATGAAAGCTTCAGCCATAAGCGCTAAGAAGATGAACATACCGAATAACCACAGTAATTCACGTGGTTTTTGGTAAGAACCGTAAATCATGCCACGGAACATGTGCAGGTATACAACGATAAAGAACGCTGATGCACCTGTTGAGTGAAGGTAACGAAGTAACCAACCGTATTCAACATCACGCATGATGTATTCTACCGATGCGAAAGCACCTTCAGCAGATGGTACGAAGTTCATTGTTAACCAGATACCAGTTACGATTTGGTTAACAAGTACTAACATGGCTAGAGAGCCAAAGAAGTACCAGAAGTTAAAGTTTTTTGGTGCTGGATACTGTGCAATATGCATGTTCCAAACACGTGTCATTGGAATACAATCGTCAATCCAACCAATAATTTTACCAAACATTACGCCACTCCTTTTTCTTCACCGACTAGAATAGTCGTGTCATCAAGGAAGGTATACGGAGGAATTTCTAGATTTAATGGTGCAGGTACAGATTGGAATACACGACCAGCCATATCAAATTTAGAACCGTGACACGGACAGAAGAAACCGTCATCTGTGCCCTCTACTTTCTCACCAAAGCCACCTTGTAGGAAGCTAGGAGAACAACCTAAGTGCGTACAAATACCAACAGCAACGAAGATCTCAGGACGTTGCGAACGATATTCATTGGTTGATGATTCAGGTTGTTGAGGCTCTTCAGACGCAGGATCACGAAGTTGACCTTCATGTTCTTTCATCTGTTCAAGCATTCTTGGTGTACGATTAATAACCCAAACAGGTTTTCCTCGCCACTCAACACGTATTAATTGTCCTGGCTCAAGCTTGCTGATATCTACTTCTACAGGCGCACCCGCAGATTTAGCTCGCTCACTTGGATTCCAAGACGCAATAAAAGGAACAGCAGCCCCAGCCGCACCAACACCACCAACAACAGAGGTAGCTATGGTTAAAAAGCGACGTCGAACCATTGTCTACAGGCGCATTGCTCATCCACTTATCTCCACTATGATTCCCAACACTTGCCATATTGAGAACATCAGTTACAGCAGGTTAATTTTTAGAAATTTCAAAATAGACGCGATCATAATTAAAACCCTTGATTAAAACAAGGTTATTCACAGTCTCATGCTCGAATAAACCCTATTTAATGAATTATTAATTTAGGTTAGCTCGAGTATGAAGCCGCTGGTTATGATAACGCATATAAAAAAACAATATACTGACCAAGATCAACCTCACTAAGAGGAAACAGAATTCTGCATTAGCTGTTGTTGAACTCACTCACATTACTTGCCCCCCAATTGTAGCAAAAAATTTCATCAATTAACTGATGGATTTAAGCTAATTTTGCTAAATCTTGAAGTTTTTTTACTGTAATACGCACTAATTATTAACAGCGGTTAAATATCGAACGAAAAAAGGTAGTTTTTTGTACTTCAGCTATCAAAAGCTTAAAACCCGAGAAATGAATGTAAAGCTATTGTTGTTTAAAAGCATAAATAATGGAACCCCCTCTCGATCTGCTAAAAACTGACGTCTGAAAGCTGACAGCTCCAAAAACAAAAAACCCAGCCGGAGCTGGGTTTTTGGTATTCTGATAAACGTAAATATTAACGTTTTGAGAATTGTGGACGCTTACGTGCTTTCTTAAGACCCACTTTCTTACGCTCAACTTTACGTGCATCACGTGTAACGAAACCTGCTTTACGAAGTGTAGGACGTAGAGACTCGTCAAACTCCATAAGTGCACGAGTGATACCGTGACGGATAGCACCAGCTTGACCAGTTGTACCACCACCTGAAACAGTGATGTGTAGGTCAAACTTTTCAGTCATTTCTACGTGCTCTAATGCTTGACGAACAACCATGCGAGCAGTCTCACGACCGAAGTACTCTTCTAGAGAGCGCTTGTTGATTACGATGTTACCAGTGCCTGGGCGTAAGAATACGCGAGCACTTGAACTTTTACGACGACCTGTACCGTAGTATTGATTTGCCATGATAGTGCTCCTTAAATGTCTAGAACCTGAGGCTGTTGTGCAGCATGGTTGTGCTCAGTACCTGAGTAAACTTTAAGTTTACGGTACATTGCGCGGCCTAAAGGACCACGTGGCAACATGCCTTTAACAGCTTTTTCGATGATCATTTCAGGCTTTGCAGCTTGAAGCTTGTCGAAAGTAGTAGACTTAAGACCACCTGGGAAACCAGTGTGTGCGTGGTACATTTTGTCTTTTGCTTTATTACCAGTAACAGTAACTTTCTCAGCGTTGATAACGATGATGTAATCACCAGTATCTACGTGAGGAGTGTATTCAGCTTTATGCTTACCGCGTAGGCGACGAGCGATTTCAGTAGCGATGCGACCTAAAGTTTTACCTTCAGCGTCAACTACGTACCAGTCACGTTTTACTGTTTCTGGCTTAGCAACAAACGTTTTCATTTATTAAAATCCAATGTTTTTTAATTAAAACCACAGGTAATTATTATTAATTACCGCTCTAAGTTGAATGCTTTAACCCCTTCGAGTTTAAGACTTTGAGCCATCAATTAGAGGCTAAACTAATATCTGGCAATAGAACGCAACGTGGCAGACGCGGGAGTATACCAGCACTTGAACCACATTGCTATATGATGGTTGTTTTTTATTCGAGAAAATCGGCTATCAGCTAAGTGCGCGCGAAATAAATTTCACGCCTACATCAATCGTAGGCGTCACGCTTGCTTGGCGCGCCTTACATTCAACACCGTTCGGCTAATAACTGACGGCTGAAAGCTGACAGCTCACTAAGCTAGATGCTCTTTTGCTAAGTACTCTAACGATTGCATTTCTTGTAGTCGGCTAATACAGCGCTTAAATTCAAAATTTAAGTTACCTTCGCTATATAGCTCGGTTATTGGCTTTTCAGCAGAGATAATCAGCGTTACATGACGCTCGTAGAATTCATCCACTAACGCGATAAAACGACGTGCGGCATCATCATTGGCTTGCCCAAGAGCTTTTACGTTCGACAAAATCACCGTGTTATAAAGTCGGCTTATTTCCATGTAATCAACTTGGCTGCGGGCTGTTTCGCATAGTTCACTAAACTCAAACATAGCAATACAGTCAGACACTTTACGGGTTTTGATCATCCGCCCTTCAATTTCAATTTCTTTATCGAGCACACCCGGCTCAGGTGACAACTTATCGAAGTATTCAAATAAATTATCATCAGCTTGCTTATCAAGCGGACTATGGAAAATTTCGGCTTGCTCAAGGGTACGTAAGCGATAATCAACCCCCGAGTCTACATTAACAATTTCGGTGTTGGCTTTTACCAACTCAATTGCTGGTAAGAAACGTGCACGCTGCAAACCGTTTCGATACAGCTCATCAGGCACGATGTTTGACGTAGCTACCAGCACAATGCCGCGCTCAAATAAGGCTTCCATCAAACCACCTAGCAGCATTGCATCAGTGATATCTTGCACAAAAAATTCATCAAAACAGATAATATCTGTTTCTGATTTAAAGATATCTGCAACCACATTTAATGGATTACTGGTATTTTTTAACTTTTTCAGCTCATCATGCACGCGATGCATAAAACGGTGAAAGTGCACACGCATCTTACGATCAGTAGGTAAAGCTTCGTAGAACGTATCAACTAAATAGGTCTTACCTCTACCTACTCCGCCCCAAAAATACAGCCCTTTTATACTTGGCGTGCTATCTTTAGAGAATAGTTTGGCAAACCACCCCTTCGCGATGCCGGTTTGTCTGCCGTTAGGTCATCATAGAGTCTTTGCAAATGGCGCACTGCATTTTCTTGCGCTGCATCATGTACAAAGTCTTCACGTTGTAAATCTTGTTGGTATTTCTGCCAAGGAGTCATAGGTCGTTACAATAAAACACAGTTAAATTTGCACAGTATATTAACACGCATCGTATCTCAGGGTATATTAGCCCGCAGTATGATTTCACAATCAAATTAAGCATATTTTAATAATGATTGGACTATAAATGTTTTTAAAGCATTTGTTTTTGTTATTTTTTCCCAAAGGGGTAGATTTATGGGCACAATTACCTGGATAGGTATTCTAATCATCGTTGCAATTTCAGCATTCTTCATTGGTGCTTTTGTAACCAAAAAACAATTTAAGCAAGACGAACTAGAACAACAAGTCGAGCAAGCTAACAATGCGCTTGAACAATATCGTCAAGATGTAGCTTGATCATCTAGCGAGCACAGGTAAGCTAGTATCTAAAATGAAAGATAACTACGACCAGCTACTAAACCATGTAGAAGAGACAAATAAACTACTACTTGCTGATAAAAAACAGCACCCAAATGAGCCGTTCTTTTCTAAAGAAACGACTGAGCAATTACAAAACTCATTACAAGACCGCAGAGGCAATCGTTCAAGTGCTGAAGCTCAGCCTGCTGACTATGTTGTTGGCGAAACGGGCTTGTTCACTGGTTCAGAGAAAGTTTCAGAACATTCTAAAGCCTCTTGATGAACTTTTTTTTGACCCCATAGTCATTAGATATAACAGCTTTATATCTAAACCAAGAAAAGGGCTGCTTATGCAGCCCTTTTTAGTTTTTGCTTTATCTCTGAAGTGGAGTAAACCCAGACTATGAAAATGAAATTATCTGTTATCAGTGCTGCTATTTTATCTTCTAGCTTATTATTAAGCCCTGCAATTTCAATGGCAAAACTTCCTGTTGCTGTAAATGGTCAACAATTGCCAACCCTCGCACCTATGCTTGAGCAAATCACACCGGGTGTGGTGAGTATTCAAGTGTCAGGCTCTAAAGAAGTTCGCCGCCGTGCGACTCCTTTTGATGACTTTTTTGGTGTTCCTCGTGGTGGCAGTCAAAAGCGTGAATTTAGTGGCCTAGGCTCAGGTGTGATCATTGATGCAGACGAAGGGTACGTGGTTACTAATAACCATGTTATCGAAGATGCCGAAAAAATGGTGGTGACCTTAGAAGATGGCCGCGAATATGACGCGACCAAAATTGGTAGTGATAAAGAGTCAGATATTGCCTTGCTGCAAATTGATGCTGAAGACTTAACAGCGCTTAAAATTGCCGATTCAGATCAGTTACGTGTAGGTGATTTTGCTGTTGCCATTGGTAATCCATTTGGTCTAAGTCACACAGTAACATCAGGTATCGTCAGTGCCCTTGGCCGTAGCGGTTTAAATATAGAGGGCTATGAAGACTTTATTCAAACCGATGCAGCTATCAACCAAGGCAACTCAGGCGGCGCTTTAGTGAACCTTAATGGTGAACTGATTGGTATCAACACTGCTATCTTAGGTGCATCAGGTGGTAATGTGGGGATTGGTTTTGCCATTCCATCTACCATGATGAAAAACCTTGTTGACCAGATCATCGAACACGGTGAAGTGCGTCGTGGCTCGCTGGGTATTTCAGGTCGACCACTTGATGCAGGCCTCGCTAAAGCACAACAGCTAGACGTAAAACAAGGCGCTTACGTTATGCAAGTAATGGATGATACAGCAGCAAGTAAAGCGGGTATCAAAGCGGGTGATGTAATCATTAGCGTTGATGGTACTGAAATTAGTGGTTTCCATGAATTACGCAGTAAAATTGCTACCCTTGGCGAAGGCAAAAAAGTAAAACTGGGCATTTACCGAGATGGCAAAATCAAAACCGTTAATGTCACATTAGATGGTGCATCAGCAACGACTGCTGCTGGCGAAGAAACGCACCCAGCTTTCCAAGGAGCGACATTAGAAAATACCCAGAAGAGTGATGGTAAGGGTGTTGAAGTAACCGGCGTACAAGCGCGTTCTCCAGCTGCTCGTGTCGGCCTTGAAGAAGGTGATGTGATCATGCAAGTGAACCGTCAACGCGTTGAAACAATCCGCGACATGAATAAGAATCATTGAAAATACCAAAGGTAACATCGTACTAGGTGTTAAACGAGGTAGAGAGCTTATTTTCGTACTTATTCAGTAAACCTAGTTGATAAATCATGAAAAAATAACAGCGGTGCTTGCCGCTGTTATTTTTTTTGTGCCATCATTAAGGGATTGCTCACTGATAATAAGAATACTGTGCTGAAACTTTTAAAATTTATCCTTCCACCGCTTTTCACTGGTTTAGGCATTGCCTTTTTAGTGGTTTTATTTAGCCCAAGCCTTCGTAGCACACTGTTACCAGATATGAATTTACCTGCAGCGATATCCTCTGAACATATGAGCTTTGCTGATGCAGTACAAAAAGCAGCGCCGTCGGTTGTTACTATTTTTTCAGAAAGCATTTCCAATCAACCGCGCTATAAACGTCAAAACACCGTTCAAGCTCTTGGCTCTGGTGTGATCATGACCCAAGACGGCTATATCTTGACTAACTACCATGTAATCAAAAATGCCGATCTCATTATTGTTACACTCGCTGATGGCCGTCGTTTTTATGATGTACAAGTGATTGGTTTTGATACTCAAACAGATTTAGCACTGTTAAAGATCAGCGCTGAGCATTTACCAAAGATTCCAGTGAACGATAAATTTAAACCACGTGTAGGTGATGTTGTTTTAGCGATAGGTAACCCGCTTAACTTAGGTCAAACCATTACCCAAGGTATTATCAGTGCGACGGGTAAACAAAACTTAATCGATAGCCCTTACAGCAGCCTATTACAGATGGATGCTGCGATTAACGTGGGCAACTCAGGTGGCGCGTTAGTCAATTCAAGAGGTGACTTAGTCGGTATTACCTCGGCACAATTTAAAACTCATGAAAATCTCGATATTCAGGGTATTTTCTTTGCGGTGCCTTACTCGATTGCCAAAGATGTGATGGATAAACTAATAAAGCATGGCCGTGTCGTACGTGGCTATTTAGGCTTTAGTGGCACCGGCATTGATAGTACAGGTAAAGATGTTAGCGATAACTTTACGCCTGTTGCAGGTATGCGTATTTCTCAACTTGATCCATTTGGCCCAGCCTGGAAAGCAGGTATTAGAGAAACAGATATTGTAGTTAAAATTGGCGGTATTGCAGTAGCAAACCCACAACAAGTGCTCGAGAAACTGGCCAATACAGAGCCAGGAAAAGAACTTGAGTTTGAAGTATATCGCAATGGCAAAATCTTAAAAGTAATGGTGACTGTTGCAGAACTCGAAGACGAGCAGTAGTTACTTAGGTAATACAGATACAAAAAAGGCCTAACAAGTGTTAGGCCTTTTTTGGAAGTCTTAGCGATTAGCTTGAACGGCGCTTGATATTAGCACCTAGCGCACTCAGCTTATCTTCAATGCGTTGATAACCACGGTCTACGTGATAGATGCGGTCAACAATAGTCTCACCTTGAGCAACAATCCCTGTCAAAATAAGGCTCGCTGAAGCACGTAAATCAGTTGCCATCACTTGCGCGCCTGATAGGCTTTCTGTATCCCCACAAATTGCCGTATTACCTTCTAAGCGAATGTTTGCGCCCATACGCTGTAACTCTGGTACGTGCATAAAACGGTTTTCAAAAATCGTTTCTGTGATGGTTGCACTGCCTTTCGCTACCACATTTAAAGCTGTAAACTGCGCTTGCATATCGGTAGGGAAACCCGGGTGTGGCATAGTCTTAATATTAACTGCTTTTAATTCGCGGCCACGCATATCAAGATAAATGCTGTTATCAGTGACTTCAACCAAGGCATTGGTAGCGCGTAGTTTTTCAATCACAGGATCAAGACTATGGTGGTCTGTATTTTTACAAAGCACTTCACCGCCAGCCATTGCCGCCGCAACCAAGAAGGTACCTGTTTCAATGCGATCAGGAAGAATGCTGTACTCACAACCCGATAGTGACTCAACCCCTTCAATTTCGATACGGCTAGTGCCTGCACCGCTGATCTTCGCACCCATCGCAATTAAGCAATTAGCAAGATCGGTAATTTCAGGTTCGCGAGCGGCATTTTCAAGTACAGTTTTACCATCAGCCAGCGTTGCTGCCATTAGTAAGTTTTCTGTTGCGCCAACACTGACCATCTCCATAAAGATTTCAGCACCTTTTAAGCGACCATCAACCTTAGCGTTGATATAACCATTTTCAACCTTGATGATAGCGCCCATGCGCTCGAGGCCTTGAATATGGATATCAACTGGGCGGGCACCAATCGCACAACCACCTGGCAGTGATACTTGCGCTTGACCAAAACGGGCAACTAAAGGGCCTAATGCAAGCACAGAGGCACGCATTTGCTTTACCAGCTCGTACGGTGCAAGCGTTTTATCAACCGTCGCACCATCAATGATTAGTTTGTCTTGCTGCCATTCGACATTTGCACCCAGCGTTTTTAACAAGGCTTCTGTGGTGCCGATATCGCGTAAACGAGGAACATTACTAAAGGTACTTTTGCCCTGCCCTAAAAGCGCAGCAAAAAGAATTGGAAGAGCGGCATTTTTAGCGCCAGAAATAGTGACTTCACCTGCCAGCGAGGTGCCACCTTGAATAACAAATTGATCCATTAGGAGGCCCTGCGACTATTGAGGTAAAATAAATTTTTGTTCGCGTTTCCATTCAGTCGGTGTGAACGCTTTGATAGATACAGCGTGGATTGTACCGTCTGAGATTGTTGACATTAACGGAGCATAAACCAACTGTTGCTTCTTCACGCGAGATAAACCATCAAAACACTCACCAACAGCAATCACTTCGTAGTGGCTACCATTTGCTTTAACAATCACTTCATCTAGTTTTAATTCGTCGCGTAATAACGTTTCGACTTGGCTCGTTTCCATAAATCTCACTCAAATAAGTTTGTGACCTGACCCAACTGCATTAAGTTTTGCAATTGCTCAGGGCTATTTTGCAGTTCAAGGTGAATGCCTTGCTGCTTTAATTCTGCGAAAGAGTGAATTAACCAAGCTAAGCCCGCCGTGTCAACCCTAGAAAGCCCAGAAAGGTCAAAATACCATGTTTTATGCTTAGTATCTGGCTTAACGTTCAGAAGCCGTTCACGACCAATTGAATTTCGAGTCAGTTCGCCACTGACTCGAAACTGGTTCTCTTCAAGTTGAGTAATCTCGACTTTACTCATTGCCACCTTCACCTCTGAACTGAACTGGCAACTGGCTCTTCTGCTCCAATAAATCACTCACATATTCTATACCTTGTTGGCGTAAAATACCTTGTAATTCACTTTGTTTAGCATCTAATAAGCTAATACCTTCCGCAATCATGTCATAGGCTCGCCAATCACCATCACGATCCTCGCGTACCTTAAAATCGATTTTAATATCTGGCTTACCCGGCTCAACAATTTTTGTTTTCACTACTACGACATCTTGACCTTGAAAGGCTGCGCAGGTGCGAACTCAACGCTTTGATTAGTGTACTGTGTAAACACGCCAGCGTAAGTGGCGATTAAATATTTTTGAAATACATCAATAAAGCGCTGCAACTCTTTAATTGCTTTCGCTTTTTCTTCTTTATCTTCGATAGCGCGCACCTTTGATACATGATTACCTAATACGCGCAGTGCAGCATATTTGTAGTCTATGTAAGGCATCAGCTCTTCTTCAACGATAACGCGTAAATGCTCTTTATCTTTCGCAATTAGAGGCTGATCTTTAGAAATACGCGCAAACGTATGATCAGATACTTTACGCACCATTTTATAAGGATCTTTTAAATCAATATTTGCATCAGCTGCATTGACATTTAACGTCAACAGCATGCCCAAACATACTAAAAACTTCTTAAACATAATTATTCACTTCCTTGGTTGAATAAGAACTGACCTATCAATTCTTCTAAAACTAATGCTGATTTTGTGTCGGTAATGTAGTCACCATTGGCAAGAGCCTTACTTTCAACACCAAACAGCTCATCTAAGCCAGCATCTTGTTCATTAACTGTCACTTCATTGCCCATACAACGCTGCTCAGCAGATTCTGGGGCAATAACAGGGTTAATACCTAAATACTGTTCACCTAAAATACCTGACGTTAAAATAGAGATTGATGTGGTGTCTGAAAACTTACATAAGTAATTAGCATCAATCGCCATATTAACCACCGGCACAAACTCTTTTGGATGGATAAAAATAGATTCAACTCGACCAACAACCACACCACCAACTTTGATAGGCGCTCTTGCTTTTAAAGAACCAATATTCTCAAACTTTGCGTTAAGTTGGTAAGTTTCACCACTCCCACTAATGCCAGCATTCGCAACTTTAAATGCTAATAATGCAAATGCAGCGATACCAAGGGCTACAAAAAAGCCAACTAATATTTCTAATTTCCGTGAATTCATCTTAATACCCTAATTAGCTGGTAAACATTACCGCTGTTAAAATAAAGTCAAAACCTAATACTGCCAATGACGAGTGCACAACGGTTTCTGTTGTGGCCTTACTGATCCCCTCAGATGTAGGAACACAGTCATAGCCTTTGTAAAGTGCAATCCAAGTCACAATCATGGCGAATACAAAACTCTTAATCATGCCGTTCACAATATCTTGTTGAAACGACACTTGCGCTTGCATGATTGACCAGAAGCTTCCTGAGTCAACACCAAGCCAATCAACACCCACTAAATGAGCGCCGATAATAGCAACCGCAGAAAATATTAGTGCAAGCAATGGCATACTGATAAAACCAGCCCAAAAACGCGGTGCAATAATGCGTTTAAGTGGATCGATCGCCATCATTTCTAAACTTGATAATTGTTCAGTCGCTTTCATTAACCCAATTTCAGCAGTAAGCGCACTACCCGCGCGACCAGCAAAAAGTAATGCTGTTACTACAGGGCCTAACTCACGTAACAAGCTCAATGCCACTAAGGGTCCTAAGCTATCTTCAGCACCATAGCCTACTAATACGGTGTAACCTTGCAGAGCGAGCACCATACCGATAAATAGGCCTGACACCATGATGATCAAAAGAGATTGCGAGCCCACCATATATAATTGGCGAACAAGTAAAGGTGTGCCTTTTTTAAAGTTTGGCACATTAACGAGTGCACCAAACAGCATTTGAGTAGAACGACCAAGCGCGGCAAAGCGCCCTAGCGTTTTGTGACCTAACTTCTGGAATAGATCAAGCATTATGCACTCCTAGTAATTCATCATCATACACAGGAGCTGGGAAATGGAATGGCACAGGGCCATCCGATAAACCATTTAAGAACTGTTGCACAAGCTCAGATTCATGGTTTTGCATTTGCTCAGGTGACCCTTCGCCTATCACTCCTTGATCAGCAATGATGATCACGTGGTCGGCAATACTCATAACTTCTGTTACATCATGAGTTACGATCAGTGATGATAAACCTAAAACCTCATTCAATGACTTAATAAGTTTAACAAGCACACCCATGGAAATAGGATCTTGACCAGCAAAAGGCTCATCATACATGATAAGTTCTGGATCAAGGGCAATTGAACGCGCTAAAGCAGCACGACGAGCCATACCACCCGAAAGCTCAGACGGCATTAAATCTTGTGCACCACGCAGACCAACAGCTTGTAATTTCATTAAAACAACAAGGCGGATTAAATCTTCGCTAAGCTGAGTATGTTCGCGCAAAGGAAAGGCGATATTGTCAAGCACTGACATATCGGTAAATAAAGCGCCGCTTTGAAACAGCATGCTCATTTTGGTACGGGCGGCGTAAAGTTCCTTGCGAGTCATGCTAGGAATGCTTTTGCCTTCAAATAAAATGTCACCAGAGTCAGGCTTCAGCTGACCGCCAATTAAGCGTAACATGGTGGTTTTACCAATGCCGCTCGGTCCCATGATAGCGGTAATCTTGCCTTTCGGAATGTTAAAACTCATATTTTTATATATGATTCTATCGCCCCGTGAAAAGGTTACATCCTTGATTTCTACTATTGATTGCGACAAGTCGCTCTCCATAACGTTTTTCACTAGTTTTGCCATTTTAAGGGTTTTTTAGTCAAGATGGAAAAAACAAATCGTAAAATTTTGTAATATTTTCTATCAATAAATTCTAAAGCTAGCTGTAAAGAGCTTAACGACACCTGAAATTTAGTTTCCTTACCAAGCACGCTTTATGCTTGCCAGCCCATTCTTTTACTTATACTTTCAGGCTCGCTTTTGTTACTATTTGCAGTCATCTGTATAAGTAATGTTGGCGTATCACAATGGTGACTTCTTTTGTCATTTTAATTATTGGCTTTGCTGCACTCGTCTGGAGTGCTGATCGGTTTGTTTATGGGGCGGCTGCACTGGCAAAAAATATGGGGATCCCCACCCTAATCATTGGTTTAACCGTTGTTGCTATGGGCTCATCAGCCCCTGAAATGATGGTATCTGCATCAGCGGCACTTGCCGGTAAAACAGATACTGCGGTAGGTAATGCGGTCGGCTCTAACATTACTAACATCTTACTTGTACTTGGTGTCACAGCTTTACTGCGCCCTCTTTCAGTATCTTCAATGACACTCAAACGCGAAATGCCGCTGGTACTGTTAATCTCAGTAGCCGCTTGGTATGTGTTCTCAGATAACTATTTTTCGTTCGCTGAAGGCATTGCATTGATGATTGCCTTTGCGGTGTTCATTGGTGGCTTAGTTATTGTGTCTCTGCGTGCTAAAAACCAAGATGACCCATTTGTCAGCGAAGCGTGTGAAGACGTTCCGAACGATGTCAGCACTAAATCAGCCATATTCTGGTTAATCATCGGTATGATTTTATTACCAGTCAGTTCACACTTTTTAGTTGAATCAGCCGTTGATATCGCAAAATATTTTGGTCTATCAGACCTTGTAATAGGCTTAACCATAATTGCTATTGGCACCAGCTTACCAGAGCTGGCAGCCTGTATTGCAGGGGTATTAAAAAACGAAGACGATTTAGCGCTTGGTAATATCGTTGGCTCAAACATTTTCAATTTACTCGCCGTATTACCACTTGCGGGTATTATCAACCCATCAATTATTGACCCTTCTGCGGCAAACCGCGATGCACTTATCATGATTGCAGCAACCGTTGTATTGATTGCCATGTCATTGAACTTTAAAGGTGCTCGTCGTATCAATAGAGTAGAAGGTGGCTTACTGTTAGTCGCATTTATTGCATATCAGGGCTATATTTTCAGCCAAGTAGGATAATTAATGACACAACCTAGCTTTATCGCGCAGGGTAAGCGCGTACTCGAAATTGAAGCACAAGCTTTACAAGAAATTGAGCAATATATAAATCAAGATTTCGATAATGCT
Organism: Pseudoalteromonas sp. GB43; assembly: GCF_054923805.1. Taxonomy (NCBI): domain Bacteria; kingdom Pseudomonadati; phylum Pseudomonadota; class Gammaproteobacteria; order Alteromonadales; family Pseudoalteromonadaceae; genus Pseudoalteromonas; species Pseudoalteromonas sp. GB43. The sequence goes on from NZ_JBPCHJ010000001.1 coordinate 1,421,199, forward strand.
TGCCAATTAATGTTCCAATGTACAGGTCGTATTATTGTGATTGGTATGGGCAAGTCTGGCCATGTAGGTAATAAAATTGCTGCAACCCTTGCAAGTACTGGCACTCCGGCATTTTTTGTTCATCCTGGCGAAGCTAGCCACGGTGATTTAGGAATGATCACCCGCGACGATGTGGTGATGTGTATTTCAAATTCAGGTGAGACCAGCGAAGTACTCAGTATTATCCCTGTTATTAAGCGCATTGGCGCAAAAATGATTTCATTAACAGGTAACCCAGACTCAACAATGGCAAAACTGTCTGATGTTCATGTGTGCATCAAAGTTAGCCAAGAAGCGTGTCCGTTAGGCCTTGCCCCAACGGCAAGCACCACTGCAACCTTGGTTATGGGCGATGCAATGGCGGTTGCGCTACTAGAAACCCGAGGTTTTACTGCCGACGATTTTGCACTTTCGCACCCTGGTGGCAGCTTAGGTAAACGTTTATTACTTACATTAGATGATGTGATGCACGCAGGCGACGCAACGCCAATCGTTAGCGAAACCCAAAGCATCAAAGATGCATTGATTGAAATGTCAGCCAAGGGTATTGGTATGACCGCAGTGATTGGTGCAGATGAAAAGTTAGCCGGGTTATTCACTGATGGTGACTTACGCCGTATTTTAGAACAGCGCATCGATATCCATAACACGGCAATTAGCCAAGTGATGACCCGTTCATGCACAACGGCTCGCCCTGACATGCTTGCGGCTGAAGCTTTAAATATTATGGAGCATAAACGTATTAATGGTTTAATTGTGGTGGATCAAAGCAACACACCAATTGGTGCCCTTAATATGCAAGACTTATTAAAAGCAGGAGTTCTCTAAGCAATGACATTCGCCGAACTATACCAGCCCCTGAGCCCTGATGTGAGTCAGCGTGCTCAAAAAATAAAACTATTAATCTGTGATATTGATGGTGTTTTTTCTGATGGTCGAATTTATTTGGGTAATAATGGCGAAGAGCTTAAAGCATTCAATACTAAAGATGGTTTTGGTATTAAAGCACTCACTAATAGTGGCTTTGAAGTGGCAGTGATTACTGGCCGCCATTCACAAATAGTTCAGCAGCGAATGACTAGCCTAACAGTTCAGCACATTTATCAGGGACAAGAAGATAAGCTGATTGCTTATCAAGAGTTAAAGGATAAACTGGGGCTGACAGATGAACAGATTGCCTATATTGGTGATGATGGTCCAGACTTACCAGTTATGGAAAAAGTTGGCTTTGCTGTCGCAGTAAACGATGCACACCCGCTTATCAAGAAGCTGGCTCATTACACCACATTATTACCGGGTGGCTTTGGAGCCGTGCGTGAATTAACTGATTTACTGATGTTAGAAAACGGCAAGCCGTTAACTAGCGATGGAACCAGCGCATGAATATAGCCCGTATTTTACTGAGTATTGTTTTTGTCTGTTGCATGGTGTGGTTATGGTACCCGTACTTTAACCAGTCAACTGATACAATAACTAGTGAAGACGAGATCATCGCAACGCCTGATTACACTGCCGTTGCTCTAAAGCAAACAGCTTATGACGAGCAAGGTAAAATTAGTCATAAAGTGGCAGCTGCAAAAATGGAGTTGTATCAACAATTAGGGTTTACCTTTTTTGAACAACCTATTTTTACTATTTATAGCGATCAGCAAGTTTGGCAAGTAAGAGCCAAAGAAGCTACTTTATACGAAAATGATCAGCTGATTTTTGAAGGGGATGTAGTTGCTAAAAACTTAACCCATAACGGTATGATCGAAGATATAAAAGCAGAAAATATTAATGTCGACATTGATAAAATGACGATGTTTTCAAAGCAACCTGTAACACTAACAGGACCGAATTTAAAAATTACCGGTAAAGGCTTAAAAGCCGATTTAAAAGCCGAAATTGTTGAGTTAACTAACCATACACGAACCATATACTATGACCAATAAACTGAAGAAATTACTCCTGATCCCAAGCTTATTGATTGCCTTTTCGGGCGCAGCTGCCGAGCAAACAGGCGCTCAAATTAGCATTAGCTCAGATCGCCAAGTCGGTAAACTAAAAGATGGCGTTGGCATATTCGAAGGTAACGTAGAGATCGTGCATGGTGATCGTCGCATTACAGCAGAGCGACTTGAGGCACATGGCGGTGACACCGAAGGTACAGTCGAATTAATTATCGCTACAGGCAAACCAGCTTACTTCGAAGAAAAGCAAGCTGATGGCACCGTGATGAGCGCCAGCGCCGAAGAAGTTCGTTATGATGTTGCGAAACGCTTCTTAACACTCAATGGCGAAGCTGAAGTCACTCAAGCGGGTCAAAAAGTAACGGCAAAAAGCATTACCTATGATATGGCTCAACAGCTGATCAGCGCAGAAAAAGACGAAAACTCAACAGATCGTGTACACACTATTTTAGTGCCTGTAGAAAATAAAAAAGACGATAAACGCCAACCATGAGCACATTAAAAGCAGAGCTTTTAGCTAAAAGCTACAAAGGCCGCCAAGTGGTTAAAAATGTCGGCCTTGAAGTTGAAGCGGGCAGTATTGTTGGCTTGTTAGGGCCAAATGGTGCAGGTAAAACAACGACCTTCTATATGATTGTAGGCCTCGTACCAAGCGACAAAGGAAAAATAAGCATCGATGATAACGATATCACGCTTTTGCCAATGCACAGCCGTGCGCGCTTAGGTATTGGTTATCTACCACAAGAGTCGTCTATTTTTCGAAAATTAACAGTTTACCAAAACTTGATGGCCATATTAGAGACCCGCAAAGATCTTAACAAAACAACGCGCGAAGAGACGCTTAACAACTTATTAGATGAATTTAGCATTCAACATATTCGCGATAGCCAAGGTATGGCACTGTCAGGTGGTGAACGACGCCGCGTTGAAATTGCACGTGCATTAGCCGCTAATCCTAAATTTATCCTTTTAGATGAGCCTTTTGCTGGTGTTGATCCTATTTCAGTGTTAGATATAAAGAAAATTATTGAGCACCTAAAAAATCGTGGTATTGGTGTACTTATTACTGACCATAATGTTCGAGAAACCCTTGATGTTTGTGAAAAAGCCTACATTGTTTCTCATGGGGAGCTAATTGCATCAGGGACACCTGAGCACGTATTAGCTGACCAAACTGTACGTGATGTTTATCTAGGCGAGCAATTCAGGCTGTAACCATTACGCCACCGACTAGAGCATCTGCTAGACTTATACAATGACAATAAATCGATAACAGTGTCTTCACCGTTACCGATAACTTAAAAAGGATTGTTAGGGATACATGAGGCAATCATTACAGCTGCGCATGGGCCAGCAACTTACAATGACTCCACAACTGCAACAAGCCATTCGCTTGTTGCAGCTCAGTACATTGGATCTCCAGCAAGAAATTCAAGAAGCGCTTGATAGTAATCCTCTGCTTGAAGTGGAAGAAGCGGATTACAACGAAGAAAGCATCGGTAAGAATGAGCAAAAAGCGGAGTCTGACGATGTACAAGTCAGCGCGTCTGCCGACGAAGCACCTAGCGAATTCGAGCAAGAAAGCAGTGATGCTCTGAGTAAGGATACGGTTAGCGATGACTTAGCTATGGATGTTACGTGGGATGAGTACATGAGTGCCGCCCCATCAACATCGTCTGGATAATGCCTGAAGACGAGTCTATTTACCAAGGTGCTTCAACAGAAACACTGCAAGAATATTTAATGTGGCAACTACAGCTCACACCATTTAGTCCTACCGATGAAGCGATTGCCGTTGCCATCGTTGAAGCTATCGATGACTCAGGTATTTTAACGGTTAGCTGCGAAGATATTGTCGAAAGCTTTAATCAAAATAATGATGAAGAAGAAATCGAACTCGATGAAGTTGAAGCTGTCTTAAAAAGAATACAGTTATTCGATCCAGTTGGTATCGGCGCGCGAAGTTTACAAGAGTGCCTGTGTATACAACTTCGTCAATTCGATGCCAATACGCCATATTTAGCTGAAACTAAAATGGTTTTATCTGAGCATATCGAATTATTAGCAAGTCGCGACTATCGCACTTTAATGAAAAAGACTAAGCTTAAAGAAAACGAGCTTAAAGAAGTGATGACGCTCATTCACAGCTTAAATCCTAAGCCTGCGGATAGCATAGTACGCGAAGAATCTGAGTACGTCATACCCGATGTATCAGTGAAAAAAGTGAAAGGCCGCTGGGTAGTCGAGTTAAACCCAGATTGTATGCCAAAAATTAGAGTGAATAGCCAATATGCAGCGATGTCTCGCTCTGTTAAATCAAGTAGCGACAGCCAATTTATTCGTTCTCACTTACAAGAAGCAAAGTGGTTTATTAAGAGCTTAGAAAGCCGTAACGATACTTTACTAAAAGTGACCAACTGTATCGTGCAACAACAGCAAGCTTTCTTTGAACATGGCCCAGAAGCAATGAAGCCAATGGTGCTAAACGATGTCGCTGAAATGGTCGAAATGCATGAATCGACGATTTCTCGGGTTACAACACAAAAATATATGCATACCCCAAGGGGAATTTTTGAGTTGAAATATTTCTTCTCAAGCCATGTCAGCACCGAAAATGGTGGTGAGTGTTCTTCTACAGCAATTCGCGCTTTAATCAAGAAGTTAGTTGCTGCAGAAAACTCGGTTAAACCATTGAGTGATAGCAAAATTGCAGATATATTGGCTGAGCAAGGAATTAAAGTAGCTAGACGTACAATTGCAAAATATCGTGAGTCTCTAGCAATACCTCCGTCTAATCAGCGTAAAAGTCTGATTTAGACGTTTTACATAGAAGGAAAATGCTTATGCAACTAAATTTAACTGGTCGTCACGTAGAAGTCACTGATTCATTAAGAGACTATGTAAACACTAAGTTCGCAAAACTAGAAAGGCATTTTGATCATATTAATAATGTTCATGTCATTTTAGATGTAGAAAAATTAAGCCAAAAAGCAGAAGCAACTTTACATGTAAACGGAGGCGAGTTGTTCGCTTCTACAGAACATCAAGATATGTACGCAGCAATTGACTCATTGATCGATAAACTTGATCGCCAAGTCATTAAGCATAAAGAGAAATTAGCTCGACATTAAATTATGAAACTTAGTTCACTTACTAATCAGGACTGCAGCAAAGCTGCGGTCCTTTTTAATAGCAAAAAAAGAATTCTTGAGTATATTAGCGAGTTAGCTCACCAGCAGTTTCCTCATTTATCTCAACAAGATATCCTAGATGCTTTTCTGAACAGGGAAAAGTTAGGTAGTACAGGTATCGGCCGAGGAATAGCTATTCCCCACGGTCGAATGAGTGGTGCTGATGAACCTCATGCATTTATTATTGTCAGTGAATCTCCCATCAATTTTGATGCGATAGACAATCGTCCCGTTGATATTTTTGTGGCACTCATCGTACCAGATGGCGATTGCCAGTTGCACTTGAAGACCTTGTCAACAATTGCTGATAGACTTAAAGATAAAGATTTTTGTAAACAGTTGCGAAGTGCTACAAGCGATCAGCAACTATTTCAAGTAATTGCATCAGAGGCATAAATGGAATTAATAATTATCAGCGGTCGCTCAGGCTCGGGGAAATCGGTCGCTTTACGAGTTCTTGAAGACTTAGGCTACTATTGTGTTGATAATATTCCTGTCAACCTACTGCCTTCGCTCGTGCGAAGTGTTTCTGATAATTATGACAAAATTGCCGTCAGTATCGACGTACGTAACTTACCGAAAGAGCAGCAAGAGTTTAATGATATTCTTGAGTACCTGCCAGGTTTTGCAAACCCAACACTATTCTACCTAGATAGTGATGATCAAACCCTAATTAAGCGTTTTTCTGAAACTCGCCGTTTGCATCCATTATCGATTGATTCTTTACCGCTTGATCTTGCCATTAAACAAGAAAAAATCTTGCTTGATGTGCTGATCACCCGCGCTGACTTTATGATTGATACCACTGATTTGAGTGTTCATCAGTTAGCAGAATCAATTCGTGAAAAGATTTTAGGTAAGAAAGATAAAAAACTGATTATTACGTTTATGTCGTTTGGTTTTAAGCATGGCATTCCAAAAGAAGCTGACTACGTTTTTGATGCACGCTTTTTACCGAACCCACACTGGGAGCCTGATTTAAAGCCACTAACCGGCCTCGATCAGCCTGTCAGGGATTATTTAGCTAGCCACAGCATAGTGCAAAAATTCACTTGGCAGATTCAAACCTTTGTACAGACTTGGTTGCCACATCTAGAGCGCAACAACCGCAGTTACCTAACCATTGCAATTGGTTGTACAGGATAACACCGTTCTGTTTACTTAGCGCAAACAATTGGTGAAAGCTTTTCTAAAACTCATGCTAATGTAAAAATTCGCCACCGCGAACAAGATATCTAACTAGGCACCAACAATGCACGCTGAAGATACCTTTTTAATTCAAAACAAACTTGGCTTACATGCTCGCGCTGCGACTGTTTTAGCGCAACTAGCACTGCAATTTGATGCCAAAATTACACTTTTTCAAGATGAGAAAGAAGCTGAAGGCGACAGCGTGTTAGCGTTAATGCTCCTTGAAAGTAGTCAAGGAAAAGAGGTTCGTGTTGTATGCGAAGGTCCTGACGCTGACGCTGCATTAACGGCAATCGGCGAATTAATTGCGCAACGCTTTCACGAGCAAGAATAGCATTTGCTAAGACTTCAAGGTTTACGGTAAACTTACTTCGGATATTTAAAATTCCCTTTAAATATCCTACTTTTATATCGCTCGCTTTTCTAAATTACAAAACTCTTAATAAATTTATCGCAGTGCGACGATATCTCTGCAAATACACTACAAAGCAACTATGCTGTATTTGCATAGCCTATTTAAACTTTTTTCAGTTGTAAGGACGCCAATGCCAGAAGCCTTTGAACAAGATTACCCACTACAACAACTCAAACAAGTGACCAAGTCACTCAATAGTGGTCAATTTGTTCAAGTGCGCGGCATGTTAGCCAAAACGGCACCTTGTGATACAGCCCTTTTACTTGAGTCTTCTCCCCATAAAATTCGTCGTATGCTTTGGCAGCTGGTTGACCCAGATGTCCGTGGTGATGTTCTAGAAGAACTCTCTGAAGATGTACGTCTTGGCATTATTGCCCAGATGGAGCCTGAGCACATTGCTGCTGCTACAGAAGATATGGACGACGATGACTTAGGTGAGGTTTTACGTAGTCTTCCTGATACCGTATATCAAGACGTTGTTAGCGCGATGGACTCGCAAGATAGAGAAAGGGCAACTCAAGCGCTTTCTTATCAAGAGCGCTCAGCCGGTGCCCTGATGAACAGCGATACGGTAACCATTCGTCCTGACGTTACTCTCGATGTTGTACTGCGCTATTTACGCTTACGAGGTGAGCTACCAGAGGGTACCGATGACTTATATGTAGTTGATAAGCATAACTGCTTTTTAGGCGCGCTTTCATTAACTACATTGCTGACCAGTCCTTCAGATAAAATTGTTCGTGATTTAATGGATGAAGACTGTGAGTCAATCCTAATCTCTATGGATGAAAGTGATGTAGCGCAACTGTTCGAGCGTCACAACTGGATTTCAGCCCCTGTTGTAGATGATAACGCTCACTTGCTTGGTCGTATTACCATCGATGATATCGTTGACGTAATCCGTGAAGATGCTGAACACAGCATGCTAAGCCTTGCTGGTCTTGACGACGAAGAAGATACCTTTGCGCCAGTACTCAAAAGCTCGCAGCGTCGCTCTATTTGGCTTGGGGTTAACTTATTAACCGCATTGCTAGCAGCAATTGTGGCAAGCTTTTTCGAAAACACCTTAGCAATCTTACCTATTTTAGCGGTACTCAATGGTATCGTACCTTCAATGGGTGGCGTTGCAGGTAGCCAAACCTTAACCCTGGTTATTCGTGGTATAGCGGTTGGCCATATCAACCAAACCAACCAACGCTTCTTATTACTCAAAGAGCTGGCGATTGGCGCACTGAATGGTATTATTTGGTCGATATTAATTGCTGGTGTGGTTGCCCTATGGCAATGGGACTTTAAGCTCGGCGCAGTGCTGGCCTTTGCAATGTTTATGAACCTTGTTGCCGCAGGTATTGCAGGTGCAAGCATTCCATTAATTCTTAAGAAAATGAAAATTGACCCTGCCCTCGCCGGCAGTGTGGTACTGACAACAGTAACGGATATTGTCGGTATCTTTGCCTTTTTAGGCACCGCAACCTGGCTATTGATCTGATACCAATTCACAATAATACTTAATTAAGCAAATTGGTATAAATAAAAACGGCCCTTTATGGGCCGTATTTATATCTTTTACTTTGCACGCTGCTTATTTTTACCTACTCTAGGTTTGGTATTGGCCTTTTTAAACTGGCTAAAACCGGTATGACGAGTCAGAGCTGCACGGCCTTTACCGCCCTTACCTTTAGCAGTTTTCTCGTTTCGACCTTCTTCAGGAACCAAACAATTCGGCCCTTTACCAATTAAATTCGCTTTGCCCATTTTTCTTAGTGCTTCACGGATCATCGGCCAACCAGCAGGATCGTGGTATCGTAAAATCGCTTTGTGTAAGCGACGCTGGCGTGCGCCTTTTGGAACAGGCACTTGCTCAGTATTGTTCTTAATATTGCGCAGCGAGTTCATCTCAGTGTGATAAATTGTGGTTGCATTGGTCATCGGCGATGGATAAAAGTTTTGTACTTGATCAAGCTTAAAGTCATGAGCCTTTAACCATAGCGCCATATTCACCATGTCTTCGTCTTTCGTTCCTGGGTGAGCAGAAATAAAATACGGGATCAAATACTGCTTTTTACCCGCTTCTTTTGAGTATTTATCAAATAGCTCTTTAAACTTATCGTAAGCTCCCATGCCCGGCTTCATCATCTTAGATAATGGACCATCTTCAGTGTGCTCAGGCGCAATTTTTAAGTACCCGCCTACGTGATGGGTAACCAACTCTTTTACGTAGCGAGGGTCTTCTACGGCTAAGTCATAACGTACGCCAGACGCGATCAAGATTTTCTTCACACCTTTTACATCTCGAGCTTTTTTATAAAGCTCAATCGTTGGGGTGTGATCCGTGTCCATGTGCTTACAGATATCAGGATAAACACATGATAAACGACGACACGTGCTCTCTGCCTTTTTGCTCTTACAGCGCAACTTATACATATTCGCGGTCGGTCCGCCTAAGTCAGAAATAACCCCAGTGAAGCCCGGTACTCTGTCACGAATTTGCTCAATTTCATCAATAATTGATTGCTCAGAACGGCTTTGAATAATACGTCCTTCATGTTCTGTTATTGAACAGAAAGAACAACCACCAAAGCAGCCTCGCATGATGTTCACCGAGGTTTTAATCATTTCATAAGCTGGGATTTTTTCATCGCCGTAGCTTGGGTGCGGAATACGCTGATATGGCAAACCAAATACGCCATCCATTTCTTCAGTTTCAAGCGGAAATGCAGGCGGATTTACCCAAATAGAGCGGTCGCCATGGCGTTGAAATAACGCACGCGCACAACCTGGGTTTGTTTCTTGGTGCAAAATACGCGAGGCGTGAGCATAAAGCGGTTTATTCACACTTACTTGCTCATACGCAGGCAGCTTAACGTAGGTCTTTTCCCATGGCTTAGGGCGAGCAGGCTGAATCGTGATTGGTTTAGCCGCCTCGGCACTTAAATCGATCCCCGCTTGCTTAAATTCAGACTTACTACAACCCACATCATCTGCGCCATACGGGTTTGGAATTGGATCAATCTTACCGATTTTATCAATTGCAGTTGAATCACTACCGCGCCAACCCGGTAATGGTTCTTTACGAATAACCGCAGTACCACGAATATCTTGAATTGTCTCAACCGACTCACCCGCAGCAATACGGTGGGCAACTTCAACAAGTGGGCGCTCAGCGTTACCGTAAATTAAAATGTCAGCTTTAGCATCAAACAATACACTACGGCGTACTTTTTCTTGCCAATAATCATAATGAGCAATACGGCGTAAACTCGCCTCAATACCACCAATGATCAACGGCACATCTTTATAAGCTTCGCGACAGCGTTGGCTGTATACAACTACCGCACGGTCAGGACGTTTACCGCCTATGTTACCCGGCGTATAAGCATCATCATGACGCATACGCTTTTCAGCAGTATAACGGTTGATCATCGAGTCCATATTACCCGCTGTAACACCAAAGAATAAGTTAGGCTTACCTAACGCCATAAAGGCATCTTTTGAGTTCCAATCAGGTTGTGCAATTATACCCACACGAAAACCCTGTGACTCAAGCATACGCCCTATCACAGCCATACCGAAACTTGGGTGATCTACATACGCATCACCACTGACAATGATCACGTCACAGCTATCCCAGCCTAACGCGTCCATTTCTGCACGAGTGGTTGGTAAAAATGGCGCCGTGCCATAGCATTCAGCCCAATACTTAGGGTAAGAAAACAGGCCTCGCTCGGCTTTTAATGCGCTCATAAAGTGTACTCTGCTAACAAAAGGGGCGAATTATACCTCAGTCTTATAGATTATTATAGAAAACAAAACGCCCTTCACATGGGAGGGCGCTGTTTAATTTGTATGCACTGACTGGAACTGGCTATTGCTTAGCTTGCAGGTAAGTAATTAACTCTTTTTCTGGCATAGGCTTAGCGTACATGAAGCCTTGCACTTCATCACAGCCAAGCTGAGCTAAATAATCTGCTTGCGCTTGTGTTTCAACCCCTTCTGCAATGGTTTTTAAGCCTAACCTTGCGCCAAGAGAAATAATTAACGCAGCAATCGCCTGACAATCTTGACCAGGTAAATCTTTGATAAAGTCGCGATCAATTTTTAGTCTGTCTAATGGTAGTTTTTGCAAATAGCTTAACGACGAGAAGCCAGTACCAAAGTCATCAATTGCAATCTCAATACCAAACTCTTTAAGTTCTTTTAATGTGGTGATCACATTAGCTAGCTCATCCATAACCACGCTTTCGGTCACTTCGAGTTCAATAAACTGCGGTTTTACATCGTATTTAATAAGCGTGTCTTTTACTTGTTGAGCATAGCCTTTAACTTTAAACTGCGGTACTGAAACATTTACGGCAATACTGATTGCAAAGCCCATTGCTTCAAGGCGCTTTTGCTGCATACATGCTTGCTCTAGCACCCATTGCCCTATATCAACAATTAAACCAGCATCTTCAGCCATCGGAACGAAAATCGCTGGTGAAATATACTGACCATTACCTGATGGCCAACGCAGTAGCGCTTCACAACCTATGATTTCTAGAGTATTTAAATCAAGTTGCGGCTGAAACCAAACCTCTAATTTACGTTGTTCGAAGTCTTGACGAAGCTGTCTAATGATCCCTAAACGCCAAGCCATTTTCTCTTCCATGTCTGGGGTATAAGTCACCACCGTTTCAGCAGATTGTTTTTTAGCTTGGTTTAAAGCAATGTAACCTAGTTTTAAAGTCTCGATCCCTGCTTGCTGAAAGTCACCTTGATAACATAAGCCAATGTTAAAGTTGATTGGCAAAATATGCTCGCCAGCATTAAATGGTAAACTTAAATGCTCACGAAGTAACTCAATATCGCATTTATCAGCAGCCAACAACAAACCGAAAACATCTGCACCAATGCGCGAGATAAGCTCTGCATTAGGGTATTCTTGTTGTAGCCTATCAACAATTGCATTTAGTAATAAATTACCGATTTCTTGCCCTAAGCCATTGTTGATATCAGAGAATTGCGAAACATCAATTAATAAAAAGACAAAGTCATTTTTGCCCGGCTGGTAGTAGCGCTCCACCTTATTCATGAAATCGTTACGATTCGATAAACCAGTTAATACATCTTTATAAGCTGCATCACGTAAACGGTTGAATAATCGAACATTATCAAGACCTACACTGACGTTCGTTAAGAATATCTCTGCAAATTGCAGTTGTGAAGGACTTGGCGTGTGCTCAGTTTCAAGGTAAATAGCTGCTTGGCGGTTTTTGCTTTTTAATAAATACGTACTGTCTACATCTGTATGCTGATGTTCACCTTGGGCTAGGCAGTTATTGACTTGCATGATAATACGGCCGTCATCAAGTTGTTCAATGCCTTGACCTATAAACTCATTGTATTCAGCGCAGCCACCTAGCACATAAACCTGATTGTCATCTTCAATTGAGCCGCACAATAGCCCTTGTGGTTCGCAATCTAAAATAATCGAAAGCTGTTTAATAACCGCCATCGAAAACGCTTTAATATCAGTAAAACCAAGAATTGCCTTAGATGCATACAAAATATTATTTAAAGCACGGCTTTGAAATTCGAGCTGACAAACTTGTTCATAAGAGCGAATTGCTGTTACTAGGGCTGTGATAAGTTTACTACGAGTAAGTTCTGTTTTTGTTTTGTAGTCGTTGATATCGTATTCACGGATCACTTTTTCTTCAGGTGCATAGCCTGGTTGACCGGTACGTAAAATAATCCGCACATTGTGATTATTGAGGCACTCTCGCACCTGCTTTACAACTTGCAAACGCACAGCATCATCTGATTCCATAACCACATCAAGTAAAATTACCGAAATGGAATGGTTACTTTTAAGTAATTCGAGCGCTTCTGAACCTGAATAGGCGTGGTGGAATCGTAAGCCTTTATCCCAGAACTCAACGCCAGAAAGCGCTAACTTAGTCACTGAATGTATCTCAGGATCGTCGTCGACTATTAATACGTCCCAAAACTCAGAGACAGTCTCTTCAACAAGCTGCTCCTCATCTTGGTCACTAAACAAAAAGTCGTTACTTTCTGATGCCATTAATAATTCCTTAGAGCAACCCTAGTAAAAATACCAACATTTTACAGTGATGCATAAAATTCTCTCAGTCACTTAACTATGATACATTTATCAGAACATATATAGTCATATCAGATAAATTATAGTCATATCAGATAAATTATAGCCTAGGTTACGTATAATGTTATGAAAGATATAAAACTATTGCCCGAGGTAAAATGATAAAATTTTTTATTTTAACTCTAAAAGCCCTATTTCTCAGTGCGCTAGTTATGCTTGTCGTTGGGCTATTACTTTCTCAACGCTATACGGTTCATAAATCAATACAGGTCACTGCTAGCAGCTCAGAAATAGCGAAACTAGTCGGTGACTTTAATCAATGGCATAAATGGCAACCATGGAAAAGCGTAGATCCCAGCATCAAGTTTACGGTTTTAGAGCCAAGCCAAGGCGTTGGGGCACACCAATTTTGGCAAAGCCGCTTCGGCGATGGCGAAATGACAATAACACAACAGAATAATGAACAACTTACTTTTAATATTTTATTTAATAAAGAGCATATAGCCCAAGGAACGATCCTATTTACAGGTGCTGGTAATGAAATAAATATTGAGTGCTCGTTACAAGGTGAAGTAAATACTCCTATCATTGGTGGCTACCTTGCATTATTAAGCCAGTATATTCTCAACAACACAGTGAAACTGGCGCTCAATAACATCAAAACCCATGCGCAGTTAGCAACAACAAACAAGGCTATTGCTCCCAATGACAGTGAAAGCGGCTCAAGCGAGAGTTAATCTTGCTAATATTATAGAAAATCAACTTGGCTACCCGATTCATAAGGCATCATCGGCTAAGATTAACCATGCGAGCGATGATAGCTACTCAGCACAAGGTCAGCAGCAACTAGCCTATCAGATTAAAGCGCAAGCAAGCTTATTGGAGCGCGCCCACACTCGCCAAGAAATTCAATTTATTAAACGCCAAGAAAATATTGAAACCATCATGGCGATGGCTATGGCGTTTTGCCCGGATGTCACGGGTCAACAACAGCCCGATTTTGATTGGATAGAGCGATTTATAAGTTTATGTGAAGACACAGCTAATTCCTCAATGCAAAAGCTGTGGGCAAAAATTTTAGCAGGTGAAACAGTATCGCCAGGCACCTTTTCGATTAAAAGCCTACAAACTCTTAAACACATGACTCAACGTGAAGCAGATGCTCTTCAGCGCTGTACATCATTGTGTGGATTCAACGAAAAAGACAACAGCCACTTAATTTTACTCGGCTTTTACAAGAAACCCTCTCTGTTTGATTTACTTAGAAAAGGTAATAAGGTGTCATTTAACTTAGGAAAAACCCCTGTTAGTTTTCCTGACATTCTGACCCTAATGGATATTAACTTACTGTATCGAAAAGAAATCGAATCGGCGGTTTTAAAAGCTGGTCAAGAACTAATACTGAGCTTTATGAATCAACGCTTGATTTTAAAAGCAAAAAGTAATGACTTAGTACTCAGTTACTATAAATTTACCCAGACTGGTGACGAGTTAAGAAAGCTAATCGCATCACCAATAAACAAAGCTTATAAGCAAATACTGGCAACATCATTAGAAGATGAATTTGAAGTTAGCTGGCAAGCTTTAAAGTAAAGCCGCCAGCTAAAAATAAATCAAAAGATTCGATTAGAAATGAACTTGAATACCTGCAAACGGGCCCGATGCATCTAAATCTGTGTAGATATCATCAATATCATCAAGTTCTAATGTCATTGAGCGGTAACCCGCTTTAATATCCATATCGATTGCTAAGTTATCAAGTAAAGCGTATGCAATACCCGCTTGGTAATCTTGGACTTTACTATCGTCGATAGCCAGTAGGCTACCTTCAAAGAAAACGCTTAAACCCGTTAATGGTAAACCAACTTCAGCACGGCCATACACTAAAGGTACGAAACCAGAAAAATCAACACGCTCAGTCGTGTTTTGGCCACCTTCTTGAGATGTACCAGTCACAACAATTTCACCATCAAATTGTTTAGCATTTACACCTAAATCAATTGAAACCAAATCATTATCAAAGATTTCGTAGTATAGAATGTAGTCGACATGCGATAAATCACTCACAGTGCCTACTTGTGTGCCTACAACGTAATCAGAACCACCAAAACTAAACGTTTCATCAAGTGTTGTATCACCATTTAACTCAAGTTCAGTGTATTTTAGTTTAATGTTTGGTATTAACGGCACTGGGTGCTCAAGTGCTGCGTAGTAGCTCGTGAACGTTTCATCATCAAATTTAAAGCTTTGTAGATTTCCATCTTGAGCAAAACTACCACTGTTATCTGATTGCCAACCATCAACACCTAGGTATAAACCTAATAATGTATCAGCTTGTGCTGTTGGAGCTAAACAGGCCATTGAAAGGGCAGCTGCTAAACAGTACTTTTTCATCATTTTATCCTTGCGCTAAAAGTTCGCTAAGTTCAATTAGAGCCGCATTGGCTCGAGAAATATAATTCGCCATGACCAGTGAGTGGTTAGCTACAAAGCCAAAGCCACTGCCATTTAAGATCATTGGGCTCCACACTGTTTCTTGCGTAGCCTCTAATTCACGAATAATTTGTTGCAGACTAACACGAGCGTTTTTCTTTTCTAAGACATCGGCAAAATCATATTCAACCGCTTGCAAAAAGTGTAGTAATGCCCACGTTGCACCACGCGATTCATAAAACACATCATCAATTTGCCACCAAGATGTTTTCACTTGGTTCTGTAAAGGAGCATAAGTTGCTTGATGAGCCGCGGTATCACCTGCTAAATCTGTATTCAAACGATCTTGACCAACACTTGCACTTAAACGCTGGCTCAAGCTGCCAAGACGTTTTTCTGCTTCTTTTAGCCAGCCACGTAAGTTATCTGCACGCGCATAAAATTGACTATCACGATCGTTCTGATCGGCAATTTGAGTGCGGTACACAACGAGTAAATCAATGCCTTTTTGATACTCAGTTTCAGCACTTGGCCATGCCCATGCTACCGAGCTAATATTAAATTGCGGTTGTGCTTTTTTTAACGCTTCGTGTTCAGTTGATTGAGACTGCGAACGGCTGAAATCTTTACGCATCGACAAGACTAAATCGCGGGTCATTTCAAGCGCGCCATATTCCCACGCAGGCATGTTATCCATCATTACGCTCGGTGGCATCATATCGTTAGATAAATAGCCGCCAGGCTTATTTAATAATGTACTTGCTACATTGATCAACGTTGTGGTTGTTGTATAGCCTGTTACAAACTTTTCACCACGCATCTGCGCTTCTTGTTTAGCCTTACTTACAACATCCATACGAGCTGGTTCACTACTCCAGTAAACAGCAATCGCGTAAAAAATAATTAATATAATAAGTAATGCACTGGCTATTTTTCCTTTATGCTCAGACATAATATCTCCTAGTGATGTGAGTGCCCTTGACTTTTTTGTGATGCCTGTTCAGACATTTCTTGTAAAGACACAACTTTAGCTTGAGTAAAAACTCGATTGCCGTCATTAAAATATAGCGTGAGTTTGCGCTCTTGCCCTGCTTTTAGCTGCTCTTCAGGTTCAAACACCATTAAGTGATAACCACCTGGTTTAAATTCAACACTGCTGTGACCATCAATTTTTAATGATAAAACCTGTTCCATTTTCACCATGCCATCAACATGAGTATGTTGATGAATTTCAACACGACCTAAACCATCAAGCTCTGCTTTAGTTAACACTGTTGCGTGTTCACTTGGGTTAGTAATGGTCAAATAAGCAACACTTGCTTTACTGGCTGGTAAAAATTCACGTACCTGCGCGTTACTTACAGTAACTTCGGCAACATCGCTGTGGTCATGACCACTATGGGCAGATGAAAAAGTACTAAAGAATAAGCTTGCGGTAAGAAAAGAGAATGCGGGCCACAGTTTCATTATGTTTTAATCCTTGTTAAGACATTAACTTACCCGCTAAATTTAGCATATTTTATGTATTAAGGCAGTTTATTCGTACCTTAAGCTGGCGATTTTTTGTTATCGGCAATCAACCAGCATAATGCCGCGATAAGTAAAAGTGGCCATGCAATCATTACTGAGCCAAACAAAAACGCAAGTACAACACCAATCAGAGCAACAACACCCGCACCAAGTACGATAATGGTAAATAGCGCCACACCTGCAACAACGGCAATCACAGCAACAATTGCACCGATGACCTCAAGCCCAGCCCAACTCATGTCAGCAATTGACAATGGTAATTGCCATGAGTCAAAGGATACAAATGAAACTGCATCAGTGCATAGTAATAACATTGCCAAAATAATGATAGCTAACGTTTTCATGCTCTACTCCTAGTAACCTTTCACTGGTAAAGTGCAATGAGCCACTAAATAACCCACGCCGATTAACAGCGGCATTTGAATAAGTAATATGATCATGACCAAGCGTGTTGACCATACCGGGAATCCCAAGCGCGCAGCGAGTCCGCTACACACACCCGAGATCTTTTTGTTACTTAGATCACGGTACCAACGTGTCGATGTGTGATAAGTATTCATCATTAACCTCCTAAGCCGACTGCTTCATCGTTGCTTTTAAATCTGCAAGCTCTTTATCGATAGCTTCATCTTTCTCAAGGGCTGCGATTTGTGCTGCTGTTGAATTTGCAGCATCACCTTGTGTAAGTTCATACGCTTCAACTTGCGACTCAATGTTTTCAACGCGCTGCTCTAAGTAGTCAAAACGTGCTAATGCATCTTCAACTTTACTGCTATGCAGCTGCTCTTTTACTTTTAAGCGTGCTGTAACAACGCGTTCTTTTTGCATGTAAGTCAGCTGTTTGGCTTTTGCATCTGCAAGCTTGTTTTGTAAACGCTGACAATCTTCTGTCAATTTAGCGAGTGACTCTGCCACTTTATCCATTTCAGCTTGTTGTGCTTCGATTTCTGTCGTTAAACGCTGCTTTTCAACTAATGCTGCTTTGGCAAGATCATCACGATCTTTACTCAACGCTTTTTCTGCTTTCGCTTGCCAGTCTGCTACTTTCGCTTGTTTCGCTGCAATTTCACGTTTCATTTGTTTTTCTTGCGTTAAAAATGTCGCAGCAGTTGCACGGCATTCAGTCAGGGCATCCTGCATTTCTTGCACGAGTAGATTAAGTAACTTTTCAGGATCTTCAGCTTTGTCTAATGCTGCAGAAAGGTTTGCCTGAATAATGTCATTTACGCGATTTAATACACCCATGTGACTCTCCTGTTGATTATTGGGTTAATACAACTAGGAGATTCCAATTCTTGTGCCAACTAACGAATAAAATAAATTTATTATTTATATACAATAAGTTAGATTAATTAAATTTAGATTCAGGCTGACTAGTGACTGAATGAAAAATAACTAATTTGACTAAATAATTAACTTTTTCACTAAATTTTAGGATCAAAAAAAGCCACAAAATGTGGCTTTTAAATAGGCTATTTTTAATAGGCTTTGTGATTAGGCTTCTGGGACAAAACTTAAAGCTTTATCCATAACAGATAAATCGGCCGCTTTACCATGGCCTTTTTCTGAAAGGTGGCGTCTGAAACCACGCGCACCAGGTTGGCCTTGGAAAATCCCCAACATATGGCGAGCAATATGCCAAAAGTTAGCGCCTTTGCTCATTTCATCTTCAATATAGTCATACATCGAGCGTACAACCTGATGACGACTTAGCGTAAAGGCTTCATCACCATAAATATTTTCGTCGACCTCAGACAAAATAAACGGATTACTATACGCCTCACGACCAATCATGATGCCATCAACATAATCAAGGTGAGCCACACTATCAGCAATTGTTTTCACGCCACCATTTAAGCTTAAGTGCAGTTGCGGATAATCTTTCTTCAACTGATAAACGCGCGGGTAATCCAGAGGTGGGATCTCACGATTCTCTTTTGGGCTTAAGCCATTTAACCACGCTTTACGCGCATGAATAATAAAGTCATCGCAACCAACATCATGACTCGCTTCAATTAAAGCACATAAAAACTCATACGAGTCTTGCTCATCAATACCAATGCGCGTTTTAACTGTAACAGGAATAGTCACTTCGGCCTTCATTGCAGCAACGCAGTCAGCAACCAGTTTAGGCTCAGCCATTAAACAAGCACCAAAACGACCATTTTGCACACGGTCAGACGGACAGCCAACATTTAAATTTACTTCATGATAACCGCGCTCTGCTGCTAACTTTGCACACTTAGCCAACGCTTCAGGATCTGAGCCACCAAGTTGCAATGCCACTGGGCCTTCATGCTCATTAAAATGTAAGTAATCGCCCTTACCAAATAATATAGCGCCGGTTGTCACCATCTCGGTGTAAAGCACAGCATGCTTAGTCATTTTACGGTGAAAGGTTCGACAGTGACGATCTGTCCAATCTAACATGGGTGCCACGGAAAAACGGCGGTTTAATGTCGTTGTGCTCATAACATGATCCCTTTAAAGATCAATGCATTTACTTGCAACTTAAATTACCTAATACGATTAACGCTTAATATAGCGATGACACATACCTTTAGGCATGCACCGAAATGAAAAATTGCAGCCATTATACCACCGAAGCTAACTCCCGGCATGGCTTAATCGAAGATCAGATGATGAAAAGAGACGAAGAAGTGTACTGCAATCTCACTTCTTTGAAGAATAAGCAAAAATGGAAAGGTTACATCTTCACTTCATTTAGAAGATGTTCAAGATTTTGGCCCGTAAGCTCTAAAACAGTAATTTCGAGCTCTTTGTAATCCTCATTTTTCAGGTTAACTAGCTTAGCACCAACAGCAATTCGTGCGATTTTCTCAACGGGGTCTATTTCTACAATTTCAATTGATGCTCGCGTGTCATGATCTTTTGATTGCACATAATACTCGCTAAAGAAGGTACCATCAGCACGGACATTTGGATTACTGTCAGACACAGACTGCAGGAGCGTGCCTTTCTTTAAATCACTTTTACGAAGTGAGAAGCTATATTCTGCCACATTGGCATGACCAACAATTACAGTTACGGCGCTTTCACCATTAATTTTAAAATCATGGTCTGTTACTTCGATGACTTTTAGCTTACCACTATCATAGGTCGGCTCCATGCAAGCACCTAAACTAAAAATCAGAAAGACAGATAAAACAACGTTTTTGATTAGCATTCTTTGTTCCTTAAAATTTATATTGCCTTCTTTAAAGTTAGATAAAAGAAGGCAATTATTCAAAATTTAAATCACTGAAAATGCACTTTAAATTAAACTACGCGACGACACTTAAACCAAAATAGTGAGCAATACCACCTAAGATATTAGTCACCGCCACTGATGATAGAATTAAACCCATCACCCGGCTAATGATACTTGCGCCACTATCGCCTATTAACTTATGAACATGCGTAGCAAGTAGTAGTAAAACCAACACAATTACTAATACCAAAAGCATGATTGAGGAAGTTATAAGCTGTTCATACCAAGTGTATTCGGTATTTCGGGTCATTAGTACTGCACCAAGCATGGCACCCGGACTGGCAATAGAAGGAATCGCCAAAGGAAAAATAGCGGTTTCGGTGCTATCTCGAACACTTTTGATTTCTGTTTCAGGTTTACTTTCACCAAATATCATCGACAGTGCAAAAAGTAATAGTACAATTCCTCCGGCAATCTGAAACGCCGAAAGAGGAATGTTAATCGCGTTTAAGAGTAGCTCACCTGCAACAACAAAAAATAATAAAACCAGCGCCGAAACGCCAACCGCCTTTAAAGCAACTTTACGTTTGAACTTAGCATCATCCCAGCGCGTAACAGCAATAAAAACGGGAACTGTGCCTATTGGATCGATTACCGCAAAAAAGAAAATGAATGCCGCTAGCAATTCACTCATTAATCAAACTCCCTAAAAACGTGTTAGCGAATAAAAACACTGCAACTACAATACAGTATGTTAGTATATCACGGTAGCGTAAGGATAAGAGAAGATGAATATAGAATCACTCGTCAGTAAAGCAAAACAAGTATGCGATAATCGTGGTGCTCGTTTCACACCCATCCGTGAAAAAGTATTCCGCCTATTAGCTAGTGCGCAAGGTGGTGTGGGTGCTTATGACCTATTAGAACAACTTAAATTAACTGAATCAGGCGCAAAACCTGCCACTATTTATCGAGCGCTCGATTTCTTATCGGAACTTGGCTTTATTCATAAAATTGAAAGCACCAACTCATTTATGTTGTGCCATCATTTTGATCACATCCACCCTGTACAATTATTAATTTGTGATAGCTGTGGTTATGTAAAAGAATTACATTCAACAGTAATTTCTCATGAACTTAATAACTTAGCAGCAGAAAGTGGATTCATTGTTTCTGGACAAACAATCGAAGCGCATGGTAAATGCGAAAAATGCAAAGAATAAGTGCGGTGTTTGAAACAACCACTACACTTAAAGTATGATTAACGGCATTTCGAAACCTAAGGGAAAATAAATAATGAATGTGGAGTTCATCAACCCTTTTTTATCATCATTATTAAATGTATTGAGCACCATGGCTCAAACAGAATTAAAGCCGGGCAAACCTAGTTTAAAGAAAGACGAATTAGCCCGTGGCGATGTATCAGGCTTGATTGGTATGGTTGGCCCACAAACGAAAGGTTCACTTTCAATCACCTTTGATGAAAATCTAGCTCTGACCATTATGGAAAGAATGCTAGGTGAACGCCCTGATACGGTAAATGAAGAAGTAACCGACATGGTAGGTGAAATTACTAACATGGTAACAGGTGGCGCTAAAAACCTACTCGGTGAAAAAGGTTATGAGTTTGATATGGCAACGCCAGTTGTAGTGTCTGGTAAGGGACATACAATTGCTCATAAATGTGAAGGCGCCAAGGTATTAATTCCATTCACGTCAGCTGATGGTAACGCCAATATTGAAGTTAGCTTTGATAAACTATGAGCTGGCAGCAAAAAACCATTCAATTGAAGCCTCGCTCACGAGGCTTTCACATCATTGATGACGAGCTAATTCGACAACTTCCAGAGATAACACAATACAAAGTCGGCTTATTACATCTATTCATTCAACACACTTCTGCAAGCTTAACTATTAACGAAAATGCAGATCCTACAGTTAGAATGGATATGGAAAGTCACTTCAATCATTTTGTGCCAGAACGACAAAGTTATTACCGCCATGATTATGAAGGTGATGACGACATGCCTGCCCACATAAAAAGCAGTACTTTAGGTGCTGAACTCACTATTCCAATTAACCAATGCCGTTTAATGCTTGGTACCTGGCAAGGTATCTATTTAGGCGAACACCGAGATCATGGCGGTGTAAGACGCATTGTCGCGACGATTCAAGGTCAGATCTAAAACTAGCTGTAAGCTGTAAGCTGTAAGCTGTAAGCTGTAAGCTGTAAGCTGTAAGCTGTAAGCTGTAAGCTGTAAGCTGTAAGCTGTAAGCTGTAAGCTGTAAGCTGTAAGCTGTAAGCTGTAAGCTGTAAGCTGTAAGCAAATCTTGGTATTAACTAAATTATTTAAGAAAGTGTTTTGGGATTTTTTAGAGATTGGAGCGGCACACGAGGCTCGAACTCGTGACCTCAACCTTGGCAAGGTTGCGCTCTACCAACTGAGCTAGTGCCGCATAAATAAGTTGTAAGCTGCAAGTTTCTAGTTTCAAGCTAATGCTTTCAACTTTCCCCTTGAAACTTAAGCCAATTTCTTTTGGTGAGAAATTGGAGCGGCACACGAGGCTCGAACTCGTGACCTCAACCTTGGCAAGGTTGCGCTCTACCAACTGAGCTAGTGCCGCATTCAAATAGTTTCTAGTTACAAGTTTCTAGTTACAAGTTTCTAGTTACAAGTTTCTAGTTACAAGCTAATGCTTTCCCCTTGAAACTTATATCAATTTCTTTTGGTGAGAAATTGGAGCGGCACACGAGGCTCGAACTCGTGACCTCAACCTTGGCAAGGTTGCGCTCTACCAACTGAGCTAGTGCCGCATTCAAAAGTAGTCAGTAATTTGTCCGTTGTCGCACAACCTGAAGGTTGCGGTGAAACGTTCTGGCAACTGAGCTAGTGCCGCACAATAAGTTACTAGTTTTAAGTTACAAGCTTCAAGTTAGTTACTTTCCACTTGAAACTTAAGCCAATTTCTTTTGGTGAGAAATTGGAGCGGCACACGAGGCTCGAACTCGTGACCTCAACCTTGGCAAGGTTGCGCTCTACCAACTGAGCTAGTGCCGCATTCAAAAGTAGTCAGTAATTTGTCCGTTGGTGCACAACCTTGAAGGTTGCGGTAAAACGTTCTGGCAACTGAGCTAGTGCCGCATTCAAAAGTAGTCAGTAATTTGTCCGTTGGTGCACAACCTTGAAGGTTGCGGTAAAACGTTCTGGCAACTGAGCTAGTGCCGCATTCAAAAGTAGTCAGTAATTTGTCCGTTGTCGCACAACCTGAAGGTTGCGGTAAAACGTTCTGGCAACTGAGCTAGTGCCGCAAATTTCAACTATAAAAGTTTAGCTAAAGACATACCAACCCCCGCGGGGGTTAACGTCTTAAGCGGGGCAGGATTCTACAATAATCCGATGTGTTTGCAAATGTTTTTTACAAATTAAAGAATTTTTCTTGGTAAACCTTTAATTCCATGATCGAATCTTTGATATCGTCGAGGGCTAGATGTGAACCTTTTTTGTTCACTTGCGCTAAAACGTCAGGTTTCCAACGACGTGCAAGTTCTTTAACGGTACTCACATCAAGGTTACGGTAGTGAAAGTAGTCTTCCAATTCAGGCATGTACTTATTCATAAAACGGCGGTCTTGGCCGATAGAATTACCACACATAGGTGAAGCACCCGCAGGTACCCATTGCTTTAGAAATGCCAAAGTTTGATCAAATAGCATCTTGTTCAGTGAATGTGCTTGCTTTACAACGAGCTGTTAAACCAGATTGACCGTGCTGAGTCGTACACCACTCGTCCATGCCATCAAGCAGTTCATCGCTTTGATGAATAGCAATAACAGGGCCTTCGGCCAAGATGTTTAAATCACTGTCGGTGACAACAGTGGCAATTTCGAGTATTTTATCTGTTGCTGGTTCGAGGCCTGTCATTTCTAGGTCGAGCCAGATAAGATTTGATTTATGAAAAGACATAGTTACCTTAGCGGTGCTTTCCTTTAGATCCAACGCATTTAGATATATCATATTAGTATCATCAGTCGACCTAAAGCTTTTTTTTCAAAAAGCCCGACATTTACTCAAGTTATAGGCCAAAAGTGGCAAAACAAAAGAAATTAAGTAAAGGCCAATCGCGTCGAATTAAGGCCAATCATCAAAAACGCCTCTCTAATGCAGACAAAAAGCAACAGAAAGGGGCAACTGTGCAATGGCAAAATGACAATTTAGGCCCTGCCGAAAATGCGGTTGTGATCAGTCGATTTGGCCAACATGCCGATATCGAAACCGAATCAGGCGAAGTATTGCGCTGTAATATACGCAGAACTGTATCGAGCCTTGTATGTGGTGATGAAGTTATTTTTCGCCGTGCAAAAGTTAGCGAAGGCGACTTAGCGGGGGTTATTGAAGCAACCCATGAGCGTCGCTCACAACTAACACGTCCTGATTTTTATGACGGGGTAAAAGTCGTCGCTGCCAATATCGACCAAATTTTAATGGTTTCTGCGGTATTGCCTGAGTTTACACCAAACATTATCGACCGCTATTTAGTTGCCTGTGAAGACATGGGTATTGAGCCTATTTTAGTGCTTAACAAAATAGATTTAATTGACGATGAAGGCCTTGCTTTTATTGATGAAATTCTCGATATCTATCGTGAGCTAGGTTATCAAGTACTGTTAGTCAGTAATAAAACCGGTCAAGGCATTGCTGAGCTTAAACAAAAACTAGTTGATAAAAACAGCATTTTTGTTGGTCAAAGCGGTGTGGGTAAATCAACCTTAGTGAACACGGTACTGCCAGATGCAGATATCTTAACCCAAGAAGTCTCTGAGAACAGCGGCCTTGGTCAACACACAACAACCGTATCGCGATTACACCATTTACCAAGTGGTGGTAACCTAATTGACTCACCGGGAATTCGTGAGTTTGGCTTATGGCATTTAGATGTTGAGCGCGTTACATGGTGCTTTAAAGAGTTCCGTGATTTTATTGGTGGCTGTCGTTTTCGCGATTGTAAACATTTAAACGATCCTGGCTGTATAATCCGCCAAGCTGTTGATGATGGTGAAATTTCAGAACTTCGCTTTGACAGTTACCACCGAATTTTAGAAACTATGGCCGACGATCGTGCTGGTGCACGCGCTCCTCGCGTATAACTATTTAGGAAATAACAAGTGAGTTTAGATAAATTCAAAATTGCTATGCAATATGCCATGCCAAAACATTTCATTTCGCGCATGGTTGGCAAGTTAGCAGCAGCAAAAGCGGGTGGCTTAACAACGGCCTTAATTAAATTGTTCATCAAACAATACAAAATTGATATGAGTGAGGCTAAATACCCAGATCCAGCTCATTACAAAACTTTTAATGAGTTTTTTACTCGCCCATTAAAAGAAGGTATTCGTCCACTTGCTGAAGATAGCGACATTATTGCTCACCCAGTTGATGGTGCAATTAGCCAATTAGGCGATGTAGTCGACGGTCAAATCATCCAAGCAAAAGGTCATGACTACAGCTTACAAGCACTCCTTGGTGGCAAAGAAGAAGACACAGCGCCGTTTTTAGGCGGTAAATTTGCGACTATTTATTTAGCGCCTAAAGATTACCACCGTATCCACATGCCAGTTGATGGCACGCTGAGCAAAATGATCTACGTACCGGGTGATTTATTTTCGGTAAACCCGTTAACAGCACAAAATGTACCTAACCTATTTGCTCGTAACGAGCGTGTTGTGGCTATCTTTGAAACTGAAATTGGCCCGCTAGCCATGGTACTTGTAGGTGCAACAATTGTTGCTAGCATCGAGACTATTTGGGCAGGCACAGTAACGCCACCAGCAGGTAAAGATGTATTTAGTTGGAATTACCCAACCACAGGTGACAACGCGATTACTCTGAAGAAAGGTGAAGAAATGGGTCGCTTTAAATTAGGCTCTACCGTTATTTTAGCTTGGGGTGCAAATCAAGCTGAGTTCTTATCAAATCAACACCCAGAAACAGTAACGCGCATGGGCACACCATTTGCGAAAATTAACGACTAATAAGTTCAATTTAGCAAACCACTTGAGCAAAAGTGGTTTGCTTAAAATTCTCTATAAATCGCGCCTATACCCCACGATTACACTCTGAGCACTCACTGTCTTTTTGAATATTAAAGCGCTGCTGTTTTAGTGTTAGCCCGTCAAATTGAATAAACTCGCTGCCCGTTTTATGGCCAAGCAATATATTGATAGCCAATAAACTTTGCATGCTGCCCATAACACCCAATAACGGGCTCAATACCCCAGCATTGTCACAATTAAGTGCTGTTTGCTCCTCCGTTTGCGGGAATATACAGCCATAGCAAGGGCTTTGTTCATCACGAAAATCAAAACTCATCACCTGCCCCTGTGTTGCAATAGCTGCAGCTGAAACAAGCGGAATAGATTTAGCTAAACAATAGCGATTAACCAAATACCGGGTAGCAAAGTTATCACTGCAATCAAGGATGATGTCAGCGCCTTCAAGTAGCTCAGCACTGTTACTTTCATCAAGCTTTTGGCATAGAGGCTTAACCGAAATTTGATTATTTAAACTGCTTAACACCTTGGCAGCCGCCTGTGTTTTTGCCTGCCCCATGTGGTTTACTTTATAGAGTATTTGTCGCTGTAGATTTGAAAGCTCAACTTTATCGTCGTCAATCAAAGTGAGCGTCCCGATTCCTGCAGCCGCTAAATAAAAAAGTGCAGGTGAGCCAAGCCCACCCGCTCCGACAACCACAATATGAGCAGCCTTTAACTTTTGCTGACCCGCAAGCCCTACCTCTTTTAATAGCAAGTGGCGGCTATAACGAATTTGCTCTTTGTCGCTTAACGCGCTCATATTAAGACTGACCTTCGACCAGCTGTTTTAACGTGGCAATGGCTGCTTGGTAGTCTTCGGCTTCAGTAATCGCACGTACTACGGCAACACTGCCAACCCCCGTGCTCGCAACTTGCTCTGCCCGTGATATATCAATTCCACCAATTGCCACCGTTGGATAATCAGCCATTAGCGGTACAAATTTTTCGAGCTTTTCTAAACCTTGAATTTGCCCCGTCATGTCTTTAGTGGTGGTTGGGTAAATAGCACCAAACGCCATATAACTTGGTCTGTAATTATGTGCACGTAGCATTTCATAAAAGCCATGGGTCGACACACCTAAGCGTAACCCTGCCTCTTTTATGGCAATTAAATTAGCAGTTTGTAAGTCTTCTTGCCCTAAATGAACACCATAAGCGCCGTGCTTGATCGCCAATTGCCAATAATCATTGATATATACCTGCGCATCGTACTTCTGCCCCAACATAACCGCACTTGCAATCGACTCTTCAAGTGCTGCATCGTCTGCATTTTTCATTCTTAATTGAACGGTTTTAACCCCTTCTGCTAAACACTTCTCTAACCAATCAACCGTATCTACAACGGCATACAGCCCAAGCTGTTTAGAGTCGCACTCGGCAAAACCTGCTGCCATGGTAAAATCAACTGGGCAATCAAAGTCGAGCTCATCACCCAGCAAACTTCCCGCTTCGATGACTTGTGGGTAATCAGCTATATTTGTTGGAAAGCAAGTGTGTGCAACGGGACCAATCCCTTCACCATATCGAATGGCTGCTTTTAATCCTTGGTTGATATAGGCTTTCGCTAAAATAAAGACATCTTTGAGAGGATACTGTTTGGTTAAACACGCAGCAATCACAGAGGCCATACTGCATCCAGTACCGTGACTATGCGGAGTTTGAATTTTTTCGTTACCAAGCCAATATTCCTGCTCACCTTGCACGCAGTAATCAATGCAATAGCCACTTGGGTAATCCCAGTGCCCCCCTTTGATAATCACCGCTTTTGCACCATAGACTTTTAACTTCTCTGCGGCCTCTTTCACTGCGCTTGGGCCAATCAAATAAACACCGGTTAAGAGCTGCGTTTCGTGGGTATTCGGTGTTACTACATCGACTAATGGTAATAAACACTCTTTAATGGCACTAACGGTATCTTCTTCTGTTAATAAATCACCACTTGAAGCAATGGCAACCGGATCATAAACAACCAAAGGCGGCTCTACCCAGGTTGCTTTGTAATGTTTTAAATGCTCACTAATAAGCTGTATTTGCTGCACATTGGCAAGCATGCCAATTTTAATCACGCTGGCAGGCATATCACTGGCTAAGGCTAATAGTTGCGACTCAATCACTTCTGTTGAAATCGGGTTAAGTGCTTCTACACCTAAACTATTTTGTGCCGTTAAAGCAGTAATAACCGTACAGCCATGTACATTAAAACTTTGCATTGCCTTGATGTCGGCTTGAATTCCTGCACCGCCGCCCGAATCTGAGCCAGCTATGGTCCATACAACCTGATTCATGTTATTCCTCACATTTTATTCTTGATGCCAAAATGGCATTCCAAGCGTCGGCGTTGATGGGCTTGCTACGTCTTTCTCTGGCATCGCTTTAGCCACATAGCTATATCGCCCCGCCTCAACAGCACTTTTAAACGCTTTACTCATCGTTACTGGGCAACCTGCACCTGCAATTGCCGAATTTAATAATACGGCATCATACCCTAATTCAAGCGCTTGGCAGGCATGGGATGGTAAACCTAAACCCGCATCAACAATTAACGTATGGTTTGGCAAGCGCTCACGGATCATTTTTAGGTTGTAAGGATTCAGCAAGCCTTTACCAGTGCCAATCGGTGCCCCCCAAGGCATTAATACTTCGCAGCCTAAATCAGCGAGGCGCTGACACAGCACTAAATCATCTGTGCAATAAGGCAAAACTTTAAAGCCATCGGCCAATAAAATTTTAGTGGCTTCGAGCAGTGCGAATGGATCTGGCTGTAAATTATATTCGTCACCAATCAACTCTAACTTGATCCAATCAGTGGCAAACACTTCGCGGCACATTTGTGCCAAGGTCACTGCTTCTTTCACACTATGGCAACCCGCCGTATTTGGCAGCACCTTTAGCCCAGTGTTTTTTATCAATTGCCAAAAATCATCACCCGCAGCAACGCTTTGCTGACGTCTCAATGAAACGGTGACAATTTCAGCCTGTGAGGCCACTATCGACTCTGTCATAACACTTGGCGAAGGGTACAGTGCTGAGCCAATCAGTAAACGACTCGTAAATTGCTCACCATAAACCGAAAAATTATCCATCTTAGCCTCCTTGAATTGGCGACAATAACTCAATGCTGTCGCCTTCATTGAGGGGTTTAGCATCGCATTGGCTGCGCGGTACAAAGTCACCATTAACGGCAACGGCAAATGGAGGTCTTGCGCCAAACTGGCTCAACGCCTGAGTGAGCGATGTATTGTCGTTCACTGTAACTGACTGACCATTAATTAAAATATTCATTTTTATCCTTAAGCAATTAAGCTCACTGCATCATCAACCACTTTAGGCGCAAGTAAATAGCCATGGCGGTACAAGCCATTAATACTGATCACTCGACCTTGCTTAGTGACTTTCGGGCGGTTGTCTGCAAACGCAGGACGAAGCCCCGATTGCAAACTTTCGATACGCCCTTCAGCAAATCCGCTATGCACCGTATAAGCAGCAGACAATAACTCCAGCGCCGAGCGCACGGTGACTTTACCGCGGTCTTGCGATTCGATTTCAGTCGCACCAATCACAAATTGATGGTTTGGCTTAGGGGCAATATAAATTGGGTAACGCGGATGCATCAGCCGTATTGGTCTGGTTAAGTTCACCTCTGGTGCATATAAACGCGCCACCTCCCCTCTTACTCCACGCAATAAAGGTTCAGCCTGTTTTGCACCTAAGCCGCGACAATCAAATACATAATCAAAGCTTTGGCCATTCATTTTATGGGCGTTCAATTCAACTTTACAGCTAAAGTTAAATTGCACTCCTTGCGAGGTAAGCTTTTTAAAACTAGCGCTATAAAATGCCTGATTATCGAGTTGCCCTTCACAAGGTAAATACACACCTTGATGGAAACGCCCAGCTAGTTCTGGCTCAAGATCAGCAATTTGAGTACCAACCAATGCCTGTGCCTGATAGCTTTCAAGCGGTTTTAAGCGGCTCACAAAACTTTGTAAATCGCCCTTATCTTGCTGATGAGCAACCACTAAGCTGCCTGTTTGTTGAAAATACACAGCGTCATCGAGCTCACTTAAAATTTGCTGCCAACGAGTGATGCTATTAAGCCCTTGTAGGGCTAAATCCTGTTCACACAAGACTGATTCTGCAAGGGGGGCTAACATCGCTGCAGCAACGCTGCCTGCACTGTTGCTAGCATGTTCATCATCTTGCTCAAACACACTTAACTGATGCTCTTTAGCAAGTGCCAATGCAGTTAAACGGCCAGTTAAACCAAAGCCCAGTATCGCTATCTTTAAAGACATAAACTTTCTAGGCGCTAGGCTCTATGTTCCAAGTAAAAACCCAGAGCCCATCGCTGATGCCTAGCTCCATCAATTAAACTGCTTTGTGGTAAATCTCAGAGCCCGTTTTTTTGAACTCGTCTGATTTCGCTTTCATTTCAGCTTCAACATCGACCATTTTGATTTCGATAGTATCGCCTACGTTATTTGGATCAATGCCTCTAGCTTCAAGATCTTTGGCGTAATCACGTACTTCTTGAGTGATCTTCATCGAGCAGAACTTAGGGCCACACATAGAGCAGAAGTGTGCAATCTTGCCTGATTCTTGTGGCAGTGTTTCATCGTGATATTCGCGGGCGCGTTCTGGGTCTAAACCTAGGTTAAATTGGTCGTGCCAACGGAACTCAAAGCGTGCTTTTGATAATGCGTTGTCACGCTCTTGCGCACCCGGGTGGCCTTTTGCCAAATCGGCAGCATGAGCAGCAATTTTGTAAGTGATTAAACCTTCTTTAACGTCTTCTTTGTTTGGTAAGCCTAAATGCTCTTTAGGGGTTACATAACAAAGCATAGCGCAGCCGTACCAAGCAATTTGCGCAGCGCCAATACCTGATGTGAAATGATCGTACCCCGGTGCAATATCCGTGGTTAATGGACCAAGAGTATAAAACGGTGCTTCTTCACAGTGTTTTAGCTGCTCTTCCATGTTCTCTTTGATCATATGCATTGGCACATGGCCTGGGCCTTCGATGAACACTTGCACATCATGTTTCCAAGCAAGTTTTGTCAGCTCACCTAAAGTACGTAATTCGCTGAACTGGGCTTCGTCATTAGCATCAGCAATAGAGCCCGGGCGCAAGCCATCACCTAATGAAAAACACACATCGTACTGTTTTAAAATTTCACAAATTTCTTCAAAGTGCGTGTATAAGAAGTTTTCTTTATGGTGCGCTAAACACCATTTCGCCATAATTGAGCCACCACGCGAAACAATACCGGTAACACGCTTTGCTGTCATCGGCACGTAACGCAACAATACCCCAGCATGAATAGTAAAGTAATCAACCCCTTGTTCTGCTTGTTCAATCAAGGTATCGCGGAAAATCTCCCACGTTAGGTCTTCAGCCACGCCGTTTACTTTTTCAAGCGCTTGGTAAATTGGTACGGTACCAATTGGCACTGGCGAGTTACGTACCACCCACTCACGGGTTTCGTGAATGTAGCGACCCGTTGATAAGTCCATTACCGTGTCGGCGCCCCAACGAGTCGACCACACCATTTTTTCTACTTCTTCTTCGATTGATGAAGTCACCGACGAATTACCAATATTCGCGTTCACCTTAACTAAGAAGTTTCGGCTAATGATCATCGGCTCAGTTTCCGGGTGGTTGATGTTGTTAGGAAGCACAGCGCGACCACGGGCAATTTCATCACGCACAAATTCAGGGGTAATAAAATCAGGAATACTAGCGCCAAACGATTCGCCTTTGTGCTGGGCTGCAAGTAACTCTTCACGAATTTTAGCGCGTCCCATGTTTTCACGAATTGCCACATATTCCATTTCAGGCGTCACAATACCTTGTCGCGCATAATGCATTTGCGTTACGTTTTTGCCCGCTTTTGCACGGCGGATTTTTGGTAGATGTTCAAAGCGGATATGGTCTAACCCTTCATCTGCCATTCGCTGTTGAGAAAACTGCGAAGTCACTGAGTCTAAAATTTCAGTGTCGCCGCGGCTTTCAATCCACTTTTCACGGTATTTCTCAAGACCCTTGCGCACATCAAGTTTAAAATCTGGGTCAGTGTATGGGCCCGAGGTATCGTAAACACGAATTGGTGCGTTAGATTCAAATACAGGGTTCTCTTCAGTGCCACCGATAAAGGTATCGCTGAGGGTGATTTCACGCATCCCTACTCGTACATTGTCTTGTGTACCTTCTACATAAACTTTATGAGAATTAGGAAAGGGTTGACCCGTTAAGTTATAAATATAATCTGATGCAGCCGCGCGGACTTCGCGGCGAGATGGTTTAGTTGTTGTGTTTGACATGACTTACCTCATTGCTTTAAGGGTTGTCTTGTCAGATATTGCAAATGCAATAGAGAGTGGCAAACGCCATTGGATCGTTAATAAGCTAAATGCTTACTAGTGCAGCCTGTGCCACTTATGCCCCATAAATTTGGCGCACAAGCGCCCAGTAAGGCAGCTTGTTCCCTACGCAGGTGTTAGCCTGATCAGGTTCACGGATCCCGCTTTCGCGATCTCAGCCTTGTTAAAGGCACTCCGACAAGTATAAATTCGTTTCTTTTAAAACGCTCTGAGTGTACGTCAGTTAAAAAATTGCTGCAAGCTAAGCCACTTTAGTTTTTTGCAATGAAGGTAAAGTGATGCTCGCCTTGCAGAGTTAGTTTCTCACCTGTTAGCGTAATTGCCGCACCTTCTTTTAGCGCTGACAATAATTGCTGCTCAAGCTCATTAACTTGCTCGCCACATGATTTACGAGTCATACCTAACTTATTTACCGTTAGCGTATCTTCGCTGAGCGCACCTTCACCAAAAAATTTATTACAGCCAGCAAAGCCGTTAACCTGCATCGCTTCTATAAAGCGTATAGAGGCTTTTTGAGATACAGGAATAGCTAAACCATTCACTTTTGATAATTGCCACTGTGTATATTTTAATTGCTCACTAGTGACTGTCCCTGTCGATGAGCAGCCCATGCAAAATAATACAAAAAGAAGAGGCAAGGCTACTAACTTCATATTTTTTAACTATTCAAATTTCAATGTAGTAATAATAACAACATTTAACGCAATTGATCGTTAAAAAAACATGTTTTATCTGTAAAAAATTGTTCTAAGTTAGCTTATCAAAGAACAACGCAGACTATTTGAATAAGTTATCGACTTCTTCTGGTAAAAAAGGACGACCTTTTTCATTTACTGACGTGCCAATCACTAACGCTTGTAGCATCACTTTATCATCATGTTTGCGATACACTGTTTGCCTAAAAGCAAACTTTAATCGGCTGATACGCTCGGGCTCAACGGCAACGTAAAATTCATCACCCGGCATAAGTGATGCCTTGTAATCCATTTCGCTACGCAGTACGACAAGGTTTACTTTTTCTCTTGCGAGCTTTGCAAAATCGATACCTTGGGCATGTAAAAACTCATGGCGTGCATGTTCTAAATAATTAAAATAAACACTGTTGTTTACAATTCCTTGTAAATCACACTCATAATCACGCACTTTAAAGTCTACTTTAAAGGTCATAGTCGTATTCCTAATCAATTTACGTATAATTGCCTGCGTTTATATCATAAAAATTGATTTTATAGCCATTTGGCTAGCTAGGTTGCTAGAATAGCAGTCCCGAAAATGGAGTTAAGAATCCGCATGAAACGACGTTTATCATTATTATCTGCTGCCATCCTGCCTTTATTCGCAGCATCTTCGATTGCTTACGCTGAAGACGGTGAGCTTGAAAAAATTGAAGTTACCGGTGATTTCAAAAGAGAAAGCATTCAAACCCTTAGTGCCAGCGCAAGCTTGTTTTCAGATCATGAAATCAATCAACGCGGTGCAAAGTTTTTAGATGAGATGCTTGCTAGTGCAGCGAATGTAAACTTTACCTCAGGGGCATCTCGTGGTCGTTTCGTGCAAATTCGTGGTGTCGGTTTACGCTCACAGTTTGTTGACCCTATTAATCCTTCGGTTGGCTTAGTGATCGACGGTATTAACTACTCTGGTTTAGGCGGCAGTTCACTGTTATTTGATATCGACCAAGTTGAAATTTATCGCGACCACAAGGAACTCGCTTTGGTGCTGATGCCTTAGCTGGCATGATTCAAATGGAATCTGCAACCCCCACTCTTGACCCAAGTGTGAAAATACAATTAGGTGCGGGCAACTACAACAGCTATGAAGCAGGTATTGCCGCAGGTACCGGTATTACCGACGACACAGCAGTACGCGCTAGTATTTATCAACGTGAATCGGATGGGTATGTAGAAAACCGTTATTTAGGCAAAGATACCCAGCAACAAGACGAGCTTGTCTCTCGCTTTAAATTATACAGTCAATTAACCGACCATCTGCGTACTGAACTGAATGTACATTACATCGATATAAATAACGGCTATGACGCATTCACATTAGATAACAGCCGTTACAGTGTTGCTGATGAACCAGGCCAAGACAACCAAGAAAGCATTGCGGTTGGCCTAGCAAACATATACACCGGCTTTGACTTTTTTGATGTTAGCTTAAACCTATCTGGTATCGACAGCGAGCTGTTATACAGCTATGACGAAGACTGGGTGTGTAATGATGAAACTCAACCTGAATTATGTGCTGCTGGCTTGCATGATTGGGGCTATAGCTCAACAGATGCTTACTTTCGCGATCGCCAAGATCAAGCGGCTGAGCTGCAATTTAGTGGTAAATCTGGCGAGTGGGTCGCAGGCATTTACTATCAAGGCCGCGAAGTTGACTTAGAACGTCAATACACTTGGCTGGCACAACCATTTGCATCTAATTATGAAACCAGCAATATTGCTGCATATGGTCAATTAGCAACACCTATCGGCCCAAAAACAACCTTAATTACGGGTTTGCGTGTTGAGCAGTATCAGGGCGACTACACCGACAACAACGGTTTTATTGAAGAAACCGATGATGTCATGGTGGGCGGTAAGCTTGCACTTGAATACCAAGTGATTGATCGCACCATGATCTATACCAGTATTACTCGTGGCTATAAAGCTGGCGGTATTAACTCTGAAGCTTTAGCAAAAGCAAAAGACGAAGGCTTAAACCTAGATGCTGATTTCTTTGCTAATCACACATCATTTGCCCCTGAATACCTATGGAGCGGTGAATTTGGTGTTAAAGGCAGCTCTTTGGACGATAAGTTTGTGTTACGTCTTGCCGCTTTCTACATGTACCGTGAAGATATGCAGCTAAAATCGTGGCAAGTTGAAGGCCAAAAATTCACAGGTTATATCGATAACGCCAGCTCTGGTGAAAACTACGGTTTAGAAATTGAAGGCAGCTTCCAAGCAACTGACAATTTACTACTAACGGGTAGTGCAGGTTATCTACATACAGAAATCAATGACTTTGTTGCGCAATCAGGCCTAGATCAAGATGGTCGAGATCAAGCACAAGCTCCTAAATACCAATATGCATTCACTGCGCGTTATAACTTTACGCCAGCACTTTATGCATCAATTGGAGTAGAAGGCAAAGACGATTACTACTTCTCTGATAGCCATAACTCAAAAGCACCTAGCAGCAACTTAGTGAATGCTTCATTTGGTTATGAAAGTGATAATTGGAGCATTAATGCATGGGCACGTAACTTATTTGATGAAGACGTACCAACCCGTGGTTTTGAGTTTGGTAACGATCCATTAGACGGTTACACCACTCATACATACACACAGCTTGGCGAACCTATGGTTGCCGGTGTGACATTTATTTACGAGCTATAAGCAATTAGGTGCTAGGTTTTTTACCTAGCACCCAAACACCTAGAGCCTAGAGCCTAGAGCCAAATAAGTTAAGCCCTTTCAACATCAAAGGCGAGTACGTCTTTAATCTTTTGCTTATTCGTTGCCAGCATAATGAGTCGATCTATACCCAGTGCGACACCCGCACATTGTGGTAAGCCATGCTCTAGTGCAGCTATTAAACGCTCATCCATTGGCACTTGCTTTAAGCCATTTGCTTCACGGTACTGATTATCTTCACTAAAACGAGCTGCTTGCTCTTTGCCATTGGTCAGCTCATTAAAGCCGTTTGCAAGTTCCATATTTTTAAAATATAACTCAAAGCGCCCAGCTACTCGCTCATCGTGCTGACAAATTTGGGCAAGCGCTGCTTGCGAAGCTGGAAAATGATAAACGAAACAAGGCTTTTCTTGGCCAATCGTTGGTTCAACCTTCATACAAAATAATAGCTGTAACAAGGTATCGCGATGCGTTTCATTCGCGGCAATATCGGCGAAGCCCTGCTCCTTTGCTAGTTGCTGTAATGTGCTGATATCAGCAGTTAAAGGGTCTACACCTAAGGCGTTCATAAAGGCTTGCTGATAAGTGAGTCGCTCAGCGCTTTCTACGCCAAGCACCAATTGCATAAGCTCATCCATTTCATCCATAAGCGCAAATTCATCAAAACCCGGACGATACCACTCAAGCATTGTAAATTCAGGATTATGATGACTACCCGCCTCTTCATTACGAAAAGCTTTGCATAGCTGGAAAATAGCCCCAGAGCCCGCCGCAAGTAAACGCTTCATGGCAAACTCAGGTGACGTTTGCAAATAAAGTGGTAAGCCACCAGCATGACCAGGGCCAACAAACTCGGTACTAAAAGTCACTAAATGCACATCGGTTACACTGGCAGCACTAAGGCTTGGCGTTTCAACCTCCATAATATCACGGGCATAAAAGAACTCGCGAATACGGCGAATGATGACGGCACGCTCTCGTAAAGTATCAATATCGGCGCTTGGTTGCCAAAGGACATTAGACATAGTGTTTCCCAAAAAAAATCCCAGCAGAAGCTGGGATTTTATAAAAATTTCATACCAACTCGCTTAATTAAGTGGTCTATTTTGAGGCAATAAAACCTCGTTGATAGCAAGGCAAAAATTTCGTTATTTAGTTGTTCTAAATCAGAAATTTTTAACGCAGCTAGCTACAGGTTTAATCCCTCAAAATGATTAAGTATTATTGCGAATTGGTATTATAAAAGCCTATTACTTAACACGACTCACGTATTCACCGCTACGAGTATCAACTTTGATCACTTCGCCGATTTGTACGAATAGAGGAACACGAACAACAGCACCTGTGCTTAATGTTGCTGGTTTACCGCCAGTACCCGCTGTATCACCTTTTAGACCTGGATCTGTTTCAGTGATTTCTAATTCAACGAAGTTTGGTGGAGTCACGGCGATTGGGCTACCGTTCCAAAGCGTGATAGTACAAACGTCATTTTCAACTAACCATTTTGCATTGTCGCCAAGCGCTTTTTCGTCAGCAGCGATTTGCTCAAATGTTTCGTTGTTCATGAAGTGCCAGAACTCACCGTCAGTGTATAGATACGCTAAATCTGTATCCATTACGTCTGCACCTTCAACTGATTCACCTGACTTGAATGTTTTTTCTAGTACTTTACCTGTGATAAGTTTACGAATACGAACACGGTTAAACGCCTGGCCTTTACCTGGTTTTACCATTTCATTTTCTAAGATGCTGCAAGGTTCGCCGTCTAACATAATTTTTAGGCCGCCCTTGAACTCATTGGTGCTATAATTCGCCATCGTTTCCTCTGTCTAAATAATTTCGAGTAATCTACGTGTCAATGATACAAAGAAATGAAGTAAATTTGCATAAAAACTGGCAAAAAGAATTGGCAAATGTTGTCACTTGTCCTGAACGCTTGCTAGAAATGCTAGGATTATCAAGCAAAGTAGACGAAAAAGACCTCAAAGCACGCAGTCTTTTTCCTGTCCGCGTGCCGCTGCCTTTTATCAAAAAAATGCGTTATGGCGACATAAACGACCCTCTTTTGCTGCAAGTGATGCCCAGGCACCAAGAGTTTTTAGCAAAAACAGGTTACGACAAAGACCCTCTAAAAGAGCAAGATAACAACCAACCTGGCTTGTTACACAAGTATCGCTCTCGCGTTTTAGTAATGTTTAAAACCGGTTGTGCCGTAAATTGCCGTTATTGCTTTAGACGCCATTTTCCTTATCAAGAAAACCAATTAAACAAACGCAGTTTAATTGATGCACTGGCTTACATTAAAGCCGACAGCAACATCAACGAAGTCATTTTAAGTGGTGGCGATCCATTGATGACCGAAGACGATGCTGTTAGTTGGTTTATGGATGAGTTAGAGCAACTTCCGCAAATTAAACGCATGCGTATTCACAGCCGCTTACCTGTGGTGATCCCAGCAAGAATTACCGATGAGCTATGTGCACGCTTTGCTGCATCGCCCTTAAAGGTGGTGTTTATAAATCATATCAATCACGCTAACGAAATTGATGATGACTTTAAAGCGGCCATGCAAAAGTTAAAAGCTGCAGGGGTGACGTTACTAAATCAGGCGGTGTTACTAAAAGATGTGAATGATTCTGTCGAGTCGCAAGTTGCACTTAGTGAGGCTCTGTTTGAGGCAGATATACTTCCTTACTACTTACATCTACTAGATAAAGTTGAGGGTGCTAGCCATTTTGATATAGCTGAGAGTCAGGCACGAGAAATCGTAACGGCTATGCTGGCAGCATTGCCGGGTTTTTTGGTTCCTAAGCTGGTGCGTGAGATCGGCGGCGAAAAAAGTAAAACGCCTATCGATCTCAATCTAAGTTAAACGTATACGTTTACGTTGTTACCTAGTGTCGCAGTTACCGACTTAGCAGGTGTTTGTGCAGCACTGGTATTCATTGCTGCGCCTTCGATAAGTGCAAGTGCCGCAGCACCATCAGCCTTTTGCTGTTTTTTAGCAAGTGATGCGCTGTAAACTTCTGCGCTTTCGCCACCGCCACTCATAGCTGGTAAGCTTGATCCTGATATATTCATAGTTCATTACCTGACTTTTTATGACAATCCACGTACTATATCGGCATTGCAGTCTAAAGCTTTAGGAAAAAAATGGATTCAATTATTGAACAACTCAATGCTAACCTAAAAATCGTTTATCGTCAGGCACTTGATGCTGATAAAAAATTAGATGATTTACAGCAGCAAGGCCATGGCAAATTCAAAGCCTTATTTGCAAAAGATGCTGGCTTTGATTTTGAAGCGAAACGCTTTAAACCTTACGTTCTCGATGTTGCAGCTGATGTAGAAAGCTTAAGCAACGACGGTATGGACGAAGAAAAGCTGAAAAAAACCGTTATTAAACTGCAACAGTTATTACAGTTGCTAGCAACCTTCAAATAAACACTTAATCACTACAACGTGCTGATGATTTTTGAGGAGCACTGAGCTCTACTTTGTGCCCTCTTAAATCTCTCTTAACATAGTGCTTTTTAATACTTACAATCCTTATTAACAGCCGTTGCTCGAATATCAAAGGTTCTGGTACACTTTTCCTTTGTTCATCTTATTACTCGCGCAATGACTCATCATTCTCTAACCTTAATCGTATTAGCTGGCGGACTCGGTAGTCGCTTTGGTGGAAACAAACAAATTGCTGATATTCCAGGTCTTAACAGTACTATTATGGAACTAAGTATTCGAGATGCTGTTCAAGTAGGTGTAACTCAAGCTGTTATCATCATAAATGCTAATATTCGAGCCGAATTTGAAGCAAGAATTTTACCCCGTTTGCCTAAATCACTTGAAGTTATCTTAGTTAATCAAGAAATCA
Source organism: Pseudoalteromonas sp. GB43 (assembly GCF_054923805.1). Taxonomy (NCBI): domain Bacteria; kingdom Pseudomonadati; phylum Pseudomonadota; class Gammaproteobacteria; order Alteromonadales; family Pseudoalteromonadaceae; genus Pseudoalteromonas; species Pseudoalteromonas sp. GB43. The sequence goes on from NZ_JBPCHJ010000001.1 coordinate 1,461,016, forward strand.
CTGCAATTCCAGAAAAGTATCTTTCTTTAGCTAAAGAGCGGCAAAAGCCTTGGGGAACAGGCCACGCTCTTTTATGTGCAAAACCCTATGTAAAGAACCCTGCAATTGTAATTACAGCCGATGATTATTATGGGGCCTCTTCGTTTAAAATTATCGCCGAACATTTTAAGCGTAGTAATGATTGGGCTATGGTTGGTTACCCTGTAGTTGATACTTTATCGATTCAAGGAGGGGTCAATCGCGGAGTGTGTAGCATCGATGAGCAACAACATTTAATCGATGTTGTTGAATATCTTGATATCAAGCTAGAGCAAGATATTTTGTTAGGTAATAACTCTCTAGGTGAGCGTCAGAGTATTGCTAAGGAAGCTCTTGGTTCAATGAGTTTTTGGGGGATTACAGATGATTTATTCATGGTTCTAGAAAAGGGCTTTGTACAGTTTTTAGAAAATACTGACAACGGTGTCACGAAAGAGTATTATTTACCAAATCAGATACAACTTGCGATTAAAGATTACAATCAAACTGTCGCCGTTTATACCGCACAAGAGCCATGGTACGGCGTAACCTACAAAGCTGAATTGGATGCAATAGCAAGTACATTACGTCAGTTACGCCTCGGGCTTAATGAATAAATCTACACCTCTTCTTACAAAAAGTAATGGAAAATTAATGAAGTCGAATCCTGTTGCAACTTATCTTTCTGAGCATTTTGGCTTAAGTTCAGATCACGTGACACTGAAACCTATTGGCAACGGCCATATAAACACAACGATGCTTCTTAAGTCACAAGATAATGCTGTCGTTGTGCAAAAACTAAATACTGATGTATTTCCTAACCCTGAGCAGCTTGTAGAGAATGCAAGGCTTATCGAAAAGCACCTAAACGACAAACATGTGAAAGGTGAATATAGTCTCGAGATTATTCGTCATGTACCGACAATAAAAAATGATTTTTTGGTGGAATGTGACCAAGGCGTGTGGCGTGCACTCGAATTTATTGGCGGCAGTTACAGTGAGGATGTTGTAGCAAACATCTCTCAAGCACAAACTGCGGCCAATGCATTTGGTCAATTTGCGCTTGCTTTACAAGACTTTCAGGCTGAGCAACTACATCATGTTATCCCAGATTTTCATAATTTAGCAATGCGTTTTGATGCTTTCAGAAAAGCAATCGAAAATGACCCTGTAAATCGTATCGAGCTTTGCCAACCAGATATCGAGTTCTGTTTAAATCAGCAATCGCTAATTGATGAACTACAGAAACTGGAAGGTAAGATCCCATTAAGACCCTGTCATAATGATACAAAAATCAATAACATGCTTTTTTGTAAAGATTCTGATGATGCAAAAGCAGTTATCGATTTAGATACCTGTATGCCTGGCTATTGGTTATTTGATTTTGGTGACATGGTGCGCACTTTCTGTTCACCTGAGCAAGAGGACTCAACTAACCTGAAAAATGTAACAGTTCGCGAAGAAATTTTTGCAGCTATTGTTAAGGGCTATGTAGAACCATTAAAAAATGTAATCACTGATGCAGAAAAAGAGAGCTTTTGGCTTGGCACAAAAGTAATGACATTTATGATTGGCTTGCGCTTTCTTACTGATTTTATTGATGGTGACAATTACTTTGCGACTAAACATGCTCACCATAATCTCGAACGAGCCCGAAACCAGTTCGCACTGTATCGCGATATTCTTGAAAAAGAGAATACCCTAAAAGCTATTTTAGAAATAAATAAGTAACGAGCTTACAATTAAAGTTTGGGGTTAAACTTTTGGAGCAATTTCACGTCAAGCTATGGGGATGATAGGAGCTACCGACCACTCCTTAACTAATCAGACCGAGCCACTCGAATTGTTATATCGGTGGCTCTTAGTTTAGATATTAGTGAGCTTGTTGCCAGTTGTCACCGCTGTCGGCTTCAACAATCAGAGGCACATCAAGAGTAGCGGCTTCTGACATTAACTTACAAATTTCAGCTTTATAGTCGTCCACAGATTCTTCTTTAATTTCGAACACTAATTCATCGTGCACTTGCATGAGCAGCTTAACTGAACCTGCAGCTTGTGCGTTCACCCATTGATGAACTTTTAGCATCGCTTTTTTGATGATATCTGCAGCAGTCCCTTGCATTGGTGCGTTGATAGCAGCACGCTCAGCGGCTTTACGACGAGCACCGTTACGGGCATTGATTTCAGGTAAATGTAAGCGGCGGCCAAAAATCGTTTCTACATACCCTTTATCAGCTGCTTTTTCACGGGTTGTTTCCATGTACTCAAGTACGCCAGGGAAACGCTCGAAGTATTTATCAATATAATGCTGTGCTTCATGACGTGGTACATCTAATTGACGTGATAAACCAAACGCCGACATGCCATAAATTAAACCGAAGTTAACCGCTTTAGCTTTACGGCGCATATCGCTGGTAACCTCTTCAAGGCTAACCCCGAAGACTTCTGCCGCTGTTGCACTGTGAACATCTAAACCATTCGCAAAGGCAGTTAATAGGCCTTTATCTTGAGATAAATGCGCCATGATACGTAATTCAATTTGGCTGTAATCGGCAGCCACAATTTTATGGCCAGGTGCAGCAATAAAGGCTTCACGAATTCGACGGCACTTTCTTCTGAACGAATTGGAATATTCTGTAAGTTAGGATCCGTTGAACTTAAACGACCTGTTGCTGTTACAGCTTGATGGTAAGAGGTATGCACTCGCTTAGTACGCTCATCAACCATTAGCGGAAGTTTATCTGTGTAGGTTGATTTAAGTTTAGATAAACCACGGTGCTCAATAATCACTTTTGGTAACGGATAATCATGAGCAAGTTCTTGTAACACCTCTTCTGCTGTCGAAGGTGCACCCTTAGGTGTTTTCTTGATAACAGGCAGCTCAAGTTTTTCAAACAAAATAGCTTGCAGTTGCTTAGGTGAGCCTAAGTTAAATTTTTCACCTGCAATATCATAAGCTTCTTGCTCAAGCTCTAACAGGCGTTCACCTAAACGTTGACTATGAGCTGCTAGCATGTTGCTATCAATTGCAACACCAGTACGCTCAATATCAGAAAGTACTGTGACAAGTGGTAACTCAATCTCTTCGAATACCGATTTTAATTGGCTATCAGCATCAATTTTTGGCCATAATACTTGATGAAGACGTAGCGTTATATCAGCATCTTCAGCAGCATAAGGCGCAGCTTTTTCTAGCTCAATTTGGTTAAACGTTAACTGCTTTTTACCTTTACCGGCAATATCTTCAAAGCTGATATTTTTGTGACCAAGGTATTTCAGTGCCAACGAGTCCATATCATGGCGGCTGCCTACACTATTAAATACATACGACTCCAGCATGGTGTCGTATTTAATGCCTTTTAATTCAAAGCCTGCGTTAGCTAACACGCTTTTATCGTACTTAAGGTTTTGCCCCACTTTCGCTTTGTTTTCGTCAGCTAAGATTGGGCCAATTTTTGCCATTACGGTTTCTAAGCTTAATTGCTCAGGCGCATCTGGGTAATCGTGACCAACCGGAAGGTAAGCCGCTTCACCGGCTTTAACCGCAAAGCTCATACCAACCAATTGCGCTTGCATATAATCAAGGCTGGTTGTTTCAGTATCAAAAGCAAACAATTCGGCGTCATTTAACTGCGCCACTAAGGTATCAAGTTGCTCTTCAGTTAAGATTGTTTCGTAGTGTGCATCAGCAACTTTTGGTAGTTCGTTAGCTTCAGTTGGCACATCTAAATGCGTGTCAGCGTCTTTAGGGTTATCAAGTAGCTCAGCTAACCAACGGCGGAACTCACACTCACCATAAAGTGCAATCAATTCGTCACGATTAGGCTCTTGCAGCTTAAAGCTTTCAAGATCTGACTCAACCTCAACATCACACTTAATTGTTGCTAACTCATAGCTAAGTGGCAAATGATCAAGTGCTGTAGCAAGCTTTTCACCAATCTTGCCTTTTATTTCACCTGCATGATCAATGACACCTTGTAATGATCCATATTTTTGCAGCCACTTCACCGCTGTTTTTGGACCACAGCCATCAACACCTGGGATGTTATCGACTTTGTCACCCATTAGGGCAAGGTAATCAATGATCAATTCAGGACCAACGCCAAACTTCTCAACCACGGTTTCTGGATCTGAAATGCTATCTGTCATGGTATTGATCAGCGTAACATGCTCATTAACAAGCTGCGCCATATCTTTATCGCCAGTCGAGATCAGCACATGACGCTGCTGCTCTGAGGCTATTCGCGCAAACGTACCGATAACATCGTCAGCTTCAACACCTTCAATACTAATCAGCGGAAAACCCATTGCTTTAATAATGTTATGCAGTGGTGCGATCTGTGTGCGTAAGTCATCCGGCATTGGCGGACGATTCGCTTTATATTCGCTGTACATATCATTTCTGAAGGTTTTACCCTTGGCATCAAATACCACCACCATGTGCGATGGATCATATTGCTTGATCAAACTCTTAAGCATATTAACTACGCCATAGATTGCGCCTGTCGCTTCACCTTTTGAGTTAGTAAGGTGCGGTGGCGAATGGTATGCACGGAATAAATAAGAAGAACCATCTACAAGAATAAGTGGATTTTCAGGGATCTGAGCCATGGTGAAATTGGATCCTAATTGAATAACATTAAATTGTTTGTAAGCATGCCATAAGGTCATGAAGAAAACGACTGTGAATTATTAACCAATAAAGCTTTATGACAGAGCAAGCTGTGGATAACTTTGTAGATAACAGACACAGTTAATTCTCCCAAAATGAAAAAACATTTAGGAAAATTAGATAAGCTTATGTTTTTATTTAAAAAAGATATTACGGCGTTCTTTTTTTATTATTTTTGTCCGATGTGGAAAACGGTTTTAGTAGCGATAACCTTTTGCTTATTCGATACCGAATTAACATCCCTTTTCATAACCGGAGGAGTATTCTAGCATAATGGATCAAAGATTATAGCGATCCTTTATACTTTTTTTTTCGTTAGTAATTTATAAAAAGGCATAAACAGCTATTCATCATGCTTTGCGAGTTATCAAGCGACGAAAATTTTTTATTTTGTCGCCATGCTCGTATCCTTGTTAAACTTAAGCTAGTCGCATTAAGGAGAGTTCAAAAATGAAAAAAGTTGCTGTAATTTTAGCTGGTTGCGGTGTTTACGACGGCGCAGAAATCAATGAAGCTGTGTTAACCTTATTACATATCGCTAAAGCAGGCGCGAGCTATGAATGCTTCGCACCCGATATCGAACAAATGCACACCGTTAATCACCTAACAGGTGAAGAAATGACACCTAATCGTAATGTGCTAGTTGAAGCTGCACGTATTGCCCGCGGTGAAATTAAAGCGCTCACTGAGCTAAATGTAGATGAGTTCGATGCCTTGATCGTACCAGGTGGCTTTGGGGCCGCGAAAAACCTATCTGACTTTGCAGTAAAAGGTGCAGATGCCCAAGTTCAAGGTGATGTACTGACAACAGCGAAGGCTTTTGTCGATGCCAACAAAGCAGCAGGTTATATATGTATTGCGCCTGCCATGCTGCCGCTTATTTATGGTAAAGGTGTAAAAATAACCATTGGGAGCGATGCAGAGACCGCCGCAGCTATAGAACAACTTGGTGGAGCACACCAAAGCTGTGCTGTGAACGATATCGTTGTTGATCAACAACATAAAGTGGTCACTACCCCAGCCTATATGTTGATCAAAGTATTTTAGATGCAGATGCGGGTATCGAAAAATTAGTTAACAAAGTATTAGAGCTTGCTTAAGCATCAAGCTAAGAGCCAGTATTTTATGCTGGCTTTTCTTGCGCTAACGCAAAAAAATGACGGTTTTTCTCAAGAAAAAGCCTTTTAGATCATTTTATAAATTGTGGCTTAGCGTTATAATCGTTCTAATTTCCGTCATATATATCGTGATTGATCACGTTCAAATCGAAGTGAGCAAGGCAAAATGAAAAAACTATCAGCTGCATTATTACTGCTAGCAACAACGGCATATGCACAAGCGTATGACAACTCTTTGACTGAAGATGCTATCAAAAAGCGTCTAGCGCCAATTGGTTCTGTCTATCTAGAAGGTGATAAAGCTGCAGTCGCTGCTGAACCTACAGGCCCTCGTTCTGGTGAACAAGTTTACCAAGCAGCATGCTTTGCTTGTCACGGCACTGGTGCACTAGGCGCACCAAAATCAGCTGATGATTGGGCTCCTCGTATTGCTAAAGGCATGGACACTTTACTTGACCATGCAATCAATGGTTTCAACGCGATGCCTCCTAAAGGTACGTGTATGGACTGTTCTGATGAAGAGATCAGCGCTGCTATCGATTTCATGACTAGCAAGTAACAGTTTAAAATCTAATACTAAGGGCTTATTTTTATAAGCCCTTTTTTTATGCCTTTATCAGGGCGCGAGGCTAGCTCTGTAGCCAAATATGACCATAATAAATTACTATTTTGTTAACAGCTGTTACTTGACGATCTAATAAAAAAGTGGAACTATTAAGGACGATATTTAAACAATAATAAAATGAGTTCTAAATCATTGGAAGATTCAGCAACACACTTTGATAAGCTTGCACGTAAAAATGTTCGCTTAAAATCGCTTTTACAAAAGTATAAGCAATCACATCACTTGCAACATGCTCTTTTACAATTATCAGAGCAAGCGAGTACTGTTGCCGAATTAACCTTGCTTTACCCTGCTATCCACAACATCCTGCAAGACTATATTCCAAGTAAAAACTTCTTCGTGGTTTTGCATAACCCTGTTTACGATAACCTTGAGTTATCTTATTTTGCCGACGAAAAAGATGGCCTCTCTGTGCCATTGAAGTATGAGCAGTACTTTAAAGAAGGCCTGACAGGTTACGTATTTAAGCAAGGTAAAACCAGCTACTTTACCAAACAACAAACAGAGCTAGCGGTTGAACAAGGCTTACTCAAATGCTTTGGCACACCTGCCGAGCATTGGGTTGGAGTTCCTGTATACCGCGATAAGTCAATAATTGGAGTGATGGTCGCGCAAAGCTATGAAAAAGACCTGAGTTATTCTGAGCAACAAATTGAGTTGCTAGAAGTAATGTCACTTTATTTGGCAACGGCCATCGAACGAGTTAAGAAACGTGAACTGCTCGAATCAGAAGTTAAAATTCGCACTCGTGCACTGACACAAAGTAATCAAGCTCTCAATGAAGAAATACAGCAACGTAAAAAAGCGTTAGAGCGTCAACAGATCCTTTTTAAAATATCAGAGCTGGCAACCTTAAGTGAAAATCTTGACGACGTTTATAAACATGTTCACGAAATTATTAAAACCATTACCTATGCAGACAACCTATATATTGCCCTTTATGATGAGCAAACTCACTGGTTAAGTTTTCCGTACTGTGTCGATGAATACAATGACACAGGCAGGCCGAGACCTTTTGCAAAAGGTTTTAGTGAACTTGTTTTAAGCTCCGAAGAATGCCAAGTCATCGATATTGATAAAGCAAATAATCTAATTAAGTTAGGCGTTGTTGAAAGGCCCGTAGACGTCCCGGCTGAACGAACAGCAACTAGCTGGTTAGGTGCACCACTTAAAACATCGCAAGGTGTCATTGGTCTAATAGTTTGCCAAGCGTATAATAATAAACACGAATTCACGCAAGATGACTGTGAGTTAATTACCTTTGTATCGCATCAAATAGCCAACGTCATTCAAACCCATTTAGCAAATCAAGAGTTAAAGCTAAATCATCAAAAGCTGGAAAACAGAGTTGCAGAGAAAACGAAAGAGTTACGCCAAGCAAACCTGCACTTACAGATGCAAATTGAAGAGCGTAAAAAAATAGAACAACAGCTGTACCACGATGCACACCATGACTCATTAACCAGTTTACCTAATCGCAGTTTATTCCTAACACAGTTAGAAAAAACATTGCAGCATTATCAGCGCTATCCAGAGCAGCAGTTTGCAGTGTTATTTATTGACCTTGATAAATTTAAAGACATCAACGATCACCTTGGTCACCAAGCAGGCGATCAATTTTTAATTGGTGTTGCTGAATCTTTCTCGCATTGTATCCGTGAGCATGATTTACTTGCACGTTTGGGTGGTGATGAATTTGTGGTGTTGCTCACTCACTTAACTGAGCAACAGCAAGCCCAAGATGTTGCCAAGCGTATCATCGAAATAATGAGAAAACCTTTCTGTATGAAGGGCCAATGCATTCAAAGTGGTGCCAGTATTGGTATTACTTACTCAAAACCAAGCTACAAGCACACCGATGAAATTATACGTGATGCCGACGCCGCCATGTATTACGCTAAAAATGCAGGCCGTAATCGCTTTGAATGTTTCCATCCGCTGCTTAATGCCAGTAATGTGCAACATGATGCTGACAATATGCATCACTTAGATGACTTGCCTATGCACTTTAGAAGTGCCGAAATCATTACCTTGGATGAGCAAACTCGCGCAGAGTCTTTACTCGAAGCATTTGGTGAACACCCAGTACTTGGCAGCACCAGCTTTGAAGTACTTAAGAAGTTTGCGACCGATAGAGTACAGCACTTTGAGGTTGAACTTAACTTACTAAAACAAGCATTCAGCTTAGTAAGTGACAGTAAGAAAGAAAAAGTATTGTTCCCTTGCTCTGGCTTAGTCCTTGAACGTATTAATTTTCAAGCACTATGTAAGCTATTAAAAGCCCACGATGCGAATAGAATGTGTCTGTTATTCAACGAACAAGAAATTCGTTACGCATCAGCGGTACAAATTGAAAATTTAAAAAACTTGGTCGCTCAAGGGTTTTCGATTGGTTTGAATGAATTTGCCAAAGATTGCTGTGAGTTAAACTTACTGACTGAGTTCCAATTCGATTACTTATTATTAAGTTCAACGTTCAGTAAGCGAGTACTGCAGCAAGAAAACTATCACTTACAACTGCAAGGTGTACTGGCGATTACTAAGCTGCAAAATATCCAAGTAATCGCGAAAGTTCCGTCAATTTTTAACTACCGCACCTTACTCGATAAGCACGGATTGTCGTTGTTTATTGGTAAGCAACATGCGCTGGCGCCCTTCGAACACGAAGCACCAAGCGCACAATTTATTACTTCTTAAGCATCGCTCTTAGATTAGCTACACGGGCTTGGCCTTTTTCCATGCGCTCAGCCTGTGAAGACGGTGTTTTTTTCGCTTCGAAGGCTAAATCATCTTGTGGTAACTCCTGTACAAAGCGACTAAGCTCAGTATCTGAAGTTTCACCAAATTGACGACGTAACTTAGCATAAGTCATTACCAGCTCTTGCTGTGCACGTGTGATACCTACATAAGCAAGACGACGCTCTTCTTCAACGTTATCTTCATCGATACTTACTTGGTGCGGTAACAAACCCTCTTCCATACCAACCATGAACACATACGGATACTCCAAACCTTTTGAAGCATGCAGTGTCAGTAATTGTACCGCATCAGATTCGTCTTCCTCTTCGTTACGTTCAAGCATGTCACGTAAAGTCAGTTTACTAACCACCTCAGCAAGGTTCAGCGGCGGGTTGTCTGCGTCCCCTGTTAGCATGTCGGTGATCCAACGATAAAGCTCTGAAACGTTCTTCATGCGCATTTCAGCAGCTTTTGCACTCGGTGATGACTCATAAAGGTATGCTTCGTAGTTAATTTGCCTAACTAACTCTTTCACAGCTTCAAGGGTATCGCCGCGTACCGCATTATCAGAAAGCTCAACCACCCAGCGGGCAAAACCAGCTAAGGCATTAAAACCACGGCCTTTTAAGCGGTGTGCAAGTTCAGGTTCAAAACAGGCTGCAAATAAGCTGATATGCTTTTCATTAGCAAGGGTGCCAAGTTTTTCGAGTGTGACCGTACCAATCTCACGGCGTGGCGTATTTACAATACGTAAAAAGGCATTGTCATCATCTTGGTTCACCAATAAGCGTAAATACGCCATGATATCTTTAATCTCTGAACGCGAGAAAAACGACATGCCACCGCTTATCTTATAAGGAATACGGTTGCTCATAAGTGCTTTTTCAAACACGCGCGCTTGATGGTTACCACGGTATAAAATCGCGTAATCTTTGTAGCTGGTACGCTTCATGAATTTATGAGAAATGATCTCTGCCACCACTCGCTCTGATTCATGCTCTTCATCACGACAACCAATCACTTTGATTGGCTCACCATAACCAAGTTCACTGAATAGCTTTTTATCAAACTCGTGAGGGTTATTAGCGATCAAAATATTCGCCGCTTTTAGAATTCGCCCTGCGCTTCGGTAGTTTTGTTCAAGCTTAATTAAACGTAAGCCCGGAAAATCTTTACTCAATAGTACAAGGTTTTGAGGCTTAGCACCGCGCCATGAGTAAATTGATTGGTCATCATCACCTACCACTGTAAAACGAGCTCGTTCACCCACTAATAGCTTAACCAGCTGATACTGACTGGTGTTGGTATCTTGATACTCATCCACCAGTAGGTAACGAAAACGCTGCTGCCAACGCTCACGCGCAGTAGCATTTTGGCCTAACAATAAAGTAGGGATCATGATCAGATCATCAAAATCAAGGGCATTATAAGCACGTAGTTGATTTTGGTAACGCGCATACAGCTGAGCAAATAAGGCTTTTTGTGGCTCACGGGCTTCGCGAACAGCACGCTCTGGCAGAATCAATTCGTTCTTCCAGCTACCTATTTGCATCTTCAGTAGGTTAAGTAGATCTTTGTCTTTTTTAAGTTCTTCTTCGGTCAGCTCAGCTAGTAACTGGTTGGTATCTTGATCATCAAACAACGAAAAGCCGGGTTTAAACCCTAGCGTCGTTAACTCTTTTTTGATGATCTCAAGCCCAAGGGTATGAAACGTTGAAACCCATAAGCCTTTCGACTCTTGTTTACCCAGTGTTTGCGTTACACGCTCGCGCATTTCTTTTGCCGCTTTATTGGTAAAAGTTACCGCCGCAATATTGCGCGCTTGATACTCACACTTTTGCACCAAGTAAGCGATTTTATTAGTAATAACACGCGTTTTACCAGAGCCCGCACCGGCTAATACCAGACACGGTCCACTGATATACTTTACCGCTTCATCTTGTTTTGGGTTGAGTTTCATAAGCCCCTAAAGAAATTATCCAAAGACAGGACGGGCAATTTTACCGTAATCACTACACTACGCCTAGCCAATAAGGTAAGATTGTTTTTTTACGTGACTCAAGGGACGAAGATGATCAACCCAGCAAAACTTGAAGAAATCGCTAAGCAAATTACTGACAACATGCCGCAAGGCGTGAAAAACCTTGCCGAAACAGTTGAAGGCAAAACAAAGCAAGCTATTCAAAACAAACTTGCTGAGATGGACTTTGTAAGCCGTGATGAGTTTGATATTCAAAGCCAAGTACTTATTCGTACTCGTGAAAAACTCACTGAGCTTGAAGAGAAAGTTGCATTACTCGAGCAGCAACTTGCTAGCAAACAAGACGAACAATAAAAAAGGAGAGCAAATTAGCTCTCCTTTTTTCTACCTAACTAGTTTAGGTTTTAGCTTTTTTCTGCCACACGTTCAAATACGCGCTTAACGGCAATACCGTAAGTATCGCTAGCTTCTTCCGCACAGGTCACAACCGACTCAAGATCATTAAGGTGACCATTCGCTAAGCCATACACCCAACCATGAATTGTTAAATCTTGGCCTTTCGCCCAAGCATCTTGCACAATGTTAGTACGGCACACGTTACGTACTTGTTCGATAACGTTTAGTTCAATTAAGCTATTTAAACGCTCTTGCTCAGGTAATGCATTGAGTTGTTCGATGTGTTTTTCTTTTACATCACCTACATGGCGTAGCCAGTTATCAATTAAGCCAAAACGCGCTTCGTTTAATACTGCTTGAACACCACCACAGCCATAGTGACCAACGACCATGATGTGCTTCACTTTCAGCACTTCAACAGCGTATTGCATTACCGAAAGACAGTTATGGTCAGTATGCACAACGACATTTGCTACGTTACGGTGAACAAATAGCTCACCCGGTAATAAGTCTACAATTTCGTTTGCAGGTACACGCGAGTCAGAACAACCGATCCACAAATACTCTGGATTTTGCTGCATTGATAGAATTTTAAAAAACTCAGGATCATTTTCACTCGTACGCGCTGCCCAACGTCTATTATTTTCGAATAAATTTTTTAACTTTCTCATTGCGCCTCTTTACGGTTTTTAATAATTAGCTTGGATCAAGATATTCCTTGGTGTCAGCTGCTTTTCGCAAAACTTACTAACTGTTACTTGATACCCTTGTTGTTGCAAATATAAAGCACGATCGAGCACGAGCCAAACTTCAATTGCCCTTCTGAACACATGTCGGACGAGTTCAACTCGCTCGGTGACCCTTTTGCGCTTTTTACCTATCTCTAAAAACTTATTGTAATCAATACCTTCAGGTAAATGTAATGATTTTTTCTCAGCAGCCCATAAACAAAATGAGTTAAACGAATCAGAGAAGATCGCTTTGTTCACTGACGGTACACTCACATAGTGCATTTCACCGGTCAGTGATTTACGTAACGCATCAAATCCAAGACGCCATTCAACCTCTGTTTTTCTTACCTTATCAACTCGGCTCGGTGCTGTTACCGTTTCTTGCAGCGCCAGTTTTAAATCGCGATGAGTAAGCGCAAGTTGGCTTTGCTTGGCAGGCTCGCTCATTGCTTGATAAGCGTTATCTGTGAATAAATGATAACAGCACGGTGAAAAACTAATTTGCTGAGTTTTCGCTTTACTTGCTTGCTGCATAAATGTTTGATGCAAACGACCACAGGCATGCAATGCAACTGCATGCTGCTGGCTTTCAAAAAAGCCATCTGTGTCATCGGTTAATACATCAGCTTGTGAAAACTGCATCGCCAATTGCTGTTGCTTAGCACTGTGTTGACCTTGATCGCACAAGTGTTGTTGTAGCTCAATGCTATGGACACGTGGTACCCCATTAAATGCCAACATACGACCTAAATGCCCTTTACCTGCACACCACTCTAAAACAGGCTGGTTTAATGACTGCTGACTAATGGCCGCGACAAAGTCTTGTAGTTGTTCAAACTTACGGCCCTTAATGCCATTACTTATCCAAAATGGAAATTCATTACGGGCAGCACTTATAGCAGGCAAATTACACAACTCAGCCAACTGGTCGATACCCCCTATTGCCTCAGTAAAATAACGATATAAAGCTTGCTGATCGGCATCAAGTTCACTCACTTGTTGGTCATCAAGCGCCCATAATAAGTTGGCTAATTCAGGCCAAGGAAGATCATCAAAATCAAATGCGGTACATTGCCAGTATTGGCGGGTTGAAAATAGCAGTGCATCTAAAGCTGCAAAGTGCTCGGCAAGTGTCATAACTACTTAGCGACAAGAAATAAAGAGCAGTATAACAGCTTTTATCTTATTTAACGTCGGTTACTGCTGATCAAGCGACTGTACAATGGCACACACGCAATACTTAAAATGATGGCGAGGATCAACATCCACGACAGCTCAATAGCTTCAGCTTGCTGCTGATCATACATAAAGCCATCAAAAGCCTGATCAAAATCAGCTTGCTCGATGCCATATAGATCTGCAATTAAACGCCATTTTGCCATCGACATATTGCCTAACTTAATCCCTGGAGGTTGAATATAGCTTGCCAAAACATGTGCTTCATAAGCCAGCTCCTGTACGCTTTTATGTTTAGCATAGTGCTGCTTGGTCACATCGATGCTTTCTTCTAAGTGCAATAAAGCATACCGCCACCCTTTTAGGCTCGCGCGGTAAAAACGCTCTACAACCTCAGGCTTCTTCGCTAAAAACTGCTCAGAGGTATATAAAATATCACCATACACATTCAAGCCGAACTTTTGAGGGCAAATGAGTCGATAGCCAACCCCTCTAAGAGTCATGCTGTAAGGCTCATTGGTGACATAAACTTGCACCGCATCTAAATCACCGGCAAGCCACTCTTTAACGCCGCCTTCATAGCTAGCTGCCATCAAGCTTTCTTGGCTCAACCCAGCACGCTGTAACATGACCAAGAGTTCTGCATTTTCTAGTGAGCTAACTTTGCTGAGTTTCTTTCCAACAAAGTCTCTGGGCTGAAAAATATCTGAGTTATTCTTTACCATCCAGCAGTAAGGCGAAAACTGCAGAATGGCTCCAAGGGCAACAACCGATGCGCCTTGCTGGCGTTTTTGTAATATGCCTGAGTGAGTAATGGCAAAGTCGGCTTGTCGTTTAACACTTTAGGAAAGGTATCAGGGTCATTTGGGTCGGCAGGTATAATAGCAACATTAAGGCCCGCTTCCTTGTAAAAGCCTTTTTCTGCAGCCATATAATAACCTGCAAATTGAAACTGGTGAGTCCATTTTAATTGTAAGCTAACGTTATCAACGCTCTGTGCGCTCATAGAGAGCATTAGACAGATTAACCCTAGTAGACTTTTCATTCCTTGCACGCATCATCCTTGATTGAGAACCGTGCAATAACTATAGGAAAAATAGACAAAAAAACAAGGCTACTAATTAGCAGCCTTATTCTGATTTTATAACTAATTAGCCACTTTCACTGCGCTCAACTCCTGACCTTGGCTGGTTAGGAACTGGGTGAAACATGGATTGTTCGTTTCATCTTGAACGTTGTATCCCAAACGGTTCAAATGCTCATTGAATACCTCATAATCACTCGGTTCAATAGCAAAGGCCGCCAGCACATTACCAATCGCTCCACCATGATTACGATAATGGAATAAAGTGATATTCCAATTACTACCAAGGGTATCTAAGAATCGTGCCAGTGCACCTGGGTATTCAGGAAACTCAAAGCGTAATAAACGCTCATGAAGTTGAGCTGGCGCTTTACCACCCACCATATAACGAATATGCAATTTAGCCAGCTCGTTATCTGATAGATCGCAAAACGTGTAGTCGTTTTCTGTCAGTGCCGCTTTTAACTCTTCAAGCTCTTGCTGCCCTTGCCTTAATGCAATACCAACAAAAATTTGTGCTTCGCCGGGGCCTGCATAACGGTAATTAAACTCGGTGATAGCTCTGCCACCTAATGAGTTACAAAACTGCTTAAAGCTGCCCTTTTCTTCTTTAATAGTCACAGCAAGCAGTGCCTCGTTCTTTTCACCAAGTGCCGTTCGCTCAGCAACATAACGTAAGCGGTCAAAGTTTAAGTTTGCACCCGATAAAATCGCAGCAACGTTTAAGCCTTTAACACCATTTTGTTGGCACCATTTTTTCAGCCCAGCTGTTGATAGCGCCCCAGAAGGCTCCGCTATCGCACGAGTCGAAACAAAGATATCTTGCATTGCGGCGCAGATTTCATCGCCCGTTACAGTGACCACTTCATCACAAAACTTTTGCGCTAAACGAAATGTTTCTGTGCCGATGACTTTTACGGCTACCCCATCAGCAAAGCTGCCAACACGGTCAAGCTCAACGGGCTTGCCTGCTTCAAGCGCTGCTTTTAGGCAAGCACTCTCATCAGCTTCAACACCAATGACTTTGATATCAGGACGTAACGACTTAATGTACACCGCCATGCCTGCAAGTAAACCACCACCGCCAACAGGAATAAAAACAGCATCGAGGTCGTTCAATTGCTGCATTAATTCACGGGCAACGGTACCTTGGCCAACAATCACATCAGGATCATCAAACGGTGGCACAAACACCCCGTTACGCTGCTCTGTCAGTTCTAAAGCATGGGCTTTTGCCGCATCAAAATGATGGCCGTGTAATACCACTTCACCACCGAGTGAACGTACTGCATTCACTTTAATTTCTGGTGTTGTAACTGGCATCACAATCGTTGCGTTATGCCCTAAAAATGAGGCACTGAGTGCAACCCCTTGCGCATGGTTACCCGCTGAGGCTGTGATCACATCAGACCCTTTTGGCAACTTGCTCAGTTTATGAAAAGCACCACGAAGCTTAAATGAATAAACCGGTTGTTGGTCTTCACGCTTTAACCACACATGGTTGCCTAACCGTGCACTAAGATCAGCCATTTCGCTGACCTCAGTGACTTTTGCAAGCGGCTCCATGTTCGCTTGGATGATAGCGCGAAAATAATCGAGCTCTTGAGAAACCATAATTAACTAAGCTCCTCAAGTTTTGCTAAATCGCGAACAGCTCCTTTGTCTGCACTGGTTGCAAGTAATGCATAGGCTTTAAGTGCAGATGAAACATAGCGGTCACGATCAAGTGGTTTATAAGCGTCTTTACCACGTGCAAGTTGCTTTTGTTTACGTGCTTCAAGCTCTTCATCTGACAGCGCTAAAGTGATTTCGCGGGTTGCAATATCAATTACTATTTTATCGCCATTTTCAACATAGGCGATTGCACCACCACTTGCTGCTTCTGGTGAAACGTGACCTATTGATAAACCCGATGTACCACCCGAGAAACGACCATCGGTGATAAGCGCACACTTTTCACCTAAGCCCATTGATTTTAAGTAACTCGTTGGATACAGCATTTCTTGCATGCCTGGGCCGCCTTTTGGCCCTTCGTAACGAATTACAACAACATCGCCTGCTTTTACTTCACCATTAAGAATGCCTTCAACCGAATCATCTTGTGATTCGTATACAACAGCAGGGCCTTCAAAGTGCAGCATTTCTTCAACTACGCCAGCACTTTTAACAATACAGCCATCAAGGGCTAAGTTACCTGAAAGTACAGCTAGGCCACCATCTTGACGAAAGGCATTTTCAACACTGCGGATACAGCCGTTTTCACGGTCATTATCAAGTTCTGGCCAGCGACATTCTTGGCTCATTGCTTTTGTAGTGCGGATACCGGCTGGGCCTGCTTTATAGAATTTTTGCGCTACTTCATTATTAGGATCGGTGGCATCCCATTTAGCCACCATTTCAGCCATACTGTGGCCTGCAACGTGATCAACAGATAAATCAACAAGGCCTGCTTTACCTAACTCACGGATAATTGCCATCATGCCACCAGCGCGGTGCACATCTTCAATGTGATATTTATTGGTTGCGGGTGCCACTTTACAAAGGAAAGGAGTTTTACGGGAAAGCTCATCGATGTGCGACATGTCAAAATCGACACCCGCTTCTTGCGCGGCAGCTAATAAGTGTAAAACCGTATTTGATGAACCACCCATAGCAATATCAACTACCATTGCATTCATAAAGGCAGTGCGATTAGCAATCGCACGTGGTAATACTGCTGCATTATCTTTTTGATAATACTCACGGCATAAATCAACAATGCGCGCACCTGCTTCAACGTAAAGTTGTTTACGGTCTTTATGCGTAGCAAGTGTGGTACCGTTACCCGGCAGCGCTAAACCAATCGCTTCTAATAAGCAGTTCATTGAGTTGGCAGTAAACATACCCGAACACGAACCACAAGTAGGACACGCAGAGCGCTCGACTTTTTCAGAGTCTTCATCGCTTACTGTGGTATCAGCGCCTTTTACCATGGCATCCACTAAATCAAGTTTAATGTCGATATCAGCAAGGCGTGTTTTACCCGCTTCCATTGGACCACCTGATACGAAAATAACCGGAATATTTAAACGCAGTGCAGCTAGCATCATCCCTGGGGTGATTTTGTCGCAGTTAGAAATACAGATCATGGCATCGACACAGTGTGCATTAACCATGTATTCCACTGAGTCAGCAATTAAGTCACGCGATGGTAGTGAATACAGCATGCCGCCGTGACCCATTGCGATACCATCGTCGATCGCAATAGTATTAAATTCTTTTGGTACACCACCGGCTTCGGTGATGGTTTCAGCCATCAGCTCACTAAGTTGGTTAAGGTGAACATGACCCGGTACAAACTGAGTATATGAGTTAACAACAGCGATAATTGGCTTACCGAAGTCTTTATCTGTCATCCCTGTTGCACGCCACAAAGCACGCGCCCCTGCACGTTTGCGACCTTCTGTTGTTGTTGCACTTCTTAATTTAGCCATAATTACCTCAGTTGTTGCAGTGGCATGCCACTGACTTCCTCATTCCGAATTTATTTCTCACTAAAGCATCAATCTGATTGCTCTAGCTACCTGTTGATTTTTTACTAGATTGCTTGTTGTTGAAATTGGTTTTCAACATTAACGTGTTTAACATCAACCAATTTATTTAACTGTGATGTTAGTAGATAAATTGGCTTATCGCTGTCTACCGTCATAGTGACGTGAAACGCTTCATCAGCCATTTCTAAATTCATGGTTGTTAGGTCAAAGCCGCGATGACGTGCAACGCGTAAAAAACGCTCTACAGCGACACTTTGATTCTTTAGTGCAATCGTTAGGGTGTGTTTCATTTTACTGTCTCCGTCATCATTTCATCATTAGCTGCACCCGGTGGTACAAGCGGTCATACATTTTCTTTATCATCAATACAGGCATGCAGAATGTATGGACCTTCACTATTAACTAGCGCATCAACCGCAGCATCGACTTCATCTGCTTTAGTGATGGTTTGACCTGGAATGCCAAACACCGCTGCTAACTGCACGAAATCAGGATTATCTGAAAGGTTTGTTTCAGAATAACGACCTTCAAAAAATAGCTGCTGCCATTGACGTACCATGCCTAAGCGCTGGTTATCTAAGATTAGAATTTTAACTGGCAGATTGTTACGGCGAATTGTAGCCAGTTCTTGAATGTTCATCATGATTGAGCCATCACCCGACACCGTGATCACAAAATCATTTGGACGAGCAACTTGAGCGCCGATAGCGGCCGGTAAACCAAAGCCCATGGTACCTGCACCACCACTACTTAAATGATTGCTTGGGTGGCTAAACTTCATGTGCTGCGCCACCCACATTTGGTGCTGACCCACATCACAGCACACAACACCCGTTGCTGGCATTTTTTGGCTTAGTTGGTTTAATAAATATGGGGCAAATACTTTCTCGCCTGGATAGTCATAACGCCATGCATGCTCTTTCATCATGCTTTCGATATGCGTTAACCATTCATCAGGCGTTACAAAACAATCAAGTTGCGGTAATGACGTTTTTAAATCTGCGACTAATGACGCTTTTGCAGGCTTACGCTTACCAACCTCTGCTGCGTCGATATCAAGGTGTATCACTTTTGCTTTTGCGGCAAACTTGCTTAAATTGCCAGTAACACGGTCGTCAAAACGGGCACCGATACAAACCAAAACATCACACTCTTGCACTGCTAAGTTAGCTGCTTTACCACCATGCATACCTAGCATACCCAAATCATATTCATAATCAGGTAATACACTGCCTAGCGCTTTTAGAGTTGATACCGCAGGCATATGTGTTTTTTCTAAAAACTGCATAAGCTCGTTTTGTGCATCAGCAGCTTGTACACCACCACCGATATACGCCACAGGGCGCTGCGCTTCACTTAAGATTTGATTAGCTATTGCAACTTGGTTCGGGTCTAATTTTGGTAAATGATCTTCGGCGGCTAACCAAGGGTGGAATGGCACTTGTGCCATTTGGATGTCTTTCGGGATATCAACTAACACAGGACCTGGGCGACCGCTTTGCGCTAAGTGGATGGCTTCTTGTAGGATTTCGGCTAAATCTTCTGCTCTTTCAACCATGTAACTATGTTTAGTACATGATAACGACATACCTAACACGTCCACTTCCTGAAAGGCGTCGGAGCCTATTGCGGCGGTAGGTACTTGCCCTGTGATGGCAAGTAACGGCACTGAATCCATCATTGCATCAGCAAGAGCGGTTATTAAGTTGGTTGCACCAGGGCCTGATGTTGCAAAACACACACCTAACTTACCTGTGCTGCGGGCAAACCCCACTGCTGCAAAACCCGCTCCTTGCTCATGACGCGTCAAATAATGTTTGACTGGCGCACCGTACAAGGCGTCGTAAATAGGCATGATGGCACCGCCTGGGTAACCAAAAACATCCTTAACGCCATGTTTGGCTAATAAATCGATTGTTAACTCTGCGCCTGTCATCGTAAATCCTCATTCCTCAGTGACATTGTGTATTTGCTGCGACTCAAACCTTAAAACAAAAAAGCCCCCCGGACTGTTAAGTGCGGGGGGCTTTTTAAATGCTTCACTTTTCTCTAAGCACTAACTAGCCCCCGCGGTAATAATAATCACCACGACGTTAATTAGAATTAGAGAAAGTTTGTTTGTAAGCATTTATCTGTAACCAAATTCTGTTCATTTGTAGCGGAAATCTAGCCATCCCGCTGTCTTTTTCTATTAGTACCGCGCTGGGGGCGTTAAGTCAACATAAAATTCAATTCAAAAAACAAGCAAAAAAACGACTTTATAGAAATAAATATCTAAACTTTACCATTAATAAGATTTATTTTTCGCCATTTGCTTAATATTGAAATTTCATACCTCTTTATCTGCCATTCTATGATTGATTAATTTTTGGCAATTAAATGTAATTTTTTCTGCTTAAAGCCGATTTAATTTAACGCATCAAAGAAGAATTAGTTTAGTATTGAAAATAACCACGTAATGAAAAGGAAAGTTATGAAATTCGTCCAACGTATAAATGCCCTGTTTTTTATGGTGCTACTGCTTGGTTTTAGCCAACATGCACTTGCCGAGCCGGGATTATGGAAAGTAGAAAAGAACGGCGTTGCTTCATATTTATTTGGTACCGTACATGTTGGCGATGACAGCATGAAAGGCTTACCGAGCAAGGTAAAAAAAGCACTCGATAACTCAGATAAAGTCATTGTTGAGGTGGATATCAGCGCTATTTCACCGATGGAAATGCAGCGTCGCTCATTACCATTTATGATGCTGAAAAATGGCAAAACCTTACAATCAGAATTATCACCAGAAAACTATGCAAAACTGCAAAAGTACTTTGCGGATAAATCAATTGATATTGCGATGTTTAAGAACTTAGCACCGTGGGCGGTGATGGTCACCATGATGCAAATGGAGTTCCAAAGCGTTGGTTTTTCAGATCAATACGGCATAGACAAGCAAGTACTTGCTTATGCTCAAGAACATAAAATTTCTGTTGGTGAGCTAGAAACTCTTGAACGCCAAATGGAAATGTTTGAGCACTTAGCAATCATGAATGACAAAATGATCGAAGAAACGTTCGACCAACTTGCAGATGTAGACACCTACTTTTTTGGCCTCATCAAGGCTTGGAAATCAGGTGACATGAAAACACTTACACAGTTTTATAACGAAAGCTTTGATGACTCTCAGTATGGTCAGCTAAGCGAGCAAGTGATGTTGATAGACCGTAACAACGATTGGGTTAATCAACTATCTACTCGCATCGGTAAAGAAAAGCTGTTCATTGCAGTGGGCGCTTTGCACTTACCAGAGCAACACGGCTTATTGAAGCAATTAACAGATAAGGGTTTTACCGTTACCCGTATTTAAATGATTTCAATCGTTTAAAAAGCGCCTTATGGCGCTTTTTTTGTGAAATCAGCCATCTCTAAATAATTGTTGATACCGACTATTTTGTCACTCGCGTGGTGATTAACATACACCACGGTGCTGGTGCCTGCAGCACAGATTTTTTCTATTAGTAATAACACGCGCTGCCTATTCGCTTCATCAAGACCTAAGCAAGGCTCATCAAGAATCAACAAGTTAGGGTGTTTAACCATAGCCCGAGCAATCAACAATAAGCGCTGATCACCAAAAGACAGTTGGCTAAATGAACTGCTTTGTTTATCACTTAAACCTAATAACGCTAACCACTTTTTGGCAATGGCAAGTTGCTTATCAGTGGCTTTTTGGTAAAGACCAATGCTGTCATAAAAGCCCGAAACAACCGTATTGAGCGCAGTGATACTCACTCGATAATCCATATGTAGCGCGTTAGAGATATAACCAATGTGTTGTTTAATTTGCCAAATACTCTCACCGCTGCCGCGCTGGTAACCAAACACCTTGATATCGTTGTTGTAACACTGCGGGTTATCACCCGTGATAAGGTTCAGCAAACAGGTTTTACCTGAACCATTTTTACCTGTTAACTGCCAATGTTCGCCTTGGTTAATTTGCCAGTTTAGTTTTTCAAATATAGCCTCGCCGCCATAACTGACTGATGCGTTGTTTAATCTTACCAGCATAGAGTCTGTGAGCGGAGGCGCTTGATGGTCAATATCTGCCTCAGGTATTTGTAGCTGAGTATGAGTAAGGTGCAATAGCTTAAGTAAATCATCGCGCTGCTCGGCTGTAGGCTTTGCTAATTGCTGAGCCACATGACCCTCTTTAACGTAGGCGTAATGATCCACAAAGTCAGGGATCTCAGTTAAGCGATTGAGCACAAAAATAAGGGTCGTTGTTTTACTAAGCTCAGTGAGTAGCTGATTAAGTTCAGCCATTGCCGTAACATCTAAACCATCAAAAGGCTCATCAAGCACAAGTAAATCTGGCCGACCGATTATGGCTTGAATCAACATTAGTTTGCGGGTTTCGCCGGTCGATAAATCGCGAAATGCCTTGCTAAGTTTGTCACTAAAATCAAATAGGCTTATTAGTTGCTGTAGCAAATCACTATCAAGCTGTTGCTCGTCTCGACCTGCAATAATCAGCTCATAAACTGTACTCGTAGCCGTAACACCCTCAATAATATCATCTTGATCTTTAGTTAACTCGGCCGCGAGGAGCTGCTTTTGGCTGTCTGGCGATACCAATGCTATACGCTCAAAGCTATTCTCATACTGGCCTTGCTCTATTTTCGCAAAACCAGCAATGGCAGCGGCCACAGCCGATTTACCCGCCCCATTGGCGCCAAGTAATACCCAATGCTGCAATGGCGATACATTGATATTGAGCTCATCTAAATAATAAACGTCATTGCCTTGAACCTTCAGGCTGGCTCGAACATTAACCAACTGCACTTGTTGCACTTTGAATCCTCATTCTAAGTTACCGTTAGCTTGACGTTACCGCATTCGATAAAAAATTAAAAATCGTTTAAACCTTTTTTGAACACGGCTGCGACTAAGGTATAAAAGGTCATTAACAGGAATCAGACAATGAAAAAATTACTTTGTGTAGCAGCAATAGGCCTAGCACTTACAACAACATACGCAATGGCAAAAGACTCACGTGAGCTAAATCATAACTTTACAGTGAATGGCGCAAGCCAGCTTGATATTGATTTTCCGGTGGGCAGCTTAGAAGTCGAAAGTTATGACGGCAGTGAAGTCGTGGTTACGGTTCGCATTGAACCAAAAAATGACAATAGCTGGTTCAGCTCTGATGTTGACTTATCTGATATCGAATTAAGCCACTCGCAAAGTGCCAGCTCACTTAGCTTAAAATTAGATAACGATGACATTCAACAAAACTGGTATGTAAAAATGCCTAAATCAATGGCAATTGATGTTGAGCTAGGTGTAGGTGATATTGAAATTAACGACGCAAGTAATTCAGTTGAGATTGAGCTTGGTGTGGGCGCAGTAAGAATTGATAGTGCGCTTGACGATTACAGACGCATTGAACTGGATACCGGTGTGGGCGACACCAAGATTCGCGGCTTGAAAAAAGAGGCTAACACCAGCCGCAAAGTCGTTAGCTCTCACTCAAGCTACCGAGGCAATGGACTGCATGATATTGACGTTGAAGTAGGTGTTGGCGACATCAAAGTAACAAACTAATTTAACGCTTTGGTTATCCCTGTGAGCTCTCGGTAAATAAAATACTGAGAGCTTTTTGCACTGAATCTAGCGAGATCGGTTTGTATACATGTAGGTTAGCCCCAAGTTCATACACACGTTGTAAATCATCATTTGATGTA
This sequence comes from Pseudoalteromonas sp. GB43, assembly GCF_054923805.1. Taxonomy (NCBI): domain Bacteria; kingdom Pseudomonadati; phylum Pseudomonadota; class Gammaproteobacteria; order Alteromonadales; family Pseudoalteromonadaceae; genus Pseudoalteromonas; species Pseudoalteromonas sp. GB43. Next base: position 1,484,818 of record NZ_JBPCHJ010000001.1, read on the forward strand.
TTGGCCGTCACCACCAAAATTGGCACCTGTTGCCCCTGCTCATTACGAATAATATCAATCGCTTTAAAGCCATCCATAACTGGCATATTCAAATCCATAAAGATTAAATCATACTGCTTATCTGACGCTTTATCTGTGGCGATTAAGCCATTTTCAGCGATATCAAAGCTGTAATTTAACTGCCCTAAAATACGACCTAATATAGTGGCATTCAACTGATTATCTTCCACAATTAAGCAGTGTAACTTATTGGGTAATAAAACCTCTGCGTCATCACCAGCGGCATTACTTAACTCTAAGCTAAGCACCACTTTAACACCTTGCGGTTGAGCACTTAAAAACTCAATATTCCCCTGCAAAGCTTTAACAATATGCACCACCCTCAACAAACCAGTTTTAAGGCCTTGAAAATGCTGCTCGCTATCATTTTCCAAGCTGAGTATATCGGTCGGTGGCTTTTCAAACCCTTTGCCGTTATCTTGCACTTCAATAATATAGTTTTGTTCGCCTTGGCTTCTTGCTGTGATCGCAATTCGACCTTGTTCAGCAGTAAATTTTACTGCATTGTTGATGAGTTCAGCCAAAACTTGCTGTAAACGAGCATGATCAGTGAGTACATCTTTGTTAAGAGATTCTGGAATATCGATACTAAGCAGAATATTCTTTTCGTCGCAAACATATTCAAATGGGGTGATCGCGTGTTTTAGAGTCGACTTTAAATTTCCACGACTCGGGTTTAATTGCCAATTTCCTGTTGTGAGCTGTTGTAAATCAACAAGTTCATCTAACATTGCGACTAATCTATTCACACAATAAACAGCTTGTTTTTTAGTTGCGAGCTGTTGTTCATTGATATCAAGCGCTTCAATAGAGGCTCTAAGGCCTTGTATTGGTGTTCGAAATTCATGACTTGCGCGAGCTATAAAGCGCTCTTTATTTTTGCTTATTTGCTCCGCATATTCTTTTTGAGTTTGATACTTATTAATTGTTTTAGCGATTAATGATTCCATTGGCTTAAAGACAAAAAATAGTTCAATCAATAACAACAGCAAAGCCGTTAACCAAAATATTAATTCAACTGTTGCAATAAATGTGACTTTTTTTACAGACTCTTGCTCAAGCAACTCAACAGCTACATCTAATTCATTTAATAAGACTTCAACTTGTTGAGTTTCGAAAACAGGCCCGTCAAAATCTGTGTAGTCGTCACGGCTATTTAATAGCTTCTGTGCTTTACTTACATAGCGCTTAACACGCGCATCAAGCTTATTTGGAGCAGCAAAGTAATGTGCCTCTAACTCCTGATTTAAATGACGAAACGTATTTGGACCATCGCGAGCAACCAAAAACTGGTGACCTGCAATAAACTGCTCAACGGTGTCTTGTAGCAGCTTGCGATGCTGTTGCTTTACAGGCAGAGACTTGTCATAAATTAATGCGTTACCATGCAAAGCAATCTTTTGAGAGAGCATTCGTTGCTTGCCGGCAATATTGATCACCTCGGCATCACCCTTTTGGATATACAACAAAGATTGAATCAAGGCCGCTGAAAAGGATATTAGAAGCGCTATCGCTAATAACCCCCAGCGATATCTTTTACGGATATCAATAACTAGGTTTAACATGCATTTCTCTGATCTTTTTATTTTATTCTAGTCTAAATTAAGCAGTAAAGCCCACTATTAAGTGGGCTTTATCAACAAACAAAGCAGTACTTAAAGGCTACCTATTTTCGAGGCGGTTATAATCAAATAACCCAAATTCGACACCTCGGTATTCTTTAGCTACACGATGCAAAATATCGCTGTATTGCCAAAACTGAGGATGCGTTCGACGAATCGCAAATTCGCTTTTCAGGTCTCTATATGCCGACTCATCAGTCACTTTAGCAAGCCCAGCTGCAAATGCAGCAACCTGTTGTTCGTTATGTAGATACCAAATTGCTTCTGGGTAATCACCAATAAACCCCGGTACAATTGTTACAGTATCTTCGTCATAAGCTCGCTGCCCTTCTTCATTCAATAAACTCGAAATATTGTAATGAGCATTGTGATGAATAAGAGTATAGGCTTTGTGCTGTTCATCGCCCTCTTTGACTAACACAAACGAAATTTGCGGCAGTAGATTAATTGCTTTGACAGGCAAATCATTTATTTGTGCAAGCGGTTCTGGCACTTTGGTGTAGTCATAACGAGGACTCAAAATTGGTTTGAGCTTCTCTTTAAGCATGTTATACAGCTCAGACTGCTGATCTGCTGTTTTGAATTCAATGCCAGTAGGTTGACTAAATGACAGTTCATCTTCAAAGAAACTGGTTAAACTAGGTGGTGATTTACGATACCACTGAGCTTTAACTTCTTTACGTTTAGCTTCTGGTAATAACGCCAAATAATTCGCTTCGCCTTCTAAGCGTAAAAAGTCCATATACAAACGAGTTAAAAGCTGGTGACCTATATTGCCGTACACATCAAACCCCGCCACCAGCAGGTAATGAATACGCTCAAATAAGGCATAATCGAGTATCCAAGCAGTCTTTGGTTGCTGACCTATCCAACCTTTTACAACCGTTGCACTATCGAAATGACGGAACACCGTCAGCGCTGCATTTTGGTTATGACCATCACCTTGCCAAAGTAAATCGGTGGTAAGGTGCAGACCGTTCTCAAACATCTTATTTGCCAGTGCAACTTTTGCTGATAAGTATTTGTTTTGGCGTTTTGAGTACTTTACCCAACTAGAAATCGGTAAAGCGTTACTTTCTTCTTCTGCAGGTAAAGCTAGCGCATCTTCATGTTGTAACAACATTTCACCGACTTTAGGTGTCGCCGCCATTTCAGGCTTAGCAAAACCAACCCAAAACTGATCGTTAATCACGTTTAACGCGATTTGACCACGACAAACAGGACCTTTAATAAAGCCCATGATTATAAGCTCTGCTTCATCAAGCATAAATTGATAACGCGAGTTTACTGGAATTGCTGCAAAAGCTTTAAACGGATTTGATGCTACTTCAGGCTTATAGCTTGGCAATTTATTTACTTGATAATCAGCTTCAATAAATTGCGAATGTAAGCGGGCAAGTTTTTCATCATTTAATGCTAAAGGTAAATGTGTTTTAGCTAAAATAGTCGAGCGGTCATGCATTAAACGATAGTAAACTCGTTCAACTTTAGGGTCTTCATAAGGGCGACGCGTGCTAATATGCTTGATCTCTTCTCCCGGCGGAGTCGAAGAGCGAACTAGTTTAAAGTAGCTGTGTTTATCGCCATGCTCAGGAAAATAAATATGCGCTAAGTACCAGTGCTCGTAAATATAACGAGCAGCTAGTTGATGCTTTAAACCATCTTGATTTAAGAAAGCTTCCCAGCGCTCCACTTGCTTAAGTACGCCTTTTTCAGGGGGCTCAATATGAGCAAGATATCCGCCTTTTCTGAGCCATTTAGCAAGGTGCTGAAACTCTTCGCTTGAGATCCCCGGTAAACCATAAGGCATACCACTGTGCGGGCTATCTTTAGCAAATGAGTCAAACTCATTCATTGTGGTACATGTTTGCTCACGGTCGAGTGAAAAATCAAACTCATCGCCTAAAATAGCTTGCTTAGGTAGTGGGCTACTTTGCTTAAGTACTAAGGCATTATAAAGCACACTACCGGCAAGGTTCGCTTCTTCGGTTTGAGCTCGCTCATTAAGTACAGGGGTAAAGCTTTTTTCACGCCACTGGGCGGTACTTGTCGCATCAAACAGCAAGCGGCTTGGCTCTTGCGCTAGTAAACGTGTGCCGTCATAAACACGCTCTTTACTTAAGCCGCGGTCGATACCTTCCACAGAAGATAACTTAAGCTGACACGGTGCATCATAGCAGCCATGACAAACCACACAGCGACTATCAAGTACGGGCTTTACATCACTTAAAAACTCAGCACCTTCAAGTGTTGATGCAGCAACAACACGCTCTCTAGGTTGCTCTTCACCAAACAATTCATCGTAATGAGCAGCGCCTAAATATGCACAGCCACTTAAAAGAATAAGGCCGAATACGGTCGTGAGGGTTTTTCTCATCCTTCCTCCTCGATATCTTCAACGTCATCACCTAAATCGAAGGTTGGCATCATATCTACTTGCGGCGACACAAAAGTTTGATCATTGTCACAGCTAAGCATTGCGCTCAATAATGGCCCGCGAACTAAAGTTAACTGCGCGTCGTGCTCACTATTAATCAATACTTGATAATCATCATTTAACGCTTCAAGACGATATTCATTAATAGCAATAGCGACACTGCTATCAGCAGCTGGGTTTTGGCAAAGCTGCGCAAGTAACTCTTCGCTTAACGTTACATGTAATAATAGATCTGGGGACTCGATGTCACGGCTATGAAGGTTTTCATCGAAATAAAAAAGAGGAAGGGTTAATTCGCTATTTTGCTCTAATTCCATGTGCTGTTCTCTACATCAAAATGACTTTTAATTGTACGAGTATAGCAAACTATAAGTTCAAAAATTAGCGAAACTTATCAGCAGTTAGCAGCTTTTTAGCTACTAACTAACCGAGTTATAAAAACAGTGAAAAAAGTATTACCAAGGTAGCGTTTCACCATTTGAATGCCAAAACCCACCTGTGTTGCTAAGGTTTAGTTCATCAATACGTTTGATGAGACGCTCTGCGGCAGTTTCAGGGCTGATATCGCCAGCAAAATTAACCATTTGCGTTTGTACAAAGCCTGGGTGAAATAAGCCAACAGCAATTTTTTTATCTTTTAACTCATAGGCTAAACTAACACTCGCGGCATTAAGGGCCGCCTTTGACATGCGATAACCAATGTAACCGCCCGAGCCGTTATCAGCAATTGAGCCCATGCGCGATGTAATCATCGCCACTTTAGCATCAATGCCTAAACTTTGCTGTAATGCATGCGTAATACGAATAGGCGCGATACTGTTCACGCTAATTTGCTTTTCGATGGCAGCAAAGTCCATATCAGCGAATGTTTCGTTGTGAAAAATACCGGCATTATTAACCAAAATATCAATTTTGTCGCCGTGTAAGTAATTGGCAAGTGTTGCAACATCATCGGCGTTAGATACATCAATGTCGCTAATAACTTTCACATCGAGTGCTTGAAGTTCTTCGCTTGGGGTGCGAACCACCGCGGTAACACGGTAACCTTGGGCTAAATACTGTTTACATAAATTAAGGCCAATACCTTTATTGGCCCCTGTAACCACCACATGCTTAGTCATCAATCTGCTCCTTAGTTGGGGTATTTATACCTAAACCACCTCAAGGTGCGAGTTTCTGCATCTTGATGAGGCTTAGGTGTATACTTTGGGACAGATTGGCAAAAACCAAGAGCTTAAGTTAATTCATCAATGGTTGACTTAAGAATAGAAAAAACGGCCCCTTGTGGGTCGGTAATCACACTAAAACGCCCAACATCTGGAATGTCTGTTGCTGGCACACAAATAGCGCCATTAAGCTGCGTTGCTTTGGCAACCGCCTGATCGCAATCTGCTACCGCAAAATACGGCATCCAATGCGGTGGAATATCATCTGGCCATTCATCGGTCATTTCGAGCATGCCTGCTATCGGTTGCTCATCAATAGTGAATAAGGTGTAGTCCATACCTTCCATGGGTTTCACCTCAAACTGCCATCCGAATAACTGACAATAAAAGTCGCGACTTTTTTGCATGTCTTTCGACACAAGCTCAAACCAATAAGGTAGGTTAAGCTCTTGCACTCTTTTAGCTCCGATATGCTCACCCGCTTGCCACAAGGCAAATGTTGCGCCGCCAGGCTCTTGCAGCATCACCATTCGACCTGCCGTCATGACATCATGTAGCCCTGCCAAAACCGTTGCCCCCAATGATTTTGCCAGCTCAGTGCTTTGGTCAACATCATCAACAGCAATATATAATAACCAATGGGTTGGCATCTCACTCATACTTGCAGGCAGTTGATACATAGCGGCAATATCATCACCTTGCTTTTGCAGCATGGTGTAATACATGTCTTCACCTATTGGCTGATCATCAAAACCCCAGTCAAAAAGTTGCGTGTAAAATTGCTTTGCAGCTTGCCAGTCTTTTGCGCATAACTCGGCCCAACAGAAAGTACCCGCAGGGTGTTTTGTATTTATTTTTGTCATGACTGTTCCTCCTTCATTAACGGTAATCAACAAGCGGCTTTTTTACCAATTATTTTTTAAATTAATTAAATAACCGTTTAGAAAAATTAAATAATCATTATCAGTCACTTACAGAAAAGCCAAAGTAAACCAAGTTTTTATAGTCTTTACACAATATTGATTGCAGCAATAAACACATATATAAATACGAACAATTTTTAATAACAATTATATAGCGATTTAACGATGTCAATGAAATTTGCGCTTCCTTTTTTACTTACTCCTATCGCTGCGCTAGCAAATCAGGCTCAAGATATTGAGCGTATTACTGTTTCTACAACGCGTAGTACTGCACCTGTTAGTACTGTACCTGCAACTATCAGCGTTATTACCAGTGAAGACATTGCTGAGCAACTTGCTCACACTCAAGATCTATCGCAAATTTTAGGTAATTTATTACCGAGCTTTTCACCAAGTCGTCAAAAAATGACCAGTGCAGGTGAAACACTACGTGGCCGTGAACCGCTATACATGATTGATGGTGTACCTCAGTCGAACCCGTTGCGTAATGGTTCTCGTGACGGCAATACAATTGATCCTGCCATGATCGAACGCATCGAAGTGATCAGTGGTGCTAATGCAATCCAAGGCATGGGCGCAAGCGGCGGTATTATTAATATCATCACAAAATCAGCAGGCGATTTTAATCACCAAATGAGCGCAGGGTTTAGCACTCCGACAGACGGTGGCAGCGACAGCCAAAGCTATAAAGCCAGCTACTTATTCAGCCAACAGCTAGATGATATTAGTTTTATTGGCGGTGTATCGGCACGTAGTACTGGTATGTATCGCGATGGTAACGGAGACTTTGTTGGGTTAGATGGCACACAAGGTGATACGCAAGACTCAACCAGCCTAGACCTATTTTTAAAAGTTAAATATCAGCTTGATAATGAACAAAGTATTCAAGCGATGCTGAACCACTACAAAATTGAGGGTAATGGAGATTTTGTTGCTATTAGTGGTGACCCAACAACAGGCCTTACCACATCAGCTGAAAAAGGCGATATAGAAGGTGATGCACCACGCAACCGTGTAACAACCTTCACCCTTGATTACAACCACACGAATATCGCTGGCGGCAACCTTGCAGTTCAGTTATTCACGCAAGATTTTGCGGCAATGTATGGCGGCGGTACATTTGGCACTTTCCAAGATCCTGAATTTGGTGAAAACCTTTACGACCAATCTCAAAACAAGTCACAAAAGTTTGGAAGTCGCGTTACTTATAATAAAGATAACCTATTAAGCAGCCAGTTTGATATTGCGACCGGTATCGATTTACTTTCTGACGAAACATACCAAGAGCTTGCGCAAACAGGTCGTCATTGGGTGCCAAAAACCAAGTTTAATAACATCGCACCATTCGCTCAGCTACGTTATGACGGCTTAGAAGATTGGACTTTCAATGCCGGTGTTCGTTACGAGTACGGCAAATTAAAAGTAGATGACTTTACTACCCTAGCATCTTACAACAGCAGCTTTGTAGAAGGCGGTGAGCCAAGCTTTAACGAATTATTAGAGAACTTAGGTGTTGTCTACCAAGTGACTGATGACCTTCGTTTCTACGCAAGCTACAGCGAAGGCTTTAGCATGTCCATGTGGGGCGTGTACTGCGTGGTATAAACCAAGCTGGCTTATCGGTTGAAAGTTTCTTAAACCTAGAACCTGTGATTTCTGATAACCGCGAATTAGGTTTTGAATATGCAAGCGATAGCTTCAATATTAAAGCCAGCTAGTTTGAATCTGACTCAGACTTAGGCTCTCGTTTACAAGCTGATGCTGATGGTATTTACAGTGTAAAACGTGAACGCACTGAGATCTCAGGTTTTGAAGCCAATGCACAGTATTACCTAACTAACAGCACAACATTCGGTGCAAGTTACGCTGATACAGAAGGCCAATATGACGGTGATGGCGACAATAAAGTAGAGAGCGACTTAGGCGGCAGCAATATTTCACCGACACGGTTAAACCTTTACTGGCAGCAACAATGGCCAGCAAGTCTGTCTAGCCGCTTACAAGTTAATAAAGTGTTTGACCGCGACTTTAATACTGGTGAAGAATTTGACGGCTACACAACCGTTGATTTATCAGTGCAATATCAAAGTGCTGAGTATGGTGCATTTAGCCTAGGTATCGATAACCTGCTAGATAAGTACTACATCACTTATTATGGGCAAACAAACCCATCGGCAACTCGCTATTTTGCAGGCACTGGCCGTACTGTAAATCTAACTTGGAACTATGCATTTTAGATTTAAGCTAAAGTAATTAAACAACAAAAAAGGCACCAAGATGCCTTTTTTAATTAGTGATGATGACCATGCTCACCTTTGAGCTGATTACCTTGCGCATCATAAAATCCACTTGCACCATGCTCAACAAACCCTAAGTTGATCATTTTAGCTAAAAATGGATCGCTTTCATTATCACCGATATCTGCGTAATCGGTGGTTTGGTAGTTATCCCATTTCGCAAACTCTGCCTGAATCTTTTGCTGGTTGTAATGACTGGCTGTTAAAGCAATTTCACGGCTATAAGTTGGTGTTGAAATACGAATTGCTTTGAGTAACTTTTGATTGGCAAGCCAGCTTAGCTCTATTTTGCTCTCACCCTGCTGCTGTGTGTAATACTCTGTTAACTCACAGCCTTCACCGGTGCTTTTCTGGTGCGTCATTGAGGCTAAAAACTTATCGCTTACTAGCTGATATTTGCTACTCCAATCTTGTTCACCTTGCACTTCCGATGGTTGATACTCAATACCACGCTGGGCATGCTGAAAATAACGAATTGGGCGAATTTGTTGATTGCGCAACTGTTGCCATAATTCAATAAATTGTGGATTCTGCTTAGCCACCTGGTGAGGCGTACGCCAAAGGGTAAAAGTGTTTTCAGTATGCTGCTTATTAGCAACGATTTCTGTGGTGACTTTATAGTCTGCTTGCGTAAAACCGGTGTTCATATCGCATTGCCCTGCAACAGCAAGTGGACTAAGTAATGAGGCAAGTAAGATGGCTGCTTTCACGGGATTCTCTTTTGTCTTGGTTTACTTTATAACTAATTGAGTAAGGGAGGCATGGAGCCTCCCAAACACTCATTATTGTGCTAATTTAGCATCAGCTTGTTTAACAAGGTCAGCGGCATAATCCATAACATGGAAGATAAGGCTTTGCTCATTAGTGCCTGTTACTAAATGTGCACCTGGACCAACTGCATACACACCCACATCTTCTGCTGCATGTGTTTCAGAGCCTAGAGGTACGACGGCTTCTTGGTGGAAACCTGGTGTTGTTGTGTCAACATCTGTTAAATCAACACGACCTGTTACCGGTGCAAAGTTATAACCTGCATCAGCATCAGTCTCATCACCTAAGTCGCGGAAACCGCCACCATTGGTATAACCAACCGTTGTGTATGGCATGTTATCTGCTGCAAGTGATGGTTCATCACTACCCACAGGTACCACTTTACCTAAGATTGGGTTACCACGTTTTGGGTAGCCTGCAATGGTAAATACGTGGCTGTGGTCAGCTGTTACTATGATTAACGTGTCTTCGATGCTGGTTTTATCAAGAGCAACTTGGACTGCTTTTGAAAGCTCAACTGTGTCGCTTAGTGCATTGTAAGCATTACCCGCGTGGTGACCGTGGTCAATACGACCAGCTTCAACTGTTAGCATGAAACCATTGGCGTTGTTATCTAACACATCAATTGCTTTTGCTGTCATTTCAGCAAGTGAAGGCTCGCCTGCTACATCGTTTGCACGGTCTGCTTCGTATTGCATATGTGATTCATTGAATAAACCAAATACGCGCTCTGTTGACTCTGCATCAATTGCATCAAAACCAGCTTGGTCCATCACATATTGACCTGCAGGATATTTAGCTTTCCACTCAGCTGTTAGGTCGCGACCATCTGTACGGTCACCTTCTACTGAGCTCACAGCATCAGCAGAGTTAAACGCTGCGTCTTTCGGTAAGAAATGACGACGACCACCGCCCATGACAACTTCTAAACCATCAACATCTAAGCCTTCATAGCGTGCTTCTAGGTTTGCTTCAAAATTAACTAATTGCGATGCAATATCTTCACAGCCAGCGGTAACTGCCGCTTCTGGCATATCTGATACGTCTTCCCAGTTACGGTCAGCCGATTTTGCATACGTTGCTGCAGGCGTTGCGTGAGTGATACGCGCTGTCGAAACAATACCCGTCGACTTACCGGCAATCTCAGCAAGCTCAGTGGCTGTAACTAGTTCATTACCTGCAACCGTTGCACAGTTACCACGTTCGATGTCTTCATCAACACCGATAACGCCAGCATCCGTTTTTACGCCCGATGCCATTGCTGTCATCGTACCCGCAGAATCAGGTGTTTGCGCATCAACGTTATAGGTTTTAGCAAACCCTGAGAATGGTAGTGTTTCAAAGCTTAGTTGATGTTCTTCTCCTAGCTTACCCTCTAGTTGACCGGCCATAATACGTGCTGCTGTGACAGTTGAAATACCCATGCCGTCACCAACAAACAGAATCACGTTTTTCGCTTTACCTGACTCTTTTACAACGGCAGCAATGTTTTCTTCGCTACTAGCGACTTTAACTTGTGCTGACTTGAACCATTCATTATCAGTCAACGGCGCTAATTGCGATGCCGTTAACGACGTTGCTGGTGCATTACATGCAACGCTTGTATCCGTTACTTCTGCTGAGTCTAGCTCACCGTTATCGTTGCTATCTTCACCGGTAAGGGTTTCTGTACCACCGTTTACGCACTGCTCAGAGCCAACAGCTAATGTATTTTCAATGGTTAATGTTTTTGGTGAGTTGTCATCGTCATCAGAACAACCCGCTAATGCCACTACTACAGCAAGAGAAATTAAATTTAGTTTTTTCATCGTCGTCGCCATTATTCTTCAATTAGTTCTAGAGCTTGGTTAATGATGTGGAAAATTACGTTTTGCTCCACAACGCCTTGTGCTAGTTGCGCACCTGGACCTTTTGCATGCAGTGAAATATCTTCACCTGCATGAGTCTCTGAACTTAGTGGCACAGTGGCTTCTTGGTGATAACCAGGAGTAGTCGTATCAACACCCGTTAAATCAACACGGCCTGCAAATGCCGCTTCGCTATAAGATGCATCAGCGTCGGTTTCATCGCCTAAATCGCGAAAACCTAAACCATTAGCATAACCAACTGTGGTGTAAGGCATACCATCTGCCGCAAGGCTTGGCTCTTCGCTACCAATAGCAACTACTTGACCTAAGATTGGATTACCACGCTTTGGGTAGCCCGCGATAGTGAATACGTGGCTGTGGTCGGCAGTAACAAGAATAAGAGTTTCTTCTGGGTTGGTGTTCTCAACTGCTGTTTGCACTGCTTTGGCAAATTCAACGGTATCGTTTAACGCGTTATAAGCATTGCCCGCATGGTGACCATGATCGATACGGCCTGATTCAACCGTTAAGAAAAAGCCTTTTTCATTGCTCTTTAAGATATCAATTGCTTTACCTGTCATTTCAGATAATGACGGTTCACCCGCTACATCGTTAGCGCGATCTGCTTCGTATTGCATGTGTGATTCGTTAAATAATGCAAATACACGTTTGCTGTCAGCATTTAGTGTATCGAAGCCTGCTTGGTCCATGACGTACTTACCATCAGGGTACATTTCTTGCCACTCAGCCGTTAGGTCACGCTCATCCGTACGGTCACCTTCTACTTCGCTCACTGCATCAGTTGAGTTAAACGTTGCGTCTTTTGGTAAGAAGTGACGACGACCACCGCCCATCACAACTTCAAGACCATCTACGTCAGTCCCTACGAAGCGTGCTTCTAGGTTTTTCTCAAAATTTACAAGTTGTGAGGCAATATCTTCACAACCGGCTTCTACAGCATCAGCCGGCATATCTGATACGTCTTCCCAGTTACGGTCAGCTGATTTTGCATAGGTTGCAGCCGGTGTTGCGTGAGTAATACGCGCCGTAGAGATAACACCTGTTGCTAAACCTTTAATTTCTGCCAGTTCTGTTGCGGTAATTAACTCGTTACCAGCAACAGTTCCACACTCGCCACGTTCGATATTTTCGTTAACACCAATTACACCTACATCGGTTTTAACACCTGAAATAATTGCTGTCATTGTGCCTGCAGAGTCAGGGGTTTGCGCATCAACGTTATAGGTTTTGATTTGCGCTGAGTATGGAAATTCTTCAAAGCTTAGTAAGCCTTCTTCGCCTGACTTGCCTTCCATTTGTCCCGCCATGATACGAGATGCAGTCAGCGTTGAGATCCCCATACCATCGCCAACAAATAAAATGACATTTTTAGCTTTAAACGTTTGCTCAGCCTGAGCCGCCGCCTCTTTTTCCGTTAATTTTGTTTCAGCGGCACTATACCAATCATTTTGTTTTTGACTGTCTGGTAACACACCTGCATTGGCTGTCGCTGACAATGCCAACGTTAAACCAATTGCAGTAGCAATTTTATTAATTTTCATCGTTACGTTCCGTTAGTACGTTATTTTAAGAATTTGAGTGCTAACTAAACTGCACTTGGATAATTAGCGCAGCCATACTAAGAAGGCATTGTTACTAAAAAAGTGGTTTTTCATGACGAAATGATGAAACCAAAAACAACTTTAGCTATAGGTAAGTAATTAGTTTTAGTAGAAATAACAGAGTTGGTTGCTAGGTGTGAGTTGCGAGGGTAAAAGTTCTAGCTTCTAGGTCAAGCATAACCTTGGGAGTGCTTTAATGTGGTTTGGCTTTACCAAAGAAAAGGTTTACATGGATTGTGTTGGGTTTCGCTGCGCTCAAACCAACCTATCCGAAGAATGAACAGGCCGAATGCTGAGTGAGATACCGCACAAAACAACTCCACCAATCTAATCTGACGTCTGAAAGCTGACAGCTGATAGCTTTTCTTCACCCATAAAAAAACCCGAGACTAAGCTCGGGTTTTTCTTAATGCTCGATGCATCACTATAGTTGATTACTCAACGATAGTTGCAACAACACCAGCACCAACTGTACGGCCACCTTCACGGATAGCGAAGCGTAAACCTTCGTCCATCGCGATTGGGCAGATTAGTTCTACAGTCATCTTGATGTTATCACCAGGCATTACCATTTCAACGCCGTCTGGTAACTGTACGTCACCTGTTACGTCAGTTGTACGGAAGTAGAACTGTGGACGGTAACCTTTGAAGAATGGCGTGTGACGACCACCTTCATCTTTAGAAAGTACGTATACTTCTGAAGTGAACTTCGTGTGTGGAGTGATTGAACCAGGCTTAGCTAGTACTTGACCACGTTCAACGTCTTCACGCTTAGTACCACGTAGAAGTGCACCGATGTTCTCACCCGCACGACCTTCGTCTAGAAGCTTACGGAACATCTCAACACCTGTACAAGTTGTCTTCGTAGTTTCTTTGATACCTACGATTTCAACTTCGTCATTCACGTTGATGATACCAGCTTCAACACGGCCAGTTACAACAGTACCACGACCTTGGATTGAGAATACGTCTTCGATAGGCATGATGAATGGCTTATCGATGTCACGCTCTGGCTCTGGGATGTAAGAATCTAGTGCTTCTGCAAGCTCAACGATTTTGTCTTCCCACTCTTTCTCGCCTTCTAACGCTTTAAGCGCTGAACCTTGGATTAGTGGTAAGTCATCACCTGGGAAGTCGTACTCAGAAAGAAGTTCACGAACTTCCATCTCAACTAGCTCAAGTAGCTCTTCGTCGTCAACCATGTCACATTTGTTCATGAATACGATGATGTAAGGTACACCAACCTGACGAGAAAGTAGGATGTGCTCACGAGTTTGTGGCATAGGACCGTCAGTCGCAGCAACTACTAGGATTGCGCCGTCCATTTGAGCAGCACCAGTGATCATGTTTTTAACATAATCGGCGTGTCCTGGACAGTCTACGTGTGCGTAGTGACGAGTTGGAGTATCGTACTCAACGTGTGAAGTTGAGATTGTGATACCACGCTCACGCTCTTCTGGAGCGTTATCGATTGATGCGAAGTCTTTAGCTACACCACCGTATACTTTTGCAAGTACGTTAGTGATTGCTGCTGTTAGAGTTGTTTTACCGTGGTCAACGTGGCCGATTGTACCAACGTTTACGTGCGGTTTTACGCGTTCAAACTTTTCTTTTGCCATCTTAAAAAATTCCTATAAAGAAATTAACGCCTGACCCACTATTGGGCCAGACAAGCTAAATCATATAACAGCGCGAGCTGCAATTATTGCATCTGCAACGTTTTTAGCGGCTTCTGCATACTTCAAAAACTCCATAGAGTAAGATGCACGGCCTTGTGTTGCAGATCGCAGATCAGTTGCATAACCAAACATTTCAGAAAGTGGTACTTGCGCATTAATTTGCTTAAGACCACCGAATGCTTCTTCCATGCCTTCGATCATGCCGCGGCGACGGTTTAAGTCACCAACTACATCACCCATGTTTTCTTCAGGAGTGATAACTTCAACCTTCATTACTGGTTCTAGAAGAGCTGGGTTTGCTTCAAGCGCACCTTTCTTCATCGCCATTGAACCTGCAATCTTAAATGCCATTTCATTCGAGTCTACATCATGGAATGAACCATCATATAAAGTCGCTTTAACGCCAAGTAATGGGTAGCCAGCAAGCACACCTTGAGCCATTTGCTCTTGGATGCCTTTGTCTACCGCAGGGATGTATTCTTTAGGAACTGAACCACCAACGATTTCGTTAACGAATTCGTAAGTTGGCGCATCATCTTCCGAAATATCCATCGGTTCAAGTTTAAGCCAGACGTGACCATATTGACCACGACCACCTGATTGACGTACGAACTTCCCTTCAACTTCAACAGCTGAACGGATAGCTTCACGGTATGCTACCTGCGGCTTACCAACGTTACATTCAACACTGAATTCACGTTTCATACGGTCGACAATGATATCAAGGTGAAGTTCACCCATACCAGAAATAATAGTCTGGCCTGATTCTTCGTCAGTTTGTACTCTGAAAGACGGATCTTCTGCCGCTAGTTTACCTAACGCGATACCCATCTTATCTTGGTCAGCGACTGTGCGAGGCTCAACCGCAACAGAGATAACTGGCTCTGGGAACTCCATACGCTCAAGCGTAATGATTGAGTTCGGATCACACAGTGTCTCACCTGTTGTTACGTCTTTAAGACCAATAGCCGCTGCGATGTCGCCTGCGTAGACTACTTTGATCTCTTCACGTGAGTTTGAATGCATCTGAACGATACGACCAAGTCGCTCACGCTTACTTTTAACTGGATTGTATACCGCATCACCCTGTTTAACAGTACCAGAGTAAACACGGAAGAAGGTCAAGGTGCCAACGAACGGGTCTGTCGCAATCTTAAAAGCAAGTGCGGCAAACGGTGCGTTGTCATCAGCAGGACGTTCTTCCTCAGTACCATCTTCAACGATACCTTGGATTTGTTTCACTTGTGTTGGCGCAGGCATATATTCGATAACAGCATCAAGCACAGCTTGAACACCCTTATTCTTAAATGCACTACCACACGTCATTGGAACAATTTCGTTTGCTAATGTGCGCTGACGTAAAGCTGCTTTAATTTCAGCTTCGGTCAGGTCTTCACCTTCTAGATATTTGTCCATTAGTTCTTCTGATGCTTCAGCAGCGCTCTCAACCATGTGAGAACGCCATTCTTCTGCAAGCTCCAGAAGCTCTGCCGGAATGACATCATAAGAGAAAGTCATGCCTTGATCTTCGGCATTCCAGTTAATGGCTTTCATCTTAATAAGGTCAATAACACCTTTAAAGTCGTCTTCAGCACCAATTGGTAGCTGAATTGGAACAGGCGTTGCTCCAAGACGAGATTTCACCTGGTCCACAACTGTTAAGAAGTCAGCTCCAGTGCGATCCATTTTGTTTACGAAGATCATGCGAGGAACTTCGTATTTGTTCGCCTGACGCCAAACTGTCTCAGTTTGCGGCTGTACACCAGATGAAGCACAAAGAACAACTACCGCACCATCTAGTACGCGTAAAGAACGCTCTACTTCGATAGTGAAATCTACGTGTCCTGGCGTATCAATGATATTGATGCGATGGTCGTCAAATTGAGCGTCCATCCCTTTCCAGAAACACGTTGTTGCAGCAGAAGTGATTGTGATACCACGCTCTTGTTCCTGCTCCATCCAATCCATAGTTGCAGCACCATCATGTACTTCACCGATCTTATGAGAAAGACCCGTGTAGAACAGAACACGTTCTGTTGTGGTGGTTTTACCTGCATCTACGTGAGCGCAAATACCGATATTGCGATAGCGCTCAAGTGGAGTTGTACGTGCCATATGATCCTCTTAAAGGTTAAGGGCAGATTACCAACGGTAATGAGCGAATGCTTTATTCGCTTCAGCCATACGGTGAACGTCTTCACGTTTCTTAACCGCAGTGCCTTTGTTGTCAGCAGCGTCAACGATTTCTTGAGCTAAACGTAAGCCCATAGATTTTTCGCCACGCTTACGTGCAGCGTCTACTAACCAACGCATACCTAATGCGTTGCGACGTACTGGACGTACTTCAACTGGTACTTGGTACGTTGAACCACCAACACGGCGAGATTTAACCTCTACCTGTGGGCGAACGTTTTCAAGTGCAGCTTCAAAGATTTCAAGGTGCGACTTGCCTGATTTCTCAGCAGCCACGTCTAACGCACCATAAACGATTTTTTCAGCAGTAGATTTCTTGCCGTCTAACATTACTACGTTAACGAATTTAGCAAGAAGTTCCGATCCGAACTTAGGATCTGGAAGAATTTTACGTTGACCTATTACGCGTCTTCTAGGCATTTTGTATCTCCGGTATCTTCAGGTTTGCTCTTTTAGAGTCAATACCCAAAACAATTAATTTAAAAATTTAGTGCTTGGCCTTACTAACGGAGAACCATTAGCCCTTAGGGCGTTTAGCACCGTATTTAGAACGAGCTTGACGACGGTCGCTAACGCCTGCACAGTCAAGTGCACCACGTACAGTGTGGAAACGCACACCTGGTAAGTCTTTAACACGACCACCACGGATTAGGATTACACTGTGCTCTTGTAAGTTGTGGCCTTCACCACCAATGTAAGATGTTACTTCGAAACCGTTAGTTAAACGAACACGCGCTACTTTACGTAATGCAGAGTTTGGTTTCTTAGGTGTAGTTGTATATACACGAGTACATACACCACGCTTTTGCGGACAAGCTTTAAGTGCAGCTGAGTTACTTTTAGTAACTTTGCTACGACGTGGCTTACGCACTAGCTGGTTAATAGTTGCCATTTAAATAGCTCCTGAAATTAAAATTACTACTGAAAAAATAAAAAATCCGCCCTGTTTACATGCTCGTTACAAAACGTGCAGGCAAATGGGTGGCGGAATTTTAATGAGCAAAGTTTAACCTGTCAACCTTAACTCATCGTAAGGCAGAAGATAACTGCCTTACGATTTCTTAATCTATTGATTAAGCTGAGATTATTGGTTTCCAGAGATATCTGCGTTTAGTGCGTCAGTAAGTGCTTGAGTTGCCTCTTCAGCGCTTACTGTTTGCTCTTCAACGATTTCACCTTGCTTGCGACGGTTTAAACGGTCTTGGTGATACGCAAAGCCTGTACCAGCTGGGATCAGACGACCCACGATTACGTTCTCTTTCAGACCACGAAGCTCATCGCTCTTACCATTTACAGCGGCTTCAGTTAGGACACGAGTTGTCTCCTGGAAAGATGCTGCAGAAATGAAAGATTCTGTTGCAAGTGACGCTTTAGTGATACCCATTAACTGGATTTCAAACTTCGCTGGGATCTTGCCTTGTTTCTCAAGTTCACGGTTAGAAATATTAACGCGTGCTACTTCAACTTGTTCACCGGCTAAGAACTCAGTGTCACCGCCGTCAAGGATGATACATTTACGTAGCATCTGACGAATAATTGTCTCAATGTGCTTGTCATTGATCTTAACGCCTTGCAAGCGGTAAACCTCTTGCACTTCGTTAACGATGTAGTTAGCTACATGAGTTACACCACGTAGGCGTAAGATGTCATGTGGTGACTCAGGACCATCGGCGATAACCTCACCTTTAGACACTTGCTCACCTTCGAACACGTTAAGTTGACGCCATTTAGGGATCATCTCTTCGTATGCGTCACCCTCAGCAGGAGTGATTACAAGACGCTTCTTACCTTTAGTTTCTTTACCGAAGCTGATAGTACCGGTGATTTCTGCAAGGATTGCAGGATCTTTCGGCTTACGTGCTTCGAATAAGTCAGCTACGCGAGGTAGACCACCCGTGATATCACGAGTCTTCGAACCTTCTTGCGGAATACGTGCTAGTACGTCACCTGGGTTTGCAGTTGCACCGTCTGTTACTTCAATCGTTGTGAATGAAGGAAGACGTGTTTCTTGCAGACCACGCTCATCGCTTTCGATGATTAGTTTAGGTTCTTTCGCATTCGCTTTACCTAAGTCTTTAACAACCACACGTGTTAAACCAGTTAACTCGTCTGTTTGTGCTTCGGTATTTGAGTCATCAATGTCGCTGAATGAGATTTTTGACTTGTGCTCAAGAACGATTGGGTGACTATGCGGGTCCCAAGTAGCAACGATGTCGTTACCTTGAACTTCTGCATTATCTTGTACTGCTAACACCGCACCGTAAGGTACTTTATAACGCTCTTTCTCACGACCAAAGCTATCGATGATAGTGATCTCTGTTGAACGAGACGTGATAACAATCTTACCGTCTGTGTTTAATACGTACTTCGCATTGTGTAACTTCAATGTACCGTTAGTTTTAACTTGTACACTGTTTTCAGCAGACGCTCGAGATGCCGCACCACCGATGTGGAAGGTACGCATCGTAAGCTGTGTACCCGGCTCACCGATTGATTGTGCCGCGATAACACCTACTGACTCACCTGGGTTGATGATGTGGCCACGCGCAAGGTCACGACCGTAACACTTAGCACATACACCAAAGTCATTATCACAAGTGATTACTGAACGAACGCGTACTTCATCCACTGAGTGCTCTTCTAAAAGGTCACACAGTTTTTCGTCAAGCATAACGTTACGCTCAACAAGTACTTCGTTAGTATTTGGAATTAATACATCTTCAGCAACAACACGACCTAGTACACGTTCACGAAGTGCTTCTACAACGTCACCACCTTCGATAAGCGGTTTCATTGTTAAGCCATCTTCTGTGCCACAGTCGTCTTCGTTGATTACTAAGTCTTGTGCAACGTCTACTAGACGACGCGTTAAGTAACCCGAGTTTGCTGTTTTAAGTGCTGTATCGGCAAGACCTTTACGCGCACCGTGCGTTGAGATGAAGTACTGTAGTACGTTTAGACCTTCACGGAAGTTAGCCGTGATTGGTGTCTCGATGATTGAACCATCTGGACGTGCCATTAGACCACGCATACCCGCTAACTGACGGATCTGAGCGGCGCTACCACGTGCACCTGAGTCTGCCATCATAAACACTGAGTTAAATGAAGATTGCTCTTCTTCTTCGCCTTTCGCGTTGATTACAGTGTCTTTTGATAAGTTCGCCATCATCTCACGTGATAAGTTTTCATTTACACGTGACCAGATATCGATAACTTTGTTGTACTTTTCACCAGCCGTTACAAGACCTGATTGGAATTGTTGGTTGATTTCAGTTACTTCAGCTTCCGCTGATTCAATGATTTCTGCTTTAACCGGTGGGATAACTAAGTCATCGATACCGATTGAAACACCTGACTTCATTGCGTAGTGGAAACCTGTGTACATTACTTGGTCAGCAAAGATAACGGTATCTTTAAGACCTAGACGACGGTAACACTCGTTTAATAAGCCAGAAATTTGTTTCTTACCTAGGGCTTGGTTGATTAACTCAAACGGCATGCCTTTAGGTAGGATTAGTGAAAGAATTGCACGACCTACTGTTGTTTCAACAATAGATACTTGCTCAACTGCTTCACCTTCTTCATTGTCAACTGTTTCGCTAATACGTACTTTTACGCGCGCATGTAGCTCAGCATTACCACTGCGGTATGCTTTTTCAGCTTCTTTAGGATCTTTAAATACAGTACCTTCGCCTTTCGCATTGATGCGATCACGAGTCATGTAGTAAAGACCTAATACAACGTCCTGTGAAGGAACGATGATTGGCTCACCATTCGCTGGAGATAGGATGTTGTTTGTAGACATCATTAGAGCACGTGCTTCTAACTGTGCTTCAAGCGTTAACGGTACGTGTACCGCCATTTGGTCACCATCGAAGTCAGCGTTGTACGCCGCACAAACTAATGGGTGTAAATGGATCGCTTTACCTTCGATAAGCACAGGTTCGAACGCTTGGATACCCAAACGGTGAAGTGTTGGTGCACGGTTAAGTAATACTGGATGTTCACGAATTACTTCGTCTAATACATCCCATACTTCTGCCACTTCACGCTCAACCATCTTCTTAGCAGCTTTGATAGTCGTAGCCATGCCGCGACGCTCTAATTTGCCGTAGATAAATGGTTTGAATAGCTCAAGTGCCATCTTCTTAGGAAGACCACACTGGTGTAGTTTAAGCGTAGGACCTACTGTGATTACAGAACGACAGAGTAATCTACACGTTTACCAAGTAAGTTCTGACGGAAACGACCTTGCTTACCTTTGATCATATCAGCAAGCGATTTAAGAGGACGTTTGTTAGAACCTGTGATCGCACGACCGCGACGACCGTTATCAAGTAGCGCATCAACCGCTTCTTGTAACATACGTTTTTCGTTGCGTACGATAATGTCAGGTGCTGCTAGATCTAATAGACGCTTAAGACGGTTATTACGGTTAATAACACGACGGTAAAGGTCATTCAGATCAGAAGTCGCAAAACGACCACCGTCTAGTGGTACTAATGGACGTAGATCAGGCGGAAGTACTGGAAGTACTGTCATGATCATCCACTCAGGGTTGTTACCTGATTGGTGGAAAGATTCCATTAATTTAAGACGTTTAGTGATCTTCTTACGCTTAGTTTCAGAGTTAATTGTTGGTAACTCTTCGCGCATTTCAGCAATTAATTGGCCAAGATCAAGTTCACGAAGCAAGTCTAATACTGCTTCTGCACCCATCTTCGCTTCAAACTCATCACCGTGCTCTTCAAGTGCATCTAGGTACTCTTCTTCACCTAAAAGCTGACCACGCTCAAGCGTTGTCATACCAGGCTCAGTTACTACGAATGATTCGAAGTAAAGTACGCGCTCGATGTCACGAAGTGTCATGTCTAGCATTAAGCCAATACGTGACGGTAATGATTTTAAGAACCAAATGTGCGCAACTGGGCTCGCAAGCTCAATGTGACCCATACGGTCACGACGCACTTTAGTAAGCGTTACTTCAACGCCACACTTTTCACAAATAACACCACGGTGCTTAAGGCGCTTATATTTACCACATAAACACTCATAATCTTTCACTGGGCCGAAAATACGGGCACAGAATAAGCCGTCGCGCTCAGGCTTGAAAGTACGGTAGTTGATTGTCTCAGGTTTCTTTACTTCACCGTATGACCATGAACGAACCATATCTGGCGAAGCAAGACCAATGCGAATTGCATCGAATTCTTCGGTCTTATTTTGTTGCTTCAGAAACTTAAGTAAGTCTTTCACCTTAGCTCTCCTGTCGGAGGTTAATCTTGAGGGCGAACCAATCGCCCCTACATTCTATTCGGCCTAACAGGTGCGGCTTACGCCGCACCTAAATGGCTTAATTTTCTTCCAACTCGATGTTGATACCCAGTGAGCGGATTTCTTTCAACAATACGTTGAACGATTCTGGCATACCTGGTTCCATCTTATGGTTACCATCTACGATGTTCTTATACATCTTAGTACGACCGTTCACGTCATCCGATTTCACTGTTAGCATTTCTTGTAGAGTATATGCAGCACCGTAAGCTTCTAGTGCCCACACCTCCATCTCACCGAAACGCTGGCCACCGAACTGAGCTTTACCACCCAGCGGCTGCTGAGTAACAAGGCTGTAAGAACCAGTTGAACGTGCGTGCATCTTGTCATCAACCAAGTGGTTAAGTTTCAGCATGTACATGTAACCAACAGTTACTTGACGTTCGAACTGATCGCCAGTACGGTCATCATAAAGTGTAACTTGACCGCTTCTTGGATAACCACCAAGCTCTAGTAAGTCTTTGATTTCGCTTTCACGAGCACCATCAAAGGCTGGAGTTGCGATCGGTAAACCACCTTTCAAGTTATCAGCTAAGCGACGAACTTCATCATCAGAGAACGAGTCGATATCAACTTTCTGACGACAATCACCTAATTCGTAAACTTTCTTAACGAAGCTACGGATTTCGTGCAGTTCACGCTGCTCTTTCATCATTTCTTCTAAACGCTCACCCACACCACGTGCAGCAAGACCCATGTGTGTTTCTAGGATCTGACCGATGTTCATACGTGATGGTACACCTAGCGGGTTCAGAACGATGTCTACCGTACGACCTTTGTCATCGTATGGCATATCTTCTACTGGTACGATAGTCGAGATAACACCTTTGTTACCGTGACGACCCGCCATCTTATCACCTGGTTGGATACGACGTTTAACAGCTAGGTATACTTTAACAATCTTAAGTACGCCTGGTGCTAAGTCATCACCTTGAGTGATCTTACGACGTTTGTTTTCAAACTTCTTATCGTATTCAGCTTTAAGCTCATCGTACTGGGCAGCTAGCTGCTCAAGTTCAGCTTGCTTGTCTTCTTCAGCAAGGCTTTGAGTAAGCAGCTTTTCAGCATTTAGTGATGCAATTGAATCTGCGTTCAGACCTGCGTCAACAAGTAACTTACGAGCACGGTCTAATACACCTGCTTCTAAGATACGGAACTCTTCGTTGAAGTCTTTCTTCGCTTCGCGAAGCTGCATGTCTTCAACTTCTAACGCACGCTTATCTTTTTCAACACCGTCACGGGTGAAAACTTGTACGTCGATTACAGTACCAGTTACAGAGTTTGGTACGCGTAAAGAGCTGTCTTTAACGTCTGACGCTTTCTCACCGAAGATAGCACGTAGTAGCTTTTCTTCTGGTGTTAATTGCGTTTCGCCTTTCGGAGTCACTTTACCTACTAGGATATCGCCGCCTTTAACTTCAGCACCGATATAAACAACGCCTGATTCATCAAGCTTGCCTAGTGCAGACTCACCTACGTTAGGGATATCTGCTGTGATCTCTTCAGGACCTAATTTAGTATCACGTGCGATACATTGTAGTTCTTGAATGTGGATAGTCGTTAGACGATCTTCTTGAACTACACGCTCAGATAGTAGGATTGAATCCTCGAAGTTATAACCGTTCCATGGCATGAATGCCACGCGAAGGTTTTGACCAAGTGCTAAGTCACCTAAGTCAGTCGAAGGACCATCTGCTAATACGTCACCACGTGTTACCGGCTCACCAACCATACAAGTTGGTTTTTGGTTAATACATGTATTTTGGTTTGAGCGAGTGTATTTAGTAAGGTTGTAAATATCGATGCCCGCTTCACCTGGAATACGCTCATCTTCATGTACATTTACAACGATGCGGCTTGCATCCGCATACATTACTTCACCACCACGCTTAGCAACGATAGTTACACCAGAATCTTTCGCTAGTGTCAGCTCGATACCTGTACCTACCAGCGGTTTGTCCGCGATTAGTGTTGGTACGGCTTGACGTTGCATGTTTGAACCCATCAATGCACGGTTAGCATCATCGTGTTCTAGGAACGGGATAAGTGCTGCCGCTACAGAGATCACCTGTTGTGGTGATACGTCCATATATTGCTGGTCCATTTTGCCCATAAAGGTTGATTCACCTTTGTGACGACATGGAATTAGTTCATCAACAAACTCATTGTTTTCGTTCAAGTTTGAGTTCGCCTGAGCGATAACAAACTGACCTTCTTCAATGGCTGATAAGTAATCTACTTCATCAGTAACTACACCGTTTACCACTTTACGGTAAGGTGTTTCTAAGAAACCATAGTCATTTGTACGTGCGTACGTAGACAATGAGTTAATTAGACCGATGTTTGGACCCTCAGGCGTTTCGATTGGACATACACGACCATAGTGAGTTACGTGAACGTCTCGAACCTCGAAGCCAGCACGTTCACGTGTTAAACCACCCGGGCCTAATGCAGAAATACGACGCTTGTGCGTTACTTCTGAAAGCGGGTTATTTTGGTCCATGAACTGTGATAACTGAGATGAACCAAAGAACTCTTTAACCGCAGCCGAAATAGGCTTAGCGTTAATAAGATCTTGTGGCATTACAGCGTCAAGGTCACCTAAGCTTAAACGCTCACGTACAGCACGCTCAACACGTACTAGACCAACGCGGAATTGGTTCTCAGCCATTTCGCCAACACTACGGATACGACGGTTGCCTAAGTGGTCGATATCATCAACATCGCCAACACCGTTACGAATAGCGATAAGCACTTTCATAACAGCTACGATGTCTTCTTTCGATAATGTGCCAGGGCCAGTATCTGAGTCATAACCTACACGGCTATTGAACTTCATACGACCAACTGTTGATAAATCGTAACGCTCGTCAGAGAAGAACAAGTTATCAAATAAGGCTTCAGCCGCGTCTTTCGTCGGTGGCTCGCCTGGGCGCATCATGCGATAAATTTCTACTAATGCTTCTAAACGGTTGCTTGTTGTGTCGATACGTAATGTATCTGACATGTAGGCGCCGCTGTCCACTTCGTTGATATATAGTGTATCAATCTTAGTGTGACCTGCTTTAACCAATTCAGCCATTAGCTCAAGTGATAGCTCGTCATTCGCGTTTGCGATGATCTCACCCGTTGACTCATCAACATAGTTTTTAGCTACAACACGACCAATGATGTACTCATGCGGTACTTCTAATTGGTTAATACCTTTTTTCTCGATGTTCTTGATGTGACGCGCAGTAATACGACGACCCGCTTCAACAAGGACTTCACCGTCTTCGCCTTTGATATCAAAAGCGGCAGTTTCACCACGTAAGCGTGAAGGAACAAGTTCCATAAGAACTTTACCGTCAGCAACTTCAAACGCAGTTGTATCGAAGAATATCTCTAGGATTTCATCCGTTGAGTACTCAAGTGCACGTAGGATGATTGACGCCGGTAATTTACGACGACGGTCAATACGTACATAAAGGTTATCTTTTGCATCAAACTCGAAGTCTAACCATGAACCACGGTAAGGAATTACACGCGCGTTATAAAGTACTTTACCTGACGAGTGAGTTTTACCGCGGTCGTTATCAAAGAATACACCAGGGCTACGGTGTAGCTGAGAAACGATAACACGCTCTGTACCATTGATAACAAAGGTACCGGTATCAGTCATGAGCGGAATTTCGCCCATGTAAACTTCTTGCTCTTTAATGTCTTTAACTGTGCCTGGTGCTTCTTTGTCCATCACCACAAGACGCAATTTTACGCGAAGTGGAGCAGAATAAGTCACACCGCGAATTTGACATTCTTTTACATCGAATACTGGCTCACCAATACGATAACTTACGTATTGAAGCTCAGAATTTCCCGAGTAGCTTTTGATAGGAAACACAGAACGGAAAGCAGCTTCCAAACCGTGATCGCCATCAGCGTCAGGGACTAAGAATTTTTTAAACGATTCTAACTGCGTCGACAGTAAGAAAGGTATATCCAAAACTTGTGGACGTTTACCAAAATCCTTACGGATACGTTTCTTTTCAGAATAAGAGTAAGCCATGGGGTTCCTCAGCTTGCTAATCTTTGACCCGACCTGTTCTTGTAAGAACAGACTTAACTGGCATCTAAGCCAAGATGTACAACATTAAATTGTTGTTCTATTTTGCTCTGACACTTCCAATACCAAAATAGGTAACAACTTGAAAGTAAAGAGAAAATTAGATTTTATTTGCGTTACAGGATTGCATCGCTCTATAGCGCAAAAAGGCCGGTGATTAAATAATCACCAGCCCTTGCCTGATTACTCAGGCAGCGAACCTAGCGTAAGCTAGATTACTTAACCTCAACTTCAGCACCAGCTTCAGTAAGGTCTTTTGCAAGTGCTTCAGCTTCTTCTTTAGATACACCTTCTTTGATAGGTGCAGGAGCAGCTTCAACAAGTGCTTTAGCTTCTTTAAACGCCAAGACCAGTAGCACCACGTACAGCTTTGATAGCTGCAACCTTGTTAGCGCCAGCGCCAGTAAGGATTACGTCGAACTCAGTCTTTTCTTCAGCTGCTTCAGCAGCAGGACCAGCAACAACAGCAGCAGCTGCAGTTACGCCGAATTTTTCTTCCATTGCTTCAACTAGAGCAACAACGTCCATTACTGACATTTCAGCAATAGCATCAAGGATTTGGTCTTTAGTTACAGACATTACAAATTTCCTAATTATTACGGACTAAATATAGCCCAAAAAAAATATTACACCGAAAGTGAACAAAAAAACAGCTTAAAATTAAGCAGCTTGCTCTTCTTTCTGTACACGTACTGCTTCAATTGTTTTACACAATTTACCTGCAGACGCTTCTTTCATAGCGCTCATTAAGCGTGCAACAGCTTCGTCGTAAGTAGGTAGAGTTGCTAGCATAGCTGCGTCTACTACGTTACCTTCAAATGCAGCCGTCTTAACTTCGAATTTCTCGTTCTTCTTCGCGAAATCTTTGAAGATACGCGCAGCAGCACCTGGGTGCTCTGAAGAGAAAGCGATTAAGCTTGGACCTACAAGTGAGTCAGAAAGGCACTCAAAATCTGTACCTTCAACAGCACGTTTAGCTAAAGTGTTACGAACAACTTTCATCCATACACCAGCTTCACGAGCTTCTTTACGAAGGGCAGTGATAGCACCAACTGTTACACCACGAGAATCTGCAACAACTGCAGAAAGAGCACCAGTGGCTGCTTCGTTGACTTCAGCAACAATTGCTTTTTTGCCTTGAAGATTTAAAGCCATGGGTGTTACTCCTGGTTTAATGGGTTGCCGAAATTGGCTTCCCTGTTCTACTCTTCCCCATCTAAGATGGAGATGCTTTTTACGGCGAGAGCCAGAAGATTAGGAAAAATCTATCTGGGGATTCACACCGTCTACGTAGGTAAAATATTAAGGCCGAAGCCGCCTACGGTCTTGGACGGAAGTCCAATTTATCGTTTTTACCCGAAGGCATTACGAAATTATGGACTTCAACCCGAATTCTTTACTTGTTTTGAAATTAACTTTCTCAACAAAATGGCGCAAAATTATAGTTCAAATTTCGCGCCATGTAAACTCTTAATTAAGCAACAACTGTGCTTAGAGAGTTTTGGTCAACAGCAACACCTGCGCCCATTGTTGTAGAGATAGTTACTTTCTTCACGTAAGTACCTTTTGCTTGAGAAGGTTTAGCCTTCTTAAGCGCAACAATAAGAGCTTCAAGGTTTTGTTGAAGTTGCTCAGCAGTGAAATCAACCTTACCGATAGTAGTATGGATGATACCGTTCTTGTCGTTACGGTAACGAACTTGACCTGCTTTCGCGTTTTTAACTGCTTCTGCAACGTTAGGCGTTACAGTACCAGTTTTAGGGTTTGGCATTAGACCACGTGGACCTAAGATTTGACCTAGTTGACCAACAACACGCATAGCGTCTGGAGATGCAACAACAACGTCAAAGTTCATCTCGCCTTTCTTAACTAGATCAGCAAGATCTTCCATGCCCACTAATTCAGCACCAGCTTCTTTCGCAGCATCTGCGTTAGCGCCTTGTGTGAATACAGCAACACGAACTTCACGACCAGTACCGTTAGGTAGTACAGTTGCACCACGTACGTTTTGGTCAGATTTACGAGCATCGATACCAAGGTTAACAGCAACGTCAACACTTTCTACGAATTTAGCTGTCGCTAACTCTTTTAAAAGAGCAACTGCTTCGTTGATTTCGTAATCTTTAGTTACATCCACTTTTTCGCGGATAGTACGCATACGTTTAGTTAATTTTGCCATTATCTTAGTCCTCTACGTTCAAGCCCATCGCACGCGCA
The DNA here is from genome assembly GCF_054923805.1 of Pseudoalteromonas sp. GB43. Lineage (NCBI taxonomy): Bacteria > Pseudomonadati > Pseudomonadota > Gammaproteobacteria > Alteromonadales > Pseudoalteromonadaceae > Pseudoalteromonas > Pseudoalteromonas sp. GB43. The sequence goes on from NZ_JBPCHJ010000001.1 coordinate 1,513,088, forward strand.
GAACCTGCGATAGTGCGAACTGCAGCGTCCATATCAGCCGCTGTAAGGTCAGGTCGTTTTGTCTCAACGATTTCTTCAAGTTGAGCACGAGTTACTGTACCCACTTTTTCAGTGTTAGGATGGCCAGAACCTGATTTGATGCCTGCAGCTTTCTTAAGTAAGTAAGCAGCCGGTGGAGTTTTCATGTCGAACGTGAAAGAACGGTCACCGTAAACAGAGATCACTACAGGAACTGGAGCGCCTTTTTCGATAGATTCTGTACGTGCGTTGAACGCTTTACAGAATTCCATGATGTTTACACCGTGTTGACCTAGTGCTGGACCTACTGGAGGACTAGGGTTAGCCATACCAGCGGCAACTTGTAGCTTGATAATAGCTTCAACTTTTTTAGCCATAATAAATACCTCATTTGGTGGGTCATAGCCTTGTGCGCGCGAGGACGCGTACTCTAACGGCTTCCCAGTTTAAAAATTGGTTCTCACTTTTTAGTGATAAAACAAGTTGTAACTTGCCCTAACACAAAAAGGCCGCTGATTATAAGTTAATCAGCGGCCTTTTTCAAGCTTATTGCCAAAATATTAAACGATTTTGGCAGCTTTAATTTTTTACTTACTTGTCTTGCTCAACTTGACCAAATTCAAGGTCAACAGGTGTCGAACGACCGAAGATAAGAACAGACACTTTCACGCGGCTCTTCTCGTAATCAACTTCTTCAACAACACCGCTGAAGTCAGCAAATGGACCATCGATAACACGAACAACTTCGCCTGGCTCGAATAATGTAGCTGGCTTAGGTGCTTCAGAGTTCTCTTGAAGACGGTTTAAGATGCGGTCAGCTTCTTTTTGGCTAATTGGTGCTGGACGATCAGACGTACCACCAATGAAGCCCATAACACGAGCAGTGCTGTTCACTAGGTGCCAGCTTGCATCGTTCATGTCCATTTGAACTAGTACGTAACCTGGGAAGAATTTACGCTCAGACTTACGCTTTTGGCCAGCGCGCATCTCAACAACTTCTTCAGTTGGTACTAATACTTCACCAAAACTATCTTCCAAACCTTCGATCTTGATGTGCTCAAGAATAGTTTGTGCTACACGCTTCTCGTAACCAGAGAAAGCTTGTACTACGTACCAACGTAGTTTCTTTTCGTTCTTCTCATCCGACATGGGATTAGATCTCCAATCCAGTTAAAAAGCCTACTGCGCGGAATAAAATGCCATCTAATCCCCAAAGGATAAGCGCCATAATCACAGTTGCAACCATTACAATTAATGTCGTATGTGTTGTTTCTTGGCGAGTTGGCCACACAACTTTACGTACTTCGATACGTGCTTCTTTTGCAAACGCAAGAAAAGTACGACCTTTTTCAGTTAGTGAGGCAATGCCTAAACCAGCTGCAACAGCAACCACTACACCAATAGCACGTAATAATACAGATTGGTCTGCATACATGTGGTTACCAACGACTGCGCCTGCTAGTAGCGCAATTGCTACAATCCACTTTACTGAATCCATCGCACTTGATGGTGTTTCTACATTCGTGCTCATAATATTTTTACCTTAACTACAGACACAACAACCCTGCGCTCTGGCAGGGTTAATCCATTAAAATCTAAACTTAAAAACTGACTTGTTTAAACCGATTTTTAATTTCAGACTTAGCACACATTGTGTAAAAAGTGGCAGGGGCGGAGAGATTCGAACTCCCAACCGTCGGTTTTGGAGACCGCTGTTCTACCAATTGGAACTACGCCCCTGCAAAGTGGATGCCTATTATACTTACGCAATTCATTAACACAAGAGTAAAAGATACCCATTAGTTAAAATCTCATCAGTTCGTTTAAAAATCAATATTAACATTGATTAAAAAGCAGTTTATCATAAACCCATTACAGGAACATAAAACAACATGGATCAGTGTGCTGCTATTAAAATCCCCTTTTAATATTGTATTGTTATGCCTCATTTTGTTGATGGCTAATCAGAGTAGTGCCCGTTCTTTACACCTTAGCACTTTTAATAGTCAGCAGGGCCTGAGCCAAAATTCAATCACTTGCAGCATCACTGACCAACAAGGTTTTTTATGGTTTGCCACACAAGGTGGCTTAAATCGCTTTGATGGTTATGAATTTAAGCGTTTTAAAGCTAACAGCGATGATAAAAGCATTTCAGGGAATTGGATTACAGGCTGTGTTAGAGATAGTAAAAACCAGCTATGGTTTTCGACTGCAAGCAAAGGGCTTAATAGACTCAACCCTAAAACCGGTCTGTTTGAGGTGTTTTCTACACACCATAATGAAAGCCTAAGTGAAGATAAAATTTGGTCTATGGCGTTAGCTAAAGACGATGTTATGTGGCTTGGCCACGAACACGGTAAATTAACCCGTTTTGATGTATCAAATAATAGCTTTACACACTTTCACTATGAATCAGCGCAGCCACTGGTTCGAGACATTGTTATTACCGATGAACTAATTTGGCTTGCCACAGATAAAGGGCTTATTTCATTTAACTCAAGCACTGAGCAATTTACTCAGCATGCTCAGATTTCCGTGCCGCTCTGGCATCTCAAATTGCTTAATGACGAAAAGCTGCTTATTGGCGCTAAAAAAGGTCTTTATATATTAAATTTAGCAACGCAAAGTAGTGAAAAAATCGAACAGTTTAATGGAATCTGGGTAACAGACAGCCTCGTTGACCAACAGCAAAACCTTTGGCTTACAAGCTACGGGCAAGGTCTATACCTTTTACCTGCAGGTGCTGACTTACAAGAGCGATTCACTCAACATCGTCATGACAAACAAAACCACAATGGCTTAAGCAGCGACTATTTGCTTTCTCTTTATCAAGACTCGCAAGGTATTATTTGGCTGGGCACAGACGGCTATGGTGTGCACCGCTATGATCCTAAGCAGCAACAGTTCTCTCATCAATTAAAAACCTCTCAAGCAAATTCGTTAAGTCATAACTTTGTCCGTTCAATAGTTAAAAGAGCCAATGGTGAGGTCTGGGTTGGTACCCGTGATGGACTCAATCGCAAAACAACCTCTGGTTATCAGCACTTTAAAGACGCCCTAACCAATAACAATATATTTGCCCTACACGAAGACGCTAACCAGCAGTTGTGGATAGGTACGTACGGAGGCGGCTTAATAAAGTATCAAGACAGCCTTGATGAGTTTACAGCTTTCACCATGCAAAGCCACCAGCTAGCCAGTGACCGTGTTTACGCAATTACCAGCGACAAAACAGGTGCGCTTTGGCTTGGTAGTAACCAAAGTCTAACCCGTTTCGAGCCAGCCTCTGCCAAAGTAACTCACTATAAACACAGTGATACGCAAAATAGCCTTGCCAACAACACCGTATTTACTTTGGCTTATGATAATAAAGAGCATGCACTGTGGATTGGTACCCGAGCAGGACTCAATAAACTCGATATATCAACAGAGCAATTTAGTTTATTAGATGAACAAAGCTCTGGTGAGGCAGGGCTTAGCCATAACATGGTCACCTCTTTATTGCTGAATGACGACAGCATTTGGGTTGGCACCATGCAAGGCTTGAATCAAGTCAACAAGCATACCCTCACAGTGAAACAGATTACTGAACAACAAGGTTTAGCTAATGACAACATTTTTGACATTCTTGCCGATAAACAAGACATGCTTTGGCTTGCAACCAATGGCGGACTCACTCGTTATAACCCCAGCACGCAGCAAATGCAGCAGTTTCTACCAGAAGACGGCATTCAGCATCAATCATTTATATTAGGTGCGAGCTTTCAAGCTGACGATGGCGAGTTATTTTTTGGTGGTATTAATGGCTACAATCATTTTTACCCTGAGCAACTAACCTTATCGCACACACCCCCTACGCCAGTGTTAACTGAGTTATTACTTAATAACCAAACAATTAAAAGTAATCATTTTGATAAGCAAACCAATACCCTTGCTAGTGCAACTCAGACATTCTCGTTTGCACAATCTGCTGGGGTTATCGGCTTTAAATTTAGTGCATTAAAAAATGGTGCGACTCCAAAACATTATCAATATGGCTACAAGCTAGCTGGCTTTGATGAGCAATTTTTATATACCGATGCATCCCTTAGACAAATTAACTATCCACAGCTGCCTGCTGGTCACTACCAGTTATTGCTAAAAGCAAAAGATCAATATGGTCAATGGAGTGACAGTACACAGCTGTTAGAACTTACTGTTGTGCCTCCTTGGTGGCAAACTAAACTAGCCTACTGTATTTACTTTGTGTTTGCTTTAGCACTGACTTGGCTTGTGTTAAATGCCTTGTACAAGCGCAAACTAGCAGAGCAAGAGAAGCAAACCGAAATTGAGCTAAACAAATTAAAAGACCAGTTTTTAGATAACATTAGCCACGAACTCAAAACACCACTTAGCTTAATACTCGCTCCTATCAGTCAGTTGCAGCGAAGCAATGCCGATCCAAAAGCTCAAACGCAACTAGCCAGTATTAAACGAAACTGCCAACGCTTACTAGAGCTAATCAATCAACTTTTACAATTGAGTCAACGCCCAAGCACGGCAATTTACACTGTCAGCCCCTATTCTATTACGCCATTTTTAACAGATTTAGTGGCGGATTTCAGGCCTCTGTATGAGCAAAAACAGCTGCAATTTAGCTTCACTGACACCACCACTACAGCACTTAAGATTAACCTTGCTCCTGAACATGCTCACTCGATTTTTAGTAATCTGATAAGCAACGCTCTTAAGTACACCCCTGCAGGTGGCACAGTCGATATTCACCTTAGTGAAGTACAACAAGCGTTAAAGTTTAAAATTACTGATACCGGTGTGGGTATTGCCAGTGAGCATCAGCAGTCGATTTTTCAGCGCTTTACTCGCTTAACATCGTCAGAAGCAGGAAGTGGTATTGGCATGAGCTTAGTAAAACAACTCGTTGAACAATACGGTGGTTCTATCAGTGTAAGCAGTAAAATCGCTGAAGGTAGCTGCTTTACTGTGTCATTACCTATGATTGAAAGTGCTGATAATCAAGCCAGTAGCGCTATGCAAGTTCATACCTCACAACCAACACTGCTGATTGTTGAAGATAATGAGGAAATGGCAGAGCTACTCCTTTCTTTATTTAATAAAGAGTTTAACTGTATCTGTGCAACTGATGGTCAGCAAGCTCTCGACCTTTGCCAGTCAAACTTACCTGAGCTCATTATTAGTGATGTGATGATGCCAAATATGGATGGTTATCAATTATTAGCAGCACTGCGTTCAAACCCAGCCACCAGCCACATTCCGGTATTATTACTTTCTGCTAAAGCAGATACCCACAGCCGCTTAAAAGGGCTGGATTTATTAGCTGATGATTTTTTGAGTAAACCTTTTGAACCTACTCTACTAGTTAGCAGAGTAAAAGGACTGCTTAATCTAAGACATATTTTAAACCAACACCTAACAGCACAACTGGCAGCTCCTCTGAATAGTGATACAGCCGCTGTAACAGTACAAAATAAAGATTATTCCTTCACTGAAAAGCTTAAGCAGACAGTACAAGCACACTACCAAGATGAAAGCTTCTCGGTTGAGCAGCTAGCCTCTGCGTTATGTTTAAGCTCTCGAGCTCTGCAACTAAAAATGAAAGCCTTGTACTCACAAACACCTTCTGATTATTTACGCAATACTCGCTTAGAGTTTGCAAAAAAACAGCTAATCGATAGCGAACTAGCAATTGGTCAAGTCGCAGAGCAAGCAGGTTTTAGTTCACAAAGCTATTTTGCCCGAAGCTTTAAGAGCTATGTTGGCTTATCACCAAAACAGTATCGAGAAAAACATCAAAAACATGCCGAATTTCGCGTCAGTGAATAAAGTTTTCGCCTGAGTGCTATTAATAAAACACTGATTTTTATAGCTTATCCATACAAACGTCAATAACAACAAAGCCCATAGTGCGGCGTTATTTACTGCATGAGATATAAGTTAAGGAAAGTCATATGCTCACCAAAACACACAAAGCAATTTCGATTACGTTACTTGCTGCGGCACTGACTGCATGCCAGAGTACTTCGACAACCACCAGCAATACCAATAGCCCAGATATAAACGAAGTTGCACAGCAGCAATACAATGGCCCAAAAGCTCGGATCGCTGTTGCCCGCTTTACTGATAAATCAAACGATTCACGTTGGTGGCGTAAAGAAATTGGTGAAGGTATGGCCGATCAACTTACAACCGCATTAGTTAGCACCAATCGGTTCATTGTTTTAGAGCGACAAGCACTTGATGCCGTATTATCAGAACAAGACCTTGCTGTGTCAGGCCGTGTGAGTGCAGCTTCTGGTGCTGCGTATGGTGAAATAGAGGGAGCCGAAATTGTTGTGGTTGCCGCAGTCACAGAGTTTGATGATGACAACTCAGGCACTCGTGTCGGCAGTGGTGGCTTTATCGGTGATGTATTTAGCTCGGTATCGGCGGGTTTTTCAAGTTCGCACATGGCGATTGATTTACGATTAATCGATACGCGTACTTCTCGTATTCTAGCCGCTACCAGTGTTGAGGGTGGTAGTAAAGATTTTGACTTTACATCAGCAGCAACCAATTTTGGTGGCGCACTCGTTGGTGGTAACTTAAGTAGCTGGTCAAATACACCAAAAGAAAAAGCATTGCGCGAAGTGATCGTAAAAGCTGTTGAGTTTTTAGAATCAAAAGTGCCAACAACTTATTATCGCTATAATAGTGATAACACCATTGCAGCTGGCCATACAGCCCCTGCACCACTAAAAGTAACCGCAGCAGCACCCGCTAAAAAGCCAGTTGCATCGGTTAGTGTTCCAACTCACAGAATGCCTTACTACGAAAAAACAGACTTAGCGATGTCACGACTGAACTTGGTTTGTTTGGGTTATTTGAAAAGGCAGCCTCACTACGAAGAATATGAAATAGAAGACGTAGAGTACGATGAAGCAACGGTGATTGCGCTCACTGAGTATCAGCAAGAAAAAAAGCTGAAAGTGACAGGCCTTGCTGATGAGACAACTAAAAAGTCTCTTGATGATTCAGGGTGTATTGCCAAAACGAACAAATCAAGTTTAGAAAGCTTTGGCAGTATGTTTAAATTTAACTAAGCAAACTAACAGCCAGTGCCAGCACTGGCTGTTTAAAACCTTAGTTATAAAATTTGTAATAACTCACCACGATAAAAATCACATAACAACCAAATTTGTTGAAATGGATGATGCTTAGGCACATCAAGGTGAGTAAGTACTGACTTAAAATCATCAAGATGCCATATAGTACTGGCATTTCGAATTAATAACCAAGGCTGAGTAGACTCGTAGTGTTTCTTAGCTTTTTGTGCCAGCAAGCGATGTAAAGCACAGTGCAAACGCTCGTTACTCGGTGCTAAAGCCATTTCAGCAAGATCTCGTTGCATTGAGATAGACAGCGATCGACCTAACACCGCCATTGCCTCTGTTTCGCTGGCATATAAATGTGCAACTTCAATATCAAGCCGTTCATCACCTTTGTAACAACTCACGTCTGGTTTGCTCGGCGTGTTATGCCAAATATTGCGCATACTTACGCCAAACTGCTTTTCGTAACAGCGCAAAAACAATTTTGCTGCACCATGCTCGAGCGCTATTTTTTCTTGTTCACTTTCACGATTCATTTAATGTTGCATACACATCTTTTAATAACCCAGAAGCGCCAAAACGAAATAGCTCAGGTTGTAAATACGCTTCACCCATAATTGACTCAGCTAGGGCTAAATACTCAGCAGCATCGGTGACTGTTCTGACCCCGCCTGCCGCCTTAAAACCAACCTTTTTGCGACTCGCTTTTATAGTGCTTAACATGATGTCTGTTGCAGCTAGCGTTGCATTAACAGCCACTTTACCGGTACTGGTTTTAACAAAGTCAGCGCCGCCATCAATTGCCAGCTTTGTTGCTGTTACAATGAGGTCATCGCTTAATTCGCCACTTTCGATAATGACTTTAAGCTGCGCTTGAGTGCCACATGCCTCTTTTGACGCTTTGACATACTCTAAAACTTTGCGCTCATCACCGGCAATTAGCGCTTTATAAGGGATCACTAAATCAATTTCATCAGCGCCGCGCTCAATGGCAAACAGGGTTTCATTTAACACTTGCTCTAACGATTGCTCCCCACTAGGAAAGTTAGTAACTGTAGCCACTTTGACTTGCTGTAGTTCGCGCTCAGCGAGAGCAAGCTTTGCATCGCTAACAAACTGGCTATACACACAAACCGCTGCAGGAATGCCTAACGTTGGCTCAATACTGGCAACCAAGTTATTAATGGTTTGTGTTGTGTCGCTGTCATTCAGAGTTGTTAAGTCCATCAGTGCCACCGCTTGGGCAGCGCTTGTTTGCATTTTAGTCATAGTTCTTATAGTTGTGTTGCCATATTAGTGACCTATAGTAGCAAATTTTTATCATTCGGCTATAAATCATAACTAATCACCATAAGGCTGCTTATTTACTTGTAACTCGCCGCAATCCCTTGTTAACTAAGTCTTAAGCCAAAACAAACCACCTGGTATAACTTTTAGTTATATAAACTTGGTTTTAATTATTTTTTACTTTTTTTAGAGCACTATATTCTGCTTGCCTGCAATAAGCAGTTTCTTGATGTGTTTTAGGGGTGAGAACAAAGTGCAATATTTACCAATCTTTACCAAATTAGACGACAAACCTGTGCTGGTAGTCGGCGGTGGAGATGTTGCGTTACGCAAATGCCGTGCATTTTTAAAAGCGCGCGCTCATGTGACGCTAGTCGCCCCTGAATTTTGTGATGAGCTACTTGCTCTTGCTAAGCAAAACGAAGTAAACCTGATCACTGATATATTCAAAGAACAATATTTAGATCAACAAATGCTGGTGATCGCTGCAACTGATATAGACAGCGTTAACAAAGACGTGTTCGAACTTGCGAATGCGCGCAATATTTTCGTTAACGTGGTGGATGATCAACCTAAGTGCAGCTTTATTTTTCCATCAATTGTTGACCGTGATCCAATCACTATTGCAATTTCAAGCGCAGGCACAGCGCCAGTATTAGCACGTCGTTTACGCGAAAAACTCGAAACGCTTATTCCACAGCATATTGGTCCACTCGCTACATTAGTTGGTAGCTTTCGTGACAAAGTAAAACAACGCTTTAAACACTTTGCCGATCGTCGCCAGTTTTGGGAAGGCGTATTTGATTCATCAGTTGTAAGTAAAGTGCAAGCGGGTAATACCGGCGCTGCAACAGCGCAGTTAGAGCAACTGTTAGATGCAAAGCCAGAGCCTGAAGGCGAAGTGTATGTTGTTGGTGCATATCAGGTGACCCAGAGCTATTAACACTAAAAGCACTACAGTTAATGCAACAAGCTGATGTGGTGGTATATGATTATTTGGTTTCTGATGAAATTATGGATTTAGTACGCCGTGATGCAGACCTAGTTTGCGTAGGCAAACGTTTAGGCGATCACAGCGTAGCGCAAGAAGATACCAATCAGATGTTGGTCGATTTTGCCAAGCAAGGCAAAAAAGTATGCCGTATTAAAGGTGGCGATCCGTTTATTTATGGTCGTGGTGGTGAAGAAGTACAAGTTCTTGCCGCGAATAAGGTACGTTACCAAATCGTACCGGGTATTACTGCTGCTGCAGGCTGTAGCGCTTATGCCGGTATTCCACTTACTCACAGAGATCATGCGCAAGCCATTCAGTTTGTAACAGGTCACTGTAAAAAAGATGGTCAAGAATTAGATTGGCAGTCACTCGCCAAGCCAAATCAGACCTTAGCGATTTATATGGGCGTGATTAAATCACCACATATTCAAGCACAACTATTAAAACATGGCCGCGGTGCAGATACACCGGTTGCCATTATCGAAAATGGCACACGTAAAGAACAACGTGTGGTAACAGGGCAATTAGGTGAGCTGGCCGACTTGATTTCGCGCCATAGCATTATTTCACCCGCCCTATTAATTATTGGTGAAGTTGCATCATTGCACCATCAGCTTGCATGGTTTGGTCAAACAGAACAAACCAGCAGCTTTGCCCAGCCAATTACTGGCGTAGCTTAATTTAACTTTTAATCATTTTAGTAGGACGACTAACAATGGCTTTAACACACCTTCAGCAATTAGAAGCTGAAAGTATCAAAATCATGCGCGAAGTTGCTGCTGAGTTTGAAAACCCGGTGATGCTTTACTCAATCGGTAAAGATTCATCTGTGTTATTACACTTAGCGCGTAAAGCGTTTTATCCAGCAAAGATCCCATTTCCACTTTTACACGTTGACACCAACTGGAAGTTTAAGGAAATGATCGCGTTTCGTGACCGCCTAGCTAAAGAGTATGGCTTTGATTTAATCGTCCACAAAAACCCTGAAGGGTTAGAGATTGATATCAATCCATTTGTACACGGCTCAGCAAAGCACACCGACATCATGAAAACGCAAGGCTTAAAGCAAGCGTTAGATAAATACGGCTTTGATGCTGCATTTGGTGGTGCTCGTCGTGACGAAGAGAAATCACGAGCTAAAGAGCGTGTTTATTCATTCCGTGATAAACACCACAGATGGGATCCAAAAAACCAACGTCCAGAGCTTTGGAATACCTACAACAGCCAAGTTAATCCGGGTGAAAGCATTCGTGTATTCCCGTTATCTAACTGGACTGAGCTGGATATTTGGCAGTATATCTACCAAGAAAACATTGAAATGGTTCCACTTTACCTTGCCAAAGAACGCCCAGTCGTTGAGCGTAACGGCACGCTAATCATGGTTGATGATGAGCGTATGCCATTAGAAGAAGGCGAAGTACCGCAAATGAAGTCGGTACGTTTTCGTACTCTTGGTTGTTACCCGCTAACGGGTGCTGTGGAATCAACAGCAGGTACCTTAACTGAAATTATCGAAGAAATGCTGCTTTCAACCTCTTCTGAGCGTGAAGGCCGCGTGATTGATCACGACTCTGCTGGTTCAATGGAAAAGAAAAAACGTGAGGGCTATTTCTAATGTCTAAAACAAACGACACGATTAATGAAGTAAGAGAGTTAGGCATCGACGCCTACCTTGCACGTCAACAAGACAAAAGCCTTTTACGCATGCTGACCTGTGGTAGTGTGGATGACGGTAAATCAACGCTGATTGGCCGCCTTTTACATGACAGTCACCAAATTTATGAAGACCAACTTGCAGCCCTGCATAAAGACAATGAAAAAGTCGGTAATGCCGGTGAAGAGCTTGATTTAGCACTTCTTGTAGATGGTCTGCAAGCTGAACGTGAGCAAGGTATTACCATTGACGTTGCTTATCGTTACTTCTCAACAGCAAAACGTAAGTTCATTATTGCTGATACGCCAGGACATGAGCAGTACACTCGCAACATGGTAACCGGCGCATCAACCAGTGATGTGGCGATTATCTTAGTTGACGCGCGTTACGGCGTACAAGTACAAACTAAGCGTCATAGCTTTATCTGTGACTCATTAGGTATTAAGCAGTTTGTTGTTGCTATCAACAAGATGGATATCGTCGATTTCGATGAAACCGTATACGAAAAAATCAAAGCCGACTACCTTAAGTTTGCAGATCAACTAAACGTTACTAATATCAAGTTTGTGCCTATGTCAGCGCTAAAAGGTGACAACGTAGTTACACGCTCAGAGCACACACCTTATTACACAGATAAACCACTGCTTGAGTTACTTGAAGACTCACCAGCGGCTGAAATTGATAACGGTTTTGAAGCGCGTCTTCCGGTGCAATATGTGGTACGCCCTAACTTAGACTTCCGTGGCTTCCAAGGCACTCTAACGTCTGGCAAGTTCAGCGTGGGTGATGCTGTAAAAGTATTACCATCAGGTAAAAGCTCAAGCATCAAAGAGATTGTCACTTTCGATGGCAACTTAGATACCGCTGAAGCAGGCCAAGCAATCACTTTAACGTTAAACGACGAAATTGATATCAGCCGTGGCGATGTAATTGTACCAGCCGCTTCAAAAGCTGCTGTAACAAACCGTATTCAAGCTAAACTAGTATGGATGCATGAAGCACCGTTAGTATTAGGTAAAAGCTATAACTTTAAGTTAGGCAGCAAAAATACCTCGGCAGTGGTAAGAAAAATCGATTACACGATTGATGTAAATACCCTTGAGCATGGTCAAGCTGATTCATTACAACTTAACGAAATTGCAATTGTAACCTTAGAGCTTACAGAAACAATTTTGGCTGATGAGTACCACAACAACCATGAAACAGGTGCGTTTATCCTAATTGACCGCTTATCAAACCTAACCGTTGCGGCAGGTATGATTGAGCAATTACTTAGCACTGAAGAACAACAAAGTAGCTTTAGCGACTTTGAAGTTGAATTTAACGCTTTAGTACGCAAGCACTTCCCTCATTGGCAAGCGCTTGATATAACTAAGCTTAAATAACCACTATTCGCCTGTTATAGGAAGTAAAAAGCATGTATCAACAGCTGGTATTAACAGGCATTATGCTGGTATTAGTGGGGTGCCTTTTTGGCACTCGACTAAAACCTGCATGGTTATTTGTCGGCGCCATTGGTATTAGTTATTTAGCAGGGCTAATAAGCCTTGAAGATATGCTAATTAACTATGCAAACCCTTCTTTAATTACCCTTATTTTACTTGTACTCGTTTCGATAGCTGTAGAAAAAACCACGTTAGTGCAAAAGCTTGCTCAGTCTCTTTCGAAAGGCAGCCTGACAAGTTCGGTGACCAAGCTTGGTTTATCAACCGCCTTTTTATCATCATTTACCAATAATACTGCGGTAGTGGCATCGCTGATCAGTGCGATAAAAGAAAGCCCAACACATTCACCGTCTAAACTTTTATTGCCTTTATCATACACCGCCATTTTAGGTGGCACGATCACCCTGATTGGCACCTCAACCAATTTAATTGTTAATGGCTTTGCCGTTGAAGCGGGCATGGAGCCGCTTGGCTTTTTTGATTTTACCTTGATTGGCTTAGGCGCACTGAGCGTTGGCCTTATCACCATTTTAGTGATGCTCAAGTATTTACCAGATAACGGTAAAAACGACCAAGAAGTAGTGCCCTTTTACCTAGAAGGTGAAGTAGAAGCAGGCTCAAAACTCATTGGTAAAAGTGTTGAGGAAAATGGCCTTCGTGAATTAAAAGACTTGTTCTTAGCCGAAATAATTCGTGGTGATAAACGTATCTGTGCGGTTACCCCAAAACAAGTTATCAAAGAAGGTGACGTACTACTTTTTGTAGGTGATATAAAGTCAGTACCTCTGCTCACCCAATTTGACGGCTTAAAAGTTGTGCACGACAAACATGAGAAAGACGTTGAGCACTTAGTTGAAGTTGTTGTTAGCCATTCTTCAAAATACATTGGTAAAACAATTAAAGAAGTTCGCTTTCGTGAACAATTTCATGCTGCCGTTATTGCTATTCGCCGCGGCCATGACCGTTTACAAGGTGGTTTGGGTAAAGTTCAGTTGCAAGCTGGTGACTCGCTGATCCTAGCGCCTGGCAAAGAGTTTTACTCGCTACCTAATTTAAAACGTGAGTTCGTTTATATTTCAGGCCTTGATTTACAAACCCATTTAAAACCTAAGCAATCAAATATTGTGTTAGCAAGTTTTGCAGCCGTATTGGGGTTAAGTATTGTCGGCCTCGTTCCCTTAGTGAAAGGTCTACTCGTTCTTCTTATCGGTTTAATGCTAACGGGTACAATCAAGCTAAGTGAAGTAAAACGTCGTTTTCCAATTGAGTTACTCGCAGTAGTGGGTAGTGCTATTGGCCTTGCCAAACTCATGATAGGCACAGGCCTTGCCGGTGAAATTTCATCAGCCATGTTATACGTATTAGGTGATTTTGGACCTTACGGCGCATTTATCGCAATATTCTTGATGACGGTTTTGTTTACCGAACTTATTACCAATAACGCCGCTGCCGCGCTTTCATTTCCGGTAGCGTATGCACTCGCCGTTGGTTTTGATGTATCACCGTTGCCTTTTATTATGGCTGTCGCATTTGGTGCATCAGCGAGCTTCATTTCGCCATTTGGTTATCAAACTAACTTGATGGTTTACAGCGCGGGAAATTACCGCCTTAAAGATTACATTGCCATGGGTTTACCTTTATCGATTATTTACTCGATTACGGTTTTAACACTCATACCGCTGGTATTCCCATTTCAATAACGAGAGTAAAGACAATGGATGAAAATATCGTTTGGCATAATTACGCCATTAGCAAATCACAGCGTAGTGAGCAAAAAAAGCATAAGCCAACCATTTTATGGTTCACAGGTTTTTCAGGCTCAGGCAAAAGCACTGTTGCAAACGCACTAGAAAGCGCATTAAACCAATTAGGTGTTCACACCTACCTACTCGATGGCGACAATGTGCGTCATGGCTTGTGTAAAGATCTTGGCTTTACAGATGAAGACCGCGTGGAAAACATTCGCCGCGTTGGTGAAACGGCAAAGCTAATGGTCGATGCCGGTCTTGTGGTATTAACCGCATTTATTTCGCCATTTCAAAGCGAACGCGATATGGTAAGAAACTTAGTAGAGGATGGTGAGTTTATTGAAGTATTTTTAGATACCCCGCTCGACGTGTGTGAAACACGCGACCCTAAAGGGCTGTATAAAAAAGCGCGCGCAGGTGAAATTAAGCACTTCACTGGTATCGACTCAGACTATCAAATCCCTACATCGCCAGAAATTAAAATCGATACCAGTAAAAACACCCTAGACCAATCGGTGCAAGAGCTGGTAGCGTATTTAAAACAACAGCAAATTATAGGTTAAGTCATGAATCAAACGGAACTGCTAGAAGAAATCTTACTCCTCGCACGCCAAGCCGGCAGTGCAATAATGGGGATTTACGAAAAGGACTTTAATGTTGAGTACAAAGCTGATGAAAGCCCAGTGACCGACGCCGACCTAGCAGCTCACAAAGTGATTGTGAATGGCTTACAACATCTCACCCCTGATGTACCAATTCTAAGCGAAGAAAGCGCTGATATTAGCTGGGATATCCGTCAAACTTGGCAACGCTACTGGTTAGTAGACCCAATTGATGGCACCAAAGAGTTCATTAAAAAGAATGGCGAGTTTACAGTGAACATTGCCTTGATTGAAAAAGGTAAACCAGTATTAGCTGTTGTCGATGCACCGGCATTAGGTGTGTCGTATATTGCTGCTGAGGCAATTGGTGCCTTTAAAGATAAAGGTGATGAGCGCATTGAACTTAAGGTAACCCGTAAACCAAATAAAGGGCTTATCCGTGTTGTCGGCAGCCGTTCACACCCTTCTCCTGATCTAGCTGAATTTGTAAAACAGTTTGAAGATGTAGAAATGGTTTCAAAGGGCAGCTCGCTAAAACTTTGTCTTGTTGCCGAAGGTAGTGCTGATATATACCCACGCCTAAATTCAACCTGTGAGTGGGATACCGGAGCAGGTCATGCGATTGCCGAAATAGCAGGCGCAACGGTTAGCAAACTCGATGGCAGCCCACTACTGTATAACAGTAAAGAAGAGTATCTGAATCCGTATTTTGTCGTATCGGCATTACAGGACTAAAAGCATTCCGTTAAATACCGTAGGCTGGGTAGAGCGTAGCGAAACCCAGCGTCTCCCCTGTCATCGCAAAATAAATATCAAAATTTCATATTCCCTACTTTATGACCACAATCATCTAGCCAATAAGTCCTTGTTCCTATAGTATTTTGCTCTCTCAAACTCATAAAGGAATAACCATGACGACTGTTGAAAAAGCAATTGAATCTGGCTACGAGGCCCAAATTAGCGCACTTTATAAAGCCCTTTCACAAGGAGTGCTTGCCGCTAATGGCGATGAAAGTGAAATCACTGCAGCTGAGGCACGTTTTAAGAAAGGTTTAGCATTTGCCGCAGATATTAAAGCTCGCGCACTTGCAGCAGCAGAATAAATACCACAACTGGGCTTTATAAATAAGCCCAACTTTCTTCTTTTGTAAGTCTCTCCTTACAGCATAGTTATTTAAATACAACGCTAAAACATGCATTCTAAGTCGCTTTTCTATATGCTGCGCGACAATTATTATTCTAATAGTGGAGTGCTAATGAACACACATCAAGATGCTATGCCGTATGATGCATCGACAACAAGTAGTAACTCAAAATGGAATCTTCATGACACCCAATGGGTATTAAGTTTATTTGGCACCGCAGTCGGTGCAGGGATTTTATTCTTACCAATTAATATCGGTATCGGCGGATTTTGGCCTTTGATTATCATGGCGTGTCTTGCCTTTCCGATGACTTACTTAGCTCACAGAGGCTTAGCCCGATTTGTTTTATCATCAAAACAGCCTGAAGCAGACTTTACCGATGTAGTAGAAGAACACTTTGGCATTAACGCCGGGCGCTTAATCTCTTTACTGTATTTTCTCTCTATCTTCCCTATCTTACTTATTTACGGTGTTGGATTAACCAACACTGTTGATAGCTTTATCGTTAATCAACTAGGTATGGAATCACCACCACGCGTACTGTTATCTGGTGTACTCGTTGGCGGTATGATCAGTTTAATGCTTGGTGGCGAAGCACTGATGTTACGTGCTTTTGCAATCCTTGTTTATCCTCTCGTCGCTATCTTGTTTTTCTTATCGATTTACCTGATCCCAAGCTGGCAAATGCCAGATGTGTCTGTCCCTGAGTTTTCAGGCTTTATGAAAACACTTTGGTTATCAATACCTATCATTGTATTCTCATTTAGCCACGCAGCTGCGATCTCAAGCTTTGTGCATGTACAACGTGCTCACTATGGCAACAATGCTAAAATGAAGTCAGAAGCAATTCTAAAGCGTACTAGCCTACTATTAATCGTGTTTGTTTTACTGTTTGTATTCTCGTGTGTGCTGTCACTATCTACTGAACAAATGATACAAGCAAAAGCTGATAACGTGTCTATCTTGTCATTCCTTGCCAATATTACAGATAACTCGTTTATTGCTACCTTAGGGCCATTAGTAGCCTTTATCGCGATTACGTCTTCATTCTTAGGTCACTTCTTAGGTGCCCGTGAAAGCTTCAACGGCCTTGTTAGTAAGCAAGCCCATATGAACCCTAAACTCGTTGATAAGATTGGCACTGTTATCATGTTCTTTGCTATTTGGTATTGCTCGGTGATCAACCCAAGTATTTTAGACATGATGGATCAGCTGTCAGGCCCTATCATCGCCATGATCCTTTTCATCATGCCAATGATTGCCGTTTATAAAGTACCTAGCTTACACAAATACAGAAACCGCTTAAGCACACTGTTCGTATTAACAGTTGGCTCTCTAGCCGTATTTGCGCTTATCTACAGCATGATTAAGTAATCCCATCATTGCTAGATATAGAAGCCCAGCCGGGAAATCGGCTGGGCTTTTTTGTTAGCAACTGGAAAGTTGGAAGGCGTGGCGTAGGTTGGGTAGAGCGCAGCGAAACCAAACAGCGTGGTAATTCGTCATGCACAATGCAGAGGTAAAGTTCATTAATAAAAGACGAATTAGCGCAAGGTGAAATAAGCCGTTTTAGAGATCGCTAACCTGTTAGACCAGTAGAGATTTTAAGAATTTTTAACCATGGGTTATGAAGAGGGTCATATGGATTATGTTGGGTTTCGCTCCGCTCTACCCAACCTACCTGGAGAATGAACAGGGTGAGCTTAGAATGACTCTGTACTAAACAACCCCGCAGTTCAACTTTATCCTTGCTAACTTGTAACTCGCTAATACCATTCCGCTTAAATATCTGATCTAATATAGGCTATATAAAATCACCGGCTAATAACATTGAATTCAAACATATCTGAACAGCTTTTAGCGCTTTCTCGAAAAGAACCAAACGCACGAAAACGCATGCGATTGCTCGCAGTGTCTTTATTTTATGAGGGTAATAGCCGAACCGATATTGCAAAACGTCTAAACACTGCAAGAAGTAGTGTGAATAAATGGGTTTCTAGTTACCTAGAGTATGGGCTTGATGGTTTAGACAATAAGCCTATTCAAGGACGTCCATCAAGGCTGCAACAGCGGCAACTTGAACAACTGTCTGAATTTATAAAGCGCACGAACACAGAACTACGTGGTGGCCGCCTTACCGGTGAAGACATTGTGCATTACATTCACACTGAATTTGGTGTTCATTACCACTTAAATCATGTCTATAAAATTCTAAAGCAACTTGGCTTTAGTTGGATCACAAGCCGCTCTAAACACCCAAAACAATCATTACAGAGCCAAGAGGCTTTTAAAAAACTTCCAGCTGGAAACGATCCTTCACACACCAGGACACCTTCCTCTTGATCGGATCGACGTATGGTTTCAGGACGAAGCACGATTTGGCCAGCAAAATCCGACTACGCGCATTTGGGCTGAAACAGGCACTCGGCCACGGATTGTAAAACAACAGCAATTTGACTATGGATACTTATTTGGCGCGGTATGTCCAGCGACAGGCCAAACAGAAGCGTTAGTTAGCCCATTCGTAAATAAAGAAGCAATGACGCAGCATATGCGCCAGATATCACACGCGACACCTGTTGGAAGACACGCTGTCGTGATAATAGATGGCGCAGGCTGGCACACATACGATACAGCTGCAGAATTTAAAAACCTAACCCTGATAAAGCTCCCACCTTATTCACCAGAGCTAAATCCAATAGAGCAAGTATGGAGCTGGATACGACAGCATTGTTTATCCAATAGAGTGTTTTCGGGCTATGACGAAATTGTCGATGAAGTTTCAAAGGCATGGAATCACTTTATTTCAATCCCGGATCGAGTGAAGAAAATGTGCAATCGGGAATGGATTAAATTGATTTAATCTTTATGCGGAATGGTATAACTCACGTTGGGTTTCGCTCCGCTCTACCCAACCTACCTGGCTGACAGCTCCAAACGCAAAAAAGCCCGACTCTTTCGAATCGGGCTTTCTCTTATTTGGAGCCTGGCGATGACCTACTTTCACATAGCAGCTGCTACACTATCATCGGCGCTGTTTCGTTTCACTACTGAGTTCGGCATGGGGTCAGGTGGGTCCAAAACGCTATTGTCACCAAGCAAATTGGGTTTTAATTCGCTCATCTGAGCAAATTAATAAATCTGGAATTCTGATATTAAGTAAAATGTCTACTTTAGTAACTTAACTTCTGTTCGTTACGCTGTCATAAAACGCGTTTGGCGTTGTATGGTTAAGCCTCACGGGTAATTAGTACAGGTTAGCTTAATGGCTCACACCACTTCCACATCCTGCCTATTAACGTTGTAGTCTTCAACGGCCCTTCAGAGACTTTAAAAGTCTAGTGAGAACTCATCTCGAGGCCTGCTTCGCGCTTAGATGCTTTCAGCGCTTATCAGTTCCGAACGTAGCTACCGGGCAGTGCCATTGGCATGACAACCCGAACACCAGCGGTTCGTTCACTCCGGTCCTCTCGTACTAGGAGCAACCCCTCTCAATTCTCAAACGCCCACGGCAGATAGGGACCGAACTGTCTCACGACGTTCTAAACCCAGCTCGCGTACCACTTTAAATGGCGAACAGCCATACCCTTGGGACCGACTTCAGCCCCAGGATGTGATGAGCCGACATCGAGGTGCCAAACACCGCCGTCGATATGAACTCTTGGGCGGTATCAGCCTGTTATCCCCGGAGTACCTTTTATCCGTTGAGCGATGGCCCTTCCATTCAGAACCACCGGATCACTATGACCTACTTTCGTACCTGCTCGACGTGTCTGTCTCGCAGTTAAGCTGGCTTCTACCATTACACTAACCGTACGATGTCCGACCGTACTTAGCCAACCTTCGTGCTCCTCCGTTACTCTTTGGGAGGAGACCGCCCCAGTCAAACTACCCACCAGGCACTGTCCGTAACCCCGATTAGGGGCCAACGTTAGAACATCAACACTACAAGGGTGGTATTTCAAGGACGGCTCCACAAAAACTAGCGTTTCTGCTTCAAAGCCTCCCACCTATCCTACACATGTAGGGTCAATGTTCAGTGCCAAGCTGTAGTAAAGGTTCACGGGGTCTTTCCGTCTAGCCGCGGGTACACAGCATCTTCACTGCGATTTCAATTTCACTGAGTCTCGGGTGGAGACAGCGTGGCCATGGTTACACCATTCGTGCAGGTCGGAACTTACCCGACAAGGAATTTCGCTACCTTAGGACCGTTATAGTTACGGCCGCCGTTTACCGGGGCTTCGATCAAGAGCTTCGTCCGAAAACTAACCCCATCAATTAACCTTCCGGCACCGGGCAGGTGTCACACCGTATACGTCATCTTGCGATTTTGCACAGTGCTGTGTTTTTAATAAACAGTCCCAGCCACCTGGTCACTGCGGCTCCCGTCCGCTTAGAGAGCAAGTCTCATCACAGATAGGAGCGTACCTTCTCCCGAAGTTACGGTACAATTTTGCCTAGTTCCTTCACCCGAGTTCTCTCAAGCGCCTTAGTATTCTCTACCTGACCACCTGTGTCGGTTTGGGGTACGATTCGGTATAATCTGAAGCTTAGAGGCTTTTCCTGGAAGTATGGCATCAACAACTTCACACCCTTGGGTGCTCGTCTCGTGTCTCAGTCTTAGCAACCCGGATTTTCCTAAGTCACCAACCTACTCACTTTCACATGGACAACCAACGCCATGCTTGTTTAGCCTGCTCCGTCCCCCCATCGCAATTATACCAAGTACGGGAATATTAACCCGTTTCCCATCGACTACGCCTTTCGGCCTCGCCTTAGGGGTCGACTTACCCTACCCTGATTAACATGGGATAGGAACCCTTGGTCTTCCGGCGTGCGGGTTTTTCACCCGCATTATCGTTACTCATGTCAGCATTCGCACTTCTGATACCTCCAGCAAACCTCCCGGTTCACCTTCAACGGCTTACAGAACGCTCCCCTACCACTCAAACAAAGTTTGAATCCGCAGCTTCGGTGCATAGTTTAGCCCCGTTACATCTTCCGCGCAGACCGACTCGACCAGTGAGCTATTACGCTTTCTTTAAAGGATGGCTGCTTCTAAGCCAACCTCCTGGCTGTCTGGGCCTTTCCACATCGTTTCCCACTTAACTATGACTTTGGGACCTTAGCTGGCGGTCTGGGTTGTTTCCCTCTTCACGACGGACGTTAGCACCCGCCGTGTGTCTCCCGGATAGTACTTTACGGTATTCGGAGTTTGCAAAGGGTTGGTAAGTCGGGATGACCCCCTAGCCTTAACAGTGCTCTACCCCCGTAAGTATTCGTCCGAGGCTCTACCTAAATAGATTTCGGGGAGAACCAGCTATCTCCCGGTTTGATTAGCCTTTCACTCCTAGCCACAGGTCATCCCCTAACTTTTCAACGTTAGTGGGTTCGGTCCTCCAGTTGATGTTACTCAACCTTCAACCTGCCCATGGCTAGATCACCGGGTTTCGGGTCTATACCTTGCAACTATACGCCCAGTTAAGACTCGGTTTCCCTACGGCTACCCTAATCGGTTAACCTCGCTACAAAATATAAGTCGCTGACCCATTATACAAAAGGTACGCAGTCACCCTCGAAGGGCTCCTACTGCTTGTACGTACACGGTTTCAGGTTCTATTTCACTCCCCTCACAGGGGTTCTTTTCGCCTTTCCCTCACGGTACTGGTTCACTATCGGTCAGTTGGGAGTATTTAGCCTTAGATGATGGTCCACCTATATTCAGTCAAAGTTTCACGTGCTCCGACCTACTCGATTTCACTTAAGATGCATTTTCGTGTACGGGACTATCACCCTGTATCGTCAAACTTTCCAGAATGTTCCACTAACACATAATAAGCTTAAGGGCTGGTCCGGTTTCGCTCGCCGCTACTTCCGGAATCTCGGTTGATTTCTGTTCCTACGGGTACTTAGATGTTTCAGTTCTCCGCGTTCGCCTCTTACACCTATGTATTCAGTGCAAGATACCTGCAAGCAGGTGGGTTTCCCCATTCGGAAATCCTAGTCTCAAGCGCTTTTTACTAGCTTGACTAGGCTTATCGCAAGTTAATACGTCCTTCATCGCCTCCAACTGCCAAGGCATCCACCGTGTACGCTTAGTCACTTAACCATACAACCCAAACGGGTCTTTGTTAGTGACAGCTGTTAACTTCGCCAGAAGTTAATTCATCAAATAATGATGAGAATACTAAAGTAGATACCGATTAATCATTGCTGATTAACTGGCATATTTTTTACTTTTGAAAACTCTTTATAAATAACAATGTTATCTATAAGAATTTTAATATCAGCTTTCCAAATTTTTAAAGAGCAAGAGAATAAACTTCTCAAAATTAAACACACTCTATTCTCAAGCAGTTTATTACCTGATTAAGAATGTTTATTTTTAAGGAGTAAAAGTGGTGGAGCTAAGCAGGATCGAACTGCTGACCTCCTGCGTGCAAGGCAGGCGCTCTCCCAGCTGAGCTATAGCCCCACATATGCTGGTACTTACTGTTTTATTAGCCACTTCGATTGAGACAAGGCGTAAGTTGAGGACGTTTAGTTCACTAAACGACGAAGCTTACAACTCAGTATCAAGAAGAAGTGGTGGGTCTGAGTAGATTTGAACTACCGACCTCACCCTTATCAGGGGTGCGCTCTAACCAACTGAGCTACAGACCCAAACAATAAGTGTTGTTCTCTTTACAATTAACAATCATCTGTGTGGACACTACGAACAAATAAGTTCTAAATCGTATAAGGAGGTGATCCAGCCCCAGGTTCCCCTAGGGCTACCTTGTTACGACTTCACCCCAGTCATGAATCACTCCGTGGTGAACGTCCTCCCGAAGGTTAGACTATCCACTTCTGGAGCAACCCACTCCCATGGTGTGACGGGCGGTGTGTACAAGGCCCGGGAACGTATTCACCGCGTCATTCTGATACGCGATTACTAGCGATTCCGACTTCATGGAGTCGAGTTGCAGACTCCAATCCGGACTACGACGCACTTTAAGTGATTCGCTTACCCTCGCAGGTTCGCAGCACTCTGTATGCGCCATTGTAGCACGTGTGTAGCCCTACACGTAAGGGCCATGATGACTTGACGTCGTCCCCACCTTCCTCCGGTTTATCACCGGCAGTCTCCTTAGAGTTCCCGACCGAATCGCTGGCAACTAAGGATAGGGGTTGCGCTCGTTGCGGGACTTAACCCAACATCTCACAACACGAGCTGACGACAGCCATGCAGCACCTGTATCAGAGCTCCCGAAGGCACCAAACCATCTCTGGTAAGTTCTCTGTATGTCAAGTGTAGGTAAGGTTCTTCGCGTTGCATCGAATTAAACCACATGCTCCACCGCTTGTGCGGGCCCCCGTCAATTCATTTGAGTTTTAACCTTGCGGCCGTACTCCCCAGGCGGTCTACTTAATGCGTTAACTTTGAAAAACAAGTCCGAAGACCCGAGCTTCTAGTAGACATCGTTTACGGCGTGGACTACCAGGGTATCTAATCCTGTTTGCTCCCCACGCTTTCGTACATGAGCGTCAGTGTTGACCCAGGTGGCTGCCTTCGCCATCGGTATTCCTTCAGATCTCTACGCATTTCACCGCTACACCTGAAATTCTACCACCCTCTATCACACTCTAGTTTGCCAGTTCGAAATGCAGTTCCCAGGTTGAGCCCGGGGCTTTCACATCTCGCTTAACAAACCGCCTGCGTACGCTTTACGCCCAGTAATTCCGATTAACGCTCGCACCCTCCGTATTACCGCGGCTGCTGGCACGGAGTTAGCCGGTGCTTCTTCTGTAAGTAACGTCACAGCTAAGTGCTATTAACACTTAACCTTTCCTCCTTACTGAAAGTGCTTTACAACCCGAAGGCCTTCTTCACACACGCGGCATGGCTGCATCAGGCTTGCGCCCATTGTGCAATATTCCCCACTGCTGCCTCCCGTAGGAGTCTGGGCCGTGTCTCAGTCCCAGTGTGGCTGATCATCCTCTCAAACCAGCTAGGGATCGTCGCCTTGGTGAGCCATTACCTCACCAACTAGCTAATCCCACTTGGGCTAATCTTATGGCGTGAGGCCCGAAGGTCCCCCACTTTGGTCCGTAGACATCATGCGGTATTAGCAGTCGTTTCCAACTGTTGTCCCCCACCATAAGGCATATTCCCAAGCATTACTCACCCGTCCGCCGCTCGTCAGCAGAGTAGCAAGCTACTCTCTGTTACCGCTCGACTTGCATGTGTTAGGCCTGCCGCCAGCGTTCAATCTGAGCCATGATCAAACTCTTCAATTAAAAGTTTTTTGAAACCGAAGTTTCGTGCTCAATGAATTCTGTATAAATTGACTATATAGTCACTCATAAGAAATTGAGACTCTAAATTTGTTTGCTCCACTTAGTAAACCAAGCTTCGCTGTTAGAACTCAATCTGTACGAGTGCCCACACAGATGATTGCTTTATATTGTTAAAGAACGTTGCGACGTTGTCGCTAGGGATGCGTATAATACATCCTTAATTTTTCGAGTCAATACTTAATTTCAAACTTTCTTTCGATTATTTGAAACCGAAGTTTCACTTAACTCTCTGCTACGTTGTTCAGCGTCTTTCGTTGCTGCCCGCCGTGTCAGTGGGGTCGCATTATAGGGAGATCCAAAAACAGATCAACACTTTTTTTCGATCTTTTTACTGTTCGCTCAAAAAGCGAACTAAATTTACCGAAAACAGCAAAAACGGTCGTTATTATGGCTGTTTTTTAAGCCAATATTCATAATTTAATGCAAATTTCATTGCTATGTTCATTTAACTCGTTAAGATAGCAAGTTCACAATGTTAAATTAATGTTTATTTCTTGTTTATTGGTAGATCAAAATGAAATTACCCGATCAAAAATCTTTTCTTTTCTCCGTTATTCTTGCTGTTTTAGGTTTTGTGGTTGTTAAGTTCGCACTTGCAAGCTTAGCTTTAGACCCAGCATTGCTATTTGGTGCAGGCTTATTAATTGGTGCTTTGGTTATTGCAGCACTTTCATCAGCGTCAAGTGAGGAGTCAAGTAAAAACAAAAACACTTTATGTTGGCAACCTACCTTATCGTGCTAATGAAGGTGTTGTTCGTGCTTTATTCGAAGAACAAGGCAAAGTTTTCAATGTACGTTTATTAAAAGATAAAAATACAGGTAAACGTCGTGGCTTTGGTTTTGTTGAAATGGCTGAAGCTGATGCAGATAAAGCAATCAATCAATTAAATGATAGCGAATTCCAACAACGTACTTTAAAAGTGCGTGAGGCAAAACAAAAACAAGAGAACGAAGCTAACAGCTTTCGTGAGGGATCTGATCAGTCAGCGTAATAAGCTCAACGCTTAATTGCGAATGACCAATAGGAGCCGTTGCATAATAGTGCAGCGGCTTTTTTTTATCTGTAGTAAGAGTAAAGCCTCGTAGAGCAATTAAACTTTCAACGCGCTTAGCAATCGCTTTGCCTGAGTCAATAAGGAAGATCTGTTGTTTATAGTAGTCACTAATCGCGCTGGCTAGTAATGGAAAGTGTGTACAGCCAAGTACCAGTACATCTATATCTTCTGCTATCGCTAAATTACTCAATACTTTCTCAAGCTTCGCTTTATTGATTTTCTGCGTATGAAATAGTGTTTCTGCAATTTCTACCAGCTCAGTTGAGCCATATAAGCTGACTTGTGTGTCTTGGCTATGAGTACTAATTAAATTTGCAGTATAGCGACTCTTGATGGTTGATGGTGTTGCCAGTAAACCAATATGTTTGCTGTTACTTATAGCGCAAGCAGGTTTTATTGCAGGTACTACCCCGACAACTTCTATACTTGTGTGCTGACGAATAGTTTCTAAGGCAGAGGTAGAGGCGGTATTACACGCAATAACTAGAATATCAACCTGTAAGTTTGCTGTCTCGATAAACTGTAGTAGCGCTAAAAGGCGGGCTATGATCGTTTGCTGACTTTGCGCGCCATAGGGCAATAAAGCATTGTCCATAAAATAACTATAATCAGCATCTGGGATCAATACTTGGATCTGTTCAAGTACGGTTGTTCCACCTATACCAGAATCAAACACCATTATATGAACTGACAAACTGCTTACCTCGGATCATCAAAGATCAGCAGTTTGCCATGCAGCTTTATAAAAAGAAAGAAAGGACTATGCCTCTTCTTCTGTTGACGAGCGTAGCTTATTCATTTGTTCGAACATTGCTTTGGTATAATCCACCAGCTTACTGACTTCTTCTTTATCTTGGTTTAACCATTGTAAGATGCCAGCCAGTTCATTTTGCAAACCAATATCGCCCGCTTTATTAAACGCCTGTTTCAAATCGTCATTAAATGGCGCTATTTTCTCAGCAACTTCTTTTTCAGGAGCAGGTTTATATTCTTCATACCCTTTAATCGCTGCTACTGTTTTGGTTTGTTTCAGATCCATGGTAAAGCCGACTAGTTGCTCGTTACCTAAGTTCAGCTCTTTAGCTTGTTCAAAGGCTTCTTCTAATGAACCAGAGAAGAATGTTTCGCTAACACTCTGCAAGTCTTCCATCAATTCATTGATAGCTTGCTGCTCTTGCTCATTTAAATCACCATTGACCGACATCGAGAATGATAAATCACGTGATTGCGAAGACTCACTGACAAAGGCTTCGTTGTCGCCATTTTTGCTATAGCTGCTTGCAGACTTACTTTCGTATGCATCAGCAAAGCTAATACTTACTTCGTCACCTTCAGCGGTGGTGAAAGTGTACTCCGCGTTATTACTTAAACTGATGTATTGAGCCTGGCTTACTGAAACCGCATTAGGTTTAGGATTGAACAAGTCTTCTTCTAATTCATCAATACCTTTAAAGATACCTTCTTTAGACTTTTCGATGCCCTCTTCGATGTCATCGTTAAGAATACCTGACTCTTTAAGCTCATCATACGCATCGTCGATGCCCATTTGCACACCTTTACGTGCATCACCTAGCATGCCTTTGAGTTTTTCATCATCAGCACCATCAGCTTTTGCTTTACGAAGTGCACCGCCAACAAAGTCGAGTACGTTTTTCACGATCTCTTCAAAGTCGAACAAGGGTTTATCTTTTTTCTCTTCGGCTTTAGGTAAACCAAGTGCCTCAGCAAGTTTATCATCAAGAACTTTTGCCGCGAGCTCACGACCGCGTTGTTGATAACTATCTTGACGATTTTGAATGGTAGGCTGTTGCAATGCCTGCTTGCCATTGTATTTATTCACATTTGTATTAGGCATATAGCCTAGGTTGCCAATTTTCATGATCCGACTCCATGTTATGGTTAACTCATTATCGGCCAAAAACCAAAGAACTTAAGTTTTTTGTATAAAAAAACGACACTAAAATAAATAACAAAACTAGACAAATCCTCAGCGCTCCCTACAATAGCGCCGTTATAAAGCTAAGAGATAAAAGGTAATCAGCCATGGCGGTTATAAAAATTGATACAACTCAATATGATGCACAATTGAGTGAGAAAGAGCAGCGCATCACCTCACAGTTTCGACGTTTTGGGGTCGAAAAATTAGAAGTGTTCGGCTCTGATCCTATTCATTACCGCCAACGTGCAGAGTTTCGTGTTTGGCATGAAGGTGAAGACCTGTTTCACATCATGTTTGATCAACAAACTAAAGAAAAGATCCGCGTAGATGAGTTTGATCCTGCAGCACCTTTAGTGGGTGAAGTGATGCAAGCGATGATCGAAAACTTAAAAGACAATGAAGTTCTGCGCCGTAAGCTGTTTCAAATCGATTACCTTTCAAGCTTAAGTGGCGAGATCCTTGTTAGCTTGTTGTATCACAAACAACTAGATGAGCAGTGGCTACAAGCAATTAAAGAGCTTAAAGCAAAACTGAGCACACAGTTTAAGATTGATTTTATTGGCCGTGCTCGTAAGCAAAAAGAAGTGATTGGTAATGATTACGTTATCGAGCGTTTAAACGTAAACGGTAAAGAGCTTATTTATCAGCAAGTCGAAAATAGCTTTACGCAACCGAATGCGAAAGTAAACATCAAGATGCTAGAGTGGGCACAAGCGCTTTGCCAACCCCTCAATAATGACTTACTAGAGTTATATTGTGGAAATGGTAACTTTTCGATTGCTCTTGCGGGTTCATTCGACCGGGTATTAGCCACTGAGATATCAAAATCATCGGTTTACTCAGCACAATACAATATTGCACAAAACAAGGTTGAGAACTTAGATATCATTCGTATGTCGAGTGAAGAGTTCACTCAAGCAATGAAAGGCGAACGTACCTTCTCTCGTTTAGATGGCATAGACCTGAAAAGCTATAACTGCCAAACAATCTTGGTGGATCCACCACGTGCTGGAATGGACACGCTAACTTGTGACCTAGTTGCGAACTACGACAACATTATTTATATCTCGTGTAATCCCGATACCCTAGAACGTGACCTTGATCATTTATGCAAAACCCATGAAGTAAAACGTTTTGCAATTTTTGATCAATTCCCTTACACCCATCACATTGAATCAGGTGTGTTTTTACAACGTAAATAAAATCACTCTGCCAGCGCAGCAAATAGCGCTGGCAACTGCTGCTCGCTGAATACAGCTATACCATTGTCAGTTAACAGCCTTGCAGTTAACCCCATCCCTGAAATTTTCTTTCCTGAATGACTACCATCGTAAATAGTATTGCGACCACATGACGGGCTTGATTCTTTTAACAACGCATAGCGAATGCCCTGTTTTTTGCAAAGTTTAAGTGCTTGTTCTGCGCCATAAGCAAACTGCACTGTGACATCTTGCGCATCTTTGGTAAGTACTCTACCCACTTTGATTTCTGCAGGCGGTTTTGGTGTAGGTAAGCCACCAGCTACTTCAGGGCAGAATGCAACGAGCCTTTCTTGCTGTTTAAGAGTTTCTAAACCAGGATGGAGTAAGTTTTGCGATTGCCCGTCATAACGAACAGGGTTTCCTAACAAACAGCTTGAAACTAATAGTTTTTGCATTTGCTTTACCAATAAAAAAGCTCCGCGAACGGAGCTTTGAATTAAATTTAACTAATTAGCTTATTTATCAGCTAGGTAGTTAATTAAATCTGCCATGCTCTTTGCATCACTGATACCTGAGTCCGCACCTAAGATTAAGCGATATTTACCATTAACAATAAAAGTTGGAACGCCTTTTAAAGCACCTTTTTGTTGGTAGTATTCTTGGTCGCGTTTCATTTTAGACGCCATAGTACGTACAGAAAAGCTGTTGTAGTACTTATCAAAATCTTCAGCCGATACACCTTGTGAAACGAAGATGTCTTTCATATCAGCTAGTTCGTTAATACGAGCACGCTTACCGTGAATATGATTAAACACAGCGGCTACTAACGCGTCTTTCTGTGGTAACACATTAGCCGTCGCATAACCTTGCGCTAAGATGGTTTGAATTTCTGGGTCACGAGGACCTGAAAAATCAACATGGCTCTTTTTGAATTTAACGCCATCTTTAAGAAGTGTTTTAAGCTCTTTCACAACTGGCTCGAAGTTATTACAGTGTGGGCAGTAGAATGAGAAGAACTCTTTTACTTCTGGCTTTTTAGAAGCGCGTGCATCAATCGTTTCATAATGCTTACCTTCTTCATATTGAGCAGCTGAGGCATTTGCCGCTAAACCTAGCGTGGCAGCCATTAATACAGCTTTTACTAACTTGATCATTACTTCTTTACTCCAAAATTATTGTTTTAATAAAAATTCGACTAATTCATCAAGCATCTGCTGGCTCTTGATGGTATTTAAATTAATTTTGTATTTATCATTGACGATAAAAGTTGGTACACCTGTTAAGGCGCCCATGTCTGAATATTTTTGCTGCTTATCTTGCATCGCTTTTTCAGCGCTAATCACTGGCATGCTTGCAATTTCAGAATCAAACACTTCATTACTAATACCATTAGTTGCAAGTAGTGCTTTAACGTCTTTCATGTCTTTAAGTAAGGCACGTTGTCTATGGATGCTGTTAAAGATTTGATCAGCTACTTGTTCTGCTTTGCCATGTTGCTTAGCAATTAAGTAGGCATAGCTTAAGTTACTTTGAGTTTGCTTAGACACACCGCCTAAAAAGTTAACATGACTTTTTACAAATTCAGTCCCTTCAGGAAGACTTGCCGTTAATGCTTTTGCAACTGGTTCAAACTGAAAACAGTGTGGGCAATAAAATGAAAAGAACTCGGTTACTTGAGGTGTTGCACTTTTCTCAACTTTTAATACTTCGTATTGATTACCTGCTTCAAAATCAGCAGCAAAGGCCGCAAAAGGTAAACATAAAATGAGTAGACTTAACTTTAATTTTTTAAACATTGTTCTCTCGACTTTATTAACTTTAAAAATTTATGGTAATAATTTTAATGGTGCTTCTTGTAGCGCTGCAAGCTGTTCTTTTAACGCTAGTATTTGCTGCTCCCAGTATTTGTCTTCAGCAAACCATGAAAAGTTCCGCGGGAACGCAGGATCATCCCACCTTTTCGCCAACCAGCCCATGTAATGCACCATTCGCATCGCTCTAAGTGGTTCAATCAGCTTTAATTGGCTGTGATCAAAATCGCTAAATTCTTCGTACGCTGCGACTAAAGTGTCTAACTGTAACAGTTGATTGTTACGATCGCCACTGAGCATCATCCAAAGATCTTGAATTGCAGGTCCTTGTCGACTGTCGTCTAAATCAACAAACATTAATGCATCACCAGACCACAGTATATTGCCGGCATGACAGTCACCGTGCAGACGAATAGTTTCAACATTTTTATACTGCTGTGTGGTTTCTTTGATCACCAAATCTAAAATAGTATAAAAGGCGTTCTCTAATGCCATTGGCACCAAGTTACTTGCCTGTAACTGAACTTTAGCTGTCTTAAGATATTCTTCACAGCTGATCACAGGTCTATGTTCAAATGGCTTTGCTTTTGCTACTTGGTGCATTCGCCCAATTAAGCGGCCAAGTACATCGAGTTGATCTAAATTATCAACTTCAAAAATACGCCCGCCCACACTTGGGAATAACGTAAACAAATAACCATCATGCTCAAATAAGCTTTGCCCTTCGATAATTACAGGTGCAACAACTGGCACTTCGGCCTCAGCGAGTTCAAATGCAAATGCATGCTCTTCTAAGATTTGCGCCTTACTCCAGCGCTCTGGACGGTAAAACTTAACAACATAACGATGGCCATCTTCTGCTTTAAATTGATAAACACGGTTCTCGTAGCTATTTAATGCCAGCAGCCCTGATTCAGCATAAACACCGATACTTTCAACCGCATCTAAAATTGAATCGGGTGTAAGGTCTACAAAACTAAATTTACTCATAATGCCTCATCATATAAAAAAAGCGGGAAAATCCCGCTTTTTATTCATTCGCTCAGTGTACTTAATTATCGCGCCTTAAAGAAGTTACTCGGCTGTGAAATCTGCACATCAGGCTCACCATCGATAGAAAGTACGAACTCAAACTTCGTCATCGGCTTTTTCAAATCATATGGATCAACAACCAATGACAGTGGCACGTTATAAGACTCGCCAGAAGGTACTGTGAAAGTTTGTTTGCCAATGTACTCAAAGTTATCAAGCCCTTCAACACGAATATTAAAGGTTTGCTGATGCTGAGCTTTGTTAATTACTTTTAGTGTATAGGTGTTTTCAACTAGGCCATTAAAGTCAACACGGTATAGCTGATTACGGTCACGGATGATATCCAACTCCATCGGTTTACGCATCGCAATATTTGCCACCAGCGCCCCTGTTAACACCACTAAGATAACTAAATAACCAATTAACTTAGGGCGCAGTGCGTGTGTTTTGTTGTCTGGCGTTTCTAAGTTGCGTTCTGTGGTGTAGGAAATAAGTCCGCGTGGGTAATTCATTTTATCCATCACCCCATCACACGCATCGATACATGCACCACAGTTAATACACTCATATTGTAAGCCGTTACGAATATCGATCCCCGTTGGGCACACCTGCACACATAAGTTACAGTCGATACAATCACCTAAGCCAAGCTCTTTTGGATCTTGCTTGCGTGAACGTGGGCCGCGGCTCTCACCACGTGCCTCATCATAGCTCACGGTAAAGGTATCTTTATCGAACATAGCTGATTGAAAGCGAGAATAAGGACAAATGTGTAAACACATGATTTCGCGCATCCAACCCGCATTACCATAAGTACAGACTGCAAATACGGCTAAACAAATATACGAATACGCTGTTGCATCAAGGGTAAAAAGATCAGGTAGCAACTGGCGGATAGGCGTAAAATAACCAACAAAAGTAAACGCTGTATAAAGTGAGAATAACCACCAGCTACCGTGCTTGGCGCTTTTTCGCCAAAACTTATCAAAGTCCATCGGGCGTTGATCTAGTTTCTTTCGCTGATTAGCTGTACCTTCAAACTTTTCTTCAAACCAAATAAAAATGAAAGTCCAAACAGTTTGTGGGCAAGTATAACCACACCAAACCCGTCCATAGAAAGTAGTTACTAAGAACAACGCAAACGCCGCCAACATTAAAATGAAAGCAAGGATAGTCAGATCTTGTGGCCAAAGCGTTAAACCAAAAATGTTAAACTTTTGCCCTACCAAATCGAACAGTACAGCTTGCTGGTCATGGAAGTTGATCCAAGGTAGTAGCATGAACGCAAGCATGCCGATAAAACCAATTCGCTGCCTTAACAATTGGTGTAAACCCGTTACAGCTCGAACATAAATACGGTTACGTGGATTAAATCTATCATCGAGGGAAGCATTTTCCGGTTTCTGGATTTTTACTTCCGTTGGGATATTTTTAACCTTAATCTGATTATCCATTAAAATTCCTCAACGCCACTAGGAAATAATACTCAAACATATGTTTGCAGTAAGAGGTTTCTGTGCCAATAAGCAAATCAGAATACATCTCATTACGTTCAAAGATTTCTGAAACTTTAAATCTATATATTGCATTATACTCAATCTATGGAAAATTTCAGGGTTAGATTTCATATACGAACTTTTAACTATTTAATCGTATCTGCTTGCTTTTAAAACAACCATTTTATTAAACTTGCAGCTACCACCTATTCATTCAGATCAAAGTTTATTGGACTATGAAAAAATTTCTCATCTTAGTGCTTATAATTTTAGCACTTTTCACAATTGATCATCCTTTGATCAAAGAACCTAGGGACAGGTTACTAGGTGAGGGAGTCGGTATGATTTCTGATGCTAGTAAGGTAAACCGAAGTCCTGCCGCTAATATGGCTAAAAATAATATTAAGTCACAACTTAATTTATCAAACTCAGAGCTTGAGTATATTGAAGACACATTCACTACCGACGATAAACTACAACTCTTTCACCTTCATTATTGCCGTGAAAAAGATATTAACTTGTACTTTTATGGCGAACGCTTGAATCGTGTTTGTAGTATTGTTTCGAATGCGCTTGAAGAAAGGCTAAACAAGTAATGGACTTTTCTGCTTTAAACAAAAAAACCAGCGACTCGTTTGCTAAACAACGTAATATGCTAAAGAAGCTGGGCAAGGGTCAAACCTTATACTGCGAAGAGTGTAAAGGCGCCCTCACCTTAGATTTGAAAACTGATCAGCCAGGTAAAGGCGTTGTATGCTGTGCCAAAGGTTGCACAAACATCCTACTCGAGCTGGGTTAGTTCCAGCTCTCATCATTATATAGTTGGCTATTTACAGCAACGACTTCAATTAACTCTGCAAAGCCAGCGGCGAATTCATTCATTACTTCATATTGCTGCTGGCATAGTTGCCCTTCAGATAAACCATTATCAGTTGCAAGGGCTGCAATTTCACTCGCTTCAAGGGTAAAAAAGCCTAAGCTTTGCAGAGCTGTAGCCAAGGCTTCTTTTAACTCATCAGCTAACTGTGGCG
Source organism: Pseudoalteromonas sp. GB43 (assembly GCF_054923805.1). Classification (NCBI taxonomy): domain Bacteria; kingdom Pseudomonadati; phylum Pseudomonadota; class Gammaproteobacteria; order Alteromonadales; family Pseudoalteromonadaceae; genus Pseudoalteromonas; species Pseudoalteromonas sp. GB43. Next base: position 1,546,993 of record NZ_JBPCHJ010000001.1, read on the forward strand.
CGCTTAATAGCTTGTTAACGTAACCTTGCGCACCATGCATAAAACCTTGGCTCCAATGCTGACATTCTTGAATATCTAGGTATTGTTGCCCTTGCGAGCTCAGCTGTAGGCTCACAGGTAATGCAAAACCCGTCTCGAATACTTGTTCGCTGATCTGTTGATATAAAGCCATAAATGCAAACAGCACTTGCTCATCCATTTGCCCATCAGAACCAGGTGCAACTTCTTCTAACCACTGGTGAACATCAAGCGGCTCAGGAGCACAGATCACCGCAAATAAATAACCTTGGGTTTGCGCCAAGCTAAGCGCATCTTGATGCTGCGCTAAAAACTGACTTAAAAGCTCGCTTTGCTGCTTTGAAAACTCAGGTAATTGCATACTATTCAATTAATCCAATTTAAAAGTTAAGCGGATAACGACCTTCGTTATCAGGACGACCAAGAAACTTCGCAGCATCATGCACTTCTTTCGGTAAGCTTGCTTCAGGTTTAATATAACCAGCTACTTTAAAGTCTAGGTTCGCTTTTAATACTGCATCAGCTTCAAGCCCTAAACGGTTTTCAGGGTCTACAAGTACTGCTACATCACCGGATTTACAGCTTAAACGGCCACTTAAAGGACCAATGCTAAACCAGTTATTCATTCCTTTCACATCAATGTTCGGGCTCGCAATTTCGCCGCTTAGACTTTCACAATAAGGCTCGCCTGAACTGTACTCATCTAAATCTACAATCACACGACCTTGCGCACTAATCGGCAAAGGTAGTTGTAAACGTTGCATGGCACGTTCAACTGTTAAGCGTAAAGTGGTCTTTTTCACAGTAACCGCTTGGTTAAATAAACCGTAAGAAAAATCAGCATGGCCTGAAATATCCGCTTTATCACGAGGATCACCAAAACGTACCGTACCCACTAATTTACCTGTAAACAGTGACCACCCCGACAATTGCCAACGCACATTGTTTAATTGCTCACCATCAAAACGTACCTGCATAATGCGCCCGTCCCATAGCGTGCCACTGGCTTTACCTAATTGTAATTGCTTTGGTAAATGTGGCTTGGCTAAATCAAGTGCAACGGCAGCGGGTGTTTTTACCAGCGTAAACACCAAAAAACACATCACAAACACTGTGATTAATAAAATAACTCTTTTCATCGTTTACTTCTCTAGTACCAAACGACTTACACGCACAAAGCCTGATTTGTCATCTTTACTTAAATCTAAATTTTCGATTAGCACGCCATGTGAATTAACCAGTTCATCTAACCATTCAACAAGGTTATTAAACTCAACAGAGTCAATGGTTAAACGAAGTGAATTGTCATTTGGCTGCATTTTGCTAATGATAATTTGATAACGATTACGGGTGCTATTAACGATTTGGCTTAAGCTACGGCTGCTCGTATTACGTGCATTACCACTCGCTTTAAGTTTAACAATACTTTCATCAACCAACGCCAACAGCTCTTGCTGTTTTATTGTGTCTTGCTCTGCTTTTTCGATAGCAGCGTTAAGTGGACGAAAGACCCCCATAACCAGCACAAAAATAACAAACACACCACCTGCAACCATTACAAGTTGCTGCTCTTGCTCTTTTAACGAGCGCCAATAATTGATTATTTGGTTTTTCATGCCGCACCTCGTAACTTAATTTCACCAACGACATAATCACCATCATTGTTCAGCGAGCCTTGATTTACGGTTAAGCCACGCTGTTCTAAAATTGCTTTTACTTTACTGAATGACTGGAAATCTTTGCCGCGCGCGCGAATACGTAATTCGTTACGACCTTGATCATAGCGAAGCGTTTCTGGTGTGAAGTCGTTTACTTCACTAAAAATCGAGACAAGATCGTTAGTCAAATCTAAGAAGCCAGCAGTGCTGCCACCTTCTATCAATGCAAGTTCGCTGCGAATTTGACTACGGATAAGCTGAGGTCGCACTTTTTTATTTGGAAAAGCACGCTGATAATTAGCAACCACTTCTGCTTTTGCGGCTTCAAGCTGGTTATTTAACTTATAAAGCTCAAGCGACTTAACACCCACACTGCAAACTAGTGCAACACCTGCTGCAATAGCTGCTTTTTGCCAATAGCCCCACCAAATCGCTGATTTTTTCTTAAGCTGATAAACACCTTGGCGAAGGTTGAATTTCACTTCAGGTAACTGCTTAGCAAATAAGGCTAAAGGTAAATCGTATTGCTGCGTTTGAGCACTAAGGTTAACTGTGTCAGGAAAAGCCGTTGCAGGGCTAAAGTGTGCAACATCAGGGTTACCTAATGCTGTTAAATAGCCAGCAAGCCAGTTCGGCTCTACAGCGGCAATATGCCAATTACCCTGTTTACATAGCCACTGGCCATTAAGCTCAATAGCGCGTAACTGAGTGTTGTCATCAACATCAGGTAACAATAAAGCATCCGGCAGTATTTTATATACTTCGATGCCATGCTCATTAAACTCAGCTAGCCATTGCTCAAACCATTCACGATCGGTCATCGCGATGTTAATAGCGTGCTTTTCATCAACAAGTGTTGGCTCAGCAATCGCTATGAACAAGTCATCAACATCACAGGCTATTTCTTCTTCTAGCATGTAAGGAAGTGCTTGCTCTAACTTACGGTTCCACTTAGTTGGTAGGGTAACTGTTTTAAGTTGTACCTGATCGCTTGGTAAAAGTGCGACTACTTCCCGTGATTGTGCTTTTTCTGTTAGCTCACCAAGTTGTGTTGCATTGGCAATTTCGCCGCTAGCAATTATTTCTTGTTCTATTGGTGAGTAAATTAGCCAGTTAAGGCTGTCTTTTAACGTTTGACCCGTACGGATCAACAATATCTCTGTCACTGTACGCCTCCAAATTTTCGCGCCAGTATCGTTACTGTACCATTAGTGGCATGGAGTAAGGTGGTCATCGAAAAACGCAGCTCTGCAAATTCAGCCTGCGTTTGTAGTTTAAAATATTCACTGTTGATACTGAATAGATTTTCAACGGCTTTCACGTTTTGTGCGCCTTGTTGGTTAACCTCTTCAAAAAAAGCTTCTAAATCATCATATCCATCTTGAGGACGTGATGATAATACCGCTTCAGCGCCTGAAAGGCTTAAGCCATCAATAAGCGAGCTTAATAAAATCGCACTTTCTGCAGGTAGTGTATTAACGTTTATTTGCAGCAACTCACTGCCAGGAATAACACACACAAATGGTAAGAGTTTCTCCATAACGAGTGGGTTAAAACCTTTTACCAAACGAAGTTCAGAGGTCGAAGCAAAGTAACTATTTGCCGTCATATATGGGTATTGTCGAGATAAATACTCATCTTCTTCTGCACCCGAGCGATAGGTAATACTATCTTCATCTAACCAATCAAACACACTATCGGTCATGGCTTCTTCTGATTCATCCGTTGGTAAATTCTCAATGTTTTCTAATAATGCCAACAATGCCTTATGTGCTGGGTTCGTTTTATTATTTGGATCCGTCTGCGGATCGGGCTTTACATGCAATGCATTTAAGTTTAAACATGCTTGTAAATCTGTAATCGTGCCACTTAAGGCACCATTATCAACAGGATAAGGAACCCCGCCCTGCTGCGCCCAAATTTGCTCTAAATGCGTTTTATCAGGATCATCTTTTTTAGTTTGTTTTAGTGCTTTAATTGCCAGCTCTTCAGCTGCAAAGGCATACCATTTAGCCTGTTGATGGTTTTGAATATTGCTACTACGCTGCACTTGCACCATTAAATTAGCACTCATCTCAACGGCTAACATCGCAGCCAGCGCCACAATAAATAGCACAATAACAAGCGCCGCACCTTTGGAGCGATTCATTGTAGTCATGACTAGCCACCCGTTCCGCTATTATTATTGTTATTACCATTAGCGCCGTTATTACTATTATTTGTTTGAGTAGTTACTTTGCCCTCACCTGGCACCAAAAACACGCGACGAATTGGCTCCTGTTCTATTTTTTGAATAGTGACTGCAACCGCTTTTGGCAGCGCTTTAATTTGCCACTGCTCTTGCCACTCGTCTTTGTCATCTAAAAATTCAAACTTCAGATCTTCAATATCTTCTAAAATAACTTGTGAGCGCGGCTCCATGTTATCTAGTTGATCAACATACACCCGATACACTCGTTCAAGATTATCATCTATCACGCGATAACCAACCGCTTGCAGTTCAGAGCGCGGTAATAGATTAATCGGGTTAATCCAACCATCACGAACAAACCCAATACCATCGTATTGGCTATCAAGAATATAACGACCAGCCAAAACATACGTGTCTTGAAAATCACCGGCTTCGTTTCGAACCTGACGTTTAGTCATTTGACTAAAATCTTGGTCCATCAAACGAAATAAGGTTTGATAACCATTTAACTCAGCAATCGTTTCGTCTGAGGCTTCTTTTGCTTTGGTTGTCGAATCCAGTATTTGATGGGTCGATAACACCACAAAGGCTAAAATGCCCATGGCGACAATTACTTCAAGTAAGGTAAAACCGCGTTGCTTCACTACTTATCACCTTTATTCAAATAAGTAGAAAGCTCATACACTGGGTATTCAAGCTTTTCATCGGCGAATACGTTAATGGTGACCTTTACAAAGGTTTTATCAGCAGTAGGAACCACATCCTGACGCCAGTACCATTCAAAACCAGCGAGTGTTTCAGTGCCTTTGACGCCACTTTTGCCTGTCCATTTATCGCCTTTAGCGCGCTGCTCAACCATTACGTTCTCGGCAACCCAAGAAGCATAAGTTTGTTCTTCAATCGACGATAGGTGATTAATGTGCTCACCGGTTGCCTGCATTGCGGCAATACCGGTCATTGCACAAATAGCCAAGGCAACCATCACTTCGAGTAAGGTAAAACCTGCTGACTTATTCATTACTCAGGCTCCATACGAAACTTTACCGGGGCCATAAATTCGCCTTCGATAAAATATTGTGGTTCACGCTCATCTTTAAGCTCGTAAATCAATTGAAACGCACTGACTTCGCCAGAAGATAAAATAAGGACTTGCGGTATTTTGAGCTTTTGCAGCTCAAGTAAGCTGTCTTCGTCACCACCGCTCATTAATTCACGCCAGTTGGACTGCTCTAGTAAGTTATCTTGTGCCCAGGCTAAATCATCAAGGTTAAGAGTGAGTTCAAAGCGCTCATCAACCTTAATTGGGGCAAACAATTTTTCACGGTCAAAAGTAACCCACTTATCACCGTCAAAAACTAAAAATTCAAATGTATCTTGGTCAAGATGAAAGCCCAGCTCAACCTGATTTAAAATCGCAAACTCAGACGCCATATTAATCGTGGTATGTAATCTGAGCGCTTGTTTTTCGAGTTCTTCTTCAGCACCACCATCAAAACTGTAGGCAACCATTTTGGTGACAAAACCTATCACCACGAGCACCATTAATATTTCGATGAGGCTAAAACCCTTCGCGTGCTTAGCACGGCCAGCCAAACGCAAACGACCAAGGCTTACCATAATAGTAAGCCTTGCTGTGTATAAGCTTTATTCAGTTGGCTGAATTTAGGCATTATTACTTTTCTTCATCCCAGTTACCGATATCATCATCAGTACCTGCTTCACCATCAGGACCCATTGAGAAGATATCAATTTTACCGATTTCTCCTGGGCTGATTAGTTGGTAAGGGTTACCCCATGGATCTTCTGGTAACTTCTCAAGGAAACCGCCATCAGGAAAACGCTTTGGAATTGGCTCAATGCTTGTTTTATTCACTAGCGCTTCTAAGCCTTGCTCTGTGGTTGGATACGCTTTGTTTTTAAGCTTGTATAGGCTTAACGCATCTTCAATTTGTTGAATATCTAGGTGTGCTTTATCGATTGCAGCTTCTTCTTGCTGACCCATGATATTTGGCGCCACAATTGACATGATCATACCGATGATAACCAGTACTACCATGACTTCTAGTAATGAGAAACCTGACTGTTTGTTCACAAAAATACCTCTAACTTTCTTCAAAAATTTATTATAGAGCTGCAGTGTTAGCTGCTAATTGCTCTAGTGTTCCCTAATTTAAAGACCTACAGCCTTATTCATTGCCATAATCGGCTGTAGTATTGCCATAACAATAAACAATACAATTACCGCCATTGAAGCAATCATCGCGGGCTCTAATAGTTTCAGAGACACGTTTACCATGCTCTCAAACTCACGATCTTGGTTATTTGCAGCACGTTCCAGCATTTGCTCAAGTTCACCTGATTTTTCACCACTGGCTATCATGTGTAGCATCATAGGTGGAAAAAGCTTGGTTTGCTGAAGTGAAGCACGAAGACTCGCCCCTTCACTTACACGTGTTGCAGCATCTTGCACTGACTTTTTCATTTTTTCGTTAGCCAGTACACCACCTGAGATACGCATTCCTTCAAGTAGCGGCACTGAGCTTGACGATAAAATACTTAAAGTTCGGGCAAAACGCGCCGTATTAACACCGCGAGCTACCTTACCAATGCCCGGTAAATGCAGCACTTTTTCGTCATACCAGTAACGAATATGCGGCTGTTTAAGCGCTTGCTTAATGGCCACAGCTAACACGGTTATAATGACTAAACTAATAAACCAGTAGTTTTGCACAAAATTACTGGCGGCCATCACCCACTCGGTAGTCCAGGGTAATACTTGTTTTGATTTTTCGAAGGTCTTCAAGATTTTTGGTACCACGGTACCTAATAATACAGAGACAATCGCAATAGCAAATACCACAAGAATGGTTGGATACACCATCGCCTGTGTGATTTGACTACGCATATGCTGACGTTGTTCCGTGTAATCTGCTAAACGATTTAAAACTTGGTCTAGGTGACCCGATTTTTCACCAGCTGCCACCATAGCACGATACAAATCATCAAAGACATGCGGAAACTCGCTCATGCCATCAGCTAAGGTATAACCTTCAACAACCTTTGAGCGCACGGCCATAAGCATGCGCTTTAAACGCGGCTTTTCACATTGCTCAGCCACCGCCATGACAGCCCCTTCAACAGGTAATGCTGACTGGATTAAGGTTGCAAGCTGACGGGTGATTAATGCTAAATCTGAAGTCGAAATTTTTGGTTTAAAGAAACTCCCAAATAAAGAGCCCTTTGCCCCAGTAGCTTGCTTTTCACCTTCTGCAGCAGCAACGACCTCTAAAGGCATTAAACCTTGATCGCGCAAAGTTTGGCGGATTTGCTTTACCGTATCGGCTTCAAGAATGCCTTTTTTCTCTTTACCTCTGCCGTCGAGGGCACGGTATTCAAATGCTGCCATGATTAACCTTCCTCACGTGTTACACGCAAGACTTCTTCTAAGGTAGTGCGACCTGCAAGCACGCGATTACAACCATCTTGGCGAATACTTGGGCTATGTTTACGAATATACTTTTCAACACTTTGTTCGCCTTTACCGCTGTGGATCATTTCACGAATTGTTTCATCAACAACCAGCAATTCATGAATACCCGTACGACCGCGATAACCATTAAAGTTACACTCTTCACAACCAACTGCACGATAAATTGTTGGCGGCTCAGCAGGATTAACACCTAGTAACTGACACTCGCGCTCATCAGCAATGTGACCTTCTTTACAGCTATTACACAAAGTACGCACTAAGCGTTGTGACAATACACCGAGTAACGATGATGACAGTAAGAAAGGCTCTACGCCCATGTCTTCCATACGCGTGATAGCACCAGCAGCCGTGTTAGTATGCAGTGTTGACATCACCAAGTGACCGGTTAATGACGCTTGCACACCAATTTGTGCTGTTTCAAGGTCACGGATCTCACCCACCATCACTACGTCAGGGTCTTGACGAAGAATAGCACGTAAGCCACGTGCAAAGGTCATATCAACTTTGGTATTAACCTGAGTTTGACCAATGCCTGGGATCTCGTACTCAATTGGATCTTCAACGGTAAGAATATTACGGTCCCGTGAATTAATTTGGCTCATACCCGCATACAAGGTGGTACTTTTACCAGAACCCGTGGGACCGGTTACTAAGATAATACCGTGCGGCTTACTGATTAAATCAGCAAACAATTCACGGTTACGCTCAGTCATACCTAAATCTTCTAGGTTCAGGCGTGCGTTGTTTTTATCAAGTAGACGTAGCACGACACGCTCACCAAAGCTTGATGGCATAGTCGATACACGCACATCTACGGCACGACCTGCAATACGCAAACTAATACGACCATCTTGCGGAATACGCTTTTCAGCAATATCTAGCTTTGCCATAACCTTAATACGCGACACCAACAGTGAAGCGAGTTTACGGTTCGGCTTTAAAACTTCTTTTAATACGCCATCAACCCTGAAGCGGATTACCAGCTCTTGCTCAAAGGTTTCGATATGAATATCTGAAGCACCTTCTTTAATTGCTTCGCTGAGCATCGCGTTTATCAGCTTGATGATTGGCGCATCATCATCACCAGCAAGGAGATCTTCAGTTTGCGGTAACTCATCTGCAAGCGAGAATAAATCAACCTCGTTGCCGATATCTTCCATCATTTGCTGTGTTTCAGAACTATCACGCTGATAAGAAGCCTCAAGCAACAGCTCAAATTTATCATCAGGTAATTGTTCTAGCGAAAAACCATGACCCGCAATACGACGCACCTCAAGTAAAGCGTTAACATCCAACTCACCGCGGTAATAAACTGTCCAGTTGTCTTGATCTTTACCCAACAGCACACCTGTGCGACGCGCATACGAAAATGGCAACCGCTTAGTTGGCAAGCTAACAAGATCATCACTTGTTAGCAGCTCATCATGATTAGCTGATACGTCTGATGCTAGCTCGTCATTGATTTCAGAAATTGCATTAGTCATCGTTGCGCTCATTCGCGTTTTGTTGTTTTAGATATTCTTCGTAAGTTGGTGGTAATACTAAGGCATCATCCCACTCTGGAAGAATTGGCGCATCTTCTAATGGCATTAAATCAATACCATCTTCTTTTTGTTTGTGTTGTTCGCCACGGATAAAGTTATATTTTGAGTGGCTTAATTTATTCATGCTGATGCCATCACGTACAATGGTCGGGCGAATAAATACAATCAGGTTACGTTTACGCTTACTGGTGCTGGTTGAGCGGAATAAATGGCCAAGTACTGGGATATCACCTAATAATGGCACCTTAGAGACACTTTCTTGCACATCTTCATCAATCAAGCCGCCCAGTACAACCATACCACCATCATCAGCCATAACCGTGGTTTTAATGGCACGTTTGTTTACTGAGATATCAACCGCAGTAGCACCACTCACACTTGACACTTCTTGCTCAATCGTTAACTGAACTGCTGAACCGTCATTGATTTGTGGTGTCACTTTAAGTTTTACACCTACTTCTTGACGTTCAACTGTTTGGAATGGATTCGCATTATTTGAGCCTGTTTGCGAACCTGTGATAATAGGTACCTCTTGACCTACAATCATCGATGCTTCTTCATTATCCATAGTTGTCACAGACGGCGTAGCAAGAATATTAGAGTTTGTATCGGTTGAAACAGCTTGGATAATTGCACCCCAATCGTTTTTAACAATCCCCATGGCTAAACCATTGATACCACCTAGTAATGAGGCAAGTGCCGTTAAGTCACCTTCTTGTGTTTCAGAAGTCTTGGTGACTGTACCAGTTTCGGTACCTACAACCGTACCTTCAATCGTTTTATCGCGTGCTTGCTCAGCTGCAACGGCTAACGAACCAACTGGTACTGTTGTGCCGTTGTTAAACTGCATCATTCCGCCTTGCTCTGAAATCCACTGTAAGCCTAAGTTGATACCATCAGCTTCTAAAACTTCAACAATGATAGCTTCAACTAAAACTTGCGCACGACGCACATCAAGACGCTCAATTACTTGCTCAAGCGAGCGCATGGTGTCAGGCTGTGCAGTAATAACAAGTGAATTTGAATCAGGGTGTGCTTCAATACTTGTTTCGTTTTGATTACGAGAGCGCGTTTTAGTTGCACCGCCTTGCGCATCTTCTGCTAGTGTTTTGCTTACGCCCTGCAATACTTTTACAAGGTCTTCTGCTTTGGCGTAATTAAGGTAGATAACTTTAGTGTTACCTTGGTTTTCTAATTCACCATCTAAACGGCTAATTAATTCAACAGCACGAGTACGCGCTTGCGCTTCACCACTGACAATCACACTGTTAGTTCGACCATCAGCAACTACTTTAGGAATTAGAAATTCTGGAACGCTTCCTTTACCGCCATCTTTATAAATATTCTCAACAACAGACACAACATCATCTGCGGTAGCAAACTTAAGCTTTACAATATCAACACGCTTGTCACCAGCTTGGTCAACAGAGCGGATAATTTCTACTAAGCGGTTAACTGACGCTGCATGGCCGGTCAACATCATCACGTTCGCAGCATTAAAGTTAGCAACGTGGCCGCCATCTTTTTGATCGCTAAATTGACGAACTAGCGGGCCAAGCTCTTGTACGCTTACATTTTTAACACGTACAACTCGCGTTACCATCATATCGCCACTGGCTTGGTTATCCTCAGTGATAAGCGGTACATTTGACTTTTTAGCGTCAGAGCTTTTTTCAATTTTGATAATACCGTTATCCATCTCTACAGCTGAATAACCATAAACCTCAAGTACATTTAAAAAGAACTGATAATAAAGCTTTTCATCCATTAACTCATAACTGCGCACATTTACTTTGCCACGCACATTTGGGTCAATAATGACGGTTTTATTTAAATTTTTACCAACGATATTAATAAACTCATTAATATCAGTGCCTTTAAAATTAGCCGCATACTCAACAGCTGAAACTGAAAGCGATAATCCTGTTAATAAAAAAAGCGCTGCATATTTAGCTAACCCTTTTTTGATTTTTGTGAGGTGTAGCGCGTGAACCATTCTATAAAAACTCCAAAGCTAGTTATTGCAGGCTAAATTGCACATCAATTTGCTCACCATCGCGTTCGATAGTGATACTTGCGTCAGTACTATTTCGTAATTCGTTTATTGCTGACATTGCCTGTTTCAAATCATTTAATTGATAGCCATTAATCGCAATAGCTAAATCATTATTCATTAGTCCCATTTGCTTAAATAAAGCAGGATCTTTACCTGGGCTTAAGCGGTACCCCACTAACTCGCCATCAACCATCGCTTGAGAGACGCGAATGTAGTCAAATAGTTTACCGGGATCGTCTAATACTTCTTCACGCGTTTCGATGAGCGCTTCTTTTACCTCTTCATCTTCAGTCGCATTTATTTCATTATTTTCGACAAGTTGAGGGCCTGCAGTTAATTCTGATTCATCACGCTCTGCTAACACTGGCATAGACACCGTTTTCGTAAAATCTAGACCATCAAGCATTAACGTTTCAAAACGACCGCTAACATCTAAAATTACTCGGTCAGGTAATACTTGAGCAAGCTTGGCGCGAGTGCCTTTAATTGCATCATCGACAACATAGGTTTCTTGTTTTCCTTGAGATTCGATAATAGCAAGACCTGCTTGGTCATTTTGGCTTACAGCAACAATGCCGGTTAGGTTAATACTTAGACGTGTTTCAGGGGCGTTGTTAATGACTTGATTTTGTTTAGCGGCAGACTTTTTAGTTTCGACAACAACTTTGCCGAATAAATTTTGCTCAATTATTTGTCGAGAACTGACAGTCTCAACTCGCTTTGCCATGGTATTAACACCTGTTACTGGCAATGCGCTTGTATCGGGTTCTGGCCATACAAGCCAAAACAGCTTGGATGACAAAAAAGCAATGTAAACAACAACTAACAGCACTACAAATGCACTTAGCTTGGCATGAGGTAAGCCGTTCAAAAACTGTTTAACTTGTTGTAAGTGTTGATCCATAAACTCTATTTCTTATTTTAATTTACTGCTTGATAGCTGGCCTATAGTACCTTTTCATTTTTCATTCAACAAGCACACGTATATTAAACTTTGTAAACAAGGTAAATTCAACGAACAGGGGCTGCAAGGAATAACTATGACTGTTTCTTTGTGATTAAGTTTCATGGTAAATTTTGCCTATATATCAGCAGCTATAAAAGAGCACAATTGTGTCAAAAGGTAACACTCATAAGTCACAAGACAAACAAGACGAATTAAGCGTGCGCCTTGATAAATGGTTATGGGCTGCCCGCTTCTACAAAACCCGTTCAATAGCAAGAGACATGGTGCAAGGTGGCAAAGTGCATTATAATGGACAACGTACCAAGCCCAGTAAAATTGTCGAGGTAGGTGCAGTAGTTAAACTACTACAAGGGGTCGATGAAAAGGTAGTGACAATTGAAAAGATCCTTGAAAAACGTCAAGGCGCCCCCGTTGCACAAACCTTATACCAAGAAACTCAAGCAAGCATTGAGAAACGCGAAGCAAATGCTATCGCCCGTAAGAACAACAGCTTCTTTGCTCCACATCCTGATCGTAAACCAGATAAGAAGCAAAGACGTGAACTGTTAAAAATGAAATCAAGTTAGGTAATGCAACTCATGCAACAAGATTTACTTCATCGTTATATATTTGATCAGCTCGATGTACGTGGTGAACTCGTACAAATTGAAAACACTTTTCAAGAGATGATCGCAAACCATAATTACCCAGCACCTGTGCAAACCTTATTAGGTGAACTACTTGTTGCTACCTGCTTATTGACGGCTACTTTAAAGTTTGAAGGCGAAATTGCCGTTCAACTACAAGGCGATGACCCAGTAAAATATGCCGTAATTAATGGTGACGATAAACAAAACATGCGAGGCATCGCACGCCTTCAAGGTGAAGTAACCGGTAGCTCAATAAAAGACTTAATTGGTAATGGCTATATGGTTATTACAATTACGCCAACTAAAGGTGAGCGATACCAAGGTATTGTACCGTTAGAACACGATAGCTTAGATAAATGCCTTGAAAACTATTTTGAGCAATCGGAACAATTAAAAACACGTCTTTGGTTTGCAACTGAAGTAACAGCAGACACAGCAAAAGCAGCAGGCTTATTCTTACAAGTATTACCCGTTAATAAAGAAAAGTCGGTAGAAGACTTTACTCATCTAGAAGCGATTAGCAACACAATCAAAGATGAAGAGTTACTAGGTTTAGATGCTAACACTGTGCTGACTCGACTTTACCATGAAGATAATCCTCAGTTATTCGAACCACAGTCTATTAGTTTCCGTTGTGGTTGTAGCAGAGACAAAACAATTGCTGCACTAGTTAATGTAGGTCAAAACGAATTACTTGCCGACGTGCAAGCAAATGGTGAAGTAAAAATTAGCTGTCATTATTGCTTAAAAGATTACATATTCAACGAGCAAGATATTAAAGCCATTTTTAATTAATACATCATAATAAATATTATTATATTCAAAGCCGCCATCAGTGCGGCTTTTTTATTAAAAATAATATCAAAACTAATGATACCGGTGTCATGAAAATGCGTCATTTTATGACACCGGTATCATTGAAATTATTCATGTTTTTTGCCAAATATATGCCTTTTTAGGCCCTTCAGACACTCGAATATCCCTAATCCTTCTGTTACTATTATTTTAGCAAAAGGGAAAACTAAGAACCCCAGAGCTATCCCGTTCAATCTCTCACAATTTAGGTATAAACATGACTGCAAACGCTACTAGTTTTGTTGATTCTACAGCAGCTGAACTTGTCGAACACGCTATTCGTCGTGGCGAAGGGACTCTAGCCGCTAATGGTGCTTTTGTTGCTAAAACCGGTGCTCGCACTGGCCGCTCTCCAAAAGATCGTTTTATTGTTCAAGAGCCAAGCACTGAAAACGAAATCCAATGGGGCAACGTTAACCGCCCATTCGATGCAGACAAGTTTGACGCGTTATGGGCACGTGTAGAAGAACACGTGAAAAGCAACGACCACTTCATCTCTCACCTAGAAGTTGGCGCTGATCCTGAGCACTATTTACCAGTTGTAGTTACAACAGAAACTGCATGGCATCATATTTTTGCCAAAAACATGTTTATCGAACCTCAAACATACAATACTGCAGACTTCCCTGAGTGGCAGGTAATGAATGTACCTTCATTTGTATGTGACCCAGAGCGTGATGGCACTAACAGTGACGGCACTGTAATCATTAACTTCGCACAACGTAAAGTTCTACTAGCTGGTATGCGCTACGCTGGCGAAATGAAGAAATCAATGTTCTCTGTACAAAACTTCCTACTTCCTGCAAAAGGTGTATTACCAATGCACTGCTCTGCAAACGTAGGTGAAGCAGGCGACACTGCGTTATTCTTCGGTCTATCTGGTACAGGTAAAACAACATTATCTGCAGACCCTACTCGCTTCCTTATTGGAGATGACGAGCACGGTTGGGCACCTGGTAGCGTATTTAACATCGAAGGTGGTTGTTATGCTAAATGTATCGATCTTTCACAAAAGAACGAACCAGTAATTTGGAATGCAATTCGTTTCGGTACAATCTTAGAAAACGTGGTACTTGACGAAAACCGTGTACCAGATTTCCATGATACAAGCCTTACACAAAATAGCCGAGCTGCTTACCCACTAGAGCACGTTGAAAAACGTAAAGTAGAAAACCGTGCTGGTGAGCCAAAAGCCGTTGTATTCTTAACATGCGACGTAAGCGGTGTATTACCACCAGTTTCAGTACTAACTGAAGAAGCTGCTGCATACCACTTCCTAAGCGGTTACACAGCGAAAGTCGGTTCAACTGAAATCGGTTCTACAAGCGACATCGAGTCTACATTCTCAACATGTTTCGGTGCTCCTTTCTTCCCACGTCCTGCTGGCGTTTATGCAGAGCTTCTAATGAAGCGTGTACGTGAATTCGGCGCTAAAGTATACCTAGTTAACACAGGTTGGACAGGTGGCCCTTACGGTACTGGTCAACGCTTCGATATCCCGACTACACGTGCTGTAGTTGATGCAATCGTATCAGGTAAACTGGCAGATGTTGAAACTCAACACATCGACGTTCTAAACCTAGATGTACCAGTGGCTGTTCCTGGTGTAGACAGCCAACTTCTTAACCCAATCAATACATGGGAAGATAAAGAGAAGTACGCAGAATATGCAAACAAACTAGCTTCTGACTTCACTGAAAACTTCGCTAAATACGATGTTTCAGAAGCAATCAAATCAGCAGGTCCAAAAGCTTAATACCAAGCTTACCCTCAGATTAAAAAACGCCAGCTATATGCTGGCGTTTTTGTTTTTGGTTCATAAGCTGATGAGTTGCGAGTTGCTAGAGTAAAGTTAGCGAGTTAGCAAGGGGAAAGTTTTAATACTGGCGTAGGTTGGGTAGAGCGAAGCGAAACCCAACATAAAAAGAGCTATCAGCTTTCAGATGTCAGCGAACAGCCGCGCGGTGTGGTTTTTTGGGTAAGAGTCTCCCTAAGCAATAAAGCCCTGCCAAGGCACTTCAGAGTTGTCTATTAGCAAGATAAAGCTTGAAGGTCTGGCGTAGGTTGGGTAGAGCGCAGCGAAACCCAACAGCGTGGTAATTCGTCATGCACAATGAAGAGGTAAAGCTCATTAATAACAGACGAATTAGCGCAAGGTGAAGTAAGCCATTTTAGAGATCGCTAACCTGTTAGACCAGTAGAGATTTTAAGAATTTTTAACCATGGGTTATGATACCAATCCGCTTAATTAAGTAGTCTATTTTGAGGCAATAAAACCTCGTTGATAACAAGGCAAAAATTTCGTTATTTAGTTGTTCTAAATGAGAAATTTTTAACGCAGTTAGCGACAGGTTTTATCCCTCAAAATGATTAAGTATTATTGCGGGTTGGTATGAAGAGGTTCACATGGATTGTGTTGGGTTTCGCTCCGCTCTACCCAACCTACCTGGCTGACAGCTACAAACGCAAAAAAGCCCGACTCTTTCGAATCGGGCTTTCTCTTATTTGGAGCCTGGCGATGACCTACTTTCACATAGCAGCTGCTACACTATCATCGGCGCTGTTTCGTTTCACTACTGAGTTCGGCATGGGGTCAGGTGGGTCCAAAACGCTATTGTCACCAAGCAAATTTGGTTTGTTAATCGCCTTGGCAATTAACTAAAATCTGGAATTCTGATATCAAGTAAATGTCTACTTTAGTAACTTAACTTCTGTTCGTTACGCTGTCATAAAACGCGTTTGGCGTTGTATGGTTAAGCCTCACGGGTAATTAGTACAGGTTAGCTTAATGGCTCACACCACTTCCACATCCTGCCTATCAACGTTGTAGTCTTCAACGGCCCTTCAGAGACTTTAAAAGTCTAGTGAGAACTCATCTCGAGGCCTGCTTCGCGCTTAGATGCTTTCAGCGCTTATCAGTTCCGAACGTAGCTACCGGGCAGTGCCATTGGCATGACAACCCGAACACCAGCGGTTCGTTCACTCCGGTCCTCTCGTACTAGGAGCAACCCCTCTCAATTCTCAAACGCCCACGGCAGATAGGGACCGAACTGTCTCACGACGTTCTAAACCCAGCTCGCGTACCACTTTAAATGGCGAACAGCCATACCCTTGGGACCGACTTCAGCCCCAGGATGTGATGAGCCGACATCGAGGTGCCAAACACCGCCGTCGATATGAACTCTTGGGCGGTATCAGCCTGTTATCCCCGGAGTACCTTTTATCCGTTGAGCGATGGCCCTTCCATTCAGAACCACCGGATCACTATGACCTACTTTCGTACCTGCTCGACGTGTCTGTCTCGCAGTTAAGCTGGCTTCTACCATTACACTAACCGTACGATGTCCGACCGTACTTAGCCAACCTTCGTGCTCCTCCGTTACTCTTTGGGAGGAGACCGCCCCAGTCAAACTACCCACCAGGCACTGTCCGTAATCCCGATAAGGGACCAACGTTAGAACATCAACACTACAAGGGTGGTATTTCAAGGACGGCTCCACAAAAACTAGCGTTTCTGCTTCAAAGCCTCCCACCTATCCTACACATGTAGGGTCAATGTTCAGTGCCAAGCTGTAGTAAAGGTTCACGGGGTCTTTCCGTCTAGCCGCGGGTACACAGCATCTTCACTGCGATTTCAATTTCACTGAGTCTCGGGTGGAGACAGCGTGGCCATGGTTACACCATTCGTGCAGGTCGGAACTTACCCGACAAGGAATTTCGCTACCTTAGGACCGTTATAGTTACGGCCGCCGTTTACCGGGGCTTCGATCAAGAGCTTCGTCCGAAAACTAACCCCATCAATTAACCTTCCGGCACCGGGCAGGTGTCACACCGTATACGTCATCTTGCGATTTTGCACAGTGCTGTGTTTTTAATAAACAGTCCCAGCCACCTGGTCACTGCGGCTCCCGTCCGCTTAGAGAGCAAGTCTCATCACAGATAGGAGCGTACCTTCTCCCGAAGTTACGGTACAATTTTGCCTAGTTCCTTCACCCGAGTTCTCTCAAGCGCCTTAGTATTCTCTACCTGACCACCTGTGTCGGTTTGGGGTACGATTCGGTATAATCTGAAGCTTAGAGGCTTTTCCTGGAAGTATGGCATCAACAACTTCACACCCTTGGGTGCTCGTCTCGTGTCTCAGTCTTAGCAACCCGGATTTTCCTAAGTCACCAACCTACTCACTTTCACATGGACAACCAACGCCATGCTTGTTTAGCCTGCTCCGTCCCCCCATCGCAATTATACCAAGTACGGGAATATTAACCCGTTTCCCATCGACTACGCCTTTCGGCCTCGCCTTAGGGGTCGACTTACCCTACCCTGATTAACATGGGATAGGAACCCTTGGTCTTCCGGCGTGCGGGTTTTTCACCCGCATTATCGTTACTCATGTCAGCATTCGCACTTCTGATACCTCCAGCAAACCTCCCGGTTCACCTTCAACGGCTTACAGAACGCTCCCCTACCACTTGAGCATACCCCGAAACTATCTCTACCACCGACTCACGTTCGGGGGCGCTTGAACGTTGGGCGCTTCGCGCTGTCAACGTTAATCAAAATAGCTTGGGTGGTATGCTCAAATCCGCAGCTTCGGTGCATAGTTTAGCCCCGTTACATCTTCCGCGCAGACCGACTCGACCAGTGAGCTATTACGCTTTCTTTAAAGGATGGCTGCTTCTAAGCCAACCTCCTGGCTGTCTGGGCCTTTCCACATCGTTTCCCACTTAACTATGACTTTGGGACCTTAGCTGGCGGTCTGGGTTGTTTCCCTCTTCACGACGGACGTTAGCACCCGCCGTGTGTCTCCCGGATAGTACTTTACGGTATTCGGAGTTTGCAAAGGGTTGGTAAGTCGGGATGACCCCCTAGCCTTAACAGTGCTCTACCCCCGTAAGTATTCGTCCGAGGCTCTACCTAAATAGATTTCGGGGAGAACCAGCTATCTCCCGGTTTGATTAGCCTTTCACTCCTAGCCACAGGTCATCCCCTAACTTTTCAACGTTAGTGGGTTCGGTCCTCCAGTTGATGTTACTCAACCTTCAACCTGCCCATGGCTAGATCACCGGGTTTCGGGTCTATACCTTGCAACTATACGCCCAGTTAAGACTCGGTTTCCCTACGGCTACCCTAATCGGTTAACCTCGCTACAAAATATAAGTCGCTGACCCATTATACAAAAGGTACGCAGTCACCCTCGAAGGGCTCCTACTGCTTGTACGTACACGGTTTCAGGTTCTATTTCACTCCCCTCACAGGGGTTCTTTTCGCCTTTCCCTCACGGTACTGGTTCACTATCGGTCAGTTGGGAGTATTTAGCCTTAGATGATGGTCCACCTATATTCAGTCAAAGTTTCACGTGCTCCGACCTACTCGATTTCACTTAAGATGCATTTTCGTGTACGGGACTATCACCCTGTATCGTCAAACTTTCCAGAATGTTCCACTAACACATAATAAGCTTAAGGGCTGGTCCGGTTTCGCTCGCCGCTACTTCCGGAATCTCGGTTGATTTCTGTTCCTGCGGGTACTTAGATGTTTCAGTTCTCCGCGTTCGCCTCTTACACCTATGTATTCAGTGTAAGATACCTGCAAGCAGGTGGGTTTCCCCATTCGGAAATCCTAGTCTCAAGCGCTTTTTACTAGCTTGACTAGGCTTATCGCAAGTTAATACGTCCTTCATCGCCTCCAACTGCCAAGGCATCCACCGTGTACGCTTAGTCACTTAACCATACAACCCAAACGGGTCTTTGTTAGTGACAGCTGTTAACTTCGCCAGAAGTTAATTCATCAAATAATGATGAGAATACTAAAGTAGATACCAATTAATCTTTCGATTAATGGCATATTTTTACTTTTGAAAACTCTTTATAGATACGAATATCTATAAGAATTTTAATATCAGCTTTCCAAATTTTTAAAGAGCATATTAATTAGTTAAACCAACGTGGTTTAGCTAACTAACAATCATCTGTGTGGACACTACGAACAAATAAGTTCTAAATCGTATAAGGAGGTGATCCAGCCCCAGGTTCCCCTAGGGCTACCTTGTTACGACTTCACCCCAGTCATGAATCACTCCGTGGTGAACGTCCTCCCGAAGGTTAGACTATCCACTTCTGGAGCAACCCACTCCCATGGTGTGACGGGCGGTGTGTACAAGGCCCGGGAACGTATTCACCGCATCATTCTGATATGCGATTACTAGCGATTCCGACTTCATGGAGTCGAGTTGCAGACTCCAATCCGGACTACGACGCACTTTAAGTGATTCGCTTACCCTCGCAGGTTCGCAGCACTCTGTATGCGCCATTGTAGCACGTGTGTAGCCCTACACGTAAGGGCCATGATGACTTGACGTCGTCCCCACCTTCCTCCGGTTTATCACCGGCAGTCTCCTTAGAGTTCCCGACCGAATCGCTGGCAACTAAGGATAGGGGTTGCGCTCGTTGCGGGACTTAACCCAACATCTCACAACACGAGCTGACGACAGCCATGCAGCACCTGTATCAGAGTTCCCGAAGGCACCAAACCATCTCTGGTAAGTTCTCTGTATGTCAAGTGTAGGTAAGGTTCTTCGCGTTGCATCGAATTAAACCACATGCTCCACCGCTTGTGCGGGCCCCCGTCAATTCATTTGAGTTTTAACCTTGCGGCCGTACTCCCCAGGCGGTCTACTTAATGCGTTAGCTTTGAAAAACAAGTCCGAAGACCCGAGCTTCTAGTAGACATCGTTTACGGCGTGGACTACCAGGGTATCTAATCCTGTTTGCTCCCCACGCTTTCGTACATGAGCGTCAGTGTTGACCCAGGTGGCTGCCTTCGCCATCGGTATTCCTTCAGATCTCTACGCATTTCACCGCTACACCTGAAATTCTACCACCCTCTATCACACTCTAGTTTGCCAGTTCGAAATGCAGTTCCCAGGTTGAGCCCGGGGCTTTCACATCTCGCTTAACAAACCGCCTGCGTACGCTTTACGCCCAGTAATTCCGATTAACGCTCGCACCCTCCGTATTACCGCGGCTGCTGGCACGGAGTTAGCCGGTGCTTCTTCTGTAAGTAACGTCACAGCTAAGTGCTATTAACACTTAACCTTTCCTCCTTACTGAAAGTGCTTTACAACCCGAAGGCCTTCTTCACACACGCGGCATGGCTGCATCAGGCTTGCGCCCATTGTGCAATATTCCCCACTGCTGCCTCCCGTAGGAGTCTGGGCCGTGTCTCAGTCCCAGTGTGACTGATCATCCTCTCAAACCAGCTAGGGATCGTCGCCTTGGTGAGCCATTACCTCACCAACTAGCTAATCCCACTTGGGCTAATCTTATGGCGTGAGGCCCGAAGGTCCCCCACTTTGGTCCGTAGACATCATGCGGTATTAGCAGTCGTTTCCAACTGTTGTCCCCCACCATAAGGCATATTCCCAAGCATTACTCACCCGTCCGCCGCTCGTCAGCAGAGTAGCAAGCTACTCTCTGTTACCGCTCGACTTGCATGTGTTAGGCCTGCCGCCAGCGTTCAATCTGAGCCATGATCAAACTCTTCAATTAAAAGTTTTTTGAAACCGAAGTTTCGTGCTCAATGAATTCTGTATAAATTGACTATATAGTCACTCATAAGAAATTGAGACTCTAAATTTGTTTGCTCCACTTAGTAAACTAAGCTTCGCTGTTAGAACTCAATCTGTACGAGTGCCCACACAGATGATTGCTTTATATTGTTAAAGAACGTTTGAGACACTTTTGCGTCCCAAGGGCTGTGCATTCTACGCAAGCCGTTATTTTTGTCAACACTTAATTTTGAGAAAAGTTTATTTTTTCAAAACTCAGTTTTACTTGACTCAACCAACTCGTCGTTTTGCTTTTTTGTAAGCAGTCCGCCGTGTCGGTGGATGCGCATTATAGGGAGATCCGAATTGAGATCAACTGTTTTTTGAAGTTTTCATGAAAAAAATGACTATTCGCGCAAAATACGAACGAAACGGGTAAAAATAGCACTAAATTACTCGTATTATGGCTATTTAGGCAGTGTTTTTTATAAATGAGCTTGTATTTAAGTTGTATAGAAGGTGATTTAACTATAAAAGAACGCGAATTGATCTTTATATGTGATCTTAATTGCTGGGTGCTAGGTGCTAGGTGCTAGGTGCTTCAAGATTGCATGGTAATGTTTGGGGTTGATAGAGCTGTTTTATTGATAGTGAATTTTTAGTAGTGAATTTTAGAAAGTAAAAAGCCGAGCATAAGCTCGGCTTTTTGGTGTCTTTACGACTTACTCTGCAGACTGCGCGTCTTCTTGAACTTCTTCGTTTGTCGCTGGGCGACCAACTAGTTCAATATAAGCCATTGGTGCATTATCACCAGCACGGAAGCCACACTTAAGAATACGAGTGTAACCACCAGGACGGTCTGTATTACGTGGACCGATTTCGCTGAATAATTTACCAACTACTTCATTATCACGCGTGCGAGCAAACGCTAAACGGCGGTTTGCTACACTGTCAGTCTTAGCCAGTGTGATTAAAGGTTCAATTACACGGCGCAACTCTTTAGCTTTAGGCAAAGTTGTTTTGATGATTTCATGTTTCACCAAAGAACCAGCCATGTTGCTGAACATCGCTTTGCGATGGCTGCTGTTACGGTTTAATTGACGACCACTCTTACGATGGCGCATGACCCTATCCTTCTAACTAAACTAATATAGTGATTTAGATTATTCAGCTAGGCTTGCAGGCGGCCAATTTTCTAGGCGCATACCTAGAGAAAGACCACGTGAAGCTAGCACGTCTTTAATTTCAGTTAGAGACTTCTTACCTAAGTTAGGCGTTTTAAGAAGCTCAACTTCAGTGCGCTGAACTAAATCACCGATATATTGAATTTGCTCGGCTTTCAAACAGTTTGCTGAACGTACTGTTAGCTCAAGATCATCAACTGGACGAAGCAGAATAGGATCGAATTCTGGCTTCTCTTCTTTCTCTTCTGGCTCAGTTACATCACGTAAATCTACGAATGCATCTAATTGCTCAGCTAAGATAGTAGACGCACGGCGGATCGCTTCTTCAGGATCTAGAGTGCCGTTTGTTTCCATATCAATGATTAACTTGTCTAAGTCTGTACGTTGCTCAACACGGGCTGATTCAACCGAGTACGCAATACGTTCAACTGGGCTGAATGATGCATCAAGCAGCAGACGACCAATTGGACGCTCATCGTCATCAGAGGATAAACGACTAGATGCCGGCACATAACCGCGACCGCGCTCAACACGAATACGCATGCTGATCTCGCTGCTATCTGTCGTAAGGTGACAGATAACGTGATCTGGGTTGGCGATAGTTACATCACCATCGTGCTGAATATCAGCCGCAGTCACAGGACCTACACCAGATTTAGTCAGGGTCAGAAAAACTTCATCTTTGCCTTCTAAAGTTACTGCTAGACCTTTAAGGTTTAACAGAATTTCAATGATGTCTTCTTGTACGCCCTCTTTCGCGCTGTACTCATGCAATACACCGTCGATTTCTACTTCAGTTACTGCACATCCAGGCATAGATGATAACAGTATACGGCGTAAGGCATTACCCAAAGTGTGACCAAAGCCACGCTCTAATGGTTCTAAAACTACTTTAGAACGCGTTGGGTTGATAGCGTCGATATCGACTAACCTTGGTTTTAGGAATTCGGTAACAGAACCCTGCATTTTATCCTCTCTTAACTCTTAACTTTACTTAGAGTAAAGTTCGACGATTAGTTGTTCGTTAATGTCCGCAGACAGATCTGAACGCTCAGGTAGGCGCTTGAAGCTACCTTCCATTTTCTTACCGTCAACTTCAACCCAAGTCGGCTTTTCACGTTGCTCAGCCAACTCTAGAGCAGCGATGATACGTGCTTGTGTTTTTGACTTCTCACGAATTACAACAGTATCTTCTGGAGTAATTACGTATGAAGGAATGTTCACAACACGACCATTAACTAAAATCGCTTTGTGGCTTACTAACTGACGTGCTTCAGCGCGTGTGCTAGCAAAACCCATGCGATATACAACATTGTCTAAACGTTGCTCTAAAAGCTGTAACAAGTTTTCACCTGTATTACCTTTAAGGCGAGCAGCTTCTTTGTAGTAGTTACGGAATTGCTTTTCTAATACACCGTAGATACGACGTACTTTTTGCTTTTCACGTAGCTGTAAACCGTAATCAGATAAGCGACCTTTACGAGCGCCGTGCTGACCAGGTGCAGTCTCAAGTTTACACTTAGAGTCGATAGCTCTTACGCCGCTCTTAAGGAACAGGTCAGTACCTTCACGACGACTCAGCTTGAGCTTAGGGCCCAAATATCTTGCCATGTTATTTCTCCTAACCTATTGTTAAACGCGACGTTTCTTCGGTGGACGACAACCATTATGAGGGATTGGCGTCACGTCAGTGATGTTGGTGATACGGTAACCAGCAGCATTCAAAGCACGTACAGCAGATTCACGACCTGGACCTGGACCTTTGATGAAAACTTCTAGATTTTTTAAACCGTATTCTTGAGCAGCAGTACCTGCACGCTCTGCAGCAACCTGAGCCGCGAATGGAGTAGATTTACGTGAACCACGGAAACCTGAACCACCTGCTGTTGCCCAAGATAGTGCATTACCTTGACGGTCGGTAATTGTTACAATAGTGTTGTTGAAAGAAGCATGAACGTGAGCCATACCATCAGCAACTTGCTTTTTAACCTTCTTACGACGAATTGGTGCTTTAGCCATAATCTACCCCACCTTATTTCTTGATAGGCTTGCGAGGACCCTTACGAGTACGCGCGTTAGTCTTAGTACGTTGACCACGTAGTGGTAACGAACGACGGTGACGTAGGCCACGGAAACAACCAAGGTCCATAAGGCGCTTGATATTTAATGTAACTTCACGACGAAGGTCACCTTCTACAGTGTACTTGCCAACTGCTTCACGCAATACGTCAAGTGTTTCGTCTGAAAGTTCACCGATTTTTGTGGTCTCGGCGATACCAGTCGCTGCTAAGATAGCCTTAGAGCGAGTCTTACCTATGCCATAAATAGCAGTTAAACCGATAACTGCGTGTTTATGATCAGGGACGTTAATGCCAGCGATACGGGCCACTAACACATCTCCTATATTTGAATTTGGTAATCATCTGTTTGAAAAGCCCGTAAGGATACTCAAACGAAGACCAAATCACAACTAAAAACACAGGCCGAGTAAATAACTCAGCCTGCACGACTGTTTAATTAGCCTTGCCTTTGCTTGTGCTTAGGCTCACTGCAAATTACGCGTACTACACCAGCACGTTTAATAACTTTACAGTTACGGCATATTTTCTTAACGGAAGCACGTACTTTCATTGCTCAACTCCGTAAAATGACCTTATCGACCGTAGCCTTTAAGGTTTGCTTTTTTCAGCACAGAATCATACTGATGTGACATCAGATGCGTCTGTACTTGTGCCATAAAGTCCATGATTACAACAACGATAATCAAAATTGATGTACCGCCGAAATAGAATGGCGTTTGCCATGCCATAGTCATGAATTCGGGCACCAGACAGATAAAGGTTATATACAAAGCACCTGCCAATGTCAGGCGTGTCATCACTTTATCAATGTATTTAGATGTCTGCTCACCTGGACGAATACCTGGGATAAATGCGCCAGATTTTTTCAGGTTATCTGCTGTTTCACGCGGGTTAAATACCAACGCGGTGTAGAAAAAGCAGAAGAAGATAATAGCCGCAGCTAAAACCATCGCATATAAAGGTTGACCTGGAGTCAACGTTGTAGCGATTGCTTGTAGCACATCAGCGACCGGACCTTCACCCTGGCCGAACCAGCTTGCAATTGTACCAGGGAACAGAATTATACTGCTAGCAAAGATTGGTGGAATAACACCCGCCATGTTTACTTTCAGTGGTAAGTGCGTGCTTTGAGCAGCAAATACCTGACGACCTTGTTGACGCTTTGCGTAGTTAACGACGATACGACGTTATCACGTTCAAAGAATACAACTAGGTAAGTAACAGCGAATACGATTACAGCAATCAATAACAGTACAAGTACATTCAGATCACCTTGGCGCGCCATTTCGGCTGTCGAACCAATAGCAGACGGCAGGTTAGCTACAATACCAACAAAAATCAGAACTGAGATACCGTTACCGATACCACGCTCTGTAATTTGTTCGCCCAACCACATTAGGAACATAGTACCAGTTACTAAACTCACTACAGCAGTGAAGTAGAAACCGATACCTGGGTTAACAACTAACCCGTCCATCATGCCCGGTAAGCTAGTAGCAATACCGATTGATTGGATTGTAGCAAGCACAAGCGTGCCGTAGCGTGTGTACTGGCTAATTTTCTTACGCCCTTGCTCACCTTCTTTCTTAAGCTCTATAAACGGCGGATACATATGCGTTAATAGTTGCGTAATAATCGAAGCCGAGATGTACGGCATAATACCCAGTGCTAACACTGAAGCGCGCTCAAGCGCACCACCGCTGAACATGTTAAACATTTCAACAATGGTGCCCTTTTGTTGCTCGAAGAAATCGGCAAGTACAGCGGCGTCAATCCCAGGGATCGGCACGAATGAACCTAGACGGTAAATAATGATAGCACCTAATACAAATAGTAATCGACGCTTCAATTCCGAAAGCCCACTTTGTGCACTTTTCATATCTTGACCTGGTTTAGCCATTAGTACTTCCTTAGTCTTCTACCTTGCCTCCGGCAGCTTCGATAGCTTCGCGAGCACCTTTAGTCACTTTAAGACCTTTAACGGTAACTGCGCGTGAAACTTCGCCAGATTTAACTACTTTAACGAACTGGATGTTCTTTTTAACTAGACCAGCTGCTTGTAACGCGTTTACGTCTACTACATCGCCTTCAACTTTAGCGATTTCAAAAAGGTTAACTTCAGTAGATACTAATGATTTACGTGAAGTGAAACCAAATTTAGGTAGACGACGTTGCATAGGCATTTGACCGCCTTCGAAACCAACGCGTACTTTACCGCCAGAACGTGATTTTTGGCCTTTATGACCACGGTACACCAGTCTTACCAAGACCAGAACCAATACCACGACCTAGACGTTTCTTTTCAGTTTTTGCACCAGCAGCAGGTGAAAGTGTATTCAAATGCATCGAATTAACCCTCAACCTTTACCATGTAAGAAACTTGGTTAATCATACCACGCACACATGCTGTGTCTTCTAACTCAACAGTGTGATTGATACGACGTAGACCAAGACCGCGTAATGTAGCTTTATGCTTCGGTAAACGACCGATAGAGCTCTTTACTTGTGTTACTTTTACAGTTTTATTAGCCATGGTTTACCCCGTGATTTCGTCAACGCTAAGACCACGTTTAGCAGCGATTGACTCTGGAGAGTTCATGTTCTCTAGAGCAGCAATCGTTGCACGAACGATGTTGATCGGGTTAGTTGAACCGTATGCTTTTGACAATACGTTCTGTACACCAGTTACTTCTAGTACTGCACGCATCGCACCACCGGCGATGATACCTGTACCTTCAGAAGCAGGCTGCATGTATACTTTAGAACCCGCGTGGCGACCCTTGATTGGGTGCTGTAGCGTGTTACCGTTAAGGTCTACACTGATCATGTTGCGACGTGCTTTTTCCATTGCTTTTTGAATAGCAGCTGGAACTTCACGTGCTTTACCATAACCAAAACCTACTTTACCTGCGCCGTCACCAACTACTGTTAGTGCAGTGAAGCTAAAGATACGACCACCTTTAACCACTTTAGACACACGGTTTACCGCGATTAGCTTTTCAGCCAAATCAGGCTGTTGTTGCTTTGCTTCTACGTTAGCCATTGTCTACTCCTAGAATTGCAGACCGGCTTCACGCGCTGCATCAGCAAGCGCCTTCACACGGCCGTGATATTTAAAGCCACTGCGATCAAAAGCAATCTTTTCGATGCCTTTGTCAGCTGCACGTTCAGCAACCGCTTTACCAACTGCTTGAGCAGCTGCAACGTTACCTGTGCCTTTAACTGTTTCGCTAATTGCTTTTTCAACAGTAGAAGCAGCAGCCAGTACAGTACCCTCAGCAGTAACTACTTGAGCGTAAATGTGACGTGGCGTGCGGTGGATAACAAGACGCGTTGTGCCTTGTTCAATGTAATTTCTACGAGTGCGCTTAGCACGACGTAGACGAGCTGTTTTTTTATCCATCGTCTTACCTTACTTCTTCTTAGCCTCTTTACGGCGTACATTCTCGTCCGCGTAACGAACACCTTTACCTTTATAAGGCTCAGGTTTACGGTATGCACGGATGTTAGCAGCTGTTTGACCAACTAACTGCTTGTCTACGCCCTTAACTAGAACTTCTGTTTGGCTTGGTGTTTCAATCGTAATACCTTCTGGTACTTCGAAATTCACTGGGTGTGAGAAACCAAGAGTTAAGTCTAATACTTTGCCCTTAGCTGCTGCACGGTAACCAACACCTACTAACTGAAGTTTCTTCTCGTAACCTTCATGCGTACCAACAACCATGTTGTTGATTAGAGCGCGAGCAGTACCTGCTTGTGCCCATGCATTAGCTACGCCTTCACGAGGTAAAGTTGTAATAACGTTGTCGTTAACTTGTACTTCAACAGCGTCGTTGATTGTACGAGTTAATTCACCGTTTTTGCCTTTAACTGTGATGTCCTGGCCTTTTAATGTAACTTCTACACCGGCAGGAACATTGATTGGTGCCTTTGCTATGCGAGACATAGTTCCCCTCCGATTAAGCTACAAAGCCAATGATCTCACCACCAACGCCGGCACTACGTGCTGCGCGGTCTGTCATTAGGCCTTTAGAAGTTGATACGATAGCGATACCAAGACCACCCATTACCTTTGGTAATTCGTCACGTTTCTTATAGATACGTAGACCAGGGCGGCTAACACGCTGGATGTTTTCAATAACAGCTTTGCCTTCGAAATATTTCAAATCGATAGAAAGCTCAGGCTTCGCTTCACCGCTTACAGCGTAATCTGCGATATAACCTTCATCTTTTAATACTTTAGCTACTGCTACTTTCAGTTTTGAAGTTGGCATCGTTACTGATACTTTCTTCGCAGACTGACCGTTACGGATACGTGTAAACAAATCCGCAATAGGATCTTGCAAGCTCATAGTCTTACTCCCGTGATACTATTACCAGCTAGCCTTTTTAAGGCCAGGAATTTCACCGCGCATAGCTGCTTCGCGAACTTTAATACGGCTCATGCCGAATTTGCGAAGGTAACCATGTGGGCGGCCCGTAACGTTACAACGATTACGTTGACGTGAAGAGCTAGAATCACGTGGTAAAGCTTGTAGCTTTAATACCGCGTCCCAACGATCATCGTCAGATGTATTAACATCACTGATGATAGCTTTTAGTGCCGCACGCTTTTCAGCGAACTGAGCAACTAATTTCGCACGCTTTGCTTCGCGCGCTTTCATAGAATTCTTTGCCATAACCCTACCCTTATTTCTTGAATGGGAAGTTAAACGCTTCTAACAACGCACGGCCTTCATCATCTGTTTTCGCAGAAGTAGTGATTGTGATATCTAAACCGCGAACACGGTCTACTTTATCATAATCGATTTCTGGGAAGATGATTTGCTCACGTACGCCCATGCTGTAGTTACCACGTCCATCAAAAGACTTAGCACTTACACCACGGAAGTCACGGATACGTGGGATAGCGATTGAAACCAAACGCTCAAAAAAGTCCCACATACGCTCGCCACGTAGGGTTACTTTACAACCAATTGGGTAACCTTCACGCACTTTGAAGCCAGCAACTGATTTGCGTGCTTTAGTGATTAGAGGTTTCTGACCAGAGATTGCTTCTAGATCCGCAACAGCGTTATCTAGGATCTTCTTGTCAGCTAGAGCTTCGCCCACACCCATGTTTAATGTGATTCTTTTCGATCTGAGGGACTTGCATGACAGAGCTGAAACCAAACTTCTCTTGAAGCTCAGCAACTACTTTGTCTTTATATACTTCATGCAGTTTCGCCATCATTCTACTCCAACTATTAGATAGTTTTACCAGTAGATTTAAAGATACGTAATTTCTTACCATCTTCAATCTTGAAACCTACACGATCTGCTTTACCCGTTTCCGAGTTGTAGATCGCAACGTTTGATACGTCGATAGACGCTTCTTTCTCAACAATACCGCCAGCTTGGTTCAACTGAGGAACAGGCTTTTGGTGCTTCTTGATTAAGTTGATGCCTTCGACAAATACTCGACCAGATTCAGCAACAACTGAAAGCACTTTACCGCGCTTACCTTTGTCTTTGCCTGCTAGTACGATTACTTCGTCATCACGACGGATTTTTGCTGCCATGATAGACTCCTTATAGTACTTCTGGTGCTAGTGAAACGATTTTCATGAACTTTTCAGTACGAAGTTCACGAGTCACAGGGCCGAAGATACGAGTACCAATTGGCTGTAAGTTATCGTTTAAGATAACAGCCGCATTGCTATCGAAACGGATCAAAGAACCGTCCGGACGACGAACGCCTTTTTTAGTACGCACAACTACCGCGTTTTTAACATCACCTTTCTTCACTTTACCGCGAGGAATAGCTTCTTTTACAGAAACTTTGATGATATCGCCAACCGCTGCATAGCGACGGTGCGAACCGCCAAGGACTTTAATACACTGCACTTTGCGAGCGCCGCTGTTATCAGCAACGTCCAGCTGAGTTTGCATTTGGATCATGTTAATGACCTCCGGTGTAGAAATTACAACGCGCCTTAATTTTGTTTAAAATCAAGACATTTCGGTTAAATTCCACTCAAAAAACAAGCAAGTTGTCTCTTAAGGGCGGGCAATTGTAGCAGCAATGGCAAGGAAGTGGTAGGTTATTTTTTAATTAATTTGGAATTAATCGCAATGCTTGCATTGAGGAATTACAGCAGCTTGCTGGTTTGTTATTGATTATAAAACAAACAGGACGCAAATGCGCCCTGTTTTTGACTTTAATTAAATTTTTATTAATTACCAAATAGACCTTTTAATTTGTCTTTGATTTTATCTTTAGCTTTTTCTTTGACTTCTTCTTTAGCCGCATCACTGACATCTAGGCTATAACCAACATCATGGAATGGACCTTTGATACGCAGTGGAATTTTAAAGCCGGTACTGTCATCGGTCGTGCCTTGCCCTTCGATTGAATCAACAATCCCCGTTACCAAGCGATAGTCTACATTCGTCATAGGTAAATCAACTTTACCTGAGCCTGTAATGCGAATTAGCGGGCTAAGTAGGGATAGGTCTTTATTTTCACCAACACCGTTAGTGAATACAAAACTGCCCTGCAATGCCGAGAAGTCTGTTTGCTGTGAGTTATCAAAGCCTGTATCTAAACCTTCTGATACTGCACTCAAGTTACCTTTGATAAGCTCTTTTGCTTTACGAACCATCTCTGCAATGTTATCCCTTTTACCGCACCATCAGCAAACTCAAAGCCTAACTTACCATTTAAAGCATTGATAAAGCTCTTTTGGCTTTGACCTGTGGTCGTTAGATCCCAGTTTAGAGACCCTTTACCCATTAACTTATCGAAACCAGCCGCATCAGTTAGTAATGGCTGTGCATCGATTTTATCTAAAGAAAAGTTAGTACTAATTTTATAAGGTGTTTGCTTGGCGTTAACGGTGATGACACCTTTACCATTGCCTTCATAAGCAACAAACTTATCTAGACTGATTTTTGCCACGGCATTTTTTAGGTTCACCGTTAACTGGTTTTCACCAAGGGTAATATCATTTGCTTGTAAGCCGCTTGAACGCACGACTACATTTGCATCAAGTGCATTTAAGCCGCTCATATCAATTGCAGTATCATCCCAAACAATTGGTTGTGCTGGCGCATCTGCTGCAGGCTCTGCTTGCTCTTCTTTAGCTACGCCCTCTGGTAGGTAAGGGTTTAAATCAAGCATGCCCAAATCAATATCGGCATTCACAGCTAAACGTTCACCAAGCTTAATATCGCTTTTACCTTTAATTTGCAGCTCATCGAGGGTGGCAAGTAGCTCAGTAAGCTTAAACTGCTGTCCTTTTAGGTGCATTGAACCCTTTACATTAAAGGCATTAAACGCATTTTCTTTTGCATTAAGCTCAACACCTTGCCAACTCGCAATATTTTTTACTGAGTCACCACTGACAGAAAGAAGCCCTTGCACGTCATTACCCATTTCTGCAATTGCACCTTTAAAATTTAAATCGACTAAGCGTGAATCAACCTCAGTGCTGACATTAAAGGTTTCGCCTTCAATCGCTTTAACAGGTGTATCTAGCGTCACATCTAAATCAAAGCGCTCACCCATATAGGTAATACCGCCTTTTAACTCTAAGGTCTTACGAAGAGAAGGTAATAAGATTGCTAATTCTAAATCGCTTATCTGTTGCTTTGCCCCGGTTTTACCATCTAGATAAGTGAAAGTACCACCGTAGATTGCTACTTCACCAAGTTCGATATCAAAGTTATCTGGTAAGTTAACAGCGCCAGAACTCTTTTGCTGCTCTGTCTGTGGTTGCTCAGCAACCGCATCAAATAATTGCCAGTTTGCTTTACCATTTTTATCGGTTTCTAACAAAATTGTTGGTTCGTTAATAACGAATTTATCGAGCTTAAACTCACCGCCAAATAACGACATCCACGGGATACGGATAGCAAGTTGCTGCATGCTTGCCATATCTTTTTGCGAGCCAGTTTGCATATTGGCAAAGTGCACATCATTCAATTCGAGTTTTAATGATGGAAATACCGACAGCTTTTTATCGCCATTAATAGTCAGACTACGACCTGTGGTTTGTTCTACTTGCTCCGATACTTTATTAAATATCGCGTCTGTAGGTATGAGAAATGGTGCAGCGACTACCAATGCAATCAGTAATACGAAGATGACACCAACAATTTTCAGTAAGGTTTTCATAATCATCCTTAAAAATGGGCAAACAATGTTCATATCATAGCGGTAGTTAGGCGCAAATGCATTGCCCAACACACAAAAAGGTTTGTAAACAAGCTTAGGTACAAGAATATGAATCAGCGCTGAAACTTTTTGATACCTGTAGGTTACAAAAAGATCTTGACCGTATGATACCCTAGGGTTACATTGATACCTGTAGGTTACATTTGAGTTTAAAATAAAAGGAAACGATTATGTCTAAGCAAGATATCAAAACGGAAGAAAAGTTTATGAGTCAT
Organism: Pseudoalteromonas sp. GB43; assembly: GCF_054923805.1. Classification (NCBI taxonomy): domain Bacteria; kingdom Pseudomonadati; phylum Pseudomonadota; class Gammaproteobacteria; order Alteromonadales; family Pseudoalteromonadaceae; genus Pseudoalteromonas; species Pseudoalteromonas sp. GB43. Next base: position 1,579,645 of record NZ_JBPCHJ010000001.1, read on the forward strand.
AACGCATGGTTTTCAATATTCATGGGAGTCACGTTATTAATTATTAGTGTTTACCCAATGCTCAAGCAAACATCAGTATTTTTACTGTTTATTGGTGTTGCCGCATTTTTAGGATCTTTCTTTATGTTTGTGATTAGAGGGGGATTTACATGGAAACTCGGTTATCGCCTTACTTATAAGGATGAATTTTTAAATACGATTGATACCATCGCTTATAAACATGTTGTGCTTGGATTGCTTTTTAGCATGGGGGCTATTTTTTTATTGTCTGATGAACTTGCTTTAAATGTATCTCATAGCATGATGGCCACATTTTACCTTGCCTTGATGTGTTTGATATATGGCGTATCAATTCTTTGGCAAAGTAGAGACTAGGTATAAAAGTGCAAAATAATATCGCTAAATTCCGCAAAGAAAAGGGGTTATCGCAGCAAGAACTTGCCGATGCCATTACAGTATCACGTAAAACCATTAGCACAGTTGAAACATATCGCTTTATACCCTCGGTGATTATCGCGTTAAAAATTGCCGCTCACTTTGAACTCAGTGTTGAGCAATTATTTACACTCGATGACCATGATTAATTAACCACGCCAGTCGCAATCTTACTTATAAATTATCAGTAAGATTGCATCATTTCATTACTTCGGTATGATGCACGACCCTGTTGTTTTTGCACCCTGTGTACTAAAATTAAACAACCCAATTTGGTCAAAACTGGAGTATCGATTAAGCATGAAGAAACTGCTTATTTCACCGTCAAAAATGGCGCTTGGCGAGCAAGAAAGTCAAATTTATCAAAATATCCTCAAGCAAGCCTCTGATATCAGCTTAAACCTAATGGCAGTTAAAGTAGAAAACCACCCTGAAGACTTTTTAGGTTGGTGCTATGAGCTATTAAGTGCAAGCCGCGATCGCATTAACTACGATCTGTTAGAAGATAAGCAATTACCCACTCTTAAAAAACTTCATGACTTATTAATTTCTGCAATCAGTTTTTTGCAGTTAAAAACATTAAGGGTTGCGCCATGGCCTGTTATTGCAGGCTTCATCGAGCAGCATAAAGAGCTTTTAGCCCTTGATGAGCAACTACGCTTAGCTAATTACATTGCTGCAATTAAATCGCAATCCCTAAAAGAGATGATCCCAGAAGACCGTTTAGCGTTTTCAGGTAAACACAGTGCCTCGCTTGATCCAAGCAGCTATAACTTCGACGTTGAGTGGTTTGCTTCTACCAAGAACGCGAAAGGTTTCCACCAAATGTTGAGTGATTTACCTGGTGCGTTCGATGAGGCGCTTGTACACATTCCAGCTGAGGGTGAAGTAACGCAAGAACATTATCAGCATTTTATGGTTGCTTACTTCATGGCATTTAATGGCAGCGATGAAAAGCCAACGCTTGCTCCTGCTACTCGCTTGCTTGCGATGCGCCGACCTGACGTGTTTACACCAATCGTAAATAGTAAACTTGATGCCCTTTGTGCGGCATTAGGCATTACTAAGCTTAATAACCGTGATTTTGAGCGCTACTGGCAAGATGTTGTCGAAGCAATACATAGCATGCCTTGGTTCAAAATGACCAGTGCAGCAAATGAGCTTGAACAATCTCTGGTTGAAATCAAAGCCCTATTGCCTAGCTTCTTTTATTATGCAGATAAAAGTACCGCTGATAACTCTAACTATATTAAGTTGTTAAACAAACCTAAGAGTACCACGAGCTCAGCAGGTAAAAAGACCGTACGCCGTGGCAAAGAATCAGCAGAGATACTGGTGGACCGAGCATTAGCAAGTGATGATATCCCTGAACATATCAAAGCTAAGCGCGATTCAATCATCAGTGAAGTTGAAAAAGGCCGCAGTGTTGAAGAAACCATTAGTCTAATGCGTGCAATTTTCGGCTAAGTTACTCTCAAATAAGCAAAACCCGGTTGCTTCGCAATTGTGCAACCGGGTTATTTTTTGCACCACACATGTGCGCATGAACAATTCAAATAACTATCCTTTTCACAATTAAACAAGTTTAAAAGCCTGTTTTTAAAGCCTTTAAGCATAAAATATCCCGTTAGAAATTAACTTGGCACAACCAGTGCAATATCGTATCCAGACAACACATAGAAAATGTCCTCAAATAATAACCAGACTGCAATCTGAAAATGGGACAAAATCAACATAACAACAGGATACAGAAACATGCTAAAACTAAAAAAAACGGTCGCAGCAAGCGCCCTTGCGCTATTAACTTTGAGCTCAACATATAGCTATGCAGAAGTCACAGCAAACGCTGCGGCAACTTCAAACTACTTATGGCGTGGTCAAGAGCAAGGCGGCGGTGATGCTGCAATCCAAGGTGGTATCGACTACGCAAGTGAATCTGGCTTTTATGCGGGTACTTGGGTGTCGAATGCTAGCTGGGCTGACGACATGACTTACGAGCTAGACCTTTATGCTGGTTTTGGCGGTGAAATCAATGAAACCTTTAGCTACGATGTTGGCTACATTTATTATGCATACCCAGATGCAGCATCTTACACAGATGCAGACTTCTCTGAAATCTACGGTAGCATTAGCGTGGGTAGCTTCACCTTTGGTGCAGCAGTCCTAGCAACATCAGCAGCAAGCGGTGACGGTACAGATTTTGGTGACTCTCTATATTTAAATGCTGACTACAGTTTCCCAGTTGGCAGTACCGGTGCAGAAATGGTCCTTCACTTAGGTCATTACTCAGGGGATTTCATTGGTGATGATAACATCATCGACTACGGTGTTTCAGTGTCGAAAGACGGCTTTACTTTCGGTCTTTCAGACAACGACATTGATGGTTCAGATGTAAAAGTGTACGTCGCTTACGCGGTTGACTTCACTTTATAAAGAATGTGTTACTTGCTGCAACACGAAGGGCCGTTAAGGCCCTTTTCTCATTTATATCAATACACTTATGGTACACTATGACCAGTTGATCCTTGCCAAATGCGATACCATTGTTCACGGTTCATAGTAAGCTGCTTAGCGTCAACAGCTGATTTAACACGCTCAATATTACCCGTACCAAGTACCACAGACGGTGCACTTGGGTGCATTAACAGCCAAGCATAAACAACCTGATCAATGGCTGTGGCGCCAATTTCAGCCCCAACCTGCTCCAACACTGCACGTAAACGCACCGCTTTTTCATCTTCACTTGAGAATAAGCGCCCCCCAGCTAATGGAGACCAAAGCATAGGTTTGATATCAAGTAATTGGCATTGGTCTAAGCTGCCATCATCAAGGGCTTTCATCTCGTAAGGTGAAAACTCAATTTGATTAGTCACAAGCTCAAAGTCTAAACGCGACTGCAACAAGCTAAGTTGCGATGGGGTAAAATTAGATACACCAAAGTCAAGCACATCACCATTTGCTTTTAGGGTATTAAATGCTTGTGCCATTTCATCGGCGTTCATCAAGTAATCAGGGCGATGAATAAGTAATACATCTAAACGATCAGTGCTGAAGTTTTTAAGTGACTGCTGTGCCGAGGCAATAATATGCGCGGCACTTGAATCATAATGATTTGCTTTGCCTTGTAGCCCTAGGCTTGCAAACGCAGGCTTGATACCACACTTTGTGATTATTTTGATTTCATCACGAATACTTGGTTTTAGTTTAAGTGCTTTACCAAATTCAGCTTCACAACCGTATTCACCGTAAATGTCAGCGTGATCGGTATGTGACACCCCCATTTCAATTGCATTTTCTAAAAAACTTAAGCATTGCTGGGGCGTTATCTGCCAATCTAGCAAACGCCAGAACCCTAATACCAACTCATCAATACAACGATCATTGTTATTCACCATAACGACCTACTTTTCCTAATAAATTCGACTCAAATTAACTCTTTAACCATATCACAGATTTACCAATCACAGCTGTTAACATACAGTTACAAAATAGATTGCTAATTTGTTACTAAACAGGATATTTTAGTACCTAAAAACAAATGTTATAAAACAAGGAATAAAAAATGAAATCGTCAAATGTTATGACTGCTTTGGTTGATATTTTTATCAGCCCAAGCAAAGCCTTTAATGGTTTAAAAGAGGCAAAAGGTTGGTCTTTTGTTGCCTTTATTTTACTTGCCGGCATTCTCGCTGCCAGCATGTTTGCTTTTTACAATAAGGCTGACCCGCAGTTTTTAATAGATCAACAAGTGGCAGCGGCCAGTGTTGATGCCACCATTGCAGAACAAAAAATGATTCGCCAAAGCATGGAGCAAACCATAGATATGCAAGTATGGTTTGCTATGTTTGGTGGCATTATTGGTTTGGCTGTTATTAATGCTCTAATGGCAGGCTACTACCTATTTGTATCTAAGCAAGACCCAGAAGCTAATTATGGCTATGGTGCGTGGTATGGCTTTGGTGTGTGGACTATGATGCCAATGATTATTTCAAGCCTAGGTTTACTCATCTTAGTATTAACTGCGAGTACCGACCAAATCTCACAGACGTTATTTAACTATGCTTCGATTAACCAACTTTTAATTGGTTTAGAAATTGGCCACCCATTCTACACCTTACTTGAAAGTCTCAATATCTTTTCTATTTGGGGTATTTTCATCGCAGCTATCGGTTTAAAGAGCTGGACTAATTTCACTTTCAATAAGGCGCTACTGTTTGCAGCCTTACCAAGTATTGTTATTTACGGTATTTGGACTGTAATCGCTCTCGTTTAATTCTGCTTTGAGCGGCAATATGCCGCTCTTAACTTCCAAGGAAGAAAGATGAAAAAAGCCATTATAATTGGCCTCGCTGTTACGGCATTTGTCGCTTTACTAATCTCAAAACAAGTCACAGGCAATAAAGATGCACCAGAAATGCATATTGCAGAAGTTGAACAAGGCAATATTGCCGATTCAATTTTAGCCTCTGGTAACCTAGTTTTTAACACCCAAGTGCAACTGCGCTCAGAAGTGACTGGCCGTGTAGCGAAAGTGTTTGTAGAAGAAGGCGAAAGTGTCACTGAAGGCGATATTCTTATGCGCTTAGATACGACCGCGTTTGAATCTGAAGTTGCCCGCAATAAAGCCGTGCTTCGTGCGACCGAAATCGATATTAAACATAGCGAAACCCGATTAAAAAATATTGAGCGCCAATTAAGCCGCCAAAAAGAGCTTTATGAAGTGGGCCTTGCTGGCCAAGAAGTGTATGAAAACCTACAAAATGCCCGCGATTTAGCAAAAATAGATATTGAAGCAAAACGTGAAGCTTACAACCAAGCCCAAGCATCACTATTGATTGCTGAAGACCGTTTAAATAAAAGCGTGTTTCGCGCTCCAATGAGTGGCCTACTTGCTTCGGTAAATATTAAAGAAGGTGAAACCGTTATTGCGGGAACAACCAACATTATTGGCTCAGACTTGATGCTAGTAGCTGACCCCAGCGCAATATTAGCCGAACTTCGAGTGGATGAAACCGATATTGCTGGTATCAAACTAGACCAACATGCAGATATCTATGCTGCCGCTTACCCAAATCAACCTTTTACTGGCAAAGTCATAAACATTGGCACATCAGCAAAAAATCAAGCTGGTTCACAAGGCTTATCATTTAAAGTCAAGGTACTGCTTGATGCCACTGACCGCCAGCTTTATGCCGGAATGAGCTGCCGCGCAGAAATCGCCACAAGCATTGCCGAAAACGGCTTAAAACTGCCTATTGAAGCTATTCAAAAAGAGGATGATAGCTACTTTGTCTGGAAGCTTAACGCAGATAACACAGTAACTAAAACAGCTGTTACGGTAGGTATTTCTTCAGATATCGAACAAGCACTAACCAGCGGTGTTGCAAAAGGAGATCGTATTGTTATCGGCCCAGCTAGACCACTTAGCTCACTAAAAGAGGGTGATACGGTAGCCGTTAAAAACAGCCCTGAAAAAGGTGCTAGCTAATGTCTGTGGTGATCAAACTCAGTAATATCAATAAACAATACAAAATGGGCGAACAAGTTTTCAAAGCCCTTGATGATATTAATATTGAAATTGCTCAAAATGAGTATGTTGCCATTATTGGCCCTTCCGGCTCAGGTAAATCAACCCTGATGAACTTGCTTGGCTGCTTAGATACTCCCACCAGTGGTGACTACTATTTAAAAGATAAGCTCGTAAAGCGCATGACCGAAACGGAGCTTGCTCATCAGCGTAATGAAAGTGTTGGCTTTATTTTTCAAAGTTTCAATTTATTACCACGAGCATCCGCCCTTGAAAATGTTATGCAGCCCTTAGTGTATCGATTTATCTCAGCCAAAGAGCGAAAGCAACAAGCGCTCGAATCATTACAACGGGTTGGTCTTGGCGATAAGGTGAATCACCTTTCAAGCCAACTTTCTGGTGGTCAACGTCAACGTGTCGCTATAGCTCGCGCACTAGTTACTAAGCCCCATATTCTACTTGGTGATGAGCCTACCGGTAACCTAGATAGTAAAACCACCACTGAAATCATGGCGCTGTTTGATGAGCTTCATAACGAAGGGCACACCATTATTTTGGTTACTCACGAACAAGATATTGCTGATCACTGCCAACGTGTTATTCGTTTAGTTGATGGCAAAGTTGTTAGTGATACCCGCAAAGGCGAAGGAGCAAGACAACATGTTTAAATCTGCTATCGCTGTAATGGAAGGCACAAAAGCAGCACTGATGGCAATTAAAGCCAATGCAATGCGTAGTGCCCTTACCTGCTTGGGCATTATTATTGGTGTTGCTGCAGTTGTGACCGTGGTAGCAGTAATGCAAGGGTTTACCAAGCAAATTAATGATCAGCTTGCTGACATGTCTCCTGATGTCACCAATATAAAGCCTTACACTAGCGTAGAAAAAGAAATGGTAGGGCAACAAGCAAAGTTAACCTACAGCGACTTTTTAACTCTAAAAGCACGCGTGAAAGAAGCTGAAACCTTTACTGCACTGATGTTTACTTGGCGCTTTTCGGGTGCAGCAGAGTATGGCAATAAAAGCCATGCTTCACGGGTAATGGGCACAGAGCAAGACTACCAAAAAGCTTACCGCACCTACCCAGAACTCGGCCGATTTATTCGCGCAGAAGATGATGCAAAACGCCGTAGAGTGGCGTTTATTGGCCCTTCAATTATCGAAAAGCTTAACCTGCCTGAAAACCCTGTAGGTGAATATATCAAACTCGGTGGTGAGTGGTTTCGCATTATTGGTGTTGCTGAAAAACAAGGTAGTTTATTAGGTTTTGACCAAGACGATTACATTAATATTCCGATAAGTACCATGAGTGCGCTAGAGGGCGGCAGTGTTGATACCAATGTACAAATGATGTTTCGTTTGAAAGACGATGCTAACGAAGCGCAAGTACTGGCTAAAATTCGCCGCCTCTTACGTCAATTACATAAACTGAAAGACGGTGAAGATGACGACTTTGAGTTTGAAACCGCCGAAAAAGCCCGTGCTAATATCGATAAATTTACCGGAAGTGCAACCGCAATTACCGCGGGGATCGTAGGTATCAGCCTGGTAGTTGGTGGTATCGGAGTGATGAATATCATGCTGGTTTCGGTAACAGAACGTACGCGTGTGATCGGCACTTTAAAAGCATTAGGGGCAACACCTGGTTTTATTATGCTGCAATTTTTAGTTGAAGCGGTGGTGCTATCACTGTTTGGTGGTTTAATTGGTTTAGCGATAGGCTACGGTGCTGCGGCACTAATTTCAGTTTTAGTGCCGAGCATGCCAGATGCCTACATACCGGGTTGGGCGATTATGCTGTCATTTGGCTTTACTTCATTGATTGGTATTGTGTTTGGCTTAGCGCCCGCTATTAAAGCTGCACGCTTAAACCCAATTGATGCACTGCGTTATGAATAACTAGTCTGGCTTATAAGGTACTTGAGCGCAGCTTATTTCAACTGTTTTCGGGTACCAAATAGGCCCAACTTGGTTTACTGCAGCTTCAGCTAAACCATTGGTGAACGACTTATAAGTGTGAACAGTTTGCCATTCGGAATCAGGGCACTCCTCTGATAAGTCTACAGGCTCTGAACCTTCGTAAAGCGCCGCGGCAAAGTTATGATGCCATTGCTCTGTTGCAGGCGCTTTATTGGCTTGTGCAGCACTGCCATTATCAAAGTAGATATTTGTGCAACCACTTAAGGTTGCCACTAACACAGTTGTTGCTAGTAGGCTTTTCATAATTGTTGCTCCTGTGCTTGTTGCTCACACCATACTTTTACTGTGTGAGGAGCATAAATTCCGAGTGTAACGAGTCCTAATGCGCCATCAGCGAATGTTTGTTGCGATTGCATTTGGGCAACTTTTTTATCTTGGCAAATAGCCTTTACATCAACGCGCTCTTCACCAACGAGGCCCCACAAAAAGAATGGGCGGCTATCTTGGTAATCAGCTTTAGTGGCTAATTTATTGGTTGTTTTTTCTGGCACTATGGTGACTGATGAACACGCTGTCACCGATAAGGCAAGCAGCATACAGGCCATTTGTTTCATGAGTAGTTCCTTTGTCTGAGTTGTTAAGCTCAGTAAGTATAAGAATATGAGTACTCATTTTGGGTAAGAAAGCGTATAGAAATTGTAGAAAATACTACAGTTTCTAACATTTAGCCTTTGAACTAAACTGAGGCTAACAACGACTAACTCTCAAGGAACGTAACTAAAGGTCATTATGACGGCATATCTGCGTATATTTTTATTACTTGTGTGTTTGAGTGTGCTGTCTTGGTATAGCTTTTCAAGCGATCCTAGCTCTGATGAGCAACAAGGTATAACCAAAACCGCTGTGAACCTTGCTAATTGCCAACAGCAGTTAGCACAAAGTCGTATGCAAACTTACGCTGAACATTATATTTTGCCCTATCAGTTCAAGTTATTGAGTTGGAATATCTACAAAGCACAAATAGATGGCTTACTCACAGATTTGCAAAACCTAAATGCCGGTGCTGATATTGTGTTACTACAAGAAGCTATCGAAGAACCTTCGCTTACAAAGCTCAAACCCTATTGGCGCTTTGCTAAAGGGTATAAGAGTGGCGGCGTGCAATCTGGAGTTATGACACTCAGCCGCTGGCCAGCTACTGTGCATTGTACACTCACCCATAAAGAGCCTTGGCTACGTAGCCCAAAAGCCACCAATATTGTGGAATATGCGCTGCCAGATCAACAGTTATTACTGAGTATTAACCTGCATGCCATTAACTTTGCTTTTGGCGTTAGTGACTTTAAACAACAGCTAGACGATGCCGCTGCTATTATGCAAACGCACAAAGGGCCTATCGTGTTTGCCGGTGATCTCAATACTTGGAGTGATGAGCGCCAAGCATTATTACAGCAAACATTGACTCAGCTAGGTTTGCACGAAGCTATCTATTTAGATGATAAACGTACCAAAGCATTTGGGTTAGCACTTGACCAAGTATGGGTGCGTGGTGTCAAAATAAAGACAACCATAGTACCTGAGCTTGTAAGCTCAGATCATAATCCAATAATTGCAACCTTGACCATAGAGCAAAAAGTACAGTGAAAATAACAATGAAAGGATATTGGTTTATCGCGTTAATGTTATTGAGCATTAGCCAATTCAGTAATGCAGCGACCCCAGAACAAGAGATAAATCACCTCATTGATTTTGTCGCTAAGAGTGATGCCGTATTTATTCGCAACGGCACAGAGCACTCAAGCCAAGATGCTGCCGAACACCTAGCTATGAAGTATCGAAAAGCAACCCGCTATGCAAAAACTGCCGAAAAGTTTATCGAAAATCTGGCGAGCAAAAGCTCATGGAGCGGTAAGCCCTATAAAGTTAAACTCAGCAATGGTAACTTAATCAATGCAAAAGATTGGTTAAGCAATGAATTAAAAGAGTACCGTCGAAACCAACATATTCATAATTAAAATCATCAACACACAAGAAGCGAAAAGCCATGCAAGAACACAAGAATCAGCCACTTAATGACTTTATTGAGTACCCTCATGACGAGATGTTAAAACGCGCCGAAGAGTTTTTAGCCGTGAGTCAGCGTCGCCACAGTATTCGTAGCTTTAGCGACCGCCCAGTGCCAAGAGAAATAATCGAAACTTGTATTAAAGCGGCTGGCACTGCACCGAGCGGCGCCAACCATCAACCTTGGCACTTTGTAGCAATACACAGCAGCGATGTAAAAAAACAAATTCGAGAAGCCGCTGAAAAACTAGAGCGCTCATTTTATGAAGGTCGCGCAGGTGAAGAATGGTTAGATGCCTTAAAACCACTTGGCACCGATGCCAGTAAGCCCTACCTTGAGCATGCACCTTGGCTAATTGCCGTGTTTAGTCAAAAGAAAGGCGGTATTTCTGCCGATGACAAAAATACCAATTACTATGTTCATGAATCTGTTGGCGTTTAGCAACAGGCTTTTTAATTCAAGCACTACACAGAGCTGGTCTTGCCACCCTCACGCATACACCAAAACCAATGAGCTTTTTAACCGAAATTTGTGGCCGCGATAAAGATAATGAGCGCCCTTATATGCTGCTAATTGCAGGCTACCCAGGCACAGATGCAACCATCCCTGAGCATGCCTTAGTGAAAAAGTCGCTAGACGAAATAGCGACCTTTATTTAGCTTTAAATTCAACAGCCAGCACATCACCCGGGTTTAAACCTGAAACGATGTGCTGCTTGCCATCGAGCATTTCGCCAAGGCGCACATAGCGACGCACTATCTGATTATTTTCAAGTAAATAGACCATACTCAATTGGCCATATTGGTACACCCAGCTTGAGTCAATCAACACCCCTTTTTCAGTGGCGAGCGGTAATTGTAATTGCGCATAAAGCCCTGGCATTAATCCAGTTTGCGCATCTGTTTCTAAACGGATCTCCATACTACGCGCAGCACTATCAGCAACCGGCACAATTTCTGTCACTGTGGCAGGCATTGACGTAGATAAAGCAGGTAGTTTAACCGTTAGAGTTTGACCAACATTCAACTTAATTGCTTGTTGTTCTCTGACATCAAATGCTAATTGCAATTGTTGTGGGTTATACAGTGCGAGTAATGGCGTGCCAGGAGTTGCGGTATCGCCAGGCTCTGCAAAACGCTCAACCACAACACCTGAAATTGGCGCTTTAATTTGCGTAAAACTCAGTGCAACTTGCGCTTGTGTTTGCTGCTGTTTAGCAATCGCTAGGTTCGCCGTTAAATTATCGAACCTTGCTTTTGCATCGTCGTATTCGCTAATAGATACCAAACCTTGCTTGTATAAATCGTTAATACGCTTTAGTTGTTTCTCTGCTTGAGTCAGCGATGCATTAATCGCATTTATTTGTGCTTCGCTTTGAGCCAGCCCTGCTTTAAAGTCATCTTGCTGCAAGGTAATTAGCACGTCACCTTGTTTTACAGTATCGCCAGCGCGTACATTTAAACGCTCAACTTGTGCCATTACACGAGAAGAGATTTGCGTATTTTGTTTTGCAATCACGGTGCCCGGTACAACTTCATCACGCGCAATATCTGCCAGTGTCACTGTCACTAACTGACCAGTGTAATCATTTGCTGATGGGTTTTTCATGCCTGCAGCTTGCTTATCAGAGAAACTGCCCGCCATGTAAAGTACCGCCACAATGATCACAGATAACGCGATGATCGAGCCAGTAAGTTTTGATTTACCCTGCATGAGCTTGTTCCTCTTTACCTGCATCCTTTGCAAACACTAAATAATAAACCAGTGGCACAACAAATAATGAGAACAATGTTGATGCCACAATACCAAAAATAATTGCAATCGCTAGACCGCTAAATACCGGATCTAGGGTGATCACCAAGTTACCTAATAAGGTGGTTCCCGCTGTGAGTAACACAGGGCGCATACGCACCGTACCTGCGGCAATCAAAGCCTGTTTAATTGCCATACCTTGGCCGCGAGCTTGATTAATAAACTCAACTAAAATAAGTGAGTTACGAACCACAATACCAGCAAGTGCAATCATGCCAATCATGGCTGTTGCAGTGAATAGCACCGGCTCTGGAGCACCAGCAATGCTGCGCTCTCCAAATTGATTTAATAGCCAAAAGCCCGGCATGATCCCTATTACGGTTAATGGAATAGCCGACATGATGATCAGTGACAAACTGGCAGAGTTTGTTTGAATGCGTAAGATGATGAAAATGGCTGTTAGCGCAAACGCAAAGGCAATCCCCATATCTCTGAATACATCAATAGTAATTCGCCATTCACCTTCACCACTAAAGGTCACGTCAGTGCCAGCAGGTAATTGCCAAGCTTGGCTACCGCCATTATTGAAAAAGTGCCTAATTTGCCAATCAGTTTGGCTAAATTCGTCAGCGCTAATGCCTAAGTCAGCATTGACGTCAGCAATAATTTCAGCGGGTGTACGCCCATTTAACTCAGCCATTACATACACAACATTACGCTGATCTTTACGCATAATTGGCTTGGCAACATCTTGATGCTGAAATTCACCTAACTCAGAGAGCGCCACCAGCGGACGCGGTGCACTTTGCAGCCCAAATTCATCACTGGTTTTTGCAAGCTCCCTATCACCACGAACTTGTAATGCCAGCAATTGAGCAAATTGGTTACGATCTTGATATGGCAGTTGTAACTTTATATCGACAGGGTCTGTTTCGCCGCTAACATATAACACCCCAACATTTTGCCCATGCGAAGCAATGGCTAAGGTCTGGGCAATATCTTGCGTAGACACCGCTGACAATGACGCTTTACTTTTATCGGTAATAAAACGCTGTAAGGGCGCATTGGCAGCAATACTGGTATCAACTTCAACCACATGCGGCTCTTGTTTTAACCTTGCAGCAACAGCAAGGGCTGCTTGATAGTGCGTGTCTGTATCAACAAATGGCTCACTGTAAACTTCAGCCACTAAGGTACTTAAAACCGGCGGACCCGGTGGCACTTCAACCACTTTAATTACAATGCCATCGGTTGCCAGTGGCGCTAATGCGGCACGCAAGCGCATGACCACGCCATGAGATTGATGATCACGCTCAGTTTTATCGAGCAGTAATACTCTGAGTTCAGCTAAATTAGCAGCTTCACGTCGATAATAACCACGCACCATACCATTAAAGTCCATGCTTGATGGCTGACCAACGTAGGCTGCCGCCTCGCTTACTTCATTTAATTGCCAAGTGATGGTTTGTACTTGTCGAGTGAAAGCGGCGGTTTGCTCCAGGCTTGTACCTTCTGGCATATCGATTAAAACTTGTAACTCGTTTTTATTATCAAACGGTAATAGCTTTAAAGGCACTGCACGCATTACGGGTAACATGGCACTGGCGACAAACAAGGCTAATGTGGTCCATAAAACGAGTTTGGCACGGCCTTTAGACTCAAGTAATGGTGATAATATGCGCTCATATAAACCATGCTGATTGGCATCGAGTTGAACGCTGTCACCGACTGGCGCTTTAAGTAGTTTCATTGCCAACCACGGCGTAACAAAAAATGCCACTATGGTCGAAACCATTACACTAATTGGCACATTGAATGCCATCGGTGCCATGTACGGCCCCATCATGCCAGTAATAAACGCAAGTGGGATAAACGCCACCATAATGGTTAATGTAGACATAAACAGCGCCACACGAATTTCGCTCATGGCATCAACTATGCGTTGTTTTTTATCGCCTTTGTGGGTTAAAAAACGACTTATGTTGTCTATCCCAGTAATTGGATCATCAACCAACAAACCTAAAGAAAGGATTAGTGCAAACAGTGTGACTCGGTTAATTGTATAGCCAAAGGCAAAATCAAGTGTCAGGGTGATGCCGTAGCAAATAGGCACTGCCAAACCAACCACAATCGCTGGTCGCCAACCTAAAAATACGCCAACAAAAATAACCACGGTAAATACCGCAAACACTAAGCTTGAGGTAAGGTTATTTACTTTCTCGTTCGCGGTTTGGCCATAATCACGCAGTACGGTGTAGCCCACTTCATCTGGCAATAGATTAGCCGATAAACTGTCCATCATGCTGTGCACTTCGTTGGCTACAGCGACCGCATTGGTGCCAGCTTGTTTAGCGACACTAATAGTGACTAAAGGAAGTTGTTGTTGGTTATCTGAATGAGCCAGCCATTGATAGCTTTGTGCTTCGCTTGGACCATCACTCACCTCGGCGACATCACTTAGGTAAACACTCTTACCGTTTACCACGTTGACAACAAGCCGTTCTATCGCAGATTGAGAACGTAAAACATCACCCACTTGTAAGGCAATTTGCTGCTTTCCCTCAACAACACTGCCCACATTAACTAATTGGTTAGATACGCTAAGCGCATAATACACATCAGTTAGGGTTGTTTGATGGGCAGCAAGAGCGCTTGCATCAAGGTTAATTGTTAATTGACGGGTTCTACCAGCAATCACTTTCACTTCGCTGGTGTTTTCGATGCGCTGTAAACTATTAGCGATTTCGTTAGCAAAGCGGGTTAGTTGATAGTCATCGTAAAGTTTTGGATCTTTACTAAATAAGCCCAGCATCACAATGGGCACATCGTTCACTTCAACCGGACGGATTTGCCATGAGCTGATCACTGACGCCATCGTGTGTTGATAGCTATAGAGTTTAGCGTAAGTGTCGAGAATAGCTTGCTCACGATCGTGACCGACTTCAAAACGAAGAGTGACAACAGCAGCATTACTTTGTGTAGTTGAGTAAATATGCTCAACACCCGTTAACTGCGCCAATAACTTCTCCAATGGCTCTGTTACCAGCCTGGCTACTTCTGGCGCTTCAACGTTTGGTGCTGCTACATATATATCAAGCATAGGAACCACAATTTGCGGTTCCTCTTCACGAGGGGTTTGCTTTAATGCCATTAAGCCAAGCAACACCGACATAATAAAAATAATAACAGGAAGGCGGCCGCTCAAGCTGTTTTTAACAGCATTATCGATAGCACTCACTGCTTAATTACCTTTGCAAAATAAGCCATATAGAGTTGCTAGGATCGATACTACATTTTCATCAACCACGCGATAATAGATAGTTTGGCTTTCGCGTCGAGTAGCAACTATCTGAGCTTTTCTCAGCGCCGCTAAGTGTTGCGATAATGCAGACTGCGCCAACGGCACAGCTTCGTTTAATTCGCTCACGCTCATTTCACCATCTTGCAGCGAACATAAGATCATCAAGCGATTTTTATTCGCCAATATCTTTAGCATTTGCTCTGCTTGCTCCACATTGTCGGCCATAGCCGCAAAATCGATGTTCATATTCACACTACTCTATATTCTTAAAATGCCGCTAAAGTATAGATTGATATATTAGAAAAGTCTAATATTAGAATTTACTAATATAGTGTTATCTAATATATTAAATACATCACCCTTTTACGAAAACTTGGCATGGAGGATTAGTATGCTGACACCAATTCCTGACTTAATGAAAATTGTTGCCCCAAACCAGCGCCGCATTAGCGCTGACCAAGCAAAACAAGAGCTAAGCGAAAACCATGGTTTATTAATTGACGTACGTGAGCCTGCTGAGCACGCAACTAAAGCAGCGACAGGTGCAATTAATATCCCACGTGGTGTACTTGAAATGAAATTAATGGAAATTGAAAAAGATCCTGCAAATTCCATTTACTTACACTGTGCAAGTAGTGCCCGCGCCACACTGAGTGCCGAAGCACTGACTCGTGTTGGTTACGAAAATGTCACTGTAATCACCTGTAATACAGAACAAATTTGTCAGGTGTTTTAACTTCATAGAACAGTAACACTGGTCGGATAAGCTCGTACTTTTCTACTTATAGGTACAGAGCAATGACTTTTACGCGCAGACGCTTTTTAAAAGCATCGGCGGCTGGTTTTGGAGCCGCCGTTTTATCTTTTGGTTTAACGGGCTGTAGTCTTAATGACGATGATGACGAAACTACAAAGCAAATCCCTGTCAGCTTTGATCACGGTGTTGCCAGTGGCGACCCGCTCGCTGACAGCCTCATTATTTGGACTCGCATAACACCTCTTGAAAACGTCACGAGTGTTAACGTAGTTTGGCAAGCCTCAACAGATGCTAACTTTACAACCATTAGCCATGATGGCGAAACACAGGTAAGCGATGCAACTGACTTCACCTTAAAAGTTGATCTGCAAGGTCTCGATGCCAACACCACCTATTACTACCGCTTCATAAGTAATGGTAAAACCTCACCCACTGGAGCAGGTAAAACACTTCCAACCGACAACATAGAACAAGTAAAATTTGCCGTTGTCTCTTGCGCTAACTATCCTGCAGGCTACTTCCATGTGTATGGCGAAATCGCAAAACAAACCGATTTAGATGCAGTACTGCACCTAGGTGACTACATCTATGAATATGGTAATACGGGTTATGCCACTGAAGATGCCGCCGAACTTGGCCGTTTATTACCTGATGACAATAGCGATGAAATCATTTCTTTAGCGGATTATCGCAAACGTTACGCCCATTATCGTAAAGACGAAAACCTGCAAGCTGCCCATAGTCATTGTGCATTTATTACTGTTTGGGACGACCATGAAATAACTAATGATACATGGCATAGTGGCGCTGAAAATCACAACGACGGCGAAGGTGAATTTAGCGAGCGCAAAATGCATGCGCTACAAGCATACTTTGAATGGATGCCTATCCGTAATGTTGCCGATAAAGAACGTATTTATCGACGCTTTGAGTTTGGTAATTTAGTGTCATTACACATGCTCGATACCCGTGTTTTGGCGCGCGACGAGCAAGTTAATTATGCGGATTTCGACTTAACCAGCAGCCAAGGACAAACTGACTTTGTTGCAGCAATTAGCTCACCTACTCGTGCTTTATTAGGTAACGAGCAACTTACATGGCTGACTGATGGTTTAACGACAGCAACAACACAATGGCAAGTACTTGGGCAACAGGTGCTGATGACCAAAATGCATTTGCCACTCGAGATTTTACAGTTACTAATGAATATTCAAGTGACTCAAGCAAACGGTGCTGATCCCTCGGCATTACTTGCTCAAGCAAACACATTATTTAGTGAGCTTGCGCAAATTAAAGGGCGCGTATTAGCTGGCGATCCAACGGTTACTAGTGAACAGCGAGCACGTGTAGAAACAACAGCACCTTATAATCTTGACGCATGGGATGGCTATGCTTATGAGCGCGAGCAAATACTTGGGACTGCAATTGCAGCACAAAAGAATTTGGTCGTTTTGGCAGGTGATACGCATAACAGTTGGGCAGGACAATTAGTCACTGATGCAAGCAATCCTGTTTCTGCTAAAGCCGCAGCTGGTGTTGAATTTGCAACATCTTCGGTTTCATCACCAGGTCTTGAGAACTACTTAGCGTTAAATACGCAATCGAGCGAAGCTGTCGCACAAATTGAGCAAGTCATTGCATTATTGGTTAACGACCTAGCTTACAATAACTTAGTTGAACGCGGCTACTTAACCGTCACCTTTACTCAACAACAAGCGCTTGCCCAGTGGCATTATGTAAGTAGCGTTAAAACAGCCGATTACACACTGCTTAGCGAGCGTCAAAAAGCGCTCAGCGTACAAGCTGGTAACCCTACTTTACAAATGGCTTAACGCTTTTCATCTAATAGCGTAACTAACATTTGCTCAATGTTTTTTACGCTATAAGTAAGTGAACGCAGCAGTTCTAACTGACTATCTTCAGGTTGATGCTCAGCTTTAATACTGCTGCTTTGAGTCATCTCATCTTTTTGTTTTAAGATTGCCTCGCGAAACGTCTCTGCATCAACCACTCCGAGCAATGATACTAATGCACCTTGCCCTGATTGACCTGCCGTTTCAAAGCTCAGTCGATAAAGACCAAATTGGCGCATTAAAGGGCCTTGGCTAAGTGCTACATCGGTTATTTTTTCAAGTGGGATCGATTTTTCTTCTTTAAAGAAGACACCGCGTTTTACCACTAACTTACGTGTTAACAACGTGGCTGACATCGCCGCTAAAATACGCCCTGCCACCAGCCAGATTATTAACGCAACAATGGGAATGAAAGGGCTCCCTACCATACTAATCACACAGGTAAAAATACCCAGTAATAACCAATACTGTTTTACTTTTGGATCAAAGCTGGCACTCAATAAACTGGTTTCTGTCATCATAGGCTCCCTATAAACTGACTACAACGCGAACAGCTAAGGCAATAAAGATAACCCCTAACAATTTTTCGAGCCATGGATTTGTCTTGGTGAAACCAAAACGCTTTTTTGATATGTCGGTTAACAGTGCAACAACTAGATACCAGCCCGTATCAAGCACAAATACCGTTAAACACATGATTAAACCAACTTGCAAAGTCAGCTTTTCAGGATCAATAAATTGCGAAAACAGTGCTAAAAAGAACACCGCAAGTTTTGGGTTTAAAAAGGCAATAGCAAAGCCATCTTGCAATGCGCTACGAGGACTCGGCTTAGTCTGCTCAACATTCAATGTTTGCGAGCTAGGTTTAGCTAACAAAATACGAATACCCAAATATGCGAGATAGGCTGCACCGCCATAGACCAGCACTTGATAAAGCGTTGGCAACTGAGTCATCAGCGCACCTAAACCAAGTAACGAGGCACACGCATAAAAGCCAACCCCAATACCATGGCTTAACGCCGCTAACATGCCATTCTTCATACCGCCATGTAAACTGTGCTTTAAAACCACAGCTAAACTCGGCCCCGGCGACATCGCTCCCATCACGCAAATTAAAACTAAACTCAACCACTCAGTTAGTGTCATTATTCGTTATTCTCGATTAGCAATAAAACGGATGTTATCTGACCATAAACCCCTGTTGCTGTAGTGATGGTTTTCACTTGCCAACCTGCTTGTCCTAATTCGAACACTCGTTGATTTAATGCATCAATATCGATGCCGCCAAAAAAGCGTTTCTTTTTAAACTCTACAACTTTTTGCATGTTAGTCCGTCAGTTGGTATTCAAAGTCATAATGATGAATACCCGATTCAATTCGAATTGCCATTTTACCAGAAATACCTTCAAGTTCACCTACGCCTGAGTCTGGTACCACTTCTAAAATCAATCGGTCAGCCCCTTTATCCATGGTGCCAAAATGTTGTAGCACAAAACTGCCTTGCTTACCTTCTAAGCTACCAACAACTTGCTCTATCGCTACATAACCTGCACTGCCCTGAGTTGCAGTCATGGCACTGAGCATTTCGCCTTGGCTTGTTGCTTCTAATGGACCTGAAAACTGTTTATCAATCGACATGCGTCCCAAATTTACGCCATCTTGCCCTGTGGCATAGCCGCCAATTGGGTTTAACTTTACGGTGAATTGACCACTGATCGTTGTAGATTCCATACTAATCCCTTAATAACTGTTGATTTTTAGAGCATTGATAACCATATCTATACCCTATTCATCAACAAGAATCTAGCATGTCTACCAATAAAGAAAAGGCCGCATTTAGCAGCCTGTTACCGATTTTAGCTTTTATAAAACCCTATAAATGGATGGTGTTTACGGCCCTTGGCGCCTTGCTGCTTACTACGCTGTTAACTTATCACTCGGACAAGGCGTTAAATTTGTTATCGACCATGGCTTTATTGCAGGCTCACAAGCTCAGCTTCAACAAGCAGTAATGGTGTTGATTGGTTTAATAAGCTTATTAGCTGTAGGTACTTTTTGTCGCTTTTATTTAATGTCGTGGATTGGTGAGCGAGTCAGTAACGATATCCGTAAAGCCGTGTTTGATCGCATCGTTACATTACACCCGAGCTACTTTGAAGAAAACCGTAGTGGCGAGCTGATGTCGCGCCTGACCACCGACACCACCTTATTGCAATCTATCATTGGTTCCTCTTTTTCAATGGCACTACGTAGTAGTTTAATGCTGATTGGTGGCTTGGCTATGTTACTAATTACCAACTTAAAGCTGACCCTTGTCGTTGTTGCCTGCGTACCAGTAGTATTAGTGCCGATGATGATTTTTGGCCGAAAAGTAAGAAAACTAGCAAGCTCAAGCCAAGATGCCATTGCCGATATCAGCACCTATGCTGGTGAGATCATTCAAAATATTAAAGTAGTGCAAAGTTATAGCCATGAAGAACGTGAAAAAGCAGCATTTAGCGAAGAGACCAACAAGGCGTTTCAAGTAGCGAAGAGCCGAATCAAACAGCGCTCGTTTTTGATTGCAGCGGTGATATTTCTGACCTTTAGTGCTATTAGCGTGATGCTTTGGGTTGGTGGCAGTGACGTATTAGCTGGCACTATGACAGGTGGTGAGCTAGGTGCTTTCGTGTTCTATGCGATTATGGTGGCGATGTCTGTAGCAACCGTTGCCGAAGTGTATGGTGAGCTGCAAAGAGCCGCAGGTGCGGCAGCACGGCTATTAGAGCTACTTGCCGTTGAAAGCATGATCAAAAGTCCGGATACAAATCATGATGCACAACTTGAAGCAAACAAACTTAATCACCCTGCTATCGAGTTTAATGAGGTATCTTTTCATTACCCTTCAAGGCCAGATAAAGCCGCTTTAAATACGCTGAATTTACAAGTAAAACAAGGTCAAACTCTTGCTATCGTTGGCCCATCGGGGGCTGGTAAAACAACGTTGTTTGAGTTACTGCAGCGCTTTTACGACCCAAGTTCAGGGAGTATTTCGCTGGCAGGAATAAACATAAAAGCACTCTCTCTTGATTGCTTACGCCAGCAAATGGGGATGGTGGCACAAAACCCAATTTTATTTAGCTCAGACGTAATGCATAACATACGTTATGGCAACCCAAGCGCCAGCGACGAGCAAGTATATGCGGCGGCCAAATATGCCCATGCCGATGAGTTTATTAGTCAACTGCCAGATGGTTACCACAGCTTTTTAGGGGAGCAAGGTGTTAGGCTTTCAGGTGGGCAAAAACAACGCATAGTTCTGGCCCGCGCAATATTAAAAGACCCTGCAATTTTATTGCTTGATGAAGCAACCAGTGCACTCGACGCACAAAGTGAGTTTCATGTACAAGCTGCCCTTGAGCATCTAATGAAAGACAGAACAACACTGATCATTGCCCATCGTTTGGCAACGGTTAAACACGCCGATGTGATTGTCGTGATGGATAAAGGAGAAATTATTGCAACGGGTACGCATCAGCAATTGTTTGAGACTAACCCATTGTATAAACAATTGTGCGAATTACAGTTTAATCGAGATTAAGAAGGGAAATGTCAGGTTTGAAAGGGCATATCAAACCTGACCACAAATCTAGATATAAAATCTAACCTTGTGTATTCGGTACGATCTGAATTTCTACGCGGCGGTTTAAAGCTCGGTCATTTGCTGAGTCATTGCTTGCCACAGGGCGTGTTTCACCATAGCCTCGTGTGCTGATACGCGCAGACATAATCTGATGATTCACTAAGTAATCTTTTACGCTTTGCGCACGTTGTTGAGATAACGTCATATTGTAGCTATCTTTACCTGTGCTGTCGGTATGACCTTCTACGCTTAAGTAGGTTTTTTCGTATTTATTCATCACCTTAGCAATCGCATCTAAGGTGCTATGAAAGCCCGACGAAATATAAGATTGGTCAGTTGCAAAAGTAATATTTGATGGCATGACTAGACGAATATTGTCGCCTTCACGAACCACTTCAACACCTGAGCCTGCTAGCTCATCGCGAAATGCTTCTTCTTGCTTATCCATATAATCGCCAACGGCTGCACCTGCTAATGCACCAATAGCCGCACCAATGAAGATACGTTTATCATCGTGGTCGCCAGTTGCTTTACCTAGAACGGCACCTGTAGCAGCACCAATCGCAGCGCCTTTACCTGTATTCGTTGTCTCACAACCTGTCAATAAAACGGCTAATACGCCCACTGTTAAAACTGATTTTGTAAAAGTCATGTGTCTCTCCATGGCAATTATTCAAATTGAATTGTTAACAATTATGAATGAACGTCTATGAACAAACTATGAAGAATGGGTTACTTATCGATTGCTACAGCAGTAACCGGAGGTAAGTTATAACTTTTGACCAATTCTGTTAAACGGCCATTGAGGACTAAGGTATTGAGGCGCTCTTGAATTTTTTCGGCTAAACTCGAGCTTGCAAACTGTTTACTTAGGGCAATGTGACCATAAATAACATCTTTATAGCGATAAGGCATTTTTACAATTTCTTGTGAAGGTCGCTGCAAAAAAACGGAGGCATAATCTGCAGTCTCTTCAACAGCAATCACTAAATCAACACGATTTTTTAATAACATCTCAAAAGCATTATGTTCGCTTAAAGCCTCGATTTTAGTGAGGGTTTTATCAGTGTCGAAGCGGGGAAAATGCGCCGCACCTCGCATTACCGCAATGCGCTTACCGACTAGGTCTTGATAATTGTTTATTTTAAGCTCGCTATCAGCTTTTGCATAAAACACGAAAGAAGACGACAGCATCATATACGGCGGGGTAAGAAACTGCATTTTTTGTTCGCGCGCTTCTGTGCGAATAAGGCCGCCCATCACATCCAGCTCATTTTGCTCAAGCATCTTTAAACAACGAGAAAATGGGCAAGCAACATACTCAAACTTAATTGGTAAGCTAGGTTGCATTTCACGCATAATATCAACAATTGCGCCACTCACTTTACCATCATCAGAAATCATGCCATAAGGGGGCGCATGATCAACAGCCACCAACACTTTCTCATAAGAGTTCGCAGATACTAAGCCACTGAAAAAAAATAACAACAAACTTGCAATGTAGTGTTTCATAGTGATACTCATGACTACGTTCACTGGTTCTGTATATTGTAGACGGCCTTGTGTCATAAAAACCACAAAAATGTCATACAATTTTGTCATAATTGAAAAAAAATTACTGATGGCAAATCAATGTTATTCATCATATTTAAGCAATTCTTTTTATTAGGCTGTATGAGCTTTGGTGGCCCTGCAGCACACCTTGGTTACTTCAAACGCCACTTTGTTGATAATTTAAAATGGCTTTCTGCTGAACGCTATGCCCAACTGATTAGTCTTAGCCAAGCATTACCGGGCCCAGGTTCGAGTCAAGTTAGCTTTGCGATGGGGGTTGAAAAAGGAGGGGTATTGGGTGACCTGTGCGCTTTTATTGGGTTTACCCTACCCTCATTTTTAATCATGTTTTTTCTGGCTCTAAGCGCTCATCAATTTGGTGATATATACTTTGCAGTAATTGCTGGGCTAAAACTCTTTGCAGTAGTGATTGTTGCCGATGCAACCTATAGCATGGCAATGAGCTTTTGCAAAAACCACTTACATAAACTTATAGCAGTGCTAAGTACTGTTGTATTGATTATTTTCTCACAATTATCGAGCCAAATTTTAGTACTTATTGCAGCAGCGGCTATAGGTTGGTGCTATCCACAACTTAAATTACCTGAAAGCCAAGAGCAAAAATCAGTGAAAATTGCTTGGTTACCACTTGGCTTATTTGCCATCTTGTTATTAATTAGTTTTTTACCTTTCGGTGAATGGCTTTCTTTGTTTGCACCATTTTATCAAACTGGCGCTATGGTCTTTGGTGGCGGTCACGTTGTGTTACCTATTTTACAAGCTGGTGTACCGAGCCTTGAAACTGAGCAGTTTTTATCGGCTTATGCCAGTGCCCAAGCCATACCTGGACCGATGTTTACTATCGCTACTTATTTGGGCGCACAAGTTACACCAAGCATTCCACTTGTAGGTGCTATTGTCGCGACCATCCTGATTTTCTTACCGGGTTTTTTGTTGATGTTAGCCTTTATGAAAAGCTGGTTACAGTTAGCAGATAAGCCACGCTTTGCAGGCAGTATCGCAGCGCTAAATGCCGCTGTAGTGGGGTTTTTAGCCGCTGCTCTTTATTCACCGATTTGGCAATCGGCAGTGCAAAATCTATGGCAAGTAGCTTTAGTCATTGCAGCATTTACATGGCTAAGAATGGCAAAGCCACCTATTTGGTGGCTTTTGTTAGGCTTTATTACGATTAGCTTATTGATTGGTCAGCTTTAAGCTTTCTCACGTGGAGGATTAGCTACCTTGATACTAGGCTTTAAGCCAGTTTGGGCTTCGCTTGTGCTCAACTGACCCGTAACACTTTGATAAGGTCTAAGCCCAAAAATAGGCAGTACAGCAAGTAGATGATCCATGATCTCTGCTTGCAAGTGCTCGTATGAAATCCAGCGCTTATCCTCACTAAAGCAATAAAACTCAATAGGTAAACCATGATTTATTGGTTGCAGCTCTCGCACCATTAAAGTTAAATCACGATTAATTTTTTCATGTTGCTTTAAGTAACCTTCAGCATAACGTCTAAATAAGCCAAGATTTGTTACTGGGTTAGGTAAATTTGCTACTCGTATGTAGTCATGCAAAGGAATTGCATCATCAATTTGCTCTCGAAAAGCATCATCCACCAAACGAATACTATTCATATCAATGTTTAAAGAACGCTTGATACGACGACCACCTGACTCTTGCATACCACGCCAGTTTTTAAATGACCCTGCAACTAACATGTAAGTTGGAATGGTTGTAATCGTGTTATCCCAGTTACGCACTTTTACTGTATTTAAGCCAAGGTCGATAACTTCACCGTCTGCGCCATAGCTATCCACTTGGATCCAATCACCATAAGTTACTAGTCGATTTGCTGCTATTTGAATACTGGCGACAAAACCCAAAATGGTGTCTTTAAATACGAGTAAGGTCACCGCCGCTATCGCACCAAAGCCAGACAAAATATAAGTTGGCGACTTCTCTAGCAAAATGCTCACAATGAGAATGGCGCAAACCATAAAAGTGATAAGTTTTACAACTTGGATCAAGCCCTGAATCGGAATATCGCGCGCAAAATCAAGCTGGTTATAAATACCACCAGCAATGCTCACCACACTACTTAAAATGAAGCCACCGTAAATGATCAGTGCAATTTGACCCACCGTTTTAAGTACTAATGCAGCGACATCATGAACTGGATAAACATAATCGAAGGTCGCTAAATAAAGTACACAGCACAATATCCCTGCAAAACGACGGTTTAACTTATTGAGCATAGGTGTGAGCGCACCAATACGCTCAGGAGACAGGCGTGTAACAACCTTTTGAATACCCGGTAGTAATAAGCGACGGGTAAACATGTAAATTATTAGTAATGAGCCAACGCCGATAGCTGTAGCGGTTAATGCACTTATTAGCGCCGCGTCTGGCATTGATTCAAACCAAGGCATCACCAACTCTTGTAGGTGAGTTTGCTTCATGGCGCTTCAATCTCCTTATTGATGGTATCAAGGTACTCAGCTTGCTGAGCTTGGTGATAAGTTAGTAGCTGAGCATCTTTTTGTAACCACAACTCATTAATATGTTGTTGGAAAACCGTTCTAAATGCACGGTCATGCTGATAATCACCAATCATCTCTGCGCTAATTGCTTGCACTTGCACTTCAACTTTAATCACGTTTAAACGGTCACGCATCAGGTTACGGCAAATATGGTCGCCCTCCCCCTGATAAATAATCGAGGTATTTAATAATGCATCAAATTGCTCACCTAACACCTCAAGAGCAAATGCTATACCGCCTGCTTTGGGCTTTAAAAGGTAAGTAAACGGACTATTTTGCTTACTGTGCTTTTGACTTGTAAAGCGCGTGCCTTCAACAAAGTTAATGATTGTTGTTGGGTGATTACGAAAATCACGGCAGCTACGTTTGGTGCGCTCAACATCAAGCCCTTTCAGCTTAGGATTTTTTGCCAGTTGCGCTTTGCTCACCCGCTTCATAAAAGGCATACCCATAGCCCATGCGCCAGTGCCAATGAATGGCACATACTTCAGCTCATCTTTTAAGAAAAACTTTGGCGCGGGTAAAACATCGATTGCACTCAGAACAACAATGTCTAGCCAGCTCATATGATTAGAGATAAGTAAGTACCAACCATCTGTAGTAACTTTACCTTTAATATCAATTTCAATTACTGGGCAACCTAACCACAAGGCAAAGCGGTTACCTTTACACCAACCGCGATAAGCTAAATGAAGAATATCGCTAACCACCTTAAATGGCAGTAGTAACTTAAGCACACCAAACAGCAGCACCAGCGTGCCCCAAATAATCACATTAGCAAACAAGACAATACTAACTAGAACGCCTGTTAACCAATTTGGTAAAAATTTCTTTAACATATGTGTGCTCTCGACTGCGTTAGCAATACTACTGCGTTTTAGCTTCTAATTCGGCTAACTGTTGATTTTTTTCTTCCCAAATTCGATTTAGCTCAGCTTGAAAATTTACTCTAAACTCTGCATCGCCCGTATAATCCCCAATCAAATTTGGACTCACTTCCATCACTTCTACTCGCACATCGACTTGCTTTACTCGACCACTAGCAAAGTCCACAAAGCTAGGAATACCACCAGGGTAATGAATGGTTACATTCACTACTTTGGAAATTTGTTCACCCATTGCTTGCATAACAAACGCAACCCCGCCCGCTTTCGGCTTTAATAGGTGCTCAAAAGGACTATTTTGGCGAGAATGCTTTTGCTCAGTAAAACGCGTACCTTCAACAAAGTTAACAATACTCACTGGCATTTCTTTAAACTTTTCACAGGCTTTGCGCGTGGTTTCTAAGTCTTTGCCACGCAATTTAGGGTTTTTCTTTAACTGGGCTTTACTCGTACGAGTCATGAATGGGAAATCCAACGCCCACCATGCAAGACCCAAGAAAGGAACGTATATCAGCTCTTTTTTCAAGAAAAAGTTTAAAAACGGAATACGGCGATTAAACAGACGTTGCATAACAACGATATCGACCCAGCTTTGATGATTCGCGATCACCAAGTACCAGTCTTTCGCTTTTAACTGCTCAAGACCTGTCACGTTCAGATTATATGAAGCAAATATGTTTTGGTTGATGCTGTTGCAACTCACCCACATAGTGGCGCATTGCTTAGCAATCCAACTCATTAATTTTTGCAATGGCTTGATTGGAATAAGCTTTATGAGGCCACAAATAAAAATAGGCACAAACCAAAAAAGGGTATTGAGGGTGTAAAATAAAAAACTGAACACACAACGGATCATCGACATTACTACTTATTCCTTTAACGCTTAATCTTCAAAATACGTATAGCCAGCAAGGCCTGCATTTAGTTCTGATAAATATTGTGCCTTAGATTGCTCATCAATTGCCAGTGAGTTGACCCGTTTTGCAAAGTTTTCAGCAAGAATCTCGCTATCATAATCAACAAACTTTAATACGTCCTTAACACTGTCACCTTTAATGGCATTAGTCAGTTGATAGCCTGCTTCTGTAAGCTCAACATGCACTGAATCTGTATCGCCGAACAGGTTATGTAAATCACCTAAAATCTCTTGATACGCACCCACTAAAAACATTGCAATATGGTATTGCTGACCTTGCTTGTACTCAGGAATAGGTAAGCTGCTCTCTATGCCTGTGCCTTCGACATAATCACGAATTTGCCCATCTGAGTCACAGGTAATGTCTTGAATAATGGCGCGCTGTGTTAATGGCTGATGCAAGTTTTCAACTGGCATGACAGGGAATAACTGCCCAATCCCCCAGACATCGGGGAGTGACTGAAATAATGAGAAGTTAACGAAGAGCTTATCGGCAAGTTTCTCGTTTAAATCGTCTAACACTTCTCGATGTGAACGGGCATTCTCACTAAGTGATGCACGAACACGATGTAAAATTGTGAAATACAACTGCTCGAGCTTCGCCCACTCAAGCATAGTGAGTAGGCCATGCACATATTGGTCATGGGCTTCACTGAATAGATGCATTGCATCATGATAAATTTCCAACGCCATACGCGGTGTTAAACGCTGTAAACACTGCCACATTTCATCTAGTACCAATACACTGCCTGCCTCTGGCGCCGTTGGATTTGCATGGTTTGGCGCACGCTCAACATCAATAACATCTGTAATTAATACCGCGTGGTGCGCTGTTAACGCACGGCCTGACTCGGTAATAATGGCAGGGTGTTTTAGGTCATGTTGCTGACACACTTCAGCAAACGCATTAACTACATTACGCGCATATTCTTCAACACTGTAGTTCATTGAACACGAACTACGTGACCCAGAGCCTTCGTAATCAACACCTAAACCGCCACCGACATCCACGGTATTAAGTGGTACGCCTAACTGTGTTAACTCTGCAAAGTGACGAGCACATTCACGCAGTGCGCGATGAATATCGCGGATATTGGCAATTTGCGAGCCGATGTGGAAATGCACTAGTTGCATTAAATGAAGTTTATTGCGCGATTTAAGCAGCTCAACCGCAGATAGCACTTGCCCTGCTGTTAAACCAAACTTACCTTTTTCGCCACCGGTATTCTGCCATTTCCCCTTACCAACCGAGTTTAAGCGAATACGAATCCCAATTGATGGCTCGATGCCTAGGTCATCAATTTCTGCCAATAGAGTAGTTAGCTCAGAAAGTTTTTCTACAACAATATGAACCTTATGACCCATGCCTTGGCCAATACAGGCTAAGCGTAAAAACTCACTGTCTTTATAACCATTACAAACGATGGTAATTGGCTCTTGTGCTACACCTAAAATAGCCATCAGCTCAGGTTTTGAGCCGGCTTCAAGGCCCACTAAACCACTTGGGTGAGCAAGTAGTTTACTGACCACAGAACGCTGTTGATTAACTTTAATTGGATAAACACAGGTATAACTACCTTGGTATTCACGGGAATTTCGTGCTTTGGTAAATGCGCTAGTCAGCGTTTCAACGCGATTTTGTAAGATATCGGTAAAACGCACTAAAACAGGTAGGGTAAGACCTTGCTTTTTAAATTGCTCAGTCAGTTCAGATAAAGACACCGCGGCTTTAGTTTGATCGCCATCAGGGTAAGCCACCAGCTCACCTTGTGCGTTGATGTCAAAGTAACCGTCACTCCAGTGAGCAACATTGTATGTTTCGCGTGCTTTATCTAAACCCCAAGTCATGGCAATGTCTTCTGTAAATTCATTAAATATAAACGCACATTTTAATACGCTAGGGCTGACCACGCTAACAAAAATTGCGCTGTATGCCAAAGTGATAAAAAATATTCGCTATACTGATTAAAATTTGATTGAGCAATTAGCCAAGCACTGGCAAAATTGCACCCCTTTTTTACCATTAACCAAAAGTGTATAAGCAAGATGGCTAATTTAGATCAAAATAACTGGTTCACTGAAATTAGTGACCGTGATGGTAGTGCCTTTTCATTACGCATTACTAAGAAGCTTGATGAACAGCAATCGCCATTTCAAAAAGTAGAAATGTACGAAACAACTGACTTCGGTAATCTGATGATTATTGACGGTTGTACTATGGTAAGTAGCCGTGAAAACTTTTTTTACCACGAGATGATCAGCCATCCGGCATTGCTTGCACACCCAAATCCAAAAAATGTTGTGATCATTGGTGGTGGTGACTGCGGTACTTTACGCGAAGTATTAAAACACCCAAGTGTTGAAAACGTAACGCAAATTGATATCGACGAAGTCGTGACACAAATGTCACTTAAATACTTCCCTGAGCTGTGTGAATCAAATCAAGATCCGCGTGCTACAGTGATGTTTGATGACGGCATCAAGTACATGCGCGAAGCAGCGCCAGAATCAATCGATGTAGTCATTGTTGATGGTACAGATCCAGTTATCCAGGCGAAGGTTTATTTAACCACGCTTTCTATACCAGCTGTTTAACTGCACTTCGCCCAGGTGGCATCTTAATTCAGCAAAGTGAATCGCCACTTATGCACATGCCACTTTTAGTTGAAATGCGTGATGCAATGACTGAAGTGGGCTTTGTTGACTTACAAACGCTGCCTTTCCCACAACCAATTTATCCAAGTGGTTTATGGTCTGTAACGCTTGCTCGTAAGTCAGAAGCGTTCGCTGGTTTTCGTGAAGATGATGCCAATAAACTTGCGCAAAGCACTGAATACTATAATGCAGGTATTCACCACGGTGCATTAGCCACACCTAATTATATGAAACGTGCTTTCGAGAAAAAGTAAGCGTTTTGACTAGATGAAAAAAGGGCTCATTGAGCCCTTTTTTGTTGTATTAAACCTTAAATCTATTAACTAACTGATTCAGTTCGTCAGTAAGCTGATTCATACGGTTAGCGACCTCTTGTGTTGAACTCGCTAACCCGCCTCCATGTTGGGTTTGATCGTTTAGATCAGACAGGTTTTGACTAATTTCATCTGCAACAGCAGTTTGCTCTTCAGTTGCTTGTGCTGTTTGCATCGCCATATCATTTACTTTGACCGATGATTCTTGCATCGAGTTAAGTATATCGTTAGTTTGGGTAAACGATTCTACTGCTTCATCAGCAAAACGCTTACCACTATTAATCGCCTGTAAGGATTGCTCAACACTGGCTGCAAATTGCTCAACCATAGTTTGAATATCATTAGTGCTTTCTTGGGTCCGAGTTGCTAGGGTACGAACCTCATCTGCAACCACCGCAAAACCTCGCCCTTGCTCACCAGCTCGCGCAGCTTCAATTGCGGCATTGAGTGCAAGTAAGTTAGTTTGCTCAGCTATAGCGCGAATAACTTCAAGCACTTTAGCAATGTTGTCTGAGCTTTGTTGCAGTTCAGTGGAACGTTGGCTGGCATGTTCCATATTATCTGACAAGGCAACAATTTTTCGACTCGAGTTATCAACCGCAGCCAAGCCTTGTTTAGCCAGTTGCTGTGAGTTGTCAGCTTCATGGGATGAGTTTTGTGCCACACCTGCAACCTCACGACTTGCAACGCTCATTTCATGTACTGCACTAACTATTGATTCAGATGCTTGGCTAAGCTTTTGATTTATTTGATGGTTCTGATTAGCAAAATTATCAAGGTCACGACCTAAATTATGCAGCTCTTTAGCCTGTCCAAGTATGTCTTTGATAAGTTGTTGTAGGTTATCTAAAAACCCGTTAAAAGCCGTCGCAAGTTCTGCAAACTCGTCTTGTGTTTTTACATTGATACGGCCTGTTAAATCACCATCTCCCGACGCAATCTCATTAATTCGCTCTGTCACAAAGTTAATCTGCTTCGTGAGTTGTCGAGGTACATAATAGCTAAACCAACCAGCGACAAGTAAAACGATAGCGATCATTATCATTAGTTTAACTTTAAAGCTGATAACACCATCCATTAACTTCTCAGTTTCAGATTTTGATGTTTTATCTGCTGCTTCGCCTGCTTTATCTAAAATATCCCTCAGAGCTGAAAATGTTTGTTCAGCAATCTGCTTTTTTTCACTGTTTTGTGGGTCATTAATAAAGTTTTTTGATGCCGAATACCATGAATCAAATGCGCTATCAAAATGACGGAACCGGTCGACTACCTCGGTGTAAGGTGACATGTAAGACAAGTATTGCCCAAAGCGCTCTTTAACTTGATCGGCATTTTCTTGATGTTCATTTAGATAAGTTTTATCTGTGTTACTGCTTGTAACAAGAGTAAGCTCGGCAACCTTTGCTTGGTAAATATCTCTATCAGCATTAACAACGACCGAAATCGCATTCAAAAATCGTTCTGATTGCGCGTCAACAGCTTGTTTTTGCAAACTGATAAGATAAGTGTAGCCTGCAATTAGAATAAGAATGGCAATGCCTAACAAAATAATCGGTAGGGAACTTTTAACGCGAATGCTTTGTAAATTCATACATTTTCCTAATTAAAAATCGAAACCAGCATGCTTATTGAATCTTAGCTGAAAAATATAAAACTGTATGAAATTAAAAGTGCCAACTCGCTGAAAGCTGAAATTGCTGCTGCGAGTTATGCTCATTAAATCCCATACCGGGTCTGTTTTGAGCGTCACTGCTCAGCACTGAATATTCAGCACCTACTTGCCACTTGGTTGACAGTTGATAACGCCAACTTGCGGTTAAAGCTTCTCCACGACTTTGGTTAGGATCAAATTGCCAATCATCATGATCGCTAACCTTGAAATAATCATACCTAATTGTGAGACGATGCTGGTCTAACTTGTGGCTTAATAAAACAAAATGGCTATAAAAATCATTGTCTACCCCACGATTTGTGCCCATCGCAGTTTTACCATCAAGGAGCTGTACAATAATGCGTGTTTGCTTATTAAATTTATACAACCATGCCGCGCTTAAAAAACGTGTATCCCACGCATATTGACCAGTACGGGTATTCAAAGCACCTGGATCGCCATTGTTGTCATAATAATAGACACGTAATTGTGATTTTTTTTGATAATCCCAATGAGCGCCAACGTAATAGCCAAAACGCCCATCTACTTCTTCGAAAGGCTGCACGTGCTCGGCTTGCTTATCTAGCTGCGACCATTCAAATGAACGTGGAACAGCAAAATCAATTTGTTCATTGAACGTAGTCTGCCTGTCATGCATAGCAAAGCCACGCCATGACAGCAACGTCCCAGCAGGATCGTTGCCTTTAAAAACCGCAGCAAAGCCTTCAAAACTATGATTACTTCTAAATTGCCTACCTGGGCGCTTAATGTTTGCCTCTAAACCAAAAGTCCGCACTTCTTCGCCAATCCAAGTATTAATCGCAGAATTAGTGTAGTTATAAGGTGACATCCAGCCATTTTGCGGGTTCTCAAGCGACATTTTTGGATAAAAGCCACCCGCTTTAACAGCCCATTTGTAACGACTAGCTGTAAGAGGCTGATATTGCAAATAAGCCTGAGTTAAACCAACTGTTAGTTCTGGATCAGGGTGAGCGTTAAGTACTGTGTGCGCAGACCAATCGCTATTTAACTCAAAACGACTACTCAGCATAGCTTGGGATATCACAACACCATCATGCTCTTGGTCATAACGGTATAAGCCAATTCCTTTGCGCTGATAGCTCGCTAGTTGGTCACCACGCACAGCCGAAACAGTTACCAGCCCATCATGCTCAGCATATACCACTGCAGGCAACCCAAAAACACTCGCCAATAGCAAGGCTTGCCATTTATTCATAATCATCAAACTCGTCACTGCTTAGTTCTAATTTTGGTAATAAGTTTTGCTTTAACTGATAGCTCAACGACTTTGCATTGTTCGTTATCTCGATAGTTTCTGGTGTACTGATATCATTAAAGCGGTCATGCCAAACAGCCAGAGTAAACTTACTTTCAGGTAAGCTTAATTCAACCATACCTTGATCATCTGTTTGCCCATAGATCCCACCATCGACGACCACAATGTAACCCAGCATCCAGTCATGAATGTTACAGCCAAGCTCAACAACCCCCGATTGTGCAAAGTTAATCGGTTTTTCGGGTTTATCGTGGTAAAGCTTTAACTCAAATTGCTTTGTTTTAGAAAATGAATAAACGTGGTGCATGATTGAATCAAGGTTAGGAAATTCAACATTTGCTCCTTGTGGCACTGCCAGCACATGAGGCACAAAGGCACGTTCTTTTTGACTCATGGTGTAGTGACTATCAGCAACAGCAAGTTGTTTTGAACCTTTGAGCCAAACCACGGCATTCTTGACTGGCTGATTCTGCTTATCAACTATCTGTATTTGCTGTGCCAATAAACTTTGACTAAACAATAGTAGCAACAGGGTTATTCTTATCATTTTGCTTAACCTTTTTAGGTGCAGGGCTGATATCGCAGCGTTCACTTTGTTGAATACGTATGCAGATCTCTCGTATTAACCGGCAAGTCACTTTATGCTTTAAGGATGTATTGAATACGTGACAACAATCCATAACCATAAGCCGCCAAGGAACAACAATGCGATTAACTGCCTTAATGTTAGCAGCCTTTTCAGGTACTTGCCTAGCACAAACCACAACCGTCAGTTCACCTGATGGGCAGATCAAAGTAACTATCTCAGATGAGCAACACACACCTAGCTACGAAATCAGCTTTGCAGGTAAACAAGTCATTGCTAACTCTTCGTTAGGCCTTGTTTTTAAACAACAACCAGCAATGAGCGAAGGTTACAAAATTAGCAGCCAAACCACTGATTCGGTAAAAAGCAGCTGGGATCAACCTTGGGGTGAGCGCCAAACTGTAGTTGATAACCATAACGAAGTCGCTGTTACTTTTAAAAAACCACAACCACAAGGTGGCACGTTTACGGTACGTTTTCGCGCTTTTAATGATGGTGTAGGTTTTCGATACGAATTACCAAAACAAGCTGGCTATGATGATGTAGAAATCACTAAAGAGCTTACAGAATTTGCAATTACAGACTCATCAGATGCAACAGCTTGGTGGATCCCCGCTCGTGGTTGGAACCGTTATGAATATGTTTATAACACCACCCCACTTCATAAAGCAGCACTTGTGCACACACCATTTACTATAAAAAATAAAGAGGGTGTGCATATTAGTATTCACGAAGCTGCCCTTGTTGATTATGCAGGCATGGTGTTAAATCAACGTCGTGATGGTACCTTCCAAGCCGATTTAACACCTTGGTCAGACGGTGTAGCGGTTAAAAAGCACGGCGCATTTAATACTCCTTGGCGTACAATTCAAATTGGTGATGAAGCCGTTGATTTAATCAACTCAGATATCATCTTAAACCTAAATGAGCCAAATAAGCTGGGTGATGTATCTTGGGTTAAACCGGGTAAATACGTAGGTATTTGGTGGGGTATGCACATCAATGAAAATACTTGGGGTAGCGGTAAAATTCATGGTGCAACCACTGCAAACACGAAATATTACATGGACTTCGCTGCTAAATATGGCTTCGATGGCGTGCTAGTCGAAGGCTGGAATATTGGCTGGGATGGCGACTGGTTCTATAACGGTGACGTTTTTAGCTTTACACAACCTTATGACGACTTTGATATTGAGGAGCTGACACGTTACGGCAAAGAAAAAGGCGTACAATTAATCGGTCACCACGAAACGTCGGGTAACGTGACTAACTACCGTAACCAAATGGAAGATGCATTTGCGTTATACGAAAAATCAAATGTAAGCCAAGTTAAAACAGGTTATGTCGCCGACGGTGGTAACATCAAGCGTATCGATGAAAATGGTATTGTACGCAAAGAGTGGCACGATGGTCAGTTCATGGTTAATGAATACCTACACAACGTAAAACTTGCTGCAAAACATAAAATTAGTATCAACACGCATGAGCCTGTGAAAGATACCGACCTACGTCGTACATACCCGAACTGGATTGCTCGTGAAGGTGCTCGTGGTCAAGAGTTTAACGCATGGGGTACACCGCCGAACCCACCAGAGCATATTCCAATGCTAGCTTTCACGCGTATGCTTGCAGGCCCAATGGACTTTACGCCAGGTATTTTTGATATGGGCTTTAACGGTTTAGGTGCTGATACCAACCGCCCACAAACAACCCTAGCGAAGCAATTAGCGCTATACGTTGTAATGTACAGCCCAATTCAAATGGCGGCAGATTTACCACGTAATTATTTAGCGAAGCCAGATGCATTCCAGTTTATTCAGGATGTACCAACTGATTGGCAACAAAGTATTGCACTACAAGGTGAAGTTGGCGATTTCGTTGTATTTGCACGTAAAGAACGCAAGCGTGATCAATACTCAGGTAACGACTGGTATCTAGGTGCTGTTACAGACGAAAAAGCCCGCACTCTAGAAGTGAAGTTAGACTTCTTAGATAAAGGTAAAAAGTTTGAAGCGCAAATCTACCGCGACGGTGACAAAGCTGAATGGGTAAATAACCCTTACGACTTAAAAGTAGAAAAACGCATAGTGACTGCTGATGATAAGCTAACGTTAAAGCTTGCCACCAGCGGCGGCACAGCGATTCGTTTTAAAGCAATCTAAGCTAAAAGCTGAAAGTTTTAAGCTTCAAGTAAAAAAGAGCGCGGCATTTGATGTCGCGCTTTTTTATTGCCATAAAAAAGCAGCCCACTCGGGCTGCTTGAAACTTATAGCTTAAGGCTTACAGCTAAATACTTTTAAAACGGCAAATAGATTTGCGCACTGAGACCACCTTCTGGGCGATTAAGTAATTGTACTCGGCCGCCGTGCATATCGACAATACGTTTAATAATCGCAAGGCCTAAGCCACTGCCTTCGCTACCGCGAGCGGCATCACCTTGTTTAAACGGTTCAAATACAGTTTCAAGTTCGCTTTCTGGGATCCCCGGACCGTGATCGTTAACCACAACTATGGCAAACTTTTTATTACTGCTCACGCGGGTTTCAACCTCTATATCACCATCTGAATAGCGAATTGCGTTTTCAATCATATTAGTAACAACACGCTTTATTGCCACCATACTCACTGGCACTTCACTTAAGCTCGGATTCTCTTTAAAGGTAATAGTGCGGTGATGTTTTTGTTCAGCTTCGACAACTTCTGAAACAATCGCGTTTAAATCTTCTAGCTCAAGTTCTTCACGTTTGTGGTGGCGTAAATATTCAATGAATTGGTCGATAATGGCATTCATGTCTTCAATATCATGAATGATCCCTTCACGCAGGTAATCTTCATCGTCCGACATCATTTCGGTGGCAAGGCGAATACGTGTAAGCGGCGTACGCAAGTCATGAGAAACACCTGCCATTAATAACCGACGGTCATTCTCAAGGGCAGCAATACCACGCGACATTTGGTTAAACGCACGGGTTACTTCAATGACTTCTGTAGAGCCTTGCTCTTCTAGCTTGGTAGAAAAGTCACCCACCCCTACTTTAACAGCGGCTTGTTGCAGTGCCTTTAAAGGTCTATTTAGATGGCGGGCAAACAACCACCCACCGAGTACACTTAAAAAGCCAATACTCGATAAATAAAAGGTTAAGAATTTTAGGTTGTTTTCTTGCAAAGCCGGTGAGCGGCACGCGCACCCAATAACCCGGTGCTTGTGGAGCTTCAACCCAATAAACAAGTGGGTCGGTTTGGCTAATACGTACCCGAGCAGAACCATTGAGCTCTTTCGACATGCTTCGCGATAGCATTGAGTACTCACGAGTTTCAGCCAAACCCTGACTCATTGCTTGGCGCTGGGTCATGACCTCGATGCCGGTGATCTCAAAAAACTTATCAGAAGCTTCCTTGCTAACCTCAACCCCTTCTTCCCATTCAATAAACACGGTTTTCACCTGTTTAGATAGGATCAGGTTTACTTGTTCTATAGTTGGTTTAACAACATAAAAACTGACCGTAATATAAGAGACAATTTGATTGATTAACAGCAGGGCTGCAACCAAAAATACCGTTTGTCCAAACGCACTACGTGGAAACATGCCCATTACTGTTATTTTTCACCGTCTGGCACAAATACGTAGCCTAAGCCCCATACTGTTTGTATATAACGTGGATTCGCGGCATCCACTTCGATCATCCGGCGTAAGCGTGAAACCTGCACATCGATACTGCGCTCAAGCGCACTGTAATCTCGGCCGCGCGCTAAGTTCATCAGTTTATCGCGACTAAGCGGTTCACGAGGATGAGTCACTAACGCTTTTAATACCGCAAACTCACCACTGGTTAACGACATTGTTTTATCACCATGGCTCATTTCGCGGGTCGCAAGGTTTAGTGTGAAGTCACCAAAGCTAATTTCGTTTTCTTCGGCAGCAGGCGCACCCGGCACTTCTTTCGCACGACGACGTAAAATTGCTTTAATACGCGCTAACAGTTCACGTGGGTTGAATGGTTTTGGAATGTAATCATCAGCACCAAGCTCTAAACCGATTATACGGTCAACTTCATCGCCTTTGGCTGTAAGCATTACAATTGGAATGTCATTTTCTTTTTGACGTAAACGACGGCAAATTGATAACCCATCTTCACCTGGCAACATTAAATCTAATACTATCAAATGGAAGTTTTCGCGCTCTAATAAGCGATCCATCTGCTCTGAATTTGCTGCTGAGCGAACAATAAAGCCTTGTTCTACAAGGTAACGCTCTAGCAAACTTCGTAAGCGCATATCGTCATCAACAACCAATACTTTTGTCGTTTCGTGTCCCATAACTTTCATTCTTTTTGTAATATGTTACTTATTAATATAAATGAAAAAGTTAAGAATAAAAAACGAATTACGCGCTTAGATTGTTACTGAACATTTCAAAATCCGACTCGACAAAGGGTATACTTTGCGGCTGGTTTTCTTTTTAGGCTGAATAAAATGGCAAAGACAAATTTAATAACCCGAGAAGGGTATCAGCAATTACAACAAGAACATGACTACTTATGGCATGAAAAGCGCCCTGAAATTACCAAAATTGTGACTTGGGCAGCAAGCTTGGGCGACCGTTCTGAAAACGCAGATTATCAGTTTAATAAGCGTGTTTTACGACAGATAGATCGCCGTGTGCGCTATCTTCGTAAACGCATGCCAGATCTTAAAATTGTTGACTACAACCCGCAACAAGCAGGTAAAGTGTTTTTTGGTGCTTGGGTCGAAATTGAGAATGAACAAGGCGATACAAAGCGTTTTCGCATTGTGATCCCGACGAAATTTACGAGCGCAAAGATTACATTTCGATTGATGCACCTATGGCTCGAGCGCTCCTTGGCAAACAGGTAGATGATGATTTTTCGGTGATCACGCCTGAAGGCGCAAAAGAATGGTATATCAATGAGATAACTTATCCGGATGCAAACTAATTTTCCCTGAAAATTCAGAAAGCGTTAATTAGTGATTGTTTAGTCTAAAAATGTGATCTATAACTAAAGTTACTCAAGATAAATCATTACTTGAGTTTTAGAAGGTAGTAAGTATGTCAAACGCAATACAACGCATAATGAATAATGCCATTGTATTCGCACTATTAATTAGTGTGAGTTTGATATCTTATGCCAGTGATATAGAGAGCCATTCAGACAGTGTTACGCCAACCGCTCACTTTATTGCGTGTGATAGTGCAGACCCTGCTAACTTAGATACCGACCTCGATAAACATACTCCTGCGTTCATCACTAATGTAGCCCAACCACTGCAAGATGCGCCTGTTGTTTCGTATGTTCCCCCTTGTAATAAGGTGTCTGTTTATAGCGCGCACCAGCGAGGACCACCTGCTTTTTAATTAACTCAAATTTTCTATTTCTGTTTTATTAAAATGTATGGTGATCAAAATGAATAAATTCAAAGAATTACGTCTTCAAGACATTTCTAATGGTGCTTTATCTAATACTGTAAACGAAGTTGAACCAACCCTCGACTTAACTTCTCCAGCGCTAAAAGTATTAAATAGCTTTACAAGCAAAGACCCTGTGCGAGCACATCATGATTTGAGTATTGTCGATGCACTTAAACAAACCAGCAGTCGTTGTTCTGACTTTATTTTAGTCGTAGATAATGACGAAAAGCTTATTGGTATTACTTCAAGTGCTGACTTACAAAGCTCTAAAATCATGATTCTTGCTCAGCGCCTCAATTTACATCGCAATGAAGTTACTTTGCAGCATGTAATGACACCACTTAGCAGCTTAGCTGGTGTAAGCTTACAAAGTATTAGCTATGCATGCATTGGCGATGCACTGCAAACTATGGAACACCAAGGTATGATGTTCCTTTTAGTAACCAGCGCTGAACATGAAATTTGTGGTTTGATTTCAGCCCGTGAAATTGCTAAAAAATTACATATTCCTGTTAATATCAACCCAATTGCTAATGGCTTCAGCGAAGTATTACAGCAGGTTGATCACCCGCACTAAGCGTTAAAACCCGCGTTGTGTAAGACTATTTTTGCAGGCCTTAAAAGCAGTGCTTTTAAGGCCTTCTTATTGTGATATTATTCAGGCAATTAATCTTCAGTTTTACTGATTTTCTATTTTTAAAAAGGGTTATGCATGAGCAATATCTCTGCACGCTTAGCAACTGAGCTAAGTGCCCAGCAACCACAAGTTGTTGCTGCAATCAAATTACTTGATGAAGGTGCCACAGTTCCTTTTATCGCCCGTTATCGTAAAGAAGTAACTGGTGGCTTAGATGACACGCAATTACGTTTACTTGAGCAACGTTTATCGTATTTACGTGAATTAGAAGAGCGCCGCAGCTTTATCCTTAATACTATCGAAGAGCAAGGCAAGTTAACTGCTGAGCTAAGTGCTGATATTAATAACGCTGACAGTAAAACTGAGCTTGAAGATTTATATCTGCCTTTCAAACCTAAGCGCCGTACAAAAGGACAAATTGCCATTGAAGCGGGTATTGAGCCGCTTGCCGATGCGCTATTTAACAACCCTAGCCTCGACCCTGAACAACAAGCAAGTGACTACATTAATGCCGATGCAGGCTTTGCAGATAATAAAGCGGTGTTAGATGGCGCTAAATTTATCTTAATGGAACGCTTTGCTGAAGACGCCAAATTGCTCGCTAAATTCCGTAGTCATATCACACAACATGGTCAGATTGAAAGTACTGTAATCGCTGGACCAAGAAAATGAAGGCGTAAAGTACCGCGACTACTTTGAGCATCAAGAACCACTTAAAAAAGTACCATCACACCGTGCACTTGCTATGCTGCGTGCGCGTAATGAAGGCGTCTTACAACTTAGTATCAACCCAGAGCCTGGCGCAGAAAATCCGGCGCAAGTGTGTGCACAAATGATTGCCGATCATTATCGCTTAGATATTAGCAATTCTGCTGCAAGTAGTTGGTTAATGGGCGTAGTGCAATGGGCATGGAAAATTAAGTTAAGCCTTCACCTTGAGAATGAATTTTTAGGTGCAATGCGCGAAAAAGCAGAAACCGGCGCAATCGACGTTTTTGCTAAAAACTTAAAAGATTTATTAATGGCCGCTCCTGCAGGTCCACGTACTACGTTAGGTCTCGATCCTGGCCTGCGTACTGGTTGTAAAATTGCCGTTGTCGATAGCACTGGCAAGCTGTTAACAACACAAACAATTTTCCCGCACGCACCACAAAATCATTGGGATAAATCACTTCGTACTCTTGAGCAATTATGCCGCCAACATAAAGTTGAGCTAATCGCTATTGGTAATGGTACGGCTTCACGTGAATCTGACAAGTTAGTAGCTGAACTGATTAAAGCCAACAGCGAACTTAAACTCAATAAAATTATGGTCAGTGAAGCGGGCGCTTCTGTTTATTCAGCGTCTGAGTTTGCCGCCAATGAATTCCCTAACCTTGATGTTTCACTACGTGGTGCTGTGTCTATCGCGCGCCGCTTACAAGACCCACTTGCTGAGCTGGTAAAAATTGAGCCTAAATCAATCGGTGTAGGTCAATATCAGCACGATGTATCGCAAAGCCAACTTGGTCAAACACTAACATCAGTGGTTGAAGACTGTGTAAACTCAGTGGGTGTAGACTTAAATATGGCGTCGGTGCCACTACTTAC
This sequence comes from Pseudoalteromonas sp. GB43, assembly GCF_054923805.1. Taxonomy (NCBI): domain Bacteria; kingdom Pseudomonadati; phylum Pseudomonadota; class Gammaproteobacteria; order Alteromonadales; family Pseudoalteromonadaceae; genus Pseudoalteromonas; species Pseudoalteromonas sp. GB43. The sequence continues at coordinate 1,620,933 of NZ_JBPCHJ010000001.1, forward strand.
TCGCGTATCTGGCTTAAACAAAACGTTAGCACAAAACATTGTTAGCTACCGTGATGCGAATGGCTCATTTAGCAAACGCTCTGAACTTAAAAAAGTTGAACGTTTAGGGCCTAAAGCCTTTGAACAAGCTGCCGGTTTCTTACGTATCAGCACAGGCTCAGATCCTCTTGATAACTCGTCAGTTCACCCTGAAGCCTACCCAGTTGTTAAGCGTATCTGCGAGAAGAACAGCTTAGATGTTAACAGCCTAATTGGTAACTCTAACATCCTAAACAAGCTCGTTGCGAACGACTACACAGACGAAAAGTTTGGTTTACCAACGGTTACCGACATTATCAAAGAACTTGATAAACCGGTACGCGACCCGCGCCCTGAGTTTAAAACAGCTGAATTTAAAGCCGGTGTTGAAACCATTAATGACCTAAAACCGGGTATGATTTTAGAAGGTGTCGTGTCTAACGTTGCTAACTTTGGTGCCTTTGTTGATGTGGGTGTACACCAAGACGGTTTAGTGCATATTTCTGCTATTACGAACAAGTTTATCTCTGATCCACGTGAAGTGGTTAAAGCGGGCGATATTGTAAAAGTAAAAGTAGTTGAAGTAGATGCTGCCCGTAAACGTATTAGCTTTACCATGCGTTTAGACGATGATGTTGATACCAGCAATAAAGCCGCATCAGCTAGCAAACCTAAGCCAGCTGCGAAAGCGAAAAGTGCACCTAAACAAAAACGCGAATTTGGCAATGTTGCCATGGGTAATGCCTTTGCTGATGCATTTGCCAATGCAAAAGTGAAAAAATAATAGGCTGTAGGCATAAGTCGAAAAAAACCGCGTAAGTGTAAACTTACGCGGTTTTTTATTTTAGAAACTTAAATAAAAGCAGATAACTGATTTTGATTAGTTGGCGAGGTCGCTGCTTGATAAAAATTAGCAATACGTGCAGCGCGCTCATCTACTTCAACGTCACGCTTTGCTGTTTTGGTTTCGCTAGTTTGAGTAGCGCTATCTTCACCATACTCACTGTTTATTTTGAAGGTCGATTTACCTGAATCAACATCGCCATCGGCTGATTGACTGGCGAGCTCAGCTTGCGCTGCCATCAGCTTTTGCGTGGCATCTGCGGCAATTGAACGATCAGCACTCGAAGGCTCTTGTGGTGCAAGTGCTGCAGCACGCACCGTCTGCATTTTTTCAATTGTGGCTTTTGGGTCGCCTTCAATTACAGCAACATCAATTTGCACCTCGCCGCCCACAGCATAGTTCGTACCATCAGGACCGCGTTGATATTCATAGCTTGGTGAGCCCGCATATTGCCCCCCCACTGATGCATGAGCTTGCTCATGAATACGTACTTCGGTATCGCGGGCTTTTAGCTCTTTAATTTGCTCAGCATCTTGCTGCTCTTGCTGGGCAACCTTTTGCTCTTTTTGCTGCTCTTGTTTAGCTTCTTGTTGTTCTTGCTCTGATTGTTCAGGCTCTTCTTGCTCACCACCTTGCTGACGTTCTTCAATCACCTTGTCTTCAGCCAGACGCCCTTTTGCATCATACGTACCCGCCTCAGAACCCGGCTGCTTGGTTTTGTCGCCATCATTCAGGGTTTTATTTTCTGCGTTACTCGGCTTGGTAGCGGCAGGTGGCGGGATCACTTCACGTAACTGATTATCACGGCGAGCACTTTCGGTGTGCACGTTCGCCGTGTTGATATTAATCGAAGGAAACGGAGTGACGATATTCATAAGTTTTAAACTTTAATATCTATTAATGTGCCGAGCACTTCATCAGCAGTCTGAATCGTGTTGATATTGGCTTTTGCATTAAACTCTTCAACTTTTAAGTTAACAAGCGACTCATCAATTGGGGCAGGTTGTGAAACTGGCGGAGTTACAGCTTCATTTGGAGTCGCCGCTTGTAATTGGCGTTGTTGAGCTAATTGGGCATCATCTTGCTGATCAATTGAGGCACGGCTAATCTCAGCGCTTGCCTTTTCGATACCTTGGCTTGCACGGTTATAACCTTCTACCGCATTATTAAAAACAGAACTGATTGGCATAACACCCTCCAACAGTGAGATTTACCCGGTAAGTATCGCTCATAAAACGAGCAAAATAAAGCTAAATCCCGCTATTTTTCTGGCCTCTCAGCGAGTTTTGCTTAACACATTGATTTCAGTGCTGATATAAATGCTGCTTTATGAGAAATAAAAGGCGCATGTGAAGCTTTATCTAAAACCTCGTATTCAAACTGGGGTTGTATGGCATGCATTTTTTCAATCGCACGATACGGTACTAATGAATCTAAGCGACCGAAAATACCACGCACAGGTACGCTAAGGTTAACGAATAGTTCCCGTAAATCATCCTGCTGTAAAATGTCTAAGCCCGCACTTAAAGCTTGCTCTTGAGGCGCAGGGTATTGGTTTAAAAGTGCTTTAAGTTGCTTAATATCATCCCGAGCTGATTCACTGCCCATCGCTTGTATCGCCAAAAACCGTTCTATCGTTTTTTCTCTGTGACTAACTAGCTGATCTTTAAATGCATTTAATACGTCAGGTTTGATACCCGGTCATTCGTCGGTTTGCGCAAAAAAAGGCGTTGAGGCAACCAACACAACCTTTGCTACTTTGTCAGGCCAATGTGCTGCAATATACAAGGCAAAAAGCCCGCCCAACGACCAGCCAACAAGAATAGACTGATCATTTAGCTGTGTACTTAGTTGCTCAGCCGCAGCGTGCAAAGTGTAAGGTATGGGAATAGACTGTGCGTTACCAAAGCCAGGTAAATCGAGACAACGGACTTCACCATCATGAAAAAACTCAAGCTCAGGTTTGATCACTTGCCAAACCCCTTGGTTCATTCCCCAGCCATGTAATAGCACCATCTCATTTTGCATAATTTGTATTTCCCAACCACACTTAGCGCTCATAATAGCGTTTAAAGGAATGAATGCAATGTCTCACTTACCTCATGCCTTAAAACTAGGGCTAGACGCACTATTCCCCAACTTTTGCATTAGCTGCCAGAATCACATACAGGCTGATCAAGCTTTGTGTCAGTATTGTTTAGGTGACCTTAATTTATTTGACCTTACACGCCATCCAAATCTGTTACACCGACCAGATATATGTGATGCATTTCCTGATAGTAATTTTGACCATTTAATTGCCTGTGCGTGGTATCAAGCACCTTTTAAACTTTGGCTCAAGCAATTGAAATTTAATGACCAACAATATTTTCGTGTGGCACTACAACAAGTGATAGGGAAACAGCTGCAATTAGCTCGTCAAGTTAATGCAAATTGGCCAGACCTTTTTATTGTGCTGCCTCTGCATAATCAACGCTTTTTAGCACGCGGCTTTAATCAGGTAAGCCAAACTTGGCTGCCTGTTTTAAAAAACCAGCAATGTACTGTTAGCTCAGCTCTTTACAAGCAAAAAGCAACCAAAGCACAATCACAGTTAAGTAAAGCGAAAAGAGTTAAAAATCTACAAAATGCATTTGTTTGTCAGCAAGATTTAACAGGGAAAACCGTGGCAGTTGTTGATGATGTGATGACCTCTGGCGCAACTTTAAATGCTGCGACAGAAGCCATAAAAAATGCAGGGGCGAAGCAAATATGGGCTATGCTCACTTGCCTAACAGGGTTAGGCAACCTGCATTATGATTAAGTGTGATTATTTATCACCAGAGGCATGAAAGGCATTACCAAAAAATAAGGCATTGCTTAGTAATCGACTCGTGCCGTACCAGTAACCACGGAATACTGGGTTATCTGTCATGCCTATCACACTGCCTTTGCCATATGAATGCGCAATGAGGCCAGCAGCACCCGCGACTTGCTCTACGTTTACGTCATCAGTAAAGCCAGCTAAAAGCGGTTTATCTGTGTAAGTAAGCACATTAACAAATGGAGCATCTGACTTCTCAAGTAGCCAAGTGCTATTCTTAAATACAGGTAATGTATTACGGTTCAGCGAATACGTAAGTGGGTGAGATAAATCTACAGAGGTATTAAAAATTGCGCCGGCAATACGCTGACGGTCTGCTAAGTGATCTTTATCAGCATAGCTAAGCCCTGTGGTATCAAAGGCACTCGCTACATCACGACGAGATAAGTAATTGGCTTTTAGTAGCTGCTGATCAGCTAAGAACTTAGCACCGCCTTTGTGACCCCAAATAACACCGCCTTTACGCACCCACGACTTAATAGCCACTTTAGTCGCATCATCAAGACGATTGAAATTTCCGTGCGCTAAAATAATATGGCTGTAGTTTTCAAGGTCGATGTTACCTAAACGTTCCATTTCGATAATGCTTGGCGCTGTACCAACAAAACGATCTAAGTAGTACCACACTTCTCCCAGCTCATACTGGCTAGTTCCTTGACCACCCACTAGCAATACTTTAGGCGCTTTCACAACCGCCATTGCACGAGAACCTAAATCAGCCCCCTTCACCGTTAAGCCCGAACTAATGGGTGTAATTTCAATGCCAAACTCATTCTGTGCTTGGTTTAAATAACTAACCCAGTTGCTATCAGTTTGCAGACCAGCAGGAACAAGAATACTACCTGGCTCAAAAGCGATTTCACCTGATGGTGTTTTTGCTGTTAGTGGGCTTAATGCCACACGTGCTTTCACGCCTTGCTCGAGTAAGCTATTAAGCATTTTTGGCGCTAGGTAGTCATCCCATTTGAATGCGTATGCATAGCTTTGCGGTAATGCAGCAAAGCTTGACTTAACACTTTGCTGCCAAGGCATTTTTGCCACATTTAAACCCCAGTTGCTGCTTACCTTTGCAAATTCTAGGTTGAAGGCATGAGCAAGTGTCCAGCCAGATACATCATAAAACGTATTATCAACAAAACGCTGCTGCTCACTGAAAATTGCTTTAATTAAACGAAATTGTGGCTGTGCTAATGGCACATAATAGCTCTGCTCAGAAAAGCTTTGACCGTTTATTTTTAACGGCTCTTCTAACATGTACGCATTGATTTGATGTTGTCTAAGTAAATCAAGGAAGTATTGCATGCGGCTGTGATCAGCGCCGCCTTTAACTACATACCCTTTAAAGTCTTCATCACCAGCAAGATCAACTGCTTTGTTGTAAAATTTTGCTTGATAATCAAGTAAGTCTGTACGGTTATCAATCGCTGCTTGGAATGTCGATAAGCTAGTTAATAACTGATTTTTAATTGTAAACGGGAAGCTTAACGGACCGTTGATCGTTTCTTGTAAGTGACCACGCGAGCTCGCTTGTTCAAATAAGATGCCTACACCGCCATTGACGTCTGGGTAAGTTGAGCCTTTACCATAGTAAAAGTCATCAAAGCTTTCTTCAGTGAAGTAAAGTGCGTTGTGCTCATCAAGTGTCTTTGCATGATAGTTTGCAATTGCTTTAGTCAGCGTGACATTTTCTTCAGGCGTGATTGGGTGCTTACGAGTTGGGATCCCTGGTTGGAAAAAATAAGTGCTGTTTGATCATCTCATGGAAGTCAGTTAGGATATTCGGTTTCCATTGGTGAAACTGTGCAATACGTGCACGTGATTCAGGATGTTGTAGTAATAACCAGTCACGGTTTAAATCAAACAAGTAATGGTTAGTACGGCTACTAGGCCAACTTTCGATATGCTCACGAGTTTGCGGATCTGATGATAACTTCATGCCACGGTTGCTGTTTGCCCAATTTGCAAAACGCGCTAAGCCATCAGGGTTTAATGATGGGTCGAGTAAAATAACCGTGTTGTTAAGTAAGGCGTCAATTTCTGGGCCCTGTGCAGCTGCAAGGTAATACGCAACCAGTAACGACGCATTGCTACCTGATGATTCATTACCGTGAACACTGTAACCCATCCAAACAACCGCTGGCTGCTTACTTGAGTCACTTGCTTCACCATTTAGGCGAGCTAAGTGAGCCTTACGAATTTGCTCAACTTGGCCAAGTTTGTCGGACGCTGTAATTGTTAGCATCACCAATGGACGCTGCTCATGAGTACGACCGATTACTTTAAAATTCATTCGGTCACTTTTTTCAGCAAGAATTTGCATATATTGCACAAGCTGATCGTGACGTACATGCCACTCACCCACTTCGTAGCCTAACACCTGTTCAGGAGTAGGAATACTTGGGTCAAATTTCACATCTTGTTCAAAGTAATAAGAAAGAGGTTTTGCTAATGCGCTAACGCTCACTAGCATGGTTAATATTGTTATTATGAAACGCATAGATAGCACCCGTAATTATTTGATGTTTTAACGCTACCATTCGATAAAATAGATGCAACTTTTTACGCTCAACACTGGCGACAACACGATGAGCGGAGTATGATACACAGTATCCGAGTAATTTAGTCAAGTATAGTCCGTTTTATGATCTCTATTTCTGAATCTGCACAATCTCATTTTGCTAAACTTTTAGCAGACCAAGCTGAACAAACAAACATTCGTGTGTTTGTAGTAAACCCAGGTACTTCGCAGGCTGAGTGTGGTGTATCTTACTGCCCAGAAGACGCCGTTGAAGCGACTGATATTCGTCTACCATTCAATGGTTTTGATGCCGTTGTTGATGCAGAAAGCGCCCCTTTCTTAGAAGAAGCTGAAATCGATTTTGTAACTGACAAAATGGGTACTCAGTTAACGCTTAAAGCACCAAACGCAAAAGCACGCAAACTTAGCGATGATGCGTCACTACAAGAGCGTGTTCAACACATGCTTGAAACCGAAGTTAATCCACAGCTCGCAAACCACGGCGGTCAAGTAAGCCTAGTAGAAATTACAGCTGACGGTATCGCGGTACTGCAATTTGGCGGTGGCTGTAACGGTTGTTCTATGATTGACGTCACACTTAAAGAAGGCATCGAGAAAGAAATGATCGCCAAGTTTGACGAAATCAACGGTGTAAGAGACATTACTGATCACCAATCTGGTGAGCACTCTTACTACTAACCGGTATCTAAAGCATGCTTAAAAAATGGGTATTTCGCTTAGGTAGCGATCCCAAATTAAGCTTAAAACGCTTTCTTCGCGGCCTAGCACTATTTGTGCTAGCCGTGATTTTTATTGCCATAGGTTATTATGGTCGCACTATTTCAATTAATTGGCCTAGTCATACTCGCAGTGGCTTTATTCTTTGCTGGTTGGGGCTATTTAGGTATTTTTGCCAACCGCTTCGCGCAAGTTTTAGAGCGCTCTTCACCTAAAAATCACGACCCTGATTTGTGGAAGTAATTTAATCTAATAATTGCTGATTATTGACAATTTTACGGTAGCGAAACCACAGCGTTAACCCGCGCATCAGCATAAAGCTGGTCATCGCAAACCATAAACCATGATTTTGCCAGCTACTCACTAACCAAAACAGTCCAAAAAAGCCCACTAAAGCACTAAATAGCATAGTATTACGCATATCTTTAGCACGGGTTAAACCAACAAATATGCCATCAAATAAGAAGCAGCCCATCGCCGCGATAGGCAATATAATCACCCAAGGAAGGTAAACCGTTGCAAGACTGATAACTTCGGGCACATCGGTAAGTAAGCGAATAATTGCCTCACCAAATAATAAAAATATAAAGCTATAAAACAGCGCAAATAACCCGCCCCAAAATAGGCTCAAATTAACCCATAACTTAATCTGCTTAGCGCTGTGCTCACCTTTCGCTTTACCTACCTTTGCCTCACTTGCATAAGCAATACCATCAAGCGCAAAGCTCACCAACATTAAAAAGTTTAGCAATACGGCATTAGCCGCTAAAGTTGTTTCGCCGATCCGTGCGCCATAAAAAGTCATAAAACTAAAGCACAGCTGGAGTGCTAGTGAGCGAATAAAAATATCGCGATTTAAGCTCACCAAATCAAGTAACTTAGCAACACTTAACCAGGCTTTCACGGCAAGGTTGACACCTTGCTTTTTGGCGAGCTGAGCAACTAACATAAGTGCAAAAGCAAGGGCGATATAATCAGCAATTAAAGACGCCCACGCAGCTCCAGCCACACCCCAATCAAGAAACACCACAAAATAAATATCAAGCACGATATTGGTAATATTGGTGATTAGTAATAAATAAAAAGGCCCGCGACCATAATGGACACCTAGCATCCAACCAAGTAAAACCAAATTACATAAAGCAGCGGGCGCACTAAAAATACGAATAGAAAAATAGCTATTTGCTTGTTCTAAAACAGCTTCATTAGCATTTGATAAATATGCCATTAAGGATTGAATAGGTATACTCAGCGCAATTAAGAGCAGCGCAACCGCTGTCGCTAGTAACAAGCTGCGCTTTAATAGCTCGGCAAGTAAGGTGTGATCGTGTTTACCGTAAGCCTGTGCAACCAAGCCTGTGGTACTCATGCGCAAAAAGCCCGCTAGCCAAAATAATAACGAGATAACTGCTGAACCGAGCGCTATACCAGCCAAATAGTGAGCGCTTCCTAAGTGGCCGATTACAGCAGTATCAACTAAACCTAACATTGGCACGGTAATATTTGATAAAATCATCGGACCGGCTAATAACAGTAAACTTTTATGGTGTGCCTTATGACGTTTAAGAAAATGTTTCATGTAGTATTTGCAGTCCTGTTAGGTTTATCTTTGCGCGCCCATGGTGCAGTCATTCTACAGTATCACCACGTCAGTGAAAGCCTTCCTGCGGTCACCAGTGTCAGTAGCGAAACATTCACTGAACATATGCAATATTTAAAAGATAATAACTTTAACGTTATTCCATTAGATGAACTCATTACCTCATTACAAACAGGCCAACCGCTAACAGATAAAACCGTCGCGATTACCTTCGACGATGGCTACAAAAATAACTATGAAGAAGCAGCGCCCATCTTAGAAAAATTTGGCTATCCGTACACTATTTTCGTCAATCCCGAGCTAATTGATGAAGGCAAAAGCTATGTAATGACCTGGCAGCAGTTAAAGGAGCTATCGAAAAAAGGTGCCTTAATTAGCAACCATACGCAAATTCATAATTACTTACATCGCAAACAACCAGGCGAGAGTGAAGAAGCATGGCTTGCACGTACTAAAAAAGACATTTTATCTGCCCAGCAGCGAATTAAAGAAGAAATTGGCCATGATTATAAATACCTCGCTTACCCTTATGGCGAGTTTAATAATTCATTGCAACAACTAGTAAAATCGCTAGGCTTTGTTGGTATAGGTCAGCATTCGGGTGCTGTTGGTATCCATTCTGACTTTACCCGATTACCACGTTTTCCAGCATCGGGCTTTTATTCAAAGCTTGAAACACTTGCCACTAAACTCGACTCTCAAGCATTCACTATCAAACAGCTCACCTACTCAGATAGTGTGACAGACGAAAACCCACCTAGTTTAACGATGCAATTTGATATGCAGGACTTTCATAAAAGCCAGTTTGCTTGTTATGTATCAGGTATTGGTCAAGCTGATTTAACCTGGCTTAGTAAAGATACGGTGAAGATCACATCACCTGAAAAACTGAAAAAAGGCCGTTCTCGCTTTAACTGCACGGCCCCTTCTATCGCGAATAAAGGCAGCTATTATTGGTTCTCTCAACCTTGGGTTATTGTACCTTAACTGCTTGTTTTAGCATTTGCGCTGTGACTTTATCAAGGCGAACCACTTCATTAGCCGCATTGAGTTCGACTGCGGCTTTTGGCATGCCCCATACCACTGACGATAATTCATCTTGCGCGATGGTGTAAGCTCCTGCTTGATTTAATGCGAGCATGCCTTTTGCGCCATCGCTGCCCATACCGGTCAATAACGCAGCCACAACCGCTTTAGGGCAAGCCACAACCAAGGAGTTAAATAGCACATCAACCGCTGGGCGATGGCGATTAACCAACTCATTAGTATCAAGCTGGCAGTATAGGCCGCCTGCTTTTTTCACTACACTTAAATGCTGATCGCCTGGCGCAATGTACGCCCAACCTGACTGTAACTTATCGCCATGTTCAGCCTCCTTAACACTAATTTTGCAGGTTCTATCCATGCGCATCGCAAACGAAGTACTAAAAACCGGCGGGATATGCTGTGTAATCACTATCGGTGGACAGTTTTCTGGCATGCGCACAAGCACTTCTTTAATTGCTTCAGTTCCACCTGTTGAAGCACCAATTGCAAGTACACTATTGGGCTTAAATTGCAGTGCTGTTAAGGCGCTATCGTCTTCAATTTTTGTTTCTTTAAATGCACGTATTCTTGCACCTGCGGCTGTGCATACTTTTTGATGAAGTAAATGTGCATATCGCTGCAAGTTTTCTGTTACATTGATAGTTGGTTTAGCAATAAAATCAACAGCACCAATTTCGAGGGCTTCCAGTGTAATGGGTGAGCCTTTTTGAGTCAGTGTTGAAATCATCACAACTGGCATAGGACGAAGGCGCATCAAGTTTTTTAAAAAGCTTAGTCCATCCATTTTCGGCATTTCGATATCCAGCGTTAAGACATCAGGATTGAGGCGCTTAATTAAATCTCGGGCTTGATAAGGATCTTCTGCCGCGCCAACAACTTGAATGTCTTCTGCTTGCTCGAGTACTTCCTTGAGTAAACCACGGATCAAAGCAGAATCATCAACTATGAGTACTTTGATCATTTGCTCTCCTAAAATAATTCAATATCCGTTTCTGCATCTTGCTGTTCGATATCGTGTAGGTATTTGATTTCACGTTTTTCGAGCTTATCTGAATGCAGTTCACGCATTTTTTTTACTTGGGCTTTACCTGTTTGAGGATCAAACATCACCTTTCGGGGCCAAGGCCCACCGACATCATGAGATACTAAATCTAAACCTTCCTCAAGTATATAAGCATTTGCAAAACGAATGTTGCCAACACCAATATCAGTCATTGAGCGGATTATTTTCCCTCCGCCAAACAGTTTTACTTTGAGATTGCGCCTAGAAGCACCGTTTTTAAGGATTTCATTAATCAGATATTCCATTGCCCAGTTACCGTAACGACAATTAAGACTATGAGCATTACTAGGATCGACTCCTTTTTCTACAGGCAACATAAAGTGATTCATGCCGCCAATTCCTAGGCCTTCATCATAAATACATGCAGCAATACATGAACCAAGCACTGTCGTGATCAATTCATCAGTTTTAGAGACATAAAACTCGCCAGGTAATACCTTAGCAATTACCTTCCCACGACGATTATCCCAAAACCGTTTCACATGCTCAAAGCCAGATATAACAGGTCCGGAAGTGGCTATTCATGATCCGCCCCTTTGGTAAATAGTCTGGCCTAAGTTTTTAAATTCCTTATGATCCTTCCCTAATGTCTCTGAATGCCCTAAAAATAAGTAGCCAGTGTTAGTCAGTAAGTCGTGATAGCGTTTAAAAAGTTCGTCTTTGGTTGGCTTATCGAAATAGATAACAACATTACGACAAAAAATCACATCAAACGGTCCTTTCATAGGCCAGCTCTGTAATAAGTTTAGACGCTTAAAAAAAATGTTCTTTTGTAGTTCGGGCTTTACTTTATAAAGTTCTCCATCGTGGCTTTTCAAAAACCAGCGCTTAAGATGGCTTTTGTCTAGTCCATTCACATTTGCTGCGGTATAGGTGCCAGCCTGCGCTTTTGCGAGTACATTTGAGTCTAAATCGGTGGCTAAAATTTTCACATCCCAATCGGGTGGAAATAAACCATGCAATGTCATAGCAATCGTATAAGGCTCTTCGCCAGTGGAACAACCAGCTGACCAGACCCTTACCCGCTTTTGTTTTGCATTACCAACCAATAGTTTTGGCACTATAGTATTTTTCAGGTAATTAAAGTGATGGGGCTCACGAAAAAAAGAAGTCAGATTAGTGGTTATAGCATTAATAAATTCACTGAACTCTTGCTCTTTATTCTCATCAAGAAAACCTAAGTACTCCCTAAAACTCTTTAGCTTGTGATGGCGGATACGTCTTGCTAAACGCGAGTAAACCATTTCACGTTTATGCTCCGCCAATACAATGCCACACGCATCGTACACCTGAGAAGAAATAGCCTTGAAATCATTATCCGTTAATAAAAACTCTTTCATGTGTTTGACCCTGCAGCTGTAACAGTCGGTGCAATTAACTTATTAGAATAAAGTCGGGAAGAGTTTAAAACTCTTCCCACTCGTCACTGGGATCAACAAAATTGTTGCCTTTTGGTGCCGAGCGCACTGTCGAACTAGGCTGTTTAACTGCTGGCGCTGAACTAGCGCTGTTTGAAATATCAACTTCGTTATTTGATAACGAGAAGAAGTTTAACAAGCGGCGCATATCATTTGCTTGTTCAGCCATTGATTCGCCCGCAGCTGATGCTTCTTCAACTAAAGCTGCATTTTGTTGAGTCATTTCATCCATTTGAGCGATGGCTTTATTAACTTGCTCAATGCCAGAGCTTTGCTCTTCTGATGCTTGGGCAATATCAGAGATCATTGCCGTAACTCTTTGTACTGCTGTTACTATTTCTTGCAATGTTGAACCTGATTCATTAACAAGTAATGTACCATCTTCAACTTTGCCAACACTGTCTCGGATTAATTCTTTGATTTCTTTTGCTGCGGCGGCTGAACGCTGTGCTAAGTTACGGACCTCACCAGCAACAACAGCGAAACCTCGGCCTTGCTCACCTGCTCGTGCAGCTTCGACTGCAGCATTCAACGCAAGTAGGTTTGTTTGGAAAGCTATTTCATCAATCACACTAATGATGTCAGCAATTTTCTTACTCGATTCATTAATTGCCGACATGCTGGTTACGGCGCGATTGACAACTTCACCACCTTTTTGCGCTTTTGTACGCGTTTCTTCCGCAAGTTCATTCACTTCTTTTGCATTATCAGCATTTTGACGAACCGTACTGGTCATTTCTTCCATGCTTGATGCTGTTTCTTCAAGTGATGAAGCTTGCTCTTCAGTCCGTTGACTTAAATCTGCATTACCTTGCGAAATTTCTTCTGCACCACTGGCAACGAGCGTTGCAGAGGTATTAATGCGATTAATCACTTCAGTAAGCTTATCAGCTGTGGCATTTGCATCACGTTTTAACTTATCGAATGAACCTTGGTACTCTTGTTCTATTCGTTTTGATAAATCACCATTTGCCATGGCATCAAGCATATTGCCAGTGTCTTTTACTGCATCATCGACGATACTAACTAGACTATTCAAGCCCTGCGCTAGACGTAAGAAGAATCCTTGTTTGCCCGCTTCTTCAACACGCGCTTCTAAATCACCATTCCCGGCAGCAGCAACAAACGTTTGCAATTTCTTTTTCAATCGCCACTTCAGCTGTTCTATCTTCCCACTCTACAACCGTACCAATTCGTTCGTTTTCTGGCGTAAAGATAGGGTTTGCAACTAATCCAAATGTTCGACCACCAACATATATTTCAGTGCTATATGTGCTACTCAGCTTCGCCAGCATATTGCGCTGATGTGCTGGGTTTTTATGGAACACATCAATATTTTGACCAATGAGGTTACTACTGTTGAAATTAGGTAAGTCTTTACGTAAATCACTTTCAGCTGCTTTCATCATATTTAAAACAGCTTCGTTCATGTAAATAATATTATTGCCGGCGTCTGCAATCATGGTATTGGTTGCCACACGGTCTAACGCGCGTCGAACACGAAGATTTTCTTCTGCTTCACGTTTTTCAGCTTCCGCTTTTGCCACGCTATCAGTGATATCTTGCCATTCAACAATTGTTCCTAGGCGACTTCCAGATACACTGAGCCACGGCGTTGCTATTAAACTAAATATTAAATCCGCAATTTTAAGCGTTGTTTTAAAAGGCTCGGTCAAGGTTCTTAGTACTTCACGCTGATGAGATGGTTGCTTATGAAAGTCATCAACACAGGTGCCAACTAAGCTATCAACCGAGAAGTTTGGCAGCACCTCTTTTAAAGCTTCTTCACGAAACTTAAGCATTTTTTGTACTTGGTCGTTAACAAAAATAATTTCTAGGTCATTATTAGCAATCATCACATTGGCTTGGCAGACCCGAAGCGCGTTTGACATATTTGCATCACGCTTAGATTTTTTTTCTAGCTCTTTTTGCGCTGTAATATCACTGGCAAACTTAATAACTTTAACGACATTGCCATTACTATCAATAATTGGGTTATAGGTAGCTTGAATCCAAATTTCTTTACCATTTTTGGCAAACCGCTTGAATTCATCTGACATAAATTCACCTGTGCGCAAGCGCTGCCAGAACTGTTGGTATTCAGGACTTTGAGTTTCTTGGTCATCAACAAAAATTGCGTGATGTTGCCCTTGAATTTCTTCAAGTCGGTAACCCATGGCATTCAAAAAATTAGCATTCGCAGTGATTATGTTTCCACTTGGTTCGAACTCAATAACTGCCAGCGATTTGTTCAGTGCTGCAACAACTAAATCATTATTTGACTCAACGTTTTTAGGACTACTAAACCATCCCATACCCTTCACCTTCTTGTTAATCTACCCAATTAAATGTCCATTGTTTTTTGTAGGTCTAGTAACGCGACCATCTTTTCACCCACATTGACTAAACCCGCAACAAATTGAGTGTTGTCTGAGTCAGACAAGTGCGGCACCGCTTTCGCTTCATGCTCTGCAATGCTATAGACATCCGACACGGCATCAACCACGATACCCATAATTTTACATGTGCTCTCTAGTTTAACTTTCAGTACAATAACGACAGTTAACGGTCCATAAGTGACAGCGGGCAAGCCAAAGCGCAGCCGTAAATCAATAATAGGAACTATAGTGCCGCGCAAATTTATAACGCCTTTAACAAAGTCAGGTGAGTTTGGAATTTCAGTAATTTCTTCCCAACTACGAATTTCCTGTACCGTAAGAATATCTACACCGTACTCTTCATCAGCCATGAAAAAGGTTAAAAACTGTTTAATATCTTCGTCTTGCCCGATATTCAGCTTACTTTGTAGGTCATCGTGCTCAACAATCATGACGCCTCCAAATTAGCTTTTGATTCAATAATTAACTCTTGGCTTCCTGGCTTCCTTAAGCCTGACAATTTAATTAAGCCGCTGATATCTATAATTAAAGATACTCTGCCATCTCCTAAAATTGTCGCTCCTGATACACCATCAACTTTTTGATAATTCGCCTCTAAACTTTTAATAACCACTTGTTGCTGTGATAATAAATCATCAACCAACAAACCAACTTTTTGATTATCGCTCTCAACAACAACCAACAAAGTTCTATCAAGCGTTTCTATCGCACCTTTGTGATTAAAAATATTGTAAAGCCTTAAAATTGGGATGTACTCATCTCTCAAACGAAGTACATCTAAATCTTTACCGACGCGACTGACTTTGCTGATATCAATTTGTAGTGACTCAATAATAGAAATGAGTGGAATAATGTATGTATGCTGGGCAACTTTAACCAATTGACCATCCAAAATAGCTAGAGTAAGAGGTAACCGGATGGTGAAGGTTGAACCGATACCTGGAGATGAAGCCACCTCAACCGAGCCACTGAGCGCTTCGATATTACGCCTAACCACGTCCATACCAACACCGCGACCAGATAAGTCACTCACTTGATCCGCTGTCGAAAAGCCAGGTAAAAAGATAAGCTCATTAATTTCGTTATCGTTTAAATCGTCATTTTCAGAGATCAAGCCATTTTTTATCGCCTTTTCTCTGATCTTTTGCGTGTTGAGCCCCTGACCATCATCCATAATTTCGATAACAATATTACCGCCTTGATGAAATGCATTAAGCGTCACAGTGCCAACAGGGTCTTTACCCGCAGCAACACGCTTATCAACGGTCTCTAAGCCATGATCTAAGGAATTTCTCACTAGATGCACCATAGGATCAGAAAGCTTCTCCATCACCGTTTTATCTAGTTCTGTTTGTTCACCAAGCAATTTAAGCTCAACTTGTTTATCCAACTTTTGCGAGATATCACGAACTAACCGAGGGAAGCGACTAAATACAAAGCTTATTGGTAACATGCGAATACGCATGACATTTTCTTGTAAGTCACGTGTATTATGTGCCAGTTGCGCTAAGCCCTCTTGTAACGAGGCGATGGTTGCTTCGGTTATTTCTTGCTCACCTAACTGGCTTAACATCGCTTGGGTAATAACTAACTCACCCACCATGTTGATCAATGAATCAACTTTGTCGATACCAACCCTGATTGAGGTTGACTCTGCATTGGCTGTGGTCGCTTTAACGGGTACTGGTTTTTTCGTATCAGTAGTTGGTTTAACTGGAATAGGCTCGGCTTCTTTCTTTGGTTCGACAACTGCTGTAGCCGTTTCAGTCGTTGTAATTTCTTCATCACCAAACAAGCCACCGCACAATGTGATAGCAATGTCAGCGTCATCCTCAACCCACTCAAAAATTTCTTCTATGCAACTTTGCTCTTTGTCTGTGGTTAAGAAAAAACGCCATGATAAGAAACAGTCTTCGGGGGCAAGGTTAGTAATATCGGGGACATCATCTTGAAAGGCTTGTGTTTCTAGCTCACCCAACTCAGCAAGTTCACTGATCATGTACAGTGGTTCATTGCCAGTTTTAAATAAATGATGATGGGGTTTGAAGTCAATTTGAAAGGTATTTTTTATGTTAGTTTCGTTACTAACTGCCTGCTGCTGAACAACTTTGCTCTTAGAGCGCATGCCCAGAATTTCTTCAAATTTAACCCGTAACTCATCAGCCTCTGTTAAGTCTGGCTGCTGCTCCGCTTGCAATGTTCTTAACAACGCTCTTAAGCAATCAACCGACTTGAGAAGGAGATTAACGTGTTCTGCGGTTAAGGTACGAGAGCCTTCACGGATTTGATCTAACAAAGTCTCAAGTACATGAGTAAAGTCAGCAACGGCGCTGAAACCAAAGGTACCACTGCCTCCTTTTATTGAGTGTGCAGCACGGAAAATTGTATTTATCGTTTCCAAGTCTTCTTCGCCTGGCACCAAGTTCAATAACTCGGCTTCCATTGCATCAAGACCTTCGAAGCTTTCTTCAAAGAAAACCTCAAAAAATTGGCTTAGATCTATACTCATGCCCCGCTCCTATTATTAGCGAATCACTTTTTTCAATACCGCTAACAATTGCTCAGGATTAAATGGTTTAACAATCCACCCTGTTGCTCCAGCAGCTTTACCTTCTGTTTTTTTATCAAGCCCTGACTCTGTGGTCAGCATTAGTAGTGGTGTAAATTTATAATTCGGTAAGCTACGCAGCTCGCGAATAAGAGTAATGCCATCCATGACAGGCATATTCACATCAGAAATAACCGCATCAAAACCTTGTTGCTTAGCGATATTTAGTGCTTCGCTACCATCTTTTGCTTCTGTTACATCGAAGCCTGCTTTTTTTAGTGTAAAGCTGACCATTTGGCGCATTGATGCAGAATCATCGACAGCTAGAATTCTCTTCATAAAAACCTCTTAATTGGCATTTTCAAGCACAAGATAATGGCTTAAACCCAAACTAGTAATTGCTTGTTGCAAAGGCTTGCTTTCACCAACCCATATGATTTTGTGTTGTACTGAAAGCAAATGTTTTTGCAGCGCACATAAAAGCTGAATTGACGCCGTATCAGCTCGTGTCACTTCACTAATATCAAGACAAATATCGTCATTCGCAGACAATTCTTGTAGCAAATCTTGATGGAGTGTTTCGACCTGAGTAATGGCTAATTCAATAGGGAGCTTTAACATTATTTGAATCTTCCCTGCTTAAAACAATTCATAATAAAAGCTTAGACTGACTAAACGAAATTGCCATAAATTGCTTTAAAAAATAGTAAATTTTTTTAGTAGCTTAGCGAGTTATGGCAAAAAATGTATTTACTATTGTTAGCTAATATCGCAAGGCAAATGCTTTATTCTGCATAATAGTCTGCTATTAACTTAAACTCCTCCGTTAACTTGCTAGCATCTACTAATGGCACATTACCTTGCTTAAATTGTGGTTTGAAAATAGCTCTAACAGAGCCTGTAGGATCAACTAAAACAACTGATGCACTATGATCAACTGCGTATTCTTGCTGATCGCTATCGTTAATTGCGTAAATTAAGCCTAACTCTCTTACAAATGGAAAAAGTTGTTTATGCGGACCTGAAACAGCAAGAAAGTTAGGATTAAAGTAATCAATATAAGCTTTACGCTTTTCAGTTGTGTCACGCTTTGGATCAACAGCAACAAACCATACTTGTACTTTGTAATCTTGACTTAACTGTTTTTGAATCGCGGTTAGTTTTGCCAGTGTCATTGGACAAATATCTGGGCAACTGGTGTAACCTAGAAAGACCAAATTCCAATGATCCATAAATTGGCTGTTATCTGCAGGCGCACCATGTTGATCAGTTAATAAAAAAGGACTAATCGGTTTCGCTTGCTCATAAACCAGCGCTTCCACCTCAGGGACGCTATTATTTTTTTCACATCCAGCAATAAATAACACCAAGCCCATAAATAATAAAGCGACTATTCGCGTCATAAAACTAACCATTTATCAATAAATAAGACAATAAAGAGTAGCATTAAATGCACAATTGAAAAACGAAATAAGTCCATTGCAGTATCATCTTTAGGTGCTATTTTCAGCTTCAGCGCCTTATAAATGAAAACAGCATCTAGTATGCTCGCCCCAAGCAAATAAATTAGCCCTGACATACCAATTAAGTAAGGGAGTACACACACTAACGCGAGTAAAATGCTGTAAGCCACTACACATGTTTTACAAAATTCAATACCGTGAGTAACTGGCAGCATCGGAATTTTTGCCCGCTCGTAATCACTTTTACGTGCAATCGCTAATGCCCAAAAATGTGGTGGGGTCCAGGTAAATATAATCATCACCAATAACCATGGTGCAGCAGCCATATGGCCAGTTTCAGATACCCATCCTAACAGCGGTGGCATAGCTCCAGCCAAACCACCAATAACAATATTTTGCGGTGTGGCACGCTTTAAAAATGAAGTGTAAATAAAGGCATAGCCAACAAGCGCAAACAAAGTAAGAATGGCTGTAAGTGTATTAGCCCAAATCACAAGCATCATAAAACCTATTACGCCAATCACTCCAGCAAAGCTCAAAGCGTGCTGTTTACTGAGTCGACCTTTTGCCACAGGGCGATGGCGCGTACGTGCCATTTTACTGTCGATTTCACTATCAACAACATGATTGATCACAGCAGCTGCGACGACAGCAAGCCAATGCCTAGCAAGCTTGCAAGTTGCACAAATACTCCTCGCCCAACATCAGGAGCTAATGCCAGACCAACCCATGCTGTGAGTACAAGCATGGCAACCACTTTAAATTTACTTATAGCTAAGTAATCTTTAAGTAACTCTGAGCTTTGAATAAATAATGATTTTTCTGAGCTTAGTAATAATGCCATCACAGCCTCCTAGGTTCTTACTTTTAAGTGGAAGCATAGTCTTACCATGCTAAGCAGTAACAATGCGGCCATTAGGTTGTGCGCAAGCGCAACACTTAATGGAAAGTGCCAGTGCACAACAGCTAGACCTAAACAGATTTGGCACAACAAAGCGATTAATACAGTGACGGTACAGTGCTTAATTTTTCGTGAGTAACAGCGTGAATATATGCGCCACATGATCAGCGCTAACACTACACAAGTAACCAGCGCCCAAATACGATGCAGCAAATGAATAGACATACGCGCTTGCTGCGATAGCACACCATATTCATAGGTACTGTGCTCGAGCGGTAATTGAAAAACGCTCTTCAAAGAAAACGGTTGTCCGTAGCTACACAGCGGTAAGCCATTGCAATGTGGAGCTGCATAATTCGCCGCAAGCCAGCCACCCAATGCAATTTGCAGTATAAGCACCACCAAGCCCACCAGCGCTAACCGGTAATATGGCTTTGCGCCGCTATCACTGCTAGCAACAGGTTCGGTCTTTAAACGTAGATACAATAAAAACAGCAACGACAAAATACTAAAACCGCCGAGCAAATGCCCCATTACAACTAAAGGTTGTAGGTTCATAGTGACAGTCCACATGCCCAATACGGCTTGGAATACCACCAGTAATAATAGTGCTAATGGCAGCTTAACCGGCATATTTGGATATTGACGTTTTAAAAATGCAAAAACAAACAAAGCTAAAATTAATAGGCCAAGGGCACCGGCAAAATAGCGGTGGATCATTTCTTTCCATGCTTTTGCAGCCTCAAACATCATATCAGGGTAGTTTTGCTCAACATGTAACAGAGCAGTTTCATGTTTTGGCACGGTTAAAAATCCATAGCACCCTGGCCAGTCAGGACAGCCAAGCCCAGCATCACTCAGCCGTGTATAAGCACCAAGCCCAACAACTAAGATAGAGAAGAAAACCGTAATTAAGACTAAATATTTATAATTTTTATACATCTTTATCCCCTTAATGAGGTTTAACTTGAACGCGCATAGTTAAGTAGTTTCTTTAAGTCTTTAAGTAAGCCTTTTTGAATCAGTCTGTTTTGTTCTGGCTCAGCCGTGTAGGGGTAATGCAAAACCACTAAGCCCATGTGATCAACTAAATATAGGTCTCCCGCTTTGAGTGCAGGACTTACTGCTAATTGACGCCAATTTGCCGATACCTGCTGTTGATTTGTCAGTACCGCCACATCCACTTTTTGCTGATTTTTACCTAAAGCGACATATAGGTTATCTAGACTGGCTAATTGGTTTGCACAAACATCAGTGCACTCTTTTGGATAATTAAGCGCAATAGTCCATTGTTTAGGTTCGCCTTGTTGCCAATCAACTAGCTTCACTTCTTCACTTAAAAGCTCACCATGATTACTCGAACCACTCGGTAACCACTCAAGCTTTAATGCTGCATATGCAAGTGCCAACGGCACAAAACAGCACAAAACGAACAAACTAAGCGGGTTTATTTTCATAACCTCTCCTTCTCATCGCAAAAAAAGCAATAACTACACACGCTAAGCCGATTAATAACCACTGCACGGCATAGGCGTAATGTTTATCTGGCCCCATCACGACACTCTGGTAATGCGGGGTTGCAATACCATCTGCTTCATTACGATAACCAATAAAGCCTTGTAAGGGCTTTGCTAATTGAGTACTAAAAATTGTTAAATCGATGCCTTGAATACGCTTAGGCCAGCCTTGTTCTGCACCAATCTCATCGGCGAGTGTGAAGCCTTGTAAGTTGCCTTGTTTCAATTGCACTGTGGCCGAAAACCTTGTTGATTCTGGCCACTCAACGGTTGGTAACTGGTTGCGGTTTACAGGAGCTTTTAACCAACCAAAGTTAACGATTATAGGCGCGGTTTCACCGGTAATTGTCATAGCTACTAGTAAGTCATAGCCCACCTGCCCCTGATAAATTTGATTATCAAGCAGCCAGTATTGTTGTTTATTTACCTCGCCAGAGACCTTGACTTGCAAGCCCGTTTTGTTCAGCTCTTTAGGTAAATTTTGCAGCTCTTGCCAGCTCAAAACTCCTTGCTCTTTCGAAACGGCTAACTGGCTTAGTTGCTGCTGTTTTTGCTCGCCTCGCTGGTATTGCCAAACGCTGAGTCGTAAACAAATAAGCACTGCAAGTATCACAACGCAAATTGCGATAATTGAGCTAAGCTTTTGTTTGCGCCATAAAATTAACTGCATTTGGAATACCTAATATGATTAAAATCATTATTGTTTTGTTATTACTTTATATTCTGTTCAACCTGTTTAGAGCGCTGTTTGTGATGATGTCAGCAAAAGAGCACTCGAAACCCATGTCGCATTACTTAGGTCGTCGAGTGCTGTTTTCAGGTATTGTGCTGGTGCTCATCATTGCCGCAATGAAATTGGGCTTTATTCACACCAACCCGTCGCCGCTTCACAAAGCTACAGCACGTAAACAAATACAAATAAACACAACCACACCACATCAACAAAGTGCCAATACCAAGCAGCTGCTTGAAAGGCAAAGTGCTTTTCACTCGTGAAGTGGCCTTTAAAAATTCTTAGTAGCACTACAAATAAAATAATGGTTCCAAGTGTCACGTGCATACCGTGAAAGCCCGTTAACAAGAAAAAGGTATTCCCATAAACGCCCGCATCTAAGGTCAAACCTAGGTCTTGATAAGCATGCATATACTCATAAACTTGTAAGCCAAGGAAAATCACACCTAATAGCACGGTTAAAGATAAAAATACCTTAAGAGCGCCGCGCTTATTGTTTTCAATAGCAACATGAGCAAAGTGAATTGTGACCGACGAGGTAAGCAGAATAAGCGTGTTGATCAATGGTAGACCTTGCCAGCCCATAGCTTGTGTGGTCTCGCCCGCTGGCGTAGTTAATAGCGGCCATACGGCTTCAAAGGTTGGCCAGAGTACTTCATTGGTCATAGCATTATTACTTGCGCCACCAAGCCAAGGCACCGAAATCATACGGGCGTAAAATAGTGCGCCAAAAAATGCCATAAAGAACATAACTTCAGAGAAGATAAACCAGCCCATACCTTGTCTGAAGGAGCGATCCATTTGCGCTGAATAAAGCCCTTTATGAGACTCTTCAATAACGTTTTTAAACCAGCTAAAAACCATATAGATTAATATGGCAATGCCTAGATACAACACATACTGGCCACTACTGCTCTCACCACTTACTTGCATCACTGTTAAACCAGCACCAACAGCAATTAAAAACATCGCGATGGCACCAACTATTGGCCAAGGACTCTCGGCTGGAACATAGTATTTTTCATAATTTTGATTCATTTTGTTTGCTCCCAATTAGCAATTAGCTTGGCGGCTTTTAATCGTTTTTAGCCACAACATGCCCGCTAATATCAAACACGGTATACGACAACGTCAGTTCCTCAACATCGTCGGGTAACTCAGTATCAACATAAAACAACAAGGTAAATTCCATTTCTTCACCGGCTTTCATTGGCTGCTGATCAAAGCAAAAACAGGCGATTTTATGTAAGTACTTTGCCGCTTTACCCGGTGATACTGATGGAATTGCTTGCATGACTTTGTCTTCATTACTGGTGTTTTTCGCTGAGAATTTAACTTCACGCATGGCACCAGGTTGTACTGCCACACTGTATTGCTCAGACTGCACCTTAAATGGCGCGCCGCTTTGAGCGTGAGTGGTAAAGCTGACATCAACTTGACGCTGTGTATTTATTGATTCACTCGCGCTCGCTTTTTCTAATGATGGCTTACCATTCAACCCTGTAACGTCGCAAAACACGTCGTAAAGCGGCACCATTGCAAAAGCAAAAGCAAACATGAGCAAGCATGTAATCAGCAGTTTTTTTAGCAAAGGTGCATGGTTCATTACTTAATCTCCGGCGGTGTTTCAAAGGTATGATAAGGTGCTGGAGAATCGACTTCCCACTCTAAACCTTCAGCTCCATCCCATACTTTGGCAGGTGCTTTTTCGCCCCCTCTGGCACATTTAAATACCACCAACACAAACAACAGTTGCGATAAGCCAAATGCAAAACCACCAATACTGATAATGGCGTTAAAGTCAGCGAATTGCAGTGCATAGTCAGGAATACGACGCGGCATACCGGCAAGGCCAACAAAGTGCATAGGGAAGAACAACACGTTGACACTGATTAGCGATAACCAAAAATGCCATTTCGCCAGCGTTTCGTTATACATGTTGCCGGTCCATTTCGGTAACCAGTAGTATACCGCCATAATTGAGAACACAGCTCCTGTCACAAGCACATAATGGAAGTGTGCCACCACAAAATAGGTATCATGATATTGAAAATCTGCCGGTGTAATCGCAAGCATCAAGCCAGAGAAACCACCTAAGGTGAATAACACAATAAAGGCGATGGCAAACATCATCGGAATTTCGAAGCTAATTGAACCGCGCCACATGGTGGCCACCCAGTTAAACACTTTAACGCCCGTTGGCACCGAAATGAGCATGGTGGCGTACATGAAAAACAACTCGCCTGCCACAGGCATCCCAGTGGTAAACATATGGTGTGCCCAAACGATAAAACTTAGCAGCGCAATCGATGAAGTTGCATACACCATAGACGCGTAGCCAAATAGCTTTTTGCGCGAGAAGGTAGGTACGATAGTCGATATAATGCCAAAGGCTGGTAAAATCATGATGTACACTTCAGGGTGACCGAAGAACCAGAAAATGTGCTGGAACATCACAGGGTCGCCCCCACCGGCTGCATCAAAAAAGCTGGTTGCAAAGTATTTATCGGTCAACACCATAGTGACCGCCCCTGCTAAAACAGGCATAACAGCAATTAACAAAAATGCAGTGATTAACCATGTCCAAACAAATAGCGGTAGCTTCATCCACGTCATACCCGGCGCTCTTAGGTTGACGATGGTCACGATAACGTTAATCGCCCCCATAATTGAGCTGATACCCATGATATGTACAGCAAATACAAACAGTGCGGTGTTGTCGTTACTGTAAGTGGTGGAGAGTGGTGCATAGAAAGTCCAACCAAACGCAGGACCGCCACCCGGCATGAGTAACGAAGCTAAGAGGATTAAAAATGCGAAAGGCAATATCCAAAAGCTCCAGTTATTCATACGTGGTAAGGCCATATCCGGTGCACCTATCATCATAGGTACCATCCAGTTTGCAAGCCCAGTGAACGCGGGCATAACGGCACCAAACACCATGATCAAGCCATGTACGGTAGTCATTTGATTAAAAAAGTGCGGATCGACTAACTGTAATCCAGGCTGAAACAGTTCAGCGCGGATCACCATTGCCATTGCTCCGCCAATTAAAAACATAGTGAGTGAAAAAATCAGGTATAAACTCCCGATGTCTTTATGATTGGTGGTGTAAAGCCAACGCTTAAAACCTTTAGCAGGGTGATGATGGTCGTGATGCGCATGCCCAGTTGCTTGCTCGTTAATAACGTTACTCATTAGTTCGCCTCCGCTGCTGCATCAATCGCGGCTTGAATTTGACTCGGTTGGATAACATCGCCGGTGTCATTACCCCACGCATTTCGCTTATAAGTAATAACCGCAGCAAGTTGCTTGATTGAAAGCTGTTTATCAAACGCTTGCATTGCTGTGCCAGGCTTACCGTGTAACACAATATCTATGTGATCTTTTACATCACCTAATACAATCGGGCTGCCTTTAAGTGCTGGAAATACGCCAGGTAGGCCCATACCGGTAGGTTGGTGGCATGCAGCACAACTAGCCATGTAGACTTGCTCACCCAAGGTCATAAGCTCTTCTTTCGGTAATGTTTGATCAAGCAAAGCAGCATCCGCTGCGGCCGCATTGGCTTTTTCTTGCTTAGCATCTGCAAGCCAATTAGCAAACTCATCTTCAGGTAAAGCTTTCACCACTACAGGCATAAAGCCATGATCTTTACCGCATAACTCAGCACATTGGCCACGGTACACGCCTGGCTCGTTAATACGTGTCCACGCTTCATTGATAAACCCAGGATTTGCATCCTTTTTAACCGCAAAATCAGGCACCCACCATGAATGAATTACATCGTCTGAAGTCATTAAAAAGCGAACTTTTTTATTGATAGGAAGTACTAGCGGTTTATCTACTTCAAGCAAATAATGTTCAGTTTTCTCTGCTTGGTTGTCTATTTGATCTTTAGGAGTAGATAGAATCGAGTAATAGGCAATGTCTTCACCCATGTACTCATAATGCCACTTCCACTGTGAGCCCGTCACTTTAATGGTGATATCGGCTTTAGAGGCATCTTCCATGGCAATTAAGGTTTTTGTGGCAGGCACAGCCATGGCGATTAAGATGACAAATGGAATGGCAGTCCAAAGTATTTCAACTTTTGTACTTTCATGAAATTGGGCAGGCTTATCCCTTTGGATTTACGGTGGTGTATTAAAGCCCAAAACATCACCGCAAATACGATGATGCCGATTACACAGCAGATAATAAATATCGTCATGTGTAACTCATAAACATTATTACTTATATCGGTCACCCCTTTACGCATATTGTATTGGCTATTTGCCAATGCAAGCTCAGGAAGTGCAAACAATATAAGCCACAAGGCGTAACGCAGTTTACCCATGTGACGGCTCCTTTAGATGCTATTGCAAGACGCAAAGCGAAAAGGCGATACAACAAGGTGCCCATTCGTTTTTCTTATTGTTCAGAGCGACTACGTATCATTTTGACCCACTTATGATACCGACCCCATGACTAACACCTCGCACATTTTTGTGTCTTTTTATTAATTAGGTGTTAATACAGTGTATTAACTAATTAGTTAAAAAATGACCAATAAGCAAGTTTTAATGATAATAAATGTTTATTTTGGTGCAGAAATAACAACTATAATCAGCGCTTTATTTAATGTTTAGGGGTAAAAAACGAAATATAAAAAGAGAGGAAAACTGCGCCATATAAGGCTTTAAATGAAGAGTAAGGATTCACAAATCCTAATTAAGTAGTAAAATTTCAGTGGCGCACCAAATTGAGTCAATTTGATGCACCAAATTGGGAACGTTTACATCCAGTCAGCGTTACGAATAACACCTACCGCTAACCCCTCGATGTTGAACGACTCATGCTCAAGGTCAACCTCAATAGGCGAAAACTCTTCGTTCTCAGCGTGTAAAAGTACTTTGCGACCCGCTTTTTCTAGACGCTTAACTGTTACATCTTCATCGACTCGAGCTACAACTACTTGCCCGTTTTCAGCAACTTGTGTTCTGTGTACTGCAAGCAAATCGCCATCCATAATACCAATGTCTTTCATACTCATACCATTTACACGCAGTAAGAAATCGGCTGCAGGTTTAAATAATGAAGGATCAACTTGGCAGTGACTTTCAACATGCTCTTGCGCCAAAATAGGTTCACCAGCTGCAACACGACCAATTAAAGGTAAGCCTAGTTGCTCTGGCTCATCTTCTTCAATTAACTGAATACCGCGACTCGCCCCAGGCTTCATTTTGATCATGCCTTTTTTAGCCAGTGCTTTTAGGTGTTCTTCAGCAGCGTTGGCACTTTTAAAACCTAATGTTTGAGCTATTTCAGCACGCGTAGGTGGCATGCCTGTATCTTTAATAAAGACTTTAATTAGTTCTAAAATTTGCGATTGGCGTTTAGTTAATGGGCGCATACAACTGGTTTTCCATACAGTACATTTAACTGTGAGTATATACAGTTATTTGAAAATCGCAAATTTAAATTAACCCCATCATATTGCTACAAAACTAACATTGAACCACACCGAAAGATGCCATAAGGTATTAGCTTTAATTAGCAGGCTAAGGAAACACAATGAGTATTTGGCACCACCCAATCACGTTAGAGCTTTGCAAAGAGCTAGAACAAGGGATCACCGGTCAAGGCACTTTAATGAAAACTATGGGCATTGAGGTGACTGAAATTGGTGATGATTATTTAATGGCAACTATGCCTGCTATTCCTGAGCATCATAACCCTATGGGTATGGTTCATGGCGGAGCAAACGTTGTATTAGCAGAGACAGTGGCAAGCTATGCAGCCAATTTCGTGGTTGATTTCAATAAGTTCTATGCTGTTGGCCAAGAAATTAATGCCAACCACATGAAAGCGTCACGCAAAGGAACGTTAACAGCAACAGCAAGACCGCTGCATTTAGGTAAGCGAACATCTGTTTGGGATATTAAAATTACCAATGCCGCAGGAGAGCTTTGCTGCGTATCAAGAATGACCGCAGCTGTTGTAGAGCGATAAATTCTGGCTATTTTTCGACAGGATAAATAGTAATTTCAATCCCTGCGCCAATTGCAGAGATACGTAACAAGGTATCGGCATGCAGGGGTTGGTTAAAGCATTTAGGCGAATTACCTGATTCAAAGCCTATATCAAATGTACGCTTTGAGCACGATAACCACTGTTTTAATGCATTGCGCGAGCATGACTCAATAAGCTCGCAAAGCTGGTTAATGGCTTTATCTGGAGAGCTGATATCTGCGGTTGCTTCAATACGTGCTAGTTGGCGGTATTCATCTTGGTCATAATGTAAAACCATGGCGTTTTTCTTCAAATCAGCAACAAGCGCACTAATATCGTGCTTTGATTCAAGCTCCAGATCTACATTTAAAAATTGAATTTCCGACATACTCTCGTTTTTACCCTCTATTGATATCGACTGAAACTTTAACTCAGTTTTGTATATATACCAAATCTAGAATACAGTTAATGCGACATTATGCCGCATTGGCAATCTAGCTAAACAACCTAAAATAGCGCCCACATAACAATAATAACGGGGTAATTATGAATAAACGCCTGTTTAAGTATGCTCGTAAAGGGCATAAATGGCTTGGTTATTTACTTGCTTTACAGATTCTTTTTTTGGCTTTTAGGTGGGCTTGTGATGAGCTCATTACCACTTGAAAAAGTGCATGGTAAGCATCTGGCTAATCGCAGTTTAAGTAGCCCATTTTTATTGTCGGACTACCCTGCTTCAATTGATAAAATAACAGCGCAATTTGAGCAAATCGAAGGTATTAAATATAGCCATTTTTTAAATACCCCGATTATAGAAGTTACATCCTCTAGCGGTACGTTTACTTTTGATGGCAGAACAGGTGCTAAAATGCCTGCACCGAGTAAAGCGCAAATCATTGAAAATGCGCAAGCTCACCTGCTTATTGACGCAAAAATAACGCAAGCGCAGTTATTAACAAAAGGGCCAAGAGAGGTCGGCCGCAAAGCCAATGTTTGGCAAGTTAGCTTCGATGATTGGTTAACAACAACCTTATATTTAGATAGCCAAACCGGTAACCTTATTACTGTGCGCAGCACCCTGTGGCGGGTTTTCGACTTTTTCTGGATGCTACACATTATGGATTATGATGAGCGTGAGAACTTTAACAATCCACTACTCATCAGCTTCTCGGCCACCAGCGTACTATTTTGTATTACAGGAGTTCTCTTGTTACTACAAAACGTTCGAATTAAACGTAAAAAGCCAGCTACACGTGTTGGTCAATCAAAATAGGATTGCCATCTGGGTCGGTGATAATAAAACTCGCGTCACCGGCCTTTTGTATTTCTAATCCTTGTTGCTGAAATTGTGCAGCTAATTGCTCAAAGGTTGCAAATTCATCCAAAGCTTCAGCATTTTGATCCCACCCTGGGTTAAAGGTCAGCATGGTTTTGTCGAACATACCTTGAAACAAACCAATTAAATGTTCACCGTTTTTCATAATTAGCCAATGCTGTTCTATCTCCCCGGCAAACTCGTTGAAACCTAGCTTTTCATAAAACTGCTTTGAAGCACGAATATCTTTTACATTTAGACTTACAGAAAAAGCACCTAATAACATAGTTGTAATTCCTTTAATTAAAACGGCCTAACAACTATAGCTGAGTTGAAAAACTTTTCATTTTTAGAATAGTCGCTCTAAAATAGCGCTTCCTGTAGTTCACTGATGTGATGGATATGCGTTTATTTCTATACTTAGCCCTGTGTTTTATTTTCACTTTTCCTATATCCGCTAAAGAATTTTCGAGCTTTTACAGTGCCAAAAAGCATTTAATTAAGAATCTACCAAGCAACAGTAAAAGCTTATATTGTGGCTGCGACATAAAGCGCCAAGGTAAAAAACTTGTGCCAGATCCTAATGCGTGTGGTTATATTCCTAGAAACTCTGTCACCCGCTCAGGAAAAGAGAATGCACGCGCAAAAAGAATAGAATGGGAGCACATTGTGCCTGCCTGGGAGTTTGGTCATCAATTACAATGCTGGCAGGATGGCGGTCGCAAAAACTGTAAAAAGGTCAGTGAAAAGTTTCGTCAAATGGAAGCTGACATTAATAACCTTGCACCTGCTATAGGCGAGCTCAATGCTGACCGTTCAAACTTTCGCTATGGCATGGTGTCAACATCAAGTGCAAGTTACGGAGCATGCCCCGTAAAAGTCGACTTTAAGCAACGCGTATTTGAGCCACCCATTTATGCAAGAAAGCAAATAGCCGATACCTATTTTTATATGCAAAAAACCTATGGCTTAAAAATATCTGACAAACAACGTAAATTATTTGAATCGTGGCAAAAGCTTGAAATAGCTGAAATTAGCAATCGTAAGTTACTCTAATAGTGAAGTTCTTATGGGCTTCTAAAGTACAAAAAGAGCTCCGTATTTCACTTCCTGATCTAGAGCGCGAAGTTAACTAACAAAAAAGGCGCAGCTTCAGCTACGCCTTTTACATCATAAGCTTTGGTGAGGACCAAACACCTCGTAGTGAATGCGTTCACTTGCAACCCCAATACTTAGCAGCTGCTCTTTGATCATTGCCATAAAGGCGATAGGGCCACACAGGTAAAAGTCACCTTTACTAATTGGTAAGCTGTCAGCTATGTGGTTTACATCCATTAAGCCCGCAAAATCGCCCCCCTTGCCATCTTTAAACCAGGTAACACAATGTAATGAAGCGTGCGCTTGTTGTTGCTGTATTAAATACTCTTTAAAGGCAAACTGCGTCTCACTGTCGCAAGCATGCAGGTAATGGATTGACTGGTTAGGTTGATTACTTAATAGTGTTTCTAGCATCGCCATCATCGGGGTTTGACCAACACCCGCAGAAATCAATACAACAGGCGAGTCGATTTCGCGAAGCACAAAGTCGCCTGCAGGTGGGTAAATTTCTACCTTATCCCCCTCAGTTAAGCTGTGTAGGTAGTTAGATACCAAGCCTTCTTCTTTCACGCTAATTCGGTAATTGTGGCCATTACTTTGCTGTGATAAAGAGTATTGCCTAACTTGCGTTAAATCACTGTTTGCTGGCGTTACTTTAATTCCTAAATATTGGCCCGGTAAATACGCCACAACAGGCTTTGCATCGGCAGGCGTTAATATGAAACTGCAAATTTGCGATGACTCCATACGTTTTTCTGTAATTGTGAAAGTACGAGTACCAAACCAACCTCCCGGTGCCTTTTTGGTTTTTTGATATAGCGACATCTCCTCATTGATACATACATCCGCTAATAATGAATAGGCTTCACGCCATGCATACTCGACCTCAGGAGTAAATTGTTCTGGCAATAACTCTTTTAAAGTCGCAATCAGATGTCCACCAACAATAGGATAATGCTCTGGCAAAATATGGTAACTGGTGTGTTTATGATTAATGCGCGCAAGCGCACCTTTTAACACTGCCAAGTTATCAATATTTGCCGCGTAGGCAGCTAAGGCATTAAATAGCGCAAATTGCTGAGAGCCCGATTGCTGATGCGTCATATTAAAAATATTTTTAAGCTCTGGGTTGTAGCTAAACATACGATCATAAAAATACTCAGTCACTTGAGGGCCTGCTTGTGCAAGCAACGGCAAAGTACTTTTAACAATCTGGATCGTTTTTTCAGATAACATAGTTTTTCCTATTGGAGAGGTTAACCGCGGCGACCATCAACACGACGATTCACTAAGATGGGCGCACAATGAAATAAAAATAAGCTAAAGCCAGCAACCCACAGCAACGCACTTAACTGCCATGCAAGGTGATGACCTAAATAAACGGGAAGTAACGAACGTACAATGGCAGCTATCACAATGAGTACAAATGCCAAACTAATGTACGCAGGGGCCTGTAATGCGCGCCCAGTGTGACCATGAGAGACACGTACCATCATGGCGATGATCATCACACCTATGGTGCCAACAGTGATCAGATGAAGCGCATCTTTGAATAAGATAATTGGGCTGAAATAGCTCAGCGCGACGAGTATTAAACCAACCGATAAAGCCCAATAAGCCACATGTAATGACCATAGCAAAGGCACTTTTAGAATGCCTTTATGCCACCACAAAACACACCGGGCTGAATGTAAACAAGCAAGCCAAGCAAAAACCCAACCGGTGCTCATTGCGCTAAAAAATAGCTGACTCATAAAAAACCACGCAATGGCGAAAAATGAGCTAAATACGACTAATTTATCGAGCTTGGGGGTTCTAACTTGTTCACTTAGGTTAAGGCCGCGCGCGGTAAAAAATGGCACAACTCGCCCAGCCACAACACCAACTAGCAGTGTCATGATAAGTACAGCGGTATCAACAACCCCCAGTGCCAGCGACATTTTATTAAGTACAACTAAGCTCAAAAAAATCACATTGAGCGCACAGAGCAAAGATGCGATGACAATAAATAAGTAGTTATGGCTGCTTTTTGCCTGTATCAGCATGTCAGCTAGAATAATAATTCCAGCTAGCCACCAAACGAGTTGTAGCGCACTAACAATATAAAGGTTTAGCTGCTCGAACCCTGCAATCTCAATAAAAAAACTAAACCTTGCAGCAAGCCAAATCATGCTAAGCAAACAAAGCTTAATACCACTTACACTCGCCACACCTGTCCATGTTTGTGCGGCGGTTAGCAAAAAGCCCATGGCAACCACGCCTGCAAAGCCAAACAGCATTTCGTGAGCATGCCAAAGCGTTGCGGGCATTGTTAGGTGCCACTGTGCATAGCCCGCCAAGATTAAAAACCAGTAACTCATAGCAAATACAGCTAAGGCACCTGCCGCCAAGAAAAAAGGCCGAAATGCTAATGCCCATAACGGCCACTGGCTGAGTTGATAAAATTTGATTCTTAGTTGGCATAGGTTCAGTTAAATTAATGACTTTCATTCGTGCTCTCAGCGTTTAATTTCCCCAGCTATTGCACAGTTCAAGCCAAAAATAAAAACCATTAAATATCAATGCATTAAATTTGGACACTTGATAAATAAGTCAAAATGACACACCATTAAAAGCATCAATAAAACACATTCAGGTCAAATTGACATGATACTCAAAAAATCCCTTCTTGATGTTGCACTTGCACTTACCAAAGCAAGCAGTGTTGATCATAATTTCAGTTATCTGTTGAGTTGCATTAATGATTGGCTTGAATGTGATGCAGTTGCCTTATTATTGAAACAAGGCGATGTGTTAAAGCCCGTAGCCCTTCATGGGTTGTCGGACGATACGTTAGGAAGACGCTTTAAAATAGCGGAGCATCCGCGCTTATTTGAAATATGCCGTGGCAGTGAACCGCTAAAATTTGCCAAAGACTGTGGCCTACCCGACCCCTACGATGGTTTATTACAAAGCCAGCATGGCGACTTTCCTGTTCATGCCTGCATGGGCGTGCCGCTGCTGAGTAGCAAAGATAACAACGAACTATTGGGTGTTTTGACCTTTGATAGTTTAGATGAACATGCCTTTGACGCTTTAGCAATGAACGAGCTCAATCAACTAAAACAGCTAGCTGCAGGCTATGTTGAGCATGCCCTAACCTTGCAGCATTTTATGCAACACGCACAGCACAGCCATCAAGTTGCGCAGCAGCTTAACCTTGAGGCACTAACACGAGAAGGTGTCGAAATTATTGGTAATAGCCAAGCAATGCAGACCCTTAAAAATGATATTCAGCTGGTGGCTGCCTCAGAATTTAGCGTTTTAATACAAGGCGACACAGGCGTCGGTAAAGAACTCGTTGCGCGCAATATCCATTTAAACTCAAAACGCCGTGACATGCCGTTGATCCACTTAAACTGCGCATCGTTACCAGAGAACTTAGCCGAAAGTGAATTTTTTGGTCACAGTAAAGGCGCATTTACTGGCGCACATACTGCTCGCCAGGGTAAGTTTCAACTCGCCGATGGCGGCACGCTATTTTTAGATGAAATCGGCGAACTTCCGCTTGCCATGCAAAGTAAGTTATTGCGTGTATTACAAAGTGGTGAAGTACAAACGGTGGGGGAAGATCAAAGCCGTTATGTTGATGTCAGAGTGATTGCAGCAACCAATCGCGATTTAAAACAAGAAGTCGCTGCGGGGCGCTTTCGTGCAGATCTTTATCACCGATTAAGCGTTTACCCATTGCATGTTGCACCACTAAAAGAGCGCGATAACGATGTTATTTTATTAGCAGGCTTTTTTATTGAGCAAACATCTAAAAAACTGGCAATTAAGCAACTTAAGCTTAGTAGCGATACACAATTACTACTGCGTCAATATGATTGCGCCAGGCAATGTGAGAGAGCTTGAACATGTGATCAGTCGCGCAGCACTCAAAGCCAAACAACAGCAATGGCAACAAAGCATTGTCACAATCGAGCCTGAACATTGTGATATTGCTAAAACCGCCGTTGCCGCACCAAGCCCTGTTGCAGTTAACGAACAAAAAGCCACTCGCTTATCGCTGAAAGAGGCAACTGACGCTTTTAGTTATCAATTGATTATGCAACAACTTGAACTACATAACCTAAACTGGGCTGCCACAGCACGTAGCTTAAGTGTTGATAGAGCCAACCTTGTGCGCCTAGCCAAACGGCTAGGCATTAGCGTTAAAAAGTCTGTTTAAGCTTTTAAATCTTTAAAATAGGCTTTTAAAAGCTGACTAAATGCTTGGACTTTGGCTGTGCGATGCACCAAGTGATGCGTTACCAGCCAAAGATCCGTTGGCCAGTTTAGCTCTTTAGGAAGCACTGGCAGCAGATCAGGGTATTGGCTTGCCACTTCATGCTGTAAACCACCAATTCCTAAGCCCCTCACAATCGCCCGTGTAGCTTCTGATGTTTCAGACACCCGTAGCTTAATTTGCGAAGGTTCAATGTGTTGATCAACCCATGCAAAATAAGGCACTTTACCGTTATAGCCAGCCACCCCAGAGACAAAACTATGCTGCTGCAACTGCTCAATATTCTTTGGCATGCCATACTTTTCAATATAACTTTTAGAGGCATAAAACCCTGACGAAAGTTCAGCTAAATGCTGGGCAATATAGTCGCCTTCATCAGGCCGAGGACCTGCTCGCACGGCAATGTGTGCCTGACCGTGATCAAGACGTAAGCGGTTTTGATCAAGAATAACTTCGAGCTGCACTTGCGGGTGCAGGCTTTGAAACTGTTCGCAGACATCACTAAGCACATCAATAAAACCACTGACCGTAGTTAATAATAAACTGCCTCGCAGTTGGCTATCAGCGGCAATAATATCGTTGTGAAGTTTTTCAAGTTCAGCGTTAATCGATTTTGCAGTCGCAAACAACTTAGCGCCTATTTCTGTCACTGTATAGCCACGGGCATGACGGTGGAATAACCGCGCGTCAAGGTTATCTTCTAAATTGTTGATTCTTCTAAGCACTGTGCTGTGATGAACACCTAACGATTCGGCAGCTGCGGTTAACGTGCCGAGTATTGCCACTTCAAAAGCGACTTTTACATCTTGCCAATCATCAAATTGAATCGCCATAACGGCTCCTTGTGTGCATATACGCACATAAGTTTTGCGTTTATTTGGCTTTTCTGCAAGCTGTTTTTTGCTACAGTGAGTATATCAACAGTGAAGCTTAAAAAAGGAAGCAATCATGACAGCACCAAAAATTATTGCCCTAGCAGGCAGCCTACGTAAAGACAGCTTTAATCAAAAACTGATCAATGAAGCTGCGCGCTTCGCCCTCGAAAGTGGTGCTGAAGTAGAAGTGATTAAATTAAGCGATTTAAACTTACCTTTATTTGACGAAGATATTGAAGCGCAAGGTACACCTGCTGGCGCACAATTATTAAAAGATAAGCTTCGCGCAGCTGACGGTATTTTATTAGCAAGCCCAGAATATAATGGCTCAATTACAGCACCACTTAAAAACGCAATCGATTGGGCATCTCGTACAGAGCAAGGTGCAGTGCCTGCTTTTCGAAATAAAGTTACTGCACTGTATGCATCGTCACCGGGTGGTTTAGGTGGCTTACGTGGTTTAAATCATGTACGTGATATTTTATCGGGTATTGGTAGCTTAGTACTTGCAGATCAACTAGCAGTGCCTGCTATCCACACTAAATTAGATGAGCAAGGCCGCATCAGCGATGCTGATACAGCCGATAAAGTTGCCAGCCTTGCCCAGCAACTTGTGAGCGTAGCGAGCAAATTAAATAAATAATTGCTAGCCTAGTTTTATCGCTACTAACTTAGTTTTGTCGCTGCTAACTTAGCAGCGATAAAATCTTCATGGGTTACATACAATAAACTTGCGACACGGCGAATAACCATTTCTTCATGCTTATCTAAATTGCCATCTGCGTAGGCTAAACGCCACAACAGCTCGATGATATCAATACGCTGCTCGGCGCTGCACTGGGCATTAATTTGCTTTGAAAACTGAAAATAATCTATTGCATCATCTAGGCTTTGCGATGCACTTGCAACTAACTCTTGAACCTCTTCCTCGTTAAGCGAGAAATACTTCTTTAAGGTCTCATTCAGGGTCTGTTGCTCATCATCTTGTAACTCATTATCTGCACGCATAACCTCAATCAATAACGCAGCAACGGCGGTTTTTAGGTCATGCTCAGTAATGCTAGATTGGGTATCATTCAGCGCTGAAAACAGCTGTTTTATTTTATTGAGCATCACATTTTCCCTTTTTGGGTGTTAGACTACATGTAAGACGTAACGTTACCTTAGTTTGACTATGGATGCTAATTCAGGTTCAACATCACGATGAAACAAGGTATTAATCACATGGAGTTAAGTGTTTATGAGTGAACTGAGAAGTACACAAGCACTATTAATTAGCGCCGTTTTAATGTTAGCGGGGTGCAGTAATGCACAGGCAGCAAAAGGCGAAACCGAAAAGCTCTATGACTTCGACGAAAAAGTCCATTACTACCAAACTAAATTGGCCGACGGCCGCTACCACCTCGAAATTCAGTCTGACGACTACAAGCACTTTCGCAATCAAAGCGTATTCTTACTGCGCCATGCTAGTCGCTTATGTAGAGACAAACCTTTTATGCTAAGAGTGACTGATGGGGTGCAGGAGTATGAACGTTTTCCAACTAAACCTCGCGCCTATCAGCCCCCTTTAACGGTTGTTTTACAGTGTGAAGACGAAGCTAAATAGTACTAGTCTTCATATCCCCACGGCGCGCTTGGCGGCGTGATAGGTTTAGTTAAGTCAAAATCAACGCGAAACTCACGTCCTTCACGCACTAAGCGATACGTAAATTGCTTTGGATAAATATACATTTGCCAAGTGTTACCCATTGATTGGGGAATACCTTGGCTCACAAACAACTCTTTTGAGTATTGATCAGCCGGGAACGACTGTGCGTTAGCAAAACCCGCATCAAGGGTATGGCCACCATACATGGTTGATTTATCATCGCTGCCATCTTTATGACGATGGTCATGCTTTAAACTAAGTCCACTGCCCGTTTTTGTGATGATCCAAGTACGAGATGCATCATCCCCTACATGAAATGGCACTTGTAACTCACGCTCGTTACAACGACGTACATGCATTACTAACTTTTTGCCCGCAAATGAGCTCGGGCCAGCTGCGTTATCAACGCTCACTTTACCTTCGTAAGCTTTACCGCAATGGGCAGCGATATTATCAAAAAAGCCATCATGGCTTGGAATTGACACTAACGGTGCAGGTCGTGCAGCCGCTACTGATGATGCTGCCACGAGCATCGATGCCACTAAGTATTTCATGGTGTGTTCCCTAAATAAAATTGCAGTCTAGGCTAATGGTTTAAAGGCCATAAAGAAAACAATTACGATAAATAACAAAAAAACGCGGCCTTGGCCGCGTTTAGGTTCACATGGAAAAACAGGTTATTGCCAAGGGCGTTCTGCTGCAAGTTGCTGCTCAAAGGCATCAATTTGGCTGTTAAGTGTTTCAGTCACACCGATAAAGTCCAAGCCACTTAATAAACGCTCTTTGATGTCATGGCGAATATCAAAGTGAATAGTGTCAAACTTATCGCTACGAAGTTGTTGGTTTTCTAAATCAACTTCGATATTAATATCATCATGCTGTTCACTCAGTACAAATAATTGCTCAAGTGTTTCTGCAGGTAATGCGATAGCAAGCATTTGGTTATTGCCGCAGTTGTTAAAGAAAATATCAGCAAAGCTTTCCGCTAAGATAACTTCAAAACCATATTGCTTTAATGCCCATGGCGCGTGCTCACGCGATGAACCACAACCAAAATTGTCGCGAGTTAAAAGAATTTGCGCACCTTGGTAACAAGGGCGGTTCAAAATAAACTCAGGGTTTGGCTCGCCGTTATCTAAATAACGCCAATCGTAAAAAAGCGCCGCATCAAAGCCATCACGGCTGGTCGACGTTAAAAACTGCTTTGGAATAATTTGGTCAGTATCAACATTGTTTTTATCTAACGGGGCCATTAAGCCACTAAAAAATACACTCATTAGGCTTCTCCTCTGATATCAACAAAACGACCATGAATTGCCGCTGCCGCAGCCATTGCAGGGCTCACTAAGTGAGTGCGATCACCGCGACCTTGGCGACCTTCAAAGTTACGATTTGATGTAGAAGCACAGCGTTTACCTGCTTCTAATCTGTCGTCATTCATTGCTAAGCACATTGAACAACCTGGCTCACGCCATTCAAAGCCAGCTGCTTTAAAGATATCTGCAAGACCTTCGTCTTCGGCTTGTTTTTTAACAAGACCTGAGCCTGGAACAATCAGCGCTTCAACACCCGCTGCAACCTGCTTACCTTCAACAATTTGCGCAGCAGCACGTAAATCTTCAATTCGGCTATTTGTACATGAGCCAATAAATACGGTATCAACAGTCGCAGAAGACAATTTATCACCGGCTTTTAAACCCATATATTTTAGTGCGCTACGGATTGCATCAGCTTTGATTAGGTCTGGTTCTTGCTCAGGATCAGGAATGAATTCATCTACGCCAATCACTTGCTCAGGGCTGGTACCCCACGTAATTTGCGGTTGAATATCAGCAGCCTCTAATTCAACAACATGATCAAACTCTGCGCCTTCATCAGTTTTTAGTGTTTGCCAGTAGGCAACGGCACTATCAAAGTCAGCACCTTGTGGTGCAAATGGGCGACCTTTTAAATAATCATAAGTTGTTTGATCTGGTGCGATTAAACCCGCTTTTGCGCCCATTTCAATACTCATATTACAAAGCGTCATACGCGCTTCCATAGACAGCGCTTCGATCCCTTCACCACAAAACTCAGCAACATAGCCAGTACCACCCGCAGTGCCTAATTTACCGATCACTGCCATGATTAAATCTTTGGCAGTAACGGTTGGACGTAGGCGACCATTTATTTGAATTTTTAATGACTTGGCTTTTTTCTGCTGCAGTGTTTGAGTGGCTAGAACATGCTCAACTTCTGAAGTACCAATACCGTGCGCTAGTGCACCAAATGCACCATGGGTAGAGGTATGGCTGTCACCACACACTATGGTTGTGCCCGGTAAGGTAATGCCCTGTTCAGGCCCCATTACATGCACAATACCTTGATTAATCGAATTTAAATCATAAAGTTGAATACCAAACTCTTTACAGTTTGCATCCAGTGCCATTAATTGATTTTTTGACACTTCACTCGCAGCATCTAATGAGCGACTTTTTGTTGAAACATTATGGTCCATAGTCGCAAAGGTTTTTTCTGGGCAACGTACTTTGCGGTTTTTCTCACGTAAACCAGCAAAGGCTTGCGGCGATGTAACTTCATGAACTAGGTGACGGTCGATATAAAGTAAATCAGTTTGATCATTTATGCTGGCGACTACATGAGCTTGCCAAATTTTATCGTATAAGGTTTGGGCCACTTGCTATTCCCTCATTTTAGTTACGCTGAGTGACGTGCTCAGCGCAAACAATTTTTAATTAAATACGTGCCACAATTGCCGCAGCAACATCACTGGTGGTATACCCTGCATTTGGGTAGATATCTGGCGTACCAACACCGGCTTCAACCGCTTCTGCCACCGCTTTTTCAATCGTACGAGCCGCTTCATCTTGCCCTAGTGAGTAACGCAACATAAGCGCAGCACTTAAAATTTGCGCGATTGGGTTTGCCACCCCTTTACCAGCGATATCAGGTGCTGAGCCACCAGCTGGCTCATACAAACCAAAGCCAGACTGATTTAAACTCGCTGATGGTAATAAGCCCATAGAGCCTGTGATCATCGCGCACTCATCAGACAAAATGTCGCCAAATAAGTTATCGCAAAGTAATACATCAAACTGGCTTGGCTGTTTTACTAACTGCATTGCCGCGTTATCAACATAAATGTAGTCAAGGCTTACTTCTGGGTAATCTTTGCTTACTTCAGAGACCACTTCACGCCAAAGTACGCTGGTCGCTAACACATTCGCTTTATCAACCGAGGTAACATGATTACTACGCAGCTTAGCGGCTTCAAATGCAAAGCGTGCGATGCGCTCAATTTCTTTACGTGAATATGTTTGGGTATCGAAAGCGGCTTCTTGCTCACCTTCGCCACTGCGGCCTTTTTCACCGAAATAAATACCGCCGGTTAGCTCGCGCACACATAAGATATCAAAGCCTTGTGCGCTGATATCTGCACGAAGTGGTGACGCAGCACTTAGTGCTGGTAATAATTGTGCTGGGCGTAAATTACAGAACAAACCAAAATGCTTGCGCAGTGGCAACAGTGAAGCTCGCTCTGGCTGCTCGTTCGGTGGTAAGTTTTCCCACTTAGGGCCGCCTACCGAGCCAAATAAAATCGCATCGGCATTTTCGCAGGCACTCAGTGTGCTTTGCGGCAGTGCCTGACCAAACTCATCAATGGCAGCACCACCAATCGCGTGGTGATGACGAGTCAAAGTAAAACCAAACTTTTCGCTTACAGCATCCAAGACGGTTTCTGCTGCTGCCATAACTTCTGGACCAATCCCGTCGCCTGCTAATACTGCGATACTGTAATTCGATTGACTCATCCTGCTTTCCTCTGTTGTTTTAAATCAGACACTTTTTGTGCACGATAAATTAAGTTATAAACGCGGATCATGGCGCGTACTGACGCTTCTACCACATCCGCTGCAATGCCCGCGCCGTGATATGGGCGACCATCGTATTTAGCGATAATATTCACTTGCCCTAGCGAGCTGGCACCTTGGCCTGTTGCTTCTAGGTTGTATTCAATCATCTCAACCGACATACCCGTTAAGCGCTCAATTGCTAAGAATGATGCTTCTACAGGGCCATTCCCTGTTGCGGCCTCTTGCTTTGACTCACCATCAATTGTCATGCCGATTGTTGAGCTCGCCACCGATTGTGAGTTAGACGTCGAGTTAACAAACTCAAGTTGATATTTTTC
Source organism: Pseudoalteromonas sp. GB43 (assembly GCF_054923805.1). Lineage (NCBI taxonomy): Bacteria > Pseudomonadati > Pseudomonadota > Gammaproteobacteria > Alteromonadales > Pseudoalteromonadaceae > Pseudoalteromonas > Pseudoalteromonas sp. GB43. The sequence goes on from NZ_JBPCHJ010000001.1 coordinate 1,661,992, forward strand.
GTCTTTATCTTTGATTTGATTAAAGTAAATCATCGCTTCTAAGTCGTAGTCATACACAGTGCCTTTTTGGTCTGCTAATGCTAAGAAGCTGCTGTATAAGCTATCCATATCGTAATCAGATTTTTGATAGCCTAACTCTTCTAAACGATGCTCAATAACATGACGACCTGAACGCGAAGTCATGTTTAATTGGTTATTAGGTACACCGACACTTTCTGGCGACATTATTTCGTAAGTGTTTTGGGCTTTTAATACGCCGTCTTGGTGGATCCCTGAGCTGTGTGCAAAGGCATTTTCACCAACAATTGCTTTGTTTGGTTGTACTGGCATATTACAAATCTTCGCGACTTGACGCGAAGCACGGTAAATTTCTTCACTACGAATATCGGTATGCACTTTTAAGTGGTCTTCACGCATCTTCATGATCATCGCCACTTCTTCAAGCGAACAGTTACCTGCGCGCTCACCAATACCATTAATCGTACATTCGATTTGGCGAGCACCGGCTTGTACTGCAGCGATTGAGTTAGCAACCGCTAAACCTAAATCGTTATGGCAATGCACGCTCAAACGAGCCTTGTCGATATTTGGCACATTGTTCATTAAGTGATGGATCATCGCAGCATATTCGTCTGGCGTTACATAGCCAACAGTGTCAGGTAAGTTGATAGTTGATGCACCCGCATCAATAGCTTTTTCAACGATGCGGCATAAATCCCAATGCGGTGTACGACCAGCATCTTCACACGAAAACTCAACGTCATCGGTGTAGTTACGTGCAAGTTGAATCGACTTAACAGCCATTGCCGTTGCATCGTCTAAGCTCATACGTAATTTGTGCTCAAGGTGTAATGGGCTGGTTGCAATAAATGTATGAATACGGCCCTGCTCTGCCGGGCGAAGCGCTTCACCACATGCTTCAATATCTTTTGCTACAGCACGTGCTAAGCCACAAATAATCGGCCCTTTCACTTCAGTCGCAATGCGCTGTACAGAGCGAAAATCTGCTGGGCTAGATACCGGAAAACCTACTTCCATTACATCCACATTTAAGCGGCTAATGGTATGCGCAAGTTGAATTTTGTCGTCTTCGGTTAGGCTTGCTTTTAATGCTTGCTCACCATCACGTAACGTTGTGTCAAAAATCCAAACCTTATCTTTCATAAACTGTCCTCGTTCCCAATGACCCATTAGCGAGATAAAAAAAACCCCGCGGTTGCGGGGTTTTTTAATGTTCTACAAATGCAAATACACTAAGCCCCGCTCACTGATTTAAGCAGTAAGAGGTTTAGTTTTAATGTAATTGAATGTGTAATTTGCATCTTAATTTACTAAATGTGTGTTCAGTGGCTGTATTTTTAACATTCAAAAAACCAGCTTGCAAGCATAATCTTTCCACAAAATCGATTTTTAAATCGCGTTAATGAAATTAAAAATCCATAAAAGCACACTTTAAAGGTTAATTAAACCCAATTGAATGCATAGAACGTTTAAAGTTTCGGAAGGTAAAGCTTCTATTGCTTAGATTAACTTTTAATTGTGATAGTTATCACATACACATAAAGTAACAGTACGAGGAAAAAATCTAATTGTTTAGTGAGATGTTCTAAAAACATCATTGATTCTCACGCCATTGCGCTTGCCCAGAGCCAAGTTCATGTAATACACGATCAGTTCTATTTCTTCCCGAGGGCGCATTGGATAGCCAAACGTTAATTTCGCCTGTCTCGCTCATTCCTATTATTAAATAAGGTATGATTTCTTTTGCTTTGCGCCCAGTGCTCACAACGGTGTATCTAGGTAAGTTTTTAGCTAATTTATATCCCGCCTTATCTATAGCCACTTCACCGTAATAAATTCTATTTTCTGATTTATCGAGCCATTCAACCGCCACTTTTTCGGGGAACTTTTGGTCGTATACACCAACTGTCGCTCTAGTTTCGCCATAACAGCAACCAATAGCCCCTGATGGTATGCCCCATGTATCATCAAATACCACTGAGCGCCCCCAAATAGCATTCCCATTCTCAGTGCCTACGCCTGCTACCATGTAATCTATTTTTCCCGTTGACGAGCAACCTACCAGTAACAAAGCACATGCAATTGAGATGAGTGGTTTTATAAACTTGTCCATAGTAACTAAATGCATTTTAATTATTCTCACGCCATTGCGCTTGCCCTGAGCCAAGTTCATGTAATACTCGCCCTGTGAACCCTGCTGAAGGTGTATTTGATATCCACACTTTTATTTCACCGGTCTCACCCATACCAATAATTAAATAAGGTTTTACATCTTTAAAAACTTTACCTGTGTGCGCAGTGAATGGGGGTAAGTTTTTAGCTAATTTATACCCCACCTTATCTATAGCCACTTCACCGTAGTAAATTCTATTTTCTGATTTATCGAGCCATTCAACCGCCACTTTTTCCGGGAATTTTTGGTCGTATACACCAACTGTCGCTCTTGTCTCTCCATAACAGCAACCAATAGCCCCTGATGGTATGCCCCATGTATCATCAAATATCACTGAGCGCCCCCAAATAGCATTCCCATTCTCAGTGCCTACGCCTGCAACCATGTAATCTATTTTTCCCGTTGACGAGCAACCTACCAGTAACAAAGCACATGCAATTGAGATAAGTGGTTTTATAAACTTGTCCATAGTCAGTTTTTATTTATTCTCACGCCATTGCGCTTGCCCAGAGCCAAGTTCATGTAATACACGATCAGTTCTATTTCTTCCCGAGGGCGCATTGGATAGCCAAACGTTAATTTCGCCTGTCTCGCTCATTCCTATTATTAAATAAGGTATGATTTCTTTTGCTTTGCGCCCAGTGCTCACAACGGTGTATCTAGGTAAGTTTTTAGCTAATTTATACCCTGCCTTATCTATGACCACTTCACCGTAATAAATTCTATTTTCTGATTTATCAAGCCACTCAACTACCACTTTTTCTGGGAATTTTTGGTCATATACACCACTTGTTTTGCCTGCACTTTCCCAACAACAACCGAGGCTTCCCATAGGAACCCCCCAACTATCATCAAAAGTAATTGCCTGCACCCAAATTTGGTTACCTTTTTGTGTCGCACCTCCTGCAACCATGTAATCTATTTTTCCCGTTGACGAGCAACCTGCTAAAAACAAAGCACATGCAATTGAGATAAGTGGTTTTATAAACTTGTCCATCGTTGCCAAGTGCATTTTTATTTATTCTCACGCCATTGCGCTTGCCCTGAGCCTAGTTCATGTAATACTCGCCCTGTGAACCCTGCTGAACGTGTATTTGATATCCACACTTTTATTTCACCTGTCTCACCCATGCCAATAATTAGGTAGGGAAAAATCTCGTCCTCAACTTCACCTGTGTAATAACTAAAATTAGGTAAGTTTTTAGCTAATTTATATCCCGCTTTATCTATGGCCACTTCACCGTAATAAATTCTATTTTCTGATTTATCGAGCCATTCAACCGCCACTTTTTCAGGGAACTTTTGGTCGTACAAACTGACTGTACCACCAGCCTCAGCATAACAACACTCAATTGCTCCTGATGGTATGCCCCATGTATTATCAAATACCACTGAGCGCCCCCAAATAGCATTCCCATTCTCAGTGCCTACGCCTGCAACCATGTAATCTATTTTTCCCGTTGACGAGCAACCTACCAGTAACAAAGCACATGCAATTGAGATGAGTGGTTTTATAAACTTGTCCATAGTCGGTTTTTATTTATTCTCACGCCATTGCGCTTGCCCTGAGCCAAGTTCATGTAATACACGACCAACCCTATTCATTTCTGAGCTTGTATTTGATAACCAAACCTTAATCTCGCCAGTTGCTCCCATACCAATAATCAAGTAGGGGGTTATATTTGTTTCTATCTCTCCTGTGCTTACCCATGTATAAGTAGGTAAATTTTTAGCTAATTTATACCCTGCCTTATCTATAGCCACTTCACCGTAATAAATTCTATTTTCTGATTTATCGAGCCATTCAACCGCCACTTTTTCGGGGAACTTTTGGTCGTACAAACTGACTGTACCGCCAGCCTCAGCATAACAACACTCAATTGCCCCTGATGGTATGCCCCATGTATCATCAAATACCACTGAGCGCCCCCAAATAGCATTCCCATTCTCAGTGCCTACGCCTGCTACCATGTAATCTATTTTTCCCGTTGACGAGCAACCGGCCAAAAACAAAGCATATGCAATTGAGATGAGTGGTTTTATAAACTTGTCCATAATCGGTATCCATTTATTAGTTGTGATTGCCATTGTGTGCTTGTTTCAGCTTGGCTTGGCTGGTTATAAAAAAGCTCGCGCTGTTGGTTTTTGGTGGTAAATTCGGCTTCTTCTTCGGGGCCGTGAGCTATCGCATCAATCGTTGCCGCGTATTTAACACTATGGTGAATGTAGTCTTTGTATAAAGCATGCCAGGCTTCACTTTGCGGGCCAAAACTGCGCGCTGTATCTACAAGCGATTTAAGCTCGCTTGGTAAAACATAAGGAAAAGCCTGACCATCAGCTTGTTTACGGATAGCAAGCTCTGCGAGGTTTTGCAACGGCACCCCTTGATTTACAGCCGTTTCGTGCATAAGCGCTAAACTATAATGCGGCAGAATATTGCTTAATTTACGGCTCCAATACGGCCTATAGCTGGTGTAAATTGTATTTTCTGATTTATTCCAAATTCGCTTTGGTTGCCGGTTTATTCTTGGCCGGCTTGCTTTAAATTGAATATTAATTGTTGGCCAATAATATTTTTGTTCGAGTGACTGTTTAAGCTGTACGAGCTCTTTGTCGTGCTCTGGCTCACCAGCTTGGTTTCGCAATATACTGCCGAGGGTAAAGAATGTTCGTTTCAACGGGGCCGTAACCGCCACCAATATCTGAGTGCACACCTGGCAGCTCAATTTCTTTGTGGTTTTCTGATAGCAGCTTGTTACTACTGAGTAATGAGCTAAGAGGGAATTTATCGCGCTTTTCATCAAACGCAGCTAAGTGCATCACATACCCGGCACTGCTGCTCGCTAAATTTAAGTTAATGGGGTAGTCAAGTTCGTCATCGGCGTAAAATTCGCTGTGGTTGTTATCGCCATCGCCGCCAATAGATGCAACACTATCAAATAAGCCCACAAAACGAATAACAGGCTTAATGCCGCCCCAATAATTTGGCTTGTCTTGATATATTGCATTGACCTGATTAACAAACGCTCGCGCTTGGGCTGCACCTCGGCTAAAGCCAAATACATCTATAAACCCAGTTTTTGTGTATGCAAATTTTTTGAAAAACTCGGCAGTTCTGATTAATGCTTGTTTTATACGCTCGTCAAAGCTAAACGCCAATCCCATATCTAGTGTTGAATCACTTTTATTCGCTTCAGTGCCAATTCCTTCTTCATAATGCCTATTTTGAAAAGTCTTAATCGGATATAACTCAAACAACTTAACAACATTCGTGGGCTCCTTGCTGTCTGTTGAGTCTTGTATGTCGTTAAAACGGTTATTACCTGTGCCATCAAAAAACACCCCAAAGCAAGGCGGTTCGGCAAGTAAGGTGAGTTCTACATGGCCTTTAGGTAAAATTTTATGCTGAAGTAGTTGCGGGCCGCCCTTACTGCCAATATTAAATGACTTTACCGTGTTTGAATTAAAATAGTCTGCAAATTGCTGCTCATTAACAAGAGTAAACTCGGCCTTACCAGCAACAATTGCTTTGAGTGTATAAGGTGTATCTTGCGACAGGTTATTAAAACGGTAGTGCTGCGCTGCTTGTTTTTCAACTACGGCCTTGTTGCCTTGTGAAAATAGCTGTATTTCTACATCAACATCGCCCAGTACTTTTACAATAATATGCTTTGTGGTTGCACCCGCACCGGTATTAATAACAAGTGTATTAACAAGATTTACTGCCATTGGCATTGCTTGGCTCATTACTTATGCTCCGTATACGTCAACAAGACGACGTTTAGTAATTGGCCCTGCTATGCCATCAACTTGCAACTGCTGCGCAAGCTGAAAAGCTTTAACACCTGTTTGTGTTTTTGATCCATTAATTCCATCAACCTTGCCACAATCAAATCCAAGTAAATTGCAACGCCCTTGCACTCCTGACAAGGTTTCAATAGGGTCTAAGTGCCCAACTTGAATAGCAAAACTCTTTGTTGGTGTGGTGTCTTCGTCATTGAGATATAAATCTACTTGCCCTGTAAGCGTTTCATTTTCGGTGAGCTCTACTTCAATTAAACCATCTTCTGCTATGACGGTATCAATTGTTTGCCCTGCGATATTCAGTACAATGCGCTTTCCCGTAATTTGCTCGCCATTTTCGTAAGCTAGTTTTAAACGAAAGAATTCTTTTTCATCACGCACCATAAAAGAGTTTTTACTATCTGTTTTCAGTGGCATGAATTTTTCAACTTTTGCTGGAATAGCAATTACGTCGCCGGGGTAAATTTGGTTAGGATCAGGCCTTAAAGAACGAAACTCAGCATTAAGCGGATGCAAGTAAAGACCATTAGAGGTTCTAAACCCATATTGACGAGCAATGCGTAGCAAGGTTTCGCCTTGCGACACAGTATGTTGTAAGGTCATAAATTATATCCTTATAAATTTATTCATTACGGGAAGGGCTGGCCACCTGCCAGTCTTTGTCATCTAACTCATGAAAGCTTATTTTAGCGTTTTCAAAGTCAGGGATCTGATACGTGGGCATAACCCTTACTATCTAATACTCCACTGACTACATGCCCATTACGCAAGCGAATTTTATAGCCCATGTTTGTCTGTGGGTTACCTGCTTGATCAAGCAACTCAATTTCATATTCTTGTGTTGGTTGAAGCACTGTAAAAGAGGTGGTTTCCACAAGACCTGACGCAGTCACAGTGACAGCATAAACACCTGGCTTCACAACTAAATAATGCTGCCAAAACGATATTTCATCTGGGCGCTTTTTTTCTAATTGCAATGTAATTTGACCATTTGTAGGCCCTTGCCAAACTATATCTATACTGCGGCAATTACTGCAGGAGCCTTCTATATTTAATTTCCAACCATTGGGAACTATCAATCCAGTACCTACCGGTGCGGGCTTAGCACGACTAAACCCCAAATTGTAATCATAAATAAGGTTCGCATTTTTATAGCCTGTATATTGTTGAGCTAACATTTCTACCGTTTCAGATGCTTGGAGCACATGAGTTGTGAAATTTTGCCGAACTTGGTGAGATGCTTTTAACTCTACCTTACTATTTGCAACAGGCTTATAAAGAGCTAACGTAGGTTGAAATTGTTGAGTTGCTGTTGGGCGGATAACACGACGAGTATAAGTTATGTGTTGATCTATCCTGTTAGGTTGTCCCTCAAAGCCATTGCTATGTAATAGCCTAGCTTGTTGATTCTCTCATACCATTCCGCATAAAGATTAAATCAATTTAATCCATTCCCGATTGCACATTTTCTTCACTCGATCCGGGATTGAAATAAAGTGATTCCATGCCTTTGAAACTTCATCGACAATTTCGTCATAGCCCGAAAACACTCTATTGGATAAACAATGCTGTCGTATCCAGCTCCATACTTGCTCTATTGGATTTAGCTCTGGTGAATAAGGTGGGAGCTTTATCAGGGTTAGGTTTTTAAATTCTGCAGCTGTATCGTATGTGTGCCAGCCTGCGCCATCTATTATCACGACAGCGTGTCTTCCAACAGGTGTCGCGTGTGATATCTGGCGCATATGCTGCGTCATTGCTTCTTTATTTACGAATGGGCTAACTAACGCTTCTGTTTGGCCTGTCGCTGGACATACCGCGCCAAATAAGTATCCATAGTCAAATTGCTGTTGTTTTACAATCCGTGGCCGAGTGCCTGTTTCAGCCCAAATGCGCGTAGTCGGATTTTGCTGGCCAAATCGTGCTTCGTCCTGAAACCATACGTCGATCCGATCAAGAGGAAGGTGTCCTGGTGTGTGAAGGATCGTTTCCAGCTGGAAGTTTTTTAAAAGCCTCTTGGCTCTGTAATGATTGTTTTGGGTGTTTAGAGCGGCTTGTGATCCAACTAAAGCCAAGTTGCTTTAGAATTTTATAGACATGATTTAAGTGGTAATGAACACCAAATTCAGTGTGAATGTAATGCACAATGTCTTCACCGGTAAGGCGGTCACCACGTAGTTCTGTGTTCGTGCGCTTTATAAATTCAGACAGTTGTTCAAGTTGCCGCTGTTGCAGCCTTGATGGACGTCCTTGAATAGGCTTATTGTCTAAACCATCAAGCCCATACTCTAGGTAACTAGAAACCCATTTATTCACACTACTTCTTGCAGTGTTTAGACGTTTTGCAATATCGGTTCGGCTATTACCCTCATAAAATAAAGACACTGCGAGCAATCGCATGCGTTTTCGTGCGTTTGGTTCTTTTCGAGAAAGCGCTAAAAGCTGTTCAGATATGTTTGAATTCAATGTTATTAGCCGGTGATTTTATATAGCCTATATTAGATCAGATATTTAAGCGGAATGGTATCAAATCAGCTGATGTTGCATTGCTAGCAGCCTCTGAGCTATGGATCTTTGAAATAGTGGCGCTTTTTGGGTATAGCGCAATTCGGCTATAAACATGGCGAAACTGACTGTAGGGAACTCGCTTCCAACCATTTTGGTTAATCCAAAACTGGCAGCGTTTGTCATCTCGAAATTGTGAGACCTGATGAGCGTCTAATACGCCAAACAAGTTATCTTGAATTTTCTTTTGCACATGTTTCGGTAACGAGTATAACAAACTGCGGCTCAGCTCTCGAAAGCTTGGGCTATTTTTTACCGTTGTTTCTTCACTCTGTTCTAAAAAATGGGCATGAGTATTATTCACCGGATCCTTGGTGAGCATGTGCGTCCTCGCTATTTATTCATTTTGTGGCGTAACTGACTATTTAGAATTCAGTTACTGATTTAAACAAAAAACGATACACAAAATGGGAACAAAAATCTACCATGCTTTAGGCTGTTTTTTCTACACTACCTTTACTATCACGACCATACAAAGTGGCACCGCGAGCAATATAACGTAATTGCCAGATCAAGCGTTCAACCAGTTCTTCGCGTTGTGTCCCTTCAATATCGAGGGCTTCGGCACCGGCGTTAAATACTAAAGTCACCATGGCTTCGGCTTGAATATATGCATGAGTTGGGTCGCACGGAGTTTCGCTTTCAAGGTAATGCGCAAGCTCTAAAATGAAATGTTTAATTTCACGAGCAACCGCAGCACGAAATGCTTTTGAAGTTCCTGAGCGCTCACGCAATAACAATCTAAATTGGTTGCTCGAGTTATCGATAAACTCCATAAAGGTCACGATTGATGTCGTAATCACACTACCGCCGCTCTCAATACGGCGACGCGCTTGGCGCATAAGTTGACGCAGTGTTAAACCAGCTTCATCAACCATGGTCAAACCAAGCTCATTCATGTCTTTAAAGTGGCGGTAAAAAGAGGTGGGGGCAATCCCTGCTTCACGGGCAACTTCACGTAAGCTTAAATTAGAAAAACTATGATCGGCACTCAATTGATTGAATGCAGCCTCGATTAGTGCTTGTCGTGTTTTTTGTTTCTGTTGCGCTCTAACACCCGACATGGAAACTCCCAGCGTGAACTTTTAATGATTTTTCGGTTAATGAGCTAGTCTAATACTTGACGCGGAGAGAATGAAACACTATTTTAGCGTACAACTGTACGCCGAGATTTATTCAGATGAAAAAACCACCGATTATTTGGACCAATGTGCTATTTTTTAGCCTTACATTTTTGGCCGCGATTACCCTTGTTCCTTGGTATGGCTTTAGCTACGGATACACCAGTACACAGTGGATAGCCTTTGTTGGCTGTATGTTCTACGCCGGACTTTCTATTACTGCAGGTTATCACCGCTTGTGGGCACACAAAGCCTATGATGTGCATCCTGTTATTGAAGTAATTTTTGCCTTAGGTGGTGCTTTTGCATTACAAAATAGTGCCTTGCACTGGAGTAGCGATCACCGTATTCACCATGGTCAAGTTGATGATCCAATCAAAGACCCTTACGCCGCTACTAATGGCTTTTGGTATAGCCACATTGGTTGGATGCTGCGCGATTATCAAGGCGAACAATACGGTAACTACAGTAACTGCCGAGACTTACAAAAAAACAAAGTCGTTATGTGGCAACACCGTCACTATATGAAGTTAGTCGTCGCGACTAATTTTGGTATTCCTTTACTACTTGGCTTAATGCTTGGCGATGTATGGGGCATGTTATTACTGGTTGGTTTACTGCGCTTGGTATTGAGCCAACATTTTACCTTTTTTATCAACTCGCTGGCGCATATCTGGGGTTCACGTCCGTACACAGAAAAAAACACCGCCCGTGATAATGGCTTTTTAGCGCTATTCACATACGGTGAAGGCTATCATAACTTCCACCATATTTTTGCTAGCGACTATCGCAATGGCATTAAGTGGTATCACTATGATCCAACTAAGTGGATGATCCGCTCTTTAGCGGCAATCGGTCTTGCTTCAAAATTAAAGCGCACACCGATTGAGCGAATCGAAAAAGCCAAGGCAGAAACCTTGATGAATAAGACTCAAGGTCGCCTTGCAAAATTGCCTTTAGCGCAAGATAAGCTTACATTATTACAATCTGAGTACGATTTACTGCTGAAAAAACTGCAACACTTCTGTGCCTTGCAAAAACGCGTGTTAGAAATCAAACGCAATAAAATGATGAAACAGTGTGAAAAATCAGCATTAATGACACAATATCACGAGCTTGAAGCCGCTTGGGAAAACCAAAAGCAGGCTTGGCTTGCACTAAATGCGAGGTTGTTAAAAGCCTCTTTTAGTTAACATAGGAGCGGCTGTGGCCAAACAACAAGTAAAGCAAAAAGATACTCCATCTTATCAATATGATGCAATCATCATAGGTACAGGTCCTGGCGGTGAAGGTACCGCCATGAACCTATCTAAAAGCAACAAAAGAGTCGCTGTTATTGAACGTCAAGAAGCGGTAGGCGGCGGTTGTGTGCACTGGGGTACTATCCCTTCAAAAGCATTACGTCACTCTGTAAGTCGTTATATTGAATATAAAGCAAACCCGCTATTTAATATTAGTGAGCGCCCTAACCGCTTAACTTTCCCCGATATTTTGCGCCACGCAAGTAACGTCATTTCAAAGCAATCTAATTTACGTAGCAGCTTTTATGAGCGTAACCGCATTCATATGTATCAAGGTGATGCTGAGTTTATTGATAAACACACCATTAAAGTAACGCACCTAGACGGTTCATTTGAAACAATCACCGCACAAACAATCGTTATTGCTACTGGCTCGCGCCCTTACCGTCCACCAGGTGTAGACTTTAAACATCCACGTATTTACGACAGCGATACCATTTTAGGCCTTGAAGATGACCCTCATCGTGTGCTCATTTATGGTGCTGGTGTAATTGGTTGTGAATACGCCTCTATTTTTAAAGGTTTAGGCGCCAAGGTTGACCTAGTGAATACCCGTGACCGCCTACTTGCCTTTATGGATGCGGAAATTTCAGATGCTCTGAGCTATCACTTTTGGAATAGCGGTATTGTTATTCGTCATAATGAAGAGTTTGATCGTGTAGAAACCCGTGATGACTGTGTGGTAATGCACTTGAAATCAGGCAAGCGCGTAAAAGCTGACTGTATTTTATTTGCCAATGGCCGTACCGGTAACACAGACACATTAAACCTTGAAGCTGTTGGCCTAAAAGCGGATGGTCGTGGCCAGCTTAAAGTGAATGAAACATACCAAACAGAAGTCGACAACATTTATGCTGTGGGCGATGTAATAGGTTACCCAAGCCTTGCCAGTGCGGCATTTGACCAAGGCCGTATTGCAGCCGATGCGATTGCATGTGGTAACTGTGATGAAAAGCTGATCATTGATATCCCAGCAGGTATTTATACAATCCCTGAAATGAGCTCTGTGGGTAAAACCGAGCAAGAGTTAACAGCTGCAAAAGTCCCTTACGAGGTAGGCCGTGCTCAATTTAAGCATTTAGCGCGTGCGCAAATTGCAGGCACTGAGGTGGGTAGCCTAAAGATTTTATTCCATGTTGATACCAAAGAAGTACTGGGTGTGCACTGCTTCGGTGAGCGTGCCTCTGAAATCGTTCACATCGGTCAAGCGATTATGGAACAAAAGAACGGCGGTAATAACATTGATTACTTTGTAAATACCACGTTCAACTACCCGACTATGGCTGAAGCCTATCGCGTAGCTGCATTAAATGGTTTAAATCGTTTGTTTAAGTAAATAAAAAAGCCCGCTTAATGCGGGCTTTTTATGACTAGCTTTTGCTTATTTGTGGTATTTACCACTGAATTCATGAACAGCGTTGATAAATACACCTGCGTTTTCTGGGTCTACATCTGGTGTAATACCGTGACCAAGGTTGAATACATGGCCAGAGCCTGTACCAAAGTCTTCTAGGATAGTAGCAACTTCTTGGCGAATACGCTCAGGCGTGCCATGCAGCATTGCTGGGTCCATGTTACCTTGCAGCGCGACTTTATCGCCAACACGACGCTTTGCATCACCAATGTTAATAGTCCAGTCTAGACCTACTGCATCACAGCCTGTTGCTGCAATTGCTTCAATCCACTGACCACCATTTTTAGTAAATAACGTCACTGGCACTTTACGGCCATCGTATTCGCGAATTAAGCCATCAACAATCTTGTGCATGTATTGTAATGAAAACTCATTGTAGTCACGTGGGCTTAATACACCGCCCCATGAGTCAAATACCATTAAGGATTGCGCGCCCGCTTTAACTTGCGCGTTTAAATAGTCGATTACTGAGTCAGCTAATTTATCAAGTAATAGGTGCAGTGTTTGTGGATTTGCAAAGGCCATTTTCTTGATTTTACCGAATGTTTTGCTGCTACCACCTTCAACCATGTAAGTGGCAAGTGTCCAAGGTGAACCAGAGAAACCAATTAGCGGTACTTCACCTTTTAATTCGCGACGAATCGTACTTACCGCATTCATCACATAACCAAGCTCATCAGTTGGATCGATATTTGGGATTTTTTTAACATCTGCTAATGAAGAAATCGGACGTTCAAATTTTGGACCTTCACCTGTTTCAAAGTAAAGACCTAAGCCCATAGCATCTGGAATAGTTAAAATATCACTGAATAGAATTGCAGCATCAAGCGGATAACGACGTAATGGCTGTAACGTTACTTCACAAGCAAGTTCAGCGTTTTTACATAAACTCATAAAGTCGCCTGCTTGGGCACGTGTAGCACGGTATTCAGGTAAATAACGGCCAGCTTGGCGCATCATCCATACCGGTGTGACATCAACAGGTTGCTTTTGTAGTGCACGTAAATAACGATCGTTTTTTAATTCGCTCATGCGTATAAAATCCTAGAACTGAATGAAATTGAGCAGATTGTATCACCATATTGCGCGTCTCACTATGGATAGATAATCAAGGCTAGATATAGATCATGTTTTTTAAGCCAACCTACGCCTATAGTGTGTTTTTTGAGCGAAAACAAAATAAATTTAAAACTTTTCATTAATAAATTTGCAACATACAAAAAAGCTTGGTATAACTTATCCCGCGTTAACAAAAACAATAATAAAAATCTTATAACAATAAGAACAACAATCTTCCCATAATAATAAGAACGCTTGTTTTAACAAGTCTTAGAAAAAGAATTAAACCACCAATTTTGGTGGTTTTTTCTTTTCTAAATCAGCAAATTACAACTCATCCACTTAGATAAAAATCGCAAAATTAATACTAGTAGTTTTGAATCAATTCCCATACACTGCAATGAGAGCAAAAAAAGTCCACTCTAAAAAACAAGGAATTTTTTAGCTTATTCAATGCTGAAAACTATGCCTTTAGAATGACTTTTACAATCTGTTGCAATTAGACACTAAGAATTTAGTTGATTCTTTGTGTCATATTTCCTTTTTATATATACAAAGGAAAACCTACTCAGCGAGGAGATGAAATATGCTGACGCGTTTGGAAAAAGCTCAACAAAAGTGGGGTGGTAGTCACTCTGTAATCGACAAATGGCTCACAGAACGTCAAGAGCTGCTTGTGTTGTTCTGCCGTATTGCAGGCTTTTCACCGTACGAAAAGAAAGATCACGCCCTTCCTGATCAGCTGCAAATTCAAAACTTTTGCCAAATTCTGATGGATTACCTTTCTGCTGGTCATTTCGAAATTTACGACGACATTGCCAAAGCGTGTAAAGAAAAAGGTCCTGAAAGCCAAAAGCTGGCTAATGCCTTATACCCACGCATTTCTGAAACCACAGATGTGGCACTCGACTTTAACGACAAATACGCAGAAGTTGACAAAGATGACTTGCTTGATGAGTTTGATAAAGACCTATCAATCTTAGGCGAAGCGCTTGAACTGCGCTTTGAGCTAGAAGATGAGTTAATCGATAACCTTTATTCTAATCACACCAGCTAACAGCTTAGTTACACAGCAGAGAAACACTCTCTGCTGAAAAACACCTTTTTGCCTGCCTAAAAAGAATCATCTATTCCATTTCGTAACAAATATTTGAAATATTTTCTTCAATGCGATACTCATACTATAAAAACATGAGGCTCGCTATGAATAAACGGTCATTTTTAAAGTCACTTTCAATTCTTGCCGCAAGCGCAAGTCTGACATCAGCTCCTTTAATGGCGGCGCAGAGTGCTAGCACCCAAACATTAATTAAGCCAAAAGCTCTTCCTACAGGCGGCACAATTGGGATATGTAGCCCTTCAGCTGCCACTGCTGCGCACGCTGATATTTTATTAGCACAAGGCGTTATAGAGGCACTGGGTTACAAGGCTAAGCTTGCACCAAACATTCTAGCTAGATGCGGTCATTTAGCTGGCACTGATGCAATGCGAGCTAGCGACTTAAATAGTTTATTCAGCGACAAAGAGGTTGATGCCATTTTGTGTTTACGTGGCGGTTCAGGCGCTGCCCGTATTCTACCTTTGCTTGACTACGCAATGATCCGTAACAACCCAAAACCTCTAATGGGCTATTCAGATATTACCGCTCTTCACAATGCATTACTGTCTCAAGCTGGGTTAATCAGCTTTCATGGTCCAAATGCATCAAGTGACTGGAACCCGTTTCATGTCGCGCAATTTAAGAGCATGTTCGAAGCGCGTAAGTTGATGCATTTCCAAAACTTATCAAAAGCCGATGATGAGCTTGTTAACACTCAGTATCTGACCCAAACGATTACATCAGGTAAAACCTCAGGACGATTAATCGGCGGTAATTTAACGGTACTGACAGCCCTTGCTGGCTCGAATTATTTACCTGACTTTAATGGCGCAATTTTATTTTTAGAAGATATCGACGAAGCACCGTATAGAATTGACAGGATGATGAGCACACTAAAACTTATGGGCGCACTGGATAAAATTGCAGGCTTTGTATTTGGCGATTGTAATGACTGTAAGCCAGGCCGTGGTTATGGCTCATTAACCCTTGATGATATTTTTGCAGATTATATAAAACCGCTGGGGATCCCTGCTTATCGTGGAGCTATGATTGGCCATATTAAGCGCCAATTTATCCTGCCTGTTGGTACTGTGGTTGAGCTTGATGCAGATAGTGGCACATTAAAAATGAAAGAAACGGCATTTAGTTAATAAACTTCGCGCATAAAAAAAGGGCTTTTCAGCCCTTTTTGTATTGAGTTAAATATTACTCAGCTGGAACAGCTTTGTCATCGCTTTGGATTTCAAGTAATTCTACTTCGAAAACAAGCGTTGAATTTGCAGGGATCTTACCAAGATCACGCTCACCGTATGCAAGTTCAGATGGAATAGTGAACTTGTACTTAGAGCCAACTGGCATTAATTGTAAACCTTCAGTCCAACCTGGGATCACACGGTTAAGTGGGAAAGTAGTTGGTTCGTTACGTGAGTAAGAGCTATCGAACTCAGTACCGTCTAATAAAGTGCCTTTGTAGTGTACTTTAACAACGTCAGTTGCTACTGGCTTTTCGCCTTCACCTTCAGTGATCACTTCGTACTGTAGGCCAGACTCAGTTACTGTCACGCCTTCTTTTTTCGCGTTTTCAGCTAGGTATTTTTCGCCTTCAGCTTTGCTCTTTTCAGATTCTACTTTCGCTTTTTCTTGTTGTTTAGTGCGAATGCTTTGGTCAAGTGCAGTTAACACTTCACGAATTTTTTCGTCATCAAGTTTAGCGTTACCCGCTAGTGCGTCTTCAAAACCACGCTTAAGAAGTGCTTCGTCTAATTCAACACCTAGCGCTTTTTTATCAGCAAGGTCTTGGTTTAAGAAGTTACCAACAGATGCACCAATACCGTATGCTTGTTGTTGAGCTTCAGTCTCTAGTTTAACTTCAACTTGCTGTTCTTTTTTTGCTTCCTGATTACAAGCTGTAAGCGCTAAAACTGACGCTGCAATCAATGACAATTTAATCGTCTTTTTCATTTTATATCTCCGACACACTTTGCAGTTGTCAATTATTGTATTATTACTAGTTAAAGATTAACGACCTACATGGTAGGCTGCTTGTCTAATAACTAACGTCATGCCAATGCATGATCAGCGATTAGACTAACAACCTAGGTCTTCAACGAGACCTAGTCTAACCTCTCAATCACTAAGAGTTAAGGGGAAATACTCGTAATATGTCGATATTTCGTACTTTTTTGTATCTGCTCAGCCTTTGCTTAGTTGTAGCTTGCTCTGAGCAACATGAGCAATCAACTGCACGCTATGAGCATGCGGCTAAAGGTGCCTTCGCCTCCGCGCTGTCGCACGATGGTAAATACAGCTTAATCTCATCAATACACCATGGGGTTGCATTGTGGGATAATCAACAGCAGGTATTAAAATACCAATGGTTTCAACAACAAGCCCAAGATAGTCTCGTCCATACTGTTGCTATCTCGTACGACAACAGCCATGCAGTTACCGCTGAGAAGTCCACCTTTGCAGTGTGGAACATTGCCACGGGCAACAACACGGGTTATTACAAAATACACGCCTCAACAATTAGAGATATCGCGATAAGTAACCAAGGGCGCAGTGTATTATATGGTCGCGCCGACGGTGTAGTCGTTTACCTCGACTTAGAGAGTGGCAGGCGCATAGAGTTCCTTGGTCACCAAGAAAAAGTCAATGTTGTTGATCTATCACCTAACGGTCACTACGCCATTAGCGGCTCAAATGACTATGTTGCTTACTTTTGGGACACTCGCACAGGGCAAGTGATCCATCGCTTTAATCACCCAAGTCGCGTTACTCAAGTCGCCCTTGATCCACAAGGTCGTTACGCATTTACCGCAGACAGTATGAAGCAAGCAAATGTATGGCAACTGACTACAGGTGATCTTGTTAGCAAACTGGCGTATATTGCGCGTCAGAAAATTTTTACCGCCGTCCGTTTTAACGATGAAGGCACTTTAATTGCCACAGGTTCACCCAATCGATTGGTTGATTTATGGCAACTAGAGTCAGGTAAAAAATTACAAACGTGGCAAGTGATTCCTCGTGAAGGAAGCCGCCCGAAATCAGCCGTGGTGTTAGATGTTGCGTTTACTGATAACAACCAAGCGTTATTAACCGAAAGCTCCAGCGGATTCGCTGAAAGTTTTAATCTAAGAGAATCAAATGAATACAATTGAAGATCGTCTAATGGAACTTGAAGCGAAAGTCGCTTTTCAAGATGAAACAATTGAAATATTAAACGATGAGCTTAAAGCGCACCAACAGCAGCTGGCTAAAATGAAACGCCAGACAGAGTTACTTGCAGAAAAGATTAAAGAAGCGCAGCAGCCATCTTTAATGTCACAAATGCAAGAGCCGCCACCGCCGCACTATTAATTAGGTAGTGATAGAGTAATTAGGTAGTGATAGAGCCGGGAATTAATCGCCCGGCTTAAATACACCAATCACTTGCTCAAATTGGCGTGTTGAGGCTTGTACAGCCTGCTCTGGTTGCGTCATTTTGTGGCCACACTGTACGCACTCCACTTTTTCCACATCATGTTCTTTATAAAGCATCATGGTATCCATGGCCTTACACTCAGGGCATGATGCGCCAGCAATAAAGCGTTTTCTTTGTCTCATAGATGATCTCCCGTGGCATGTAGGCGGCTATTTTAGCCTAATAATTCTCTGTTTGATACGATTGCGAAGGCTAATGTGATCCGTGTTATGATAGCGGCAATTTAATCAGTGCTGTGCAAGTAAACATTCATGATCCAAATTTCAGACATCGAACTTCTACGTGGTGGTAATGCCTTACTAAAAGGGGCTTCTGCAACCTTATTCCCAGAGCATAAAGTCGGCCTTGTTGGCGCTAATGGCTGTGGTAAATCAACGCTGTTCGCGCTATTAAAGTCTGAATTGCAACTCGATGCCGGTGAATGCCAAATTCCTAAAGACTGGACAATTGCCTCTGTAAAACAAGAAACTCCCGCGCTCGAAATCAGCGCTCTGGATTATGTATTACAAGGTCACCCTGAATATTACGCGCTAAGAATTGCACTACGCGAAGCCGAGCAAAATAACGACGGCGATGCGCAGGCAAAAGCACATATTGGCCTAGAACATATTCAAGGCTATAGCATTGAGGCAAAAGCAGGTGAGCTATTACACGGTTTAGGTTTTAGTAATGAGCAAATTGACAACCCAGTGAGCGCCTTTTCAGGTGGCTGGCGTATGCGCTTAAACTTAGCACAAGCACTTATTCGTGATGCTGATTTATTACTGCTAGATGAGCCAACCAACCACTTAGATCTCGATGCCGTTTACTGGTTAGAGCGCTTTTTACGCGCCTACACAGGCACTCTAGTGCTTATTTCCCATGACCGAGAATTCTTAGATGCCGTTGTTGACCAAATTTGGCACATAGACGCACAAAAAATAAATGTTTATAAAGGCAATTACTCGCAATTCGAACGCCAAAAAGCAGAGCGCTTATTACAACAACAAGCGATGTTCGAAAAGCAACAAGAACAAATTGCTCACCTAGAAAAATTCATTACGCGCTTCAAAGCAAAAGCCAGTAAAGCTAAGCAAGCACAAAGCCGCGTAAAAGCCCTAGAGCGTATGGAAAAGTTAGCCCCAGCCCATGTTGACTCACCCTTTGATTTTGAATTTGCGGAGCCAACAGCGCTGCCAAACCCGTTAATGACTCTCGACCAAGCCAAAGCAGGCTATGGCGACACCACCATTTTGCATAGCATCAAGTTAAACCTTGTGCCGGGTAGCCGTATTGCACTGCTTGGTCGAAATGGTGCGGGTAAATCAACACTGATTAAATTATTAGCTGGCGATTTACAACCTCAAGCAGGTGAAGTTTTTCAGCATCAGGGCTTAAATATTGGTTACTTTGCACAGCATCAACTTGAGTCACTTGATTTAAAAGCCAGTGCAGTGACCCATTTACAACGTTTAAATCCGCAAGCTTCTGAGCAATCATTGCGTGACTTTTTAGGCGGTTTTGCATTCTTTGGTGATAAAGCACTTGAGCCAGTTGCGCCATTTTCTGGCGGTGAAAAAGCCCGTTTAGTGCTAGCAATGCTGGTGTACCAAAAGCCAAACCTACTGTTACTGGATGAGCCAACCAACCACCTAGATTTAGAAATGCGTCATGCCTTAGTAATGGCGCTACAAGGCTTCGAAGGTGCTATGGTGACCGTATCGCACGACCGTCACATGCTTAAAAATACCGCTGATGAGTATTACCTTGTTGACAACGGCGAAGTAACACAATTTGGTTATGACCTTGATGCCTATTACCAATGGCTACTCAATGCCAATAAAGAAGCTGCTAAAAGCCCTGAAGACAATGCCCCTAAAGCACATTCAAGCGTTAACCGCAAAGAGCAAAAGCGCTTAGAAGCTGAGTTCAGAAAGTCAGTGCAGCCGTTGAAAAAGCAAATAGAAAAGCTTGAAAAGCAACTTGATAAGTACTCTACAGAGCTTGGAGAAATCGAAAACGCACTTGCCGATAATGATTTATATAGTGATGAAAATAAAGCCAAACTGACAGAGCTGCTCACTAAGCAAGCAAGCTTAACACCCAAGCTTAATGACGTTGAAGAAGAGCTGCTCATGGCACTTGAAGAGCTTGAAGAAAAAGAGCAGGCCTTTGCCGATGAAACCGCTTAACAGCGAACAGTTTTGGCAGTTTGCATGCAAGCTTTACAGCAAAGACGGCATGCAAACCAAGCTACTAGGCTATCAAGACCAGCAAAGCAAAAATGTTAACCTTTGCCTGCTGCTTTATTATCTTGATTCGTTAGAGCTGGCTGTAACACCCTCTCAACTGAGTGAGCTTGAGTCGTGCATTGCCGAATTTGACCAACAGGCTTTACAGCCCCTACGAGCCACACGCGCCTACCTTAAAACCATTCAAAACGAGGTTTCAGACTACCCTACCATTCGCAAAGAGCTACTTAGCGCAGAATTAAAGCTAGAAAAAAAGCAGCAACAATTACTGATAAACGCAGCAAATACCATGATATTCACCCTCCATAAACAGGCTGAAAATGTAAGGCTTTATTTAAGCGACAAGCAGTAAAATCTAGTCGGTAGCAATCTTAATTGAACTGCCCTCAGTAATATCCCTTTCTATCTGCTTAAAACTTATAGCTAAAAGCTCCGAACTCCCCTAATAAACTTGATCCAAATCAACAATTAAATCGCCTTATTTAGCATCAGGAAAATAGCTTGATTTGGATCATATCTGCCGTCCTCAAGCCAGCCTATGATTAACCCATAGACATTAGGAGGCACAACCATGAACGTATTCTTTAGAGATTTTTTTAGCGACCCAGTTTTATTTATGTCATTCGGCATTTTGGCAGTTGTTATCGTTTTATGCCTTTTCTATGTTGGTTACTTCATTAAAAAAGTACATGACGCAGAAGTTCCTAAGTAAGAATTAAGCACGACGCACAAAGCCCCTATCCAATTTATTGTTTAGGGGCTTTTTATTTGTGTATAGCTAAAATCTTGTAGCAGTTCTCAAAAAGCAAAAACTTGCTACAATAGGTGCTTATTTTGTTTCGAAAGTGTCAGCTATGTTACCTGAATTTAAGCCTGCGTGGTGGATGCGCAATCGCCATTTACAAACCATAATGCCGCGCTTTTTTCGCCCTTTTCATAATACCCGGTATGACTTATCGACTATCGATACTCCTGATGGTGACTTTTTAGAACTGGCTTGGGCAACACCTCATAATGAGCAAGCACCCCTCGCTATTGTATTGCATGGTTTAGAAGGCAATATAAATAGCTTTTATGCTAAAGGCATGATGAAAAAACTTAAGCAACAAGGCTTTGCTGTAGTTTTAATGCATTTTCGAAACTGCTCGCGCGAAGTTAACCGTTTAGCACGTGCTTATCACAGCGGCGAAACAGAAGACCTGCGCTTTTTCATCAATCACCTTAAGAGCAAATTCCCAAAACGCCCGTTATTTGCCGTGGGCTTTTCACTAGGTGGTAATGTACTAGCAAAATATTTAGGTGAGCATGGTACTAAATCGAACTTAACTGGCGCTGCCGTTGTTTCGGCACCATTTGACTTGTCATCATCGTGCGAAGTTATTCGTAAAAGCTTAGGTAAGATTTATCAAAAATATTTGCTCGATCGAATGAAAAAATCGATGCAAAGAAAGCTGCCACAAATCGAACAGCAAATTAGCCTAACGCCAGAAAAACTGATGGCGATTGATGACTTATGGCAATTCGATAATATGCTCACGGCACCATTGCACGGCTTTGCCGGTGCTGAAGATTACTATCAGCAAGCGAGTGCAAAACCATTTTTAAAAAGCATTGCAACACCTACGCTGATTGTGCACGCTAAAGATGACCCAATGTTATCAATAAAAGCCGTACCAGATAGCTTAGATGTGAGTGAGCATGTTACGCTGCGCATCTCAGAACAAGGGGGCCATGTCGGTTTTATTAGCGGTAAAAACCCTTTTAAGCCCGAATATTGGCTTGAACGAATTGTTCCTGAGTATTTTCAACAATTAGTTAAAAAAGAGCAGTTATGATCATTCCCCACGAACGCCTCGATAAAGAGACTCTGTATAATTTAATCGAAAGTTATGTTTTACGTGAAGGCACTGATTACGGCGAACAAGAATTTAGCATTGAAAGCAAAGTAGCGCAGGTTCATCAACAGCTTAAAAATGGTGAAGCCATGGTGTTTTTTTCTGAGTTACATGAGTCAGTTACGATTATATCCAAAGCTGAATTCATTGCTCTACAAGCTGACCCAGAGTACCAAGCGTCGTTCAACGACTAAATTTGTAAGTTACACTGTAACCCTTCACAATGGCTTTTTAACTTAAAGAGCCATTAAAAAATGAAAAAACTAAGCTCACTGGTTGCCGCAGTTTCTTTGGCCTTAATTGGTCAAGCAAATGCAGATCAGGTTACTGCATCAGATAAAGCCATTAAACTGGCAAAAGACACTATTTTAATCGATACCCATATCGATGTGCCTTACCGTATTCATAACAAGTGGGCTGACGTAACCAAAGCTACAAGCGACGGTGATTTTGATTATCCGCGTGCTGTGCAAGGTGGTTTGAACGCTCCTTTCATGTCAATTTACATTCCTGCAAACCTAGAATTTGAAGGCAAAGGTAAAAGCTACCAATTAGCAAATCAGCTAATCGACTCTATGGAAGCGATTGTACAACGCGCGCCAGATAAGTTCGCCATTGCAAACTCGACTGCCGATATTATAGAGCAGTTTAAACAAGGCAAAATGTCGATTGCTATGGGTATGGAAAACGGCTCACCTATCGAAGGCGACATTAAAAACCTTAAGCATTTTTATGAGCGTGGCGTACGTTACATCACTTTAGCCCACTCGCAGAGTAACCACATTTCTGATTCATCTTATGATATTCGTCGTAAGTGGAAAAACGTTTGAGCCCATTCGGTAAAGAGCTGGTAAAAGAAATGAACAACATTGGTATGCTGGTTGATGTATCACATATTTCTGATGATGCGTTTTACCAAGTGATGGAAATTTCGAAAGTACCCGTGATTGCTTCACACTCATCACTGCGTAAATACACCCCAGGCTTTGAGCGTAATATGAATGACGACATGCTGTTAGCACTCAAAAAGAACGGTGGTGTTATTCAAATTAACTTCGGTTCAAGCTTTGTTACGGCAAAGGCTGGCTCTTGGTACGATCAACTTAAATCAGCAAAGGCTGAAAAGAAAAAAGACGGCACTAAGCTAAGCAAAGATTTTGATGCTGCTTATCGCGCTAAAAACCCGTTTCCATTTGCAAGCTTAGAACAAGTACTTGATCACATCGATCATGTAGTTGAGCTAATTGGCATCGATTATGTGGGTATTGGCTCAGATTACGATGGTGTAGGCGACTCTCTACCTACTGGCTTAAAAGATGTATCTAGCTATCCTAACCTAGTGCAAGGTCTAATGGACCGCGGTTATAGCAATAAAGACATCAAAAAGATTTTAAGTGGCAATATGCTCCGTGTATGGCAACAAGCTGAAGCATACGCAAAAGCCCATTAATCGACATAAACTCTATTTAAAAGCGCAGCTAACTAGCTGCGCTTTTTGTTTTTATCATCATAAGTAATTGATAATACAAATGGCTTGTTTTAATCTGCTGATATTACAAAGCAACTTGGATGATGTGATATGTCGACTTGGCAAGGGAGTACTGCGCTGGCATTTGCAAGCATTGCACTGGGCTTATCAATTTATAGCTATACAAAAGTAAACTCGACTGACAAGCCTGTAGTTATACAGCAGGCAAAACCTAACTTAAAAGAGTTAACCATTCCAGAGCAAGACAGAGAAAACCTAGTCGCCTTACATGGCTATATTTTAGATCTCGAAACACGCATTCACGAGCTTGAAAATCAAGCGCCAGCCATTGATCCCGAGCTGCTAGCAACATTGGTTGAACAGGCGATAGAAAAGCAAGAAAACGAGCGACGTGCCGAAATTGAGAAGAGAAATCCGGCGCTTGGTTGGCTAAGTAATTTACCTGATGACTACCGCGAACGCATCAAAGCAGACCCACAATATGCCGACAGCTCAATAAATGAAGCTCTTGCTACCTTACTCAATTTGAGTAAGTCCGAAAATGAGCGCTTAGCAGCCTACGGGCAACTAAAAATGACCTTAAGCATGCTCAGACGCGACTTAGATGAAAACCAAGAAAATGCTGTTATCGATGCCATGATAAGCATTAGCGAATACACTAATGATCCTAAGATTCGTGTCAGTACTTTAGAGAATTTATCTCGCCAAAATAACGTCTCGCCTAAGCTCGCTGAGCATTTTCAAAAGCTGTTACAAACAGACGATAATGATTATGTTCGCAATATTTCTGCCACAGCCCTCATCGGCCAATTTTTTCGCGCCACAAGAGACGGCAACAATAGTTATGCCAGTGATTTAGCAGAACGAATTACCACTATTGAGAATAGCAGTAATGCAAAAGCTGCCGAAATCATGGCTGAAAACCTAAAAGGTCCACGCTTAAGAGAAGAACTAGATAAAGCGTTGGGGAAATGAAAAAACCGTAAGTTGCCACTAGTAAAAGGCTCTAGCTTTTGGGTTTTACTTTACGGTGCTTTTTGACCCGCCCGTGTTTAGGGATGATTGTTAAGTACATTACTAAAGCTAACCACGAAAAGAAGATGATACCGATTAACCAAGCATTCTTTTCGTGGCCTTGCGTGCGTTTACTATTGAGCACAATGACCACAGGTAAAATGTAGGCACTGAGTACGATAATTAAAAACACAACTTCATTCATATATACCAATTCACTTAATTAAAAGTATTATTGCGGATTGGTACTATACCAACGCTGACCAATCAACTTCGTCGCTCAAAACTCGTTCAGCAGCGATATAATGCAAAATATCTCCCTCACTCACCACGTAATCAAGCGGCGGGTTTAAGTCCATATTTTTTGCACTCAAATTATGTGCGACACCCAGTAATATAGCATCGTGACTATATTTAAAGTGATGAAACAGTTTGCCAAATTCCATTGCTTGCACGCCTTTTGGAATTGGTAAACTAAATTGAGTATCACCGTGCAATGTCGATAGTAACTCTTCTTGCACGCGACTTGAACCCGGGTCTTGCATTGAACGCACTAATATCTCGGCTGATTTAGCACTGCTACATTCTACATTGTGGCAATGCTCATGTAGCATTTCGATTTTAGTTTCATCAGAAAAATGTGCACTAATGTGGCACTGTTCATTTACCAACTTGCTAATACGTAATGCCGTTGTAAACGTTTGGTCATCATCTTGGCCATCAATAATAATTTTATCGGCCCGTTAATCGCAATTCGGTTCAACTCATCTAGGTCAGTAAAGCTAGTTAAGCGTGCAAAATCAACCATCGGGTTTGCTAAAAATGGATGCTCCATTTGCTCCGTAACGGCCAATAAAATACGACGATCTAAACGTTTATGATCGGCCAAGATATAATCGACCATCTTCTTAGTACGTGTATCGTGCCAACCAAAGATAATAATGTGATTGTTTATATGTGCGAAGCTTTTATCACCCGTCATAGCGCGCCTAATTAAATAAGTTACTGTTTGCCCTGTTTTTCCTAACAGAACGCCAAATAATGCTAAACCAAAAGGTATTTGCAGTAATGCGACAATCCAACGGCCAAGCTCAGTGCTCGCACTAAAGTCGCCATAGCCAACTGTTGACGTAGTTACTACATAATAATAAAAATAAGTGCCAAGAGGTGTAAGAGCTTGCTCTCCTGCAAACATAAGCAGCCACCAAATTAGTAGCATATGCAAAAGCGTGGTAAGCACCACAGCCTGCCAACTTACTTGATCAATATGGCTGCGAATAAGAACTACTATTCGATTAAAAAAATAGTGCATGATCCTTGCAATTTATCGTGGGGGAAATTATCGATACGGTACTGTAATGCAGGATATTTAGCAACAGGCGCTAAATTGAACATACATGTCGATGAAAAATAATAGTAGACTATACTATCTCTGTATTAGGTGTTTAGGGTGAAATATGTCAGGTGTTCTTGCTTCTGTTGATAAGCGTACGCAACTGGTCGGTGAAAACCGCTTAGAGCTTTTGCTATTTTACCTTCACAGCCGTCACTTATTTGCTCTAAATGTGTTTAAAGTTAAAGAAGTAGTAAAGCTGCCACCAATTAGCAAGATCCCTCATGCGCACCCAAAAGTATCGGGGGTAGTCAATATACGCGGTGAATCAATTCCGGTTATTGACTTACGCAAGGCGATTAATATGCCTGAAGCTAAAAACATCGAAGATACAAACCTAGTTATCACTGAATACAACCGCACTGTGCAAGGTTTTTTAATAGGTAAAGTGGATCAGATCATTAATATGACATGGTCAGATATCATGCCACCGCCAACCGCAATTGGTAAAAATCACTACCTAACAGCCTTAACTAAAGTAAAACGCGATGGCCAAGAACATCTAGTTGAAATTATCGATGTAGAAAAAGTGCTCGCCGAAATCGTTGAGTATGAAGTACAAATATCTAATGACATTCTTGATAAAAGTATCGTGAATGAATTTGCAGGCCGCAAAATTCTTCATGCCGATGATTCGCCAACTGCTCGTAAACAAGTAAGCGATACCTTGTCGCAACTTGGCATCGAAATCATACCTGCTCGTAACGGACTTGAAGCACTCGAAATGTTAAAAGGCTGGGCTGATCAAGGCAAAGATGTTGAGAAAGAATTACTCATGGTGATCACCGATGCAGAAATGCCGGCAATGGATGGCTACCGCTTAACACACGAAATTCGTAACGACAGCCGCATGAAAAACCTATATATCGTGCTTAACACATCTTTGAGTGGTAGCTTTAATCAAGCTTTAGTTGAGAAGGTTGGTTGTAATGCGTTTTTATCAAAGTTCCAGCCAATACTGCTAGTCGAAGAAGTTCAGGCTCGCTTAAAAGCGGTGCTTGAGCAAGATTCACAGTAATTAATTTTAGCATTTGTTTTTGAAGGCATAAGCTCAAGCAACGACGTCGCAATTTGCCAATCATCGTTATTCATGATTTATTGGCACTATCGATTCGACGACAACAATAAAAACCATGCTAAATCGCGTTGCTAAACCATTCACTAATCTAGTAGAGCGTTATCTACCCGACCCATTTGTATTTGTTATATTACTCACTTTGCTGAGCTTTATCGTTGCGAGCCTCTTTACGCCATCAACGCCCACGCAAGTGCTCGCGGCTTGGGGTGGTGGATTTTGGAACCTGCTACAATTCGCCATGCAAATGTTGCTGGTGCTGCTAACGGGCTACATGCTAGCAAGTACCCCGGTGATGCGCAGCATACTCAACAAGCTTGCGACTTTCGCCAACAGCTCTGCCAAAGCGATTATACTCGTTACGCTCGTGTCATTATTGGCTAGCTGGCTAAATTGGGGCTTCGGTTTAGTTATTGGCGCTTTGTTCGCCAAAGCAATTGCGAAACAAACCCGCGTTGATTACCGTTTGTTAGTAGCCAGTGCCTATTCAGGTTTTATTGTTTGGCATGGTGGCTTAGCCGGTTCAGTGCCGCTGACCATCGCAACCGATGGCCACTTTGCACAGCAAAGCATTGGGGTGATAGGTACCGAAAACACAATTTTTTCGGCATTTAATATCGCTATTGTTGTGGGCTTGTTTATTATCATGCCGCTGGTAAATCGCTATATGTTGCCAAGCGAAAAAGACAGTGTTTATGTTGACCCCGCAAAGCTTGATGATGAAACGCAGCAAATAGCAACACCCACCCGCCCTGCTGAAGTCATAGAACATAGTCGTTTGCTAGGTATGGGAGTAGGTGCCGTTGGTCTTGCCTATTTGTTTTATTATTTTGTGTTAAACGGAGGCGGCTTAAACTTAAATAGCGTGATCGCAATTTTCTTATTTAGCGCAATTTTACTGCATCAAACACCGCATAATTTACTTAGCAGCTTACAGCAAGCAATCCCTAGTGGCGCAGGTATTGTGATTCAATTTCCCTTTTATGCCGGGATCATGGCTATTATGGTAAAAACGGGACTTGCTCAACAAATATCTGAAGGATTTATTGCCATTGCAACAGCCGAAACTCTGCCATTTTGGAGCTTTTTAAGCGCAGGATTTGTGAATATATTTGTGCCGTCAGGCGGCGATAATGGGCAGTGCAAGCGCCGATTGTCATTCCTGCTGCACAAACACTTGGCGCGGATATGCCACGTGTTGCCATGGCTGTAGCATGGGGCGATGCTTGGACTAACCTTATTCAGCCGTTCTGGGCACTCCCCGTACTTGCTATTGCCGGCTTAAAAGCAAAAGACATCATGGGCTTTTGCCTTGTACAGCTGATCATCACCGGCGTGTTTATATCGTTAATACTAAGTTTTTACCCTTAAAAAAGCTTTATAAACATCATCTATTAGAGAGGGGCAAAAGCTCATAGCGAGAGCCCCTCTTCAAAACGGTTTGTTTACCAAAGGTAACCAAAACTCTCATTCGGTCTTCAATCACCGCCGAATCAGTACTTCATTCTACCAAAACAACAGTCTATTACTTAAAGTTAGAATTACTGCTCTCGCTTCTTTTATCTCTTTTTAATACAAAACAAACGATTCTAGAAACAACGAAGTACACTAAAATGAACGCAGATATATCGATAAAATAATCTACCAAGCAACTACTTTTTGAAATAGAAAAATCAAAAGTAAAAAAAGCAACTCTGGTTATGATGTAAGTGATAAAGAAAATTAATAAAAATTGCTTCATGAACAAAACAATCTCCATTTAATTTAATAGATAATGTCTGTGCTAAAGTGATTACACATATTAACTGCTCACTTTGCTGCACAGTCGCCTCCCTTCTGAACAAGCTCATTGCAAAGTCCTTTTACTGTTCCTCTTGGGTTTAAGATTAGCTAAATATTCTAGGTTCTATAAATCGGAACTTTCTCAAATAGTATCCTTTTTAAATTTAATGCTTAGTCATTTAAATAAGGATTTATATGCACTAACGTGAATTTAAGCACCAAGCGGAATATAACTTAGTGCTTAAATATTAATTAACTTGCTAAGATTTTCATTGGTAAGCTTAGGATTGGGCTTTGTGAGTCGGCAAAGTGCATCATCACAGCAACGTGACCTGCAACAACCAGTGCGTACATTACTGCTGAAAAACCTTGCCCGTAAGTATCAAGAGGAATGAGGTGTGAGTAGTGACGCCCGCGCCACTCAAAGATAATCTCAAGTGCCCCTACAAATAAGAAAAACACCAGTAGCATCAAGCCAAAGGTGTAACTCAGCCACAAGCCAAATAACACACCTAATAAACATACACTTAGGCCTATCCATGAACGCATCGAGAAACTAATGCTTTTAAGTACATGGCCACCATCCAAGGGCAGAATAGGTAACAAGTTAAATAGATTTAACAGTGCACTGAGTACCGCCACACCGGCGAATATTTCCATTTCAGTGGCGTAGTAAAGCACCACTCCTAGCACTGAGGTAATTAAGCCAAAAGCGGGCCCCATGAGTGAGATCACCACGTCTTGCCATCGAGTGGTAATTTTATCATCAGAAACAGCCAAACCACCGACAAAGGGAATAAGGTAAATACCTTTCGTTTTAATGCCAAAATATTTCATTGCGCGCACATGACCGTATTCATGCACAACCAAGCAAGCGATTAACATTAAGGCAAATTCAATGGAAAATAGCCAAGCGTAGCCAGCCACCGAGGCACCCGCTAACGCAGCTTTCACGACTTTTGCACTTTTGAATAATTTAAAACCTAATGCCAGCAAACCAATAATGCCGCGTTTTGGTTCGGCTTCTTGCAACTCAGGTAAAGCAAGTTGACTTACCTGCTGCTGATTAACAAAAATCACTAAGCTTTTTTCGTGCACTTTACTGGTATCAAGGCCAATACGCTGCCCCTGAAAATCAAACTCATAAAGTTTTGGCTCTGGATTATCGAAGGCAATTGCTTGTTGTTGATGAAAAAGCTGAATTAACTGTGAGCCGTTTAAATGCAAAATAAAGATTTCATCTGCGAGACTCAACTGAAGTCTGACCATAGTTCTTATAAATACGAATAAAAAGTGCGGCTATTATACTTCGCACAGATAAAATTACGAGTTTCAACCCCTTAAGTGATTGTTTATTTATTATACAAAAAGAAACCAATAAACATGACTTAATGCAATTTTTCTACTACTTTTATAATAGTATTCTCATTCAAGGAATGAATATGGTTAAGTCAAATAGGCACATTCTCGTCGTAGATGATTCGAAAGCAATTTTAATTGTCATGCATGCTATTTTGAATGAGCTCGAAGTCCCTCATATCACCACCAGCTTAAGTGCTGAGGAAGCACTAGAAAAAATAAAAAAAGCCCCGAAATACTTTGATGCTGTTTTTACTGATCTCAATATGCCAGACATGGATGGCATGGAACTTATCCGCCATTTAGGCGCCATGAAATACCAAGGTGCAATTGCCATTATTTCTGAGATGGACCCTAAGGTTATAGACCTAGCTGCTGACTTAGCTCGCAAGCATAACGCTCACTTAATTGGTAATGTTTCTAAGCCAGTACAATTAAATCAAGTTTACTTACTACTTCAAAAGTTGGAACACTTTGCTATTCATGTTGAACGAACTCAGGCGCCTATTTCTGAATCATTACTACTGCATGCTATCAGCCACAATGAAGTGATCCCGTTTTATCAGCCTAAAATTAATCGTCATGACAACCGGGTTGAAAGTATTGAAGTATTAGCACGGATCAACACGCGTCAAGAACAAGAAATCATTTTGCCCGAACGCTTTATTTGTGTTGCTGAAGATTTGGACTTGATAAACCTTATTACTTTTCAATTATTTGAAAAAGCCACTAGCGATTTTATTGAAATAAAGGAAAACTTTGATCAAAACTTAAAGCTCGCTTTCAATTTATCACCCTCGCAACTAGAAGATTTAAGCTGCCCAGATAAACTTGCGTTAATCTTACACTTAAATAATTTAACTCCAAGTGAAATCATCCTCGAAATCACTGAGCAGTATGCACTTAGAAGTGCGGCACAGCTCGAAACACTCAACCGTTTACGAATGCGCGGTTTTGGTATTTCGCTCGATGACTTTGGCACTGGCTTTACTAATGTTCAACAACTCAAAACGCTACCGTTTACCGAAATTAAGATCGATCGCACCCTGATTAGCAATATTGAAACCGATCAGTTTTCCCAAGTGATTGTTAGTAGCTTAGTGAATATAGCGATACAAGAAGATCTCGCTATTGTAGCCGAGGGCATTGAGCGAGTGGAAGAACTCGAATACCTCGACCGCTACAAAGAGTTTATTCTTATGCAGGGCTTTTTGCTGTGCCGCCCGAAAGCCAAAGAAGACTTTTTAAATTGGTCACTCTCATGGCGACAAATGGTAAAAACCGCAGCGGGGCATCGCCGCTAAGGTTTACGCTTATCGTCACTGACGATGGTATTACTCGATGCTAAACGTTGTCGCCAACGCTGTTTGGCGACTTTTTGCATATTAGCTGATTGATCGTGCTCATCAACAATTTCGAGCCCCATTAATGCTTCGATTAAATCTTCAAGGGTGACAATACCTTGCACATCACCGTATTCATCCACGACTAAACAAATATGCGTGCGCTCAGACAGTAAGGTTTCGAGTAAAGTCGGCACATGTAAGGTTTCTGGTACGGTGTAAATAGGCTTAACGAGCTTGCTAATTTTATAGTCTTCACCTAGACGATGATAAGCCAGCATAATGTCATTTTTATGCACAAAACCAATAATATCATCACCATTTTTGTCATAAACCAATACCCTAGAAAACGAAGAAGAACCATGCTCCGCCAAGTATTGGTTTACAGTTAAATCTTTATGTACTTTAAAAAGCACCGTACGTGGTGTCATTAAGGTATCGAGTTTGGCATGACGAAAATGCAGCAGGCTGCGAATGATTTCAGATTCATCTTGCCCAAGGGCTCCTGATTCAGTACCAATATCAGCCATGGCTTCAATTTCTTGGCGAATATAATATATCATCGTAATTACGCCCTAAAAAGCGCGTTAAAATATCTGCAAACCACACAAAGGGTTTTAGAATAAACACCAACCAAATTAGGCTCACACTAACAATGGGTGTTAATCCTCGCCAATAATTAGCCCCTAATGTTTTAGGGATAATTTCAGAAAGCACCAACACCAATAGCGTCATAATTGCAGAGGCAACGCCAACCGCAGCATCTGAAAACACCACTGCAGCTTGTGCGCCAACACCAGCTGCGCCTGCCGTGTGCGCTATGGTATTTAACGTAAGTATTGCTGCCAGCGGTTGGTCTATATTGTCTTTAAGCTTACCAACACGTTTTGCCAGTTGTGGTTGTCGCTTTCTGAGCATGGCAACATAACTTGGCGTAATACTTAACAGTACCGCTTCCATCACTGAGCACAAAAACGAAACCGTAATAGCAACAAACATATAAACAAGTAACAATGTCACTGTAAGCCCTCTTAAAAAGTTAACCTGCTCACCATAGCAATTGAAATCCACAAGCTCAAACCCGACTGCAATCTAACGCAGAGCACTTTTTGGCTAATTTGCAGCGTGCTATATTGGTTTAAATTACCTTCAACAGGCGAAACTATGACACTTTCAACTACTTGGCTAAGCCAATCAGCCAAGCTAAAAACAACATTTAGTGCATTAGCGTTATGTGCGTTAAGCAATACTGCGATGGCCGCTGCCATTGATAAATCAGCGGTGCAATTTATTGGCCCTCTTGGCGAAAATATGCAACTTAAGCCATATCAAACGGATCATCGCGATGCCATTATTGCTAACCTACTACCTAGCTTGCAAAAAAGCGGCGATAGCATACGCGTATTTGGCGATGAGCTTGACTGGCAATCATTCGATAAAGTGAGTGCGCTAACACTTGGTGGTTTACAGGCACTCAAATTTACCGCCTCAACTGAACGTTTTAGCCAAGGCTCATTAACACTTAAAGGCATTGAAAACGCGCAGCTATTTATTGATGGTGAAAAGCAAACAGAAAAAAATAAAAGCTATGAGCTAGCTTTAAGCCAAGGCGATCATCAGTTTATTATCATCACTGAGCAAGTAGCCAACTGGAATGAGGTTGAGCTTGATTTTACGGCTAAGTCAGAACTAGATGCTGTGCAATTTAGTACTAAACAACAACACGGTTTGTCGGCTAAGCAATTATTCGATGCGCCAACGGTTAGTTATATTTCAATGGCACCAAATGGCGATTACTTCATAACTAGCCAACGTCATTACGAAGATGCAACCGCTAATCAAGCGCAATATGTTACTGAGCTTAAAGACGCAAAAAACAATACACTTTATCGCTTTGAGTCAGCCCAACCGAGTAACATTACTTGGAGCCCAGATAGCAAAAGCTTAGTGTATTTATTAAATGGCGAACTTAAGCGTTTAAACCTAAAAACCATGCAACTTAGCGTCATTGCTAAAAACCTCGCGGGTGCAAGTGGCTTTCAGTTTTTCGATAACAACAGCTTAATTTTTAGTTGGTCGAAGTCTCCAACAGACAATGGCAAGCTCACTAAACATTATCAAGGCCTGCAAGACCGTTGGTCTTATGCTCGTACCACGTCGCAAGTCTATTTACTCGATATCGCCACAGGTCTAAGCAAAATCTTAAGCCAAGGCCCACTTAGCCATTCACTTGAAGATTTTGACGCTAAAAGCGGCCACGTCTTAATGAGCCGCTCGGCACAAGCAATGCAGCTATCACCACAACCAGCAACAGAACTTGTTGAGCTAAACCTAGCTACATCGGCTCTTACGGTACTTGGTCAATACAATACATTTAATCAGGCTAAATATACTGACGACGGAATTTATGTCACTGCCGGACCAGATTTTAATAATGGCTTAGGTCGTAACCTTCCTGAAGGGATGCTTGCTAATAACTATGACGGTCAACTTTATTTGCTAAGCCGTGACGGTAAAAAGGCAAGAGCGCTAAGTAAAGAGTTTAACCCGGCTATCGGTCCAGTTACACGTACTTAAAAACGGTGATGCGCTTATTAAAGTGACCGAGCAAGATACCGTACAACTTTATCAATTCGACTTAAGCAAAAAGCGTTTTAATAAAGTGAATACGGGTTTTGATGTTGTTGAGCAAGTTAGCTACTCACACGAACGCACCCCGCGCATTTTGGTTACCGGCACCACAGCGTCAACACCTCAGCAGTTAAAACAACTAAGCTTAGGTAAAGGTCGCGCTAAAGTAGTGTGGGACTCTAAGCCAATTGGCTATAAAAATACGCAAGTAGCCTCACTGGAAGAGTTTAACTTTACTAATAAAGATGGCATTGAAATTAAGGGTCGCGTTTATTTACCCCATGATTTAGATAGCAATAAACAATACCCTGCACTGGTTTATTATTATGGTGGCACTTCACCAGTAACTCGTGGTTTTACAGGCCGTTACCCGTTTAACTTATGGGCTGAGCATGGCTATGTTGTTTACGTTGTACAACCTACGGGCGCAACAGGCTTTGGCCAAGAGTTCTCGGCTAAACACGTCAACGCATGGGGTGAATACACCGCCAACGATATCATCGACGGCACAAAAGCCTTTTTAGATAAATATAGCTTTGTAGATAGTAAGCGTGTAGGTAATTTAGGAGCCTCTTACGGTGGCTTTATGACCATGCTACTCGCAACTAAAACAGATATGTTCAGTGCATCGATTGCTCATGCTGGAATTTCAAACATCACCTCGTATTGGGGCCAAGGTTGGTGGGGTTACTTATACTCAGCTGAAGCATCTAAAAATAGCTTCCCGTGGAACAATCCTACACTTTACAGCCAACACAGCCCGGTTTTTCATGCTGACAAAGTAACAACGCCGTTATTACTCCTTCATGGTGATTCGGATACCAACGTACCGGTTGGTGAAAGTCACAATATGTACACGGCATTAAAGTTATTAGGTAAAGATGTTGACCTGATTGAGTATAAAGGCGCAGATCACCAAATTTTTGCTCGTGATAAACGCTTTGACTGGTGGAATACCATGCTGGCTTATTTCGATAAAAACTTAAAAGATCAGCCGCAATGGTGGCAATACCTTTATCCTGAAAAGTAGTTTAATCCCTTGGCTGGGCACTGTGTGAGTGCTCAGCTTTCATCCTTTTAAACTATCGCTAAGCCATTAAATTGTAAGAAATAGTTATAAACCTTATCATGACTCTTCTCAGCCTTTGCCATACAGTGCTAACATTACAACAAATCAAGTGTGAAATTAAAGCGAATGACTATTCAAGTTTTATTGGTTGAAGACGACGAACTACTCGTTAAACGCATTCTTAATCATTTTAAAGAAACTGAGTTTAATATTGAGGTAGATTCAACGGTGTTCGATGCATTAAGCATTGTACAATCGCGTGCTTCATCAAAAAAAGCAATCTCTTTAGCCGTTATCGACATTGTGTTACCAAAACGCGATGGGCTTTTGCTTGCCAAAGAGCTTAATGCACTAACAGACATTGGCGTTATTGTGCTGTCTAGTCGTGACTCGCAAGCTGACCGTATTGCAGGTCTTGCACAAGGTGCCGATGACTACATTTGCAAACCAGTTGATTTACTTGAACTTGAACTAAGAATGCGCGCCCTGTTTAAACGCATAAGAGGCTCTCAGCAAGATGATGAGAGCGAAGAGTTTATTGAATATGCCGACTTTAAACTGCACCCTGATAACCGCACATTAGTCACCCCTAATGGTGAAGAGTCTCGTCTTACTGAAGCAGAACACAAGGTACTTATTTGCCTTATTGCAAATGCGGGTAAAGCGACATCACGTGAAAAAATTTCCGAAGAAATTGGTCAGCCTGACTGGAGCCCAAGCGATCGTACCGTTGATGTACTTATTGGCCGCTTACGTAAAAAACTCAGCGATGAAAAAGACCAAAAGCGTATCGTAACCGTTCGCGGTAAAGGCTACATGCTATCAATTTAAAAGCT
This sequence comes from Pseudoalteromonas sp. GB43, assembly GCF_054923805.1. NCBI lineage: Bacteria > Pseudomonadati > Pseudomonadota > Gammaproteobacteria > Alteromonadales > Pseudoalteromonadaceae > Pseudoalteromonas > Pseudoalteromonas sp. GB43. The sequence continues at coordinate 1,698,150 of NZ_JBPCHJ010000001.1, forward strand.
CACTAAAACTGCGTTAATTGGCTTATTAGCCGTTCAAACGCACGATAATTCAACGCCTCTTTTAATTCATTTAAGGTAATTGCTGGCTGTGCTTTCAAGTCGCTAATGGTACGCGCCACTTTAATAACACGATGATATGAGCGTGGTGATAACGCCAGTTTTTCGCTGGCTTTTGCTAAAAACTGCAGCTCAGCAGCTGCCAACTCACAATGAATGCTCATTTCTTTATTATTCAAGCGCGCATTCACTTTGCCTTGCCGGTTGAGTTGAATTGCATAAGCTCTTTCAACTCTGGCTCTTACTTGTTCACTGCTTTCTTCTACTTGCGTGCTCTGTAATTGGCTACTGGTGAGTCTCGGCAGCTCAATTTGTAAATCAATCCTATCGATAAATGGTCCAGATACTCGAGATAAATACCGCAATACTTGATCTGGCGTTGCACGCTTATCGGTATGGCTTCCTGTGGGGCTAGGATTTAATGCGGCGATCAGCTGGAATTGCGATGGAAATTCCATTTGTCGTGCCGCTCGCGATATAGTCACCACGCCCGTTTCCATTGGTTCTCGCAATGAGTCGAGCACTTTTCTTTCAAATTCGGGTAACTCATCTAAAAACAGAACGCCATTATGAGCGAGAGAGATTTCACCCGGTTTAGGATTTGAGGAACCACCAACAAGGGCAACAGCAGAGCAAGTATGATGTGGGTTTCTGAAGGGGCGTTCACGCCAATTCGATAAATCAACCGATTGACCAATTATCGAATATAACGCGGCAGTGCTAATTGCTTCATCATCCGACATGGTTGGCATAATCGTTGGCATACGCTGGGCAAGCATTGACTTGCCAGTACCTGGAGGACCAAGAAACAATAAATTATGGCCACCAGCCGCAGCAATTTCGAGTACCCTTTTGGCTCCAGGTTGGCCTTTCACATCACTTAAATCGAGTAGCGAGTCACGCTGCGACTGCTGCTCTGGATAACAAATATTAAGTGGCAGAGGTTGCTGATTTAATAAGTCATTCCAAACATCTTGTAAGGAGTAAACGGCTTTTCGAGAAACGCCCGAAACAAGGCTTGCGAGATTGTCGTTTTCAGCGGGTAAGAAACAACAGCGACCCTGCTCTTTCGCTCCTAACACCGAAGGCAAAATAGCATTCACCCCTCTTACCTCACCATTTAAAGCCAGTTCTCCGTAGAACTCATAACGATGAATATCGGGGCAGTTTATTTGCCCAGAGGCGACCAAGATACCCACTGCAATAGCCAAGTCAAAACGGTCACCCTCTTTAGGTAAATCAGCAGGCGCAAGGTTGACGGTTATTCGTTGGTCAGGAAAGCCAAACTGTGAGTTTTCGAGTGCGCTACGCACTCTATCTTTTGACTCTTTGACTGACGCTTCTGGCAAGCCAACGATATGAAAAGCAGGTAAGCCATTGCCTAAGTGTACTTCTACAATCACTTCAGGAGCTTGCACACCTACTTGTGCACGAGAAAATATTCTAGCTAAAGACACGATCCATGATGTCCCTATCATTCATTCTTAATACTAATCTTAGTCGGGATATTTAAAAACGTGTAATGTAAGGTGCCATTTCATTGCAGCTAAACGCAGTGATAAGGTCATAAGCATAGCCAACACCATGGCCATTTCGGTCACTAAACCCAGTGAGATACTTAATGTGTAAACAATCCCACCTGCGATGCAAGTAATAGCATAGAGCTCACCTTTTAACAGCATCGGCATATTTCCAGCCAACACATCACGGATAACGCCACCAAAACACCCTGTGATCACACCCATAATAATCGCGGTGGTATCAGGCATACCAGCAAGCATGGCTTTTTGCGCCCCCATCACCGCAAAAAATGCTAAACCAAAAGCATCTGCCACTTGCAATGCATTAAGTGAAATCGAACGCTGTTTATTGATTAAACGAGTGGTAACAAATACAGAAAGTAATATAGCCCAGAAATAGCTTTGATCATGTAACCAAAATACGGGCACATCTAAAATAACGTCGCGCACAGTTCCACCGCCAATAGCAGTGACTGTGGCTAACACAACAACCCCAAAGCCATCCATTTTTTTGTCGTACGCTAATAGCGTTCCAGAAACAGCAAACACGGCTACGCCGATTAAATCAAACCAATGGTAAAGTTCAGTCATGTTTGTAACTAAAAAGTAATGTTAGTGCCGTTGTAACATAAACTTTTCAATCTTTTAAGCGAAGATTAGATCTAAGTAGATTAGCTGGTGTGTATTTTGATTTACTACGACTATCAATCCTAAAAAAACAGCCCAGTACTTCATACTGTGCTGGGCTTTATATACCCAAACCATTTCAAGGTGCGAGTTTCAGTTGGAATTAAAAGCGATTTAGGCAAGGCATTGATTGCAAGTAATAGTGGTTCTATTGTTAAAATCAATAACGCAGTATAAATCGCTTTTAAACCAACCCTTTGGGCGCTTCGCAGGCACTTACTCTCATCGTTGTTACTTCTTAAAAGGGACTGCCATTCTTGCAAAGTAACGCCTTGATTTTAAGCACCTGTGAAACGCTGAATTCTGCATCTTGAGGTGGTTTGGGTATAAATTACTGCTTAATTAAGCTGCCTGACAAAAATGTATGTAATGCAGGGTCATCATCGTCGTTATAGCTTTCTGGTACTTCAAAACCTAAAGTTTCAACGCTAAATCCTCCATCAACGGTTGTGATAGGAGTCATTAACACGCCATAACCATAATTCTGACTCTCGGTAGCCTCACTAAACATCATTAAAGATCCTAAATGCAGCTCCCAAGACGCACTACGAACTTCACCATCTAATTCGAATGAAGCGCTGCCATCTTCAGCAATGACAATATTTGATGTTTCAACACCACCACTCTCGGTCATATAGGTGAAAATATGTGTACCAATTAAGTCGACTTCAATAAAAGAATCTTGCTCAATAACTCGCGTAATTCTTTGCATTACACCGAAGTCATCGCCATCTTTAAATTGTAAAAAGTTGCCTTGTGCTTTGACAATAAAGTGCGGGTCAGCTTCTTCTATTGGGCTACCGTATGTTTTTTCATAGAAATCGACAAACACTTTTTGATTCTCAATGTCATAATTATAGTAACCTCCAGATATACCCAGCTCATCATTTTCAGTGTCATGAGCAAGCTCTAAGAAAGTACCGTCTTCTTTAAATATGCCCATAAAGAAGTCACCATCAAGCGACCCATCGAAATAAGCACCTACTAGTGGATTTCCCAGACTATAAATACGTGTTAGTACAACATCACCTTCCCCTTCAATTTCAAGAGTAAGTGTATCTGCAGAGACAGACGCTATAATGCTGCCAGCATCGTCAATCCCAAAACTTCCATTGGTATCTTCGCTTAGTTCAACAGCAAACTCACCTGTACTCTCATTCCAAGTAAAATCGCCTAACTCAAATCCCGGATGAGCATCATCAACGCCTTCATCTGCCATTGCTTGAATCTGAATCCACTTCCCATCACGTAAAACCACTGCAACATCAGGTTCATCGGCAAGTTGCCAGGCGCCATCTAACGGGTGCTCTGTTGCAGGGCGATCAATATCAACCTGCGCTTCCGCCATCGCTTTATCAAAGAACCAAGCTTGCTTATCACCTTCAGTACAACTCGCTGACTGCGCATAAACACAAACCGTTAAGAAATACCTATCAAAGTCACTAACCTCTGCTTGCGATGTATTAAACATCAATTTGCCGGAGGCTAAGCTGTAGTCATATTCAGTTAAAACTCCAAGATATGAAAAGCTAATTCTACGTTTATATTCATCTAATTCATCGTTATAGATTGTCTCAACTTTAATAGTTTCAACACCACGTTCCCTTGGCGAATAAAGCTCAATAAAACCAACGTTTGTCGGATAACCATTTTCATCATAGCTAGCGTTTTCTTCTAACCAGTAGGGAGCAAATTTAGATACGCCATATTCATTAGAAACTGAGAAGTTACGAAGATGTGATGAGTAATCCTCTGGGCGTTCGGTTCCGTCATAATTAAAAAAGCGATACTTACGGTAAGTAAAGTTTTGCCCGTTATTGGTTGCTAGCAGACGTTGAGAAAACTCACTATATACTTGGCAAACATCACCTTCAGGGCAGATTGGCTGAATGCCATTACTTGTAAAATAGTTATAACGTAAGAATTCTCCATCACTACTTACTTGCCAAGAACGAAAGTTTTGATTCAAATTAAAATTCATTAAACCATCGTCATAAACGTCGTAATGAAGGTCTGTTTGTGGTGAGTTATAACCTTGGTACACAGTCCATTTACCAAGTAGATTCTGCTTCAGTAAATGAAAGCTGGTTATCTTTCACCATTAAACCAGTAACTGTTCGCGAGCTATCATCTGTTTTAGCTTCTAGTGATGCAGCAAATTGATAACCAACTTGTACATTTTTAACTAACCAAATTGCGATGTCATAATTGATACTTTCTGCGCTATTACTTATAAGCAGTTGATTCTCATCGACTTGCCAAGTAACACTTACAGGCGCTTTATCGTTATCAGTGAGCGTCCCAGTTCCACCAGAAAGTAGCTCAATACTTACAGCACTACTATACCCACCAAACTCGCTCAAATTATCAATAACCCAAGTACCAATAAGCTCATCTGCTGTCACTGCAAGTGTTTGTCGTTGTTCAATAAGGGTGGCGTTATAATTAGATTCAGAGCTGTTATACACTTCACCGCTGTTACTGAAACGAGTTTCAGTTTTGCGAGAAAACTCTACAGTTCTATTAGCATCATTTTCCAAGAGAATAATTAGATCTAACTCAACTAAATACTCACATACCTCCTGCTGCTGATCATTTTCATCATTGCTAAATGAGCAGTTTATAAGTACAGGCTCAGCTAAATTAATTGTAATATCCTGCTCTTGCTGAGACCAATTAAAGCTTGTATCGACATCAATCAAACTAGCATAGCCAGTTCCATCAGCCTTAAACTCTAACTGCGCAGTTGATGCTCTATAGTATTGCGGCTGCATTAAAATATACTCACCCACAATACTAGTAACGGTCTGATCTACAAGTTCATCATCTTCTTTAATTTCTTCTTTTGTCGATTCAATTAGACCCGGTTCTTGGCTCTCTACGGTATTAACAAAGTTATCAATATCCTCAGAATTTGATACAAGGTCTAAGGTTGATTCGACGCCTTCAGGAAGTTCATAGTTTTCGTTATCAACAATAATTTTAATTAATGATGCTAAAAGTAACTTCTCATCCGCATCAACAGCTAACAATGCATCATCGAGTGCTTCTTCGGAGTTGATATCAGCACCATCACGAGTCAATAATGCAAACTCTGCGGTAGTAACATTAGTTACATTAACGCCAAAATTATCCTCTTTACTAAGTTTTCCATCAGCTCCTGCTTGCGCCAGCAAAGTTGAAATTGATTTTAGCTGTGAGACAAACTCTACACCGGGATTGATTGAATTATTACCATATGCGACTAGCTTCACTAATTCATTTGCATCAGAGTCATCCACTTCAATATCTACGCTAAAACGACCCTGGGCATCCGCGGTTACTTCAAACTGTTCATCACCAATTTGAACTACAACACTAGAATTAACAATTGGCTCATCAGTTACAATGCCTTCAAATGTTATTTTTAGTGCCTTGCGCTTCAGAGCTATATTAACTTCTGCACTTGCAGTTGCATCGTCATCATCTGTTACAGTCAAAGCAAGAACAATATCTGCATCTTCTTCAACTGCAGGTGCTGTAATTGTTAAGGTGCTTGTATCGCTACCAGAAAGATCAAGGGTAGGACCAGATACTTGTGTCCAAGCATATTGACTAATGCTTCCGTCACTATCAGTCGCTGTCGCCTGTAAAACTAGCTCCTCTCCCTCTAGTAACTCTGTGTCACTGTTAATTGATACTGTTGGACTTTTATTCTCTTCAGCAACAGGAGGGGTATCATCTTCGTTGTTGCTATTATTCCCACCACAAGCTGTTAAGCTAATAATACTGGCTGCGAAAAGTAATTGTTTTATAAAATTCATAGACCTGAAATTTGGAGGGCTCATCATGTTAATCCTTACATTGATTGCGGTATAGCTCACTAAAAAGAGGCAACTGCAGAGCAGTTGCCAATCTCAAAGGAAGCAAATCTTAATAAACATATGAACAAGGTCAGCGCTCGATCACTCTTTTAACCATAAATTAGACTTTATGTTTGCCCGTCAATTTGAGTACTTCGAAGCATGTTTTCCCGTTCATTTTTCATTAAGGTTTTATGGTAGATGAGTTATTCAAATTGTGTGTACTGAATGCCGACAAAAATGTACTCAAATACGACATGTAATTAAAAAACAGTAGGTTAAAGTTTTTGACATTGATATTCTTTTGCCGTCACACCATATTTTTCTTTGAAAAACTTAGAAAAATACGAACGTGAGGAAAAACCAACATCATCTATAACTAGACTTACTTGGCGACCCTGCTGTAACAACTCAGCAGCTCTTTGCAATCTATATTCGCGAAGATATTCACTTGGTGTGATATTTAACAATACTTTTAACTTTCTTTGGAATTGACGCTCACTCAATGCTAAGTGCTTCGCACATTCAAGCATAGAAAAGCCCTGCTGATGAAAATGCTCAGCAACATATTCAGCTAACTTTTCAAGCAGCTTTTTGTCTCTCGGATCGAGTGAAAAGGCCGTTTTTTGCTGAGCTTTATGTGGCGACTTTTCAGATTTCGATTGTTGTGCATATTGAGCTACCCAGCCTAGCCAGTTCTCAATTTTTAAAAATAGCTCTTCTCTATCGAATGGTTTAGTGATCACATCTAGCGCGTGTTGCTGCAAACTACTCACTCGAGTTTCATAATCGCCCTTTGCGGTCAAAATAATTACTGGGATATGGCATGTAACGGGCGAGTTATGTAATGAATCTAACACAGTAAAGCCATCAACTTTAGGCATCATTAAATCAGTGATGATTAAATCTGGCACTTGGCTCAAAGCTATTTGCAATCCAACTTGGTCATCTTGCGCTAATAAAACTTGGTAGCGGTGTTGTAACTCAGATTTAAGGTAATGGCGTAACTCATCGTTGTCTTCAATAATTAATACACTGGCTTTATTCTGCACTTCATTTGATTTTAAACTGATACTTGCAGCAGAAGCATGAGCAGCAAATTGCGTTGCTTGAAATGAAAGTTTAAAACTAGTTCCTTCCCCTAAGCGACTTGCCAGCACAAGCGTGCCTTTGTACTTATCAACCAAACGCTTAACGATGGCTAGGCCAACGCCACTACCTTCTACATTTGCATGACTACTCACTCTGTAGAAAGTATCAAATACTTTGCCTTTTTCAGCGTCTGCGATACCTTTACCTGTGTCTGTTACTTCTATGTTGGCAAGCTCACCTGATACGCTTACAGTTAAGCTGACTTGACCTTGCTGAGTATATTTAAATGCATTGCTTAAAAGGTTGGTAAGAATCGTGAGCACCCCTTCTCGGGTGCTTTCGATAAATACGGCTTCTTCAATATCGACCTTAAAGTCGATAGACTTTTCACCTAACACAGCAAACTGCCCTGCGACCTCTCTGGCAATTGCCGATAGTGACACAACTTTTATAATCTCTTCATGGCGCTCATCATAACGAGTCAGCGTTAATAGCTTATCAACCAAATTTTCTAAACGCCGGCTATTTCGCAATACCAAATTCAGCTGCTCACGCTTTTCAGTAATTCGCTCATCAGCTATTAGCTTTTGCAACGGCGCAATCAACAAACTCAAAGGAGTACGTAATTCATGAGATGCATGCGTGAAGAAGCGTACTTTATTTTCGAGTGAATCACTCAGAGCTTCAGCTTGCTGTTCGATGAGCGTTTTTTGCTCTGCGATTTCGTCGGTACGCTCACTAACAATTTGCTCCAGATAATATTTTTGTTTGCGTATCCGGCGAGTCCAAAGCACTGTGAATAGCCACACCATCGCCAAAATCAGCATAGCCGCTAACAGATAAAACTCACTAGTTTGCCACCAAGGAGCAAGAACGGTTATGTTTAACAGTAATGGAGTGAGCACATTTGCCCCGCTTTCACTACTAGCATTAACTTTCAACTGATATTTACCAGCAGGAAGGTTAGTATAATCAACAGATAAAAAAGGCCCTGTAGCTTTACGCCATTGCTGTTCAAAGCCCGCTAACTGATAAGAGTACAGGTTAGTCTGTGGCTCAGAGTAGTGTAGGTAACTAATCTGAAAGTGAACCCGTTTGATGCCCGCAGGAATAGTCACTGAACGGCTTTTTTCTATTTGGTATAAACTGCCTAAACGACTGACTCCTTCGTTTACCACATCCTCATCATCAAATTGCAAACTAGTAAGTGCCAATTGCCCGCCAATAGTATTAACTTCAAGGTCAGCAGGATTAATGACACTCACCCCCTGTGTGCCACCAAACATCAAGCGGCCATCACGGGTTTTTAAATAAGCACCGGCATTAAATTCATTACCTTGTAAGCCATGGCGAGCTTTATAGTTTTTAATGCTCATGGTTGCAGGATCTATTTTAGCGAGGCCGTTGTTGGTACTGAGCCAAACCCAATCTTCATTGTCTTTTAACAATGCATAAACGACTTGATTAGGAAGGCCTTGAGCGACATTAAGCTGATGAACTTGCTGGTTGCTCAAATCAATAATATTTAAGCCGTTCGACGTTGCGAGCCACATTTGCTGGTCAATTTCTAAAAACGCACGCACTGTATTATCAGATAAAGCCAAGTCGCCTTTGCGATAATTAGTGAGGGTATCGGTTGCAGCATTGTAATGATAAGCCCCATCACCATCTGTGCCTATCCACAGCTCTGCTTGCGAGCTTTTATATAAACTCGTCACCCGCGCAGTCGGAATTATAAGTTGTGTATTCGCTACAGGCTGTGCAAAACTAATAAATTTGCCACGCTGTCTATCAAAACAAAACAGCCCTCCACCATTCGTGCCAACCCAGACATTATTTTTCTCATCGACTAAAAGAGCATATATACTGTTCTCAGTTAAGCCATGCTCGCCTTCACCTGCTCGAAAGTGACTGATGCTGCCATCGGTATGCAAAACATCAATCCCTTGCTGCCAACTGCCAATCCATATATCGCCATTACGATCTTCGGCAATGGCTTTAATTGCATTGCTACTAATTGAATACGGTGAACTTTCGGTGGTTATGCGCTCTAAACGATTTAATTGCTGCTCAAGAATATCGATACCGCCACCCCAGCTGCCATACCAAATACGTTGCTTTGAGTCTTCAAATAGCGCCCACGCATCGTTACTTGAAAGTGGCGCTGGCTTTTTTAACTTACTAAATTGCAATGATGCTGGGTCGAGCTTACTGATCCCATTGGCAGTACCGAACCACATAATGTCGCTACTGTCTCGGTAGATACTATAGACCCGGTTATGAGCAAGACTATATTTATCAAATGGGTCATGTGCTAAAACGGTGAAGCTTGCATTAATTGGATCGTAAACATTAATCCCGCCACCTCGCGTTGCCAGCCAAACTTGGCCTTGGCTATCAAACTCAATATCACGAATTTCATTACTGCTAAGCCCAACACCGCCATCATTAGAGGTAAGCCACTGCGTCATTGTTTTAGTGCTTAACTCAATCTTGTATAAGCCACCACCCTGACTTGCCAACCAAATACTGCCATCAGCTGCCTGTTTGATAGCAAAGATACTGGCATGAATATCTATTGGCTCAGCAAAGCCAGAAAAAATAGTATTAATTTGTTGTTTATTAATAAGATCATAATGAAGTAACCCAGCTCCATGGGTACCAATCCAAAGGATGTCGGCAATTTTTGATAGCGCATAAATAGGCTTTTTTAAGTCTGTTATTAGCCTTTCAAGTTGCTGTGTTCGCTTATCGTAACGAAACAGGCTACCGTCGTATGTACCAATATAAACGTGCTGTTGCGCTACCAATAAACTGGTGATGCGACGCTCTTTTAAGAGTGGCTCAGAAAATTGATAATTATGTAATGCAAGTTGGTTTACACCACTATTTCGCGTACCTATAAACAGCTGTGATTCGCTATCAAGTGCCAATGGATAGATATAGTTATTTGCTAGGCTATTTGTCTCATCAGAGGCTGTGAATACGGTAAACTTATTGCCATCATAACGGTTTAAACCTGCCTGCGTCGAAAACCACATAAAACCTTGCTGATCTTGCACAATATCGAACACAACACTTTGCGATAATCCATCCTCAATATCGTAATTATGAAATGCAGACCAAGCTGAAGGTAAGAACAGAAGTGCTAACAGCGCTATTAAAAAACGGATCATCCCTAAATCTACACATTTATTATTAGTTATTAATCAAGCGTAGTTCAGTTCAGCTAACATTCATAATCATTTCCCAATTTAGGGATGAATAACCAAGATAGATATCAAGGGGTTGGATTTAGATGCGAGTTAGCGAGGGTAAAGGCTCTAGGTTATAGGTCAAGCATAACCTTGGGAGTGCTTTAATGTGGTTTGGCTTTACCAAAGAAAAGGTTTACATGGATTGTGTTGGGTTTCGCTGCGCTCAAACCAACCTACCCGAAGAATAAACTGCTCGAATGCTGAATGATACACAGAACTAAACAGCCCCACCGTTCTAATCTGACGTCTGAAAGCTGATAGCTTTTCTACAGGCATTAAAAAAGGCCGCCTAGGCGACCTTTTTATAAGCTGTGAAGCTCTATCTGTTGATATTACTCAACGATAGTTGCAACAACACCAGCACCAACTGTACGGCCACCTTCACGGATAGCGAAGCGTAAACCTTCGTCCATTGGGAATTTGAAGGCGGCAGATTAGCCTTTCACTCTAAACTGCTTAAAACTTAAAGCTGGTAGCTTTTTTCACCCATAAAAAAACCCGAGACTAAGCTCGGGTTTTTCTTAATGCTTAATGCTTAATGCTTAATGCTTAATGCATCACTATAGTTGATTACTCAACGATAGTTGCAACAACACCAGCACCAACTGTACGGCCACCTTCACGGATAGCGAAGCGTAAACCTTCGTCCATCGCGATTGGGCAGATTAGTTCTACAGTCATCTTGATGTTGTCACCAGGCATTACCATTTCAACGCCGTCTGGTAACTGTACGTCACCTGTTACGTCAGTTGTACGGAAGTAGAACTGTGGACGGTAACCTTTGAAGAATGGAGTGTGACGACCACCTTCATCTTTAGAAAGTACGTATACTTCTGAAGTGAACTTCGTGTGTGGAGTGATTGAACCAGGCTTAGCTAGTACTTGACCACGTTCAACGTCTTCACGCTTAGTACCACGTAGAAGTGCACCGATGTTCTCACCCGCACGACCTTCGTCTAGAAGCTTACGGAACATCTCAACACCTGTACAAGTTGTCTTCGTAGTTTCTTTGATACCTACGATTTCAACTTCGTCATTCACGTTGATGATACCAGCTTCAACACGGCCAGTTACAACAGTACCACGACCTTGGATTGAGAATACGTCTTCGATAGGCATGATGAATGGCTTATCGATGTCACGCTCTGGCTCTGGGATGTAAGAATCTAGTGCTTCTGCAAGCTCAACGATTTTGTCTTCCCACTCTTTCTCGCCTTCTAACGCTTTAAGCGCTGAACCTTGGATTAGTGGTAAGTCATCACCTGGGAAGTCGTACTCAGAAAGAAGTTCACGAACTTCCATCTCAACTAGCTCAAGTAGCTCTTCGTCGTCAACCATGTCACATTTGTTCATGAATACGATGATGTAAGGTACACCAACCTGACGAGAAAGTAGGATGTGCTCACGAGTTTGTGGCATAGGACCGTCAGTCGCAGCAACTACTAGGATTGCGCCGTCCATTTGAGCAGCACCAGTGATCATGTTTTTAACATAATCGGCGTGTCCTGGACAGTCTACGTGTGCGTAGTGACGAGTTGGAGTATCGTACTCAACGTGTGAAGTTGAGATTGTGATACCACGCTCACGCTCTTCTGGAGCGTTATCGATTGATGCGAAGTCTTTAGCTACACCACCGTATACTTTTGCAAGTACGTTAGTGATTGCTGCTGTTAGAGTTGTTTTACCGTGGTCAACGTGGCCGATTGTACCAACGTTTACGTGCGGTTTTACGCGTTCAAACTTTTCTTTTGCCATGACGGAACCTATCAGTTTTGTGTATCTAGATTACATATGAAAATAATCCACCGAGGGTAGATTAATTTAATTTTTTCAAATTTCAAATAGTTTTTTCTGACAGATAAAGGAAGAAATTAAGATGAGTTCTCGATACTGGTGCTGATAGGCAGATTTGAACTGCCGACCTCACCCTTACCAAGGGTGCGCTCTACCAACTGAGCTATATCAGCAACACCAGAAGTCTGGAGCGGGCAGCGGGAATCGAACCCGCATCATCAGCTTGGAAGGCTGAGGTAATAGCCATTATACGATGCCCGCATTAGGAACCTGTTCTTAAACTACCTCTAACCGTCAAGAATAAAGTGGTGGAGGGAGCTGGATTCGAACCAGCGAAGGCTGAGCCGTCAGATTTACAGTCTGATCCCTTTGGCCGCTCGGGAACCCCTCCACGAAAATTCTTTACTAAGTCACTTCCGGTAAAAGGAAAGTGGTGCCGACTATCCGAGTTGAACGGATGACCTACTGATTACAAGTCAGTTGCTCTACCAACTGAGCTAAGTCGGCACTGCTTTAGTACGGGGCGAGATTCTAAGGTAAGGTTTATTGTGATGCAACCATAAAATTAAAAAAAATGTGAATTTATGTGTTAAACGCTCACTATTCAGGCAAATTGCCGTATTTTTACTGCTTTATAGCTAATTCACGCCAATAATTCAGTCCTTTAAATACGAGCAAGCTGTCAAACTTAGCATCTCTATATGTATCTGCTAACAGCTTTCCATAACCACCAGCAAATATTAACTGGCAATCCTGTTGGTTAAGGTGTTGTTTTGCCTGCTCGATTGCGCCTAGAGTAGCAACCATGGCACCATTTTTTAGGCCATTTGGCGTATTACGCCCTAACTCAGTCGTAAATGGGATTTGCTCATCATCAAACACACGTTGCGTATTTTGGGTAAGTGAAGAGGTCATTAAATCAAGGCCAGGTAAGATCCAACCACCTAGATGCGCACCTTCTTCATTAAGCACATCAATTGTCGTTGCTGTACCGGCATCAATAATAATGCAGTTTTGCTCGGGATATTCTACATACGCAGCGATCACCGCGAGCCAGCGATCAATTCCTAGGTTTTGAAACTGCTGATAAGCACAGGTTAACGTAGCGAGTTTAGCGGTCACCTCTGCTTCAAAGTAAGGAACAGCATATTGCTGCGCCTGTACTAATAACGGTTTAAGTAGCTCGGTGTTACCCACGCACGCATAGACCAGCTCTGTTATTTGTGACCAAGGTAAATTGCTGAGTTCACAGGTTTGGTAATCCTTACCATCAAACAAAACGGCTTTAATTGCGGTATTGCCAACATCCACTAATAATTTCATAGCTCAGCCTTACGTAATGAAATTTCACCACCATAATAACTTTTCACTTCGCCGTCTTGGCGAATACGCACGCCACCTTGGTTATCAATTCCTTCACAAATACCACGCCAGCTACGATGACCCGTATTGAGCTCAACACACTCACCAGCAAATGCATTTAATTGATTCCACTGTAGATACATATCGTTTAAACCTGATTGCTGATACTGAGCTAAGCGTTTTTCTAAATAAAAGCACAAATAGGCCACCAGCTTGTTTTTATCTAATCCCTGTACATGCTGGCTTAAATCAGTCCATGCTTGATCTATGTGTTGGCTAACACTTTCTGGCATATGTAAATTGATACCTATACCTATTACAAGCTGGCAAGGTCCCTGCGGCTGACCATCAAGCTCAACTAATACACCCGCTAATTTTTCACGGTTTAAGTAGATATCGTTTGGCCACTTAAGCTCTACATCCAATTGATATAAGGCTTTAAGCGTATCGTAAACAGCAAGCCCAACAGCAATAGATACCCCCATAGCAGCTTGCAAACCATCATCCAAACGCCAAAAGTAACTAAAGTATAAGTTTGCGCCAAATGGAGATTGCCAAACGCGCCCACGGCGCCCTCTTCCCGCTTGCTGCATTTCTGCAACTAATACGCTTCCAGATGGCAGTGATACTTCTGTTTGCAAACGGCGCATTAACTCACTGTTGGTTGAGTCAATAATAGGCTGCACTTCAACATTAGCGGTGCTGCCACCTAACTCATTATAATGCAGACCAATTTTATCTTTGTTCAGTAAGCCTGCACTATTATTTAGGCAATACCCTTTACCCGTAACCTTAAATATATCGAGCCCCATCTCCTGCAAAGAGTGAATATGTTTACCCACTGCTGCACGGCTAATACCGAGCTGCTCGCCCAATTGCTGACCAGAAATAAAACCACCGGTATTTAGAGCTTGTAAAATAGCGAGCTTATTTCCATCTGGCGCTTTCATGATGAAGCTCCCAATTCAATGTGGCATTCATGTTCAGCATTGATCAGGCGTACTTCATGCTGTAAAGCAATCTGATATTTATGCCAAATCTGTTGTTGTACATGCTTTACCATGGCAATTAAGTCATCACCTGTACTATTACCGTGGTTTACTAGCACTAACGCTTGCTGCTGATGCACTTCAATACCTGCGACCTTAAAGCCTTTTAACCCAGCTTGCTCAATCAACCACCCCGCCGCAACTTTATGATGCTCAGCATCCACAAAGTAATGAGGTAGTTCTGGGTACTGTTTTAAAAGTAACGCAAGTTGCTCATTCCTGATCACTGGGTTTTTGAAAAAACTGCCTGCATTAGCAAGTTCACTAGGGTTTGGTAGTTTGCTGTTTCTGGTTGTGATGATTTGCTCAAATACCTGTTGTGGAGAGGGTTCTGAAAGCTGTTGCAATGGTCCATAACTCAGCACTGGCTGCCATTTCTTAGGTAACAGCAACCCTACTTGGGTGATCACCGCTTGATTTTTCAGTGCATGCTTGAAGATAGAGTCACGATAGCCAAATTGGCATTCGCCTTTAGTTAAGCGCTTTATGGTTTTGGTGGCAATATCAAAGTATTCGACATAACTCACAAACTTTTCAAGCTCTACACCGTAAGCACCTATATTTTGCACTGGTGCAGCACCAACAGTCCCAGGTATTAAAGCAAGGTTTTCAAGCCCAGCCATGTCATTAGCAATAGTCATAGCAACTAATTGGTGCCAGTTTTCTCCGGCTGCAATGTGCAATAAAAAGCCATCGCTTTGCTGCTCTATATCGATGCCCTTCGTATTCATGTGGATCACAGAACCTTGGTAGTCAGATAAAAACACCGTATTACTGCCTTCACCTAAAATACAAAATGGCCCAGAAAAGTCTGTGCTTAAAAGCTGATTCACTTCATCAATTTGATAAAAATGCTGGCATTGGCTTGGCAAAGAAAAGGTATGAAAAGATTGCAGGGACTGAGCCACAAAACGCCTCAAAGGTTACCGGTAACTAATCGCATTAGTGTAACCTATCGTCGCAAAATACGCATTAGATTGTAAAAATCACTCAACCCACTGCACTAATCATGTTATAAAACGGGCTCTTTTTCATTTCCGTTCCAGGGTTATTATGAAGTTTAAACCATTACTTTTAAGTCTTGCTATGGCCGGTGCTTGCTCTCAAGCAACTGCAGATGCAATCAGCCAGCACACTTACGCAAACTTAGATGACGTAACAACCACTCACCTACTACTAGATTTAGATGTTGATTTTGATGACAAACAACTAGAAGGTTTTGTTGAGCATACGCTAGATTGGCACAACGCAACAAGCAAAACACTGGTACTTGATACACGCGATTTAGATATCGACAAAGTAATGTATCAAGATCAAAAAGGCAGCTGGCACAAAGCTGACTTCACCCTTGCTGCACGTGATGACGTAAAGGGCTCAAAATTAACAATTAAATTTAAAAGCCAAGCGGTTAAAGCACGTATTTACTACAACAGCCGCCCAGAAGCTTCAGGTTTACAGTGGTTAACACCAGAGCAAACAGCCAGTAAGTCACACCCATTTATGTACAGCCAATCACAAGCAATTCATGCTCGTAGTTGGATCCCAGTACAAGATACGCCAGCAATGCGTGTAACCTACTCGGCACGTATTCACACTCCTAAAGACATTCGTGCGGTAATGAGTGCTGATAACAAAGATGCACTTTATAAAGACGGCGATTACCTATTTAATATGCCACAACCAATTTCGCCATACTTAATCGCAATTGGTGCAGGTAATTTAGAATTTAAAGCTATGTCTAAGCAAACAGGTATCTTTGCTGAGCCAACAATTTTAGATGCATCAGTTGCTGAGTTTAACGACACTCAAGCGATGATCGATAAAACTAACGCGATGTATGGCGAATACGCATGGGGTCGTTATGACTTATTAATGCTACCGCCAAGCTTCCCATTTGGTGGCATGGAAAACCCACGTTTATCATTCATTACACCAACGGTTGTTGCTGGCGATAAAAGCTTAGTAAACCTAATTGCTCACGAACTTGCTCACTCTTGGTCTGGTAACTTAGTAACCAATGCGACATGGGAAGATTTATGGCTAAACGAAGGTTTCACGTCTTACGTTGAAAACCGCATTATGGAAGAAGTGTTTGGTCGTGACCGTGCAGTTATGGAACAAGCGCTTGATGCAGCGGGCTTACGCGCATTACTTAAAACTCTGCCAGCACCAGATACACGCCTTAACTTAAAGCTTAATGGCCGCGATCCTGATGATGCATTTAGCTCAGTGCCTTACACTAAAGGTCAGCTTTTCTTAATCTATCTAGAAAACAAATTTGGCCGTGATAAGTTTGACCCATTCGTAAAGGGTTACTTTGACCAATTTGCGTTTAAGTCTCTTACAACAGCGCAATTTGTTACTTACTTAAAAGCTAACTTGATCGAAAAATATCCAGGCGTTGTGAGCATGGATAAAGTTAATGAGTGGATCTTTGAGCCTGGTTTACCAAGCGATGCCCCTAACCCAACGTCTGATGCTTTCGATAAAGTTGATGCTGTAACCAAAACATGGTTAAACGGCGAAATTAGTGCAGCCCAGTTACCAACAGCGGATTGGTCAGTTCACGAGTGGCTACACTTTTTGAATAACCTACCTCGCGATTTAAGCATTGAAAAAATGACTGAGCTTGATAATCAATTCAACCTTACACAGTCAACTAATGCTGAGCGTGCTTTCGCATGGTTTATGCTAGCGGTAGGTAATGGTTATCAACCAATTTACCCAGCGCTTGATGAACATCTATCAGGCATCGGTCGTCGTAAATTAATTGTGCCACTCTATAAAGCACTTATTAAAAACGGTAAAAAAGACTGGGCGCATGATGTGTACTTAAAAGCACGTCCGGGTTACCACCCACTTGCACAAGGTACTGTTGACGACTTATTTGCAAAGTAAGTCATCAAACACAAAAAAGGCGCTGCAATCAGCGCCTTTTTTAATTATTTTATTAGTTACTTACTTTTTGTAAGAACGCACGGCGCTCTTCTGGGCTTGCTTGTTGCCACCAAAACTCAAGCATCGCAGCCGCACTTGGCATATTTTTCAAACCCGCTTGTCCGCCGGGTACTTTTGCAGGCAATGTGACAGGGACAGCAGTCGCAGGCTTGTTGCTTGTACTTGTAGCAGCAACTGGGGCACTGGCTACAGCTTGTGCAGGCGCGCTAGATGCACGATAGCTAACTATCGATAGTGGCACAGCAAGTTCACTGCCCTTGGCTTTTAAGCTTACTTGCGGTGATTCAGCAAACACTTCTGCCGCAACAGCATTACTGGCACGATTAAACACTAGGTCATAGTCTTTGCCGCTCTCTACTGTGAGCTCAACCCAGAATGGCTCTGACTCAACAACTTGGTGGTCATCATAACCTTGCTCGTAAAGATCGGTATATTTCATCTTCACTTGGTAAGTACCAGGAGCAAGTTCAACATCGTCAACACGACTGAAAAACGACTGCTCAATAAGTCGCTCTCCGACTTGTAAAGGTACAAACTCTTCTGGAAAGTGAATAGTCTCAGCGACACTACTTAAACTATTTAATAGCATTAACGCACTACTCAGTAATACTAACTTACGCATGTTCACTCCTTGGTTGTTCAATTTACGGCAGTTTCAGTTTGACACTGCAAATAAAGTTTGTCATTAGTGGGCGGTCATTTAACCACATTTATAAGAGAGCTAAGTATGAGCCAAGAGACTATTTTTACAAAGATTATTAACCGAGAGATCCCTGCTGAGATTGTATATGAAGACGAGTTGTCTTTAGCTTTTAAAGATATTAACCCACAAGCCCCTTTTCATGTGCTGATCATTCCAAAAACACCAATAGCGACGATTAATGATGTTACAGAAGAAAATGCATCTTTAGTCGGTCATTTATATGTGGTTGCTGCCAAACTTGCCAAACAGTTTGGCTTTAGTGAAGACGGTTTTCGCGTCGTAATGAACTGTAATGACCATGGCGGACAAACTGTGTACCATATACACCTACATATGCTGGCAGGTAAAACAATGGGCTGGCCTCCGTATCAAGACAAGAAGAAAACCAATCTCTAATATTTTAGTATGTAAAAATATGCAAAAGGTAGAACAAAGATACTGTTTTTGTCTATAATAGTGACAGATCAGCTAGTTAATGTATTGCAATTAGTTAACTAGCTGTATTTTTTGACACAAAATAGACACAAACTGTACTTTTCCTGCACAAGTCTCAGAAATTTCTAATACGAAAGGGGTGGATTGCGTGATAGGATGCAATTGTCAACTTTTTTCAAGAGTGAATAAATATGAGTAGTTCAGCCTTTTTATTATTAGATCCAGAACCGATTAACACGATTGGTGTAAATGTATTAGAACCATTGTTAAAAACACAAGGACTTACTGTGACAACTGGTACTGATATTTCTGAAGTACCTGAAGGCACACGATTGCTATTCATTGAAACGTCAAGTACAGATCCGTGGGGAAAACTAAAGGAGCAATTAGTTAATCTACGAATTAAATGCGATATTGTTTTATTTAATCTAGATGAAAACCCAGAACTAGCTAATCGCGCTCTTCTAAGTGGCATAAGAGGTGTATTTTACACCACGGATAACGCCGATGTGCTAATGAAAGGCATTCGTTTGTTACTTGAAGACCAACTCTGGTACCGTCGTGATATTATGTGTAATGCACTTAACCGTATGTTGCAGTTTAACAAAGACGCACTACATAAATTAACAGACGGTGATATCGAACCAGTTAAGCTTACCAAACGTGAAAAAGCTATTATTTCATTAATGAGTAAAGGTTCGAAAAACAAAGAAATAGCTGAAGATTTAAGTATTAGTCCGCATACAGTGAAAACTCACTTATACAGTGCATTTAGAAAAACTAAGTGTCGTAATCGTATTGAGTTACTATCTTGGGCTCAGCAAAACATTCCTGACGAAATTCGTTAAACGAAATACCCTACTTGTTAAAACAGACGCTACTGCGTCTGTTTTTGTTTCTGGTTGCTAATCACTGTAATTGACTTTATGCTCAAACTGATTGCCAAACACTGGAAATACAATGCTCGACTCAGCTACTTTATATTACGCCAGCGCTGCCATGATGGCAGTAATGACCCTTCTTAATTACCTTACTTGGCGAACCAACAATAAGACTCCGGGCACCTTACTCTATATTTTTTATCCACTTGTGATGTTTGCATCAGTAATGAGTTTTGCACTACATGGCCATATTAATAACCTTGCCAGTGTTGCCATTGCAAATACTCTACTGTTTTGTGCCTCAATCATCCATGTACTCGCAATTTGTCAGTTTTTGAATGCCAAATGCGTTGGCTTTAAAACCTTTGTTTCGATCACAGTCGCTTTAGCTATCACTATGATTTACCTTGCTACTGACAGCGCAGAGTTACGCAGCCGAATATTGGTTTCTGACCTTCAACATATTGTTGAATCATTGTTTTTACTGGCTTTGTTTATTCGTAATGGCCGTAAAAGTTACCCTAATGGCAGTATTGTTTATATTTTAATTCTCAGCATTATCCTAGCGGTGTTTACTGGCCGTACTTTAATGATGGGAGATATTACAACCGCCAACCTATTATCTGCAGACTGGTTTAGTTTCACTTTATTTATTAATGGCGTAATAGCTCCAATGTTCTATGCTACAGGCATGGCACTACTATGTAATGAAAGGCGTGAGCAAAACCTTAATCAACTCACCGAAAAAGCCCATAAAGATTTAGAAATAAGAGGTTTGTTCTTATCAACTATTAGTCATGAAATTCGCACACCGTTAAACGGTATTTTAGGTAGTGCACAGTTGATCATGAACCAATCGAGTGACCCCCGTGATAAACCTTATTGCGAAGCAATTATTAACTCCGCTGAATCATTAAATTTATTAGTAGATAAAGTTCTCGACTACGCCAGCTTAGATCAACGAGATGAAGCACTTTATGAAGAGGATGTTGAGTTTAAAACTTGGCTAAATAATCTTTGCCTACTTCTCAGCCCCCTAGCAGAACAAAAACACTTAAAGTTTGAGTTGATATATGATTTGCCAGAACAGGCATGTTATTACTGCGACCAACAAAAACTCAGGCAAGTTATTATAAACTTAGTAGGTAACGCAATTAAGTTTACTGACCAAGGAGCCGTAAAGATTCATGTGAAGCTTCTTAATGAAGGCCAACTAGACCACCTAGTTAGAGTAAGTGTGATTGACTCAGGCCCTGGTATTGAAGATGAAGAAATAGCCTACCTCACTGAACCATACGTGCAAAGTAGTGCAGGTAAAGAGAAAGGAGGCACAGGCCTTGGCTTAGCAATTACCAGCCGGCTACTCGAAAAGTTAGGCAGTAAACTCAACATAGAAAGTGAGCTTAAAAAAGGCAGTACTTTCAGCTTTGATATTTCACTTGCTATTGGTGAGCTTAGCCTAGTTGAACAGCGTCACCAATCAAAGGATTATGTTACTGACCTTTAGACGTGTTATTAGTTGAAGATCTCGATTTAAATCAGAAAATTGCCATCGAATTTATGGCTGATGATGAGCACAAGATAAAACTTGCAAAAGATGGCAATAGCGCGATTGAACTGATGCAAAAACATCACTTTGATGTGGTATTACTCGATATGAATTTGCCTGATTTAACAGGGCAAGAAGTCTTAAAAAAGCTAAAAAATATCGACCATTTAAATCAACGCACGCCAGTATTAGCATTTACCGCTAGCCTCAGTCCAGATGAAATAAAAGAGTATTTATCACTAGGTATAAAAGATATTGTAGGCAAACCAATAAAGCAGCAGAAATTACGTCAAGCTCTGAGCGATTCACAAACAAACCAATCTGCGAGTATCGCGGTGGAATTACGAGATACACTTTACGATGAAACGGCAGCTGCTACATTGATAAGCTCATTCAGCGAGGATGAGGTATCATCGATTTACAATGAGTTTGTTTTATCTGCTAGAAATAAACTCATTCGCTGTCAACAACTTGTAGATGATGATAAAGAGCAGTGCATCAAACTGATTCACCGTCAAGCAAGCACAGCATTGCAGCTAGGATTTAATCGATACGGTACAGAGCTGAAGCGCATCGAACGTAAGTTACTTGATAACAAGCCCTTAAAAGAACTATTAACCGAAGCCCTAATACTTTGGCAAGAAAGTCTACAAGCTTACCTTAAGCATGCTAGGCGTGAGTTATCATAGCGGTAAGCGAGCATTGTAGGCGCGATTTTATATCGCGCAATATTCAAAAGATAACGCGCGAAATAAATTTCACGCCTACATCAAAACATGGAACGACTTTAGCCGTGAAATGTTTTTCGGCGCTAAAGTAGCGCCTTGGCTAAAGCCTACAAATAACACGATTCGGCTTCAAAATGATTGTGATATGATTACTTAAGACTTACTTTTTCAGGCATAAAAAAACACGCTTTCGCGTGCCTACTTATCAAACTCAATTAATTTTAATCTTCAATTTCAGTTGGTTGCGGGAGCTGTGAATTTTGAGAGCGAACCGACGACCTTCGGCTCTGAACCTGAATTTCAGGCATAAAAAAACACGCTTTCGCGTGCCTACTTATCAAATTCATTTAATTTTAATCTTCAATTTCAGTTGGTTGCGGGAGCTGTGAGTTTTGAGGACGAACCGACGACCTTCGGCTCTGAACCTGAATTTCAGGCATAAAAAAACACGCTTTCGCGTGCCTACTTATCAAATTCATTTAATTTTAATCTTCAATTTCAGTTGGTTGCGGGAGCTGTGAATTTTGAGAGCGAACCGACGACCTTCGGCTCTGAACCTGAATTTCAGGCATAAAAAAACACGCTTTCGCGTGCCTACTTATCAAACTCATTTAATTTTAATCTTCAATTTCAGTTGGTTGCGGGAGCCGGATTTGAACCGACGACCTTCGGGTTATGAGCCCGACGAGCTACCAGGCTGCTCCATCCCGCGCCTGAAATTGTAGATTTATTTAAAGTTGCTTTACATGACAACTTGGCTTTCAATTCAGAGAATTGGTTGCGGGAGCCGGATTTGAACCGACGACCTTCGGGTTATGAGCCCGACGAGCTACCAGGCTGCTCCATCCCGCGCCTGAATATTAAGTTTATTTTACTTCTCACTTAATTTAAGAAGTTGGTTGCGGGAGCTGTGAAGGTGAAGAGTGAATGCCTCACGCCGTGACGACGACCTTTATAGTTCCAACATTACACCAATCTTTTAAAAATTGGTTGCGGGAGCCGGATTTGAACCGACGACCTTCGGGTTATGAGCCCGACGAGCTACCAGGCTGCTCCATCCCGCGCCTGTATGTTTAGAGTCCCAGAAGCCGGATTTAAACCGACGACCTTCGACTTCAGGTATTAGCGAGTCCGACGAATGATTTATCATTCTGCTCCATCCCGCGCCTGTAATCTCTAAGTAACATGAGCATGTTAACGACGCCCTGTTTCAGAGAGAGCGCTATCATATAGCAATAAGATTAGAAATCAAGGGTTATAGTGACAAATTTAACTCAAGCGAACAAAAAGCACACAAAACAAAGTTAAAATGCACGCTGATGAGGACTAATCATTTTTTGCCACTCCCAATCGGGGTGACCCATCACGATAAAATCAGGGTTTTCTGTGCTTTCTCGTTGATTGTAAGTTAACGGATTGAATTCAGCATCGGTAATGCAGCCACCGGCCTCTTCGACAATCACTTGTGACGCACCAGTATCCCACTCGCCAGTGGGTCCTATACGTAAAAAGCAATCAGCTTTACCCTCTGCAATAATACAGGCTTTTAATGAGCATGAGCCTAATGCTACTGTCGCAAACTGAGTGTTTAAATACTGACTGACCGCTTCAATTTTTTGCCTGCGGCTTACTGCTAAGGTTAAATTATCGGGTGTTGCTACTGAAATTTGTTGATCTTGGCCATTTTCACGTTTAAATGCGCCATTTTGATAACTTGCAAAATAAGTCACTTGTTTCGCTGGCCAATGAATAACACCCAGCACTGGGCGATTATTTTCAACTAAAGCGATATTGACTGCAAAATCACCGCTTTCAAGTATAAACTCCCCGGTACCATCCATAGGATCAAGCAACCAATAACGGTGCCAATCTTTTCTATCTGCCAGCGCTGGGATCGGGGTTTCTTCTGACATAATTGGAATATCGGGGGCTATGCTCTTCAAACCCGCCATTAATACATCATTTGATGCTAAGTCAGCCTTGGTGACCGGAGTATGATCTGACTTTTGCTCAGCACCAATATCATCCTGCTGATAAATGGCCATAATGGCATCGCCTGCTTGCTCAGCTAACCGAATACACGGTTCTAAAAAATCATTCATTGCCCGCTCCCGACTCTAAGTACTTTGTTAATAATAGCAAAGCTGCGACACTTCGTGCTTCAGTAAAGTCTTCTTGTTGCAATAATGATTGCCAATCAGTTATTGGCCATTTTACAACGACAAGCGGTTCTGGCTCATCACCAGGTAAGGTTTCAGGGTAGAGATCTTCAGCATACAAAATATGCATAGTGGCATTAAAGTAACTTGGCGCCATGCTGACTTTTTTTAGTTCAGCGAAATGCTTAGCACCAAAACCAACTTCTTCTTTCAGCTCCCGGTCTGCAGCTTGCTGTGGTGTTTCACCTGGATCAATTAAGCCCTTTGGAAAACCCAACTGATAATCATTGGTGCCTGCACAATACTCTCGCACTAATAACAGTTCGTTATCGGCCGTTACTGGCACTATCATCACTGCACCTCTGCCACCGCCACGAATTCTTTCGTATTGCCTTTGTTCATCATTTGAAAACTTCAATTCGAGAGACTCAACAGTAAATAGTCGACTTTTAGCGACAACTTCATTAGACAAAATTTGCGGTGGTGTAGGATGCTTTTTCTGTGTCATTGGCATTAATTTGCTATCATGGCAGTTATGCTCATCATAAATCTTTTAAAGTGAATTGCCTATGTTAAATTGGTCAAAAATCGATACTGTGTTGTTAGATATGGATGGCACCCTACTTGATTTGCATTTTGATAATTACTTTTGGCTAACCGTTATTCCCGAGCAATATGCGCGTAAACATAAAATCAGTTTAGACGCAGCAAAAGCTGACATTTTACATCGTTATCAACAAGTTCACGGACAAATTAATTGGTACTGTTTAGATTATTGGCAGCAGCAACTTGATTTACCAATTATGGCACTGAAACGTGACATTCAACATTTAATCAGAATTCGTGAAGATGTTCCGCCGTTCTTAACTGAGCTTAGAAAAGCAGGCAAGCAATTGATCATGCTTACTAACGCGCACCCAGATTGTGCCATGTTAAAGTTTGAACACACTGCTATCGATAATTACTTAGATGGGGTGATCTCAACTCACCAATATGGCGTGAGTAAAGAGCATCAACCATTATGGCAACAAGTACATCAAGAATGGCAGTTTGATAAGGAACGGACTTTATTTGTGGATGACAGCCCCGCCGTGCTAGATGCGGCAAAAGAGTTTGGTATTGGTCATATACTTGCGGTTGCCAACCCTGATAGTCAGCAACCGCATAAACAGTTCGATGGCTTTTTATCGACCATCGATTTTCGCGAGTTTATACCCGTTAAATAATTACTTCGGGTAACGCTGCTCTAAGCCTTGGTATACAAGTTTTGCAAAATCTGCATGCTCTGTATCTAGGCTTTTTACCACTTCAACTAAGTGCTCGTTATCTTCTTGGTCATTCCACACTTTGATATAACTACCATCTTTGTAGCCATGATCTTGGCGGAAGAAGTTCAAGGTATTTTTACCAACGTAGCCACGGTATAAGTCATCGATATCCATACCGATTTGCGCCATACAACCTGCAAATGCAGCGGCATTAAAACTCTTTTCAGCAACAGCTGACGCGGCTAACACTTCGAGTGTTTGTTTAAAATCATCGGCTTGAACTGGTGCATTTAACTCAGATTCAAGTTGCGCAGCTAACTGCTCATAGCTGGTTTCACCATCAATACGTAAAGATAAACCAAAATGGAAAATATCAACTAACTCTAAAATAACTTGTTCTGTATCTGGGGTTTGTTTTTTCCACCACTTCCAACCGTAGTGGTCAAGCATTTCAGCACACTCAACCCAAATTGCACGATACCATTCAAAACCTTGGCTAAACCATTGCTCATGAACTTTAGTATTCATCGCATTTTGCATCTCGAGCATAACAACGAGTTTTTGTAAATTAGCAGACATTCTTTATCCCAACTTGCATTTTCAATTATGTATATACTACAGATAATTTTGTCATTGATGAAATAAAAACACATATGATCAGGTCTGCTCTGCAGTTGATAAAAATAACCGAGGAAGCCTATGTTTAAATCTCTACTCATTAGTGCACTATTTGTACTATCAAGCCAAGTTATTGCTGCGACTGCAACCAATATTGCCGAATCAGCAGAGCAAGTTAGCCCATTATTACCCGGCTTAGCAGTGCCAAATATTGAGTTAAAAGATCAATACGGTAAAACCGTCTCACTCGCTGAGCGTTTTAAAGAAAAAACGACTGTGCTCATTGTTTATCGTGGTGGCTGGTGCCCATATTGTTCAAAGCAATTGGCCAATGTCCAAAAAATTGAGAAAGAGCTAGCGGATTTAGGAGCACAAATAATTGCCGTTTCGCCAGATAGTCCTGAAAAGCTCGCTGAATCAAAAATTACTTCACCAAACTATCAATTATTGTCTGACGACAGCCTTTTGTTGGCACAAAAGTTAGGTTTAGCGTTTTACTTAGATGACAAAACAGCAAAGATTTACCGCAACAAACTTGGGGTTAACTTTGTCTCGTTAGAGGGCGAAGTGAAAGTAGCGTTACCCGTACCTGCAGTGTTTGTGATAGACACTAATGGGTTAGTTAATTTTCAATACGCCAACCCAAATTACAAAGTACGCTTAACAGAAGATTTATTACTAGCCGCTGTTAAATCAGTGAGCGAGCAATAATTTAGTAATCGATAAGCAGAATATGCTTCTGCTTATCGGTTTTGTGTAAATTCTTGCCAAGATTCAATTAAATCAACAAAGTCTTCAAAACCACAGCCACTACACAAGCCTTCTTCTTCAAGCATTAAATCATCATCTTGGTAGGCAACTAAGTCTTCGTTGTCTTGATGTAACGCATGTGCTTCGAATAGCGCTTCGTCTTTACTTAAGATCAAATCAATTTCTTGACCTTGTAAGGTTAAAGGCTCATGACTGCTCTTAACCGCGGAGATTAATGCTTGTACCATCGCGATTTTTTCTTTACCGATTTCTTCGTTTAGCCAACGGCCTATGACGGCATGTTCAGAGGAGATTTTAATGCGTAAACCGCTAATAGGATCGCGGATAAATTGATATTCCATGGAGGGTACTCTTAATACGTTATCTGCTAATTATACCGTTTGCAGCTAAACGTGGCGAGTTTTGTAGTCTTAAATCAGCACGAGCGCCAACGGGGCGCTCGTGTTTATGCTATTTAAAATAGCTAGAGTCGCGATTTGAAGCGCGCAGCATCAATAATCGCCCATAGGTATACGATTGGCAGTAGAATAAAGCCAACTGCAACGTAAATTAGTGCCCCACTGATAACCCATGCTAAAAAGAATGCAATAGCCGCCATTAAACGGCCTTGTACCAATTGCCCTAAACCAGGAAAAAAGATATTACATATTGCTGCGATTACATTACCGCCAGAACCTTGCTCTGCCATACTAACCTCTGTAGTTTTTAATGATTATACTTTTAGTAAACACACTTTATGCCAACTTATTATGGCTTACAAATCAAAGTGTTAAAAAGTAGCGTTATTTTGATTTTAGTTTTTTTTGCTAAAAATCGGTCAAATTCACAATTTTAATACTTCAATTTTAATGACTTGCCAAAATAGCTGTTTATAAAAACAGTATTTTATTTAGCCTTGCATAAACACCTGTTATACTCCACCCATTATAGATTGAAAAGGCGTAACGATGGACGTTTCTGAATTACTCGATGGCTTAAATGACAAACAACGGGATGCAGTCGCAGCCCCATTGCAAAATATGCTAGTACTTGCAGGTGCAGGTTCTGGTAAAACTCGAGTACTTGTTCATCGCATCGCGTGGCTCATGCAAGTTGAGCAAGCTTCTGCATACAGTATCTTTGCGGTAACCTTCACAAATAAAGCCGCGAAAGAAATGCGCACTCGTGTAGAAGAAACCTTAAAAGCACCGGTTGGCGGTATGTGGATTGGTACTTTCCACGGCTTATCTCATCGTATTTTACGCGCCCATCACCGTGAAGCGAACTTGCCTGAAAGCTTTCAAATTTTAGATTCTGACGATCAACAACGTATGATCAAACGCTTACTCAAAGCGATGAACATCGATGATAAAAAGTGGCCTGCAAAACAGTTTGGTTGGTATATCAGCGCGAAAAAAGATGAAGGTCTGCGCCCTAAAGACATTCAAGCCTACGATATTAATGAGCAAATGATGCTGAGAGTCTATGCTGCATATCAAGAGGCTTGTGACCGTGCAGGTTTAGTCGACTTTGCAGAAATACTGCTGCGCTGCTACGAAGTACTTAAAAACCACCCAACACTTTTACGCCACTATCAACAGCGTTTTGCCCATATGCTGGTAGACGAGTTCCAGGATACCAATACGATTCAGTACGCTTGGTTAAAATTACTCGCAGGTAACACCAACAGTATTATGATCGTAGGTGATGATGACCAAAGTATCTATGGCTGGCGTGGCGCAAAAATTGAGAATATCAAACGCTTTTTAACTGACTTCGAAGCCGAAACCATTCGCCTTGAACAAAATTACCGTTCAACGGCAACAATTTTGAAAGCTTCAAACGCGCTGATCAAAAACAATGCTGAACGCATGGGCAAAAGCCTGTGGACAGACGGCAATGATGGTGAGCCGATTTCAGTTTACGCTGCGTTTAATGAATTAGACGAAGCGCGCTTTGTTAGCAGCAAACTACGTAGCTGGCTAAATGCAGGTAATGCATTACAAGACGCCGCGATTTTATACCGTAACAATGCGCAATCTCGTGTACTCGAAGAAGCAATGCTACAAGAAGGTTTAAAATACCGTATTTACGGCGGTATGCGCTTCTTCGAACGCCAAGAGATCAAAGATGCACTTTCGTATTTACGCTTAGTTGGTAACCGTCAAGATGATGCAGCTTTCGAGCGCGTTATTAACACCCCTGCTCGCGGCATTGGTGATAAAACACTAAGCCACATTCGTGATTGCGCGCGCAATGAGTCATTGCCACTTTGGTATGCCGCTAAAGCTATTATCGAGCAGCAGCACTTATCTGGTCGTGCAGCAAGTGCCGTGACTAAATTCTTAGAACTTGTTGAGCATATCGAAGATAAAATCAGCGATCTCACCTTAGAAGAGCAAGCGAAATACGCCATTCAAAGCTCGGGGTTAATGGCAATGTATCAAGCTGAAAAAGGTGAAAAAGGCCGTGCCCGCGTAGAAAACTTAGAAGAGCTTATTAGTGCTTGTGGTCAATACGAACTCCCTGAAGATGAAGAGTTCAGCTCACCACTGCAAGGCTTTTTGGCATATACCTCTCTAGAATCTGGCGAAGGTCAAGCTGACGAGCACGAAGACGCGGTGCAAATGATGACACTGCACTCAGCAAAAGGCCTAGAATTCCCGCTGGTATTTATGGTGGGTGTTGAAGAGGGCATGTTCCCATCACAACAAAGTAATGAAGAGTCTGGTCGTTTAGAAGAAGAACGTCGCTTATGTTATGTTGGCATGACTCGCGCGATGGAAAAACTATATATTAGCCACGCAGAAAGCCGCCGTTTATACGGACAAGAAAAATACCACAGCCCATCACGCTTTTTACGCGAAATGCCTGAAGACTGTATCGAAGAAATTCGTATTAAAACACAGGTTTCAAGGCCACCTGCGGCAGGTCGTTTTAGTCCATCAGTAACACATGCCGCATTTGAAGATAGCGGCTTTAACTTAGGACAGCGCGTATTACACGCTAAGTTCGGTGCAGGAACCGTACTCAATTACGAAGGCAGCGGCGCACAGTCACGTATTCAAGTGAACTTTGATGATCTAGGCAGTAAATGGCTTGTAACACAGTATGCAAGACTTCAAGCCTTATAATGAGTATATAACAGCGCTATGTAATGAGCTGGTGATTGCAAAGCATCGCCAGCTTGTCATTGTGCAAGGCAGCGAAACTTGGTGCTATCAGTTTGCAAACCAATTAGCGCTAAAAAATACCTATGTTTTCAGTAGCAGCTCATTATTAGCAAATAGTGAGTTCCCAAAACATGCTCACCAGATTCTTGGTCAAGAGTTTCAACACGCAATTTTTGATGGTTTTAGCGGTTTATATGCCGATAAACTCGCCGCGCTTGCCGGTACCGTAAAAGCTGGTGGTGTACTTATATTACTGCTGCCCGATGATAATAACTGGCAAGACCCAGCACTCACAAGTATTACCTCTTATGGCGAAGCAATTAAACACAGCTTTTTTAATCAGCGCTTTTTCGCCAAGCTAAAATTGCAGCCACATTATTTTACTAAGCACTCGCCTCCTGCTTACCAATCTATTTCGCCAGCAACTGCTGAGATAAATTATCAGCAACAACAAGCATGTGTTGAGCAAATTATTAAAACCGCAACAGGGCGCGCTAATCGTCCTTTTGTGATCAGTGCAGACCGAGGTCGTGGTAAGTCAGCCGCTTTAGGGCTTGCAGCAGCAAATCTTCAAGATAAAAGAATCCTAATTTGCGCCACCCAAGCCAAAGCCGTACAAACAAGCTTTAAGCATTTAGCCGCTGAGCTTGGTGTTAGCAAAGAGCAAAACTGTAAGCAACTAGCTAACCTTAGCTATATTGCGCCAGATACACTGCTACATGAAAAACCTGATTGCGATCTGTTATTTGTCGACGAAGCAGCAGCGATTCCGGTTCCTATGCTATTGCAGATCCTAAAAAGTTATCCACGGATCGTATTTGCCAGCACTATGGTTGGTTATGAAGGAAATGGGCGTGGTTACACGTTACGTTTTTTACATTACTTACGTAGCCAATTTAAATCGCTAAAGGCAATTACTTTGGATGAACCTGTTCGTTTCGCCAAGTATGACCCCCTAGAAAATAGCCTACGTGAACTACTATTACTTGATGCAAAATACCTAGAAACGCAGAGTAAAGAGTCATATCAATTCGAAAGCATAAGCAAAGAGCAACTCATTGATGATGAGCAGTTGCTTAGCCAAATTATGGCGCTATTGGCGTTGGCTCATTATCAAACCACGGTAAACGACTTACGCCAATTGCTTGATGCCCCAGAGCTACAGCTATCTATCTGCAAACAAGAAAATGCATTAAAAGCCGTTTGCTTAATTGCTATTGAGGGTGGCTTAACGCCTGAGATTGCAGAGCAGGTTATAAGAGGAAAGCGTCGACCACATGGTCATTTAATGGCGCAAACTCTGACTCAATTAAGCCGAAAAACAGAAGATTTGTGTAAACACTCAGCGAGAGTCGTGAGAATAGCTGTTGCACCTGAATGTCATCAGCAAGGTATAGGCTCAGCCCTGTTAAACCACTGCGAAAGCCAATTAAGCAATTGTAGTTATTTTGGTGCTAGCTTTGGCGCAAATGCGACATTAATTAAGTTTTGGCAAAGTAATGGCTTCAACGTTGTTAAGCTTGGATTTAGTCATGACAAAGCAACGGCAGAACATGCTGCCTTAGTGGTTAAAGCATTAGATAAGCAAACGACAGATAGCGCAGCACTGTTAATAGAAGAGTTTAAGCAAGATTTCTCTTTGCAACTCCTTGATCACTTTAACTCACTTCCTTGGCAGCTTATTGCAGAGCTATTCAAAGGCTTACCAAAAAGTGATCTATCTTCTGCCTTAGATGCAAGAGCTGAGCGGCTGTTAACTGGTGATATTAACCTCTTCCAAGTACAGCCATTGCTATGGCAAATACTTTGGAGCACACCAATTAGTCTAAATTTATTAGATGAACATACAAAGTTCATCCTTATTCGACTAGTATTACAGCAAACCTCTGTAAATAGCTTAATCGAAGAAGCCGGTTTTACAGGTAAAAAAGACTTAGAGTCACAGTTCAAAACCGCAGTGCAAGGTTGGTATGCTCACTATAAATCACTTCAAAATCACAGCCATTAAGTGTTTATGTATTTGTACCTTGCTACTACCTCAGATAGCTTTAGCTGAACACGCACAGCCTACCATTAAACTCGGCATGTCCACTGCGCTCACTGGACCCGCAAAGCAAATAGGCGAACAACTGGCGCTTGGCAGTAATATTTACTTTAATAAAATCAACAAAGAAAACGGTATTAATGGGCAAAGTATCGATTCTGATTTTAGCTGATGATGGTTATGAGCCAAAAAATACCGTAGTGAATACTCGCGAGTTTTTATTTGATCAAAAGATCCATGCAATTTTTGGCTCTATGGGCACACCAACAGCCCATGCAATTAAACCTATTCTGGATAGGCACCGCATTCCATTTCTAATGCCATTTACAGGCGCTGATTTTTTACATAATAGCTCAATGCCAAATGTATTTAATCTTCGTGCGAGCTACCAAGATGAAGCCATAGAGCAAATTAATTATTTCGTGAAAGAGCGTAAGCATGAAAAAATTGGCTTGATGATCCAAGCCGATGAGTTTGGCTATATGGTAGAAAACAACCTTGTTAATGCATTAAAAATACATGGTATTAAACCTGTAGAAGTCGCTCGGTTTAAGCGCAATAGTGATGATATTTCAAAAGCTTTAGCGCTTCTAAAAGAAAGTAAAGCAACCGCAATTTGTTTAGTCGGCACCTACGAGCCTCTCGCTGAATTCATTAATGCAGCAAACAAACAAAGCTTCAACCCAGACTATACTTCGGTGTCTTTCGTTTCGAGCCATGATTTATATCAGCGAGTTAAACAGCCCGCCAACATTATGGTCACTGAAGTAGTACCTGACCCTAATAACTGTAAAAACTCTTGGTGTAAGCAATTTATTGAAGATATCGAACCTTATCACACGAGTGCGAATAGAATTATATTTGAAGGTTATTTGAATGCCGTAGCATTGGTTAGCGCTGCCCAAAAATGCCCAACGCCTCTAAACAATCAATGTCTGCTGACCGAGCTAACTCACCTCTTCACTGACACATCTGAATTCGCTGATTTATTTAATAGTCATAGTGCTGGAAATAATAAAAAAATCTACCGCTCCTATTTCAAAAAGTAATTTTGTAAATCCATCACTAAAAACATAATAATGTTCTATGCTATAAAGACTTAACAAGGCTTTGAGGGAAATATGGATTTGATTAATTTCCGAGTTGGGCACAAGACTATTTCATTAAAAATTCTTGATATTCTTCTAACTGAACGTTATGAGGGTAATTTAACGTCATTGCCCAATGAAAATAAGAGCTTTATCGGGGTCAAAGATTATATGGACACGCCGACCCCCATATTTGATTTGGGAGTAGTTTTAAATAACAGGTCAACATACGAAGTAAATGCCGCGCTTTCAGAATTATTAGTTGAAAGAGAAAAAGAGCACTTAGAATGGCTCAATGTATTAGAAAACAACCTATCTACTGGAACATCCTTCACAAATTCGCTAAATCCAAGTAAGTCCTCATTTAGTCGCTGGTACAAAGATTTCGAGACTGATAATGAAGATCTTAAGAGCATTGTTGCCAAACTTGAAAAGCCCTACCATGCACTACATGTTATGGCTAGCGAACTTTTAGAAGTACGGAAAACACAGTCAAAAGATTCTGTAATTATTTTATTTGAAGAAAAAAAACGACAAACTCTTAATCAGCTAAACCGGTTGTTTGAATGAACCGAGAGCAGATAAGCCTTGATTACAAGCCAATCATCATTTTTACAACTAAAGACGGTGTAACACCTCATATAGGGCTTCTGGTCGATAAAGTCGAAGACAATATTAATGTTAAGAAAGAAGATATCAAGCCTTTAGAGCAGCTTACCTCTGTTGGTTTTGATGTTGACCCACAAACTAAAAACATGATGCGCGGGCTAATTAAAATGAAGCATAAACACAGCTTACTATTAGACCCAAGCGCCATCTTCCGCCCAGAACACCTCATGCGCCACGAAGCAGAAGAAACCGAAGAGTATGGGCTTTTTTAGTCGCTAATTAGCGAGTTAGAAAGAGTAAAGTGTTAAGTTCTGGCGTAGGTTGGGTAGAGCGGAGCGAAACCCAACACATCGCAGAGCTATCAGCTTTCAGCCCTCAGCGTTCAGCGTTCAGCCGCCCGGTGTGGGTGTTTGGGGCTGCGTCTCCCTCTGCCGGAGGTTCTAGGTTCTAGACAAAGTGTACTTTTAGGAATGGCTTCAGCCATGAATGTGTTTGTTATGGTCTAGATTCGGCACTGAAGTGCCTACGGGGTTTTGTTGCTGAGGGTGACTTTGTACAGGGCAACCCCGCAGTTCAACTGAAGTCTGACGGCTGAAAGCTGATACCATTCCGCTTAAATATCTGATCTAATATAGGCTATATAAAATCACCGGCTAATAACATTGAATTCAAACATATCTGAACAGCTTTTAGCGCTTTCTCGAAAAGAACCAAACGCACGAAAACGCATGCGATTGCTCGCAGTGTCTTTATTTTATGAGGGTAATAGCCGAACCGATATTGCAAAACGTCTAAACACTGCAAGAAGTAGTGTGAATAAATGGGTTTCTAGTTACCTAGAGTATGGGCTTGATGGTTTAGACAATAAGCCTATTCAAGGACGTCCATCAAGGCTGCAACAGCGGCAACTTGAACAACTGTCTGAATTTATAAAGCGCACGAACACAGAACTACGTGGTGGCCGCCTTACCGGTGAAGACATTGTGCATTACATTCACACTGAATTTGGTGTTCATTACCACTTAAATCATGTCTATAAAATTCTAAAGCAACTTGGCTTTAGTTGGATCACAAGCCGCTCTAAACACCCAAAACAATCATTACAGAGCCAAGAGGCTTTTAAAAAACTTCCAGCTGGAAACGATCCTTCACACACCAGGACACCTTCCTCTTGATCGGATCGACGTATGGTTTCAGGACGAAGCACGATTTGGCCAGCAAAATCCGACTACGCGCATTTGGGCTGAAACAGGCACTCGGCCACGGATTGTAAAACAACAGCAATTTGACTATGGATACTTATTTGGCGCGGTATGTCCAGCCACAAACCGAAACAGAAGCGTTAGTTAGCCCATTCGTAAATAAAGAAGCAATGACGCAGCATATGCGCCAGATATCACACGCGACACCTGTTGGAAGACACGCTGTCGTGATAATAGATGGCGCAGGCTGGCACACATACGATACAGCTGCAGAATTTAAAAACCTAACCCTGATAAAGCTCCCACCTTATTCACCAGAGCTAAATCCAATAGAGCAAGTATGGAGTTGGATACGACAACATTGTTTATCAAATAGAGTGTTTTCAGGCTATGACGAAATTGTCGATGAAGTTTCAAAGGCGTGGAATCACTTTATTTCAATCCCGGATCGAGTGAAGAAAATGTGCAATCGGGAATGGATTAATACCAACCCGCAATAATACTTAATCATTTTGAGGGATAAAACCTGTCGCTAACTGCGTTAAAAATTTCTCATTTAGAACAACTAAATAACGAAATTTTTGCCTTGTTATCAACGAGGTTTTATTGCCTCAAAATAGACTACTTAATTAAGCGGATTGGTATAAATTGATTTAATCTTTATGCGGAATGGTATTATCCCTCAAAATGATTAAGTATTATTGCGGGTTGGTATTAACCATGGGTTATGAAGAGGGTCATATGGATTATGTTGGGTTTCGCTCCGCTCTACCCAACCTACCTGGCTGACAGCTCCAAACGCAAAAAAGCCCGACTCTTTCGAATCGGGCTTTCTCTTATTTGGAGCCTGGCGATGACCTACTTTCACATAGCAGCTGCTACACTATCATCGGCGCTGTTTCGTTTCACTACTGAGTTCGGCATGGGGTCAGGTGGGTCCAAAACGCTATTGTCACCAAGCAAATTTGGTTTGTTAATCGCCTTGGCAATTAACTAAAATCTGGAATTCTGATATCAAGTAATTGTCTACTTTAGTAACTTAACTTCTGTCTGTTACGCTGTCATAAAACGCGTTTGGCGTTGTATGGTTAAGCCTCACGGGTAATTAGTACAGGTTAGCTTAATGGCTCACACCACTTCCACATCCTGCCTATCAACGTTGTAGTCTTCAACGGCCCTTCAGAGACTTTAAAAGTCTAGTGAGAACTCATCTCGAGGCCTGCTTCGCGCTTAGATGCTTTCAGCGCTTATCAGTTCCGAACGTAGCTACCGGGCAGTGCCATTGGCATGACAACCCGAACACCAGCGGTTCGTTCACTCCGGTCCTCTCGTACTAGGAGCAACCCCTCTCAATTCTCAAACGCCCACGGCAGATAGGGACCGAACTGTCTCACGACGTTCTAAACCCAGCTCGCGTACCACTTTAAATGGCGAACAGCCATACCCTTGGGACCGACTTCAGCCCCAGGATGTGATGAGCCGACATCGAGGTGCCAAACACCGCCGTCGATATGAACTCTTGGGCGGTATCAGCCTGTTATCCCCGGAGTACCTTTTATCCGTTGAGCGATGGCCCTTCCATTCAGAACCACCGGATCACTATGACCTACTTTCGTACCTGCTCGACGTGTCTGTCTCGCAGTTAAGCTGGCTTCTACCATTACACTAACCGTACGATGTCCGACCGTACTTAGCCAACCTTCGTGCTCCTCCGTTACTCTTTGGGAGGAGACCGCCCCAGTCAAACTACCCACCAGGCACTGTCCGTAATCCCGATTAGGGACCAACGTTAGAACATCAACACTACAAGGGTGGTATTTCAAGGACGGCTCCACAAAAACTAGCGTTTCTGCTTCAAAGCCTCCCACCTATCCTACACATGTAGGGTCAATGTTCAGTGCCAAGCTGTAGTAAAGGTTCACGGGGTCTTTCCGTCTAGCCGCGGGTACACAGCATCTTCACTGCGATTTCAATTTCACTGAGTCTCGGGTGGAGACAGCGTGGCCATGGTTACACCATTCGTGCA